>NZ_SDEB01000039.1 GCF_004522175.1 Paracoccus ravus | reverse complement strand
AACTGGCCGGACGCACGTCGGTCGACACGCTCGACCCGAAACTGTCGGCCGAAAAGCGCGTGCCAGCGGTAATGCACCTCAACAAATTGCCCGACATGGGCAGAATGAACGGGTGATGGCCCTTACCAGAAAGAACGCACTTTTTGCCGGCAATGAGATCGGCGCCGAAAACTGGGCGATGCTGGCCTCGCTGATCGCCACCTGCAAGATGTCCGGCGTGAACCCGGTCGACTATATCGCCAACACGCTTCGCTCTATCCTCGACGGCCATCCAAAGTCCCGGATCGAGGACCTCATGCCTTGGCGTTTCAATCAGCCGTCAAGCCTCGCAGCGTAGGGTAACGAGGTCGCGCTTACCATTGAACTATTTCTCTGTTAAAGAGAATATTTTCTCGTGATGAGGGTTAATGATGGTGAGACTTACCAGTCACCCGTCCTACGGGGTTGATTTTCGTGAACTCGATTTCTCTGAGCTATTTTACGGAACAAGTTATTCGAGAACTTCTCCGAAGTTTGCCGTTACCTATGGAAACGGAGTTCAGGATATTTTCACCGGGTCGGGAATTCGCTACACCTCTGCGGGAATACCCTACGGCGGGGTCATGAACGAATATGCGATGATCTACCATGGTGATCAGCTCGCCAAGCTTTCCGGCCTAAGCATTCCGGTAGTACGCATTCTGGAAGCTGCGGATACGTGGAGTAGCGACGATGATGATGAACTCATTCGTTACGCGCTCCGAGCTGCAGATACTTTGTCGGGTGGGAACATTGCCGATTTTCTCGAGGGCCATGGGGGCAATGATCTCCTGCTCGGTAACGGGGGCCGGGATACACTCAATGGCGGCGCAGGCAATGACACGATCAGCGGTGGTGCGGGTAACGACCGCATGGCGGGCAGCACGGGCGACGATCTCTATCGCGTCGACACGACAGGGGACGTGATCCTCGAGGCGGCGAGCCAAGGTACCGACCGGGTCGAGAGCACGGTCAGCTACACCCTCGCCTCGAACGTGGAAAACCTGACCCTGCTCGGCACCTCCGCCCTGAGCGGGAGCGGGAACACCCTCGCCAACATGCTCCTGGGCAATGCGGGCAACAATGCCCTCAATGGCGGCGCAGGCAATGACACGATCAGCGGTGGTGCGGGCAACGACCGCATGGCGGGCAGCACGGATGCCGACTGGATGACGGGCGGGGAAGGTGCTGACCACTTCATTTTTTCCGCGTCTTCAGATTCGACCGCCAAGGTCGCCGGACGAGACTCAATCAGTGATTTCAGTTTGGCTCAACATGATCTATTAGACCTAAGCGCCATCGACGCTAATGTGAATCTTACCGGGAACCAAAGATTCAAGTATATCGGTGAAGCTTTATTCTCAGGCAATTCTGGTGAACTGTCGGCGCGGATCATCACCAACGGCACATTGATTTCTGGCGATATCAATGGGGATGGGTTATCCGACTTCGGCATCTTCCTAGATGATAAGCTTGAAATGGGCTCTGACTGCTTCGTTCTCTGACGTTATTGCAGACGCAAGTCATGCCTGAGGGGCCGAGGGGGCAGGTCAGTCGAGGCGCGGGAGGCCTCTAGATGCTCCAAGCTATTAGCATGTCTGTTTTCCGCGTCGGTCTTGGCTAGAAATTAACTCTCGGGATCAGAGCAGGAAGCTATCGACCTGGAGCGCTATCCGATCATCGAGCAGGACTGCGAAATCCGCGACCCGATCACCGTTGACGTCACCGGAGATCAAGGTGCCGTATGAGCCACTTCGGGCCGAGAGCTCGCCGGCATGGCCGGTAAATGCCGCACTGCCGATATAGCTAAACGCTTGATTGCCAGCGAGGGTGGTGCGCGCATCGATGCTGCGCAGGTCGATCAGATCGTTCTGGGAAGTACTGAAATCGGTGATGGTGTCCCGCCCGGCGCTTGTGACCGTCGATTCCGAGAGCGCAACGAAGACAAAGCTGTCCGCGCCGACATCGCCCATCAGACGGTCAGCGCCCGCGCCCCCGATGATCCGGTCATTGCCGCTGCCGCCGACGAGCACATCATTTCCGCTCCCCCCGTTCAGGACGTTGTTGCCGGCATTGCCGCTGATCGCATTGGCTAGACTATTTCCGCTGCCGTTGACATGGTCAGTGCCGGTCAGCGCCAGCTTCTCGAGATTGCTGCCCAAAGCGAAGGAGATCGAGGACTTCACCGTGTCGGTCCCCGAATTGCTGGCCTCGAAGACGCGGTCGCCGGCATTGTCGACGATATAGGAGTCATTGCCGGCGCCGCCCGACATGCTGTCGGCCCCCGCGCCCCCGTTCAGGACGTTGTTACCGGCATTGCCGCTGATCGCATTGGCCAGACTGTTGCCGCTGCCGTTGACATGGCCGGTGCCGGTCAGCGCCAGCTTCTCGAAATTGCTGCCCAAAGCGAAGGAGACCGAGGACTTCACCGTGTCGGTCCCAGCATTGCTGGCCTCGAAGACGCGGTCGCCGGCATTGTCGACGACATAGGTGTCATTGCCAGCGCCGCCCGACATGCTGTCGGCCCCGCTTGTGCCGTAGAGCACATCAGGACCCGCGCCTCCGGAGACGCGATTGTCATCCGCAATTCGAATCTCAACGACCTGCATACGGCCGCCATCGGGAAAAGACATATTGCCGTTAAGTTCGACGACCAGATAGGCAGTTTCTGTCGCTTCCTGCACGCCGTCGCGCGAAGCCGAGATGGTGAAATGCTGCTGGCGAGTGGTCGGGGCGGTCGATGCCACGCTCAGGTATCCGCTACTTGAAATCGCGCCGATATCTGCCGCATGGGCAGTTCCGCCTGCGGTCGTGGTGTAATAGCTGTAGCTGACCCAATGGTTGGTCATTCCGACAAAATTTAGCGACAGATTGGCCGACTGCCCTTCACGCAGGGTGATAGTCTCTGGCATGGCTGCGACATAAGTCACTGGTGTCGAGGCCGACGTCCCTACCAGCTGGAACGATGTGTCGAACCCCAACTCCCGCAATTGATCATTGGTGTAGACCCGTCGGTTGCCATATTCGTCGGTGATCCAGACCTTCTCGACATCGACCGTACCGGAAGAATTGGCTTGGATCAGTTCGCGTATCTCGCTGCCAGCACCCTCGACCCAATCATCTGCGCTCATGGAAACATTGGAAAACTCATGGATACCTGCGCTGCCGAACCGCCATGCCAGATCTCGGTCGAAAAATATGGCCAAACTGGCCAGACCGTTCTTATCCGTTCCCGACGCCGAGAATGCAGCCATGACGTTCCCGTCCGTCAGATCAACGCGGTCGGGCAGATCAAGTGAGGTCAGTTGCGGCGCGAAGGTATCGGGATCAGTGCTATGGATAGTGATCGAGGTGTCGACCCCCAGCCCCTGCAACATCTCGCCAGAAATCGCAGTGCGATTGCCCAGGTCATCGATGATCTCGACGCGGGTGATGTTCAGCGTACCGCCGATGTTGTGCGGCAGAATTTGGGTTGTATAGCTATGGCTGCCATCCGTCCAACTATCGCCATAGCCATGAATAATTTGGAATGCATAAGCTCCCGACTGGGTGGCCAGCGGGCGATCGTAGTAGACGGTCACCTGACGAATGCTATCGGGGTCACTGACGCTGGCAGAAAAGATGGCCTGAACCTGGCCCGCACGGAGATCAAGCACTGCAGGAGTATCAAGTGCCAGCAGTCGGGAAGGGCCGGTATCGGGCATGGAAAGTCCGGATAAATGGTTAATTTATACTGCACAAATCAGAAAACCTTTCATTTCGGATTAGGGCCCATTGCACCTAGGGAGCAAGCTGTCTTTTCAGGCAATTGATTCATGTGGATTTTTAGGCTCGCTGCAGTCTCGACGGGCCGGAGACGCGTCGAGAAAACACGCTCAGGAAAACTTCTGCTGCAATCGAGTCTTCGTTGCGTTCCGAGCGAAGAAGTGAAATTCTGCTCGCATAGGATTATAGGCGTAGTTAAATGCAACCACAGATTGTTGGATTCGGAGCGCAGAAGGCGGGGACAACATGGCTCTTTTCCAATTTAGCCAACAATGCCGGAATCTGGCGACCGCCCCTTAAGGAAATGCATTACTTCAACCATGTCCAGTCCGGCTCATCCTGGATGTTCAAAGGGCATAGGCTGAAGCTGAAAGCGGCGCGAGAACACGCCATAGCGAAGGGTTTCAACCACCGGGTTTCCCATATCGATCGGCTCACACAACTCCCAATGCTGTCCGAGAAATGGTATCGAGAAGCGTACCGTCCTTGCCCTCCGGACAAGCAGTCCATGGACATCACGCCCGCCTATGCGACGCTGGATGATGCCACGATGCGCTATATGGTTTCGCTCTTGGGAAGCGAGTTCAAAGCCATCTATCTGATCCGGGATCCCGCGGCGCGCGCGATCTCCTCTGTGAAGGGTGCCATCACCACCGGCAAGATCGACGAATGGCTGGAAATGATCTGCGCGCGCGGCACGCGGCTCCGAAGCGACTACCGTTCGACGGTCAATCGTCTCGATGACATTTTGGCTGACCGGGTTCTCTATCTGCCATTCGGTCTGCTCAAGCGTGATCCGGTTACGCTGCTACGCCGGGTTGAAAACCATTGCGGTCTGCCAGAAGGGCAATACAAAGAACCGGAACGGCCAAAGCACGCTTCATCCTTGGTGGCGATCCCCGAGGGCCTGCATGAGGCCGTGAGAATCGTGCTCGCGGAACAATACAAATGGCTGGAGACCCGCTTCGACAGAGAAACCCTCAACCAGATTTGAACCGTTCAAGACGCCACTGGACTTACCCCGCTTCTTTGGACACGCAGTAGCAGGCCACTGAACTAGGGTCCGTGGACATTCGGGATTCCCACCCTGGCTGATCTCTAGAGCATGATACCCTCATGCTGCAGGACCGCATTCCCCGAAGCAGCCGTTCGACTGGCGTCGCAGCGAAATTTGGGAGACTAGGACATCAGTGGCATGGGTGAGAAGCCGCAGTCCGTGAATCAGGTGCGACGAAGCACTCGAAACGATTCTACCCGACAGGCAGGCGATCCGCGCGAACGCGCCAGCTGGGGCCGCTAGCGATCTTGAGCCCGTCTTGCTGGAATCCTTCGGTCTTCAGCTGTTCCGCGAACTCGAGCATAGTTCTCTGCGCACCTGCCCAGTTCGCATCGACAAAGAATGGCGCCAACAACGGGTGGACCCTGATGGTGATATCGAAGAACGGGACTTCGAACTTAAGGCCAGCTTGATCTTGTACCCCAGCCTCGCGCCCAAAGTTATCCCAGAGCGATCTAGAGGGACCATAGTAAAAGCGCCATGCATCGCCGATCTCAGGGATCTCGATCGGCCTCTTCGGGTCGGACGGCGGATCAATCCAGTGGAAATGAAGCGCATCGTTGGCGAAGAACGCAAATGAACCCACATGCAATGTACATCGCTTGCCGTTAACGGATATCAGGCGCATAGCCTGTGCCTTGGCTTTAGCACGATCCGCGGAGGACGGTTTGCTTGCACGTCCCTTCGTCTCAAAAGAAAGCCAGTCGCCGGAGCCGATTTGCTGGCCAAGGAGATCGGGGCGCGATTGGCCGAGAACTGAGGTGGGTATCGTCGATTTGAAGATGTCCAAATGCAGGAGCCAAGGTGTCGAAAGCAAGCGGCTGGAGAATACCTTGCAGAACGTCATCCCGAGAAAATAGCTGATCGCTCCTTTCTCGGTCGGATCGAGGGATTTGTAGGCACTCGTTCTTCGCAGTCGCGTCGCGGTGGGACCGTATTGCTCAAGAGCCATTCGGACAACGGATAGGCGGAACATCGCCTCGTGGAAGGAAGCGGCTCCATGGGCGAAAACATGGTGCACCGACGGGCGACCGATAGTCAGCGCGGCCCAGAGGATTTCGTCCCATGTCACGGTCAGCTCACTGCTGCCGTTCGCGAGTACACCCGGCGGGAACGCCTCATTCGTGTAGGGAAGGCGAAGCAGGTGCGTCCTTGGCCTGATGCTCATCAGGACGGCGCCAATGCCAACAGGTAGGCATCAAGTGCCTTGGCGAACTCGCTCGCTACTGCGCGACGCCGGAGGCACTCTTTGCGGTAGAAAGTGGGGCAGTCCATCAACCGTCTCTCCGTAGTATCAATGAAGTTTGTCCGTCAGCAGACGTATGGTCCGCAACTCCTCCGGGCTGATTTTCCACCCCAAGGCTACGTCCCACCAGCCTTCGCAAAACCGAGTGCATCAAGCTTGGGCGCGAACTCTTTTAGGTAGTTGGCAGGGACACCCAAGACAAACAGATCGCGCGCTCTGGTGAGCGCGACATAGCCGATCTTGCCGACCTCTGTCGCTGTGCCTCCCAGCAGTTCATCGAGATGCGAACGGTTGCAGATATACAGAACGCCCCTGATGCTCTCCCCTTTCACCTTGTGAACGGTGGAGACGCGGAACCTTGGCACATTCTCGATCCCCAAATCTGCGGGTCGCATAAGCGGCTGGTTGAGGATATTCCGCTTCGCCAGCTTTGCTTTCCAGGTGTCGCCAGCCTTCAAACCATGCTCCGCCGAAAGCGCGGCAAGCAAGATTTCAGCCCGCGCCAGAAGTGCGGGCTGCCAAGCAGTGTCCGCCACAAGAGACGCAGAAGGCAACCCGTTGGCCGGGTCCTTTACGAACGTCCACAACACCCTCCGCAGCGCCTGAGAACTTCGCTCATCTGTGCCGTGGCGTGCAACTTCAGAGAGCAAAGCCCCATGACCGTCATCCAGCAAGCCGACGACGCCAGCGCAGCAATGCTTGAATGCCTCATCGAAACGCCCGAACTTGTCTCGCTGGATCGCAGCGTCCACGAAATGTCGCAAGACGCCCCGTCCTTGTTCTTCTTCGCCGCCTGCCCAATCGTCAGCCCATTCCGCTGACCGGCAGAGCACGACCGCATCGTTGACCGCTATGCGCGCCTGACCTAGCAGCGCGGCGAATGAGTTAAGAGCATTGTCTTTTTCGTCTTTCTTGTAAGCGAAATAATACGCGCCCGACAACGTGGCGGGCGCAGTGCGCGCAGCCATATCGTTGCGCCCTGATAGTTGGTTTGCGATCGTGACGATGCTTGGGACTGATCGATAGTTGGTCGAGAGCATCCGACCGTCGACATCATCACGCTTCGCATACTGGTCAAGAAACTCCCCAGTCGCGCCAGAGAACTCGTAGATGCCTTGGTTGACATCCCCGATAAGCGAGACCTGCACACCGGCGCCCCGCAAAGCCAAAAGGATAAACTGGTGGAACGTGCCGATGTCTTGGGCCTCATCGACAAGAATGTGCGGAAAACGGCGCGCCAGCGCGCGGAGAATTAGCGGTTGGGTCCTGAGAACTCTCAGCGCCCAGAAGCTTCCGAGAGCGTGCGAGTAGGCGCCGACCTTCGCCAGCTTCCTGATCGCATCGGCGGCTGCCTTTTGGTCAATGACGGTCCTCGCCCGTCCTACTTCAAACTGAAGCCCCACTCCCTTCACCAATTCCAGTCGAAGCGCAGTTGTGGGGTGCGGCCTATTTCCGTCCCAGACCGTGAAGTTCGCGAGAAAAGGCTCACTGCCATGCACAAGGAACGGCGTCCTGGCGCATCCCATTACAAGATGACCGTGGGGGCGGACAATAGTTGAGGTGATGAATGCGTCGACCGTGGCTATCTCGACGCCACCTATACGGCCGCTGCCGGGCTCTGCCTGCAGCAACGCATTGTAGTCCCTGTTGAACGTATCGACGGCCACGTTGGAAAAGGACAAAAGCGCGATGTGGCCGTGCCTATCGTCAAGGCGCTCGCGTATCGCAGCGAGCCTCTGAACCGCCGTCGCAGTCTTGCCGCTCCCCGCACAGGCACTGACCGCCATGGGTTTGAGCGGCGCCTCGACGACCTCCCGCTGCTGCGGCGAAAGTTCTATCATGCCTTGCACGCATGCATTACGGCATCTCTAATGTAGTTCGGAATTTCAATTTCTAGGTTGTTATCTTCAATCTGCGCCGCGAGAGCCTGAGCGAATGCGCCCTTTTGAACATTTGTCTTACCCTTTGGCCGCTCGAACATACCCGTGAACAGCGCTTCCGCCTTCTCCTGATCGTCCGCCTTTGATGCGACCTCAGTTTCAAGATCGGCGCCGATTTGAGGATGTAGCTCCTTGAGAGCTGCCAGCATAGCCATTCTGTTGTTTTCGTGAAAAGCGTAGTCGTACTCAAAGGTCTTTTGGCCGTGGTAGACTTTGACGAATGTGTCTTCCCGCTTCTTCATAGACACCGTGTTGCTTGAGATCGTGATGTTTTCGGTTGCGGATGGATAGTGAGGCTGACTTCTGCCTTCGGCATCGACAATAAATGGATCTGCGTCCGTGATGACGGCTACTGGTATCTTGATTGCCGTTTCCCCGAACAATGGCATAAAGGAGTCGAAGTTCAATCCTTCGACGCTGATCAGGCTGACACCGTGGTCGCGAAGATCATAGCTCATTCTCTTCGCCAGCAAGCCGATCATCATCAGCTCGGCGGCACCTTCGACGAAGATGACGCGGCGTGCGAAGAAGAGCTCAGCGCGGGTTACATCAAGGTATCGCTTTAACTTCTCCTTCTTGCCCTTTTCAAAACTAACCGACCTGGGATGGAATACCTCGACACCTGTTTCCGTCTCAATCAGGCATTCGACAGCGTTCAAATCTGCAATGCTCGCAAAATTCGGCGAGTGACTTGTGACGAAGACCTGGACCGGCCGTTCGCCCGCCGCAACTTTGATGTCGGACAGGTAGCGCAAAAGCACGGCCTGTAGTTGCGGATGCAGATGTGCTTCAGGCTCTTCGACAATCAGGCTGCGATAAGCCGAATCTGCGTTCTTCGCGAGTTCGCCTAAAACTACGGCCATGAAGATCAGGTTGTTATAGCCAAGGCCGTTACGTTCAATCTCGAAGCTGTCGACAAGTAGCGATAGGCGCGAAGCGAGCTTCGTGAAATCAGAACCGCTAAGCTCTACTGCCAGCATCTGAGCCAGTTGATCGCCCAGCATGCTCTTGTGGCGCCCGGTGATGGCTTCTTGCGTCTCAATAATCGCTTTGAGCGCCTTAATATCCTTGTCGAGATCTGCAAGCTTCTTGGCGATCTCCTCTTTTCCCGCGTCATCTGATAGAAGATGTAGCAAACGGGATAACTGGCTTGTACGGCTCGGGCGAAGTCCAAGCTCTGCATCGCGCAGTGGCTGCAGATAAACGCTGCGCAGATTGTCCAGCATGGTTGACGTCATCGAAATGTCGTGATGGTTTCCACAGACTTTTCTCGACCTCAGCCGCCCGGATTTATCCGCATCGCCATAAGTCACTCTGAGAAGGACCTCCGCATTTCCCGCGCCATCAGCCCTTAGCCCATGCAGGAAGTCGGCTTCATCGTCGAGCGACAGGTCCTTGAAGATGTAGTCGAATATTATATCACCTGTTGCCGTACCTCCATTGGGAAGGTGGACGTCGTCGATGCTGAAGCGCGGGTATGGATCATCTGTTCCGGCAAGTAGCGCTCTTAAAGCGTCAACGACGGCCGTCTTTCCGATATTGTTCGGGCCGACGATGATGTTGAGGCCAGGTACGAAGTCTATCGTTGCAGATTTTATGCGGCGAAAATTGCTAATCGTAAGTGATGCCAGATACATGATGTCCCTTATGCGGCCGCGACGTTTACAGCTGCTGTTGACTCAACTTGACCTAAGGGTACGTGTTTGCAAGGACTTTTCGGCGACCGGATGGCAAGACCAACTCGACAACTCGCGACCTTCGTTGAGGTCATTGCAGGCTGAAGCACCTGCGTCGGTCGACACTCCATTTCTCACGCCTGGTGCATAACTCTTTTCGCTGCGGTCGGTACAAATGGCTGCTTTTTCAAGTTCACTGTAGGTGCCGTTCGCGCTGCTGTCAGACAGCTTTCCACCCGATCTGGGATGCGAGCCCCGTATCCCTCTGCACGCCGTCTGAGCGGCTGCTTTCGCAATCTTGCTGCGTATGCGTTGCCGCAGTGCAGCGGGCCGCTTACCGCCCTTCGCGTCGATCGCCTCAAGGTTGACTTGATACCTGTGCGAAACAAATCTGATCGAAAAGCCAATCGCCCGGTCTTCAGCCCCACATATCCCGCATGCGCGCCGCGACATCGATACGACCCGGGGCAGGCGCGGCGGCCTCGGTCGTCATCGGCGGCGACCATCGCGTGACGTCGAAATGTCCCAGCATGTCGCTGGTGATGAAGCGGGTGCGGGCGGCGAAGAGATGCCGGTCGCCGCGCTTCGTCTGCTGAGTGACGTAAAAGCGCAGCGGCACGCCCAGGGTCAGCTGGTCCCTCGCCCGGGTCATCGCGACGTAAAGCAGGCGGCGCTCTTCCTCGAGATCGGCGGTCTGCCCGGTGCCGAGATCGGACGGGATGCAGCCATCGACCACGTTCAGCACGAAGACGGCCTTCCATTCCTGTCCCTTTGCGGAGTGGATGGTGGAAAGGATCAGGTAATCCTCGTCCTTCAGCGGCACGCCGGCCTCGGCGCTGGTCGCTTCAGGCGGATCCAGCGTGACATCGGTCAGGAATTTCTCGCGTGTCGGGTAGCCGGCACCGATCTGCTCCAGTTGCAAAAGATCGGCGCGCCGGAACTCGGCATCCTCGTGGATGCGCTCGAGATGCGGATCGTACCAAAGCCGGGCGCGGCCCATCGCCTCGGGCCAGGGGCCGGGTTGTAGCACGGCCACCAATTCTTCCCAGCCGGTGACTTTCGACGGCACCGGCATGTGCGCCAGTTCGGCAAGCGGGTCGACTGCGGCGGCGATGCGCTCCAGCACCTTGGCGGCAGTGCCCGGTCCGACGCCGGGCAGCAATTGCAGCACCCGGAACCCGGCCACGCGATCGCGCGGGTTCTGGGCAAGGCGCAGCACCGCCAGCAGGTCCTTGACATGGGCGGCTTCGAGGAACTTCAGCCCGCCGAACTTCACGAAAGGAATGTTGCGCCGGGTGAGCTCGATCTCGAGGGGACCGGCATGGCTTGAGGTGCGGAACAGGACCGCCTGCTGCTTCAGGGTCATGCCGGATTCGCGATTGGCGAGAACCTGGTCGGCGAAGAAGCGCGCCTGATCGGCCTCGCTCGGCAGGTTCACGAGGCGCGGCTTCTCGGCCGAGGTACGATCCGACCAGAGATCCTTGGTGAAACGCTCCGATGCACGCGCGATCACCACATTGGCCGCGGCAAGGATCGACTGGGTCGAGCGGTAATTGCGCGCGAGCGTGACGACGCGCGCCGGCGGGGCGAAGGCGGTCGGAAAATCGAGGATATTGCGCACGGTCGCGGCGCGGAAGGCATAGATCGACTGGGCGTCGTCCCCGACCACGGTCAGGCCGCGCCCCTCGGGCTTCAGGGCCAGCAGGATGCGCGCCTGCAGCCGGTTGGTGTCCTGGTATTCGTCGATCAGCACGTGATCCCAGAGCGCGCCGAGATGGGCGGCGAAACCGGGATCCTGCATCACCTGCGCCCAGGCCAGCAGCAGATCGTCATAATCCAGCACGTTCTGCGCCTGCTTGGCCGTGACATAGGCGCCGAAAAGGCGCTTCAGCTCGGCCTCCCACATCGCGCACCAGGGAAAGTGATCGGGCAGCACCTCGCCCAGCGGCGCGCCGGAATTCACCACACGGGAATAGATCGCGAGGCAGGTGCCCTTGGCCGGAAATCGGCTCTGCGCTTTGGAAAAGCCCAGTTCGTGGCGGCAGAGGTTCATCAGGTCGGCGGAATCCTCGCGATCATGGATGGTGAACTCGGGGTTGAGCCCGATCTGCGGCGCGAGATCGCGCAGGATGCGGGCGCCGATGCCATGGAAGGTCCCGGCCCAGGTCAGCGCCTCGGCGGCATAGCCCGTGCCCATGACGCTTTCTGTGATCCGCGAGACCCGGCGGGTCAGCTCTGAGGCGGCACGGCGCGAGAAGGTCATCAAGAGGATCCGCCGCGGATCGGCACCATTCTTCAGGAGATGCGCCACGCGATGGGCGAGGGTGTTGGTCTTGCCCGACCCCGCCCCGGCGATGATCAGCAAGGGATCCGTGCCGTGCTCGACGGCGGCGCGTTGCGCGGCATTGAGGTTCTGCAGATAGCCCATGTCGCCCCTCGGTTCTTGCAGATCAATTAGCGCAATCGGAACGGAAAGGGAACGAGTTTGCGGACACGCGAGCGGCGATCGGAACGGCGCCCAGTTGGCCGAACTCGCTTTCGCGACGATCTCACCTGCCGTCGGCGGCGCCCGGGACTGGCGGGACTGCCAAGTGAATGCCCGGGATGGCATGCCTGGGGCAGATGCCGCGATTTTCCGCAAGGTTGATGCAGGCGGATGACCGAATCCGCGGCAGGACGGGGGCTGCGCGTGCTCATGCTCGTGTAGGACGGCGCAAGACGGGCATTCCTGTGCCAGTCTGGAGGAAAGGTGCCTGCGCGCACCGATACGGTCGGCCATCCTGTTCTCGCCCTCGCTGTTTCGATCCGGTCATTCCAGAGGAGGTCCCATGCGTTTCTCCGGCTTTTTTGCGGTCTTCCTTCTCGGCAGCGCCAACCTCCTCGCACCCGCCTTCGCCGAGGACAGTCTTCCCGCCCTCACGCTCGAGCCGCAGGTCACGGTCTCGGGGCTCTCCTCGGGTGCATTCATGACCGTGCAACTCCAGACCGCCTTCTCGGCGCGCATATCCGGCGTCGGCGTGGTCTCGGGCGGGCCCTTCGACTGCGCGGGCGGCTATGTCTACAACCCGTTCTTCGACCCCAAGGACATGCGCATCGGCCAGGCGGTCGCGATCTGCCTCAATCCGACCGAGACCTTGCCCTACCTGCCTTTGCTTCCCTTCGTGACCGATTACATCGAGAACCAGACCTTGGCCCGGATCCGGATCCTCGAAAGCCGGGGCAGCATCGATCCCGCGGCGGAGATCAAGGATGACAGGATCTACATGTTCCTCGGCTCCAAGGACACGATCGTGCGGCGCGAAACCATGGCCATGCTGCGCGACACCTATAAGGAACTCGGCGTGCCCGACGACCAGGTCGAATTCGTGCAGGACGTGCCGGCGGGGCATTCCTTCGTCACCGATCTGGGCGACGTGCCCTGTGCCGAGACAGAGCCGGATTACCTCAATCTCTGCGATGCGGATGGGAAGGAAGGCGGCCCCGCGCTCGATCAGGCGCAGCAGATCCTCGGCCATCTCTACGGCCCGCTCAAGTCCGAGGTCGCGCCGGTCGAGGCCAACCTCATCACCTTCGACCAGAGCGCCTATACCGAGGGCGCCATGGGTATGGATCCCGCGGCCTTTGTCTATATCTCCACCGCCTGCAAGGATTCCGCCACGACCTGCCGGCTGCATATCGCCCTGCATGGCTGCTCCCAGGGCAGATCCTCGGAGCTTCCGGACGGCAGCCTGATGGGCGAGCGCTACGCCACCCTGACCGGCTACAACGGCTGGGCCGAGGCCAACCGGATCGTGGTGTTCTACCCGCAGGCGATGGCGGTGCCGGCGCCCGCCTTTCAGCCCGCGCGCAACAATCCGAAAGGGTGCTGGGACTGGTGGGGCTATGGCGGCGAGGATTATCTCACCAGGTCCGCCCCGCAAATGGCCGCCATCGCCCGCATGGCGGCAGCACTCGGCGCGCCGTTAAAGTGAGCGGGCAAGGACGACCACCTTGCGTAGCCCTAGCGGCGGTCGGGACAGCGCGAAGGCAGGCACAGGCTCAGCGATCGAGAACGGTTTTCTCTTACGGGCTGCGGGATGGGTAATGGCCCCATTTTCAGCGGGCCGCGCGCCAGCCTGCCGCGACGGCCTCGCGCTCATCGCAGAACCAGCGTTCGCCTTTCGACGCGTCGATGCGGGTCTTGGCATAGGCGGGCGACCAGGGCATGTGGTAGATCCGCTCGCCCTTGGCCGAGATATTGCCCTTGATCGGGCAGTCTTTTGCCGGAGCGGTGTCGACGGCCTCGGCCCAACCGCCCGCGCGATAGTCCGAGGCAGGCTGGGTGTCGGCCTGCCAGATGCCGAGGCGCTGCGAGCGTGCCAGGCTTTCGGCCTCGAGGTAATCGCGTGAATAGCGGATGAAGGCCCATGCGAGGCCCCGTGTCACCATCTCGCGCCCCAGATCGCGACCACCCGCGAAACAGCGCGCGACGATGCGGCCATAGCGGTCCTCCTCGATCGGCGCGCATGTGACCGTGCGCGCCTTGATCAGCCCGGCCAGGAAGTCCGTCGCCGCGCGCCCGCAGGCCCAGGTTTGCCCCGTGGTTCCGGCGCAGGATTGGCCCTTTTCCGGGGCGTCGATGCCATGGACACGAATGGTGGCGGATCCGAGCTTGAAGGTGTCGCCATCGACGATCCGTGCCTTGCCGGAAATGCGCGCGCCGTTTTCGCCTGAGAAGGCGACGGGCTGGATGGCCTGATCGGCGAGGGCGGTGCTGCCGCAGAGCAGGCAGGCGAGGCATGAGATGCGAAACACGGAAAACTCGTGAACAGGAACACTCCCCCAAATTAGAGCAGCGCGCCTGCACCGGCGAGCGAAAAACGCCCGCCGAGCATCGCGATATCGCTAAAGTTTTCAGGCTGCTCGCGCGGTTACGCGCGGCTCGATCAATCTTCGCTCCGGCAGCGGCTGATCCGCTTACGCTCTCGGTGCGGTCTTTTCCCCGCTCGCGCCGCATTGGCGAATTTCAGCGGCGCTTATTCGAAGAAGCGGGGGTTGTGGTTCTCCAGCAGGCGTTTGTTGAGCAGGCGTTGCAATACGCTCCTGATCCGCCTGCGGTTGGTGTTCCTGCTGACTGGCCTCGTCTGCCAACGTCGCGTTGGCGCGAGGCTCAAAGAGCAATCCTTAAAGCTGCGAGGTCTCGCCGTGACGATCAGTCACCAGAGGATTATTGATTTTTGCGCTGATACGATCGTTCAGGAACTGCTTGGCGATCGGGTCATATCCAGCCTGTGCTATCCTCGCGGCTGGTTCGGTCGCTCTGGTCTTCCGGATCTCGGCGGCTATGTGGTGGATCTGGCCGATTATCGGCCTGTCTTGGTGGCCTACGGCTACTTTGAAGCGGGGGAATGCGCCCGCTTCTTTTCCCGGCAGCAGCTCGTCACGGGCGTTTGTGGTTATGGCGCTGTGCGCGGTCTCGGCGCGCTGGTTGAATGGCGCTTTGAGTGGCCCGGCGCGCCCGCGCGCTACTTGCCGTCCTACCTAAGCGAGATGCGTTGCCGGTTTCCGCCTGTCAGGTATCTGGCGGCGGAAGATGAGCAAGTTCCTTGCGTCTTTTTGTGGCGTTCCAGCGGTCCGCGACCGTTGGAAATGCCTGCCGATTTTCTGTGAAAATGGCATCTCACCCCGCCCCGCGGTGCCGCGTGGCTCTGCTGTCGCGGCTCTTGCGGCGGCGGGGTATCTTAGCTTGGCCTCTCGGCCGAGCGCAGCGGCTTGCCGCGTTCGAGCAGCCTAGCCGGCTCCGCTATGGCTGCGTCGGAAACTGGGGGAAATCTACTTTACCTCCCGATCTTCTCCGGGGGACCCGGTTTCCGTCCTGGTGGTGTTGCTGGCCCCTGTCCTCACACCCCCCACATCCCTCCCCTGGTTTTTTTCACTTCCCCGTCAGGGTAACTGGCTTTGCCGTGTCCTGCCGCGCTGCGGCTATTTCCTTCCCCTATTTCCTCCGGCCTCTGCCGGTCTTTTTGTCTGGCGCCTCTCGTGGCGATCAGACCAGGGCAACGCGCAGCGCAGCGAGCATTGCCCTAGTCGGGTCGCTCTCGGTGCCTTTTTGCATGATGAGGCAGCGCGTCTTGTTTGCGCGCTTGCCTCTGGTCTCTTGTGCTGGTTTAGCTGTGTGGGCGGCCGCCCTTCGCTGACTTCGTCCGTATGCCGACGGGCTAGTAGCTGGCTTGACGAATCCGCCGAATTTGGCGGGGAGTCAAGACCGCGAAAGCCGTCAACCCTGAAAGGCTTTCGCAATGTCTCGTTATCTTGGTTATGAGCGCGTTCGCATGATCCTTGGCTTGTCCAAGTCTGAAATGGCGCGCCTCGTTCGCAATAAGGCTCTTGATCTGCGGTGTTCTCACGAGGCCGCGTTTCTTGTGATCCGCATGGCTGCGCTGTCTGGCGCTGCTGTTGGTTCCCGTCAGGCTGGTTTTGATTTCGACGCGGCCCGTGATGAAGAGGGCCGCGACTGATGCCGCGTTATCGTTATGCGATTTTTGAATCTATGCGCGAGGCGCTGCGGGCTGGTTTGAATCCTGCGGCGTTTCGGATGCTCCGCGCATGTCGTTTGATGCCAACGAACATGGCGTGATTTCGTGCCGGTCGTTGGCTTACTATGCCAAGGCGATAGGCGTGAGCCGTCAGCGCGGTTGGGTTTTGTTTCAAATCCTCGTCGCTGCTGGCTTGGCCTATCGCGTTGGCCGGGTGTTTTATCTTCGTGTTCAGGATTTCGCGGAACATTCCCGCGAGAAGGCAAACGCGCTTTTGCGCGCATTCGACGGCAAGTGCCGCGCGCGCGATGGAAGCCGCACCTCCCGCTCTGAAGCCGGTCGCCATGATCATCGCCTATGCGATGCTCGGCGACCAGGCTGAGTTGCCGAACAGGCTTGAGAGCGACGGGAGCCTTTCCGGGCGTCTGGAAAGATTCAGGAATGATGTCGATCCGGTGCACCGAGCCTAACCAAGCTTGTCGATTTCGACAAATGGATCAAAATGCAATACCATCCCATCCTAAGGGCAGCAGCACAACATTGCGACCCATGCCGATGGATGGTCTCGACCCGATTCTCGCATCCCGGCGTCCGCCCTCTGCCAGCGGCGCGATGTCGCCGGCGCGAGAGGCAGATTTCACGGGTCAGT
This sequence comes from Paracoccus ravus, assembly GCF_004522175.1. Classification (GTDB taxonomy): domain Bacteria; phylum Pseudomonadota; class Alphaproteobacteria; order Rhodobacterales; family Rhodobacteraceae; genus Paracoccus; species Paracoccus ravus. The sequence goes on along the minus strand of NZ_SDEB01000039.1, from coordinate 3,301 downwards.
TTCTCACGGCTACGTTCAAGCTCTGTCCAACGCACCGGAAGGCTGCAATGTTGGAACGCGCCCGAGCCGCGACGGAGGCGGCATGGTGGGCTGCGCTGCCCCATCTGCGGGGGCATGCAGATGCCATCATCGCTCGCATCCGGGCCGAGATCCCGGACAAGGCCAAACGCAAGAAGGCGCCTTGGGACAAGTACCTCAAGGAAGCTTTCCCGCGCCGGGATCTCGATAGGTTCGTCACTCCCGATGTGAGAGCGAGGAACTCGGCCAGAGAGCAGGCTAAAAATGCCCGTCAGGGACTACCGAATGTCCTGCTCGACGGCGTCTACCGCGATCTGATTGCTGTCGCATCTTCCTATATCGGCCTGGTTTTGGGCGATCATCCCGCCGAATGGCCGACTCCCCAACCCGTCGGTGAGGACGCCTATCATGCCGGCCTCGCATTGCTGGCTGCATCCACCGACAAAGCGGATGAGGACCGGGGGCGCGACATGATGGCCCGGTTGGCGCGCGGGGCGTCCCCTCGTCCATTCACCATATCGCGGGCAAGGGAGTGCCGGATCGTTTGCGACGCGGTCACCGGCAGAATGGCGGCGGAACTCCTGATCACCCAGCCGAGCTGGAGCGAGACTCCAGCCACCATCAATGCAGGCCGGGATGCCTGCACCGGTGAAGACGTAATCGCGGCGACATCGCGCCGCGCGGTGATGGTGCCCTTGGAAATGTCTGATTGGCATAGGAATACGTTCCTGCATGGCAAGGCCAAGTTGCGCTCTTGCCTGATCTCCCGTGAGGGGGAGGCATGGTTCATGCGGGCGCAATTCCAGATGCCCAAGCTCGAGCCCAACCTGACCGGGGCGGTGCTCGGCATCGACCGGGGACTTCGACGCGGTCTGGTTGCCTCGGTGGTTCGCGGTGATGGCTCGGTGATGAAACTGGTCGAGATCCTCGGTCGCGAAATGGTCGAGACGATCCACGCTGCGGAGAAGCGCAACCGTGTGAGCCAACGCTGGCGTGCCCGTCCTGCAAAGGGTTATCGCAAGACAATAGACCAGGAGCTGCAGCGTGCAACCAACCGCATTGTGGCCTGGGCGAAGGAATATGGGGCGCAGGTCGCACTCGAGGACCTGAGCGGGTTCAAGTCTGCGATTACGGCCAAACGGCCAAAGGGGACTCGGCGAAACGCGTGGCAGAAGAGCTTGAAGAAGATGCAGATGCATGAGGTCGAGCGCATGCTGGCCTACAAGCTTGCCGTGGCGGGGCTTCCTGCCCCGATTACCGTCAACGCAGGCGGCACATCGATGACCTGCCCGGCGTGTGGACATTGCGCCAAGGTGAACCGTCCGGCACCCGGAGCCCCCTTCGCTTGCGTGGCGTGCGGGTTCGAGGCGGATAGCGATGATGTCGGAGCGGTGAACATCGCGCGGCGGGGTGCAGTTTTAAAAAGATCCAGAGGCCTGAAAATGGCCGATCTGGAAAAAGACATGGTCGCAGACCTTCGCGGGCGCGACGATGGCGGGCTTGGGCCGTTGCGGGCAGGTGCCGGCAGCGGAGTTGTTGCGGTCCGCGTATCTGGTGGAGTGGCGAATGATGACCCGTCGGGGTCGCGTATCCGACCCTCCCCTGGTGCAGAAGATCATCCACATCCCGGAAAAACCGGCTCTCGGTCGGTATTAGCATCGCGTCCGGGGGCATTTTCACAAGGGCCAGAAAGCCATGTTGGCGCTCAGTACCAAGGGCTTGTCGATAGGTCAGTCGAGGCGGTCCCGGAAATGCGGGCTGACGGCAACAGGGTCGTCGCGGCGCGGTTCAATTCCGCCAAGTCGAGGCGGTCCCGGAAATGCGGGCTGACGGCAACGAGGAAGCCCCGATCCGGTGAGCTTCCCGGCGCAGTTCGTTGAGTGGGGTCTGGCGGGATTGTCGCCTGGTCTTTTGCACAGTTTCCGAACGACCGCCGAATACGTCACGGGCGGCGGCAAACAGATCTTTGAAAGTGTTCATGCCGAAAGCGCATCGTGTTGTGATTCCAGTCGCCTGACGATCCGCAGATCTGCGGCGCTTTCGGTTGTCAGCAGCAGCAGTAGCCCGCGCCCCGAGAGAGGTTTGCTCGAGATTCCAACTGCAGGGACATTGTGGCTGCTATCGGCGCGCTAACGGGTGTTATGACACGTCGGCAGGTGTGGGGCGCGGTGTCGCGTTGGCGTTGTGCTGCTGAAGGTTACTTCAGAGGGAGATTTTTTAGAAATTGTTCCCCCCACATAATGTCGTCGGTCGTATCAGATATGCGGGTGGCTAGCCTAGTTTCGCTCAAGTGCCCTGCGTCGTCCAAGAGATAGACTAACGAGGTCTGAGCTCTTGCCGCGACATGGCGTTTAGCTTGCTCCACCATTTCCGGCAGCCATGCGAGAAGCTCGGATAAGGTCACCGTCACCATCACATTCAATCCTTCTTCGGGGCCACCCACCGGAGCGGTAAGGCCGAGAGAACCCTGAGGATCAACCTGAACGCGCATTGAACGGTGGGTGACTAACTTATCTGGATTTGCGCGGTGCGTTACTTTGATCCTGGCCCCCAGCTTAGTTTTGGTAGTCATCTTGCGTCCCCCATTTTTATTCTTCACCACCCGGGAACTTTGATGATCCCTGCTTGCCAACGTGGCAATCCCCGACGCACCCGGATCAGAGCCCCACCCACCGACTGACCTTGCCCCATGATCCCGGACTGGTCCGATCTTCACTATGCGGCCATTGCGATGGTCATGTCGATCCTTGCTTGTTCGGGCGTGCGATAGCCGATGCTCGAGTGCCTGCGACGGCGATTGTAGAAGATGGCGATGTATTCGAAGAGCGCGGCCCTGGCCTCGCGGCGTGATCTGAAACGTGTGCGGTGAACCAGTTCGTTCTTCGGCGCGCCGAAGAAGCTTTCCATCGGTGCGTTATCAAGACAGTTGCCCTTGCCACTCATCGAGGCTTGGGCCTTCCAGGCGTCCAGCAGCCGTCGGTAATCGCCGCTGGCATATTGCACGCCGCGATCGGAATGGCAGATCAGACCAGGAGCGGGTCGGCGGTTCTGCAACGCCATGCGCAGTGCGTCGACGGCGAGGCTGCTCTTGAGTTGATCCGACATCGACCAGCCGACGATCTTCATCGTGGCCATGTCTTTGACTGCCGCGAGGTAAAGCGGTAATCCTCCCCATGGTTAAGGGGCTGCATAAGTAGAATTTTCTCGTAGCGTGAGCTGAGGAGATTCGAATGAGAAAGAGCCGTTTCACGGAACCGCAGATCATGGCTGTGCTTCGTCAGGC
>NZ_SDEB01000038.1 GCF_004522175.1 Paracoccus ravus | reverse complement strand
GCCTGACGAAGCACAGCCATGATCTGCGGTTCCGTGAAACGGCTCTTTCTCATTCGAATCTCCTCAGCTCACGCTACGAGAAAATTCTACTTATGCAGCCCCTTAACCATGGGGAGGATTACCCACGGGTCTCCGGGGGCGCCCTTCGGGCGCTCCCGGGAGATCAGCACGGACAATGTGTCTGCGTGACGAGCGGCCCGCTCGAGATGCGCAAGGGCGCCGGGCAGCAGTTCAAAAAACACCCGCATCTGATCGCGCTCGACCATGAAAGCTCGCGTCTGGGCAAGGTACTCCTCACCTGTCGCAGCGCCGGTCGGTTGTGGCTCATTGGCGGAGTGGATGGTCCTCTGCAGGACGGGGTGGAGCTGTGCGATAGGATCGGGCTGGGTGCCGATCCCATCGAAACTCGTTTCAAGCCAGTCCGGATTGGCGACCGGATCTGCTGTTGCCGTCAAACCCTGCGAAAGTGCTCCAAAGCGGGTCAACGCGCGCTGCATGAGGCGCAAATGGGTCGCGATCTCGGTTTGAGTTGGCATGGTCTCCAGCTGGCGCATCGCGTGGAAGAGGCGGGTGCTGGTGCCGGTCAGATAGCCCGCCGATGTGTAGTCGCCGGTGCACCCAGTCGCGATCAAACATCATTTGCCCGAACAGGGCGAGATCCTGCGGCAGGTTTTGCAGAAAGGCCTGGCTATCGACCTTGGTGTTCCTCGTGAGGGGCGATTGCCAAGGGCTGCCGGCAAGGGGGGCTTCGCTGACGGTAGGGTGTGCGCCAAAAACCACGAAACGCCTGGAAGGGGTTTCGGGCGGTGGCCTTGTAGCTTCGGGGCAAGTCTAATCTCTGGATGATGGAAGCATGTCCGTTGCCCGTGCCCCAAGATCCAGTTCAGGTCCATCGAAAGGTGGCAGGACGTCGCGCTCGGCTCGTCACCAGTGGCGCGCTTGGATGGTCTGCCCCCGGCCGGCGGAAACGGTTGGATTCTGGAAAATCCGCGGCCGTCACTTCGGTCCCCCATTCGAGCAGGAGGGCGATGATGCGCGCGGTGGCTTCCACCAGACGCGGGCGAGTTTGGGCTTCATCCGACCGCGTGGATTTTTCCGGATGGGTCCAGAAAATGATTTGCGCCCAATGTTTTGATTACCTAAGCCTAGGGCGATTTTTCCTAGGGCCTTTTGACGTTCAGCGTAGCCGAATGACTGTCGCAGCGATGGCGATGAAGGCGAAGAAGCTGCTGTCGGTCTTGCAGGATCGGGTGGCGATACCCCGGAATTCCTTAAGCTTTCCGAAGAAGTTCTCGATCAGATGCCGCCATTTGTAAGTTTCGCGGTCGAACGCTGCCGGAAATCGACGGTTGGATTTCGGCGGGATGACCGGTTCGATCCCAGCCCCCGCCAGCGTTTCGCGGACCCAGTTGGCATCGAATGCGCGGTCGGCGATGCGCTCGGGAACCTGTTCGATTTCGTACTCCTGCCGGGGCAGGCCCATGACTTGAAAAGCGTCGCACCACTGATCGAGAACGTGGCCTTCGACGCGGACTGGTTGCTCGCAGAGATCGATGCGCGAGGCGCGTGCGCTGTGATCCCGCCGAAAATGAACCGAAAAATCCAGCGAGATCACGATAGACATGCCTATAAATGGCGCCATCTGGCCGAGAACTTCTTCGCGAAGATCAAGGAGTTACGAGCCATAGCCATGCGCTACGAAAAAACCGCCTGTAGCTACGCCGCGAACTGGCATCTCGCCGCGACCATCATCGCATCCCGATAAATGTCCACGGGCCCTAGCTCACCGGGTGGAATAACCAGCACAACACGGCCTCCTCATCGATCGGGCGCTTGATCTGGTTGCAATCGAGAGGCGGTCGCAATGGGAGAAATCCGGGACCAGATTTCTCACCCGCCGAGGCAGGCCCCCTTCATCCCAAGGGCCAGAGCGACCTGATGGAAGGGCAGTCCAACTCTCCGATAGTCGAAGTCGGTGCGAGGACCAGGCCCCCGGCCTGAACATGAGCATTTTCGGCACGGATTCCAATTCGGGTTCTAATGCCAGCGCCTGGACCAGAGGTCCGATGGGCGCGCGGAAAGACCGCGTGGAGCCAGATTCGAAAGTCGGCGCTGACGGTCTGAATTATGGGCTTCTTCGGCGCGAAAATCACCCCGTCGGTGGCCGAGGATTTCGGCAAGAAGTACCATAACTTCGCAAATTTGGCGGATAGCCGCGCCTGCCGATCTCCGAGCCCCGCCATATTGAATTCTCCGGGGTCAATGTGGCCCCCATCCAAGAACAATCTTCAGGAAGGCCGCCGTCCCGCCGATCACCGCAGCGGCGGCGACGAAAGGCGCGAACAAATCCTTCCACTTGATCTGAACGACCTCGGCGCGCTGCTTGGCCGCTTCATCGAGCATCTTGGCCACTTCGGCGCGAAACCTCGCGCTTTCATCGAGCATCTTGGACGTTTCGGCCCGCAGCTTCTCATTTTCGAATCTTACTTCGGCCTCGGTCATGTCCACGTCTCGTTAATTTCCAAACGCCGCTCTAGGGATTGAATACTGGTTTCGTGGCGGTTTGACGCGCTGATCAGCGTCGGGCCTCAACGAGAGGTGGATAGCCATTCCCATCGAATTATGGGGCAGTATGGCTCCACCACCCTGAGCCCGACGATGGCAACAATAGCACGGATGGCGCCGCGATTCCGATGGACTTATGGTTATGGCGCTGAGGCATGGGCGGGCTCCTGATGGCCTTTCTCATCGTTGCCGCACCTTCCCCATGGAAGGATGCCAGATTGCCCATAGAGGCGATCAGGTCTGGTCGGGCGGGGTGAGCCGCCCGAAGAAAATCCCCGCGATTGACCAACACCTTTGCCGCGAACCCGCCGTGCTCGACCACAAGCCGCGCATAGGACCGATGGTGCATTCCCGGCGCTGAGAGCCTTTCTCGATTTCAAAATGTCGACTGCCCCAGAATGCCACATGGCCATTGGCGGAATGTTGAGAGCCGAGATAGATCGCGCGCCTTCGTACAATGAATTGTAGTAGAACGCGGCTCTTGGTTCCGAGCCAAGTACGTTGCCCGCTGAGATTTTCCAAATCATAAAAAAACGCTGGGAGCAGCTGTTGCTCAAATTATGTTCAGGCAACAGGCAACAGGCAACAGGCAACAGGCAACAGGCAACAGGCAACAGGCAACAGGCAACAGGCAACAGGGTGGGGATCAAAAATTTTGGCTTACTACGCACACACCGGAAAACGCGGTGATCGAAGCGACTGGCAATCACTGGAGCAGCATCTGGAAAATACAGCGGTGCTGGCGGCAGAGCGCGCGATACCCCTCGGGTTGGCGGCAGCGGCCCACCTGGCGGGATTATTCCATGACTTTGGCAAGTATGACCCTGCTTTCGATCGCGTCCTTTGCGGTGAAAAAATCAGGGTGGACCACTCCACGGCCGGTGCCGCGCTACTTTACGGCCGGGCGCCCGCCAGGTTGCGTCCATGCGCGGAGGTCATCGGCTATGCCATTTTGGGCCATCATGCGGGCCTGCCTGACCGCCGGAACGCAGATAGCAGCATGGAACGCAGGCTGGATGCCTTTCGCGATCCGATCGCTCCGCATATCTCGGCTGCGGCTTCGCCTGATTTAGGTCCCGTAGCCGCAGAACTGATGTCATTGATGCGGCCCGGATCGGCCGCGTTCGATCTGTCGATTGCGGCGCGGATGCTGTTCTCTTGCCTGGTCGATGCCGACTTCCGCGATACCGAGTCCTTTTATGCCGCCCTGGATGGCAGGCGACCGGATCGCGACTGGCCAGCCTTTGCTGATCTCCTGTCGAAGTGGAGAGGCGCTTTCGATGCCCATATGGCGGGGTTTGACCAGAACGGCCCGATCAATCGCCTACGGGGAGAGATCCTGGACCATGTTCTGCAGGGTGCTGCGATGACGCCGGGGATATTCACGCTGACCGTACCCACCGGCGGCGGCAAGACGCTGGCATCCTTGGGTTTTGCGTTGGACCACGCGGCCCGTCACGGGCATCGCAGGATCATCTACGCGATCCCTTACACCTCGATCATCGATCAGACCGCCACCATTTTTCGTAAGATTCTGGGAGATGGCGTTCTGGAACACCACTCGGCCATCGACGATGAAAAAACCGATCTCAGCGGCAAAGACAAGCTGCGCCTCGCCATGGAGGACTGGGCGGCGCCGCTGGTGGTCACGACCAATGTGCAGCTTTTCGAGAGCCTTTTTGCCGCACGCCCCTCACGCTGTCGCAAGCTGCACAATATCGCCGGCTCGGTCATTGTGCTGGACGAAGCGCAATGCCTTCCGCGCAAACTGCTGATGCCGGCCCTGCGGATGATTGACACACTCTGCACGCATTACGGCTGTTCGGTCGTGCTGTGCACGGCGACGCAGCCCGCCTTTGACAGCCGCCAGTTGAAGCAAGGGTTACCGCTTGAGGGGCGCGAACTGGCGCCTGATCCCGAGGATCTGGCTCATCGTCTACGCCGCGCCCGGATCGTGCAGGGCGGCGAGATGGATGATGCCATGCTGATCCAGGCACTGCGCGCGGCGCCGCAGGGCTTCGTTATCGTCAACAGCCGTGCCCATGCACTGGAATTGTTTGCCGCTGCCCGCGCGACGGGGCTGGATGGGCTGGTCCATCTGACAACCCGACAATACCCGATGCATCGCCGCGCGATCCTTGACGATATTCGCGCGCGGCTGACATCCGGCGCGCCCTGCCGGCTGATCGCGACCAGCCTGATCGAGGCGGGCGTTGATCTCTCTTTTCCCAAGGGTTGGCGGGCCGAAGCGGGGCTGGACAGCTGTGTACAGGCCGCCGGTCGCGTCAATCGCAACGGCGAATGGTCCGTCGAGGACAGCATCCTGACCATCTTCGCGGCGCCAGGCCGCTCGATGCCGGCAGAGGTGCAGTCGCTGGCCGAAACCATGCAGCGGGTCGCCGGACAGCATGAGGATCTGCTGGCGCCCGCCGCGATCCGCGACTGGTTCGAGCATGTCTACTGGAAAGCTGGGCCCGCTCGGCTGGGCCAACCCATGGTCGATCAGGTGATGGCTACCGGCAGCGGCACGGACTTTCCGTTCCGCAGCATGTCCGAAGCGTTTCGCATGATTGAAACCGCAATGGTTCCGGTCATCATCCCCGGTGATGCGGTGGCGGAGGCAGCGATCGATAAGCTGGGGATCGAAAACATCCCATCGGGCAAGCTGGCGCGCGCGTTGCAGGTCTATACCGTGCAGGTGCCCGCCAAGGCGCGCGCGTTGCTTATCCATGCCGGCCACGCGTCCTTTCACCATCCCGCCCTTCGCGGCGACCAGTTCTGCGTGCTGGACAATATTGCGTTATATCATTCGGACAGCGGGCTTTGGTGGGAACATGCGGAGTATCTCGGGGTCGAACAGTCGATCCTTTGAATGATGCAGTCTTGTCTGAGCATGAGCGGAGTTTTGCTTGCTTTGTCACTTCCCGCGGATAGCATGAAATGAATTTGAATGAGGCATTATGACATACGGAATTCGCCTGCATGTCTGGGGCCGGCATGCCCTGTTTACCAGACCCGAGCTCAAGGTTGAGCGTGTTTCCTATGATGTGATGACCCCCTCGGCCGCGCGCGGCATCTTGGAAGCGATTCACTGGAAGCCGGCAATCCGCTGGGTCATTGACCGTATCCACGTTCTGGAGCCGATCCGGTTCCAGTCCATCCGTCGCAATGAGGTCGGCCACAAGGCGCCGGCCGGTAAGATCAAGCAGGCGATGAATCGCGGCGATCTGGAGGGGTTGCAGCTTCTGGTCGACGAGGATCGCCAGCAACGCGCCTCGACCGTGCTGGTCTCACCGCGCTATGTGGTAGAAGCGCATTTCCAAATGACCGGCAGGGCCGGTCCCGAGGATAGCGCGGGTAAGCATCTCGACATCTTCAATCGCCGCGCGACGCGGGGGCAATGCTTTCATCAGCCCTGCCTCGGGACCCGCGAATTCGCCGCAAATTTCGAACCGATCGCGCCGGATGCCCTGCTGCCCGCGCGCGCGCCCGAAGCCCGGACGGCCGATCTCGGTTTTGGCGCGCCGTGCGATCTGGGGTTGATGCTGTGGGACATTGATCACGCGGCGCCCGGGCGGCCCTCGCTTTTCTTCCGGGCGGCCCTGCGCGACGGCGTGCTGGAAGTTCCCCCTCCCGGCAGCCCTGAGGTGAAGGGATGAGCATGCTCGCTTCGCTGGTGCGGGCCTATGACCGGCTGTCCGACGCGCCGCCCTTTGGCTTTTCCTCCGAGAAAATCGGCTTTTGCGTGGTACTGAACGCGGACGGCTCGGTCGCCAGCGTCGAGGATCTGCGCGGCGACGACAAAAAACGCAGCCCCAAGGTTATGCTGGTGCCACAGGCGGTGAAGCGGACGGCCGGCATCTCCCCGAATTTCCTGTGGGACAAGTCGGCCTATGTACTGGGCGTCACCGCAGGGGAAGGCAAACGCACCGCCGATGAACATGCGGCCTTCCGCGGCCGCCATGCCGAATTGCTGGTCGGGGAAGGTGATCCCGGTCTGCTTGCCCTGCAACGCTTCTTGGAAGGGTGGCAGGCCGAGGATTTTGCGGCCCCTCTCTGGTCCGAAGATATGCGGGACCTGAATATCGTCTTCGCCCTGGAAGATGAATATCGCGATCGTTTTCTTCACGACCGCCCCGCCGCGCGCGCATTGTGGCGGCGCATCGGCGCCGAGGGCGCGTCCGACCCGCAGCGCTGTCTTGTCACGGGCGAGAGTGGCCCCGTGGCGCGCTTGCACCCGTCGATCAAGGGGGTCTGGGGGGCGCAGTCCTCTGGCGCGAGCCTGGTGTCTTTCAATCTCGATGCCTTCACCTCTTACGGGCATGATCAGGGCGATAATGCCCCCGTGTCCGAGGCGGCAGCCTTTGCCTATGGCACCGTCCTGAACCGCTATCTGGACAAGGACAGCGGCCACCGGATTCAGATCGGCGATGCCTCGACCGTGTTCTGGGCGGATTGCAGCGAGATGGTACAGGCCCAAGAGGCAGAGCTCTTCTTTGCCGCTCTGCTTGACCCGACGGCCGACGAAAAGCTTGAGAGTGCCAAGATCCGTTCGCGCCTGAACGACATTCGCAACGGACAGCGGCTGTCGCAGGTCGCGCCCGAACTGGCTGAAGGGGTGCGCTTTCACGTCCTCGGGCTGGCGCCGAATGCTGCCAGGCTGTCGGTCCGCTTCTATTGGCAGGATGATTTCGGCCGGCTGACCGCGAACTTCCAGAAATACCTCTCGGACACCGCGATCGATCCGCCACCACGCGACGGCTGGCCCGCGCTCTGGCGTTATCTTTTGGAACTCGCCTCCCAAGGCAAGCGCGAGAATGTGCCGCCGTTGATCGCTGGCGAATGGCTGCGTGCGATCCTCACCGGCACGACCTACCCGCTGACGCTGCTTTCGACCGCGCTGATGCGTCTGCGTGCCGATGGCGAGATCAACGCGCTGCGTTGCGCCATCCTGAAATCCGTTTTGGTCCGAAACCTGAAGATGGAGGTGCCCGTGGCGCTCGATCACGCCAATACCAACAAGGGCTATGTCCTCGGCCGGCTGTTCGCCGTCTATGAAGAGGTGCAGCGCGCTGCGCTTGGCGGCATCAATGCGTCCATCAAGGACAAGTTCTACGGTGCCGCCTCAGCCAGCCCGCAAAAGGTGTTCCGCGCGCTCGATTCGGGAGCGGCCAACCATTTCGGGAAGCTGCGCAAGACCAGCCCCGGTCGGGCGGTGAACCTCGAAAAGCTGCTGACCGCTATCACCGACTTGATGGCGCCGGGTGATGATCCGATCCCGGCCTCGCTGAGTGCCGCGGAACAGGCGCTGTTCGGGATCGGCTATTACCACCAGCGTTCCGATTTCTTCCGCAAGAACGATGACAAGACCGTCGAGGTGACCCAATGACCACGCTTTCCCGCCGCCACGATTTCGTGCTGATCTTCGATGTCACAAACGGCAACCCGAATGGCGACCCCGATGCGGGCAACCTGCCGCGCCTTGATCCCGAGACCAATCACGGTCTGGTCAGCGATGTCAGCCTGAAGCGCAAGATCCGCAACTATGTCGAACTGGCGCGCGAGGGTGAGGAGGGCCACCATATCTATGTCCAGGAGGGCGCAATCCTGAACGAGAAGCATCGTCAGGCCTATATCGCGCTGCGCGGCGACGAGAAGTCGAAGAAGGACGCCAAGCTGAACCCCAAGGATGACTCCGAGGCGAAGGCGCTGCGTGATTTCATGTGCCGCAACTTCTTCGATGTCCGGACCTTCGGCGCAGTCATGTCCACCGGCATCAATTGTGGGCAAGTGAAGGGGCCGGTGCAGCTGACCTTCGCCAATTCGGTCGAGCCGGTGCTGCCGGTCGAGATCTCGATCACCCGCATGGCCGCCACCAATGAGGCCGAACAGAAGAAGCGCGCCGAAGGCGATGATGGTGATCTGCGCACCGACAACCGCACCATGGGCCGCAAGCACATCGTGCCTTACGGGCTTTATGTCGCGCATGGCTTCATCTCTGCCAAGTTCTCGGAGAGGACAGGTTTTTCCGAGACGGATCTGGATCTGCTTTTCGATGCGCTGGAAAACATGTTCGAACATGACCGCGCCGCAGCGCGGGGCGAAATGACGACGCGCAAGCTGATCGTCTTCCGCCATGACTGCGCCTTGGGCAACGCCCCCGCTCACAAGCTCTTCGATCTGGTCCAGGTCGGCCGTAACGTGGACGGAGAATTCCGCACACTCGACGACCGTGGTCTGGGCAACCTGCCGCCTGCGCGCAAGTTTTCGGACTATGCGGTCAGCATCGACCGTGCGGCGCTGCCTGACGGCGTCGAGATCCTCGAACGGCTGTGACCATGGCCAGCGCCGAGGAGCCGATCCCCCTCTCGGCGTTGCAACATGCGGTCTATTGCCTGCGACAGGCGGCGCTGATCCATCTTGAGCGGGTCTGGGCCGAGAACCGTTTCACCGCCGAGGGCGACGTGCTGCATGCCGTGGCGGACAAGGGCGGCAGCCGCAAGGCGCGCGGGGTGCGGCGGGTTCTGGCGCTGCCCCTGGTCTGTCACCGGCTGAACTTGACCGGCACGGCCGACCTGGTCGAGTTCCTTCCCGGCCCCGAGGGCGAGACGGCCTTTCCCGTCGAGTACAAGCGCGGCAAGCCCAAGCTGCACCGCGCCGATGAGGTGCAGCTTTGCGCCCAGGCGCTTTGCCTGGAAGAGATGACCGGCCGCCCGGTACCGCAGGGCGCGTTGTTCTATGCCGAGACCAGGCGACGCGTCACCGTGCCCTTCGATGCCGAGCTGCGCGCGCTGACCGAAAGCACGGCCCTTGATCTGGCAGCAATGCTGGTCAGCCGCCGGACGCCTCCACCGACCTCGCTGCGCAGTCGCTGCCGGGCGTGTTCGCTGCTTGAACTGTGTCGCCCGGATGCTGTCCTTCGACCGGTGCGGCAATGGCGCGACCGCATGCTGGCGAGGGCGCTGGAATGAAGAAACTGCTGAACACGGTCTATGTCACGACCGAAGGCACGGCGCTGAAGAAGGACGGCGAGAACCTCGTGGCCGAGATCGAGGGCGCCGAAAAGGCGCGTGTGCCGCTTCACATGCTGGCCTCGGTCGTGGCCTTTGGCCCGATCCTTGTGTCGCCCGCGCTGATCGGCACGTGCGCCGAGCGGGGCATCACCGTCGTGCTTCTGGATCGGGTCGGCCGGTTTCAGGCGCGGATCGAGGGGCCGGTCGCGGGCAATGTCCTGTTGCGGCGGGCGCAATACCGTGCGGCCGACGAGGCGACCGATGTGGTCCGCGGCATCGTCATGGGCAAGGTCGCCAACCAGCGCGCGGTGATCCGGCGGGCGCTGCGGGATTACGGCGGTGAGATGACGCCCGTTGCGCGCGACGGGCTGGAACGGGCGACGGATCGCATGGCCATGATCCTGCGCCGCGTGCAGATATCCGACGACAGCGTGGATCTGCTGCGCGGCTCCGAGGGCGAGGCCGCGACGCAGTATTTCGGTGTCTTCGACCACCTGATCCGCTCGCCGGATGCCGAGCTTCGTTGGACGGGCCGCTCGCGCCGCCCACCGCTTGATCCGCTCAACGCGCTCCTGTCTTTTCTCTATACCCTGCTGACCCATGATTGCCGTTCGGCCTGCGAGGCGATCGGGTTGGACCCGGCCGTCGGCTTTCTGCACCGCGACCGCCCCGGCCGGCCCAGTCTGGCTCTGGATCTGATGGAAGAGCTCAGAGCGCCCTTGGCCGATCGTCTGGCGCTGTCCCTGGTGAACCGCCGTCAGTTGCGAGCGGGTGACTTTCGTCGCTTGGACGGCGGTGCCGTGATGCTGACCGACGATGCCCGCCGCACCGTCCTCACAGCTTGGCAAGAGCGCAAAAAGGAAGAGCGCCTGCATCCATTCCTGCAGGAAAAGGCGCCGTTCGGGCTAGTGCCCTATCTTCAGGCGCAGATGCTGGCGCGTCATCTGCGTGGCGATCTCGACGCCTATCCACCATGGTTCTGGAGTTGAGATGCTTGTTTTGGTCACCTATGATGTGAACACGCTCGACCCCGGCGGCAAGAAGCGTTTGCGCCAGGTGGCGCGCGCGTGCGAGGATTTCGGGCAGCGGGTACAGTTCTCGGTTTTCGAGATTGAGTTGGACTCTGCGCAGTGGACCCGCCTGAAGGCGCGTCTAGAGGGGCTCATACGTCCGGAAGTAGACAGCCTTCGTTATTACTACCTCGGTTCAAACTGGTCGCGCCGGATTGAGCACGTAGGTGCAAAACCCGCGACGGATCTTAACGGCCCTCTGATTCTATAATTATCATGACCCTGCGAACATGAAGTGTGCCAGATTTTGCACCGAGGTTCGCATCCGTCCTGCTCTTTTGAAATCGTTAAATATTCTTTTCCTGTCTGCCTCATTGGCTGACCTGGGGTGAGAGCATCTGACCCTTTCGCGTTTGTAGGAAAGATTGCGGTTTAACAACAATGCGGTATCTGTGGGCTGTCGCCCCCTTCGCGGGGGCGTGGATCGAAACATCGAAAGCGGGATCGAGTTCGACGGCCGCGGCCGTCGCCCCCTTCGCGGGGGCGTGGATCGAAACCCCTCTTGTCAGAAACCCCGGCGCCGCGGCCGGGCGTCGCCCCCTTCGCGGGGGCGTGGATCGAAACGCGACCGTTTCGGAGGACTGATCATGGCGAACCGGTCGCCCCCTTCGCGGGGGCGTGGATCGAAACGCATGATCGACGCCGCGGCCGCGGCTTGGGCGGGGTCGCCCCCTTCGCGGGGGCGTGGATCGAAACCCTTGTAGGTCGGCGCCCCGGCCGCGGCGAAAGTGTCGCCCCCTTCGCGGGGGCGTGGATCGAAACTGGAAGCCGATCCTGACAGCTTCGACTGGACGGCAGGTCGCCCCCTTCGCGGGGGCGTGGATCGAAACACGGCGCTGGTGTCGGGCTTGTCAGTCATGGTGGTCGCCCCCTTCGCGGGGGCGTGGATCGAAACATCTTGACGACCGCCTCAATTGAGAACGCTGGCCCGTCGCCCCCTTCGCGGGGGCGTGGATCGAAACCTGCCCGGATGGACCACCCCGCCCTTGCTGCAACGGTCGCCCCCTTCGCGGGGGCGTGGATCGAAACCCGCTTGGCGCGCAGTTCCTCGTAAATCTGCGTTGTCGCCCCCTTCGCGGGGGCGTGGATCGAAACATATCAGCGAGCCAGCGGGCGAAAGCTTCTGGGGGTCGCCCCCTTCGCGGGGGCGTGGATCGAAACGACATCGGCCGCGCCGCGCACCGCGCCGTGCTGGTCGCCCCCTTCGCGGGGGCGTGGATCGAAACAGCATGTAGCCTGCCGCACAGGGCGCAGGTGAACAGTCGCCCCCTTCGCGGGGGCGTGGATCGAAACAACTGGTAGGGGATACCATGACGCAAGAAACGCAAGTCGCCCCCTTCGCGGGGGCGTGGATCGAAACACTGGCTTCGCTATTCTGGGCATGGCGTCTGGCGGTCGCCCCCTTCGCGGGGGCGTGGATCGAAACCAACGCGGCGGCTGCATCCGACATGTGGTCGGGGGGTCGCCCCCTTCGCGGGGGCGTGGATCGAAACAGATGATAAACGGCAGGATACAGCCCGAAACACGTCGCCCCCTTCGCGGGGGCG
Source organism: Paracoccus ravus (assembly GCF_004522175.1). Classification (GTDB taxonomy): domain Bacteria; phylum Pseudomonadota; class Alphaproteobacteria; order Rhodobacterales; family Rhodobacteraceae; genus Paracoccus; species Paracoccus ravus. Next base: position 9,271 of record NZ_SDEB01000038.1, on the reverse strand, counting down.
TGGATCGAAACTCGCAGGCATGGGTCATAATGCGGCCTGAATCGCGTCGCCCCCTTCGCGGGGGCGTGGATCGAAACCATTGTCGCCGGGAAAAGCCACTCGAAAACCGCGGTCGCCCCCTTCGCGGGGGCGTGGATCGAAACCGGCCTCAATCTCGGAAATCGGCGATTGAACCTCGCGTCGCCCCCTTCGCGGGGGCGTGGATCGAAACGTGTCGTCTCCACTATAGGGTTTCAATCCGTCCAGGTCGCCCCCTTCGCGGGGGCGTGGATCGAAACACTTCCATGACGACCTTGCCAACCCGTTTGCCAGCGTCGCCCCCTTCGCGGGGGCGTGGATCGAAACTCAACGCCTTTGCCCCAAGCGCTGGTCAGGACCAAGTCGCCCCCTTCGCGGGGGCGTGGATCGAAACGCGCATCGCCACTTCCGAGACATGGAAGGACAAGTCGCCCCCTTCGCGGGGGCGTGGATCGAAACTCCGTTTGAGCGGGGCGCGTTGCCCCTTGGCTATGGTCGCCCCCTTCGCGGGGGCGTGGATCGAAACCAGTTCGTTCCACGGGTCAATCAGGATCAGCTTGGTCGCCCCCTTCGCGGGGGCGTGGATCGAAACATCACCCTGAACGATGTGACGCAGGTCGCCTTTAGTCGCCCCCTTCGCGGGGGCGTGGATCGAAACATCGAAAGCGGGATCGAGTTCGACGGCCGCGGGCGTCGCCCCCTTCGCGGGGGCGTGGATCGAAACGCGAAAGCCTTGATGAAAGGCGGCGCGGTTGGTTGTCGCCCCCTTCGCGGGGGCGTGGATCGAAACCTCGACAGCGACCCCGAGGTCGTTCCGCTGGTTGTCGCCCCCTTCGCGGGGGCGTGGATCGAAACCACTCAACGCAATCGAATTCGGCGCATGGGTGACGTCGCCCCCTTCGCGGGGGCGTGGATCGAAACCGGCGACATGGCGCGGCCTTCCGGCTTGGCGCGGGTCGCCCCCTTCGCGGGGGCGTGGATCGAAACCCGTCGCGGACGTGGAACCATTTGTACCGCCATCGTCGCCCCCTTCGCGGGGGCGTGGATCGAAACGCCTTATCGACCATTTGGCCGATCCGGCGAGCCAAGTCGCCCCCTTCGCGGGGGCGTGGATCGAAACATTCCCGGCGCCGAGGCGCTTGCCGATCCCGTCGCGTCGCCCCCTTCGCGGGGGCGTGGATCGAAACAACATGACGCAAGGCGCCGCCCGCGAGTTCTCGGTCGCCCCCTTCGCGGGGGCGTGGATCGAAACCCCCGAACGCGGGTCGAGGGCGACGCATGGCCGGCCGTCGCCCCCTTCGCGGGGGCGTGGATCGAAACCCCCGGCCAAAGCGCCGCCCCGCCGGCCGGGCGCGTCGCCCCCTTCGCGGGGGCGTGGATCGAAACACTATACCGTTCGCGACGTTCGGCCGGACGGCTCGTCGCCCCCTTCGCGGGGGCGTGGATCGAAACGAACCCTTCGACGTCAGAAAACTTTCCGGACGGGTCGCCCCCTTCGCGGGGGCGTGGATCGAAACCCCTTGATCGGTGAAACGTCCCGGCGATCACGCCGTCGCCCCCTTCGCGGGGGCGTGGATCGAAACGGTTACTCTGAGCGTCACGCTATGGACGGTGCGGTCGCCCCCTTCGCGGGGGCGTGGATCGAAACACGAATGTCCAGCCGCGCGCGGTCGGTCCGTCCGAGTCGCCCCCTTCGCGGGGGCGTGGATCGAAACATCCCGTTGATGGTCCCTGACTTGTATTTTCGGCCTGGTCGCCCCCTTCGCGGGGGCGTGGATCGAAACAAAGATCACGGAGTTGCATGATGGAACGCACATGGTCGCCCCCTTCGCGGGGGCGTGGATCGAAACTTTGCAGGCACTCGGCAAGCGATCATCGCGCAGGTCGCCCCCTTCGCGGGGGCGTGGATCGAAACATCCTTTGCCTGCCGTGCGAAGTCGCCCCGGCAGGTCGCCCCCTTCGCGGGGGCGTGGATCGAAACGCCCCACTCATTGACCCATTCGATCCGGTCGAAAGTCGCCCCCTTCGCGGGGGCGTGGATCGAAACTAGGCCATGCGTCCGGCGAGGTCGATCTAAGCCGGTCGCCCCCTTCGCGGGGGCGTGGATCGAAACCCGCTTGAGCCGGGGATGCCCGCGACCCACACCGCGTCGCCCCCTTCGCGGGGGCGTGGATCGAAACAGCAGCCGCGATGGATAAGTTTGCCGCCCAGCAGGTCGCCCCCTTCGCGGGGGCGTGGATCGAAACCCCAATGGCTCTGCATATACCAGTGCCGGGGCTCGTCGCCCCCTTCGCGGGGGCGTGGATCGAAACACGAAATTGATTGTGACGCTCGGCGTCCCGTCCTGTCGCCCCCTTCGCGGGGGCGTGGATCGAAACCTCGCGGTGTCACCAGATAAAAATGCTGTTGACGGTCGCCCCCTTCGCGGGGGCGTGGATCGAAACGTAAGCCTCGACCGCGGCCCCATCCCAAAGCCCGTCGCCCCCTTCGCGGGGGCGTGGATCGAAACTCGACGTCCTCGGACGTCACCCGGCCGGACGCCGAGTCGCCCCCTTCGCGGGGGCGTGGATCGAAACGTTCGCCGCTCGATAAAGCCCCGCGTCCCTTGCGGTCGCCCCCTTCGCGGGGGCGTGGATCGAAACCTCGAAACCCGAGGCAAGGGCGGCGACATTCGTTGTCGCCCCCTTCGCGGGGGCGTGGATCGAAACGGCTGCAGAGGTACGAACAGGCCCGGCGAACTGCCGTCGCCCCCTTCGCGGGGGCGTGGATCGAAACTCGCCATGCAGTGATCCATTCCTTGCGCGCCCGCGTCGCCCCCTTCGCGGGGGCGTGGATCGAAACGAGCCCGCGCCCGCCCTCGCGCATGGAGATCTCGGGTCGCCCCCTTCGCGGGGGCGTGGATCGAAACGCAGACCGGGTGTGGATTCCCGGCCCGAGCGCAAGTCGCCCCCTTCGCGGGGGCGTGGATCGAAACGCAATGAATAGTCACTGGATCGCGTCCTGCGCCGTGTCGCCCCCTTCGCGGGGGCGTGGATCGAAACTTTAGCGGCGATGTGGTCATGAAGCCTTCCGCGAGTCGCCCCCTTCGCGGGGGCGTGGATCGAAACAAAATCCCCATGCTCGACGGGACTTTCGAGCAGGGTCGCCCCCTTCGCGGGGGCGTGGATCGAAACTCTTTGAGCCCGAAAGCCTGTCTGGGCATCCTGCGGTCGCCCCCTTCGCGGGGGCGTGGATCGAAACTCGGCAAAAGAGCCGCTGCTGCTCGGTCAGACCCGTCGCCCCCTTCGCGGGGGCGTGGATCGAAACCCCGACAGCACGCCGAGCCGGCCGGCCGGCAAGGGTCGCCCCCTTCGCGGGGGCGTGGATCGAAACCTCCCCGTCGAGATAGCGGCCCGTCATCAGGACGTCGCCCCCTTCGCGGGGGCGTGGATCGAAACATCGTGACCGGCGAATCTGCCGCGGCCTCGCCCGGTCGCCCCCTTCGCGGGGGCGTGGATCGAAACGCGCCCGTCCGACGCTTGCCGCAAGATCGCCTCGTCGCCCCCTTCGCGGGGGCGTGGATCGAAACGTCGCAAATGCTCGCCGGCGATGTCTGGTTTGGCGTCGCCCCCTTCGCGGGGGCGTGGATCGAAACAATCCACGCGCATGTTAAAGATTCCGGCCTCGTGTCGCCCCCTTCGCGGGGGCGTGGATCGAAACTTGTCGATCTTGGCCATAACGCGCGCATTGCGTGGTCGCCCCCTTCGCGGGGGCGTGGATCGAAACGAATCCACGCGCATGTTAAAGATTCCAGCCTCGTGTCGCCCCCTTCGCGGGGGCGTGGATCGAAACTGCACGGACGGCTCGCATCCGACGCTGCGCAGCAGTCGCCCCCTTCGCGGGGGCGTGGATCGAAACAGACATATTGCGGCGGGACTTGGGAAGGTGAAAGGTCGCCCCCTTCGCGGGGGCGTGGATCGAAACCCGCGTCCAGCGCCACATGTCGGAGAGCCGGATGGTCGCCCCCTTCGCGGGGGCGTGGATCGAAACCCCGAAATTCTCGATCCTCTCGCCCTGATGCGGAGTCGCCCCCTTCGCGGGGGCGTGGATCGAAACCCCCGTGCGCTCGCAAACTCTTGTCAGGGATGTGTCGCCCCCTTCGCGGGGGCGTGGATCGAAACCCCGAAGATCCGCGAGGCCGCGCGCAAGCGCGCCGTCGCCCCCTTCGCGGGGGCGTGGATCGAAACATATCACTTGCCTCCGGGAGATAAGCCCCGCGCGAGTCGCCCCCTTCGCGGGGGCGTGGATCGAAACCTCGCGCTCGGTCAAGCCGATCCGCGCCTCGCGGGGTCGCCCCCTTCGCGGGGGCGTGGATCGAAACGCGCGTCCTTGGCCGGGCGGCGCGGACGTGCTGCGTCGCCCCCTTCGCGGGGGCGTGGATCGAAACCGTCCTCGGAAGCGTCGAAACCCTCGGCCGTGAGGTCGCCCCCTTCGCGGGGGCGTGGATCGAAACATCAAGGCTTTCGCGAACGCCGGAAACTCGCCGTGTCGCCCCCTTCGCGGGGGCGTGGATCGAAACCTCGCCCGACAGATCGAGGCGCCGGGCGATCATGGTCGCCCCCTTCGCGGGGGCGTGGATCGAAACCTGAGGCGGCATCGCTCCGATATTCAGACATGCAAGTCGCCCCCTTCGCGGGGGCGTGGATCGAAACCGAATGCGCGACCTCGAAATCGGCCCGATAGTCGTCGCCCCCTTCGCGGGGGCGTGGATCGAAACCTTGCCGCAACCGGGCGAGGCGGGCGCAGGAAACGTCGCCCCCTTCGCGGGGGCGTGGATCGAAACGCGATGAACGCGAATATCTTGCCCGCAGGCTGTCGTCGCCCCCTTCGCGGGGGCGTGGATCGAAACCAGACGAATCTTTAAAGCAACCTATCCTTTTGGAGTCGCCCCCTTCGCGGGGGCGTGGATCGAAACCCCCCATCATCATCGGCTCATCAGGAGAGATTGTCGCCCCCTTCGCGGGGGCGTGGATCGAAACGCGCCCGTCCGACGCTTGCCGCAAGATCGCCTCGGGTCGCCCCCTTCGCGGGGGCGTGGATCGAAACATCGCAATCAACTTCACGACCGGCGAGATGAAAGGCGGTCGCCCCCTTCGCGGGGGCGTGGATCGAAACCTCGACGGGATCAACGCGCAATGGCTCGAGGTCGTCGCCCCCTTCGCGGGGGCGTGGATCGAAACGCGGCCGTTGATCGCCTGACCGGCAAATCGGATTGTCGCCCCCTTCGCGGGGGCGTGGATCGAAACCGGTTAACCGCGTCGAACGCTTGCCCCGTCTTGGTCGCCCCCTTCGCGGGGGCGTGGATCGAAACGCGCTTGCATCGCGAGCGCGATCCCGTTGCGGCCGTCGCCCCCTTCGCGGGGGCGTGGATCGAAACGGCTATGCTCCGCTTAATCACGTCTGGAAGCGAGTCGCCCCCTTCGCGGGGGCGTGGATCGAAACCTCATCGCCTTTCGGCTCTGCCGCCGCCGCCGCGGTCGCCCCCTTCGCGGGGGCGTGGATCGAAACCCCTACGGGGAAACATACGCGCGCTAACCCCCAAGTCGCCCCCTTCGCGGGGGCGTGGATCGAAACCGGTTAAGGTCCAGCGCGTCGGACGGTCGAAAACCTTGCGTCGCCCCCTTCGCGGGGGCGTGGATCGAAACCGGTTAGCCTCGCGGACGTTTACGCGGATTTTCGTCGCCCCCTTCGCGGGGGCGTGGATCGAAACCCGCTCAGCCCGCAATCGCGTTTCAGGAGGCTGGTCGCCCCCTTCGCGGGGGCGTGGATCGAAACCGCGCTGAGTGGAGGCTGTGATGGGCGATCCGAGTCGCCCCCTTCGCGGGGGCGTGGATCGAAACCTGCCGCTCGTTCGCGCGTGGCTGGACCGAGACGACGTCGCCCCCTTCGCGGGGGCGTGGATCGAAACTGGAATGGCGCTCGGCGCAAAAGGGCAAGGGGTGGTCGCCCCCTTCGCGGGGGCGTGGATCGAAACCCCGTCGCGGACGTGGACCCATTTGTCCCGCCATGTCGCCCCCTTCGCGGGGGCGTGGATCGAAACCCCGCGGCCGGCGCGGTTGTGAAGGTCACAACGCCGTCGCCCCCTTCGCGGGGGCGTGGATCGAAACTTGGGGCAGGATGACGTCGCGGTTACGCTGGCGCGTCGCCCCCTTCGCGGGGGCGTGGATCGAAACGTGCTGGCAATCTTGAACCGCAATTTCGCGAACGGTCGCCCCCTTCGCGGGGGCGTGGATCGAAACCGCATCATGCCGGATGCAGGCGGATCGGACGGGAGTCGCCCCCTTCGCGGGGGCGTGGATCGAAACGCCAGTTATGCGGCCCATACTTAACCGCGCCCTGTCGCCCCCTTCGCGGGGGCGTGGATCGAAACGCGGCCGGGCAGGTTGCAGGTTTGGACAGGCGAGTCGCCCCCTTCGCGGGGGCGTGGATCGAAACCTCGAATTGCAACCCGGCGGCCGCCGCGACCGGCGTCGCCCCCTTCGCGGGGGCGTGGATCGAAACACCGCGCGAGCAACGCGACCTGATCGACGTTGAGTCGCCCCCTTCGCGGGGGCGTGGATCGAAACCCAAAAGGCGGCATCGGCGGGCGACTGGCCCCCGGGTCGCCCCCTTCGCGGGGGCGTGGATCGAAACCGCGGCGAACTGGCGCCCCTCGGCCGCCCATTGCGTCGCCCCCTTCGCGGGGGCGTGGATCGAAACTTCGGATCGCCCTCGGATCTGTCCACCGTCACGGCGTCGCCCCCTTCGCGGGGGCGTGGATCGAAACTTCGCCCAAAGCAATAGCCTTGCGCAAACTTTCCGGTCGCCCCCTTCGCGGGGGCGTGGATCGAAACCGCCGACCGCGAGGATCAGGTCGCCGGTTGCCGCGTCGCCCCCTTCGCGGGGGCGTGGATCGAAACGCGAATGACCCCCGATGACATCAAGCAGGCCCGGTCGCCCCCTTCGCGGGGGCGTGGATCGAAACACGACATCAAGGCGACCGATCCAGACTTTGCCGCGGTCGCCCCCTTCGCGGGGGCGTGGATCGAAACACGACATCAAGGCGACCGATCCAGACTTTGCCGCGGTCGCCCCCTTCGCGGGGGCGTGGATCGAAACCCAAAAGGCGGCATCGGCGGGCGACTGGCCCCCGGTCGCCCCCTTCGCGGGGGCGTGGATCGAAACCATCACCGACACCACGGCACAAAGTCACGAGAACCGTCGCCCCCTTCGCGGGGGCGTGGATCGAAACGCTTCAGCGTCAGAAAGCGGAACAGAGGGTTCAAGTCGCCCCCTTCGCGGGGGCGTGGATCGAAACAACTGTCGCGGTAGTCCCTACCTTGCGATGAATGGTCGCCCCCTTCGCGGGGGCGTGGATCGAAACTTAGCAAGCTCAATGTTTGCCAGACTCAGGCGAAGTCGCCCCCTTCGCGGGGGCGTGGATCGAAACATCTACTTAGAAAAAGAACGGTTCGGAGGTCGGAAGTCGCCCCCTTCGCGGGGGCGTGGATCGAAACCCCACGTTCCGTCCGAATAGAACGTCACTCGCTTGTCGCCCCCTTCGCGGGGGCGTGGATCGAAACCTTGAGCGATATTGCGCGCTTTGGCGCGAGCGATAGTCGCCCCCTTCGCGGGGGCGTGGATCGAAACTTGACGGTCGCCGTTGACGTGCAACCGGGGCGCGTCGCCCCCTTCGCGGGGGCGTGGATCGAAACATGTCATTGCCTCATGCGAAGACATTGCGGATGAGGTCGCCCCCTTCGCGGGGGCGTGGATCGAAACACACAGGCACCCCCGGCACGATGACAACCGCGCCCGTCGCCCCCTTCGCGGGGGCGTGGATCGAAACCCGCTCGGACCGCAGGAATGGATGAACCGCGAGGTCGCCCCCTTCGCGGGGGCGTGGATCGAAACTCCCGCTTCCCGCCGTGTCAGGTCAGCCTGTACAGTCGCCCCCTTCGCGGGGGCGTGGATCGAAACGAATGGCCTAGATATTGGCTGATCTTCGGCATCGGTCGCCCCCTTCGCGGGGGCGTGGATCGAAACCGTGCTGGCAGCGGTCGCCGCAGCCCGCAGCGCCGTCGCCCCCTTCGCGGGGGCGTGGATCGAAACCGAAATGCCCGAGCCGGGGAGGCCCCGCCATGCGTCGCCCCCTTCGCGGGGGCGTGGATCGAAACCCCGCCAGCCCGCTCAGGTAGTCGTCGCCACCCTGTCGCCCCCTTCGCGGGGGCGTGGATCGAAACACAGCGCCAACGCGGTCCAGATCCATCGCGAGAGGTCGCCCCCTTCGCGGGGGCGTGGATCGAAACTACACGCTTCCGAGCGAGCCGGATCTGGAGATGCGTCGTCCCCTTCGCGGGGGCGTGGATCGAAACGCCACCGAGCCGGTCCCGGCCACGCCCGACAAGGTCGCCCCCTTCGCGGGGGCGTGGATCGAAACACGGCGTATGAGCAAGCCGCGCTGGCCCCGATGGGTCGCCCCCTTCGCGGGGGCGTGGATCGAAACGTCGATTTTTCGGATTCGCCCCCTTCGCAGGGGCGTAGATCGATGCAGGCCAAGGAGTTGGGCGCAATCAAGAGTGAGATTGTCGCCTCCGTGGATCGTGACCAGGGGTCGCGCTCAATTGCCCCTTCAGGCAAAGGATAACCACAGATTCGACCCATGAATCAGACATCGCTGCTTTCAAGTTGGTGTCGCGACGCTTGGTCAAAATGTCGTTGAAGTCTTTTACCCCCCGTTCGCTTGCGTCTGTGAGCGATTCGTATGCACCCCTATTCGAGACGGTTTTGCTCATGTTGACATTTGGTCCGACGGCGTCAAATTTCGACGGCTGTTCGGTTCAGGCCAAATCCTGCTCCCGCAACCAAAAACTACAAAGATATCAAATTTATAAGCCGATGGTATTCAAATACCACCGGCCTCTGCGCGCTTACATCAACGCCAAAACTGAAAAACCGCAGCCGTAGGTAAAATCCGTGGACGGCCTTCGTGGAAGCCTTGTCACATCAGGTTTCCAGTCATCGCCTGTATCAGGCACTGTCCACTTAACCTTCTTGGCTAACGAATTTCATGACGGTTTCGATCGGTCTGCGCCCCATGTTGCGGTAGCCGAGATGGGGCCTTTCGGTGTTGTAATGGACGAGCCACGCATCGAGATCGGCCTGCAACGCATCGACGGTTTCGTAGAAGGTCTCGCGCATCTTCACCCGGACAAACTCGTCCAGGACCGTACCG
>NZ_SDEB01000037.1 GCF_004522175.1 Paracoccus ravus | reverse complement strand
GGGGCACCGCAACTGTCATCTCGCCGTCCTGCCCCTTCAGCACCTTGGTCGAGGCGCCATTCCGGCGATTGCTCCGACCCGGAGGGGCCTTCTTGCCATCTTCATAGCCAAGATGCGCCGTCAGCTCGGCGCCCAGCATCCGCTCCATGAGCTTGATCTTCAGCTCTTTCATCAGCCCGGTGTCGCCGAGCAGATCCTCAGGGCACTCAACACCCTTCAGCAGTTCGTCGAGGATTTCCTTGGAGATCGTCATGCATGCTTCCTTTCGGTGAAGCATGGACCGGATCAGTCATACACAGAAGATCGGACGCTCTCCACTCTGTTGGCCATTTTCGAGGTAGCCTCGCGCCTTGGGCCAAGCGCGCAGCGAATGGCCTCGGCCAGCTTGGTCTTGCCCGATATTTTCGACATCTGTTGCTGCAGCCAGATTTCCAACTCCTCGAAGGTGGGCTTTGCCCGCGCTTGCTGCAGGCCAAGCCGTTCATCGGGCGATGTGTTTCGCGCATCCTTTTCGACGGCGTAGAGCCGCAATCCGCTCGATGGTTTCCTTGGCGATGGCCGATCAATCGCGTTCGAAGACATCGACAAACTTGCGGCGGACATGGACCATGCGGGCCTGCTCGCTGGCCATATCCGTGACGCCGGCAGCAAGCCAGATCCTGGTGTTGCCCGGCGCCGGGATCATTGCGTCAGGCCCTGAACCAGCCCCAGCACCGCCGGCAGGCTTGTCGGGACCTCGATCAGGATCCCGCGTCCGTCGGCCAGCGAGATGGCGACCCGCTGCGCGAATGTCCTGCCATCTGCCAATCGAGGCGTCTCGACAGTGGGGTCGTCGCATGCAGTCCTGCGGCGGCACTGAGATTTCGACCGGCACAAACACCTGGCCATCGGCGGCGATGCTCGGCGCCGTGTCATCATCCGAGGCAAACCGCGGATCTCTGAGCCAGATGAAGAGCAGATTCGAATTCATCGAATAGCGCCGCGCCACTTGCGCGACAGAAACACGCGGCGCGCGTGTATCGAACGCTTTTCCTCAACCGACCAGAACCGGTTACTGTGCCCCTTCGTGTCTGCCATAGACTGTCTCAAAGTGTTCATTCCCGAGCATGGACATTTTCAGCCGAGGACCCGCGTCGTCAGGGCAGGCACGCCAAACGGGTATTCTAGTCTCCAGAATCATTGAATTTCTCAGCCAGAACGAGACGGTTGGGGCGAGCATGATGGCTGAGAAGAACGCTTCTGGACACCGGTCGTATCATGTGGCCACACGCCGCCAGTCCTTGAGGCGACCGAACACGATCTCGATGCGGTTGCGCCGTTTGTAGCGGCTCTTGTCGTATTTGATGGCATTCTTGCGGGAATTTCAGAGAAGCCAATCGGCTTTCGGCAGTGTGCCTAGAAGCGCCGCCGCGCCAGTGTAATCGCTGACCCGGCCCGCCGGGATGAAGAACTCCATCGGTCGCCCCTTCGCGTCTGTTACAGCATGCAGCTGGGTGTTCATGCCACCTTTGGTTCGGGCGATCTGGGGTCCGGGCCCTCATTTTTCCGGACTGGCTGGAAGCCGTGCGGTCTGCCTTGAGCATGATCGGGACAAAGACCCCGTTGTCGCTCCAACACTTCCAGCGATTCTAGAGGGTCTTGGCAGGGCCGTATTCCTTCGGCATCTCACCAACGCAATCCGTTGCGATTGATGAATATTATGCCGCTGAGGACGCGCCGGTCATCGACGCGAGGTTTGCCATAGCTCTTCGGGAAAAAAGGCTTCAGGCGCTCCATTTGCGCGTCCGTCAGCCAGGAGAGGTTGCTCATCAATCAGGTCTCCTATCGGAGCAAGCATCACGCCAAAAGACCGAAATCAATGGGTCTTGGACCAAATTTCGGCGGCATGACCATTCGCGCTTTGGTCAGGAGGCCTCCTCCTTTCTGCGCATGATCATGCTGCGGAAGCCGGCTTTCACCCGAGGCCCACCTGTTGATCGATGCGCGGACGCTCAGCCACAATTCTTAATTGATCATTGTCAGTGGCCCCGGGAAACGGTGCCGAATTTCCACCCTCGAATAGAGAGTCGCTATTTATGGCTGCTTGCATGAGCCGCCCGGCTTGACCGGGCGACTTTCGGTTCAGGACTATGAGCCAGCCTGTCTATTTGGGCGCGATGCGATAGATCGCGCCTTCCTCCATGACAGCATAAAGCGCGCTGTCGGGGCCGAGGGTCAGGCCTCGGAAGCGACCTTCTATCTGTGGCAGGTCCATCGTGACGACCTCCTTGGCGGAAAGGCCGTCCTCGGCCAGGTCGATCACGTCGATGCGGTTGCCGACCGGCGTGCCGCCGAAGGCAATCCCCATCAGCCCCACCGCAAGGCGACCGTTCCAGTCGCCCCACCCCTCACCCTCGAGGAAGGCCGCCGAGCCGGATCCCTGTGACAGGCCGTTATTCGTCCAGGCCGGTTTCATCGCCTCGGGGTAAAGTTTCAGATCAGTCATCGGCATGAAGACCGCGCGCTCTTTCGGCTCCATGCCATCGTTTTGGTTCGGCATGTAGCCGCAGTAATTGCCGGGGCAGTCGCCACGTCCACTTTGATTGGGGCGCGGATCCCAGCCGCCATTGCCGCCGACCGTCAGCGCCGTGATTTCATCGGTGTGCCAGGGCCCATGCTCGGCAATGACCGGCTGGTTGGTTCCGGGACGAAAGGCAAGACCCTGCACATTGCGATGGCCATAGGTATAGATCCGAACGTCGCCGCCCTCGGGGGGCTTGTTCTCGGGGGCCCCCTTGCCGTCGCCATCGATGCGCAGCACCTTGCCCCCCAGGAGCGTGGGGCTTTGCGGCAATTCGCTGTTATGGTTGTCGCCGGTGGTCACATAAAGAAAGCCGTCGCCGGGACTGAAGCGCATGCGACCGCCGTTATGCGCCCCCATGCCGCCGAAAGGATGGTCGGAATCCTTGAGTTTGTAAGGGATGTCTTCGATGATATCGACACGATCCGAGACATTCGCGAAATCCTCGCTCACCTTGAGCTTCAGCACCCTGTTGGTGATGGGCGTGGCCTTTTTCGAGGCAGAGTAGACATAGATCGTGCGGTTACTCGCAAAATCGGGGTCGACGGCGACACCGTTCATCCCGGCCTGCCCTTCGCAGAACAGGTCATCCGCCGTGCTCGCATAGCCTTCGACACCGTCCATGCCCAGCAGCGCCTTCAACTCACCGGACGGCAGGCGGACCGAAAGCCCCTCGCATTTCTCGGTGATGAACATGGTGCCGTCCGGCAAGAATGCGACATCCCAGGCAAGGTCAAGCCCGTTGACCACCTCGGTTGCCTCCAGCGCGGGCGGAGCGGCTTGGGTGGCGGGTGCGGCAAGCCCAGCCGCACCCGCAGCCGCTGCAGAAATTGTCAGAACTTGGAATGAAGACCTACTCTTGATAAAGCGCATCGTTCTCTCCCTAAGGTCGTCGGTTCAATACGGTCGCCCCATCTTTGGAGTAGAGGCACCGGCCAAGCCGATACGCTCTCACAAGCGAGTATTCCGTGAATGTTTGGAGACTCCCCCGCCGCAAAGCCTCCCTGCGGTGCGTCGGGCCCATAGAATCAGAGCAACCGCTTTAAAGATAACATCTTCTCGTCCTCGCGCGACAGGATTGGCGGGCGTGGGGCACGCCATGCATGCCCACGGCTTGAGGGTTTACGACCCTGCGCTATAGGGATGCTCGGCCAGCACGCGCTCGGATGCGATCATCGGGCCGCCGACATGTCGGACCGCGATATGCCTCATCAAACCAGCACCGTGCCGAGAAACCGCTGCAGCGTTCGCGCCGGCTTGGGTGCAGATGCTGGCTTTGCATGACCGCCAGTACCCCCACGGGATGATCCGCATCGGGGAGCGGGGTTGTCGGGACGCCGACCAGCCGTGCCTCGTCCCGCCAGCGATCGGACAATGCGCAGACCGACAGGCCAGCGCTGCGACGATCAGAGGCCTCAATGTGCCTTTCAGGAATTCGCGGCCTCGCCGGTCGCTTGCTTTATCGCGACACGCGGCCGCATCAGAAATGGCCCGTAAGTCATCACGAATGCTGCAAAGGCAAGGATCCACAGCCCGGCAGACAGATGCATCAGCGCCGTGGCATTGTCCGCGATTCCCGCAACCACGCGCAGAAAGACCGAAAGAAGCATTGCCAGAAAGATCGCCAGCGTCGCGGGTCCGGCATGCAGCACCCGTCCGGTATGGCCCAAGGTCGCGCGGCACATCACCGCAAGCGTCATCAGCCCGATCGCGCCGTCCAGCCAGATATGCCGCGCGGTCGGCACGGGCATGAGGCCGAAGCCCGCAGCACCCTCGGCAAGGAAACCCAGCGCAAGAAGGCCGTAGGCCTTGTGCATGACCCAAAGCAGCGGCTCGGTCCGGACCTGCCAGCCGCACCAGCGCAGAACGCGCCACAGATGCAGCGCACCGGTCAGCAGCATCAGCCAATGTGTCGCTGTCGCATCGGGCCAGCCGACGAAGGCCGCAAGCGTCACGCCGGTCACGCCAAGGATCGCCGCATCCAGACGCCCGAAGGGCGCGGGCAGCCTCAAAGCCTGCCGCGCCGCAAGCCAGTTGCGGGTGAAGCTGGGAATGATCCGGCCTCCGATCAGCGCGATCAGCAGAAGTGATGCGCCCAGTCCCAAGCGCATGCCCCAGCCCTCATAGGCAGGAGAACTGACATGCTCTTGCAGATGGAATGCGGCATTGGCAAAGCCGTAAAGCGCGATCAGCCCCGCGACCGGCAGGTTGCGCCAGTTCTTGCCGCGCCAGATCTCGCGCGCGATGAAGCCGACAAGCGCCACGGTCAGCGACAGGTCCAGCAGTGCCGTGACCGCCCAAGGCAGATGCGCCGAAAAGGCCATAGCCACGCGTCCCGCCAGCCACAGCCCGACCAGACCGGCCAAAGGCCAGCCCATGACCGGCAGTCGGCCGGTCCAGTTCGGCACGGCGGTCAGAACGAAACCCGCAATGACCGCGCCAAGATAGCCGAAGAGGAACTCATGCGCGTGCCAGCTGAACGGGTCGAAGCCGATCGGCACCGGCTGCCGCCCCGTCATCATCGGGATCCAGATCAGCATCGCGCCAACGGCCCAGAGGGCCGCCAGCAGAAAGAAAGGCCGAAAGCCATGGCTGAAAAGCGCCGGTCCCGTGTAGTTGCGCATCCGTTCCGCCGTCCCCGCCATGACCTGTCCCCTCTTAGCCGAGTTGCGCCGCGGCGGGGCCGAAATGCTCGTAATGGATACGGTCCTCGGGCACATTCGCCGCGCGCAATCCCCGGATCATCGCGTCCATGAAGCCGGTCGGGCCACAGATGAAATAATCCGCGACCTTCGGATCGCTGATTTTGACCAGCCATTCCGCTGAAATGCGGCCGGCATGGACGAGGCCCGATGTCTCGACCTCGGGCATCTCGTAGAAGACATGGCTTTCATCGGCCAGATCCAGATGGCGGTCGCGCATGGCGTGATGGCGCGCATCGCGGGCGGCATGGACATGGATCATCCGCAGATCGCCGCCGCCGCAGCTTTCCAGCATCGAGATCATCGGCGTCATGCCGACCCCGCCCGAGAGCAGCACCACCTCGCGCTTGCCCGCAGGGTCAAGGAAGAACTCGCCCGAGGGCGCGGCGACATCGATGGTGCTGCCCGGCTCGACCGCGTCATGCAGCCAGTTCGAGATCCGCCCGCCCGGCTCGCGCTTGACGGTGATGCGGTAATCGCGACCGTTCGGGGCCGAGGAGATCGAGTAGTTGCGGCGGAACTCCTCACCTTCGGCGGGGGTGAAGCGGAAGCTCAGATATTGGCCGGGGCGGTGCTCCAGCACCGGGCCGCCATCGACCGGTTCGAGCCGGAATGAGGTGATCTCGGGCGTCTCGGGGGTTTTTGCCGCCACGCGGAATTGCCGCCAGCCGCGCCAGCCGCCGCGCGCCTGTTCGGATTGCGAATAGATCTGTTCCTCGCGCCCGATCAGCGTGTCGGCGAGGAACCAATAGGCCTCGCCCCAGGCGGCAAGAATCTCGGGGGTCGCGGCCTCGCCAAGCACCTCGCCGACCGCGCCCAGAAGGGCGGTCGCGACATGGGGGTAATGCTCGGGCAGGATCTGCAGGCCGACATGTTTCTGCGCGATGCGTTCCAGCGCGCCGCCAAGAACGGCCGGATTGCGGATATGGGTCGCATAGGCAACCAGCGCACCCGCCAGCGCCTTGTGCTGGGGCGAACTGCCCTGCTGGTGCGACATGTTGAAGAGCGCGCGGATCTCGGGGTCGGCCAGAAGGCGGCGATACATGCAGGGCACGATCTGATCGACATGGGCGGCCACGACCGGCGCGGTCGCCTCGATGATCGACAGGGTTTCCTCGGAAAGCGGCTTGGGCATGATATCCTCCTGACGCTGGGTTCATGTTCCCGTCGATAGAGACATAATGCCAGCTTCAAAAAGATTCCATTAATTGGTATCTTTAAGTGCTGCGACATTCCGTCCCAGCCGGAAAGGAAAGCCCGATGCGCCTGAATGACACCACTGACATGGCGTTGCGGGTGATGATCTACGCCGCCACCCGAGTTGACCGGCTGTTCACAATCGACCAGCTTGTGGCGGTCTACCGCTTTCCACGCAGCACGGTGATGAAGGTGGTGAATGCCCTGACGCGGGGCGATTTCCTTGCCGCGCAGCGCGGTCGCGCGGGCGGGTTGCGGCTGGCGCGTCCAGCCGATCAGATCAGTGTGGGCGCGGTGGTGCGCCACCTCGAGAGTGATTTCGGGCTGGTCGAGTGCATGCGCACCGGCAACCAATGCATCATCACCTGCCAATGCCGCCTGATCGCGCCGCTACAACGCGCGATGGAGGCGTTTCTTGAGGTGCTTGACGGCTGCTCGATTGCCGACATCGCCCTGACGCCGGCGGATTTTCCCTTGATTGAGAGAGCGGACGTCCGGAACAGACTTAATGAAGGACTAGGCTAAAATCTTGCACATTCCACGTTCACTCGGTCCGGCGGAGGCCCGGACCTCGCTGCGGGAGGCCGCCCGCGCGGGCGCTGTGGCACTGGCCGGGCTTGCATTGACCGGGCTTTTCATGCTGTCGTCGGTCATCGACGTGAAGACTGGCTGATACCTCGTTGCGCCAGTCGGCGCGAGTTCGGTCCTGCTTTTCGCCGTTCCGAACAGCCCGGTGGCCTAGCCTTGATCCGCCATTATCGGCAATACCAGCGCGGCGCTGGTCGGTCTTTTCGACGGCCCTAAGCGATCTCTCGGATGCCGGCTTTGCTGGCATCCAGAATGCCCAGCGTTCTATGGGGAGGGACGCAACATGATCGTCAGCAGCAAGGACGAATCCTCCTGCGCCAGAAGCGAATGGATCACGCCGCCATCAAGATAAAGCCAGTCGCCCCCCGTCATCAGCCGAGACTCGTCTTCGAAGCGGAAGAAGACCCGCCCTTCGAGGCATTGCAACGTGATGCTTCCATCGACCTTGTGATCCTTGAGTTCTTTGCCGGCCAGAAGGACCAGCCGAATGGCCTCGAATTCAGAAGTTTTGACCAAAGCATGCGTCCTGGCCTCGGCCATCGCATCTCCCAATGGCGCAAGACCGACGATTTCACCGGAAGTCGCATGTGGTCGAGCCATTGACCTGCTCCTGTGCTGGTCAGCCCATCTTGCCCGGCTGCTCCGAAACGACAAGTGGGTTGTGAAAGCGGCGCGGGGTTGCTCGGCTGGCGAGCCAAGAGGAAGACCCCCCGCGATTTGGCAGGGATATCTTCCATGGCCGACCCATCCGATTTTCCAAAGCCCGCTCGCAAGCGGGTCGAGAACCGTGGCTCAATCACTCTGAAAGCCCAAGCCTTCGACGCCGAATTCCGCGTGACCTTGGCCAGGGCGGCGATGCGCGCGGGCAAGTCCCAAGGACAATGGGCGGCAGAGGTTTTGCTGAACGAGGCGCGGCGCATCCTGTCCGAGTGGCAGGACCCTGTCGCCCCCAGCATAGCTGCTGCCGTTCTGATCAATCACCCCTCGACCGGCCCGCAGATCTCACACACCGAGATAGGTGCAAAGCTTGATACTCTGGCGACGCTGATCTACAGCCTGACCGTTCAGCGCCGCCGTGGTCTCTGGCCCGTATTTTCGGCAGCCTGACCTGCGCCGCCCGCGATCGGTGACGCCTGAATGCGACCGCGTTGCCACCTCGCGCCGCTCCCCTGCTATTCCCACAGCGAGACGGACAAAACTTGTTCGCACAGCATGACATTGTTTCCAAGCTCTGTTCAGAAGAAGAACATTCGTTCTACAGTTTGGTGGTGAGGCTTGATCCTATCCTTTTCTAGCAGACGGCGTTGTGCGTGCGGTTGCGGCTGACCCAGGCAAAGCGCATCTGACAGGTCTGAAATGAGGGAGTTATCCATGCGCCACATCGTTCTTTCGGCGATCCTTGCCGCCAGTCTTGGCCTTCCGGCCACGGCCGATACCATCCGCGTCGGCATGTCGGGCAGCTATTTTCCCTTTGGCTTTACCAAGGCCAATGAATTACAGGGATTCGAGGTCGACTTCCTGAACGCCATCGCGGCCGAGACCGGAGATACGGTCGAATTCAATACCATGTCCTTCTCGGGTCTGATCGGGGCGCTGGAATCCGGTCGCATCGACACCGTGGCCAACCAGATCACCATCACGCCCGAGCGCGAGGCGAAATTCGCCTTTACCCAGCCCTATGTCTATGACGGCGCGCAGGTCGTGGTGAAGAAGGGCAACGAGGAAACCATCACCGGCCCCGAAAGCCTCAAGGGCAAGTCGGTCGCGGTGAACCTTGGCTCGAACTATGAGGAATTGCTGCGCGCGCTGCCCTATGCGAGCGAAATCGACATCCGCACCTATGAAAGCAATATCGAGCAGGACACGGCTCTGGGCCGCGTCGATGCCTTCGTGATGGACCGCGTGTCCTCGGCACAGGTGATCAAGCAAAGCCCGCTGCCGCTGGCGCTGGCCGGGCAACCCTTTGACGAGATCCGGAATGCCCTGCCCTTCCGCAATGACGAGGCCGGCAAGGCGCTGCGCGACCGCGTCGATGCCGCCATCACCAAGCTGAAGGAAAACGGCAAGCTGGCCGAGATTTCCCAGAAATGGCTGGAAGCCGACGTGACCAAACCGCTGGCTGACGCCCAATAATGCGGCCATTGGACATCGCCTATATGGGGAATATGCTGCCGGTCATCGCCAGCTATATCCCACTGACCCTGTTCATGGCCGTGGTCGGCATGGTCCTCGCGCTGGTTCTGGCGGCAGTTTTTGCCGTGGTGCGGGTGCTTCGCGTGCCGATCATCGACCGGGTCGTGGCGGTGTTCATCAGCTTCTTTCGCGGCACGCCGCTGCTGGTGCAGTTGTTCCTGTTCTATTACGGCCTGCCGCAGCTTTTCCCGTCGCTGACCAGCCTCGATGGCGTCACGGCCGCGATCATCGGACTGACCCTGCATTTCGCCGCCTATATGGCCGAAAGCATCCGGGGCGCGATCCTCGGCGTCGATCGCAGCCAATGGGAGGCCGCGTCCTCGATCGGCATGACCCAAGGCCAAGTTCTGCGCCGGATCATCCTGCCGCAGGCAGCGCGGGTCGCGGCTCCGACCCTGATGAACTATTTCATCGACATGATCAAAAGCACCTCGCTCGCGTTCACCCTCGGCGTGACCGAGATGATGGGGGCGGCCCAGAAAGAGGCGGCGGGCAGCTTTCTCTACCTCGAGGCCTTCCTCGTGGTGGCGCTGTTCTACTGGGCCATTGTCGAGATCCTCTCGGTCGGCCAGCGCTGGATCGAGCGGCATCTGGGAAGGGCGGTGGCGCGATGAGTTGTGAGATCCGCGTTGACGGTCTGGTCAAGCGCTTTGGCGATCAGACGGTGCTGGATGGCATCGACCTTTGTCTGCAACCCGGTGAACGGGTGGCGATTATCGGCCCCTCCGGCACGGGCAAATCGACGCTGCTGCGCTGTCTGAACTATCTCGATCGGCCCGATGCCGGTCATATCCGGTTGGGCGATCTGGATATCGACGCCGCCAAGGCCAGCAGCGCCGACGTTCTGGCGCTGCGGCGGCGGACATCTTTCGTGTTCCAGAACTATGCGCTTTTCGCAAACAAGACCGCGCGCGAGAATATCATGGAGGGGCTGACCGTGGTGCGCGGCTGGCCCAAGGCCAAGGCAGGCGCGCGCGCCGATGAGATCCTTGCCCAGATCGGGCTTTCAGATCGCGGCGACAGCTATCCCGTGAACCTTTCCGGCGGACAGCAACAGCGGGTCGGCATTGGCCGCGCGATGGCCCTGCACGCCGATCTGATGCTGTTTGACGAGCCGACCAGCGCGCTTGATCCTGAATGGGTGGGCGAGGTTCTGGACCTGATCCGGCAGATCGCCGATGGCCGGCAAACCATGCTGATCGTCACCCATGAGATGCAGTTCGCGCGCGAGATCGCCGACCGGATCATCTTCATGGAAGGAGGGCGCATCGTGGAGCAAGGTCCGCCCGAGCAGATTTTCGGTGCGGCGCAGGATGAACGCACGCGGGCTTTCCTGCGCCGCGTCGGCTGAGGAACGCGCGTTTCGGGCACCCACTTCAGCAGCCGGAACCAGAGGTTGAAGCTTCATTGCCAAGCGGACTGATGCGCTCCCGCCGCGGCTGAGGGGGCCGGGGGGGACATTACAACTCGGCAACATGC
This sequence comes from Paracoccus ravus, assembly GCF_004522175.1. GTDB lineage: Bacteria > Pseudomonadota > Alphaproteobacteria > Rhodobacterales > Rhodobacteraceae > Paracoccus > Paracoccus ravus. The sequence continues at coordinate 12,574 of NZ_SDEB01000037.1, read as the reverse complement.
TGGCCCTGTTGGTCGGGTGCTTTCCGCTCTTGTCGGCATCCTCCGGCGCAAAGCCCGGTCAGACGACACTCGAAGCGATCCTCTTGGGCAATCCGGCGTCGGCCTAGGTGACGGTCTCAATGGCGGTCTTCTTCGCATCGGGCGAGGCCTACCATCGGGCCTAGGCCGGCCGGACGGTGCCGCGGCAGGACATGAACCGGCTGGGTGACACGCTTTCCGGGGCAGGGGCGGTTATTTTGTCAGTGTCGCACATGTGCGTCGGCAATATGCTCCTGACCATTGCCTCAAGCCTGACGATGGCTGGCGGTAAGCTTGGAAATGCGTTCATTTTTGGGCAAGCGTCCGAAAGATTTCCCCGGCTTGCGCATGCCCTGCGCTGTGTCCCACCGGTCAGCAGGATACCGGGCTTGCTGGCCCTGACCATCCAGCTCAAGATCGGTCTCCAAGAGATTGCCATTCGCGGACTGGAACCGGCGATCCAGCCCAGATGCTCATGATATGCATCCTGATCTGGGCGCGTGGCGATTACCTGCTCGTGCATGGTCAGGCTGGCCGGATCGTCGCGAGCGGGCGCCGTCGAGGCAAGCTCTGATCGCGGGAAATATGTGCGGCCTGCTCCAGATCCGGCCGTAAGATGTTCAGGCTGTTCCGTTGCCGGAAGTGCTTGGACACAATCCCGGTGAACCGGGGCGCAACTCAGCTTAGCGGCGCGGCGGATTTTCAACGCTCCTGTCAACCGTTCGATTGACGCGAACTCGCGCAGGATCTGGCAAACAAGAACGACCGATCACCATAAAGGCATCACGCAGGCTCATCATTTCGGAACTTGGCCATGGACGGGAATGCCGAAACCGCAAAGGAACTCATCGGACTGATCTATGACTGCGTGGTGGAGCCCGACCGCTGGACGCGGATGCTCGAGGCCTGCTGACTGCGGCTCGGTTTCCGCTATGCCGCCTTGTCCCTGCAGGCGCTCCCTGCCGGGGTCCCGATCCTTCAGGCGTCGAGCGGTCTCTCGCCGGAATGGCTGGCGCGGATGCCGAAATTCAGCGGCGATTTCATCGAACGCTGGGGCGGGCATGCCAGAATAGCCGCGCTGCCGCTCAGCGAGCCAGCGCTTCTGTCCCGGGGCTATGCGAACTGGGCCAACGCCGAAAGCCGCTATTGGCGCGAATGGGCCCAGCCTTTGGGGATTTGCGATATTATGGCGCTTGGCATGCTGCGCGATGCCACGGCCGTCGGTTCGATCATCCTCGCACGCCATGACAGCCGGGGTCCGATCGACGAGGAGACGATTGCGCTTGGTCGGACGATCCTGCCCCATGCACAACGCTCGATTGCCATCAGCAGGGTTCTCGAAACGCACCGGCTGGGGCTGGCATCCTTTCGGGCGGCCATGGACCAGCTGAGCACCGCCATCACGATGCTTGGCGAGAGTCGCGCCATCCTCTATGCCAATCGCGCCGCTCTTGACCTGTTTGCATCCTCCTCGCCGCTGACCCGGCAAAAGGATCGGCTGGGTCTGGGCCAGTCCGAACTGGATCGTCGTCTGGGCGGCATCGTCCGGGCCTCTGCCCAAAGCATGTCGCCCGGCGCGGATATCCCCTTGTAGGACGCCGAGGCCGACAGCTTCCTCGTCCAGGTCCTGCCGGTTTCCGAGAATTCCCGCAGCATCGAACTGGTCCCTGCCGTCGCCATGGTGCTGGTCCGGCGTCTGTCGCCCCGGCTGTCCGCGCCGAGGTCGTCCTTTGCCGCGCTCTACGGGCTGGCGCCCGCCGAGACGGCAGTGCTGGACATGATCGCGCGGGGCAATGGCGTCGTGGGGTCGGCGCGCATCCTGGGATCGAGCGTCGCCACCGTAAAGGCCCATCTGCAACGCATATTCAACAAGACCGGGGTCAGACGGCAGGCCGATCTGGTGGCCTTGATTTCGTCTTCGGGCCTTTCGGCCGAGATCTACCGACCGCATTACCACTATCCGAATTTCGTGACGGGCGATCAGCCGACAACGGACCGGACTCGTCACATGTGTCGATATCGCGAACGGACGGTCTCGTGACGCAGACGACCATTTCCTGACCCCGATCTGATTGGAGTGACTAAATGCATTCCCTGAAGCCCAAACCCGTCAGCAGATCCCGTGCCAGCTATGGCCGCGAACGCGGTCGGTGCAGTGGCGATGTCGCTCTTTGCCCTGCCCGTCGCGGCAGGGACGGTGTCGATCTGGGCGCCGATCCAGGCGGGCAGCCTGCACGAGGGGCCGCTGGATATGGTGATCTATTACCGGCCCGTCGAAGGCCAGTTACTGGAAGTGACAGGAACCTATGCCCCCCGTAGTGGAGGAGCCGCCAGTCGCTTTGTCATGGTCTTGTCCGACGGCGACGCTGTGAGTTTCGCGATGCCGGGATATCGGGAGGCGCGCTATAGCTTCGTCCGGAAAGGGATCAGTGTCACAGCCACGGTCGAGGCCCCGTTTTCCGACGCTTTGGCGCTGGATGCCGTGAACGGCTGTGTTCGCGGGAGATCTTTGGCTGGCCCCCAGTCAGATCAGGGGCGCGGGGAGGCGTGGTCCTCAGAGGGGCTCCACCTGTTGCATTGGCAGCCGCCAAGCGGCCGGCGCGCTGGCGGCTCCATCCCAGCGCGGCGGATCGAAACCTCGCTGGCGTCGGGCGGGGGTTCTGGGCGACTGGCTGGCCAGCCGCGGCTACGAGCCCGAACAGGTTCTGTGCTCGGCTGCGGCACGCATGCGTGAGACATGGCGTGTTTTTCACCGATGCCGCTCCTGCCCTCGCGGGTGGTGCCGGAGTGACCCGGCAACCACGTCCAGGCGAAACTTTGAAACCGGGACCATCCCGAAGGATGTCGCTGCCAGATCGTTGACCGGAAGCTTCGTCCGTCTCGCGTGCAGCATGCGTTACTGCTGGCCAACGGGTTTGCGGTAAGCCGTGTTTGCCACCCTGTTTCTGACGAGGCGTCTCAACAAATTTTTCATGTGTCGCAAAGATCCGATGGCCCTCGATGGGCGCGCGGCATGGCGGTGGCGTTTCGACAAGCCTGTCTTGGGCCATAGCCCGGCGCAATGGCCGCTCGCGATGGTTCGCCTCCAGAGCTTTGGCTGCATGGCAAAGCAGGTCGCAGGCGTATTCGACTAGCTTTTCTGACCGGGCCATAACCAGCAGCGCAGCCCGCTTCTGGGCGGGCCAACTGGTGAAAAAGCGCAGCGCGTTCCTTTTCCGCGCAGGGGTCTGGGATCAAGACAGTCCTTATAGAGATCCTTGCTTCGAGGGCTGCTCTCTTCGGCAGGTGCGGACAGGCCATGGCCGCGATCGCGCTGAATCTCCTGCGTGCCGGGTGATGTCGCCTGCCGACCCGCATGATCGTCTTGAGGTGATCGAGCCTCTCCCGCAGCTACTCGGCCAGCGTCGAAATCATAGCGTCGACCTTGCCTTAAGCAGCCTCGGCAGGGCGAGGATACGCTTGGCGACAGGCTGACGATCATTCGAACGCCTATGTTCGCTGGCCTGTGGTTCGGGGCCGACCTGTTGGCCAAGGCCCAGGGATTGGCAGTTGGCCGATGTCTGGGATCAGTCGCATCAGGTCTTGCTGCGGCAGCTACATCGCGCCGGTCATCTCGACCGGACCGGTGCTTGCATGGACAGCGCCTCCATCGCGGCGAAAAGGGCGGCGAAGTCACCGGCCCCAACGTACGGCCCCAACCCCACCGATCGCGGGCGCGCGGGCAAGAAGCGCCACATCGTCACCGGCAGGCGAGGCATTCCCCTGACCGCGCGCCTCAGCGGCGCAAACGTCCATGACAGCGGGATGCACGACCCGTTGCTCGACGCCATTCCTCCCATGTATGGCAAGCGTGGCAGGCCGCGCTGCCGGCCCGGCAAGCTCCATGCCGACACGGGGTATGACTATCCCCGCTGTCGCAGGGCTTGCACCAAACGCGGCATCAGGCACCGCATTGCGAGGAAGGGCATTGAGCGCAGCAGCCATCTCGCAAAACATCGCTGGGTCGTCGAGCGGACATTCGCCAGGCTCTCCAAATTCCGCCGGTTCGCCGTTTCTACGAGCGCAGGGCCGACATTCAGCTGGCCTTCACCATCTTGGCCTGCGCCATCATCTGCTTTCGAGCGCTGAGAACATGGCTTTGCAATGACCCCTAATCCGCCGCCCGCGCGATCGGGTCAGGCAATTGGGCGATCAACCTGTCCGGCGTCATCGGAAAGCTGCGCATCCGCACGCCGCAGGCATTGTAGATGGCATTCGCGACGGCCCCGGCCGCGCCGCAAATGGCAAGCTCGCCCACCCCCTTGGCCTGCAGGGGACTGGCCGGGGCATCGCGCTCTTCAAGCAGGATCACCTCAAGCGCGGGCACATCCGCGTGGCAGGGCACATGATATTGCGCAAGGTCATGGTTCAAGAGCCGCCCGTCGCGCAGATCGAAGGACTGCTCTTCGGTCAGCGCTGCGCCGATGCCCCAAACCATGCCACCCAGACATTGCGACCGCGCGGTCTTGGCGTTCAGGACCCGCCCAAAGCCAAAGGCCCCCAGCATCCGCCGCATCCGGGTTTCGCCCGTAAACGCATTGACGGCCACCTCGCAGAAAAACGCGCCGTAGCTTGCCTGCGCGTAATCCATCTGCGTCTTGCCGGGCTTGATCCGCCCGACTTGCTCCAGCGCCTCGCCTTGCAGCAACTCGGTCACCGGGCGCGAGCGCCCCTGCCCCGAGGCGATGCCGTCGCGCAATTCCAAAGCCTCGACCGGGATGCCAAGCCGATGCGCGAGCCGGTCGCGGATCGCCTCGCAGGCGCGAAACACCGCCGATCCGGTCGAGCTCGCCCCGAAGCTGCCGCCCGACCCTGCGCCCGAGGGCAGCGAACTGTCGCCCAGCTCGACCCGGACCCGCGTGATCGGCACGCCCAGCATCTCGCCCGCGATCTGGCCAAGGATCGCGTAGCTGCCGGTGCCGATATCGGTCTGGTCGCTTTGCACCAGCAGGCTGCCATCGGCCTCAAGCCGGACGCGAGCCGAAGCGGGCCGCAGCATATTGACCCGCGCCGCCGAGGCGACGCCCATGCCCAGCCACCACTCGCCCTCGCGGCGCATACAGGGGCGCGGCTTGCGTGCATCCCAGCCAAAGGCGCGCGCGCCCTGATCCAGCGCCTCGACCAGCATGCGCGAGGAATAGGGACGATCCTTGCCGGGCTGGCTGGCGGGCAGGTTGCGCTTGCGCAACTCGATCGGGTCAAGACCCGCCTTTTCGGCAAGCTCGTCCATCGCGGCTTCCAGAACCTGCATGCCCACCGCCTCGCCCGGCGCGCGGACCGAGCCCGAGGTCAGCCGGCTGATCCGTGCGACATTCACCGCAAGCTTGCGGTTCTCGCCGCCGTAAAGGAACTCGGTCGCCTGCGTCACCGGCTCGGCGAATTTCTCGCCCGGCAGGTTCGAGACCCATGCCTCATGGCCAAGCCCGGTCAGCCGACCGCTGGCATCCGCTGCCAGCCGCAGGCGTTGCCGGGTCTCGGATCGGCGCATGATCGTGTCGAAGACCTGCTGACGCGTCAGCACTACCCGCACCGGTCGCCCCAACTCCCGCGCCGCGATGGCGGCGGCAATGGCGTCATGCGAAATCCCCAGCTTCGAGCCGAACCCACCCCCGACATAGGGCGAGATGATGCGAACATTGCGCGGCGATATCCGCAGCGAATCCGCCAGTTCCTTGACGTTATGCGAGATCATCTGGAAGCTGCCCCACAGCGTCAGCACGTCCCCCTGCCATGCGGCGATCGAGGCATGGGGCTCCATCGCGGCACTCGCATGACCCTCGGTCGTGTAGGTCAGATCGACGCTATGGGCGGCCGAGGCCATTGCCTCGTCCAGATCGCCCAGAATGACGGGTTTCTGACCCGATTCGTATTCCGCCTTGCCGGCATCAAAGGGCACGTCGCCCTCAGGCGCGTAGTCGATCCGCAGCGCCTTGGCGGCATGGCTTGCCTGTTCGAAACTCTCCGCCACGACCAGGGCGACGGGCTGGCCGTAATATTCGACCTCGCGCACGTCCTGCACCGGAGCCTGTCCGGCGGTGCCTTGCGCGGGGCGCCGCAACATGCGCTTGTCGGCAAAGATCCCCAGCACGCCCGGCATGGACAGGACCTCATCCCGATGCAGGTGCAGCACCCTGCCCTGCGCGATTGTCGCGGTGACCAGCACGCCTTCGGCGCAGTTCTCGGGCCGGTATTCCGCCGCATAGGTGGCGGTCCCGGTTACCTTCAGCGCGGCCTCGGGGCGATCGAGGGGTTTTCCGATGATCCCTTGCCGGGTCTGGTCCAGCAGGTTGCGTTGATCGGGGACGTCATAGGTTCCGAACATGGTCAAACTCCGGTAGCCTCGGCAAGGACAGCGATCAGGCTGCGGCGCAAGAGCGGGATCTTGAAATCATTCTCCCCCTGCCCCTTGGCCTTGGCGACAAGCAGGTCGGCGGCGCGGGCGAAGAGTACCGGGGACGGCACCTCGCCCAGCAAGGCCTGCTCGACCTCGGGATCGTGCCAAGGCTTGTGGGCGACGCCGCCAAAGGCCAGATCAGCGCGGCTGATCCGGCCGCTCTGGATGTCGATGATCGCCGCGACCGAGACCAGCGCAAAAGCAAACGACGCCCGGTCCCGCACCTTGCGATAGACCTGCCGCCCACCCACCGGCGGCGGCAGCGTGACCGAGGTGATGATCTCTCCCGGCTCCAGCACATTGTCGCGGCTGGGATCGTCGCCGGGAAGGCGATGAAAGCCACGCAGGGGAATGCTTCGCCCGCCCCGCGACCCGGTGATCTCGACCGAGGCATCCAGCGCGGCCAGTGCCACCGCCATGTCGCCGGGATAGGTCGCGATGCAGGCGGGCGAGACCCCAAAGATCGCGTGCTCGCGATTGCTGCCGTCGATGGCGTCGCAACCCGAGCCCGGCTCGCGCTTGTTGCAGCGCGTTCCCAGCCGCATGAAATAGCCGCATCGCGTGCGCTGGCACAGATTGCCGCCGGTCGTGGCGCGGTTGCGAAGCTGCGGACTTGCACCGGCAAGGATCGCGCGGGCAAGCAGCGGATAGTCTCGCCGCACCCGTTGATCCGCCGCGCAATCGGCATTGCGCAGCAGCGCACCAAGGCGTAGCCCGCCCTCGACCTCGGTGATCTGATCCAGACCGACATGGTTGATGTCCAGCAGGCGCGTCGGCAGTTCGACCTCCAGTTTCATGAGGTCAAGAAGATTGGTCCCGCCTGCGATCAGGCGCGCCTCGGCCCCTGCCGCATCGGCAACAGCGCTGGCACGGTCATAGGAAAACGCTCTCATCCCGCCACCGGCATGACGTCGCGAATGGCCGCGATGATGTTGGAATAGGCCCCGCAGCGGCACAGATTGCCGCTCATCCGTTCGCGCAGTTCCTCATCGGTCGGCAGAACCGAAAGAAGATCATCGCTTACGTGGCTCGGCCAGCCCTCGGCCAGTTCCGCGATCATGGCCGAGGCCGAGCAGATCTGGCCGGGCGTGCAATAGCCGCATTGGAAGCCGTCATGGGCGATGAATGCGCGCTGCAAGGGGCTGAGGTCATCGTCGCTGCCCAGACCTTCGACCGTGGTGATCTGGCATCCGTCCTGCATCACCGCGAGGGTCAGGCAGGAATTGATCCTGCGCCCGTCGACGATCACCGTGCAGGCACCGCATTGCCCGTGGTCGCAACCCTTCTTCGTGCCGTAAAGCGAAAGCTCGTCGCGCAGAAAATCAAGCAGCGAGCGCCTTGGATCGCCCCCATACTGGACTGGCGTTCCGTTGACCTTGAATCTGGCTGGCGGGGTCGGGGGCATGGGATCTCCTGTGGCCGCGTGGCGTTCGAGGGTGAACCGTGAGCAAGGCGCATTGTTCCGTGCAAGGTCGCGGGCGGCACCGGCGACACCCGGCGAGACGGCCTTGCCGAGCGCCCTGCCCGGCCAAGCTTTCATCGGGATGGACAGGAGTCTTGCAGCCTTTCCGGGCTCGTCCCCAGGGCTGCGGGTCGGACCGCGCCCGCTCGCCCGGCCTGTTCCGCATGAAGATCGAAGCACAATCTCTTGCAGTTCCTGTGAAAATCTCTTGCGAGAATCGCAAAACGCGCGCATCACTTACGAAGTTAACAGAATAAGACGGCCGAAAGCGTAACTACAAATAACGGCCCGATACCTACCGAGGACAGGCGCAGTGGATAATCTCCAACCTAAGACCCGGATCGACAAGCTCGTCGGTGCCCATGCCAGCGGGCTGTCACAGCGTTTGCAGGCCCATCGCGAGCAGCTTTTCCCGCCCAATGCCAAGCGCGAGCTGCGCAAATTCACCTCGGGCGAGGTCGCCGACCTTCTCGGCGTCAAGGATGCCTATCTGCGAAAGCTGGACCTTGAGGGCAAGGGCCCCTCGCCCGAGACGCGGGCGGGCGGGCGGCGCTATTACAGCCCCGCCGACATCCTCGCTTTGCGCGAATTGCTGGAAAGAGGCACCAGGACGCCGGGCACCTACCTGCCCGGCCGCCGCGCGGACGACCATCTGCAGGTCATCACCGTCATCAACTTCAAGGGCGGCTCGGGCAAGACCACGACCGCGGCCCATCTGGCACAGAAACTGGCGCTGGACGGCTATCGGGTGCTGGGGATCGACCTTGACCCGCAGGCCAGCTTCTCGGCCCTGCATGGCGTGCAACCGGAATTCGATCTGGTCGATGGCGGCACGATCTATGACGCGATCCGCTATGAGGACCCCGTGCCGCTGCGCTCGGTCATCCAGAAGACCTATTTCACCAATCTCGATCTGGTGCCGGGCAATCTGGACCTGATGGAGTTCGAACATGCGACGCCCATGGCGTTGCGCGAACGCACGGGTAACTACTTCTTCACCAGGATTGGCGACGTTCTGGCCGAGGTCGAGCAGGATTATGACGTCGTGGTGATCGATTGCCCTCCGCAACTGGGCTTTCTGACCATGTCGGCGCTTTCGGCGGCGACCGCCATTCTCGTGACGGTGCATCCGCAAATGCTGGACGTGATGTCGATGTGCCAGTTCCTGCTGATGACCTCGAACCTGCTCGGGGTCGTGGCCGAGGCCGGGGGCAGCATGGATTACGACTGGATGCGCTACGTGATTACCCGCTACGAACCCGGCGACGGGCCGCAAAACCAGATGGTCAGCTTCATGCGCTCGATGTTCGGCGAGCATGTCCTGAACCATCCGGTGCTGAAATCCACCGCAATCTCGGATGCCGGGATCACCAAGCAGACGCTTTACGAGGTCGAGCGGGGCCAGTTCACCCGCGCCACCTATGAGCGCGCGATCGAGAGCCTGAACGCGGTCAATGGCGAGATCGAAGGACTGATTCAAGCGGCCTGGGGCCGCGGAAAGGGCGCGTGATGGCACGGAAGGATCTTTTGAAAAGCCTGATGGGCCTGCCCGAAAATCCCGATGCGGATGCGCCCCTGCCCCGCATGGAGCGCGGCGCCATCGGGGCCGTGTCGAAATCCATCAGCGAATTGAAAAGCCGCGCCATTATCGAGGTCGCGCCGGATCTGATCGACAATGCCGGGATCGAGGATCGGATGGATGCCGATCCGTCGGGGATCGAAGCGCTGACCGCCTCGATCCGCGAATATGGCCAGCAGGTGCCCGTCCTGCTGCGTCATTCGCCCAATCACGAGGGGCGCTATGACATCGTCTTTGGCCGCCGCCGGGTGCAGGCGATGCGCACGCTCGGGATGCCGGTCAAGGCGATGGTCCGCACGCTCAACGACCGCGATCTGGTCGTGGCTCAGGGTCAGGAAAACACGGCGCGCAAGGATCTGAGCTTTATCGAGAAAGCCAATTTCGCCGCGCAGATGGTCAAGGCCGGGTTCGAGCGCAAGGTGATCTGTGACGCGCTCGCCATCGACAAGACCGTGATTTCGCGCATGCTTTCCGTCACCGATGACGTCCCCGAGGCACTGATCCGCGCGATCGGCGCCGCCCCCTCGGTCGGGCGTGACCGTTGGCTGGCCTTGGCCCAGAAGGCGGGCAAGCTGCCCCTGTCGGACCTGCTCGCCGCAGCGACGGGCCCGGATTCAGACACGCGCTTCGCGTCGGTCATTGCCGCGATGACCCCCCGAAAGGCAGCACCCCAGACCACGCCGGGACGGCAGAATTTGCTGGGCGCGGATGGCCGATCCCTTGGGCAGGTCAGGAAAAGCGGCAAGAAGGCCGTGTTCGAAATATCGGAGGCCGGTGATTTCGCCGATTGGCTGATCCGGAACATGCAGGACATTCATCGCGACTGGCTGGAACATCCGCCTGTCCGGCACAAGGAATAATCGAGCCGCAGCAGCAACCAGGAGACGCGGCAAGGCAAAGGAAAAGCGCCCCAGACTACTCCGGAAGGGCCGTTCTCTCTAGCTGGGACCTCAACGAAAGCGGCAAATGTTGACAGCTGTCAAATGCGTGTTTTCAGTCGGGCTTATTGCCCCGTGAATGACCAGATGAGTCATATTTCCACGACACCTTTCGGGCGGCGCGGCATATCGGCTGCGCATTTGCAGGGCCAGACCAGCGCCGACGCCCCTACCCCGCAGGAAATCCCCGATAAAAGGCTGATCTTGCGCGAATTGACAGTGGCCCTATCATCCCTCCAATGAGTTGGCAGATGATTTGCGGCTCATTGTCTTTGGCTCGGACAACGTCTTGTCTTGGGGCGCGCAGGACACGGCCGAGAGGGCCCTGCGCCGCCATATCTCGCACCTCGTGCAGGCCGGGCTGATCTCTGCGCCATGACAGCAAAACGGGAAACGCTAGGCCTTGCGGGGCGTTCCCGGACAGATGGCGACCGCTTTCGGCTCTAATCATCGTCCCCTGCTGCTCCGCTGGCCCGAGATCCGCCGGGCCGCCGAGGCCACGCGCGAAACCGAGAGGCGGAAAAAGGCCATGCGTCACGAAATCATCTTGCACCTGCGCGACGCCGCAAAGATGGCGGTTCGTACCGCCGCGCACGGGCCGGGCTCGACAAGCGCCCTCGATGACCGTCTTGCCGATTTGCATCGCGTCTCGCGCCGCAAGCTGGAACTTCACGACTTGCGAGACCTTGCCGATCGCAGCCGCAGCATTCAGGCCGAGATTGCCGAGCTCATGCCGGTCGACACGGAAAACATGAGCGGCAATGACAGCCAAAAAGAGCGGCACATACAGAATTCAAAAACCTATATTCAAGAACCTGAATCTGCGCAAAACGACACGAAACCTGTTGCTGCGACGACCCGGAAAATCCCGTTGGCATTGGTGCTGAAAGCGACACCGAAACTGGCAGCCTGTAGCGCTACTCGGATCGAGACATGGCGAGATTTTCACACGACCGCCAATGTCCTCCGGCCCATGCTGGGGCTCGACGACCGGACCTGGGCCGAGACCTTGCAGACCATGACGTCGGATGAGGCCTCTGTCGCGATTGCCTGCATTTTGCAAAGAATCGGGTCGATCCGGCGACCGGCAGGCTTTCTGAGGGCCCTCCGCAAAAAGGCCGCGACCGAGGCCCTTTCCGCGCATGCCATGGCCTTGGCCTTGTGCGACACCTTGGCGGATTGGCGAGTTGACAGCTGTCAACTCTTGCGCCCAGTCCGACAATTATGGGTTCTCTTTGTCCCTTCCCGTCCCGCACGCAGCGGTCGGTCTGATGCAAACCGGCTTGACTTCGGCCGGGTCCAGTTCGCGAAGCGTCACATCGGCCAACGCGATCAACCAAACGTCACGACCAAGATTGCGAATCCTGCATCCCATTAATGGGCTCTAACCTTGGATTTGGATAGACAACCACTGGAGGTAATGACGCGAAACCACGGACTGCGTGCATCGACGCAAAAGCTAGCATCAGAGACCACCGCCCGATAAATGGTTTGCTGCGATCACACCTTGGCATCCTGTTCCGTCGGAGCGGTTGCAGCATCACCGTCTCGTTGAACCGCCTGTCCGGAAGCATTGGTGGGCAAGCGGAAAGCTCAAGCCTTGAGTCTGCAAGTAAGACACGGGATGATCGAACCCCTCTCACCCCGAACTGTCGATCGGGCGCAATGCTGCCCGGTTTCTCGATCGGCTGATCCGGGAGACCCCTTTTCCCGGCATGCGGCAAATCACATGGCATCCGCAGAATGGCGAGTCCGGCCCAACAGGTCCGGTGCGCAGAAATCATCTAGCTGCCGATGCGCCGCGGCTGCCAATACAGAATGCCACCGGAAAATCATCGGCCTAGGTATCGGCCGCTCCGAAGCCGAAACCCCTTTGGACCGATGTTCTGCGTTCCGCTGCGTGCCCGCGGATTGGGCGGGGTAGGGCAGGTTGACAGCGACGCCCATTCTGGTCTGATGCTGTTGAAAAACTCGAGCACGAGCTTTGAACGGAGGCTGGGACTGACGCACTTTTCAGTGCGGTCCTTTCAGGCTCGGCAACCGCGTGATCGGTTTTCTCAACCGCTCGGTGTCGAAGGCACGGTCGCCGGGCAGAGCGTGGTCATTTTCCGGAGGTTTTGGGCGATGGCGGCGAGTGTGAACTC
>NZ_SDEB01000036.1 GCF_004522175.1 Paracoccus ravus | reverse complement strand
GGTTTCCCTAGAGAGCCGATATGCAAACTTCTCAATCGTATAACGATCAGACCGCCCGCATATCTCTTCAGATATCTCGCAATGTCAAAAAGCAGGGGAAACAAAACAACCTGAACCGCGCCACTTCCTTCGTGGCGCCGTCAAGCCATCAACTTCCCGATTTTCCCCGGAACCAACCGCCGTTCCCAGCGCCTCGTTCCGTCCCGTCTCAGCGTCTCGCCGTTTCGGTGAGGCGGTATTTAGGCCGCAGCTCCACGGACCGCAAGACGAAAAATGCATAAATATGAAACAAACATTCAAATAGTTGAAAACAAGATATAATTTTGCGCAGGAAGGCTCACGCCGACAAGCGGCTCACAGGAAACCCGCTCCCCGCGCCCTGGCCACATGTTGGCCGAGGAAGGAATCCTCGGGAATCTCGGTCAGGCCTTCCTTCGCCAGAAGCTTGTTGATGTTGCTGGCGGTCAGATGAACGGCGCGGGTCTGCGGGCCGAAGCTCGCATCGGTCAGATCGCCGGGCGTGATGAAGCGCCGACAGTCCTTGGTGAGGATCGGATAGAGCACTTCCAGCGGCAGCGCGTAGCGCAGCTCGTCATGCTTGCGCAGATAGGCGGTCAGTGCCCGCGGCCCGGTCGAACCCCATGGCCATTGATCGATTGGCACGCCCCGACCCAGCGTCTTTGCCCAATATTTGGCACGACGCAGGCCCTGGATATGGGGGGCGACGCCACGGGTCTCGGCATTCAGCTTCGAGAGATCGGCCAGCACCGGAGAATCCTTGGGCAGGCGCAGTACTGCACAATTCACCTGGTCCTCCTTCTCATATCCATAGATCCGCTCTCCCTCGAACTCGAAGGGTTGCAGCGCGATCATGTCGAGATCGACCCAGGTGTGGTCGGTGTTCCGCATCAAGGCGAAGCGGAAGAAATTCGAATGCAGCGAGGGGCTTCCCTCGCGGGCATAGACCGCGATCTGCCGCGCGGGCAATACCTCGGAGGCATCACGCGCCATGACGCCCGGCGGCAGGTTCGCGATGGGCGTGTAGCTATAGACGGTCAGCGGATTACCCATGCGCAGGAAGGAGGCCGCCGAGGCCAATTCGATCGGGCCAAGCCAATCTCCCACCCAAAGCGTCGCCAATGAATTCCGCATCCTGCCCTCGCGCCGGTTCAAAATGAAAAGACCGGCCCGAATGTCTTCGGGCCGGTCCGGACTTTCAAGACACCTGACCGATCACTCGGCGGTTTCTTCTTTCTTTTCAGGGGCGATCTCTTCGCCGGTCTCCTGGTCGACCATCTTCATGCCCAGGCGAACCTTGCCGCGATCGTCGAAGCCCAAGAGCTTGACCTTGACCTCCTGACCCTCTTTCAGGATCTCGTTCGGATGGGTCAGGCGCTTGTTGGCGATCTGGGAGACGTGGACCAGGCCGTCGCGCTTGCCGAAGAAGTTCACGAAGGCGCCGAAATCGACGAGCTTCACGACCTTGCCGGTATAGACCTTGCCCTCTTCCGGCTCGGCCACGATCGAATAGATCATGTCGTAGGCCTTCTTGATGGACTCGGCATTGGCCGAGGCGATCTTGATGACGCCGTCGTCGTTGATGTCGACTTTCGCGCCCGAGGTCTCGACGATCTCGCGGATGACCTTGCCGCCCGAGCCGATCACTTCACGGATCTTGTCGGTCGGGATGGTCATGGTCTCGATGCGCGGGGCATGAGCCGAGAACTCGCGACGGCCTTCGGTCAGAGCATGGGCCATCTCGCCCAGAATGTGCATCCGGCCGTCCTTGGCTTGCGCCAGGGCCTGCTCCATGATCGCCGGCGTGATGCCCGCAACCTTGATGTCCATCTGCAGCGAGGTGATGCCCTCGGCGGTGCCGGCAACCTTGAAGTCCATGTCGCCGAGGTGATCCTCGTCGCCAAGAATGTCGGTCAGCACGGCGTATTTGCCGTCATCTTCCAGGATCAGGCCCATGGCGACGCCAGCGACCGGAGCCTTCAGCGGAACGCCCGCATCCATCATCGACAGCGAGCCACCGCAGACCGAAGCCATCGAGGACGAGCCGTTCGACTCGGTGATCTCGGAGACGACGCGGATGGTGTAGGGGAAGTCAGTCGGGGCGGGCAGAACGGCCTGAAGGGCGCGCCAGGCCAGTTTGCCGTGACCGATCTCGCGGCGACCGGGCGAACCGACGCGGCCAACTTCACCAACCGAATAGGGCGGGAAGTTGTAATGCAGCAGGAAGTTCGAACGGAAGTTGCCGTGCAGCGCGTCGATGATCTGCTCGTCATCGCCCGTGCCCAGCGTGGTCACGGCCAGAGCCTGCGTTTCGCCACGGGTGAAGAGCGCCGAACCATGGGTGCGCGGCAGGATGCCGACTTCGCTGTCGATGGCGCGCACGGTCTTGGTGTCGCGGCCGTCGATGCGGGCGCCACCATTGATGATGTCACCGCGCAGGATGCCCGATTCCAGCTTCTTCAGCGCCGAACCCAGATTCGCGTCAGCCAGATCCTCTTCGGACAGGCCTTCGAGAACCTTCGCCTTGGCCACCTCGATCGCGTCGCGGCGCTCGCCCTTGTCGCGGAGCGCATAAGCGGCGCGCATATCGGCTTCGCCCAGCGATTTCACGCGGCCATAAAGCTCGGAATAGTCCGGCGACTGGAAGTCGAAGGGCTCTTTCGCGGCGGCTTCGGCCAGATCGATGATCAGGTCGATGACCGGCTGCATCGCCTCGTGGCCGAATTTCACGGCGCCGAGCATTTCTTCCTCGGTCAGCTCATAGGCTTCCGATTCAACCATCATCACGGCGTCTTTGGTGCCGGCAACGACCAGGTCGAGGCGCTGCTCGGGATTGGCGCGCAAGTTGTCCATATCCGAAACTTCGGGGTTCAGGACATATTCGCCATTGGCGAAGCCGACGCGCGCAGCACCGATCGGACCCATGAAGGGCACGCCCGAGATGGTCAGCGCAGCCGAGGCAGCGATCATGGCGACGATATCGGGATCGTTGACCAGATCATGCGACAGCACGGTGCACATCACCAGGACTTCGTTCTTGAAGCCGGGGGCGAAGAGCGGGCGGCAGGGACGGTCGATCAAGCGGGCGGTCAGCGTCTCTTTTTCGGTCGGCCGCGCTTCACGCTTGAAGAAGCCGCCCGGCACTTTACCGGCGGCATAGTATTTCTCTTGGTAGTGAACCGTCAGCGGGAAGAAGTCCTGACCCGGTTTCGGTTCCTTGGCAAAGGTCACGTTGGCCATGACGCTGGTTTCGCCAAGCGTGGCGATGACCGAGCCGTCGGCCTGGCGGGCAACCTTGCCCGTTTCCAGCGAAAGCGTCTCTTCGCCCCACTGGATCGATTTTTTCACAACATCAAACATCTGGTTTCCTCTGGGAACGGCCGGCCCTCCGGTCCATCCCGTGCATATGGCGACCCCATTGCCGCCCGCCCCGATCCTTTGCATGGCCCCCGGGGCTGGGGCGTCACGTCACAGATGGACGGGACATACAGCAAAACATGGGTTTTGGAAAGTATCTTGGCCATGCGGGCCGTGGCCAGAAAAAGCCCGCCCCCGTTGCCGGGGGCGGGCCATGCCGATCAGACCATCGCGTTGATGCGTCTGGCTCAGGCCATCTGCCTCTGGCGGAACTCGCCCCGATCCGCGGTGGCCAGGCTGACAGCAACGATCGCGACGAGCGCGGCGATAAAGCCGGGCACGATCTCATAGACCACGCCGCCCAGACCCAAGGCGATCCACAGGATCACCGTCACCGTGCCCGCGATCAGGCCCGCGATCGCACCCGCGCCGGTCATCCGCTTCCAGGTCAGCGACAGGATGATCAGCGGTCCGAAGGCCGCGCCGAAACCGGCCCAGGCATTGGCCACAAGACCCAGCACCTGCGAATCCGGGTTGCTGGCGATGATCAGCGCGACGAGGCCGACGGCCAGAACCGCAAGGCGGCTGACAGTGACCAGCTCACGCTCGGAGGCGCTGCGCTTCAGCACGCTGTGGTAGATATCCTCGGTCAGCGAGGACGAGGCGACCAGAAGCTGGCTCGAGACCGTGGACATGATCGCGGCCAGCAGCGCGGCATAGAGGAAGCCGGTCACCAGCGGATGGAACAGCAGATCCGACAGCAGGATGAAGATCGTCTCGGCGTCCTTCACCTCCAGCCCGGTGCGCAGCGCATAGGCGCGGCCAAAGATCCCCACGGCAATCGCACCGATCAGCGAGACCACCATCCAGGACATCCCGATCCGGCGCGCAGTCGGGACGTCCGCGACGCTGCGGATCGCCATGAATCGCACGATGATATGCGGCTGGCCGAAATAGCCCAGGCCCCAGGCCATGGCCGAGATCCAGCCCAGGAGGGTCATGCCCTTGGTCAGCGACAGGAATTCGGGATCGGCCATGGTCACGCGCAGGGCAGCAGCGCCCACGCCATCGCCGCCATCGCTCGTCAGGATGACGATAGGCATGATGACCAGCGCCAGCATCATGATGCAGCCCTGAACAAAGTCGGTCAGGCTGACCGCGAGGAAACCGCCGATCACGGTATAGACCAGCACGATGCCCAGCGTCAGCGCGATGCCGGTGAAATACTCGCCGCCAAACGCGCTTGCGAAAAGCTTGCCGCCGCCGACCAGCCCCGACGCGGTATAGACCGCGAAAAAGACCACGATCACCACGGCCGAGACCATCCGCAGCGCGGTTGCCGCGCTCGGGAAACGATTCCCGAGGAAGCCGGGAATGGTCAGGCTGTTGTCATAACGCTCGGTCTGCTCGCGCAGCCGCGGCGCGACCACCAGCCAGTTGACCCACGCCCCCAGCACCAGGCCGACGCCGATCCATGCCTGCGACAGGCCCGCCATGAACAGCGCGCCCGGCAGACCCAGCAGCAGCCAACCGCTCATGTCCGAGGCCCCGGCCGAAAGGGCGGTGACCGAGGGCGACAGGTCGCGGCCACCCAGGATGTATTCTTCGGAATTCGATGTCGATTTGCGCCATGCATAGACGCCGATAGCGATCATCAGCAGGAAATAAGCCGACAGGCTGATCCATACCCCCATTTGCATTCGCTCTTCCCCTTCTAGACAAGGGCGCGCCTTTTCCACGGATTCAGGATCTGGAAAAGCAAAATCCTGCGTCAGCGGCGCGTCCGAATTGGAAATGGTCCGATCGCCTAATTCTGCCCCGAAAAAAATCCGAAAATCTGGTGGATTTAGAGAATTTGGACGAATCAGATTTCACAACCAAGGCGGCAATCCGGGGAAATCGCACAAAGGAATCGGCTTTTTACTGCGATTGGCAACCTGGCAGGCTGCGCCGCTCGGCTTCGCTGGCATTGGACGGGCAGCCTGCGCCCGCCTCGGGCCGCGACTTCATTCGCATCCCGCAATCCGCCGGTTTCACGATATCGACCGATTTGAAACGCCCCTGCGAGACCGGCATATGCACGCAGACCCCTTCGGTCGCGCTCCACCAATAGCTGGTGTTGACATTGACATATCCGCGATTGCCCAACCCTCCCTCGGCCTGCCCGGCACGAGCGCCCACGAAATCCGCCAGTTCGGGCGGAGGATGGGCCAAGGCCGCTCCGGCGGATAGGGTCAGGGCGATTGCAATTCCGGTAAGCTGCCGCATGAGACGGAGATCCTTTCCAAAATCGGGAATGAGCCGGATAACCTGCGCCTGAATGGATCGGCGGGGTCCGATCACTGCCTTTATGCTAGCAGCATGAAGGAAGGTTGATAAGCGGGATAAGGCGGCCCCGAGGCGATCGCGCACCAAGAGCTTCGCTTCGTCATCCAGGGCTTTGATGGCGCGCTTCATCTGCCGGAACGAAAGGAAGCGCGAAATTCGTCACGACAACGCCGCGACCACGCGCATCCTTACGTTCTCCGCGACAGGCGGTCGAGGTCCTCCATCGCAAGGTCGATCACGTCACGCGATCGGTTCAAGTGGCGTGCCAACGCGCTGAGATTGCGGAGGATCTTTTGGGCTTGTCCCAACTCCCGGCTCTTTCGTTCCAGCACCTTCAGCATGTTCGATCGCCGATCTTTGTGGCAATCGACACCCGCGGCCTGCGTGCGCGGAACCGCGCGCCCCTAACCACGTCCACCCCGTGGACAACGGTATTGCGAGGTCACTTTGGCATGGACGACGCCAACGGTGACATCCGGGCGGTGGAGGTCACCTCGGGCCGCAGGATTTCCCCGCCAAAGCGCGCAATGACATCAAGCGCGCGACATTGAAACGATGGTCAGGCAATCAAGATCGAAGGTCGGATCGAGCCGAATATGAGATGCGTCAACGCCTTCGCCAAAAGCCTTGCCTCACTGAGGCCCCGACCGACAAACCATCTCCGACTTCTACGCAGTCTCTCTGGAACCAGTGCGGTAGGCCGCAAAGTCATGAACAGCCTCAATTTCCTTGGGTCGGTCGAGATCGAGCGCATGGCCCGATCCGAAGGGGAACAAGAGGGGACATCCGGTCATGCTTGGATTTCCGCATCGATGCCTCGACAAAGCCGAGGGATCTGTCTGACTTTTTGGCGTCGCAGGTCGCTTGTGCGACGGACGCGTGAGCAGGATGAGGAGAAGAGCGCCTTTTCCCGCGGCTTCGCGCATGCTGTCAGCATCGTAGCCGCAGTCGGCCAGCAGGGCGCTTGGCCTGGGCGGGTCATCCGCCCTCACTATGTCGAAACCAAGATCGGAGCGTTGCCCTGGCGTGATCTTGGCACTCATGGGCAGTTCTGCAGCATCGCCGAGAAGGTGGAACTTGGCCGTGACCTGGAAGATTGGCCGGTCGCCCGGAGCCGCCAAGTCCCGATCGCGGTTTCCCCTAGTTCAGGCTGCGGCGCGGTGGATATCTTTCCCGGCTCATGCGCAGGGGATATTTCCGCCCTTCAGCACACTTATCATGCGTCGATGAGGTGACGAAACGAAAAACGCCCGCAGCTTTTGCTGCGGGCGTTCTGTCGCGGAACCGATCAGCAGATCAGCGGCGCAGGCCGAGCTTGGCGATCAGCGCGGTGTAACGGGCTTCTTCCTTGCGCTTCAGGTAGTCCAGCAGCTTACGGCGCTGCGCGACCAGTTTCAGCAGACCCCGACGCGAGTGATTGTCTTTTTTGTGGGTCTTGAAGTGCTCGGTCAGGGTCGCGATGCGCGAGGACAGGATCGCAACCTGAACTTCCGGCGAGCCGGTATCGCCTTTCTTGGTGGCGAATTCGGTCATCACGCGGTTCTTTTCTTCGACGGTGATCGACATCGGGGTCTCCTTTCAGGATCAAAAGGTTATGGCTCTGCCCGGGATGTCGTCCAGCGCAGGCCCATGGAGAAAGCCGCCAGCAGATGTCTGGCGGATGCGCGGCTATAGGCCAAATGGGCGGAAAAGGAAAGCGATTCTTGCGCCCTTTCAGGCAGGATCCATGCGGGTCAGGATCAGATCCGTCATCCGCAGCCCCGTGCCATCGAGTATTCGCGCGACGGCGAGGCCGTCCAGACGGATCAGAGCAGCGCCATCGGCGTCAAGATCGATGCCGAGAGTTGGCGCAATCTGCGTCGCGCTGCCAATCCATCGCAATTCCAGATCATCCTCATCCGGGTTGAAATCCGCGATGAGGGGCACCCCGGTCCCAGGTTCGTCCAGCAAAAACAGGTCCCGCCCTGCCCCGCCTTCGGCAAAATCCGCTGCGCCGGGCATCAAGGTATCGTCGCCCTCGCCGCCATGCAGCCAGGCGCGCTCGAGCGTGGCATTGCCGATCAGCAGATCATTGCCCTCGCCGCCGTCGAGATCGTCCTGACCTCCGCCCGAGATCAGCGTGTCATTCCCCGAGTTTCCGTTCACCCAGTCGGTCGCGCTGCCGCCGCTCAGCAGGTCGTCCCCCTCGCCCCCGAAAAGCGTGTCACGGCCCGCGCCGCCAAAGATCCTGTCATGTCCCCCCTGCCCGGCCAGCGAGTCGGCCCCTGCCCCTCCCCGCAGCACATCGTCGCCCTCGGGTCCGAAACCGCCGTCGCCATAGATCCAGTCGCTTCCCTCGCCCCCCAGCAAGGTGTCGTCGCCAAGACCGCCGTGCAGATCGTCATTGCCGCCCTTGCCCGACAAAAAATCATCGCCCGCGTCTCCGGCCAGCCAATCCGGATCGGGGCCGCCGACCAGTTTCATGTGCTGGAATTCTGGCTCTTCTTCCTCATCCTCTTCGTCGCGTGCATCCGGCTGGGGACGGTCCGAGCCATCCCCGGTCTCTAGAGCGATGCCCGCAACCAGAAGGCCGATCACGCTGCCCAGAATGAACATCGATTCTACCCGATGAAATCATGAATATCTGAAGAAAAGGCTAAGCCCGGACAGGCCAGCGCGCATGTCATTTATGAACGGATGGTTAACGGCCTGCCGTATCGCGCGAAAGGCGGTCGCCAAAAATTGCGCTGCCCACACGAATATGGGTCGCACCTTGGGCTATGGCTGCCTCGAAATCGGCGCTCATCCCCATCGAAAGCCCCGCAAGCCCATTCCGCGCGGCGATCTCGCGCAAGGCGCGGAAATGCGGCACCGGATCGTGACCGTCAGGGGGAATGCACATCAGCCCCGTCAGAGCCAGATCCATCGCCCTGCATTCGGCGACGAACGCATCGGCCGCCTCCGGCAGGATGCCCGCCTTTTGCGGCTCGGCGCCGGTATTGACCTGCACGAATAGCTGAGGACACTTACCACTGGACTGGACCTGACGCGCGAGCTTCCCGGCCAGCGAAGGGCGGTCCAAGGTATGGATGGCATCGAAAAGCTCAAGCGCCAGTTTCAGCTTGTTGGTCTGAAGCGGGCCAATCATATGCAGTTCCACGCCCGGATAGCCTGCACGCCAATCGGGCCATTTCCCGGCCGCTTCCTGGACGTAATTTTCGCCAAAGACGCGGTGGCCAGATTGCAGGACAGCCTCGACCCGCTCGGCGGGTTGCACCTTGCTGACGGCAATCAGCCGAGCCTCGCCCTTGGCGCGGCCGGCGGCGGCTTCAGCCGCGGCGATGCGGCTCTTGATCTGCTCTAGTCCCATAGGCCCAGATTCCCAAAAGAAAAGAGCGGGCACAAGGCCCGCTCTTCGTCAAATCGCTGTCCCGAAGGATCAGAACTTGAAGCGCACACCGAAGTCGGCAACGGTGTCGTTCAGCCAGTCGCTGTCGACGATGCCGCCGGCCAGGACAGCGCCGCCGCCCAGGTCGTAGTCGGCGCCGATGCCGAACGAGTCGAAGTCTTGATCGTCGTAGCCAGCAGCAACGGCCTCGATCTCGTCACGACGCCAGAAACCGGCCAGACGCAGAGCGTCCATCTGGTACTCGACGCCCAGACCATAGGTCTTGTCGAGTTCGAAGTTGTCCGAGCTCAGGGTCAGATCGTCGACCAGTTGGCCGGTGACGTCGTCGCCGCCGAAGCCGATGGAGTTGCGATCCGAGTAATCGGCATAGATGCCGGAGACGGCGAAGTTGTTGAACGTGGCTTTACCGCCCAGGGTCCACTCTTCGGCATCGCCTTGCTTGGCATAGCCCAGACCGGCGGTGAAGTTTTCAGCTTCATATTGCGCGGCGAGCGACCAAGCCAGATCGTCGTCTTCCGCAACGGTGCAGCTGCCCGGAACAGTGACGTCGTCGTCAGTCCACGGGGTGTCGTTGTCATCAATTTCGCAAACGTAATTGTCGTTGTCGCCCGCAGCGGTGAACCAGTTGCGATCGCTGCCGTCCGAAGCCGAAGCGAAGAGCGAGATGTTGTTGATGGTGTACTGGTACAGGATGTTCGCGCCTTGGTCGAGGTTCGCACCGTCGCCCGTCAGGTACGAGATTTCTTCCAGGTCGCCAGCGAAGCCGCCTTCGGTGTAGCCAACGGCCGGCAGGTCGCCGACAGCAGCTTCCGAAGCCGAAACGACGTCGCCCATTTCGAGCTTGCCATAGGCGCCCGAAACATAGACCGAACCGGCGGTGCCGCGGTTGCCATTGGCCGAGTTGTCAGCACGGATCGAGCCGCCGAAGGACAGGCCCGCATCGCTTTCACCGGTCATGGTGAAGACGGCACGGATACGGCTCGAGAATTGAGCGTCGTTGCCGTCATAGATCATACCCATGCGGCCGGAGCCGGACAGGGCAGCTTCGGCGCTGGCGATGCCAGCGGTCATCACCAGCGCGGTGGTGGCGATAAGAACCTTTTTCATGGTTTCCCTCTTGTCTCTCTCATGTGCCCCAGCCGGTTCCTCGACTTGGGTATGGCGTTTGTCTCGCGCTTTCGTCAGAGCATTGCAACGGATTCAGCCCAGCACTTCCTGTTTCGCAATCCTTGTGATGCTTATGGGCCACAGTCTCGGCAATCCCCAGCGAAACAAGGCGTTTTGGCGCAACTCCGAGGCGTTCAGTCGCCTTCTGCGGCAGTCATTTCGAGGGGTTTGGCCGTCCTTGCGGCCTGAGCCGGGGCCGCCCGCGCGCTTGCGTCGCCTCGCTCCGGCTGTCTTGCCGCTTGGCCTTATTATGCGCTATGGCTTGGCGCAGCACGATCGGGGGACCTCAGATGATCACACGCGCCGCACGGCTGACCGCCGCCCTGCTCATCATGGCCGGGCTTGCCGGATGTTCCGGTTCGGGCAACTCGACCCCGGCGGCCCCGCGCGAAGAATCCACCATCTGGGATCTGTTCGGCAACCGGCGAAACGCGAACGATACGGTCGCCGTGAACAAGTACCTGTGGAATGCCAGCCTGGAAGTGCTGAACTTCCTGCCGATCCAGACCATCGACCCCTTTACCGGCGTCATCGTCACCGGCTACGGCACGCCCCCCGGCGGCGGGCGCAGCTATCGCGCCACGGTCAAGATCAGCGATCCCTCGCTTGACGCGCGGGCCTTGAAACTCTCATTGCAAGGTGCTGGCGGCAGCGCGGTCGCCCCGGACACCGTCCGCGCGGTCGAGGATGCGATCCTGACCCGTGCCCGCCAGATGCGAGTGCGCGACGGCAATCTCTGACGGGCTGACTCTGACCCCGCTGGACCTGCGTCCCGGCAATCTGTAATACCCTGCGGGCAATCTGACGCCCGGAGGTTTCCATGCCCTATGATCCCGCAAGCAGCGAGCCGCGCTGGCAAGAGGCGTGGAATGACGCGGATACGTTCCGCGCCATCCGTGACGAGAGGCCGAAATACTACGTCCTTGAGATGTTCCCCTATCCTTCGGGGCGCATCCATATGGGGCACGTCCGCAACTACACGATGGGCGATGTGGTTGCGCGCTTCAAACGCGCACAAGGCTTCAGCGTGCTGCATCCGATGGGCTGGGACGCTTTCGGCATGCCCGCCGAGAACGCCGCGATGGAGCAGGGCGGTCATCCCCGCGACTGGACCTATGCCAATATCGCCACCATGCGTGAGCAGCTGAAGCCGCTGGGCCTGTCCATCGACTGGAGCCGCGAATTCGCCACCTGCGACGATGAATATGTCCATCAGCAGCAGTCGATGTTCCTCGACTTCCTCGAAGCGGGCCTGATCTATCGCAAATCGGCGATGGTGAACTGGGACCCGGTCGACATGACGGTTCTGGCGAATGAGCAGGTCGAAGACGGACGCGGCTGGCGCTCGGGCGCGCTGGTCGAGCGTCGCGAGTTGACGCAATGGTTCTTCCGCATCTCGGATTATTCCGATGAGTTGCTGTCCGCCTTGGACAACCTGAACGGCTGGCCGGAAAAGGTCCGGCTGATGCAGCAGAACTGGATCGGCAAGTCGCGCGGTCTGCAATTCCGCTTCGATATCGTCGACGCGCCGGAAGGCTTCGACAAGATCGAGGTCTATACCACCCGCCCCGACACGCTGATGGGCGCGAGCTTTGCCGCCCTATCCCCGGATCACCCGCTGATCAAGGCACTGGCCGAGACCCGCCCCGAGATCGCCGAATTCTGCGCAGAATGCCGCCGCATCGGCACCACTGAAGAGGCCATCGAGACCGCGCCGAAACTCGGCTTCGACACCGGCCTGACCGTGCGCCACCCGCTTGATCCGGCTTGGGAATTGCCGATCTGGATCGCGAATTTCGTGCTGATGGATTACGGCACCGGCGCGATCTTCGGCTCGCCCGCCCATGACGAACGCGACCACGAATTCGCAACCAAATACGACCTGCCGATCCGCTCGACCTTCGGGCCGAAAGGCGCGACGCTGGAGGAGGCCGACGCGCTGATCGCAGATGCGCCCTTCGTGCCGCTGAAGTCCGAAACAGTGACCTATGTGCGCGGCTTCTCAGGCGCGGCCGACCAGACCGGCGAAGCCGCCGTCGATGCTGCGATCCAGCATGCCGAGGCTGCGGGCTATGGCGAGGGCGTCACCAAGTTCCGCCTGCGCGACTGGGGCATCTCGCGCCAGCGCTATTGGGGCTGCCCGATCCCGGTCGTGCATTGCGATGACTGCGGCACGGTCCCCGAGAAAAAGGAAAACCTGCCGGTTCTGCTGCCGCAGGACGTGAGTTTCGACGTGCCCGGCAACCCGCTGGACCGCCACCCGACTTGGCGCCAGACCGAATGCCCGGTCTGCGGCAAGGCGGCGCGTCGCGAAACCGACACGATGGACACCTTTGTCGATTCGTCTTGGTATTACGCCCGCTTCACCGCGCCGCGCGCCGAGACGCCGACCAACCGCGCCGATGCCGATTATTGGATGAATGTCGATCAATATATCGGCGGCATCGAGCACGCGATCCTGCACCTGCTCTATTCGCGCTTCTTCGCCCGCGCGATGGTCAAGACCGGCCACCTGCCCGAAAGCGCCAAGGAACCTTTCGACGCGCTCTTCACCCAGGGCATGGTCACGCACGAGATCTACATGACCCGCGATGATCGCGGTCGCCCGGTCTATCACCTGCCCGAATCCGTCACCGATGGGAAAATCGCGGACGGCACTGCGGTCGAGATCATCCCCTCGGCCAAGATGTCGAAATCCAAGAAAAACGTCGTCGACCCGGTCAACATCGTCGAGAATTTCGGCGCCGATACGGCGCGTTGGTTCATGCTCTCGGACAGCCCGCCCGAGCGTGACGTGGAATGGACCGCCGCAGGCGCCGAGGCCGCGAACAAGTTCCTGTCCCGCGTCTGGCGTCTGTCCGATGAGGTCGCCGAGGGCGAGGGGGATGTTGATCTGCTGCGCGCAGCCCACCGCTCAATCGCCGATGTGACCAAGGCGATCGAGGGCTTTGCCTTCAACAAGGCCGTTGCGAAACTTTATGAGCTGGCCAATGCCATCGGCAAATCCAAGGCTGGCGGCGAGGCTCGTCGCGAGGCGCTGCGTATCCTTGCGCAACTGCTTGCGCCGATGGTGCCGCACCTCGCCGAAGAGGTCTGGTCGAAAGCTGGCGGGCAGGGCATGGTGGTCGACGCCGCCTGGCCCAAGGCGGACCCTGAGATGCTGGTTTCGGACAGCGTAGTGCTGCCGATCCAGATCAACGGCAAGCGCCGGGCAGAGATCGAGGTGCCGAAGGACATGCCCAAGGAAGAAGTCGAAGCCATCGTTCTGGCCGACGAAACCGTCCAGAAATTCCTGGATGGGGCCGCGCCCAAGAAGCTGATCGTGGTGCCGGGGCGCATCGTCAATGTCGTGGTCTAGGCGCGCCTTCCTGCTGGGTACGCTGGCGCTGGCCGCCTGTGGCTTCTCTCCGGTCTACGGGCCGGGGGGAACCGGCGGCAAGCTCTTCGGCAAGGTCCGCACCGCCGATCCGAGTACCCCGGACGATTTCGCCTTTGCCGGTCGTATAGCCGAACGGCTGGGTCCGGATAATGCCGCGCGCTTCGAGCTAAGTTGGCAATTGCGCATCGCGGTCGTGCCGCAGGCGATCACACCCGATGAGATCACCACGCGTTACGCCCTGAACGGCAGCGCGGAATATATGCTGACCGATATGGCCAGCGGCAAGCTGGTCGGGCGTGGGCAGGTCAGCAGCTTTACCTCGTATTCGACCACTGGCACGACGATCTCGACCATGGCGGCCGAGCAGGACGCGCATAAAAGGCTTGCCCGGCTCTTGGCCGATCAGGTCGTGACCCGGCTTCTGGCCATCGATCCCGCGACGGTCGAATGATCCTCAAGGGTCCCGAGATTTCCCGCTACCTCGCGCGGCCCGATCCGACGCGTCCGGCGCTGCTGATCTATGGGCAGGACGCGATGCGCGTGGCCCTGAAACGCGCCGAGGCCGTCAAGGCGCTGGTCGGCGATCATGCCGAAGAAGAGATGCGCCTGACCCGTATCCCCGGCGCGGATCTGCGCAAGGACCCGGCGGCGCTTCTCGATGCGGTGAAGGCGGTCGGGTTTTTTCCCGGACAACGCGTCGTTCTGGTCGACGACACACCCGATGCGGCGGCCCCCGCCATTGCTTCGGCCATTGCAGACTGGAAATCCGGCGATGCGGTGATCGTCATCGCGGCGGGCGGGCTCAATAAAGGCTCGGCGCTGCGCAAGCTCTTTGAGCCACATCCTGCGGCGGTCTGCGCGCCGATCTATGACGATCCTCCGGGGGAAGAGGAAATTTCGCGCTGGCTCAGCGAGGCCGGGCTGCGCGAGGTGCCGCGCGACGCGATGCGGGATCTGCTGGCGCTGAGCCGTGCGCTCGATCCCGGCGATTTCCGCCAGACCGTCGAGAAGCTCGGCCTTTACAAACATGGCGATGATGCGCCCCTGACCCCCGCCGAGATCGCGCTGCTCGCGCCTGCGACGATCGAGGCCGAGGTCGATGATCTTGTCGATTGCGTGGCCGAGCGACGCGCCAAGGAATTCGGCGCGCTGATGCGTCGGATCGAAGGGCAGGGCATCGCACCCGTCACGATCTGCATCGCGGCCCTGCGGCATTTCCGGGCGCTCCATGCGGCGGCCTCGGACCCCGGCGGACCGGGCGCGGGGATCGGGCGGCTGCGCCCTCCGGTCTTTGGCCCGCGCCGCGACCGGATGATCCGGCAGGCGCAGGACTGGGGGATGCGCGCGCTCGAGGACGCGATCCATCAGTTGATCGACACCGATCTGGTGCTGCGCTCTGCCTCCAAGGCCCCGACCATGGCGGTGATGGAGCGAATGTTGCTGCGGCTTTGCATGATGCCCCGGGGCAGCCGATGAGCGCGGTCGAGCGGGTCGAGGCGCTGGTGATCGGCGCCGGACCCGCCGGGCTGATGGCCGCCGAGATGCTGGCCGGGCAGGGGGCGACGGTCATCGTCGCCGAGGCCATGCCGACGCCCGCGCGGAAATTCCTGATGGCCGGGAAGTCCGGGCTGAACCTCACCAAGGAAGAGCCGCCCGACGATTTTGTCGCCCGCCTCGCCGGGCCTGTATCCCAGTCCCCGGATCATCTGGGCACGACGGAATTCGGTCCTGACGAAGTGATGGCATGGGCGCGGGGCCTCGGAGTCGACCTCTTTACCGGAAGCACGGGGCGGGTCTTTCCGGTCGGCATGAAGGGATCGCCGCTGCTCAGGGCCTGGCTTGCACGTCTCGCCGGGCTGGGCGTCGAAATGCGCACCCGCTGGCGCTGGGACGGGTTCGAAGGTGCGGCTTGGCGTTTCGCTACAAGCGACGGTACGCGGCTTGTCCATGCGGATGCGGTCGTGCTTGGCTTGGGCGGGGCAAGTTGGCCGAGGCTCGGCTCGAATGCGGCATGGCTGCCGTGGCTTTCGGCTCAGGGCGTTGAAATCGCGCCGTTCCGACCCGCAAATATGGGGTTTCACGTGAAATGGTCTCCGGCAATGGAGCGCCATTTCGGGCAGGCCGTGAAGGGCGTCGCGCTGAGGGCCGGGGCGCTTGCCAGCCGAGGAGAATGGGTCGTAACGGCGAAAGGGATCGAGGGCGGCGGGGTCTATGAGGTCTGCGCCGCGATCCGCGACGGGGCCGAGGCGACGGTCGATCTGGCCCCCGACCTGACGCAGGACGAACTCGCAAGGCGATTTACGCAAGGCGGGGCGAAGCAGTCGATCGGGAACCGGCTGCGCCGCGTCTTGGGCGATCCGCTGCGCTCCGCGCTTCTGATGGAATGGGGCAGGCCGCTGCCAAACGGGCCCGGCGCGCTTGCGGCGCGGGCGAAAGCCCTGCCTTTGCGCCATGACAGGGCCATGGGGCTGGAGCGCGCGATCTCCTCGGCCGGCGGGATCACGGCGGCGAGCCTGACCACAGGGCTGGAATTGCGCCGGATGCCGGGCGTCTTCGCCGCCGGCGAGATGCTGGACTGGGAGGCCCCGACGGGCGGCTACCTCCTGACCGCCTGCCTCGCCTCGGGGCGGCTGGCCGGGCTGTCCGCCGCCGCGCATCTGACGCGCCGCGCCTGAGGCCTGCACAGGGCATTGACCTCGGCCCCCGAGGGGCGCAGGAATTGCGCTACCATACCAAGGATGGGCCCCCATGACACCTGCGACATCTGCATCCCGCGCATCGCTCTTCACGCCCGTCCTGATCGGCGGGTCGCTGATCCTGCTGATCAACTTCGCCCTTCGGGCCAGTTTCGGGGTGTTCCAGATCCCCATCGCGCAGGAATTCGGCTGGCCCCGCGCCGAGTTCAGCCTCGCCATCGCGATCCAGAACCTCGCCTGGGGCATCGGCCAGCCGATCTTCGGTGCCTTGGGTGAGCGCTGGGGCGATCGCTGGTCGATCATCATCGGCGCGTTCCTCTATTCGGCGGGGCTGATCCTGACGGCCTTTGCGACCACGCCCGAGGCGATGCAGCTCCTTGAGATCATCGTCGGTTTTGGCGTCGCCGGGACCGGCTTCGGCGTGATCCTTGCCGTCATCGGCCGCGCGGCCAGCGACGAGAACCGCAGCCTCGCCCTTGGTCTCGCGACTGCTGCGGGCTCGGCCGGTCAGGTCTTTGGCGCGCCGCTGGCCGAGGGGCTTCTGGCCTTCTACCCGTGGCAGACGGTCTTCATCATCTTCGGGATCATCGTTCTGACCTGCCTGCTCTTCCTGCCCATGCTGGGCGGCGGCAAGCCCGCCAGCAGGCACGAGCTTGAGGAAAGCCTGGGCAGCGTGTTGAAACGCGCCTTCACCGACCCATCCTATCTGATGATCTTCGCGGGGTTCTTTTCCTGCGGCTATCAGCTTGCCTTCATCACCGCGCATTTCCCGGCGATGATCACCGAGATGTGCGGTCCGATCAATCCGATGGGCACGCTGGCGAGCCTCGGCATCACCACCACCTCGGCGCTGGGGGCGGTGGCCATCTCGCTGATCGGTCTCGCGAATATCGCGGGGGCGATCTTTGCCGGCTGGCTCGGCAAGCGCTACACCAAGAAATACCTGCTCGCGGGGATTTATACGCTACGCACCATCGCGGCGGCGGCCTTCATCCTGATGCCGATCACGCCGACCAGCGTCATCATCTTCTCGCTGGTAATGGGCGGGCTGTGGCTTGCCACCGTGCCGCTGACCTCGGGACTGGTCGCCCATATCTATGGGCTGCGCTACATGGGCACGCTTTACGGCTTTGTCTTCCTGAGCCACCAGCTGGGGTCCTTCCTCGGCGTCTGGCTGGGCGGCAAGATGTATGACGCCTATGGCGACTACACGCTGGTCTGGTGGGTCGGCGTCGGCGTCGGCGCCTTCAGCGCGATCATCCACCTGCCGGTGCGCGAGGCCCCCGCGCGCCTCGCCACGGCCTGACCGTCACGCCTTGCGCTTTCCCCCCGCCTGACGCAGCTTGCCGCCGCGAGTGCGAGGGGGAGAGAAATGCGCTGGATCATGTCGCCGGGACTTCTGTCCCTTGTCCTGGGCTATACGCTCAGCCAGTTCTACCGCGCCTTTCTGGCCGTCCTGACGCCGACGCTGAAGGCCGAGTTGGGCGCGGGTCCCGAGGATCTCGCGCTGTCATCGGGGCTCTGGTACATCGCCTTTGCCGCCATGCAGCTTCCCGTCGGCTGGGCGCTGGACCGCTTCGGCCCGCGCGAGACCGTGGCCTTTCTGCTGGGACTTGGCGGGGCAGGCGGGGCGCTGGTCTTCGCGCTGGCCTCCGCGCCTTGGCATATCCATATCGCGATGGCGCTCCTGGGCGTGGGCTGCGCGCCAGTGATGATGGGCAGTTTCTTCATCTTCGCCCGGACCCTGCCCCCCGCCTCGATGAGCGCGGCTGGCGGCGCGGTCGTGGGCCTTGGCTCGCTGGGCAATATGCTGGGGGCCGCGCCCTTGGTCTGGGTCGTCAACCAGATGGGCTGGCGCGAGACGCTGGTTGGCCTGACCATCGTCACGCTGGCGGTGGCGCTGACTGTCTTTGCCTGCGTGAAAAACCCGGCCCATCCCGGCGGCAAACTGGCCCCAGCGCGGCTGCGCGACCTATTTGCCGTGCGCGAATTGCGCCTGATCCTGCCGCTGCTCAGTGTCACCTATGCGGCCTCGGCCTGTATTCGCGGGCTTTGGGCCGGACCCTATCTGTCGCAAGTCTTTGGCGCGAGCGACTACCTGATCGGCTGGGTCACGCTGGGCATGGGCCTCGCGATGGTCACGGCAAACCTTTCGGTCGGCCACTTCAAACGGTTCCTCGGCTCGGACAAGCGGATCTCGGTCGTGAATAACGCGCTGCTTTGCGCGGTTCTGGCGACACTCGCCATTGCTCCGGGGGCAAGCCTCGGGCTTTCGGCGGTGCTGCTGGTCATGGTCTGCATCTCGGACAGTTCCTATTCGCTGATCATGTCGCACGGGCGCGCCTTCCTGCCGCCGCATCTTGTCGGGCGCGGCATCACCTTTCTCAACATGATCTCGATCGCGGGCGTGGGCGTGATGCAGTTCCTGTCGCGGCCGGTCTATCTGGCCGCCTCCGAGCGTCACGAGGTCGCGGGCGCTTACAGTTACATTTTCCTCTTCTTCCTGATACCTCTGGCGATCGGATTGCTTATCTATCTGTTCAGTCCAGAGGATCGCCATGCATGATATCGACGTCGTCGCCCCGAATCTGAAGCGCCGCCTTTCCGGCGTGACCGCGACTGTCGTGCGGCTGATCCCGGTGCAAGCGAAGATGATCGGCATCACCACAACCGGACCGGGCTTGCCGCCCGAGTTGCCGCATATCCCGCTAAGCCGTGCTGCGACCCTGCCGCGTGATCGCTGGCGGGTCTGGCACGCACGGCGCAATACGGAAATGGCACTGGGCCTGATCCTGCGCCATGTCCTGCGCCGCCGCTATCGGCTGCTCTTCACCTCGGCGGCGCAGCGCGCCCATACCGGCTTCACCCGCTGGCTGATCCGGCAACAGGATGCGCTGATCGCAACCTCGCCGCAGGCCGCAAGCTATCTGGAGCGTCCGGCCAAGGTCATCCTGCATGGCGTCGATCTGTCGGTCTTCCACCCTTCACCCCGGCGCGAGGAACTGCGCGCGGAACTTGGCTTTGCGCCCGATGACATCGTGATCGGTTGCTTTGGCCGCATCCGCGCTCAGAAAGGCGTCGATCTGCTGGTCGAGGCGGCTTTGCGCCTTTTCCCCACCCGGCCCCGCGCGCGGCTGATCTTCACCGGCCGCGTCACCGCAGATAACCAGAAATTCACCGACGATCTGAAGGCCCGGATCGAGGCGGCGGGCCTGTCCGACCGCATCCAGTTTCTCGGCGAAGTGCCATGGGAGCAGGTGGTCCAGAACTACCAAGCCATCGACCTTTTCGCAGCCCCGGCCCGTTGGGAGGGTTTCGGCCTGACGCCGCTCGAAGCCATGGCCTGCGGCGTGCCGGTTGTCGCCACCCGCGTCGGCGCCTTCGAGACCCTGATCCGCGAGGGAGAGACCGGCAGCCTTGTTGCGCGCGAGGATGCAGACGCCCTGACCGAGGCGCTGGAACGCTGGCTCGATGACGATGCCATGCGCGAGGCGGCGAGGCAGGCGGCGCGGCTTCATGTCGCCACCAATCACGCGATCGAGGGCGAGGCCCGCGCCATTGTCGAGGTCTATCGAAAGCTGCTGGCATGAACCGGCTGGGCTTCATGATCGCCCGGACCCTGCGCGATGAGGGGGCCTTGCAGCGGCTCTCGATTCCGCAACTGGCGCTAATGGCGGATCTGGCGGGCAAGCGTGTCGCGCTGATCGGCAATGCCCGCGCGCTGGCCGAGGGGCGGCACGGCAGCGACATCGATGCTGCCGATCTGGTGATCCGCATCAATCGCGCCCCGATGCCCAGCCCCGAAAGCCATGGCACGCGCACCGACTGGCTGGCGCTGGCCACGCGCCTGACCGATGCCGACCGCGCCCGCATCAAGCCGGAGCGCATTCTTTGGATGTCCCATAAGCGCAAGCGCCTCGATTGGGCCTCGGCCACCAGCCCCGGCTTTTACCTGCATCCTTTGGGCGATTTCACCGCGCTGAAAGCGCAATTCGGCGCGCCTCCGACCACCGGCGCAATGATGATCGACCTGATCGCGCGTTCGCCCATGGCAGGCTTGAACCTTTATGGCTTTGATTTCTTTGCCTCGCTTTCCCTTTCGGGCAGTCGCACGGCGGGCAAAGTGCCGCATGACTTCGTCAAAGAGGCAGATTTTGTGGCAAATCTCCTGAAAAATGACAAACGTATCCGTCATATTCGCTGATTAGCCCACTGAAAGACCTTCCGTTTTCCGCGTAAGTGACCTATATCGCGTCGTCTTTACATGAGGAGACCCCCAGATGGGCTACAAGGTCGTTGTCGCCGGCGCCACGGGGAACGTGGGCCGTGAAATGCTGAACATACTCGCCGAGCGCGAGTTCCCTGCCGATGAGGTTGTTGCTCTGGCTTCGCGCCGGAGCATTGGCACTGAGGTCAGCTATGGCGACAAGACACTGAAGACCAAGGACATCGAGGGTTTCGACTTCACCGGCTATGACATCGCGCTGTTCGCGATCGGCTCGGATGCGACCAAGACCTATGCGCCGATCGCGGCGTCGCAGGGCTGCGTCGTCATCGATAACTCGTCGCTTTATCGCTACGACCCGCAAATTCCTCTGGTCGTGCCGGAAGTGAACCCGGATGCGGTCGAGGAATACCGCAACAAAATGATCATCGCGAACCCGAACTGCTCGACTGCGCAGATGGTCGTCGCGCTGAAGCCGCTGCATGACCGCGCCCGCATCAAGCGCGTCGTCGTCTCGACCTATCAGTCGGTTTCGGGCGCTGGCAAAGAGGGCATCGACGAGCTTTGGGACCAGACCAAGGGGCTTTACGTTCCGGGCCAAGAGGTCGCGCCGAAGAAATTCCAAAAGCAGATCGCCTTCAACGTGATCCCGCAGATCGACGTCTTTCTTGACAGTGGCGACACCAAGGAAGAGTGGAAAATGGCGGCCGAGACCAAGAAGATCATGGATCCGTCGATCAAGGTCACCGCGACCTGCGTCCGCGTTCCGGTCTTTGTCGGTCACTCGGAATCGATCAATGTCGAGTTCGAGGACTTCCTCGACGAGGACGAGGCCCGCGACATTCTGCGCGAATCGCCCGGCGTTCTGGTCATCGACAAGCGCGAGCCGGGCGGCTACGCCACTCCGGTCGAATGCGTCGGCGATTTCGCCACTTTCGTCTCGCGCATCCGTCAGGATGTCACGATCGAGAACGGCCTGAATCTGTGGTGCGTCTCGGACAATCTGCGCAAGGGCGCGGCGCTGAACGCCGTGCAGATCGCCGAGCTTCTTGGTAATCGCTGCCTGAAAAAGGGCTGAGACAGCAAGCGCAGGGACAGCATATCCGCGTTCCGAAGCTGATTTGATGGATGCCGTTCCGCAAAGCGGGGCGGCATTTTTCGTTTGGCCAAGGCCCGGCGGATGCCGGACGCCGCGCCTTAGCTCTGCATCAGAGTGGGAATTCCCGCGGCGAGAGATGCCCCAAGCCGGTCGATCGCCTGCGCCAGGTTGCGATCCACGACGTCAAGATACTCGGTCCAGTCCTGAAGCCTTGCGACCTCGCGCGCACCGTCCGATATGCCGCGCAAACCGACCAGAGGCAGGCCGAATTCCTGGCAGGCGCGCAGGACAGCAAAGGTTTCCATATCGACCATCTCGGCCTGAATGGCGTCATATGCGCTGCCCGAGACGATGCTCGCTCCGGTCGCAAGGCTCGCGGCGGGAAAATCCGGCATCTGGACCGGCATCGGGATCTTTGCGGGCAGGGTGGAAAACGGCGTGACGCCCTTGGCAAAGCCGAGCGCCGTGGCATCCATGTCGCGATATTCCACCTCTGAGACCTGATAGACCCGCCCCTCTTCCAACCGGCGAGAGCCTGCCGAACCCAGCGACACGACCAGATCCGGCAGATCAGCCCCAAGACGGGCCAGCGCGGCCGTCAGCACGACTGCGGCTTCGACCGGACCGACACCGGTCATCAAGGGCGTGATCCGTCGGCGCAGTTCCGGTCCATATTCCGCATCGACCGCCATCACGAAGAGAACGCGGCATTCCCCCAACCGACCGATCGACGTTTCGACGCTCATCACTGCTCCTGCACGTTTCGCAACCAGAAAACATGTTCGCAGGGCCACGCGCAAGTCGTCAGGCCGAAATGTCCTGTTGCAGGTCCAGCGGACCGATCTGCGCGGATCGAAGCGACGGCGAGTTAGGGGCGGAAACGGCAAGCGGGGCCTGGAAACACAGCATGAAACGTCCTCCTGAAAGGATCCGGATCTCCCATGACAAAAGTCCAGCTTCCGGCCCCATCACGGCCCCCCGCAATTCGCCTGCCGGTCGCGGCTCATGCATAGCCTGGCAGAGCGCCGCGAGCCCCGGACCATCGCCACAGACCTCACGGAATCGCGCGGCATGGCCGTCAATATTTGCGGCAGGATCGCCCCATAGCGCGGCGTAACGGCGGTTCGATGTCAGCGCCTCGCCGGTCGGAGCGAAAACCGCGACCGCGTCGTCAAGCGCGTTCAGAACCTCTGCCCCCAATGACAGTTCGGCACGGAATTTGCGCGTCAGAGAGATTTCCGAGGTGATGTCCTCGAACAGGAAAGCCACGGCGCCGTCCGGGTGCGGCCGGCCCGTCACCCGATAGGTCTGCCCCCCGGGCAGGGACCAGACCTCGACATGGCGCCCCGAGGCGGCAGCGGCCTCGAGCGAACTGATCTGCTGACGCCAGCTGCGATAGTCCCTGGGTTCGGGAACCATTCGCGCCTCGCGCAGCCGGTCAAGAAAGGCGTAAAGCGTCGGACGCGCGATGAGAAACCCGGTCGAGAGCCCCGTGAGGTCGATCAGCGCCGGATTGAAGAGTTGCAGATTGCGGTCGCGATCGAATATCGCCAGCCCGATCGGCAGATCGGCGAAGGTCTTGGTCAGCGTCTGAACGAATTCGCGCAGACTGCGTTCTGCCCGCACGGCCGCATCGGCGGGCAGGGCAATCGCGATGCTTTCATCCCCATGCGCATGGGCATAGCAGTCGAACCACCTGTTCAACCGGTCACCGGGCATCTGCACGCGCCGAGAATTGCCAAGTGGTCCGGGCGGGGTCGTGGCATCGGGCAGGTCGAGCAACCGAGGCAAGGGCCAGATCGTGTTGTCTTCGATGCTTTCTTCGGCGAGCTGCAGATAGGCCGCGTTGGACCATGTCACATTGCCTTGCCCATCCTGTCGCCATGCCAGCATCGGCGAGGCATCCATCGCGTTGCGCAGCAGGTCGATCTCGCGCTCCATGACGCCCAGCGTCAGGGAATCGACCACGATCCCCGCATTCTCGGCCTTGCGATCCTGCAAGGTCACGCGCAGATGCCGGTCGTCGAGATGCTCGGTCAGAATGCGCAGGCCGCAATCCCCCGTCAATTCCAATCGACGCGCCTCGTCCAAGGCCGCGAGCGCCTCAGCGCCATCCGGCAGGCATGTGGCGAGCCAACCCGTCAGCCGCTGCCAGTCACCTTGCCCGGGCAGGGCGGCGATCAGGCTTTGCGCGGGCCGGGTCGCATCCAGCAGAACACGGTCGCGGAACAGAAACACGATCGGCTCGATCTCTCGCTCCAGCGGCGGACGGGGTGCGTTCCGCCTGAGCCAACCCGCCGCGAGGGCGAGGGCCACGGCCAGACCTGCGGCCACCAGCGAGATGAGAAATTGCGCGAGCATCGGCAACCTTCCGACAATGACCCGTCCAGACTAGAGGCCATATGCTCAATAAATGGTTAACGTGACCGGCTCGGGGCGTGGGCCCTCGGCAGAGTGTAGCAACCATTCAGAACTGTCCCAGTTCTGGCCATTCAGAAATGTCACCGTGCGCGGCATTGGCGGGCAGCCGGGCAGGGCGGAGACCTCCGCCATCGCAGCCCGGACCGGCTGCCCCGGG
>NZ_SDEB01000035.1 GCF_004522175.1 Paracoccus ravus | reverse complement strand
CGCTGCTGCGCGACCTTGCTCGCGGCATCACGCGGCGGTCCCCTCTTCACTGTCGATGACTGTCCCATCGGCTGTTCCTCCTTCCCGAAAATAGCACGGAAAGAAGGTTAAGTGGACAGCTGGCGTTCGATCACCGTTTGCTTTTCGGCGCGGTCGCGCGCCTGCGCTCTGGCGATCTCGGTCTCGTTTTCCTGCCTGATCTTGCGGTTCTTGCCGGTGATCCAGCCCCAAAGGCCTTTCAGGCCGCGTGGCGTGCGCGCCGCCCATTTGCGTTCCTCATCCAGCCAGCGCTCTTGTTGCTGGGTCTTGAGCCCGTCCCGCACTTGCCGGTGGCGCTGTACCATTTGCTCGCGCTGGAACTGCGCGGCCAGGCCAGCCTTCTCGGCTCTAGCCTGTTCTTCCTGCATCCATGCCTGCAGCTTGGGCGTCAGTTTCTCCGCGATCCGCGCCTTGGCCTCATCGAGCGACGGCAACTCCCGCGCATCCCCCAGCCGCTCTTTGAGCTCTTTCGCCTTCGCGCCAACGCTGCGGCTAAGCGAATAAATCTCACCGCGCCAATCCACAGCGACGTAACCGCGCTTGTCACCGCGAGCGAGGAAATAGCCGCGTTCGCGCAGCGCCGCCTCAAACGCTGCGCGATTGTCGGAACCGTTCCAGCATTCCTGCAATGTCTGCTTGATGGCCTTCGGGTCTTGGTGCGTGCGTTTGGCCTGTTGCCATTCCTCGCGGGTGAAGCTGAACGGATCGCGCTGGCGCTGATCGCGGAAGCCCTTGGGCATTTCCCAGCCATGCTCAAGGTAGAGGTCGCGCGCGATGCCGTTCAGCGCGCGTTTGTAGAAAGGCAAGTTGATGGCCTTCATCTCCTCGCCGTCAATCCGGCTCCAGACGGCATGAGCATGGCGGCGGCCTTCCTTCTCGTGAAAGACTATTGCGCGGGGCTGGCCTTCCAGGCCGAGTTGCTGCTCGATCCTGCCGATGGCCTGCTCGAACGCTTCGACCGGCACATCTTCATGCTGGGGCGGGCTGAGCGAGAGCGAGAACAGATGTTTCTGGCAGCGCGTGCCCTTGGCGATAGCCTCGCTTTCGTGCATCGCGCCAAACAGATCGTCCGCAGCGAAGCCACGCAGATCATGAAGCTCGATATGCTCGTTCTCGCTCCCGCGCATCAGATGGTTTGCCAGTTCGCGCCCGTTCCCGCGTTCATTGCCTTTCAGGATCATGGCGCGCCTCCATCCATGCCGAGCGCACGCAGCAACTCGGCGCGGATCGCCATGACTTCCTGGCAAGCCTGTTTGATTTCCTCTTCGGTCTCGGGATGCACAGGCAGCGTGCCGGTATTCACCGCCCGCGCCAACTGGTTGAGGTTCTGCGAGAGCCGCGACCCACCAAGCGCGGCCAGCACCCTCGCCAGCGCCTGATGGTCGGCCAGCGGCTTCGCACCACGCCGCCGCACCTTCGGCAGATCACCCTCGAACAGCTTGGCTTTGATATACGCGCCCAGCGGCACGCCGTTGGCAGCCTCTTCCAGCTTCGCCCGTTCCTCGAAGCTGAGCCGCAACGAGAACGGCGGCGGGGTCTTGCCCTTGGCTATCGGATTGAAATTATGGCGCGATTTCGTCATTTTCGCACCGCAGATCGTTCAGATCATACTGTGCGAGATGTGCTTCCCACTCTTGCAGAGTGTCAAAGAGGGTGTTCCAATCTTTTCCCTCTAGGCGCACCAGATCATCCCCTTGATATTTAGATCTTTTCTGCCTGTCAGGCGCATTGCCAGTCGCCGCATGGCGATAGACGCCGGCCGGCGGAAATTGTTCCTTTCTGATCCCTTTGTCGCTTTGGCGCAGGACAATACGGGCGCGGTTTCATCGCTCTCATCGCGCCTTATGACGATCGCGGCCAGGCCCAACCTGCCCGAGGATTTGAGATCGATCGCCCCCAGCTGCCTCACGATCTAACTGCCGATGGATCCGCGAAAGCGGACCGATGCTGGCAGTGAAGTGCCGGAACTACGGCCCGGAGCGCCCGCGCGCTGCAAGCCCGCATCTGCATCGAGCGCCTGCGTCGCTCGGCGCTTGACCTGCCGACCCCTGCCGGTTTAGGTCACGGACGGGGGCGCGTAGCTCAACGGTCAGAGCAGGGCGCTCATAACGCCTTGGTTGGGGGTTCAAATCCCTCCGCGCCTACCAACTCCGGAACCTTTGCCACTTGTCACACACCCGATCCGGCACATCCGGTGGCGGGTTCCGGCATGGGTGGCGATCATCTTGCCTCGTGCCGCCGGCTCACATGAACCCGGCAAGATCCTTTGCCTGATCCGACAGGAACGGAAAAAAGCGCTCCAGCAGATCGTCGCGCTGGCGCGGCGAAAGCTTGCTCATGCCGCGCTGGCCGGGCCGGAACATGCTGTCATTGCCGTCATGCTT
This sequence comes from Paracoccus ravus, assembly GCF_004522175.1. Taxonomy (GTDB): domain Bacteria; phylum Pseudomonadota; class Alphaproteobacteria; order Rhodobacterales; family Rhodobacteraceae; genus Paracoccus; species Paracoccus ravus. The sequence continues at coordinate 24,248 of NZ_SDEB01000035.1, read as the reverse complement.
GGTCACAAGCGCGCAGCCACCGGGAATGACGAGCGAGGCAAAGCGCCGTCCCAGCGACAGATGCCCGAACCGGAAGATCGATTCACTGTGACGCAAGGCCGGACCCGCGCTCATGAATGGCAGCCGCTTCAGGAATGCGCTGCCGCCCGCGTCACCCGTCTGCACGAACAGCACATTGCTGAAGCTCAGCGAAAAAGGCTGATCCAGAGGGGCCAGAGCCTCGCTGAACTGGCGCATCTTTTCGACATAGTCGAAGGACACACAATCATCGTCATCCAGCCGGAACTGCAATGCCTGATCGTATGTCAGGCCAAGTTCCTGAAAAAGCCGCTCCTGCGCCTTGGCGGTGTTGATGATCGGAAAGAACCGCAGCGAAACCTGCGGATGCGGGGCACAGATGGCACTGAGCCGCTCTCGATAGCCTGCCGGCATGAGTTCCGAGGCCAGGACGAGGAAATGAAAATTCGGATCCGACTGACCGGCCATCGAAGCCAGCGTCAGATGCTCGAATGTCGCCAACCGGGCTTCAAGCCGCTCGGGCCTGAACAGCAACTCGGCCTGTTTGGCATAGACCCGTTCGGCCTCTTCGTCCGAAATGCCGCGAAACGCCTTCCAGTCGCCGCGCCCGAGCAGGGAAAACCTGCAAATTCCAACGACATCCATGCTCATCCCTCGGCTTGCGACGCGGCCCGATCTTGCGGGGCGGCACCTGATGCGATGCCCCGTGGCGACGATGCCGTCAGTTCTTCCGGATATCAACGGCTTGATCGCGATGAGGCTTGGGATTGATCGTGCCGCGCAGCTTTGGCATGACGGTCCGGCTATCTGCCGGCAATTCTAGCCGGAACCAAATGAAAGGAAGCCCCATGTCCGACATCACCCGCATCGAGACCGGCGCCCGCATGAGCCAGGCCGTCATTCATAACGGCACCGTCTATCTGGCAGGCCAGGTCGGCAAGCCCGGCGACAGCGTGACCAACCAGACCGTTGAAGTTCTGGCCCAGATCGACCGCCTGCTCGCCGAATGCGGAACGGACAAGACCCGCATCCTCTCGGCCCAGATCTGGATGGCCGACATGTCCGATTTCGCCGAGATGAACGCGGTCTGGGACGCCTGGGTCCCGGCCGGTCATGCCCCCGCCCGCGCCACCGGCGAATCGGCGCTGGCGACCCCCGATTACAAGGTCGAGATCATCGTGGTCGCCGCTCAGAACTGAGCCTGACACCTGCACCACTGGCGGCGCGCGGGGCCAAGACCTCGCCGCCGCCCCCTCCGCCGGGACGCGCGCATCACGCTCTGGCGAGATGACGCCGCGCCGGGACCGACAGATACCCGCCGGAAATGAGATCCTCATTCCAGGGACCGGCAAGGGCATGGTCAAGAACCGCAGACAATTGGCCCTTGTCCTTGAGATGCGGCGCAACATTGTGCTTCACGCCCTTCAGGACATAGTGCCGCGCATTCTCGAGATCGGGAAATCGTCGCCAATGGCGGCGGTCCTGCGGGAATCCTCCGTTCAAGGTGGTGTAAAGCGTATGCGGATTGAAGGCCCCGTCGAGGCTCGGATGCTGCCAGACCGTGATCGCGCGACGATAGCTGCGCCATCGCCGCTCATCCGGCAGGACCGCGGGCGAGACGGAATATTGCGCGGCGATCGCCACACATCTTTCGGCATTCAGGGGCGTGCTGAAGAGAATGGCCAGAAACCCGCCCATGCTGTTGCCAAGCGTCAGAATGGGCCGTCCCGCAGCCAGAGCGGTGATCCGCGCCACGATGCCGGGCAGATCGAGACCGTTTCCCCAGCTTCGCTTGCGGTCGATGACCGATACGAGAACCCCATGGCGCGAGGCGGATCCGGCAAACTCGACCTGCTGGACGTCGATCCCGCCCATGCCATGCCCGACGCCGGTAAAGCTGACGATGACCTTTTCAGCCTCGGCGATGCGGGACATATCGGCGGTGACCAGGCAATTTTCATCCTCGACCAAGACCTGCATCCGATCACATCACCGCCCTTGGGCGACCTCCGCTTTCCTCATGACTGGCTGCAAGGATGATGCGATTTCGTCAGAGATGACAAGACGCAGCCAAGAAAAGCGCGTGGCGCGCCGGATCGGGCACGATGCCGCTGTGGCATCGCCGTGCGGCCGGGATCATCCCGCCCGCCGCTCGGCACCCATCGCCGCCATGACCGAGCGGGCCGCGCGCATCCCCGGAGCCTCGCCGCCGCGGCCCAGCCGCTCCATCGTCAGCGTCATGGCGTCGTGCTGCGCGGCGCGGGCCTTGGGGTTTTCGATCAGGTCGTAGAGCGCCTTGGACATCGGCCCGGGTTGGCATTTGCGGCCAAGGAATTCGGGCACGACGCGGCTTTCGCTGACGAGGTTCACCAGCGTCACCGTATCGGTCTTGAGCAGCAATCCGATCAGCGCCCGGCTCAGCGGCGCGACGTCATATCCGATCACCATCGGCACGTCATTTGCAGCCAGATCAAGGCTGACCGTCCCCGAGGCCGCCAGCGCCAGATCGGCCGCGGCAAAGGCGGCGCGCCGCTCATCGGCATTCTCGACGACGATGGGGGCGGTGGGCCAGCGCCGCGTCATGTCATGGACCAGCCCCGCGACGCCGCGCACCGTGGGGATCACCACGCGGATTTCGGGCACGCGGTCACGCAGCTGCATCAGCGCCTCGTCGAAACGTGGTCCGAGGCGCGAGACCTCGCCCCGGCGCGAGCCGGGCAGGCAAAGGATCAAGGGCGCGTCCGGCGCGATGCCATGCGCCTCGCGGAATGCCGCGCCCTGCGCCTTATCGGCGAGGGGGGCGGTGGCAATCGGATGACCGACGAAATCGCAACTCATGCCCGCGGCCTGCATATAGGGCGGCTCAAAGGGCAGGATCGCCAGCACATGGTCGATGACCTTGGCCATTTTCTGGGCCCGGCCCGAGCGCCAGGCCCAGACCGAGGGTGCGACGTAATGGATCGTGCGCAGATCCGGCATCAGGGCGCGGGCCTCGCGCGCGACGCGCAGGCAGAAATCCGGGCTGTCGATGGTGATCAGCACATCGGGCCGGGCCTCGGCGACGGCCAGCGCCGTCTGGCTGATCCGGGCCTTGAGCTGGCGGTATTTCGGCAGCACCTCGACGATGCCCATGACCGAAAGTTCTTCCATCGGGAAAAGGCTTTCGAGGCCCTCGCCCGCCATGGCCGGGCCGCCGACGCCAAGGAACTCGGCCGCCGGGTCCAAGCGTTTCAGCCCGTCCATCAATGGCCCGCCCAGATTGTCGCCCGAAGGCTCGCCCGCGATCACAAAGAACTTCATCACCCTGCCCCACTGGCCGTCTCATGCGGGCCGCGGACAGTGCCGCGGCCAGCCGTCATGCCCGGGACCAGAGAAACAGCCCGGCTTCCTTGGCGGCGGCGATAGCCGCCTCGCGTTCCAGCAGGATCGCGCTGCCCGCCTCCCATGCGATGCCGCCAAGCCCCGCGGCGGCGGCCTGTCGCACGGTATCGGGACCGATGGTCGGCAGGTCGATGCGACGGTCCTGACCGGGTTTCGGCGCCTTGTAGAGAACGCCTTTGGCCCCGTTCGGATCCGGCTTCAGCCCGGCATGAAGCGCCGCGAATTCCAGCATAGCCTGGGTGCCCGGCAGCGCCTCGACGGCAAGGCAAAGCCCCTGCGCCACCACGGCCCCCTGCCCCACATCCAGAGGACCGATGCCGCGCACGATCTCGGCGGCGCGGGCGGCGTCCTTCTGGTCGCGCGGGCCGGGCTCGCCTGCCAGCACGCCCTCGGAGGGGACCAGCTCCGGCAGTACCTCATCGACCGAGACGATATGGATGCCCGCCTCTTCGAACACGTCCAGAACCGCGCGCAAGGCTGCGTCATCGCCCGATTGCATCCCCATCAGGATGCGCGGCACGATGGCCATTGTGCGGGGATCAAACAGGTCGGGCTCGATCCGGGGACGCCGGATCGCGCCCGCGAAAACCGCCTGCGTCACGCCCTGATCGGTCAATTCCTCAAGGAAAGGGACAAGGCGTTCCAGCCGGAAGGGCCGGGCCTCGACCTCGGGGTTCAGGTGATCCAGCGCATAGATGAGCGGCGCGTCCAGTGCTGCGGCGACGGCCGAGGCCAGACGCCCCTCGCCCGCGATCAATGCGATGCGGCTCATGAACGGGGGGCCAAAAAGTTGCGGTCCGAGGGACCAAGGATAAAGTCCAGCACTTCGCGCACCATCGGATCGGTTTCCTCCTCGGCCATCTGGCGGGCGGCGTCGCGAAAGCTGCCCTCGCCCAGACGCGAGAGCATATGGCGCAGCGCGTGCAATTCCTCGCGCGAGGCACCGCGGCGCTTCAGCCCGACGAAATTCAGCCCGTCAAGCTGCCCGCGCGGACCCTGCACCAGACCAAAGGGGATCACATCCGCCGTCACCATGGTCAGCGCGCCAATCATGGCGCCGCGCCCGATGCGGACGAATTGATGAACACCGGCAAGCCCGCCGATGGTCACGTCATCCTCGACGACGCAATGGCCGGCCAGAGCGGCATGGTTCACGATGGTGACGCGATTGCCGACCTGACAATCATGCGCGACATGGCTGCCCGCGAGGAACAGCCCGTCATCGCCGACGCGGGTGATGCCGCCGCCGCCTTCGGTGCCGGGATTCATCGTCACATGTTCGCGGATGCGATTGCGCGCGCCGATCACCAGTCGGCTGCGCTCGCCCTTGAACTTGCGGTCCTGCGGCACTTCGCCAATCGAGGCGAAGGAGAAAATCTGCGTCTCCTCGCCGATCTCGGTCTCGCCTGTGACGACGACATGGGATTTCAGCACCACGCCCGCCCCGAGGGTGACCTCGGGACCGACGACGCAGAACGGCCCGATCTCGCAGCCCGCGCCGATCCTGGCGGCGGGGTCCACGACGGCCGAGGGATGGATCAGGGTCTCAGCCATTGTCACCACGGTTCAGCATGGCCATGACCTCGGCCTCGGCGGCAAGAACGCCGTTGACCATGGCGCGGCCTTCGAATTTCCAGACCTTGCCGCCGCCGCGCAGCGTGGTCATGTGCAGTTCCAGCACATCGCCCGGCACGACCTTGTTGCGGAAACGGCATTTGTCGATGGACATGAAATAGGTGCCCATGCCCTTGTCGGCCAGATCGAGGCTGACACCGACCAGAACGGCGGCGGCCTGGGCCATGGCCTCGATGATCAGCACGCCCGGCATGACGGGCTCCTGCGGGAAATGGCCCTCGAAATGGGGCTCGTTCGAGGTCACGTTCTTGACCCCGACGCAGCTTTTCATTGGCACGATGTCGCGCACCTTATCGACCAGCAGGAACGGGTAGCGATGCGGCAAAATGCGCTTGATCGTGGCCAGATCGACTTCGGTCGGCGGGATATAGGTGGTCTCGTCGGCGGCCATGAGCGGTTCGGTCCTTTGCAAGTCTTTCCGCGATTGCCTAGCAATCAGGCGCGGAATTGGCAAGTTTGCCGTCCCTAGCCCCGCCGCAGACGCAGCGAGCGCCCCTCGGCCAGCCAGCCGGCTAGCGCCAGCCCGGCGACCAGCACAAGCCATGCCCAGCCCGGCAGCAGCGGCCGGTGGGTCATGCCCGTGGTCGACGTGGCACCGCGTGGCGTGATTGCGATCCAGTTGCGCGAAATCCCCTTTCCATGGGCCTGCCGTCCCTCGCGCACCGCGCGCAGATCGGGGATGCCCTGCGACAGATTCAGCACTGCCCCGCGCGTCTTTTCCGCAAGCGGCGCCAGCAGATCGCCCGAGGCGACGGTTTCCTCGAATTCCCTTGGCGCGGCGGGCCCAAGGGCCATCACGCGGCTGATCTCGCCATCGGTCATCCGGTAGAGCCCCGCGCCCGGCGCGGTCCAGCGCGCGGTGAACCGGCCCGGGCCCGCGGGCGCAAGCTCGACCGTATCGGTCTGGCCGTCGGGGCGGGTGATGCGGACGGGACGGGCCTCGGGCGACATGCTGCGCCGGGTGATCGTCACGGCCAGCCCCTCGGCGACATCGGCAAGCAGCGCCTCTTCTTCCAGATCGGGCTCCTTCATCGACCAATGCGCGATGCGCCGCAGCAATTCGAGCTGCGGCCCGCCGCCCTCGAAGCCGCGGCCCCAAAGCCAGACCTGATCCGAATTCAGCATCGCGACCCGCCCCTTGCCGACCCGGTCGAGAATCAGCAAGGGCTGCCCCTCGGCCCCGGTCAGGACGACCTGCGCGCCCGGCTCGGGGATGACCTGAGACATACGCAGCCATCGTCCCCAATGGCTTGCCTCGCCCTCGCGCGGGGCGCCGCTCAGTCCCGCGGTCACCGGATGGCGCTCGCCCTCGGGGCTGAGCCGCGGCAAGTAGGGCTCTTCATAGATCCGCCCGGTCGGACGGCCCGGCAGGATGGTCCCCAAGGGCGACAGGTTCAGGCTTTCCACCGTGGACATTTCCGGCCCGGCCGAGACCAAGACCGCGCCCCCCTCTTCGACATAGCGGCGGATATTGTCGAAATATTGCGGCATCAGGATACCGCGCACCCGATAGCGGTCAAAGATGATCAGGTCGAAATCGCGGATGCGCTCAAGGAACAATTCCTGCGTCGGAAAGGCGATCAGCGACATCTCATCGACCGGCACGGCGTCCATCTTGTCCGGCGGGCGCAGGATGGTGAAATGGATCAGGTCCAGATTGGCATCCGATTTCAGAAGGTTGCGCCATGTCCTTTCGCCCGGATGCGGCTCGCCCGAGACCAGAAGCACGCGCAGCCGGTCGCGCACGCCCTGGATCTGCAAGGCGGCCGCATTGTTGCGGTCGGTCAGTTCGGGGATGTCCGCCTGCGGCGCGTCGAAGCCGATCGAGACGACATTCTGCCCGGCATGGCGCGGCACGACCGGAATATCCAGCGAGACATCCGGCGGCAGGTCCAGACTGCGCAGATCCTCGCCGTCTATGCTGATATGCAACCGCGCCGGGGCCGAGGCGATGGCCTCGGGAACGCGGCCCTGATCCTCGATGCGGACGCGGATCGAGATCGGCTGGTCGATCAGCCCGTAAGCCGGCGCTTCCTCGATGACGAGCCGTCGGTCCCAATCCTCGGGGCGGCCGGTCAGCAAGAGATGGACCGGCGCGGGCGCGTCTGCGGGGATCATTGCGGGGTCATGGGTCAGCCCGTCGCTCACTGCGATGATGCCCGCGACCCGGGTCTGCGGCTCGGCGGCCAGCGCCTTGGTGATCGCGGTTCCCAGCAGGCTGCCATCGGGATCGTCGCCCAGCGTCACCCGGCGGATTTCCGTCCCCGGCAGGGCCAGCGCCTGACTTTCGAGCCGGGCCAATGCGGCATCGACCTGCGCGGCACGACCCGGCAGGCTTTGGCTTGCGCTCCGGTCGTCGATCAACAGCAGGATATCGCTGAGCGTCTCGCGGATGCCGGTTTCCAGCGCCGGCCCCGCCAGAGCGGCGGCGGCGGCCAAACCCGCGAGCCCGCGCAGCGCCCAGCCGCGCAGCCCGCGCCACCAGGACCACAGCGCTACGACCAGCGCCAAGAGCGCGACCGTGGCGATCACCGGCCAAGGCAGCAGCGGATCAAAGCCGATGGCGGTCATTGCATCACTTCCTCGCGCCGCAGCCGTTCGAGCAGCGCGGGCACATGGACCTGATCGGATTTGTAATTCCCGGTCAGCACATACATGATCAGGTTCACGCCGAAACGATAGGACATCTCGCGCTGGTTCTCGCCGTCCAGCCCCGAGCCGACGCTGTAAAGCGGCAACCCGTTCTCCCCGATGGCCCAGGCCTCGGCCCAGGCATTGCCGCCGATGATCACCGGTGTCACCCCGTCATTGAGCTTGCGGAAAGGCGCGCCCTCGGCGGCCTCTTCCGCCGAGGCGGGGGCTTCGGCCCAGATCTCGCGCCCGCCATAGCGGCCGGGGAAATCCTGCAGCAGATAGAAGCTGCGCGTCAGAACGTGATCCGCCGGAACCGGAGCCAGCGGAGGCACATCGAGCGGCGCGGCAAGCCGGCGCAGCGCCTCGGTCCCGTCCGGCCCGCCCAGCCCGGCAATGTCGCCGTCCCGGGTGTCGAAGAGGATCATGCCGCCCGAGCGCAGGAAGCGGTTGAGCCGCAGATAGGCCTGCGGCGAGGGCATGGGCTGGCTCTCGGTGACCGGCCAGTAGAGAAATGTCAGCAGCGACAGATCGTCCTGATCCAGACGGATCCCGATGGGCGCGCCGGGTTCGACCGTCGTGCGATCCGTCAGCACCTGCGATATGCCGCGCAGCCCGGCCTCCGACGCCGTGTCTACCGGCCCCTCCCCGGTCACGACATAGGCCAAAGCCACCTCGTCGGCGGCCGTAACCAGACGGGGATCGGGCGGCTCCTGCGCCTGTGCAGCCGCGCCAAGGCCCAGCCCTAAGACGGCGAGAAGCGCTTTTACGATCATGCCGTCACCCCCCGATTGCGGCGCAGCCCGCCCCGCGCGAGCCAGGCGCTGCCCAAGGCGTCAAGCGCGAAGAGCACCGCCGCCGCAAGGAGCAGCCAGCCGCGCAGATCGATGCCCTGCGGCGCGGAGCCGCGTTCGATCTGGGCACCCGGCCAAGCGGCCGGATCAAGCGGGCGTCCGGCATTCAGCGCCGCGATTCGCTCACCACTGCGGTAAAGCCCTGCGGGAATGCCCGGCGCGGTGCCCTTGCCAAAGCTTTCGGCGGGAACGGGGACCGGATCCTGTGGCTCCAGCGCGCGGCCAAACCCGTCCAGATGCAAAAGCGGCGTCCAGAATACGTCCTGCCCGGCCTGTGCGTCGGGAGTTGCGGCACCGGCACGGGCGGTTTGGACCAGTCGGTCCAGCATCTCGACGAAAAGTCCCGAGATCGCCAGATTGGACCATTCCGCATTGGCCGTGGTGTGAAACAGCACGACCTGTCCCTGCCCGATGACCGCGCGGGTGACCAGCGGCGTGCCGTCGCTGAGCCCCGCCAGCGTCCGCTCGGCCAGATCGGGCGAGGGTTCGGCCAGAAGCTGCGCGCGGATCGTGGCATCGGGGGGCACGGACAGACCGGCAAAAGGGCCGTCCGCGGGGAAAGCATGAATATTGCGCGGCTCGCCCCAACTCAGCGCGCCGCCGATATCGCGCCCGCCCGCCCGCAAGCGCACCGGCAGCAAAGCTTCATCGGCCAGATATTGCGAGCCGCCCATGCGCGGACCCGAGAAACGGATCAGCAATCCACCCTCCGCGACCCATTCCTGCAGATCCTCGCTTTCAGGCAGGGCGATCTGATCGACCAGCACCACCACATCGGGTGCGGCCTGCAGCATGTCGGCCAGTCCACCCTCGATCAGATCGGTGCGGGGGGCCAGCGCGCGACGCAGGTAATGCAGGGGCGACAGCAGTCTCTGGCCTTCATTCGCGCGCGCGTCACCGACCAAGGCGACCTTGCGGCGGCGGGTGCTGTCATCGGCCAGAACCACGGCGCCCGCGGAATCCTGCCCCTCGATCTCGAAGCGGGTGATGCGGTTGCGCAGTTCCGAGGGCAGGTCGATCGGCACCGGACGGCTCGTGCTGCCGCCTCCCGCCGCGACCGGCGGGCCCGGCTCGAGCCGGGCCAATTGGCGCGGCGTGCCCTGCGGATCCGTGCCGATGGCCAGCACCGCAGGCGGCGCGATATCCCCGCTCAGATGCATGCGCAGCGCGGGCTGATCGCCTGCGACCGCCTCAAGCGCAAGGCGCGGCCGCGGTGGAGGAACGACGGTGACCGTCCCCCGCCGCTGCAAGGCGGATAAAAGCGCCCCGCGGCCCGGATGGTCGATCCCGTCGCTCAGCCAGAGCGTGGACAGGCCCGAAGCGGGTGCCGCGGAAAGCAGTTGCGCCATATCCGTGGGATAGGCCGTTTCCCAGGCAGCGGGCTGACTTGCGCGAAGCTGCGCGGCAAGAATATCGGCGGGCTCAAAGGGCAGGATCCCCTTGGCACTGCCATCCGCGAGCAGCAGCGCCGAGGGCTGCCCCGCCGCCGAGGCCCGCTCCAGCGCCCGGATCGCCCGTGCCTGACGCTCGGCCCAGTCCGGCGCGGCCGCCCAGCCCGCATCCATGACGACCATCAGCGGCCCCTGCGCGGCCTGCTCGGGCGCGGGTTTCCAGACCGGCCCGGCAAAGCCGAGGATCAGCGCCGCGATCGCCAGAACGCGAAGCAGCAAGAGCCACCAAGGCGTGTGCCGCGCCACCGGCTGCGCGTCGCGCAGGCCCAGAAGCAGCCTCGTGCCGGGGAATTTCTGCAGCCGCGGCGCGGGCGGCATGGCCCGCAGGATCAGCCAGATCACCGGCAAAGCAAGCAGTCCGGCCAGTAGCCAGGGCGCCAGGAAACCGATGGGGCCAAGCGTCAGCATCAGCCCTCCAGCACCGACCAGAGCCATAGGAGCGCCTGCGCCGGGGGCATGGCGGTGTCGTGAAACCCGAAATGCCAGCCTGCGCCCATCGCGGCCCGGGACAGCAGTTCGCGCCGCTCGGCCAGCCGGGCCAGATAGGCCGCGCGCAGCCCGCCCGCGTCGCGCGTGTCATGACTGAGCGCGCCCGAGACCGAGCGAAACAGCACCGCCCCGCCATAGGGAAAGGCCTCTTCATCGGGATCGAGCACCTGCAGCATGGCACCGACGACGCCCATGCCCGCCGCGCGGGCCAGATAGGCCAGAACCGGCTCGGGATCGCCGAGAAAATCGTCAAAGAGGATCACGCGCTGGCCCGGTCGCAGGGCCGCGGCTGGGGGAATATCCTCATCCGAGGCCTGCGGGGTGCGGGCGACGAGCGCCTCTGCGATGCGCTCGCCCTGCATCCGTCCGGCGCGGGCCGGTTCTCCGGCCAATCCGACCCGCTCATCGCCCTGCAAGAGCGCCATGGCGAGCGCCAGCGCCAGCACTTCCGCGCGGGCGCCCTTGCTCGGCCGCGCGGCATGGCCAGAAAAGCCCATTCCTGCCGCCGCCGAGACCCAGATGACCGCGGATTGCGCGATCTCGGCCTCGCGGTCGCGGACGAATTGCCCGTCCGAACGAGCCGAGCGCCGCCAGTCGATGCTGCGCGCGCTGTCCCCCGGACCGGCCGGGCGGTATTGCCAGAAATCCTCGCCGATGCCTGCGCGCCGCCTACCATGCAGGCCCGAGGTCAGGCTGGCGGCCAGCCGTTCCGCCGAAAGCATCAAGGCGGGCAAACCGGCCGATGCCGCCTCGGCCCTTGCGCGCAGATCGGCGGCAGAACCGTTCACGCCGCCGCCGCCAACCGGTCGCCCAGCAGGCGCGAGATGACGCCCTCGATGGTCTCGCCGCGGGCGCGGGCGGCAAAGCCCAGCGCCATGCGATGGCGCAGGACCGGGGCGGCCATGGCCTCGACATCGTCGAGCGTCGGGGCGAATCGCCCGTTCAGCGCGGCCCGGGCCCGTGCGACCAGTGTCAGGGCCTGCGCGGCGCGCGGCCCCGGGCCCCAGACCAGCGTGTCGGAAATCCAAGCGGGGGCCTCGGGCGCGCCGGGACGGGCCGAGCGCACCAGGTCCAGGATCGCATTCAGCACCGATTCGCCCACCGGCATGCGCCGGATCAGCCCCTGCGCGGCGATCAGCCCGGCGCTGTCAAAGACCGGATGCGCCGCGCCCTGCAACACGCCAGTCGTTGCCAGCAGGATCGCGCGCTCCGTCTCGCGGTCGGGGTAATCGACATCGACCTGCAACAGGAATCGGTCCAGCTGCGCCTCGGGCAGAGGGTAGGTTCCCTCTTGCTCGATCGGGTTCTGAGTCGCCAGCACATGAAACGGACGGCCCAGCGGGCGATGCGCGCCGCCGATGGTGACCTCGCCCTCCTGCATGGCCTGCAGCAGCGCGGATTGCGTGCGGGGGCTGGCGCGGTTGATCTCATCGGCCATCAGCAGCTGGGTGAAGACCGGCCCCTCGATGAAGCGGAAGGCCCGGCTGCCATCGGGCAGCACGTCAAGCACCTCGGAGCCAAGGATATCGGCGGGCATCAGGTCGGGGGTGAATTGCACCCGCGCGCTATCAAGGCCCAGCACCGTCGAAAGCGTATCGACAAGCATGGTCTTGCCCAGACCTGGTTGCCCGACCAGAAGGACATGCCCCCCCGAGAGGATCGCCGACAGGACCTGCTCGACCACGGCGTGCTGCCCGACAAAGCGGCGCTCGACGCTGCTGCGGGCGTCATGCAATCGCGCCGTCAACTCGTGAATCTCTGAAACAAGTTTCTCGTCGTCCGCCATGACAATGCCTCATTTCTGATCTAGGACAGCATAGGATGAGGAATGACGAGGCTCCACAGGTAATGGGCGGAAAGACTGACAATCCCGTGAGTGCTGTGGCAGGTCTGGCAGAGGCGGCGGGCGCTGCCTCAAAAACAGGCCCGGCCCCGGTCCACCTCTGGGACCCGCCCTATTGCGGCGAGATCGACATCGAGATCCGCGCCGACGGGACATGGTATCACGAGGGTAGCCCGATCGGACGGCCCGCTTTGGTGCGGCTTTTCGCCTCGATCCTGAAACGCGAGGGCGAGCGTCACTACCTGGTCACGCCAGTGGAAAAGCTCGGCATCAAGGTTCAGGACGCGCCATTCGTCGCCGTCGATGCCGAGTTGGGCGCGACCATCCTTTTCACCACCAATCTTGGCGATCAGATCGCGGCCGGCCTGGACCATCCGGTCACCGTCCGGGGCACCTCCGATACCCCCCGCCCCTACCTTCATGTGCGGGCCGGACTGATGGCCCTGATCGACCGCAAGACTTTCTATCGCCTTGCCGAATTTGCCGAACCTGATGAACTCGGGCGCATGGTTCTGCGTTCGGGAAATGCGGTATTTCCGCTGGAGCCATGACATGGCGCGCTTTGCTGCCAATTTGACCTATCTCTTTACCGAACTCCCCATGGTCCAGCGTTTCGCCGCCGCACGTCGCGCGGGTTTCGACGGGGTGGAGATCCTTTTTCCCTATGACCTCGCGGTCAAGCAGCTGGTCGCCGCCGCGGCCGCGGAGGGGCTGGAATTCGTGCTGATGAACGCGCCGCCGCCGAACTGGGCGGGTGGTCCGCGGGGCTTTGCCGCGAAACCGGGGGGCGAGGCGCGCTTTCGCAGCGATTTCGACCGCGCCCTGCGCTTCGCCACCGCCCTGCGAACGCGGCATATGCATGTCATGGCCGGCCGCGCCGAAGGCATTGATGCCCGGCGCACCCTGGTCGAGAACCTCAAATGGGCCGCCGCCCGTGCCCCGCAACTCAGCCTGACCATCGAGCCGATCAACAACCGCGACAATCCCGGATATTTCCTCGACAGTTTCGATCTTGCCGGAGAGATCGTCGCCGAGGTCGGTGCGCCCAATCTGGGCCTGCAATTCGACGCCTATCAGGCACAGATGATCCATGGCGAGATCCTGCCCTTCTGGGAGCGGCTCGCCCCCATCACCCGACATGTCCAGATTGCGGGCTGGCCGGGCAGGCACGAGCCCGATACCGGTCAGATGGATCTGCGCCGCTTCATGCGCGCGCTTGAGGCCAGCGGTTACGACGGCTGGGTCGGGGCCGAATATCTGCCGATCACCTCGACCAATGCCGGGATGGGCTGGCTACGCTCGGCCTAATAGGTCCGGCCTGAACAACCTTTCATGCGGCGATTGTGGCCGGGATGGGGGGATTTTTCTGGCAGAGGATCGCCGCGACCAACTGCAGGAACAGCGACAAAAGCGCCCTTAGATGAGCCAGGATCTTGCGGATATTGTGGCCGCAGGCACAGAGAATGGCGAAGACGGCATCGCCGATGCGCCCCTTCAGCGGGCATCTGGCGAGGCGTCCGTCGGTCTTCATGTGTCCGATCTCCGGCTCGATGGCACTTCGTCGCCTGAGGAGCTTTGCCGGGAGCGGGGTAATGCCGCGTCTCGTGCCGCCGATCAAAAGCTTGGTGGTGCTGACGCCGTGGCCGCGATAGCCGCGGTCCACGACGGCAAGATCGGGGACTTGGTCAGTCAGGATGGCGACCTGCTCCAGCGCGGGTGCCGAGGTGTGGCCATCATAGGGGTTGCTGGGAAAGCTGCGGGCACCGACGACAAAGCCCTCATCGATGGTCGTGGCGAGGCTGACCTTGGTGCCGAATTTGTAGCGGACCCTCGCCTTGCCCTTGGAGATGCAATCGACCTCGGGCTCATGCAGGGAATAGATCTTGTCCTTGCTCTTCGGGGTCTGTTCGAGCAGGCGGCCGACCAGCCAGAGCGCCTCCAAGGCCCTGTCACGCAAGGCTCCTTCGGGAAAGTCCTGCAAATGCCGGCGCAGATCGCGGCGGATCCTCCCTTGAGCTGGCGCAGGGCCTTGCGCATGCGCTTGAATTGCCGGGCATGGGCATAGCGCCCCACCTGGGCGGCGAGACGCGGGGCAAGCCGCGCGTAGCTCTGGCGCAATTCGATCCCGGCCTCCTTCGCCAGGCCGACCAGCAGCGCCCGGGCGCGCTCGTAAAGCCGCGCGTCCGTCGGATGGGCGATATTGTTCTTCGGGGCTTACGCGGCCCCATCTGGGGCCACGGTCCCCTGCGAACTCCATGACGGTCGTGTCGACCGCCACGCGCCTCAGGCTCTTGTTGCTGACCGCGCCAGAGGCCCGGCCCGCCTCGATGGTCTTGGTCAGAAGCCATTCCACCCGTTCGGCGGCATGCTCGGACCGTTGGCGCATCCCGCCTCACTCGCCGACGCGCTTGCGCCAGCGGGTCAGCGAGGACGGGTCGCCCGGAGGGCGGTGCTGGAAGAACGTCTCGCCTGTGAAGTGCTGGTAGTAGGGGTTCTCGACCCAACGGGCGATGACCGCCTCGTCCGACAGCTTGAAGGCATGCTGCAGATACATCAGCCCCGCGACCAGGCCAGCGAGGTTGCCGGTCGACCCTGGCGCGAGGGGAAGAAGCTCGCCCATTCCCGTGCGAAGAAATCCCAGTCGATGAGCGCCGCGAGTTTCACCAGTTCATGGCGGGCGGCGATCATCTCGAGCAGCCGCGGGCGCAGCAGGTCATCCTGTTCAGGGACGCGGGAATGGGGCTTCATCGGTGACCTGGAAATCGCAAGGTTTCTGCACAAAGCATACGAAACCCTGCGATCCAACGCGAACAATTCCGCAGCTTCATCACATAAAATCAATGCACTGAGACTTGTTCAGGCCGGGCTAATAGGCCGCGCTGCCGGTTCCGGCGGGCAATGCGCCAAAGGGCAGCCAGATCGTCTTGGTCCGAACCGCCGCACGCAGAAAACCTCGGCCCTGCGCTGCGGGGCCTGTCCAGTCGCGGGGTTCGGGCGACCAGACCGGGATCAGCGTTTCGGCAGCGGCGCGCTCGATCGCGAGGCGGGTTTCGCCCTGCCCGACCTGCCATATGGCATTGACGCCGTCATGGCCGGCCAGCGCACGGCCCAGATCCTCGCGCGGGCCGGTGACGATATTCACCACACCCGCCGGCACATCCGAGCAGGCCAGCACCTGCGCCAGCGTCAATGCGGCCATCGGCTGATCCTGCGAAGGCACGGCCACGACGGCGTTCCCCATCGCGATTGCCGGGATCAGCAGCGCCATTAGCGCCGCCAGCGGGGCAGCATTGGGCGCGACGACCCCCATGACGCCATGCGGCTCGTGCTGGACATGGGTCAGGTGACCGGGCTTGGCGGCGATACTCGCGCCGTCGAACTTGTCGGCGAAACCGGCATAGAAAAAGCAACGCCGAATGGCGGCCTCGACCTCGTCCCCAGAAGCATAACCCGCGAATTCCGAGCGTCTGAGCGCAAGGTTCTCGGCCAGGAAATAGAGCACCTGCGCGCGGCCATGGCCGCCCAGTCCTTGCCATTTTCCCAAGCCTGCCTGCGCCGCCTCGACGGCGTTGCGAATATCCTTGCGGCTGCCGATCGGGATCAACT
This sequence comes from Paracoccus ravus, assembly GCF_004522175.1. Lineage (GTDB taxonomy): Bacteria > Pseudomonadota > Alphaproteobacteria > Rhodobacterales > Rhodobacteraceae > Paracoccus > Paracoccus ravus. The sequence continues at coordinate 8,340 of NZ_SDEB01000035.1, read as the reverse complement.
CATCCTGCGCCAGATAGCTCGCGCCGCCATCGGGGCGCTTCTGCGCGCCGCCGATGTACAGCTTGACCGTGCGGTCGATGCCCTCGCCATCCCCTGCCTGCCCTTGCGGCGCGGGCGAAATCGCGGCGGGGGGCGGATCGCGCAGGATGTCAACGGCCGGAGCCGCGAGATAGTCCAGCATCCCCTCGCGCCCGCCCTCGCGGCCATAGCCGCTGTCACGCACGCCGCCGAAAGGGGCGCTCGCGTCGAAGACATTGGCGCAATTCACCCAGACCACGCCCGCCTTGACCCGCCCCGCCAGATCGGTCGCGACCGTCGCGCTTTCCGACCAGACCGAAGCCGCGAGGCCATAGACCGTGTTATTCGCCAGATCCACCGCCTCATCCGGCGTGCGGAAGGTCGAGAGCGTGGCGATGGGGCCGAAGATTTCCTGCCGTATCCCCGGATTGGCAGGAGCGATGTTCTTCAGGTAGCCCGGCTCGATGAAACAACCCTGCCGCGCCGCGCCGCCGACCAGCTCGGCCCCGGCCCCGGTCGCCTCGGCCAGAATCGACAGGATGCGGTCCTTTTGCACCGGATCGACGATCGCGCCGATATCGGTCGATTTGTCGAGCGGAGGGCCGACGCGCAGTTTCTCCATCCGGCGGCGCAAGAGGGTCTCGAAACGCTCGGCCACGGATTCGGCGACAAGGATGCGCGAGCCTGCGCAGCAGACCTGCCCCTGATTGAACCAGATCGAATCGACGACTCCCTCGACCGCGGCATCCAGATCGGCATCGGCCATCACGACAAAGGGCGATTTGCCGCCCAGTTCCAAGGTCAGCTTGCGACCCGTTCCGGCAAGCGCCCGGGCAATGCCGCGCCCGACCTCGGTCGAGCCGGTGAAGGCGATCTTGTCCACTGGCGCGGCGACCAGCGCGGCCCCGGTCTCACCGTCTCCGGTGACGATATTGACCACGCCCGCAGGCAGGCCGACATGGGCGCAGATCTCGGCAAAGGCCAGGGCGGTCAGCGGGGTGAACTCTGCGGGCTTCAGCACGACCGTATTTCCGGCAGCCAAGGCGGGCGCGACCTTCCATGCCAGCATCAGAAGCGGGAAGTTCCACGGGATGATCTGGCCGCAGACGCCGAGCGGCGCATGGCCGGGAAATTCAGAAGCCGCGATCTCGGCCCAGCCCGCGTGATGGTAGAAATGGCGCACGACCAGAGGCACATCGATATCGCGGCTTTCGCGGATCGGCTTGCCATTGTCCAGCGTCTCGAGCACCGACAGGAAGCGCTCGCGCTTCTGGATAGTGCGGGCAATGGCGTAAAGGAAACGCGCCCGGTCATGCCCGGCCATCGCGCCCCAGCCCCGCGCGGCGCGGCGGGCGGCGCGCACGGCCTTGGCCACGTCGCGCTCGGTCCCTTGGCTGATCTGAGCCAGTTCCACCCCGGTCGAGGGGTCGCGTGTCGCAAAGGTTTCGCCCGGCTTGGTGAAGCGGCCCGCGATGAAATGGCCGAAGCTGCCGCGCGCCGCCAGCCAGTCGCGCACCGCGCCCGCATCCTCGGTCGAGGGGCCATATTCCATGCTTTCCATGATCTCGCCTATGCTCGGCATCGCCCTACCCTGCTGCCAGCCGGTGCGAGGCGGCATAGCGCCCCGTCACGTGATGTGAAATCTGCCGCTCGATATCGCCTAGAAGCGAGCTGGCCCCGATCCGGAACAGGTCGGGCCTGAGCCAGTCGCGGCCCAGTTCTTCGCGCATCAGGATCTGCCAGTTCAGCGCATCCTTGGCGGTGCGCAATCCGCCCGCCGGCTTGAAGCCCACGGCGAATCCGGTCTGGTCGTGATAGTCGCGGATCGTGCGCAGCATGGTCAGGCTGACCGGCAGGGTCGCGTTGACCGGCTCTTTCCCGGTCGAGGTCTTGATGAAATCCGCGCCCGCCTGCATCGCGACATGGCTGGCCTTCGCAACATTTTCCAGTGTCTTCAATTCGCCCGTGGCAAGGATCGCCTTCATCAGCGCCGTGCCACATGCCTCGCGCATGGCACAAAGCTCATCGTAAAGCGCGGGCCAGTTGCCCCGCAGGACATGGGCGCGGGTGATGACGATGTCGATCTCATCGGCGCCCTGTTCGAGGGCAAAGCGGATCTCGGCAAGCCGCAGGTCCAGCGGCATCAGCCCGGCGGGAAAGCCCGTCGCGACCGAGGCGACCGGGACGCCACTGCCGACAAGCGCCCGTTTCGCCGCCGCGACCATGGTCGGATAGACGCAGACCGCGCCAGTGGTCAGGCCCTCGACGCCAAGCGCGGCCAATTGCCCGGCCTCGATCGGCGCGCGTGCCTTCGCGCATAGCCGGGCCACGCGATCCTCGGTGTCGTCGCCCGAAAGCGTGGTCAGGTCGATGCAGCGCACGGCGTTCAGAAGCCAGGCCGCCTGCCATTCCTTTTTCAGGCTGCGCCGGGCGGGCAGCGAGGCGGCGCGGCGTTCGCTGGCCGGGGTATTGATCCGCAGCCCCTCGAACCAGTCGAGGCGCAGTGCCGTGCCGGGATTGCGTTCTTGCGGCATCGCTTGCTCCTTACCGACCCTTCATCCCGTTCCACCAGCGGCTCAGGCGACCTCGGGCGCGGTCGCGGGCGGCATCGGCCCGTGCGTCGATCCGGTCCCAGGTCTCGTCCGCCGAGCGGATGGCGGGCTCGATGCTGCGCTCGTGGAACTGGTTCCACATCCGCCAGATCAGGAGCAAAAGCAGGCCCAGCACCAGCAGGATCAACACCGCCGGCCAGTTGAAGGGCCGCACATCCGGCCCCGCCACTGGCCGGATCGAGATTGCATTGGGATAGATCGAGAGCCATGACACCCGCCAGCCATAGGATGTCACGCTGACCCATTCCGGCGCCGCCGATGTCGATTTGCGATCCGTCGCCTGCGCATGCAGGTTCGAGCTGTCATATTTGAAATAGGGCGGCCAGATCCAGCCGGTATCCTCGTTGCGATAGACATAGGGCTTGCCGTTCACCCGCACCGTGTCGATGAAACGCACATCACGCTGGCCAGCCGCATTCTGCACCGTCCCGGTATCGGGCGAGGCATAGAAGATCGAATTCGCCCCGATCTCGGTCAGGCGGTTATAGGTATTGGTGATCCGCACCGTCTGCCGCGAAGGCAGCGCGTAGTCGAGGAAAAGAAAGACGGTGATGCCGAAGGCGACACCCAGGATAGTCAGGAACCAGCGCATCGCCTTCCTCTCATTCATAATTCACCAGCACGATGATCACCACGATGGTGACCAGCGGCAGGACGAGCACCAGCGCGACCAGTCGGGCGCGCAGCGTTTTGCCGAACCCGACCATCGAACGCCGGACGAATTCGCGCCGTTCCGCGGAATGTCCGGCCCGGTCGGGATGCCGACGGTCCCATTCCTTCTCAAGCGCCTCGCGGCGCGTGCTGCGAATGTAAACCGAGAGCAGGAAATAGAAAATCAGCTCGATCGCGAGAACCAGCCCGATCAGGCGCAACAGTGCCAACATCGTCAGGATCTTTCCCTTGCGCGAGGTGCAGTGGTCATGCCGCCATGGAAGGGGTTGGCGCGGCCAGTGTCAATCGCCCGCATTCGGGATTCCCCCCTGGCCCGGGCTGTGGCATCATCGCGGGCAAAACAACAGGAGCGGATTTGATGTCGGAACGCCTGTCGATCAGCGCCTTCGTCTTTTTCATCATCATGGCGCTGCTGGGCCTCTACTTCGCCTTTGCCGCCGTGCAGGGCCCGTCGGGCGTGCTGAGACGCGAACAGGTCAAGGCCGATACCCGCGAACTGGTGGCGCAGCGCGACAAGCTGCAAGCCGAGGTTGACCGGATGCGCAACCTGACCCGGCGGCTTTCCGATCAATATCTGGATCTCGACCTTCTGGACGAGCGCGCCCGCGACGTTCTGGGCTATCTTCGGCCGGACGAAATCATCATCCGCTGACGACCTGCCTGGCAAGGCTCTGCCGTCCGAAGCCATTTTGCGCATGCGCTCCAGATCGCCGGTTTACTTTTGCCGGAACTCCATTCTAGAAGTAGTTTAACGCTGAACTATCCTGCGCCTAGGAGGAGGACCACCCATGGTCAGAAAGCCCGCAGCCAAGGAAGTCCCGTCCAACATATCCAAGGACGAGCTTCTCAAATATTACCGCGACATGTTGTTGATCCGCCGATTCGAGGAAAAGGCGGGCCAGCTTTATGGCATGGGTCTGATCGGGGGCTTCTGCCACCTCTATATCGGTCAGGAAGCCGTCGTCGTCGGCCTCGAGGCCTGCTCGAAGGAAGGCGACAAGCGGATCACCTCCTATCGCGACCACGGCCATATGTTGGCTTGCGGCATGTCCGCGAATGGCGTGATGGCGGAATTGACCGGGCGCGAGGGGGGCTACTCCAAGGGCAAGGGCGGCTCGATGCACATGTTCAGCCGCGAAAAGCATTTCTATGGCGGCCACGGCATCGTCGCGGCGCAGGTGCCGCTGGGCGCGGGCCTCGCCTTCGCCGACAAGTACCTGGGCAATGACAATGTGACTTTCACCTATTTCGGTGACGGTGCGGCCAACCAAGGTCAGGTCTATGAGACCTATAACATGGCCGAGCTGTGGTCCCTGCCGGTGGTTTTCGTGATCGAGAACAACCAATACGCGATGGGAACCTCGGTCAAACGCTCGACCAAATCGACCAGCTTCTACGGGCGCGGCGCCGCTTTCGGCATTCAGGGCGAGCAAGTCGATGGGATGGATGTTCTGGCGGTCAAGGCTGCTGGCGAAAAGGCCGTGGCGCATTGCCGCGCGGGCAAGGGCCCCTACATCCTTGAAGTGATGACCTATCGCTATCGCGGCCACTCGATGTCGGACCCCGCGAAATACCGTTCGCGCGAGGAAGTCCAGAAGATGCGCGACGAGCGTGATCCGATCGAGAACGTGCGCGAGCTGCTTCTGACCGGCAACCATGCCAGCGAGGATGACCTCAAGGCCATCGACAAGGAAATCAAGGATATCGTGAACGAATCCGCCGAGTTCGCCAAGGAAAGCCCGGAACCCGCGCTTGAGGAACTCTGGACCGATATCTACGCCGAACTGCCGGCGAACGCCTGAGGGGAAACAAGAGATGGCAACCGAGATTCTGATGCCCGCTTTGTCGCCGACCATGGAGGAAGGCACCCTTGCGAAATGGCTGAAAAAAGAAGGTGATACGGTCAAGTCGGGCGATATCATCGCCGAGATCGAAACCGACAAGGCCACGATGGAATTCGAAGCCGTGGATGAAGGCATCCTTGGCAAGATCCTGATCGCCGAGGGCGCGCAGGGCGTGAAAGTGAACACCCCCATCGCCGTTCTGGTCGAAGAGGGCGAAAGCGCCGAGGACATCAAGCCCGCCGCAGCCGCCGCTGCCCCGGTCGAGGCGAAAGCCGAAGCCCCGGCCCCGGTCGCCGCAGCCCCGGTCGCCGCGAAAGCCGACCGCTCGCCCGACTGGCCGGAAGGCACCAAGATGAAGACCATGACCGTGCGGGAAGCCCTGCGCGAGGCCATGGAAGAGGAAATGACCCGCGACGAAACCGTCTTCCTCATGGGTGAGGAAGTCGGCGAGTATCAGGGCGCTTACAAGATCAGCCAAGGTCTGCTCGACAAGTTCGGCCCGCGCCGCGTCGTCGATACCCCGATCTCGGAAATCGGCTTTGCCGGGATCGGCACGGGCGCCGCGATGGGCGGGCTGCGCCCGATCGTCGAGTTCATGACCTTCAACTTCGCCATGCAGGCGATCGACCACATCATCAACTCGGCCGCGAAGACGCTCTACATGTCCGGCGGCCAGATGGGTGCGCCGATGGTGTTCCGTGGTCCGAACGGCGCCGCCGCCCGCGTGGGCGCTCAGCACAGCCAAGATTATGCGGCATGGTATGCCCAGATCCCCGGCCTGAAAGTTGTGATGCCCTATTCGGCGGCCGACGCGAAAGGTCTGCTGAAACAGGCGATCCGCGATCCGAACCCGGTGATCTTCCTTGAAAACGAGATCATGTATGGCCGCAGCTTCGAGGTTCCTGACCTTGAAGACTTCACCATCCCCTTCGGTAAGGCCCGCATTGCCCGCGAGGGCAAGGACGTGACCATCGTCAGCTTCGGCATCGGCATGAGCCACGCGCTGGACGCCGCCGAGAAACTGGCCGCCGAGGGCATCGATGCCGAGGTGATCGACCTGCGCACCCTGCGCCCGCTGGACTATGACAGCATCATCGCCTCGGTGCAGAAGACCAACCGCCTCGTCACGGTGGAAGAGGGCTTCCCGGTCGCCTCGATCGGCAACCACATCTCGGCCTATGTCATGGAAAACGCGTTCGATTACCTCGACGCGCCGGTGATCAACTGCACCGGCAAGGACGTGCCCATGCCCTATGCCGCCAACCTTGAGAAACTGGCCCTGATCACCTCGGACGAGGTCGTCGCGGCGGTGAAAAAAGTCACCTACAAGTAAGGGGATAGCGAGATGCCGACAGAAATCCTGATGCCCGCGCTCTCCCCCACGATGGAGGAAGGCACGCTGGCCAAGTGGCTGGTGAAGGAAGGCGACGAGGTGAAATCGGGCGATGTGATCGCCGAGATCGAGACCGACAAGGCCACGATGGAGTTCGAGGCCGTCGACGAAGGCAAGATCGGCAAGATCCTGATCGCCGAGGGCACCGCAGGCGTGAAGGTGAACACCGCCATCGCCGTCCTGCTCGAAGAGGGTGAAAGCGCCGCCGATATCGGCGCGGCCGCCGCGCCGAAAGCCGCCGCGCCCAAGGCCGAAGCTGCCGCCCCTGCCCCGGCAGCGGTCAGCGCCCCGGCTCCGGCTGCGCCCAAGGCCGCCGATGGCAACCGCATCTTTGCCTCGCCTCTGGCGCGCCGCATCGCGGCTGACAAGGGCATTGATCTGGCTGCGGTGACCGGCTCCGGCCCCTATGGCCGCATCGTCAAGGCGGATGTCGAAGGCGTGAAGCCCGGCGCGGCGAAACCCGCGACCGCAGCCGCCGAAGCCCCGAAAGCCGCCCCTGCCCCGGCAGCGGCTGCCGCTGGCCCGTCGACGGAAACCATTCTCAAGATGTATGCGGACCGAGAGACGACCGAGGTCGCGCTGGACGGCATGCGCCGCACCATCGCCGCGCGCCTCAGCGAAGCCAAGCAGACCATCCCGCATTTCTACCTGCGCCGCTCGGCCAAGCTGGATCCGCTGATGGAATTCCGCGCCATGCTGAACAAGCAGCTGGAAAGCCGCGGCGTGAAGCTTTCGGTCAACGACTTCATTATCAAGGCCTGCGCGCTGGCTTTGCAGGAAGTGCCGGATGCGAACGCGGTCTGGGCGGGTGACCGCATCCTGAAGCTGAAGCCCTCGGACGTGGCGGTTGCCGTCGCAATCGAAGGCGGGCTTTTCACCCCGGTCCTGAAGGACGCGCAGCAAAAGACGCTGTCGGCCCTTTCCGCCGAGATGAAGGATCTGGCGGCGCGCGCCAAGTCGAAGAAGCTTGCGCCACATGAATATCAGGGCGGCAGCTTCGCGATCTCTAACCTCGGCATGTTCGGAATCGAGAATTTCGACGCGGTAATCAACCCGCCGCATGGCGCGATCCTTGCCGTCGGCGCGGGCATCCCGACCCCGGTCGTGGAAAATGGCGAGGTCGTGGTGCGCAACGTGATGTCGATGACGCTGTCGGTCGATCACCGGGTGATCGACGGGGCGCTTGGCGCGCAACTGATGGAGCGCATCGTGAGCCATCTGGAAAACCCGATGGGCATGCTGGCCTGATCAGCGCCACTAGGGGAAGCCATTCGAAAAGGGGCCGCCGAGGCCAGCCCCTAAGATAAATGTTGAAGGCTTAAGGTGTCGGCAGAGATCTGTCGGCACTTTTTCCTTCCAATCGATAGGGCGCTGGTTGTAACTACCCTCCGATGTATCGACTCAGTGAAAATCTGCTCTTGCTACAAGGAGACAGGTAGCGATGAGTGGACCAGTGGAAGACAGCATCAATCGTTTGACGGCCAAGCGCAAATCAGCGCTGATGATCGAGATCCTACAAGGCAAGACAACGATGAACGAGGCCAGCCGAACTTATGATCTGACCCCGACGGAGATTGAGGGATGGGTCGATGATGCCCGCCGAGGCATGAAGAATGCCCTAAGAGCTGGTTTCAAAACCATGTTGTCAGCGCTCGAAAGCAGATGATGGCGCAGGCCAAGATGGGGCCTTTCGGTGTTGTAATGGACGAGCCACGCATCGAGATCGGCCTGCAACGCATCGACGGTTTCGTAGAAGGTCTCGCGCATCTTCACCCGGACAAACTCGTCCAGGACCGTACCG
>NZ_SDEB01000034.1 GCF_004522175.1 Paracoccus ravus | reverse complement strand
CGGTACGGTCCTGGACGAGTTTGTCCGGGTGAAGATGCGCGAGACCTTCTACGAAACCGTCGATGCGTTGCAGGCCGATCTCGATGCGTGGCTCGTCCATTACAACACCGAAAGGCCCCATCTCGGCTACCGCAACATGGGGCGCAGACCGATCGAAACCGTCATGAAATTCGTTAGCCAAGAAGGTTAAGTGGACAAATTGAGGCGGGCCGAACATGATCTCGATGCGGTTGTGCCGATTGTAGCGCCGCTTGTCATATTTTACCGCTTTTTGCGTCCCCTGCATTCCTCAATGCAGGCACTTATCTCTTCGCTTTTCAATGAGTCACGGAACAAGTCTGCATCATATACCGATCGGCCAGCAGCCAGTCTGCATTCGGCAGGCTGCTCGGCAGCGCCGCCGCGCCCATTGTAATCGCTACCCTGTCCTGCCGAGATGAAGAACCAGATCGGGCGGCCCCTCGCATCGGTGACGGCGTGCAGTTTCCTAATCATCCTTCTCTTGGTTCGCCCCATCTGACGCGAAGGGCCGCTTATTCACCCGCAGGCTCGATGCCCTGCGATGCGCTTTCAAATAGGTTACGTCGATCATAATCGACTCTTATTCGGCGCTGTCGACGGCCAGGCCGATCATATTCCGGGCGAAGACCTCATTCTCGCTCCAACGCTTTGGTCCTTGGGAAGACTCATGTGAGCAGGCCGAAAACAATGGGTCCCGCCCTACGGGCGGCGACAGAGACACATCTTTGCCGAAACGCGCAACCCGCGCCCGAAACCTGCGCAAACCGGATCGCAAGCCTGGATCTGCATGCCACCTGGCGGCATCGATCCACGGCGCTGGCACAAGCGGTTCCAGCGGGTAGTGAGGCGGTGAAGCTTGCACCAAACCGATTCCGATCCAGCCGCGCCCCGCGAACGGGCGGAAATGAGGGCGACGGCCGCGTCGTTATTCCAGATCGGTCTGGATCCAGCGCGGCGCGTGGTGGATGTCGAGTGTCTGAAGCCTGCCGGGACCAAGATTGACGAAGCGATGCGGCACGCCCTTGGGTCCAAGAACCACCTCGCCGGCAGTCGCGTCGATGATCTGATCTCCGACAAAGAACCGCGCCCGGCCCTCGATCACCACAAAGGTCTCGTCATAGGGATGGACGTGCAGCCGCGGTCCTTCGCCCGCGGTTTCATTCCCATAGGCCAGGACCGTGATCGGTCCGCCGAGCGTATCACCGGGAAGATTGCCCCGCCACGCGCCCGAGATTGCGGGGTCGAACAATCTTGACTTGGCGGCGGGACGCCCGTCGGGCGGCACGCTTTCGGGTTCGAAATCCTGTCTCGGCATTGCTTCACTCCGATCGGATAGGGCAGCATGCGATGAGCCTGGCCGCAGGGCAAGCGCTTGGGTGACCTTGGGGCCTGGGCAGGGAGAGGCTTTGCGCTTCGCTTTCGTCAAGCCGACGCGGGAGGGCCGGCCGGGCGATTGACCTCATGCGAGGTCTGTCTGCGCGAAATCATCTCCTTTATATAAAAGCGGGATGTCCAAGACCTTGGCGCAGGCATAGGAAAAGGCATCGCCCAAATTGAGCTGCGCCGCATGGCCAACCACCTTGCCATAGCGTGACAAGGCCCCGGTCGCCATCAAACCGACCTCGGTTCCGATGTCCGTTTCCACGGCGCCAAGTGCCTCGATCAGCGCGCCGACGAGTTCCGAGGCGATCTTGAAATCCGCCTCGGTCGCCGGCCCCCTGCCGCGTCCCTGGACACGGCTTCTGACCAAGGCAAGGATCGCTTCTAGACGGACCACCGGCGAGAGTCGCAGATCGGTCTGGGCCGCCTCGATCGCGTGCAAAAGCTCAGGGGCCTCGGGCTCGTTTTTCAAGATGGCGACGATTGCGCTGGCGTCGAGAAACATTACTCCTCGCCCCAGATTTCGTCCATGAACGCCTTGTCGTCGTTACCATCCGGCAGGATTCCGGCCAGGGCAGCCCGGCGCTGGATGCGGGTAACGCGGCTTTCAAGGCTTTCACGCGCAGACAAGGCCGCTATTTGCGCGGCGAAAACTTCGCGCACGGCGGCCGTCTTGTCCTTGGTGCCGGTCATGGCCAGATAACGCGCGACAAGCGCGTCGATATCGGGAGCCTTCGTGTAAAGCGGCATGGTATATTCCCTTTTGAATAAAGGTATATACTCATTCGGAACAACCATGCAAGCCTGCATCTGCGCAATCAGGGGAGCACCCCAGAGACTGGGCATAGCAGACCCGGCCCACGGCCTCCTTTCGTGCGAAACCTCGATAAGCTCTTCGCCGTCATCGTGCCGCGGCCCCATGCCGGGCCCGCTCTACAAGGCGCAGCACGGTGACGTAAAAGACCGGGACGAGGAATATCCCGATCAGGGCCGATGCCGCGATGCCGCCCAGCACCCCGATGCCGATCGATTGCTGCGCGGCGGCCCCTGCCCCGGTTGCCGTGGCCAGAGGCAAAACGCCCAGCATGAAGGCCAAGGTCGTCATCAGGATCGGGCGCAGCCGCATGCGCGAGGCCTCGATGGCGGCCTCACGCAAGGGCTTGCCCTGCTGGCGCAGCATTTCGGCAAATTCGACGATCAGGATGGCGTTCCGTGCAGCAAGGCCGATGGTGGTCAGCATCCCGACCTTGAAATAGACATCATTGGACTGGCCGAAAAAAAGGGCCGCGGCCATTGCGCCGACAATGCCGATGGGCACCGTCATCATCACCGAAAACGGCACGGACCAGCTTTCGTAAAGCGCGGCCAGCGCCAGAAACACCACCAGCGCCGACAGCCCGAAGAGCATCGGGGCCTGATTGCCCGAGAGCCGCTCTTGATAGGAAAGACCTGTCCATGCCGCGCCATAGCCGCCGGGGAGGTCCGCGACCAGCTCTTCCATCACCTCCATCGCCGTGCCCGAGGACACGCCCTGCGCCGCCGCGCCCGAGATCTCCAGTGCGCGGGTGCCGCCGTAGCGGGCAAGGCTTTGCGCCTTTTGATCCCATTGCTGCGTGCTGAAGGCGGTAAAAGGGACCATATCGCCGTCGGAATTCCGGACATACCATTTCTCGATATCGTCGGGGCGCATCCGGGCCGAGGCCTCGCCCTGCACGATCACCGGACGCAACTCATTGCCCAAGGCGAAGTCATTCACATCGGCGCTCGCAAAGATGATCGTCAGCGTCTCGTTCAGATCGGTGATGGACAGGCCATAGGCCGCAGCCTTCTGCTGGTCGATGTTGATGCGGCTCGAGGTTTCAAACGGCGCGTCATTGCCCTGAAGGCTGGTTACGCGCCCGTCCGCACTGGCCATTTCGACCAGCGCATCGGCGGCCTGAGCCAGAGCTTCTTGGCCGCGACCGGACTGGTCGATCAGCGCCATGCTGAAGCCTGCGGTATTGCCCATGCCCGGAATCGCGGGCGGCTGCATGAAAAAGACCTTGCCGTTCTTGTTCGACATGAAGCGCATATTGCCCCGCGTCGCCATCGAGGCAGCGTCAAACCCCGCGCGCTCGTCGAAATCCCTGAGCTTCACAAAGACCATCGCATTGCGCTGGCCCGATCCGCCAAAACCGAAACCAAGACTGGCATGCAGGCTCTCGGCGGTCTCTTTCTCATCCTCAAGGACATAACGTTCGACCTCGCGCACCAGCGCCTCGGTTCGGGCGGTGGTCGCGCCCTCGGGGGCCTCGACCATGACCATCAACACGCCCTGATCCTCGGGGGGCAGGAAGGATCCCGGGAGCTTCTGGTAAAGCGCCCATGCCCCCCCGCCAAAGGCGAGCAGCACCAGAAGAAAACGAAACGGCCGCGCGACGAAACGCGTCACGACCGCGGCATAGCCGTTGGTCGCGCGGTCCAGATTGCGGTTGAACCAGCGCGCGGGGGCGACGCCACTGCCATGCGCACGCGGGCGTAGCAGGGTGGCGCAAAGCGCGGGCGTCAGGATCAGCGCGACGCCCAGCGACAGAACCATGGCGCTGATGATGGTGATCGAGAATTGCCGGTAGATCACCCCGGTCGAGCCCGACATGAAGGCCATGGGCAGGAACACCGCCGACAGCACCATGACGATGCCGACCAGCGCCGAGGAAATCTCGTCCATGCTTTTCTCGGTGGCCTCGACCGGGCCGAGGCCCTCTTCCTCCATCACGCGCTCGACGTTTTCGACCACGACGATGGCGTCATCGACCAGCAGCCCGATGGCAAGGACCAGCGCGAACATGGTCAGCGTGTTGATCGACATGCCCATGAAGGCCAGCACGCCGAAGGTTCCCAGCAGCACGACCGGGATTGCCAGCGTCGGGATCAGCGTCGCGCGCAGGCTTTGCAGGAAGACGAGGATCACCAGAAAGACCAGCGCCACGGCCTCGAAAAGCGTGTGATAGACCTGATTGATGGATTCCTCGACAAAGGGCGAAGTGTCGTAGGGATAGACGATCTGCACGCCCTCTGGCAGCGAGGCTTGCAGCCGGTCCAGCACCGCACGCACCGCCTTGGCGGTCTCGACCGCATTGGCCCCCGTCGCGAGGTTCACCCCGAAACCCGCTGCGGGCTTGCCGTTATAACGCGAATCCGAGCCATATTCCTCTTGCCCGATCTCGATCCGGGCGACATCGCCCAGAAAGATGGTCGAGCCGTCGGTTTCGGTGCGCAGCAGAATGCGCTCGAATTCCTGCACCGAGGTCAGTTGCGACTGCGCCGAAAGCGGCATGGTGATCTGCTGGCCCTGCAGCGTGGGCTGCGCGCCAAGGCTGCCCACCGTGACATTGGTGTTCTGCTCGGAAACCGCCGCGACCACTTCCGAAGCCGTGACGCTGTATTGCAGCATCCTGACCGGATCGAGCCAGATCCGCATCGCATAGCCCGAGCCAAAGACATTGATCGAACCCACGCCCGAGGTGCGCTGCACAGGGTCTTTGATCGATTGCTCGACCAGATCGCCAAGCGCAAGCGAGTCGTAGCTGGCATCATCGGATGTCAGCGCGCCGACCATCAGGATCGACGAAGTCGAGCGCGTGACCGAGACGCCCTGCCTTTGCACCGCGTCCGGCAGTTGCGGGCTGACCAGTTGCAGCTTGTTCTGGACCTGCACCTGCGCGATATCGGCATCGACGCTGTCATCGAAGGTCAGCGCGACATTGGCGGACCCTTGGGACGAGGATGAGGTCATGTAGATCAGCCCGTCGAGGCCGGTCATGCCATCCTCGATCACCGTGGTGACCGAATTTTCGACGATATCGGGCGAGGCCCCGACATAGGTGGCGCCGATCCGCACCGTGGTCGGGGCGATGTCGGGATATTGCGCGATGGGCAGGCTGGAGAGGCCAAAGACCCCGGCCAGCATGGTGACAATCGCCAGAACCCATGCAAAGACCGGGCGATGGATGAAGAAACGCGCCATCGCCTACTCCGTCGCGGCAGAAGGGGTGGGCTGGTCGATGACCACGCCATTCTCGTCGATCGTGACCGGAGTAGCCGAGATCTCGGCCCCTTCGACCAGATTGCTCAGCCCGTTGACGATCAAAAGCTCGCCATCCTTCAAGCCATCCACGATGATCCAGCTGTCCCGATATATGCCGTCATCGGTCAGCTGCCGCTTGGCAGCCTTGCCCTCCTGCGCGATCCATGCCGTCAGGGTGCCGTCTCGCTCGCGGGTGGCGGAAAGCTGCGGGATCAGGATCGCCTGTGTCTGACCGATCTCGAGCCGCCCGCGCACGAACATGCCGGGCAGCACGCGCAATTCGGGATTGCCGAAGCGAAAGCGCATGTCGATGGAACCCGTCGAGGTCGAGACCGCATAGCCCGGCGCGACGATCTCGCCGGTGACGTCATAGGTCTTGCCGTTCTCCAGCGTCAGTTCGGCGTCCAAGGTCTTGGCCATGGTGATCTGGCCGGTATCGATCCGGTTGCGGATGCGCTGCATCCGGGCCGAGGGCTCGAACATATCGACATCGATGGGGTCAAGCTCGGTCACTGTGGCCAGCGCATCGCTTTGGCCGGCCGTCACCAGATCGCCCGCCGTCACCTGCGCGATCGACGCCATGCCCGCCAGCGGGCTGGTGATCGTGGTCCAAGACAGTTCGGTCTGGGCAAGGCGCAAGGCCGCCTCGGCCGCCTGTGCATCGGCCCGCGCCTTTTCCATCGCGGCCTTTGCCTCTTCGAGCAGCGCCGGAGTCGAGCCCGAGCCCTGAAGCTTGCGACTGCGCTCATAGGCCCCCTCGACTTGCGGCACGGCGGCCTTGGCGGACGCGAGATTGGCCTGCGCCTGCTCGACCGCAGCCTGATAGGTGGTCGGATCGATGCGGAACATCGGCGCGCCTGCCACGACGGGCTTGGCCGGATCATAGAGGACTTCGGTCACGAAACCATCGACGCGCGGTCGGATCGCCACCTCGGCGCGGGCCACTGCGCGGCCCGGCAGGGTCACGATCATCGGCACGGATTCGGTTTTCAGGGTGATGGTCCCGACCGGCCTTGGCCCCTGACCCGGCGGGTGCTGGGCCAGAGCGCCGCCCGTCGCAATGACCACCAACAGGGCGGCAATTTGGGCAAGAGGTCTGCGGAACATCGAGAATCCTCCGGGCTGAGAACGGGCCTCATGGCCATTCTGCCCGCCAAATCGCGACAATATAAGCGCGAAGATAAATCGCTCGGCTTCTGATCTCAGCGCTTGTTCTCATGGCGGCCCGATCTGCCGGTGCAGAGGCGAGCATTCCGCGCAGGTTCCGGAACCTCGCGGTACTCATCTTGCGGGATGGCGAGAGGCCCAGAATGGCGGATGCGGCAAAAGCCGATCGGCAGGACAGGGATCAGGAACCGGAGGATAACCACGTCGTCGGCGGGCCGCATGACCGCTGGCCGATCACTGCAACTGAAGCATGGGCATCCGCTGGTCGATGAAACGGCCGAGATCGACCGGCAATGCCTTGGGCCGCCGAGGGTCAGGATTCGTTGCCGTTCATAGCCAGAAGCGGACCGCCGCAGCCAACGCGACGGCAGAAAGGAAGACCTTCGGCACCTTGTCGAAACGGGGGGCGCCACGCCTGCGGCCCTTGAGCCACCGATGATCTATACGGTTGGGTTGCTTCGGACGCCTGCGATCATGATGAGGGGCGCTAGTGTGTCCGCCCCGTCCAGGGAGCAGGCTGGCAAGCCTTCGTCTTTCAGGGCAGCCCGGAGTCGGTCGGCATCACGGCCACGATCGCCGAACAGGCCCTTCGCATCGGGGCGCAATCTCGAGGCCCTGGAATAGGCCATGCGGGAATGCGGAGATCGGTTCAACGCTCGCCGCCTTTGCGAGCGGGAATATCTCGCCAGTCTGCGCTGCGCCCAACCTATATGCGGCTTTGAAAACTGAGGGGCGCGACCAACCAAACCGGCGCGCCACGGCCGCCGGCTTCTCGCCTGTCAGGGATTTCAACGCGACCTTCGCCTTGGACTCGTTCGCGTACTCCTTCCGTCTCGAGGTCTCTGACTTCCTGCGCGTCAAAGATTAGAAGCAAATCGTTGCGTCTGCCCGAGCGCGGAATGCGGGATCGCGCGTGCTGTGCAGCCCATCAACGCGTCGGCGCCAACTGCCCTTCCGCGAAATTTCACGGTGAGACGAGACTCTTCTGCATTGCGATCGCGATGAGCAATTCGTCGTCATCCGGCCTTCCCACAAGCTGGATACCGCAAGCGCGACCGTCCGCAGCCCGACCGACGGGAACCGAGATCGCAGGCAAGCCGAGGGCGTTCGCGAATGCGGTAAAGACCGCGTGGCCCCGCGGCCCGACCTCTCTGCCGTCGATCTGCTTCGGGTGACTGACGTCCTTCTCCCATGAAAATGCGGCAATGGCGGGTGTCATCAACAGGTCATGGTCCTGCATGGACAGGTGATAATCGAGGCGCATTTCCTCCAGTTCGACCATCGCCGCGGCGTAGTCGGTGGCCGAGTAACCGCGTCCCGTCTCGGCCATCCGGGATATCGCCGGGGTGGCATGCGTCGCAATGGCCGGATCATGTCGAAACATCCAGGCCGCCCCGCTGCAGGTCACCACCGGCCATATCTGGTCCAAGCGAGCGACCGCCTTGAAGTCGTCTCGGCAGGTGACGTCGTGGCCTGCCGCGATCAGCCGTTCGGCCGCGTGATCGCACAGGGCAAGGATGCCCCGATCGACCGGCTGGCCCCCGAAACGTCTTGCATAGAGGATCCGCTGCGGAGCGGGCGGGGAAGGACATGCCTTTTCCCGTAACCAGCCAAATGCCAATGCGATGTCGCGAATGTCGCGGGCGATCGGGCCAACCACCTCGAAATTGCCAAGGATCGCGGGAAAGCCGCGTCCACGCGCGATACGCCCGCCTCCCGGCTTGAGGCCGAACAGACCACCATGGGCCGCCGGTCGGCGTATCGACCCACCTCCGTCGGTCCCCAGTGCCAAAGGCCCGATCCCCGCAGCGACCGCCGCGGCGGCACCGCCGCTTGACCCGCCCGGCGTCAGCCCCGGAGCATCGGGCAGGCCAGTCGGACCAAATAGGAGGTTGTCGGTATACCCCTGCATCGTCAATTCGGGGACATTTGTCTTTGCAAAAAGAACCGCGCCCCCCTCGCGCAGTCTGGCCACGGGCAATTCGTCCTGCTCGGGCATATTCCGCGCCAGGGCCAACGATCCCCAGGTCGCCGGCAGGCCCGCCATCACCAGATTGTCCTTGATGCTGATCGGCACGCCGTCAAGGGGCGAGAGCGGCTGGCCGGCCTGCCAACGTGCCGCGCTTGCCTGCGCCATCGCAAGGCTTGCAGCATCATCGCGCGCGATCACGGCGTTGATGACAGGATTGATCGCGTCGCACCGATTCAGAACACTCTTGAGCACATCGGTCGGGGTAAACGCCGCGGCGCGATAGCCGTCGATCAGATCACAGGCCGCCAAGCGCCAAAGCTCAACCATGAAATGCCTCCTTGCCATCGGGCCAGACGTGGCAGAAACCCGCAACTTCAAGTCGCCTCGCCAGCGCCAACAAAACGTCCTCACGCCCGGGCGCAGCGATCAGTTGCAGGCCAAAGGGCAAAGCGTCCCGCAATCTGGGCGCGGGGATCGAGAGTGCCGGAAATCCGACAAGCGATATCAGAAAGGTGCAGGCAAGATAGTCGATGATGGATTCGAGCTTCTGGCCTCCGACCTCCAGCACCTCCTTCTGCGCATTGGCAAAAGGCAGGACGGCGCAGCTGGGCATCACCAGCACGTCGAAATGCTGAAAGAACCGGATGCATGCGCGCCAGATGCGGGTTCTTGCGGCTTCGGCGCTCAGGTAATCCGCAGCGGTGATGTCACGTCCCTGACGCACGTTCCAGACGAAAGACGGGGAAAGCTCGTTTGCGTGCTTCTCGACCAGCGCGCCCGAGCGGAACCAGCTTTCGGCCGCCCTCAGCGTCTTGAACGCCGCGACGCCGCCCTGCATATCGGGCGCGGTCTCGGTCGTCGCGCCAGCGACCGCTTCGAGCGCGCGGCGTGCGGTCCGGAAAGCCTCGGCAACCTCCTCGTCGACCGGGAAAGCGCCGCCCAAATCCAGGCTCGAGGCAAGCCGCAAGGGAGCCGGCAATGCCCGGTCAAGGCTCGGGCAGTCGCGTGAAACCGGGTCCAGCGCATCCCGCCCCGCAAGGACCGAGAGCATCAGTCCCGTGTCGCGGACCGATCGCGCAAATATCCCCTGTGTCGCCAATTGGCTCCATCCCAAGGCACGCTCTGGCTCGGGGATCGTGCCGGGCGTGGGGCGCAGACCGAAGACGCCGCAGAATGAGGCTGGCATCCGGACCGATCCGCCGAAATCCGTCCCTTGCGCCAGATGCACCATTCCGGTGGCGACCGCCACGGCGGAGCCGCCACTGGAACCGCCCGAGGTCCGACTTGGGTCCCAGGGGTTCCGCGTCGGCCCGCAAAGCCGGTTCTCGCAGATCGCTCCGAAGGCGAATTCGGGCGTGTTGGTCTTGCCGATGATGATCGCTCCGGCGCGGCGCAGGCGGGCCACGGACAGCGCATCATGCTCCGGCACATGCGTGGCAAACAGCGTGGAGCCCTGCGTGGTGCGCAAACCCTTGGTGGCGGTCACATCCTTGATCGCGACCGAAAGGCCATGCAAAGGGCCGGGCGCATCACCCCTCGCCCTTGCAAGATCCAGTTGCTCGGCCGTTTCCAGGGCGGCTGCGGCATCGACGGTGACAAAGGCATTCAGGCCGGGATCGAGCGTCGCAATCCGCGCCAGCGACGCCTTGGTCGCCGCGCGCGCGGAGATCTCGCCGTTGGCGATCCGGGCGACGGTCGCGCTGGCATCGTCCTGGTTCATCGGTCTTCCTGTGTCAGCCAATGGCGCGCGATGGCATCGCGCCGAGCGATCCAGACGCCTTGGTGCCGGGCGACATGATCCAGAAAGCGCTGCAATGCGCGCAGTCTTGCGGGCTTGCCGGCCAGCCGACAATGCAGCCCGACCGACATCATGCGCGGAGCGCGTTCGCCTTCGCGCCAGAGCAGGTCGAAGGTGTCGACCAGATGGTCCACCCATGCCTGACCGGTATCGAACCCCGGCGAAGAGGCGAAGCGCATGTCGTTCGTGTCGAAGCAGTAGGGAAGGATCAGATGCGCGCCACCCGGATGCTGCACGAAATACGGGGTATCGTCGTTATAGGCGTCGGAATCGTATAGAAAGCCGCCATGTTCCAGCACCAGCCTGCGCGTATTCGCACTGACGCGGCCCGTATACCAGCCGACCGGAGCCTGGCCGGTCTGCTGACGGATCGTCGCGACGGTCCTGCGGATATGCTCGGCCTCAATTTCGGGCGGCACCGCGCGATAGTCGATCCAGCGCCAGCCATGGGCCGCGACCTCGTGGCCATCGGCCATCAGGGCGGGCGCGATCTCGGGCATCCGCGCCAGCGCCTGGCCGACGGCAAAGGCCGTCAGCGGCAGGCTGCGCGCGCGAAAGAGGTCAAGGATGCGCCATAACCCGACGCGACTGCCATATTCGTAATGGGATTCCATGACCAGATTGCGCGCTTCCCGCCAGGGGTCGCACAGCATGTCCGCGTTCAGATGCTCGGCAGCCGGATCGCCGTCCAGAATGTTGCGCTCGGCCCCTTCCTCGATATTCAGGACAAAGGACAAGGCCAGACGCGCGCCGGCGGGCCAGCGCGCGCGGATGGGCGCGCGACCGCGACCGCGCAGGTCGGACAGTCGCTCGGCCATGTCCATGCGAATGGCGCTTGGCATCAGTCCTCCAAGAAGGCCAATGCGCGGACCGGAGAGCCCGATGCGCCGGTGATGCGCAAGGGAATGCCTTGGAACTGGAATTCACCCACGCCCAGCACCGCTTCCAGGTTCCACAGCCATTCGTAATGCACCATCTTGAGATCGCGGCAGATGCGATGGTTGACGAAGAGGTTTTCATCGACGCGATCCGTTGAAGGCCCCTCGACCCCATGCACGCGCGAGCCGTGCTCGTGCAGCCAATACGTCGCCGAGGCGGTGACCTGCGGGTTCATCGCGCAGATGCCGGGATCGGGCCAGTGTCGAGCATTGATTCCGGTACAGATCAGAACGATATGGCCATCGACCTTGACCCCCGCCTTTCGCGCCGCGGCTTCCATATCATCGGCGGTAATGTCGCCCCGGTCCCCGACATGGCGCAGGTCCAAGCAGACCGCCTTGCCCATGAACCAGTCGAGGGGCATCTGATCGACCGTCAGCCCGTTCGGGTCATTATGCGACAGCGCGTCGATATGGGTGCCCGAATGGTCCAGCATCCCCAGATACCAGGTATTGAAGGTCAGCAGATCATCGGCTGTGCCCTGCTTGAATTTCTTCGAGGCCTCATGGGTCGTGTGGGGAATGACGACGGGACGGGCAAGGCGGCCGAGGGCGGGAAGCCCGTCCTCCAGTGGCAGGGTCAGATCAATGATACGCATGGTTTTCTTTCCTAGTTCGACATCTGCGCGGGCAGCCAGGTGACGATGGCGGGAAACATGATCAACAGAAGCACGAACAGGATCATGAGGATGACATAGGGCAGCGCGCCAAGAGCCACGTCGCGAAACGGTCCCTTGTCCCTGCGCACGCTGTGGACGACATAGAGGTTCATCCCGACCGGAGGCGTGATCAAACCCAGTTCGCACATCAGGATGATGAAGATGCCGAACCAGATCGGATCGATGCCCGAGGCGACGACAATCGGCAATGCGACGGGAATGGTCAGCACCATCATCGACAGAACGTCCATGAACATGCCGAGAATGACGTAAAACACGATCATCGCGACCAGCAGACCCGTCGGTGACAATCCCAGCGAGGCCACCCAATCCGTGGCCGCCTGCGCGACGCCGCCCAGCGACAGCGTGACGTTCAGCATGAAGGCACCAGTCACGATCAGCAGGATCATGCCCGATGTGCGCGCGGTGTTGACAAAGCAGTGACCCAGGAACTCGAGGCTCATCCGGCCATGCAGGGTCGCGAGGACCAGCGCCGCCACCACACCCAGCGCCGCGGATTCCGTCGGCGTGGCGAAGCCGGTATAGATCGAGGCGGTGATGACGAGAAAAATGGCCAAGGGGGCAAGCAGATGGCGCAGAGAGGCCAATCGTTGCTGCCAGCTTACGACCTCCATCGCCTGTTCGCCCGCCGGAAACATCTTGGCCTCGACGATGATGTAGAGGCTGAACAGAAGCGTCAGGAGAACCCCCGGGACGATGCCCGCAATGAAGAGCCGGCTGACGGATTCCCCCGCCAATGACCCATAGATCAGCAGATTGACCGAAGGTGGGATCAGGATGCCGAGCGTCCCGCCAGCCGCCAGGGATCCCAGCGACCGGCGCATGGGATAGCCCCGACTTCCCAGCGCGGGCAATGACACCGTGGCCACCGTCGCTGCCGTCGCGACCGACGATCCCGAGGTCGCCGCAAAAAGCGCGCTGGCCCCGATATTCGAATGCAGCAACCCGCCCGGAAGCCGCCCGAGCCACAGCGCCAAGGTCTCGTACATCCGATCGGCGATGCCGCTGCGCAGCAGGATTTCCCCCAGCAGGATGAAAAGCGGCACCGCCGTCATGACGTTGTCGTTGAGGACGCCCCAGACGACCGACCCCATCGACTGGACCAGTGGCATTCCGTAGATCAGTGCCCCGCCGATGACGCCGGTGATGGTCATCACCGCGGCGACCGGCAGGCTGGCCAGCAGCAGCGCCAGCATGATCAGGAAGCCCAACGCGGCGGTCTGAATATCCATTGTCTCTTTCCTTCAGCGACGGCGTTGCAGGTCGGCCAGTTCGGCCTCGACCTCGTCCTTTTCGGCCGAGGTGCCGAAGCTGCGGTTCAGGTCTCGCAATCTGCCCGCCGAGAGATGGCCGGTGGCGATCGCCAGCGAGACCAGGCAGAGCAGCAAGAACAGCGCAAGTGATGCCAGCCAGACCGATTGCGGCCATGCCAGGGGCGTGGCCCAGGGCGTCGGCGCCGTGCTGCGATATGAGCGCGACTCTGCCAGCATCTTCCAGGCCAGCCATCCGAGCAGGCCCGCCATCGCCGCGAGGCTGACCAGCGAGAGCCAGTCGAGCCCTGCCCTCAGGGACAGGGGCAGCCGCGCATAGATCACGTCGATCCGCATATGCGCGCGCTGCGCCAGCGCCACGACAAAGGCCAGTCCGGCCCCGATGGCCAGCGTATATCCGCCAAGCTCATCCGCGCCCTCGAATGAGACGCCAAGAAATTTCCGCGACAGCACATCGGCCGTGACGAAAAGCGACAGACCCAGCATCGCACCGCCGAAAAGCCATGCCGCGATCTTCGAGATGCGATCCATACCGCTCTCCGTATCAGGGGGAAGGTCGGCCCCCGCTCATGCGGGGACCGAAGGGAGATCACAGGCCGCGCGACTTGCCCACGGTGGCGAGCCACGCATCGGAGCAGCCCGTCGTGGCGGCGTCGCAGACCTCTTTCCATGCCGGGAACGAGATCTCCTTCAGCGCCTTGTTCACCGCAGTCAGGTCGGCTTCGGTCGGCTCGACGATCTTCAGGTCGTAGCTGCGAAGACTGTCGCAGGGCGTCTGGCCGGCGTTGCAGCGCAGGGCTTCCTCGTAAAGTTCCTCCGAGCGGGTCCAGATCCGGTCGGTCAGACTCGAGAAGGCCGCGACGATCTTTTCCTGCTCCTCGGGCGACAGGCCGTTCCATCGCTTCATGTTCATGCCATAGCCGTTGAAGGCGGTGGTGAAGCCAAGCGGCATTTCGGTGGTCGACACCTCGGGCCAGCCCGCCGAATTGGCCGAGCTGGGACCCGTCAGCGCGCAATCCACGACGCCGCGCTGCAGGGCCTGCTGCACCTCTGGGAATGGCAGCGGCACTGGCGTTCCCCCGACGGCCGAGATGAAATTCGCCATGCTCTGGTCAAAGACGCGGACCTTCTTGCCCTTGAGATCGGTCAGGCTCGCCATGTCGGGCTTGCAGAACAGGATCTGCGGACCAAAGGGCCACACGCCCAGCAGTTTCGTATCGAATTGGGCGGCAAAGACCTTTTCCACCTCGGGCAGGAACAGCTCGACCGACTCGCGCGCGGATTCGTAATCGGCATTCTGCCCGACAAGATCCAGCCCCAGCGCGATCGGCGCGTCGCGCGAGATGGGGGAAAAGCGCAGAGACACAATGTCGAAGAGGCCTGCCTTGGCAATCCGCAGCCCTTCCATATCCTTGATCCCGGTGGTGTCGACCGGGCTGAGCACCGCCTTTGCGTCAAGACCGGTTTCGGCGGCGAAATTCTCGAAGAAGGGTTTCTCGAGCTCTTCGAGGATCTTGCCAGTGGCGACGGGCTGGCCGAGAACCTTGAACTGAAGCGTTTCGGCAATCGAGGGGCTTGCGCAGGCTAGGCAGAGCGCCGCGGTCATCAAGAGGCGTTGCATCACGTTCTCCGTGTTGGTGTGCGGGGGAGGAGGGAGTGCCGCTTTACGCGGTCGTTTTCTGTCGGAAGAGCGCGCCCTGCCCCGGAATGATCGCGGGATCGGCGCCGGCAAGCACAAGGGCATGCCACAGGGTCAATGTGGTCGAATCGATAATGGGAAGTCCCAACTCATCCTCGAGCCCGGGGGCAATCCCGACACCGTTGAAATTGGTGCAGAAGATGCTGATG
Source organism: Paracoccus ravus (assembly GCF_004522175.1). Classification (GTDB taxonomy): domain Bacteria; phylum Pseudomonadota; class Alphaproteobacteria; order Rhodobacterales; family Rhodobacteraceae; genus Paracoccus; species Paracoccus ravus. The sequence goes on along the minus strand of NZ_SDEB01000034.1, from coordinate 12,729 downwards.
GCTTCCGGAGCAGAGGCGGCGACGCGACGGACCATGGCAGCAATGATCTCGGGTCCGTAGGTCGAGAATGAGAAGTTCCCGGGATCTTCCAGATGCGCCTCGGCGGTGCAGTCGAAACCCTCGGCGGCAAAGGTCTGAATGATGCGCGTCTGGATGTCCGAGAGATAGGGGGTGACAAGGCCGAAGCGCCGCGTATCGAGATGGCGGAACGCCTCGATCTGCGCGAGGGTCGAGGTCGTCGCCGGACAGCCGGTGCGGCGGGTGATCTCGCTGCACAGCCTGCGATCATGCTCGATGCCCATCCAGCCTCCGGAGGTGCCACACCAGGCGATCACGTCCGGCCTGCAATCGGCAAGGCTTTCGGCAGCGGCCAATTGGGGCGCAAGGCTGAACTGTCCGAGCGCATCGTCGTCCATGCCGATCTTGAGGACGGTGAAACGGGCAAAATGGGCCGTGACCCCCGGAACGTCACGCAAGAGGCGATAGGTCTCGGGTTCCAGCACGGTGTTCGACGAGGGTGTGATCAGTCCGATGCGGATCATTATTGCCAAGCTCTCTGGTCAGGTTGGCCGCATGCGATGACGCCGCCGCAATATTCGGCCAAGCTGTTCTCATGCAGCAGGAATTCGCCCCGCAAAAAGCTCGCGACGGGCCAGCCGGTGACCTCGAACCCCTCCCACGGAGTATAATCAGCGCCGTGATGCAGGTCGGATTGCGAGATCGTCCGGGTCAGTTCGGGATTCCACAGCACGATATCGGCGTCAGATCCGACCGCGATCATCCCCTTGCGTGGCGCAAGGCCGTAAAGGCGTGCGTGGTTGGTCGCCGTGATCGCGGCAAATCTCGACAGGCTGATGCGCCCCTTGACCACCCCTTCCGAGAACAGGATGGGCAGACGGGTCTCGATCGCGGGAATGCCATTCGGGATATTGCGGAAACTGGCGCGAGCGCCGGGACGGTCCTTGCCTGCGGCATCGGCGAAACGGAAGGGGCAATGATCGGATGAGAACAGATCGAAGTCTCCCTGCTCGATTCCGGCCCAGCATTCAGCTTGTGCCGCCCTGTCGCGGGGCGGGGGCGAGCAGACAAATTTCGCGCCCTCGAAACCCGCGCGATCCAGATCATCGGCGGTCAGCGTCAGGTATTGCGGGCAGGTCTCGGCGTGAACAATCTGGCCGCGCTGGCGCGCGCGCCGGATTTCGTCCAGCGCCTCGCCATTCGAGACATGCACGATGGTCAGCGGCACACCCGCGATCTGGGCAAGGGACAATGCGCGGTGGGTTGCCTCGCGTTCGACGGGAACCGGTCGCGTGCGGGCATGCATCGCGGGTCCGGCCCTGCCCGCGCGCTCTGCCTCGTCGCGAAGGTATTCGATCGCATCCTCGTTCTCGGCATGGACCATGACGGCCGCGCCCAAGTCCTTCGCGACTTTCAGGACCTCAAGGATCTGGCGGTCGCTCAAGGCCATGTCCGCATAGGTCATGAAAATCTTGAAGCTGGTAAAGCCCGCGGCATGCAGGGCAGGCAGATCCTGCCCGAGCGTGACCGGATCCGTGCGATGGACAATCAGATGGATCGCCACATCGAGATGACACTTGCCACGCGCCTTTCCGACGTAATCCGCCACGGCCTCACGCAGGGTTGCGTCCCCCACGGGCAAGCAGAAGGGCATGACGGTCGTGTTTCCGCCAAAGGCCGCGGCGCGCGTGGCGCTGTCGAAATCATCCGCCATCTCGACATCGGGACCAGAGGGTTGCGAGATGTGGACATGGCTGTCGATGCCGCCGGGCATGGCGATCAGACCCTTTGCGTCGATGATCTCAGCACCCTCGGCCGAAAGGGAAATCCCCAGCGCGGCTATCCGGCCGTCGGCGATACCGATGTCCTGAATGCGCGCATCGTCCCCTGTGACGACGGTTGCGCCGCGAATGATCCTGTCCAAATGCATCTGCATCTCCTTTGATGAACTTGGTATGCAATCTGCTCAGAAGCGTCACCATGGACGAGAGGATTATCCGCTATTTTGCCTATTATTTCGCCACATTGCTCTCTGGCTATGGCAGCGCTGCTCAAGTCTTGGCAGCTTCCGATTCAATGCAGTATTTCTGGGACACCTTCGGAACGCGGCTGGAATACTATGGAAAATACTGATAAAAATGAAAATAGACCTCCGAGAGCCGAAGATATCGCCCGCGGCCTGCGGGACAGAATCATCCGCGGCGAACTTGTGGCAGGTCAGCGGCTGGTGGAACGCGACATTGCAGAATGGTATGCAATCTCTCGAACCCCCATCCGTGAGGCGATCAAGATTCTCGCTGCCGAGGGTCTGGTCGTCCTGCGCCCAAATCGGGGGGCCGAGATTGCCAGTTTCGACCGCGAAACGGCCAGTAACCTGTTCAAGGTCATCGCCGAGCTGGAGGCCCTGGCCGCTCGCGAATTTGCCGAGCGCATGACGAGCAGCCAGTTCAATGAGCTGGAAAGCCGCCACGACCTGATGCTTCGTCATTTCCAGCGCCGAGAACTGGAAAGTTATTTCTTCGTCAACAGTTCGATCCACGATCTGATCATTCGCGAATGCGGCAATCCGATTCTTTGCGAGGCGCATGAGAGATTGATGATGCGGGCAAGGCTGGGGCGGCACATGGCTCTGCTCGACGAGGCCCGTTGGCGCGAGGCAGTCGATGAGCACGAGCAATTGATGACTGCGCTGCGCCGTCATGACAGTGCAGCGGCGGCAGGGATCTGGCGCCGCCACCTGCTGAATTCGGGGCGCGCATTGGCACATTTCGTGGAACCAAGATAGCGAAGAGGGTCGCGCGCCCCCTTTGATCGAGAAGCGACGCGCGACGTCGCCGCGCCTCTGGTTGCAAATGCCCGTCGCGAGACACCAAAGCGTAGACTTCGGGCATCTCTTTCCCTGCAAAAAGGGGGGTGGGAGGTCGTAATTTGCGACCGCACGCAGGCCCCAAGACGACGAGCGAAATCGCCCAATGCCGCCGGCATGGGATTCCGGGGTCATGTGGAGAATCACAGCAATTTTTATCGCGCGACCATAGTGTCCCACTCACGGCCACGAGCAAAACATCCGCCCACAGTGAGATGCCCGTGTCGGGCGGCGGAGAGAGGCAAGATGGGGGCCGCATGCCGTCACCTTTGCCGAAGCGTCCGATCAAGTTCGTCCTTGGCGTCGCGCCTCCTCGATGTCCGGCTGTGGCCGAGGACATCAGTTTGCCGGACAACCGACTCACGCCTGCTGCCTCGCGACTCGCTCGGCTTCCCGGATGCGACTTGCGCTCGCTCCGGCCTGACCTGCGCATTAAGAGGGCGTTTCAAAACCACTTGCAGGCGGATTCGTCCAGTTAGATTAGCGGTTTATGTATGCCACGCTTGTCTCTGACGGCCTTTGGGCCCTGATCGAACCTTTGTTGCCATCCACGTGTCTGTCCGCGAAAGGCGGGCGGCCTCGAATCTCCGACCGGGCCGCTCTGGCCGGGATCATGTTTGTCCTGCAGAGCGGCATCCCTTGGCGGATGTTGCCAGCAGCATTGGGCTGTGGCTCAGGCGTGACCTGTTGGCGAAAGCTCAGGGATTGGCAGTTGGCCGGTGTCTGGGATCAGTTGCATCAGGACTTGCTTCGCCAGCTGCATCGCGCCGGTCATCTCGACTGGACCCGGGCCTGCATGGACAGCGCGTCCGTCGCGGCGAAAAGGGGGGCGAAGTCACCGGCCCTAACCCCACCGATCGCGGGCGGCCTGGCACGAAGCGCCACATCGTCACCGACCGCCGCGGCATTCCCCTGACGGGGCGCCTCAGCGGTGCCAGCGTCCATGACAGCTGGATGATCGAGCCCTTGCTCGACGCCATTCCTCCCATTCATGGCAAGCGTGGCAGGCCGCGCCATCGGGCCGGCAAGCTGCATGCCGACAAGGGGTATGACTATCCCCGTTGCCGCAGGGCTTGCACCAAACGCGGGATCAAGCATAGGAACGCACGGAAAGGCATCGAGAGCAGCAGTCGTCTCGGAAAGCATCGCTGGGTCGTCGAGCGCACATTCGCCTGGCTCTCCAAATTCCGACGCCTCGCGGTCAGATACGAGCGCAGGGCCGACATTCACCTCGCCTTCACCATCTTGGCCTGCGCCATCATCTGCTTTCGAGCGCTGACAACATGGTTTTGAAACCAGCTCTAAGTGATCCGGCCGGGTCGCCGCGCCGTATGCTCTTGCGTCGGATCTTTACCAAGGTGATGCGAGGCAATGCTTCAGGTGACGCTTCTTTATCTGGTCACGGCGGGGATATTCCTCGGCCTGGACATGATCGGCATCCGCTGGCTGATCCGGCCTGTCTTCGAGCGTCATATCGGAGACTTGCTCGTCCATCCCCTGCGGCTGGGGCCGGCGGCCCTGTTCTACCTCGCCTATGTCGCGGGGCTGCTCTGGCTGGTGTCCTGGCCAGCGCTCAGGGCCGGAGAGCCTATGCAAGCGCTCATCGGCGGCATGGTCCTGGGGTTCTTATGCTACGGCACCTATGAAATGACCAATCTTGCCACCCTGGTCGCCTGGTCCTGGGAGCAGGTGCTCATCGACGGCATCTGGGGAACCGTGCTGACCGGTTTCGCGGCCTGGGCGGGCGTCGCGCTATTGACCGGGCGCATGGCCTGAGCCCTGCGCCATCCGCCGCGTCACGCGCAGCGAAATCGAATAGGGCATCAGGCGCAAGAGTTTCATCGCCAGGGTGAAGCGGCGGGGGAAATGGATCTCGAAGCCGCGCTTCGCCATACCGCGAAGCACGGCAGCCGCGGCCTCGTCGGGCGAAATGATTGCGGGCATCGCGAAGCGGTTCTTCGCGGTCAGGCGGGTCCGGACGAAACCGGGGCTGACCAGCCGCACATCCACCTGCGGCGCCAGTTCCGCCGCGAGGCTTTCGGCCAGATTGGCGATCGCGGCCTTGCTTGCCGAATAGGGCTGCCCTCCCGGCAGGCCCAGATAGCCCGCCACGGATCCGAAAAGCACCAATTGCCCGCCTTCGCGCAGAAGCGGCGGGCAAAGCCGCGCGACCGCCAGCATGCCCAGGAAGTTGACCCGCAGCACCTCTTCGGCCTGCCGGGGATCCAGATCGGCCACACGCCCCGGATCGTAAAGCGCCGCGGTGCAGATCACCGCGTCCAAGGGCGGCTCACGGGCAAGGCCCGCCGCCGCCTCGGCCAGGCTGTCGGGCCGCGCGAGGTCAAGGGGTATGCAACGTGCATCCCTGCATCTTTGTGCCAGCGCGGCCAGTCCATCGCGGTCCCGTGCCGACAGGATCAGCCGCGCGCCGCGCCCGGCCAACGCAAGGGCGAGCGCCGCACCGATCCCCGCGCTGGCACCGATGATCCAGATGCGGCTCCCGGCGAAATCCATGCCTCAGATCCGGAAAAGCGGCTGCAGCAGGCGCGGCAGGAAGGCGTGAAATCGCAGCGGCGCATCGGTCGCCGCCAGACAGATGCACGGCATGCCCGGCCCGGCGACGGGCTGGTGGTCGATCGCGTCATGGGCGGTCTCGACATCGCCGCGATGAAAGGCCCCGGCATTGTCGGAAAAGCTGCCCTGCAACACGAGTGTCAGTTCAAGCCCGCCATGGCCATGCTCGGGCACGGCTTTGCCCGGCGGGATGTAGAGAAGGCGCAGCGAACCTTCGGCATCCGCCGCGAGGATCTGCTGGCGGATCCCACCCCCCAGCATGCGCCAGCGCGGCGGCTGACCGCCGAGGCAGGCCATGACCGGCGCAGGGAACACAGCCGAGCCGCGCGGGACCGCGGGTACAGGCCCGTCCATCGCGGCGAGAATGCGCGCGCGCGCGCCTTCATGCAGCGCGGCTCCGGCGAGTTCGCGCAGCAATGCGCCGCCCATCATGTCGCGGCTTTCGGCCCAGGCGCGGCACGCGTCGCAAAGCGACAGATGCGCGGCCACGACCACGCCAAAGGCATGGGGCAGACTGCCCGCGTGATAGGCTTCGAGAACATCATCGGGAATATGATGGCGGATCTGGCTCATGGGGCGATCCTCCTCAGCTCATGTCTGAGGCGGTCGAGGCCAAGCCGGATGCGGGACTTGATCGTGCCCAAGGGCAGGCCCGTCACCTCGCTGATGCGGCTATGGGGGATATCGTCGAAATAGGCGGCGCGCAGGGCCTCGGCTTGCTCTGGAGCAAGGCGGGACAGCGCCTCGGACAGGTGGCGGGCCTCTTCCTGCAAGGCAAGGATCTGCATCGCGTCGGGTTCAAGGCTGTCCAGCTCGGGCATGGCTTCGGGCTGCGCCAGGGGACGGCGGCGCATCATGTCGATGCGGCGGTTGCGCGCGATGCCATAGATCCAGGCGGCGGCATCGGCGCGGTGCGGGTCGAATTGCGCGGCCTTGTGCCAGACGGACAGCATCACCTCCTGCACCACATCCTCGGCGCTGCCGTCGCGCATGCCGCCGCGGATCAGCATGTATTTGAGCCGGGGACCGAAATAATCGAACAGGCGACCAAATGCGGCGCGGTCGCGCTGATCGCGCACGGCGATCAGATCGCGCGTCTGCTCGGCGATATCGTCCCGCACCGGCTGCTCCACCCTCTCCGGCCCCGCGGGCAAGGCGGGCGCGGTCTCGATCTTATGAACTGATCCGGCGGGCGCAATCGCTGTTTCCATGCTGCGATTACGGCCGGGGCGGATCAGCGGATCACAAGCCGCGAAAATTTTTTCGCCCAAGTGATCCGGTCGGGCCATCCTGGCGTAGGAAAGACGTTGCGAGCACGGAGTTTCGATGCCCTTCGACCTGACCCGAGAAGCGCCCCGGCGCATCGCCATCGTCGGCGGTGGCATTTCCGGCCTGGCCTCGGCCTGGCTCTTGTCGCGCCACCATCACGTCACGCTTTGCGAGGCAGCACCGCGCCTTGGCGGCCATGCCCGCACCGTGTGCGCCGGAAAGCGCGGCGATCAGGCGGTCGATACGGGCTTCATCGTCTTCAATCATGTAACCTATCCGCATCTCTCCGGACTGTTTCGCGATCTCGACGTGCCGGTCGCGAAGAGCGACATGAGCTTCGGGGTCTCGCTCGAGGCCGGGCGCATCGAATATGCCCTGCGCTCGGGCAATGCGCTGTTCGGCCAGAGGCGCAATCTGATCGATCCGCGTTTTTACCTGATGATCCGCGATATCCTGCGCTTCAATGCCGGCGCCGAGGCGGCGGTGGCGGCGTCTCCCGACCTCTCGATCGCCGGGTTGATCGAGACGATGGGCTTGGGCGCGCGTTTCCGGGATCACTATCTTTTCCCGTTTTGCGGGGCCATCTGGTCCACGCCGGATTTCGACATCGCGGCCTTTCCGGCGCGTCTGCTGGTGCGCTTCATGCGCAATCACGGGCTGTTGTCCCGGGCAGAACATCACCAATGGTGGACGGTTCAGGGCGGCTCGGCAGCCTATGTCGAGCGGCTAGAGGCCGCCTTGCGAAAGGCCGGAACAGACCTGCGCCTGGGCGCGCCTGTCCGGGCGGTGACGCGCAGCCAGGGCAGGATCGTCCTGCGCTGCGAAGGGGCCGAGCCAGAGGCCTATGATCACGTCATTCTCGCCACCCATGCAGATCAGGCTCTGGCGCTGCTTGCCGATGCCGACGGAGACGAACGAGCGGCGCTGTCCGGCATCCGCTTCCAGACCAACCGCGCCGTCCTGCATGCGGATCCTACGGTCATGCCCCTTCGTCGGCGCTGCTGGAGTTCCTGGGTCAGCCGAGGGGATGCAGGCCATTCGGGCGTCGGCGTCAGCTACTGGATGAACCGGCTGCAGAACATCCCAGAAGAGGATCCGCTTTTCGTGACATTGAATCCCCACCCCCGCATCGACCCGCGCCTTGTCTATGACGAGACGAGTTTTCGCCATCCGGTCTTTGATCTGGCAGCGGTCGAGGCCCAAGCCCGGATTGCCGCCATGCAAGGCAGACAAAATACCTGGTTCGCCGGTGCCTGGCTGCGCAACGGCTTCCACGAGGACGGATTTGCCAGCGCCCTGCGCATCGCGCGACGCCTGCTTCCGACGCGCGTGCCACGGTGACGCTGGCGGCGCGACTGGCTGCGGGCGAGGTGCTGGCGCTGCGCGCAATGGTCATCCATGCCCGGCGCGGCGGGTTGCACCACGCCTTTCGGGCGCAGGTCGATCATGTGCTTCTGGCACCTGAATCCTGTCGCCCCCCGCCTTTGATGGGGCATAATCGCTTCAATCTGATCGCGCTTCACGACAGCGACCATGGCGGCCCCCGAGGCGCGGGCACCGGTGCCCGCTGGGCGCGGACGCAATTCGCGACGCTGGGCATTCCGTCCGCTGCGGATCAGACCGTCGCGCTGCTGACGCAGCCGCGCTTTCTGGGCTTCTGGTTCAACCCCGTCAGCTTTTGGCTGCTGATCGAGGGCGACACGCTGCGCGCCGTGATCGCCGAGGTCAACAATACCTTCGGCCAGCGCCATTCCTATCTTCTGGCCGAGCCCAGCCTTGCCCCGATCACGGCCGGGACGCGGCTGCGGGCGCGCAAGGTCTTTCACGTCTCGCCTTTTCAGGATGTCGCGGGCGAATATGTCTTTGCCTTTGCCCTGCAGCGTGACCGCCTTGCCATCCGCATTCTGCATGACCTTCCGGGCGGTGGTCTGGATGCCGCACTGAGCGGGAGATTCGAGTCGCTCGGCCCGCGCCGGATTCTCGCAAGCGCGCTGCGCCGCCCGGGTGGCGCTCTACGGGTCATCGCGAAAATCTACTGGCACGCCCTGCGGTTGAAGCTGAAAGGGGCCGCCTACCGCAGTCTGCCCGCCCCGCCCGATAAGGATATGAGCCGATGAGCCTTGCGACACGCGCCCTGCGGTCCCGCTTTCTTGCCGCCCTCGAAGGCATCGGCGACGGGCGGTTGACCCTCATCACGCCCGAGGGCAACCGCCATAGCTTTGGACAAGGCGGGTCGGATGCCGAATTGCAGATCCGCGACTGGCGGCTCCTGCAGCGCCTTGCCTTGCGCGGAGATGTGGGGCTGGGCGAGGGCTGGATCGCGGGCGACTGGCACAGCGAAACGCTGGAAGGCGTGCTGACATGGGCGCTGCGCAACCTTGGCGGCCTTGCGGATTGGGGCCAGCCCGCGCGATTGCAGGGCTGGCACATGCGCCTCATCGACCGGATCGCGCGGATGAACAGCCTGCGCGGATCGGCCCGCAATATCCGCGCGCATTACGATGTGGGCAACGAGTTCTACCAATGCTGGCTCGATCCCGGCATGACCTATTCCTCGGCCTTGTTCGGCCCCGGCGATGATCTTGAGCAGGCCCAGGCGCGCAAGAACGACCGCATCCTGTCACGCCTCGCGCCGGGCGAGCGGCTCCTGGAGATCGGTTGCGGCTGGGGCGGCTTCGCCGAGGCCGCGGCCGAGCGCGGCCATCGCGTGACGGCCATCACGCTTTCGCCGTCGCAACAGGGCTATGCCGACGCCCGGCTCGACGGTCGCGCCGAGATCCGGCTTCAGGACTATCGCCAGGTATCGGGTTGCTTCGACAATATCGTTTCCATCGAGATGATCGAGGCGGTGGGCGAACGGTACTGGCCCGGCTATTTCGCGACGATCAAGAAGCGTCTCGCGCCCGAGGGTCGGGCCGTGCTGCAGGCAATCACCGTGCCCGATGCGGAATTCTCGGTCTATCGCCGTCGGTCGGATTTCATCCGCCAGCATGTATTTCCGGGCGGCATGCTGCCCTGCGACGCCGCCATTGCGGATCAGGCGATGCGATCCGGGCTGCGGGTGCTGGAAAGCCAAGCCTTTGGCGCAGATTATGCCCGCACCTGTCGGATCTGGTCCGAGCGGTTGAAACACGCCCAAGCCCGGATCCAGCGGCTGGGCTATGGCGAAAGCTTTTTGCGGGGCTGGCAGTTCTATCTTGAGGGCTGTGCCGCCGCCTTCGCCACCGGCCGCTGCGATGTGGTGCAGGTCGAACTGGCCCATGCGGGATAGACCCGATCGGACCTGCGCCGCTGCGCGCATTCGCGCGCCAGATAGGGACCACCTCGCCCTTTCACAGAAAACGGTCCCGAGGGTGATCGCCCCGGGACCGTGTCCTGTGATGCAGCCCTGATCAGTTCGCGGGCGGCATGATCACCTTGTCGATGACATGGATCACGCCATTCGAGGCAGCAATATCGGCTTGGGTGATATTGGCGTCATTGACCATGGCCCCGGCCCCGAGCGCGATTTTCACGCTGCCGCCCTGCACGGTCTGCGCGGTCATGCCGTCCTTCAGATCCGAGGACATGACCGAGCCCGGCACGACATGATATGTGAGGATCGAGACCAGCTGATCCTTGTTCTCGGGTTTCAGCAGCGTATCGACAGTGCCCGCGGGAAGCGCGGCGAAGGCGGCATCGGTCGGTGCAAAGACGGTGAAGGGTCCCTCTCCCTTGAGGGTCTCGACCAGCCCGGCCGCCTGAACAGCCGCGACCAGTGTCGAGAAATTTCCTGCCCCGACGGCGGTATCGACGATGTCGGGCTTGCCGCTTTCGGCCATCGCGCAGCCTCCCATCATGACTGCCGCGGTGCTCGCGATCAGAATTTTGCGCAGCATTCCGGTCCTCCTCATTTTGATGCTGAACTTGTCTGCAAGGGTTACCGAACCCTTGAAACGCCTTACGCGGCACAGAAGCGCGCGGATCAATCGGACCGATCAGGAAAACGTGAGCCCGCGCGGCAAGCGGGAAAACCAAGAGGCGCGGCGTCCGCCGCCCTGTACGGGCCGTCCAGCGGGCCGACGCTGAAGCCGCATGGATCGTCATCAGGGTCGTTCACGACCCGCGGCATATCCTTTTCTCTGACGAGAGTTGACGGCGCGTGAAGCTCCGCCTTGAAATGCCATCGACCAGATTACGCCTATTATTCGTTCGAAATGGCAGGTCGCGACACGGACGCCGGATTGCTCGAGCTATGTATCGCCAATCCGGCCTTGAGCAATCTGACCCGATCCGGGCTGATATTTCCCAGCCGCAGCCATTCATAGGAGAGGCTGACATAGAGCGCGCCCGTCTTGATCGACTTGCGGATGACCCGGTTCAGACTCTCAATGGCATTGGTCGTGTAGATGATCTTGCGGATCGCCGGATCGAAGCCAAAGAACGGGATCACCTCCTGCCATGCCCGGCGCCAAGCCGGGGCGATCGAGGCGTATTTCCCCGCCCATTTCTCTTCGAAGGCATCGAGTTCGACCTCGGCCCTGTCGGCGGTCGGGGCGCTGTAAATCCGGCGCAGATCGGCGGCCACGGCCTTGCGGTCCTTCCAGGAGCAGAAGTTCAGGCGATGGCGAACCAGATGCAGTGAGCCAGCGAAGGCGCCATCGGTCCGAGCCCGCTGGCGAACGCAGGTCTGGACCATGGTCTCGGGAAAGGCGGCGGTGATGGCCTCAGGGAAGCCGTTCAGCCCATCGACGACCGCGATCAGGATGTCCTGCAGCCCTCGGTTCTTCAGTTCGTTCATCACCGAAAGCCAGAACTTGGCGCCGTGGTCGGGCAAAACGGTCCCCCGGACTGTTTTCTGTTCCTCATCACTCCATACCGTCGATCCGGGTCTGGCCTTTCTTCACCAGCTCCGGCTCGAAGCTGCTGTCGCTCACGGGGCACAGCCACCGGAAGTTCGCCGTCTTGACCCTTCAGAACCTTCACTGACGTGCAATTCCGCCGGTTCGCCTGGCCCGGCGGGGCTTCCTTGCCCTCCTCATAGCCCAGATGCGCGGTCAGTTCGGCGCCCAGCATCCGTTCCATAAGCCGGATTTTCAGCTCCTTCATCAGCCCGGCATCGCCGAGCAGATCCTCAGGGCGCTCAACACCCTTCAGCAGTTCGTCGAGGAGTTCCTTGGAGATCGTCATGCATGCTTCCTTTCGGTGAAGCATGGACCGGATCAGTCATACACAGAAGATCGGACGCTCTCCCGTCGCCTCGATCACCACCTCGTCAGCCTTCAGTTGCCTGTCAAACCCTCCAGGGCGGTGGTCATAACGCCCCCACGCTCGCGTCGGATTGCGCCGTTCTCCCAAGCACCACCTCCCAAAAATAAGGGGGATGTCCATGCCGGTCACGCGCCGTATCTGCGCCTCCCTTGCCGGGGATAAAAGCGGAAGCGGCGGGCGACCCGGCAACTCCGAATGTGCGCACTCGAGCAAACGGGCGAGTCGAAAAGGCGGCCAGTGCCTCCCACAACCTCACGGCTCATCTTAGAAGTTGCCTGCACCTTCTCCCGAGTGCTCGTAGCATACGCTCTGTTCCGAAAGTCGGAGCCGAAGACCGGCATCGGGATCTGCAGACCAGTTTCCAATGCGATCGAGCGTGCGAAGCAGGAATTCCGGCATAAAGACATATACCATGCTGCCGAGCGTCGAATTCGTGCCATCGCGGCCTGACGGAGCCAGGTTCCCTTACCCAGCGGTGCAGGGGAAACCCCACCTCATTCGCGACACGACTTGCCGCACCGCTGCACCCGATGCGGGCGGGTCCGGTTCGGCATGATCGCCGCGGCGCGGGCCGCGGCGACGGGCCGGCTCAATCCTCGCTCAGGACGTCCTCGCCGTCTTCGGTGGCACCAAAATCGAGGCCGTGGCTCGCGCGGATGCGATCCTCGATCGCATGGGAGATTTCGGGATTGTCGCGCAGGAATTGCTTGGCATTCTCGCGGCCCTGACCGATGCGCTCGTCGCCATAGGAA
>NZ_SDEB01000033.1 GCF_004522175.1 Paracoccus ravus | reverse complement strand
GGTCACGTTCACTCATCATCACCCATCCCATGCCCGTTCTCCGACTCTGGCCCAGATGCTTCAGCCGGGAAACTGTGACATTCCTGAATTGCCAATGTGAGACATTTTAGCATTGCGGCTATAGTGTTCATGGTGGAAAAATCGACGCAAAGGCCGATAAACAGTCCGCCGCGATGCGGCTTGGCGCCCGCAGCGGAACCGGCAGAGCGGTCGAACAAGCAGATTGCGGCGAATTGGCCTCATCGGTGCACAGAAGGGCGGGAAGCGGGCTTTCGATGCGGGCGAAACGACCACAACCGGGAACGGAGGCCGCTTGTCGCCGCCTCCGTCGCTGTCCATATGGCCGGGATCAAGTGTGGCGGATTTCCGTTCCGAGCACCCTGAGGCACTCCCGCATGAAGGCGGCCAGCGCGGTCCAGCCCTTGGCCGAGACCATGTTGCCGTCAACGTAGGCCTCTTTCGGGTCGGCATCGTAGTAAGTGCCGCCGACCGCCACGACCTCGGGCGCGCAAGCTCCGAGCCCAGCGACAGTCCTGCCTTTCAACACCCCGGGCACCGCCATCAGGATTTGCACGCCGTGGCAGATGGTGAAGATCGGTTTTCCGGTATCGTGGAAATGCTTGACCATGGCCTGGATGCGTGGGTCGGTGCGGATGTATTCCGGGCCCCGGCCGCCGGCCGCGTAGACCGCATCGTAGCTGTCGAGCTCGGCTTCGGCTTCGGAAAAGGTCTTGTTGATCTCGGCGTTGTGGCCGGGCTTCTCGGTATAGGTCTGGTGGCCCTCGAAATCGTGGAGCGAGGTGGCGATCATATCGCCGGCCTTCTTGTCGGGACAGACCACGTGGACCGTGTGGCCGACGGCCTCCATGCCCTGCTGGTAGACGTAGATCTCGTATTCTTCTGTGAACTCACCGGTCAGCATGAGGATTTTCTTGCCGCTCATCTGGGTCTCCTGGGTCTTGGGGTGGACCGCCCGGCCCCTTGGGGGCCGTGCGGTGTAGGCATAATCAGAACGGGCTGTCCGGGAAGTAGAACTGGTCCGCATTCTCGGGCGTGATCAGCGGTGCGTCCAGCTTGAACGACCCGCGCATCGGCGCCTGTCCCGCGAACTGCGCCGCGGTCATGTGCATCGCCGAGGCGATCATCGACGGCGGGTAGGGGGTGGAGATCGGGGTCCGTTCGTCACCCGCCTTCACCATCTCGATCACCTGCTTCATGCCGTTGCCGCCGAGCATGTACTTGATGTCCTCGCGGCCGGCCTGGTCGACCGCCTCGATCACGCCGAGCAGCATGTCGTCGTCGTTGGCCCAGACGGCGTCGATGTTCGGGTACTTGCCGAGGTAGTCCTGCATCAGGGTGAAGGCCTCGTCCTGGTTCCAGTTGGCATACTGGATGTCGAGGATCTTGATGTCGGACTGGTCGATGACGTCCTGGAAGCCCTTGATGCGTTCGTCGTCGATCACGGTCGGGATGCCGCGCAACACGACGATCTCGCCCTCGCCGCCCAGCTTCTCGACCAGCCACTTGGCAGTGTTGGCGCCGACGGCGATGTTGTCACCCGCGACATAGAGATCCTGGATCGACGGGTCGGACAGCCCGCGGTCGACCACGGTGACGAAGGTCCCGTTCGCGGCGACCTGTTCCACCGGGCCGGTCAACTCTTCCGAGGTGAAGGGCAGGATCACCAAAGCGTCGAGCTCGCTGGTGGCCGAGAGGTCCTCGAGCGAGGCGACCTGCGCGGTGGCCGAGGACGCGGTCGAGACGATCACGTCGATGTTGGGGTAAGCGGCCTCGAGCTGCTTCTCGGCCTCCTGCGCGTGGTAGACCACGCCGCCGGTCCAGCCGTGGGTCGCGGCGGGGATCGACACCGCGATCGTGTATTCCTTGTCCTGGGCCTGAGCGGCCGCGCCGGTCAGCGCCCCCGTCACGACCGCGGCTGACAGAAGTGCCGCACCTTTCGTCCTGAGTTTCATGGTTCCCTCCTCCATTGGGTCAGTTTGTGCCCCGCGTTCAGCGGGAGCTTGTGAAGCGGTGCGCCAACATGGCGATAATGATGATTGCCCCCTGGACCGCGGCGACGAGGTATTCCGACACCATGTCCGACAGGACCATGACGTTGGCGATGACCTCGAGAATGAGTGCCCCGGCGACGGTGCCCCAGATATGCGCCTTGCCGCCGCGCAGAAGCGTGCCGCCGATGACGACGGCGGTGATGACCTGCAATTCCCAGAGCTGGCCGGTGGTCGGTGTCGCGGCGCCGAGCCGCGGCACGTAGCAGATCGCGGCCACGGCGACGCAGAAGCCCTGGATCACGAAAGCCATGGTCCGCACCCGGCCGACATGCACGCCCGAGAACCGGGCGACGTCGGCGTTCGATCCCACGGCGGTGACCCGGCGGCCGTATTTCGTCCGGTAAAGGATGAAGGCGCCGAGCAGCGCGATGAACAGCGTGATGATCACCGGGTAGGGCACGCCGAGGACGTCGCCGAAATAGACCGGCCGGTAGGCGTTGCGCAGGCTCCGGTCGATCGAGAGCGAGCCACCGTCGGTCATGTATGTGATGAGCGCCCGGAAGATGCCCATGGTGCCAAGCGTGACGATGAAGGGCTCTATGCGTCCCACCGTGATGATCAACCCGTTCATCAGCCCACAGAGCGAGCCCACCACCAGCGCGACAACCGCACCGATCGGGATTGCCCAGGGCCCGAACGAGGGCGCCAGTGCGTTCATGGCCATGACCATGATGCCAACGACGAAGGCCAACATCGACCCGATCGAGAGGTCGAGGCCCCCGGTGGCGATGACGAAGGTAGTACCGACGCCGATGATCGCGATGAAGGCGCTCCGGGTAATCACGTTCAGCATGTTGTTCGCCGACATGAAGTTGGAGTTGATCATCGTGCCCAGCAGGATGATAACCCCCAGGGCGATGAATGGGGCGAGGTCGCCCCAGCGGATCTTGAAGCCTTCGCTCTCGGGTCGCGTTGCGATCTCGGCGCTGCTCATGCGCGTTTCCTCCCCTCGGTGTCCTTGCCGCTGCTCGCGGCGGCGTAGACGACGTTCTGCTCGGTGATGTCATTGCCCGTCAGCTCGGCGACGAAGCGCCCGCCGCGCATCACCAATACGCGGTCGGACAGGCCGACGAGTTCTGGCAGTTCCGACGAAATCACGACGCAGGCCTTCCCGGTCCGGACGAGATCGTCGATGAAGCGGTAGATCTGGCTCTTGTTGCCGATGTCGATGCCGCGCGTTGGCTCGTCGATGATCACGACCGACGGGTCGGCCTGCATCACCTTGGCCAGCAGCAGCTTCTGCTGGTTGCCGCCGGATAGCTGCCCGGCCTCGATCGAAAGCGTGCGGACGCGGATGTCGTACTCCTGCACCGCCGCCTTGACGACCGCGTTCTCCTTTTTCCGATCGAGGCGGAGGCGCGGATTGATCATGTCCATCGCCTGAAGGATCAGGTTCGGCCCGAGCCCTTCGTTCAGCAGGAGACCTTTTCCCTTGCGGTCTTCGGTCAGGTAGACGAGGCCGGCGGCCATCAGCGCCGTCACATCGTGTTTCGTTACCGCCGAGCCGCCCAGCCGGATCGCGCCGGCCTGCGACGGGCGCAGGCCCATGAGCCCCTCGATCAGCTCGGTCCGACCCGCGCCGATCATGCCGCCGATGCCCAGCACCTCGCCGGGGCGCACGCTGAAAGAGCCGGTGATCTTGCCATGGTCGACCGACAGATCCTCGACCACGAGAACGGGTTCGACGGTCGTCGGGTCGCGTTTCGGCGGGTAGAGCATGGACAGCTCGCGCCCTACCATCAGCTCCGCCATCTGGCGCTGGTCGAGGGTCTCGGCCGGCCAGGTGCCGATCATCTTACCGTCGCGCAGGACGGTGACGCGGTCGGCCAGCGCCTCGACCTCTTCCAGCCGGTGCGAGATGTAGAGCACGGCCACCCCCTGCGCGCGCAGGTTCCGGACGATGTCGAGCAGGGCGTCGACCTCGTCATTGGCGAGCATCGCGGTCGGTTCGTCGAGGATGATCACCTTGCGGTCGTCGAGCAGGGCGCGGGCGATCTGCACCAACTGGCGCTGCGCCAACGGCAACTCGCCCACCACGGTCCAGGGCCGTGCGGTCGAGCCGACCCGCGCCAGAACCTCGGCAGTGCGCCGGTTCATCCGCTTGTCGTCCACCGCGAAGAAGCGGGAGAGTTCGCGACCAAGGAAGAGATTCTGCGCCACGGTCAGGTCGGGGGCGAGCAGGATCTCCTGATGCACCAGCACGATCCCGGCATCCTCGGCCTGGACGGCATCGGCGAAGGCGACGGGCTGACCGGCCATCGCCATCGTGCCGCCGGTCGGTTCGGCATGGCCCGAGAGAAGTTTCATCAGGGTCGACTTGCCGGCCCCGTTCTCGCCGATGATCGCGTGGACCTCCCCCGCGCGGATGTCGAGCGTCACGTCGCTGAGGACAGTGATAGGACCATAGGCCTTCGACAGCGCCTCGGCGTGAAGCACCGGCTCGGGAGGCATCGTCCGCCCCGCGGCATCGGTCGCGGCCAGTTTCATTCGAAGGCTGCCGCGAGCCGGTCGCGGGACCGTTCAATGTGCTTGTGCATCGCATCATGGGCCCCGCCCGCATCGCCCGCACGGAATGCGGCGAGCAGACGCTCATGCTCTTCGAGAGCCTCCTGGGTGACGCGGCTGTGGAACATCAGGCGGAAGATGTGCAGGTGGATGTGTTGGTCGTTGAGCGCCTGCCGCACGAATTCGTTGTCCGCGACCTTCAGGATCTCGTCGTGGAAATGCGCGTCGGCCCGGGCGAAGCGCGAGTAGCGGCTGTTGCGGCCGACGGCAGGCTCGCCCTTCTCCATGTCCGCCGCGGCCGCCTCGATACGTGCGAGCGACTCGGTCGTCAGCTTGAGGCAGGCCTGGCGGGCGCTCTCAGGCTCCAGCATCAGCCGGAACTTGTAGAGGTCGTCGAACTCCTTGTGCGTGAGCTGCGGTGAGGCGGAGTAGCCGATCAGGTGCGCCTTGCGGACCAGGCCCTCGCGCTCGAGCCGGGTGAGGGCTTCGCGCACCGGTGTCTGTGACACGTTCAGCTCGCGCGCCAGCCCGTCGATGGGGATTCGGGCGCCGGGCGGGATCTCGAGCGACATGATCCGCTCGTAGATGCGCTGATGAACGCTTTCGGCAATGCTCGAAGGCCGCACGAACCCACCTTTCTGGTCGCGATCCGTCGATACAGTCATGCGTTTCTCCCGCGGTTCAGCATTCTTGACAAGGCCGACCCTAGCACTGATAGGATGTCGTATGTCAAATACAATATCATATAGGATCTGATCGCGGGAGGGTTGGCGCTTGCTAGTTTCGGCCGGACATCTTCGGGAGATCGCGGAAAACGCCCTTGTTTCACAGGGGGTTGCGGAGGCCCATGCGCGGCTCCAAGCGGATCTTCTGATCGAGGCCGAGTTGAGAGGATTGCCCTCTCATGGGCTCCAGAGGCTGCCACGACTCGTTGCTCGGCTGCGGGCCGGGCTGGCCGCCCCCGTCGCCAACGGCGTGATCCGCGAACGCCGACCGGCGGTTTTCACGGTGGATGGCGAAAGAGGCCTCGGCCCGGTCGTGATGATGCATGCGCTGGAACAACTGGCCCCGCGCGTGCCCGGTCATGGCATAGCCTTCGCCGCGATCCGCAACGCCAACCATATCGGGATGCTGGCGTACTATGCCGAGGCCGCCGCCGCGCGGAACCTGATCGGCATCGTGCTGACCACCAGCGAGGCGCTGGTCCATCCCTACGGCGGAACCCAAGCGATGCTGGGCACGAACCCGATCGCCATCGGCATCCCGACCAAGGCCGAGCCCTTCATCCTCGACCTCGCGACCAGCCAGGTCTCGATGGGCAAGATCCATCACCATGCGCTGACCGGCTCCCCGATCCCGGAGGATTGGGCGGTCGATGCCGAGGGGCGACGCACCGCCGATCCCGAGGCGGCGAAGTCCGGAGCCATCGCGCCATTCGGAGCGGCGAAGGGCTACGGCCTCGGCCTCGGCGTCGAGTTGCTGGTGGCCGCTCTGGCCGGTTCGGCCTTCGCGCCCGAGGTGAGTGGCACGCTCGACGCGACCGAGGTGGCGAACAAGGGCGACGTCCTCATCCTGATTGACCCCGCCGCGGGGGAGGGCAGCGCCGCCGGGTTGGCTGACTACCTCGACCGGCTGCGCGCCTCGCGGCCCGCTGATCCGGACCGCCCGGTGGCCGTGCCTGGCGACGGCATGCGGGCACGACGGGCGCGGGCGCTCTGCGACGGAATCGAGCTGCCCGACGCGCTGCACAAGGAAATAGACGCCCTCGCTGAGGGCTGAGATCACATGACAGGAGAGAAGATGACCCTATTCGGCACGATCAGAGCCCCGCGAGAATTGATCTTCGGCAGCGGCCAGCGCGCGGCCCTCGGCAAGGTCGCGGCCACGCTTGGCAAGCGGGCACTGGTGGTGACCGATGCGCGGCTGGCCGGGGACGCGGACTTCCGAGCCATGGTCGCGCAGGTCGAGGCCGCGGGGCTGTCGGTCAGGGTGGATGGCTCGACCCTGCCGGACGTGCCGGTCGAGACCGCCGTCGCCAGCGCCTTGGCCGCACGGGACTTCGCGCCCGATCTGGTCATAGGGGTCGGCGGAGGCTCCTGCCTCGACATGGCGAAATGCGTGGCGGTCCTGCTGACCCATGGCGGCACGCCGCAGAATTACTACGGCGAGTTCATGGTGCCCGGCCCGGTCATGCCGCTGATCGCGGTGCCGACGACCGCCGGAACCGGGTCCGAGGCGACGCCGGTCGCGGTGCTATCGGACAGCGAACGCCAGTTGAAGGTCGGCATCTCCTCGCCCCACATCATTCCCACCGTCTCGATCTGCGATCCCGACCTGACGCTGACCTGCCCGGCCTCGCTCACCGCGATCGCTGGCGCCGACGCGCTGACCCACGCCATCGAGGCCTTCACCGCGATCCGCCGCGCACCGACCCCCGGGCTGGCGCAGGAGCGGGTCTTCGTGGGCAAGAACGCCACCTCGGATCATTTCGCCCTGAGCGCCATCGGCCTCCTCTGGGAGGGGCTTGAGGCGGCCTGCACCGACGGCGGCAACGCCGAGGCCCGGGCCAAGGTCATGCTGGGGGCCACCATGGCCGGCCTCGCCTTCGGGGTGGCCGGCACCGCCGCCGCCCATGCGATCCAGTATCCCGCCGGCGCCCTGACCCATACCGCGCACGGGGCCGGGGTGGCGTGCCTGATGCCCTACGTCATGGCCTGGAACGCGCCCGAGATCGGGCCCGAGCTGGACCGGATCGCCGGGGCCGTCGGCCTGAAATCCGGTGCCGAGGTCATCCCGGCCATCGCCGCACTCTTCGGCCGGATCGGCATACCCCGCACGCTCCGCGACCTCGGGCTGGCCGAGGACAAGCTCGACTGGGTGGCCGAGCAATCCTGCGGCATCGCCCGGCTGATCCAGAACAACCCGCGCCCGCTGCCGCTCGAAGACATGCGGCGACTGGTCGGCGCGGCTTTCCACGGCGAACTCGCCGTACTCGAAACGAACTGAGGGAGACATTGCAATGACACTCGACACCGCCATCACCGGCTACGCGGACCCCTCGCTGCACGCCGAAGGTCTGTATATCGGCGGAAAGTGGGAGGCCGGGACAGGCATTCCCGTGACCGACCCTTCGACCGGCAACACGCTGGCCGAGGTGCCCGACGCCTCGATCGATGATGCGATGCGGGCAGTGGACGCCGCCGAAGCCGCCGCTGCAGACTGGCGCCGCACTCCGCCCCGCCAGCGATCCGAGATCCTGCGCCGCTGGTTCACCTTGATGAGCGAGCACGCCGAGGAACTGGCTCTGCTCATCAGCCTCGAGAACGGCAAAGCGCTGGCCGACGCGCGCGGCGAGGTGGCCTACGCCGCCGAGTTCTTCCGCTGGTACGCCGAGGAGGCGACCCGGATCGGCGGCGAATTCCGCCGCACGCCTTCGGGTGCGCACAACATCCTGGTGGATCACGAACCGATCGGGATCGCCTTGCTCATCACCCCGTGGAACTTCCCGGCCGCGATGGCCACCCGCAAGATCGGCCCGGCGCTGGCCGCGGGCTGCACCGTGATCCTCAAGCCCGCCTCGGAAACCCCGCTGACCGCCTATGCCATGGCGCGGCTCGGCGCCGAGGCCGGGGTGCCTCCGGGCGTGGTGAACGTGGTGACAACCTCGAACCCCGGACCTGTCACGGCGGCGATGCTGGCCGATCCGCGGGTGCGGAAGCTTTCCTTCACCGGCTCTACCGGCGTCGGGCGCCTCCTGCTGGCCGAGGCCGCGAAATCCGTGGTGAACTGCTCGATGGAGCTGGGCGGCAACGCGCCCTTCATGGTCTTCGACGATGCCGACCTTTCCGCCGCGCTCGACGGCGCGATGGTCGCCAAGATGCGCAACGGCGGCGAGGCCTGCACGGCGGCGAACCGGTTCTACGTGCAGGCGGGCATCCACGATGCTTTCGTCGAAGGGCTGACGCAGCGCATGGCCGCGCTGAAGCTGGGAGCCGGGTATGAACCCGAAACCCAATGCGGGCCGATGATCACCAAGAAGGCCGTGGAAAAGATCGACCGGCTGGTGTCCGAGGCGAAGGAGCGCGGCGCACGGGCCACCACCGGCGGCGCGCCGGTGGATGGCAGCGGCTACTACTACCCGCCGACCGTACTTGAGAACGTGCCGACCGACGCGGCCCTCGCGCACGAGGAGATCTTCGGCCCCGTCGCCGCCATCTACCGCTTCGAGACCGAGGAAGAGGCGATCCGCCTCGCGAACGACACCGAGTACGGGCTTGCAGCCTATGTCTATTCGCGGGACATCATGCGGGCGATGCGCGTCGGTCGAGGAATCGAGACCGGCATGGTCGGCATCAACCGCGGGCTGATGTCGGACCCGGCCGCCCCCTTCGGCGGCGCGAAACAGAGCGGGCTGGGACGCGAGGGCGGTGTCACCGGCATCCTCGAATTCATGGAGCCCAAATACTTCGCCGTCGAGTTCTGACGGCGGGAAAGGACGACGATGGCCGAGCGCGACCTTTACCGCAACCGGGACTTCATCCCCGATTTCGACGCGATCATGAAAGAGACGGAGGCGCGGAGCCGCGCCTTCGCCGACACTGTGCGCGTCGAGCGGAACGTGAAATACGGCCCGACCGAGCGGCAGAGCTTCGACCTCGTCTTTCCGCCCGACCCGACCCCCGGCGCGCCGCTGCACATGTTCATCCACGGCGGCTACTGGCGGGCGGGCAGCAAGGAGGCCCATACCCTCGTCGCGGCCCCGGTGATCGCGGCGGGCGGGATCGCTGTGCTGGTGAGCTATGACCTGATGCCCGGCACCCGTCTGGCCGAGATCGTCGCGCAGGTCCGCAGCGCCGCCCGGCACCTCGTCGAAATGGCGCCCGGGATCGGCGCCGACCCGGCGCGCTTCACCGTAAGCGGCCATTCCGCGGGGGCGCATCTCGCCTCGCTGCTCGCCTCCGAGGCACCGGGCGACGCGGGCCTGCCGGACTTTCCGCCCCTGCGCGGTATGTTGCTGGTCAGCGGAATCTACGATCTCTCGGGGATTCCCGGGTCTTTCCTGAAGGACGAGGCCAGGATGACCGACCATGAGGCCAGAAACTGGTCACCGTTGCTCGCGCGGCACCTGGCGGGCCCGCAACGGATCATCACCCGCGGCGAAGCAGAGACCGCCCCGTTCCAGAACCAGGCCATTGCCCTGAACGCGACGCTCGACCGGGAGGGGCAGGCGACGGAACTGCGGATTGAACCCAACCGGAACCACCTCTCGATCGTCTTCGACCTCGCCGATCCGGGCGCGCCACTCGGCCGTCGGTTGCAAGGTCTTGTCCAAGCGTCCTGAAGGGCTGACGTCCGTGCCTGCGCCCGAAGCAGCCTTTCACCGTGCCGTGGAGAGGCGACCGGAAAGGGCCGCGCCGACCGGAATAGCGCCTTCCGGCTAGCTGTCCTACAGGTCTATGCCCTCAGAGAGCGTAAGCGCATCGTCAATGCCGATACGGAGGTATCGAACCGTGCTGTCCATCTTGATATGGCCGAGCAAAAGCTGGACCGCTCGCAAGTTGCCTGTCCTCTTGTAGCTCTGGCCACCTTCGTGCGTCGCATCGAATGCGTCCCATAGGCGCTTGGCTCCAGCCCGATCGACCGGACCCAGCTTCGCAAGATGCGCGCATATTGCCTCGTCGAGAGATGCATGCTGGCGTGCAGGCGGCTGGGCCACATATACTCCTGTCCGATCATCTTGGGATCTGCGACCCAGTGTTCGAATGAGCTTCGCGTTGTCTCCGCGATCTCGGACCGGACCGGCTTCCCGGTCTTGCCTTGATTGACCGAGGTGCGCTCTTTCGCCCTGCCCGCCGCGAACACATCCCATCTCGAATGAAATATCTGGCACGCTCCCCTCGATCCATTGACGGCTAAAGGTTTTCGTACATACATAAAGCAATGCTGATGATCGTTTGGGATGAACCAAAGCGGTAGATCAACCTTGCCAAGCATGGGTTGGACTTTGCCGACTTGAACGAAGAATTCTTCCTGTCGTCCATGGTAGTTCCAGGCAAGGCAGGACGGCATATGGCAATTGGCCGGCTTTCCGATGGCACGATCGCAGTCGTCTTTGCCACGTTGGGAAGCGAGGGGGTCTCGGTGATCTCGATGCGCCCGGCAAGCAAAAAGGAAAGGAGCCTGCTATGACGAAAAAGCACCTGGCCGAAGAGCAGATCCAGCGCATGATCGCGAGTGATCCTGACGCGCCGGAAGCCACGGACGACCAAATTGCCCGAGCGAAGCCTTTTCAGGAGGTTTTCCCCGAATTGGCAAGCAACCTGCGCAAGAATCTCGGCGGTCGTCCAAGGTCCGAAAATCCCAAGGTGGCCGTATCTCTTCGCCTCGATCAGGAGGTGGTGGCGCGCTTCAAGGCACAAGGCCCAGGTTGGCAGAGCAGAATGAACCAAGCGCTAAGGTCAGCAGCCGGACTCTGATGGCTGCGAAGCTTTCGCTGCACAACGTTTGACGGGTAGAGCCGTGCTCTTCGAATACATCGCCATCTTCCAAAACCGCCGCCGCCGACGCCGCCGCTGACACTCGCGTATCGGCTATCGCACTCCCGAACAAGCAAGGATCGCAATAGCCGCATCGTGAAGTTCGGCCCCGTCCAGGAACACGGGGCAAGGTCACCAAGTCATGGGCCCTTTTTCAGTTGATCGGGATATTCTCTCGGAACACGACCTGCAGTCGCGGAGGATATTCCTGCTCGCTCGTGCCGCGCACCGCCGAGACCAGCAGCCTGATGACCTCGCGCGCCTGAACGCGATGGTTCTGGTCGATCACCGCGTCCATCGTGCGGTCCAGCAGAAGCAGGCGGGTCGCATCCGTCAGGTCATGCCCGATGAAGACAATGCGCTGGCTCAGCTGCGCTTCGCGCAGGGCACGGGCAACTCCCTGGTTGCCCGAGCCGATATTGTAGATGCCGTCCACCTGCCCCATCGACAGGATGCGGCGCATTTCGTCATGGGCATGCTCGCGGTCGTCGCCAACCTCGGCATATCCGGCGATCCTCAGGTCGGGAAACTCGTCGGCGAGGATCGAGCGGAAACCCATCTCGCGCTCTTCATGCCCGCGATAGGCCCGCGAGCCCACGAACAGCGCGATGTTGTGCACCTTCGCGGGACCAAGCAGGCGCCCCAGCAGCAGGCCCGCCAGCCGTCCGGCCGCGCGATTGTCTACCCCGACGTAACCGATCTTGTCGACGCCGGGGATGTCCGAGACCAGCGTCGCGACCCGGACTCCGGCACGGGCAAGGGTGTTCAGCTCCTCGCGGATCTCGGGGCGGTCGGGGACGACCACGCCGACGCCATCGGTCTGGCCGTGCAACTCGGCAAGGCGCAGGCCGATGCGGCCGTTGCCCCAGTCCTCTATGTCGTGGATCCGCAGCTGGACGTCCTGATGTCGTGCGGCCTCGTCGATCAACTGGCTGCGCAGGTTGCGCATGAAGCTGTTGCTGCCGCCGGGAAGCACGAAATCCAGGCGCACCCTCTGCGCCTCCAGCGACTCGGCGGGGCCGAAATAGCCCAGTTCCCGCGCCACGTTCAGGACGATTTCGCGCGTCCGCTCGCGCACGCCACTGCGCCCGTTCAGCACCCGGTCCACCGTGGCCGGAGAGACCCCGGCCCTTTCGGCAATTTCGATGATCGTGGTGCGCATTTGGGTCCCGGACGGCGGAGATAGGCAACAGAAAAAACCTCATCTTCATCATCACGCAAGTCTGAAATTGGGCGCTTACTGCCGAAATGACGCGAAATGATGTTAAATGATGGGAATAGATGATTGCTGATGACGTTTTTTGCATGCCAGTCTTTCGGCAAGCTGCGGGCAGGAGGAGGCCCGTCGGAGGAGGAACATGACAGCCCAAGATCTGACTGCGGATCCCGCGATCCGCTGCCGCGACTATCGTATCGGCGCCATCGGCGCGGGCATGATCATGGCGGAGTGCCATCTCGAAGCCTATCGCCTTGCAGGGTTTCCCGTCGGCGCCATTGCCTCGCGAAGTCGAGGCAAGGCCGAAGCGGTCGCCGACCGCTACGGCATCGAAACCGTCCATGACACGCCCGAGGCGTTGATCGAGGACACGGCTCTCGACATCATCGACATCGCCTATCCGCCGCATCTGCAGCCCGACCTGATCCGTTACGCCCTGAAGCAGCCGCATATCAAGGGCATCCTTGCGCAGAAGCCGCTGGCCTTGTCGCTCGAGGAGGCGCGCGCCCTGCGCGACGAGGCCCGGGCCGCCGGCAAGATCCTGTCCGTCAACCAGAACATGCGCTACGACCAGTCGATGCGCGTGCTCAAGCAGCTTCTGGATCGCGGCGCGCTCGGCGAGCCGGTCTTTGCCCAGATCGACATGCACGCGATCCCGCATTGGCAGGGCTTCCTGCAAGGCTACGACCGCCTGACGCTCTCGAACATGAGCGTCCATCACCTCGACGCGCTGCGTTTCCTGTTCGGCGATCCCAGCGAGGTCACGACCGTCACCCGAAGCGATCCGCGCACCGAATTCGCGCATCAGGACGGGATCGTCTCGACCATGCTGCGTTTCCCCTCGGGGCTCTTGGCGCTGTCGCTCGAGGATGTCTGGTCCGGTCCGCGCGCCGAGGGCTATTCCGATGACCAGCACATCACCTGGCGCGTCGAGGGCACCGAGGGCGTCGCCAAGGGCACGATCGGCTGGCCTGTCGGCGCGCCCTCGACCCTGACCTATGCCTCGCGCAAGGAAACCGGCGGCGCATGGGTCAGCCCGGAATGGAACACGATGTGGTTCCCCCATGCCTTCATCGGCGTGATGGAGCAGTTGCAATGGGCCATCCATAGCGGCGAGGCCCCGGCATTGTCGGTCGCCGACAATGTGCGGACCATGGCGCTGGTCGAGGCGGCCTATCGCTCGATCGACGAGGGCAGGACCGTCGCCCACGACATTTCTCAGGACTGAATCGGGAGGAAACCAGTCATGATGCAATCCGGGATCTTCACGGGGTATTTCCCCTATGATCTGAAGACCACGGCGCAGAAGATCCGCGCCCATGATTTCAACACGGTCCAGTTGGACCTGCATTTCAGCGATATCGACGTCTCTAACGGTCAGGTCACGCCCGAGAAATGCCGCACCATCCGCGACACGTTCCGCGACCACCACCTGCCGGTCTGCTGCATCTCGGCCTATACCAATATCGTCCATCCCGATGCGGCGACCCGCAAGCTGCGTCTGGACCGGCTCAAGGAAATCCTTGCCCATGCACAATATCTGGGCTCGCCCTATGTGATCTCGGAAACCGGGACGTTCGATACCACCAGCGACTGGGTGCACCATCCCCGGAACAAGACCGAGGAGGGCTGGGACGACTGCCGCGCGGTCATCACCGATCTCGCGAAATTCGCCTGGGATCACGGCGCGGTCTTCCTGCTGGAAACCTATGTGAACAATGTCGTGGGGTCCGTCGAGGAGACCCTGCGCATGTTCGCCGAGGTGGACCATCCCGGCCTTGGCCTCTTGATGGACCCGACCAATTACTTCGAGGCCCATAATATCGGCCAGATGGACAAGACGCTGAACCACGTCTTCGACGCGCTGTCGGACAAGATCAAGATTGCTCATGCCAAGGACGTGAAGCGCTCGGGCGATGACAAGTCGGAAAAGCACTCGGATATCGGGGATGCCTCGGCGGCCGAAAGCCACACCTTCCGCGGCGTAGGCGAGATCGAGCTGCCCGCGCCGGGTCTGGGTGAGCTGAACTACGACCTGTATCTCAAGCGGCTGGCGCAGAAGCATCCGAACATCCCGATGATCATAGAGCATCTGGACGAATCCGACGTGGCCCGCGCAAAGGCCTTCCTTGACGGCAAGCTGCGCGCGAACGGCTGCTGATCCGTCGCGGCAGGGCGGATCCTTCCCCCGCCCTGCCCCCGCTCCCTCCAGGACAAGACAAGATGGTAGAACTTTACGGCAAGCGCTTCACCCGGCGCGAGATCGAGGCCGCGAGTGGCGGACTGTCCCATGCCGCCGGCGTCCGGCTGATGGAGCTTTCCAATGGCCAGGAACGCGGCAACCGCATGCTGGAATTCCGCAGCGGATCGGGGCTGCGCTTCACCGTGCTTCTGGACCGCTGCATGGATATCGCCGATTGCGAGCATAATGGCCGCGCCATCGGCTGGCATTCGCCCGCGGGTTTCCGCCACCCTTCGCTGTCCGAATACGAGGGCGAGGGCGGCCTGGGCTGGATGCGCAGCTTCTCGGGGCTGATGGTGACCTGCGGGCTCGATCATATCCTGTTCATGAACGAGGTCCCGACCGACAGCTATGTCTATGGCCCGCGCAAGACCGCCTCGCATTCGCTGCATGGCCGCGCCGGCACGCTGCCTGCCCATCTGACCGGCTATGGCGAGCGCTGGGAGGGGGATCGCTGCTTCCTCTGGGCCGAGGGCGTCGTCACCCAGTCCGCCGTCTTCGGCGAGCATCTGGAACTGCACCGCCGGATCGAGATCGAGGTCGGCAGCGATGAGATCCGCCTCTCGGATCGCGTCGTCAATCGCGGCTTCTACCGGACGCCGCACATGTATTGCTATCACGTCAATGTCGGCCATCCGGTGCTCGAGGACGGCGCACGCTACCTCGCCCCGATTGCCGAGACGGTCTGGGCCGCGCATCAGGACAGCTACCAGGCGCAGGGCGTCGGCTATCGCAGCCTGACGGGGCCCCGGATCGATTTCCACGAACAGGTCTGGCAGCACGAGATGGTTGCCGATGAGGCGGGCGAAGTGCCCGTCGCGCTGGTCAATGACCGGCTGGGCCTCGGCTTCATGGTGGTGACCCGCAAGGACCAGTTCCCCTGCCAATATGAATGGCAGAACCTGCAATCTGGCCAATATGCGCTGGGGATCGAACCCTCGACCAACCATGTTCTGGGCAATCTGGTCGCCCGCGAGCGCGGCGAGATGATCTGGCTGAACCACGGCGAGGAACGCGCCTATGACAGCCGCTTCACCATCCTGCCCGATGCCGATGCCATTGCCGGGGCCGAGGCGCGCATCCGCGCCATCCATGGCCAGCCTGACACAGACTATCCGCAACCGACCGGAAATTTCCGCAGGATCGAGGACCGCCAATGAGCAATCTCACCGGACGCCGCATTCTTTATACCGGAGCCTCGGGCGGGCTGGGGCACGAGACCACCCTGCAGCTCCTGCGCACGGGGGCCGAGGTCATCGTCCTCGACCGCGACCCGACAAAGAACCGCGCCCTGATCGCCGACACGCCCGGGGATCTGGCGGCGCGGCTGCAGCTGATCGAATGCGACCTGACCGACAAGCCCGCGCTGCAGGACGTGCTGGACCGCCTGACCGCCGAGCGCGCGCTGGATGCGGTGATCAACAATGCCGCGATCTATCCCTCGAAGCCTTTCGAGGAATACAGCCTCGAGGAACAGGCGCTGGTCCATGCCGTCAATGTCGAGGCCGCGCTGATCTGCACCCGCGCCGCCCTGCCCGGCATGCGCGCACAGGGCTGGGGCCGGATCATCAACATCACCTCGATCACCCTGACCGGCGGCTGGGAGAACCTCGTTCCCTATGTCCAGTCCAAGGGCGCGCTGCTGGGTCTGACGCGCGCCTGGGCGCGGGAATTCGGCAAATGGGGCATCACCGTCAACGCGATCGCGCCGGGCGCCTTCCCCACCGATGCCGAGAAGATCCATCCCGATCCCGAGGGCTATACCGCGCGGATCATGGCCTCGCAGGCGATCAAGCGCCGCGGCCATCCCGGCGACATCGCCGCGACGATCCGCTTCTTCCTGTCCGACGAGGCCGGCTTCATCACCGGCCAATCCCTTGCCGTCGATGGCGGCTGGACCATGCATTAAGGAGACTATCATGGGCATTCTCGACGGGATCACCGTCCTCGACTGCTCGATCGCCATGGCCGGCCCCTTCGCGGCGCAACGGCTGGGCGATCTGGGCGCGGATGTCATCAAGATCGAGCCTTTGGCGGGCGAATGGCAGCGCCACGCTCCGGCGGGCGGGATCACCGGGAACAAGATCAACGTCTCGTTCCTGTCCTTGAACCGCAACAAGCGGTCGCTGGCGGTGGACCTGAAATCCGAGGGCGGCAAAGAGGTGCTGCGGAAACTGGTCGAAACGGCGGATGTCTTCATCCAGAACTACCGCCCCGGCGTCGCGGCCCGGTTGGGCGTCGATTACGACAGCCTTGCCGCGATCAATCCGCGCCTGATCTACGTCTCGATGTCGGGCTATGGCGAGGACGGACCCAGCGCGATGCGTCCCGGTCAGGACCTGCTCTTGCAAGCCATGTCCGGCGCCATGCTCTCGGCGGGCCGCGCGGGCGAGCCCCCGACCCCGGCGGGGCAATATCTGGTCGATGCAATCACCGCCTATACCGCCTTCGAGGGCGCGCTGGCGGCGCTGTTCCACCGCGAACGCAGCGGCGAGGGCCAGAAGGTCGAGGTCAATATGCTCGACGCGATCACCACGATCCAGATGCAGGAGCTTTCGGTGTTTACCGTCGGGCAGAAGCCGCAGGCGCGTTCCGCCGAACCCCATGCCCATGTCTATATCCGTTCGCCCTACGGGGTTTTCGGGACGAATGACGGCAAGTTCATCGCGCTCGCGATGCCGAATTTCCCAGGCCTCGCGCGCGCCCTCGACGAGCCCCGCCTTGCCGGACTCGACGAGATGAGCGCCGGTTGGGAGGACCGCGACGCGACCTTCGCGCTGGTCCGTGATGCCATAGCCAAGTTCAGCCAGCCCGACGCTCTGGCCCGGCTGGAAGCCGAGGGGATCTGGGTCGGCCCGGTCTATGGCTATGCCGATCTCGTGGCCGATCCGCAGATCGCCCATAACGGCACCTTCATCGAATACGACCACCCGACCGAGGGCCGCGTGAAGACGCCGGGCTTTCCGATCCGCTTTTCGAAATCGCCGTCCGAACTGCGCCGCGGCGCGCCCCTGACCGGCCAGCATACCGCCGAGGTGCTTGCCGCCGCAGGCTATGACGCGGCCCGGATCGAGGCCCTTATCACCCAGGGCGCCGTCGGCCGGGGGGAGCCGTGATGTTTCGCGGATTGACCTGGGACCACCCGCGCGGCCGCCACGCGCTCGAAGCCGCTGCCGCCCGAGGCGGGCCGATCAGCTGGGATGCGCAGCCCCTGGAGGGGTTCGAAAGCGCCCCGATCGGCGAACTCTGCGCGCGCTATGATCTGGTCGTCCTCGACCACCCCCATCTGGGCGAGGCGCTGGCGCTTGGCTGCCTGCGCCCGCTCGACGAGGTGTTCGCGCCCGAAGATCTCGCCGCCATCGCGGCGCGCGCCATTGGCCCCAGCATGGAAAGCTATGTCATGGCGGGCCGACCCTGGGCGCTGCCGCTTGATGCCGCGACGCAGGTCATGGCCCGCCGCTCGGACCTGGTCGGGGCAGCCCCCCGCACATGGGACGAAGTGTCCGATCTGTCGCGCCGGACCGGCAAGGTCGCGTTGTCGCTGGCGGGACCCCATGCCTTTTTGTCCTTCCTCTCGGTCGTGCAGGCGATCGAGCCGCAGCTTGACCTGCGCGACGGTGATCGCTGGGTCGGCGACGCAACGGCCAGCCGTGCCATCGCCCTTCTGGCGGGTCTCGCCGCGCGCAGCCCGGCCTCGGTCGCGGCGCTGAACCCGATCGGCATTCTCGAGCACATGTCGGACGGGAATGACGACGTGGCGCTTTGCCCGCTGATCTATGGCTATGTGAACTACGCGTCGCCGTCCCGCGCCGTGCCGCTGGCCTTTTCGGACGCGCCCCGGATCGCGACCTCGGGCAGCCCCGGCTCGATCCTTGGGGGAACGGGCATCGCGATCTCGACCCGCTGCGCCGTGGACGAGACCCTGCGCCGGCATCTTCTGTGGCTGATGAGCCCGGAGGTGCAGCGCGGCTTCATCCCCGAGCATGACGGCCAGCCCGGCACGCGCGAGGCCTGGCTTGATGCGCGCGTGAATGCGCGCACGGGACGCTTCTTCGCAGCGACCGCGGAAACGCTCGACGCCGCGTCGATCCGGCCGCGTCATGACGGCTTCATCGCCTTCCAGAGTGCCGCCTCGGCCGCGCTGCGCGAGGGCTTTGCCACAGGCACCCCGCCCGCAAGACTGGCGGCACGGCTCGCCGAGCTTTTCCACGCCTCGCACAAGACGGAGATCCCCGCATGACCGCGCCCCTGACATTCGAGATCGAGGGGCAGGTCGGCATCATCACCTATAACCGCCCCGAAAAGCTGAATGCGATGACCCCGGAGATGGCCGCGCTGATGGTCGAGGCGGTCGCCCGCTGCAATGGAGACGACACGATCCGCGCCGTCGTTCTGACCGGCACGGGCAAGGCCTTCTGCGCGGGCTCGGACATCTCGCTGCTCGACAGCTACGCGACCCCTTGGGATTTCCGCAACCGCACCGAATATTGCGACGCGCTGCGCGCCCTGCGCAAGCCGTCGATTGCCGCGATCAACGGCTATGCCTTTGGCGGCGGGCTCGAGATGGCGCTGTCCTGCGACATCCGCATCGCCGCGGAAACCGCACGCATGGCCGCGCCGGAAATCAAGCTGGGCTGGATCGGCGGCGGCGGCATGACCGCGTTGCTGGCGCATTCCATCGGTCCCTCGAATGCCGCGATGATGGTGATGACCGGCGAGCCCGTCGACGCAGAAAAGGCCCTGGCGTGGGGGCTCGTCAGCGAAACCCACCCGGCCGAGGAACTGCGCGCCCGCGCCGTCGAGATCGCGGCCACAATCGCCGCCCGTGCGCCCATCGCCGCCGAAACCGCCAAGGACAATCTTGCCGCAGCCTTCAACATGCCGCTCGAGCAGGCCATCGCCTATGAGCGCGATCTGCAGACCATCTGCTTTGCGACCGAGGACGCCAACGAGGGCCGCGCCGCTTTCGCCGCAAGACGCCCCGCTTTGTTCCGCAGGCGCTGAGAAGTCCCCCCGTCTGCGGAAAAGCCTGGGCGATCGCGCGCGAAATCCTGTCTGCGATGGCGCTTCGTCTGAGCCTTGGCCAAAGACTGCGCGCGTCCCGTCGCGGCTGACCCCGGGTTCGGCATCCCCGGTAAAAGCTCGCCCCTCCCCCGGAGGTCAGGGCGGAGATGATGATTGGCCTTCAATGCCGCACCGGCACACGGGATGGCATCCGACGATGCATGGCCGCCCGCGCCAGGCGAGAGGCATGGCGACCGAAGCGGCAGCCTACCCCGCTTTTCTCCGTGTCGGAGTCACCGCCCGGTCTCGAATCGCAGATCGGCACTATTGCCGTCCGGTCAGAGCGCGCAGGAACGCTGAACGGTCAAACTCCACGGGCGACGGTCCGAAGAGTGCATGATCCAATGTCGCAAGCGCCTCGCGCGGCGGGCAACGGCCGACGGCATCCTCTGCCTGGACGAAATCCTGGGCCACCCGGCGCAGGGCAAACAGGTCGGGCTGAGCCGCGGCGGCCTGCAAGGCAGGCAGATGAGGGTTGGGTCGCCAGCGCCGCCAGCCCAAGGCAAGCACGGAAAGTGGCCGCGTCCTCTTGCCCCACAGCATCGCGACCAGACCCGCAAGCCCGCCTGCCGCCAATACCGCCAACATCGACCAGGCCGTCGCCTGCACCGGCCGGGCCGAGCCACCGATATTCTGCTCGAGCCTGCCATAGCCGAAAGGGATGGGCTGGGTGATCTCTCCGCGCAACTCGCGCTTGTTGGTGTCGAACCAGGAAAAACGCATCGGCGGCAGGGTCCCCTGCTCGCCTGTGATGGGCCTCAAACTCCACTCCCATTGCACGAAACCGACCGGGCCGCGCTCGGTCAACCGGGTCTCGCGCTTCTCGGGCGAGGTGAAGCTGATGAGCCAGGGCGCGCGCAATTCGGGGCGCGCGGGCAGAAGATGCGCCATCGTGCCCTCGGCGGTCAGGGTAATGCGGCGCAGGATGGTCTGATCGTCGCGGATCCGCGCCGGATCGGCGGAAAGCTCGTCCGTGACCTTCAGACTGCGCGCGACCAGAGGCCGCCCAGGCGCGGGATAGGGCTGGATCGGCAGGCGGACCTCAGCCGCTGTGACCTCGACCCTTTGGCGGGTGTTCCCCTCGGCCTTGGTCAGCACATGGGTGACCGGGCCCAGCGTCAAGGTCCCGGCCTTCCGGGCAAAGACGGCGATGCGGCGCTCGAAGATACGCCTTTGCCGGCCGCCCACACGCTCGTCGCGCCAGTCATCCGGCCCGAGTTGGATCCAGTCGTAATCGGCCGAGTCGGGAAACTCCATGTCCTCGAGCGTGATCCAGCCGGTATATTCGCCGCGGATGGTCAGCGGAATGATCTCGCCGATGACGGGGCGAGCCTCGGGCAGGATCAGGCGCAGGCTGTCCTGGGCGAAGGCCGGCGCGGCCAGCACAAGCACCGCGAGACACGCAAGCAGTCGGATCACCATGGGTCCCCCTCGGCCGGGCGGATCAGACCCAGGGCGGCGCGGCGGTCGTACTCGGCCTTGAGGCGCAGTTGCAGGAACTCGCCGGGATCATCGT
Organism: Paracoccus ravus; assembly: GCF_004522175.1. Classification (GTDB taxonomy): domain Bacteria; phylum Pseudomonadota; class Alphaproteobacteria; order Rhodobacterales; family Rhodobacteraceae; genus Paracoccus; species Paracoccus ravus. Next base: position 10,727 of record NZ_SDEB01000033.1, on the reverse strand, counting down.
TCAAGGCGGCCAGCCAATCGTCGCTGGCGGCAAGGCCGCGCGCCTCGACATCGCGCTTCCAATGGATCGCCAGCATCCCGGCGGTGGTGTTCTGCGGCAATCCTCCGGGTCCCAGCCCGCCGGCCGCCGCGATCCGGCCCGGAACGAGGCTGTCCCCGCTCTGGGGCGGGATCATCGCGGCGACGAGGTCGCGATTGGCGCGGGCCTCGGAATCGGCGGGGTTGGAGAACAGGACGGCGTCGAAATAGCCCTTGGAAAGCAGGTAATCGCCGGTCGCGGCCAGGCTGAGGCCGCGATTGTAGGTCTGCGACCCGCCGGCCTGCGCGAAACCGCCATCCGCGGCGCGATAATCGCCGGCGCGATAGGACGCGACCGCCTTCTCGGCAATGTCCGGCAGCAGGAGGGTCGCGAGGCCAGGCAGACCCGCGAGCAAGGCGATGCGCCCCAGCGCCTGCGGTCCGGCCAAAGCAAGGCAGGCCATCGCAAGCACGAGCAGGGACCAGCGCCTCATGCCTGCCTCCGGAAGCGGGCCAGCAGGGGCAGAAGGGCCAGCGCCGCGATCCAGGGGCCGAGATCGCGATAGCGCAGCATCGTCAGCTCGGCATTTCCGGCAAGGCCCGCGCGCTCGAGCCCCGCGATCACCGCCTTCGGAGAGGTGGCGGCGGCACTGTCTTCCGGCCCGAGCCTCGCAAGCGCGGCAGCATCCGTGCCCCGCGTGCCGTCGAGGCTGAGCACCCAAAGGCCGATGTCGTTCTGCGCCAACCGCGCGGCCTCGGCGCGGGCGGCGGGCAACCCAGCTCCGCCCCCATCCGAGATCAGCACCAGGTCGGCCCGCCCGGTCCCGGCCAGCATCTGTCCGGCCAGCGCCATCGCGGCCGCCGGAGAACTGCCCTGATCGGGCATGGTCTGCGGGCCCAGCACCGCGATCAGGCTGTCGAGGACCCGCGGATCGGTGGTCGGGGCCGCGGCGGCATAGGCCTCGCCGGCATAAAGGATCAGCCCGACCGGACGACCCGACAGGCCCGCGACCATCTGCGCCGCGGCGGCCTGCAGGTCGGCCAGCCCGCGCGGTTCGACCCCGCCGGTCACCGAAGCCGACAGATCGAGCGCCAGCAGCACTGCATCGCTCTGGGCAAAGACCGGCACTTCGGCGCGCGGCAGCGCGGGTCCCGCAAGCCCCAACGCCACCGCCGACGCCCCCGCCACGGGGGCCAACCGTGTCATGCGCCCGCGCCGGTCCAGCCAGCCAAGCGCCGCCAGCCCGCCCAGCATCCGCGCCGAAAGCACCGCCTGCCAGCCGCCTGCATCCACGCCCCTGCGCCACAGCCACAGCGCGAGCGCCGCCAGCAGCGGCAGCGCCAGAAGCCACCAGGGACGCAGCAGGATCATCTGCGCCTCATGGCCAGGCCGAGCATCGCGGCCAGAGCCAACAGCGCGGGCCAGGTCCACAGGCCCTGCAGGTAGTGCAAGGGCGGGCGCTCGGAGGGATTGGGTTCCAGCTTGTCCAGCGTCGCGGCCATGCGGGTCAGGTCCTCCATCCCGCGCACGCGAAAGCTGGTGCCGTTCGCGGCCGCGGCGACCTCGCGCAGGGTCCTGGCATCCACCGCATCGCGCGAGGTCGGGGCCGTCTCGAGGTCGTCGGGGCCAAGCGCGATCGTATGGGTGCGGATGCCGTGGCGGGCCGCCAGCCGCGCCGCGTCCACCGCGCCGACCTTGCCCGAGGTATCCACCCCGTCCGACAGCAGCACGATCACGCGAGAGGGCGCATCGCTTTGCGCAAGCCGGCGCGTCGCCAGGCCCAGCCCGTCCGAAATCGCGGTCGCCCGGCCGGAAATGCCGATCTGCGCCTCGTCGATGGCGCGGGCGACGGCTTCGACGTCGAAGGTGACCGGTTGGGCGAAATAGGCGCGGTCGCCAAAGACAACCAGCCCGATCCGGTCGCCCTTGCGCGCCGCGACAAAGCGCGAGGCCACCCGCTTGACCGCGTCCAGCCGCGAGATCGGCTGGCCGTCCAGCGCGAAATCCTGCTTCTCCATGCTGCCCGACAGATCCAGCACCAGGACGATGTCCCGCCCCGAGGCCGGCAACGCCGAGCTTTGGCGCTGCACCGCCGGGCCGGCCAGTGCCAAGACCAGCGCGACCCATGCCAGCGCGGTCAGCGCGACGCCCGACCTGCCCGTGCTGGCCGGGGCGATCCCGTCATAGACATGCCGCGGCACCCGCAGCCCGCCGCGCGTGGCCGTGGCCGGCAGCAACCGGGCGAGGAACGGCAGCGGCAGCAAAAGCAGCGCCCAGGGAAAGGTCAGCGTCATCGCGCCCGCCTGTGCCGATTGGCGATGCGCTCGAGCGTCGCCATGGCCGGGGGCGGCGCCGCGCCATAGGCCGAGGGGCGCAGCGCCTCGGGCAGGCCGCCCAGGATGCGGGCCACCGCAAGAAGCCTTTCCTGCGGCGGCATCCCGCGCGTCGCCCGGATCCGCGCGCGCCGCGACAGGCGGCGGCGCATCAGGGGCGCAAGCAGCAGGGCAATCCCCAGGCCCAGCAACAGTCCAAGCCCGAAAAGCCCCAGGAACTCGCGCCAGCCCGGGTCCGTCACGCCGCCCGGCAGGCGGCTGGGCGCTAGGGCGGCGATCAACTCGTCATGCGTCATCGGGCAGGACCAGGTGCGGCGCGACGCCAAGCTTGCGCAGATCCTCGAACAGCGGCTGCTGATCTAGGGCCCGGATCCGCCCCACCCTGCTGGCCGAGCCGTCGCTGACCGAGAGCGTCGCGCGCGGCGGCTGCGTCTCGCAAGGGTCCAGCACCAGATGCACCTCGACCCGCCTGCCGCGTGCGAGTTGGCCGAGGCTGGGCCCGATTCCGGCCAGGCCCTCGGGGCCGGTGGCGATGTGCACCCGCCCCCCGGCGGCGGAATGACGCAAAGCGAGCGCGAGGATCGGTGCCAACGGCGCGGGCCGCTGATCGTCTTGCTGCATCAGGGCCAGATCGTGGTGATCCGCCAACAACCGGGCAATCTCGCGCATCTGGGTCTGACCCGTGCCGCCGGCCAGCCGGGCCGGAGCCGCGTCGCCCGCGACCAGCAACCCGACCGATCCGTCCCGGTCGACGGCGCGCCAGCCCAGAACGGCCAGGTGGCGCGCCGCCCGGACAGAGCGCAGCGCCGTGCCGGTGCCCCAGAGCATCGGCCTGCGGAAATCCGCGATCAGCAACGTGCTGTCTTCGCGGTCGTCGTGGAAGCTGCGCACATGCAGATGCCCGGTGCGCGCCGAGGCGGCCGCATCGATACGGCGCGGGTCGTCCCCTTCGGCGAATGCCCTGATCTCGCGCAGGTCGATGCCCTGCCCGCTGATCCGGGACGGCAGGGCACCCGGGCGGCGGCTGCTGGGGCGCTGGCGGGCGGTATGGATCGGCGGGCGCAGGGCCAGCAACTCGGCCGGGGTGAGCCGCAGGCCGGGATGGTCCAGCGCGCGCGGCAGGTCTACCACGGCCGGACCTCGCGCAGGACGTCCGCGATCAGGCTGCGGGCGCTGTACCCCTCGGAGATGGCCCGCCAGTTCGGGATCAGGCGATGGGCCAGCGCATCCTGGGTCAAGGCCTCGACATCCTCGGGCAGGCCGTGGTCGCGGCCCTGTAGCCAGGCCCGCGCGCGCACCGCGGCGGCCAGCGCCAGCGTGCCGCGCGGCGAAACGGGATGCTCGACCCATTGCGCGACGGCCCCGCCGTGCCGGGTCGCCATGACAAGCCGGACGATGAAATCCTTGAGCGCCGGCGCCAGGTGGACGCGGGCCGCCGCCGCGCGCGCGGCATGAATCTGGTCGATGGCGATGGGCATCGGCGGCGCGGCAGGCGGCGCGATCGCCTCGGCCTCGACCAGATCGAGGATGCCCCGCTCGGCCTCGGCATCGGGCATGTCGAGCGCGAGGTGCAAAAGGAAACGGTCCATCTGCGCCTCGGGCAGCGGAAAGGTCCCCTCATGCTCGATCGGGTTCTGGGTCGCGACGACCATGAAGGGATCGGGCAGCGGCCGGGTGATCCCGCCCGAAGTCACCTGCCCCTCGGCCATGGCCTCGAGCAGCGCGGATTGCACCTTGGGGGGCGCGCGGTTGATCTCGTCTACCAGGACCAGGCTGTGAAAGACCGGGCCGGGCACGAAGTCGAAGCTGCCGCTTTCGGCGCGGAAAATCTGCGTCCCGGTCAGGTCCGAGGGCAGCAGGTCCGGCGTGCACTGGATCCGGGCATGGCTGCCCGGCAGATGCGCCGCCAGCCGCTTGACCGCGCGGGTCTTGGCGATGCCCGGCGGCCCCTCGAGCAGGACATGGCCGCCTGCCAGAAGCGCGATGACCAGGCGCTCGGCCAGCCTCTCATGACCGACGAGGCCACTGGCGACATCCGTGGCAAGCTGCGTGACCGGCCCGGCCGAAATCGATTCAAGCTGCGTCATTGTCCTTCTCCCCCCGGCATGCTGACCCGATGCGGCTCCTCATTCCAACCGCGTTTCGCTGGACATCAGCCAAAGGGCGGATGCTCGCGCGTCCGGATCGCCACACGAGCAGCCTTTGCCGTCGATGCGATGCCTATGGCGTTGCAAAGCCACTGACCCGCTCCCGGCCTGATCTGCCATTCCGATCGCGCCGTGCCCGTGGTGACGACCGAAGGCTGTTGGATGTCTGGAAGGCGCAGGCCTTAATGAGCGGCAAAGGAACTTGTCTCGAGTTCATGCCGGTCCGCGCCAGCGAAGCGAATTGATCCGGTGGATCGTTATCAGGCGCAGAACGCACCGATGGAAAGCGTCTTCAGCACGCTGAAGGACGAACTGGTCCATCGCACCCGATTCAGGTCCCGCCGAGAGGCCAGAGCCGCCTTCAGCGAGTACAGCGCCATCTTCTACAACCACCGCCGCCCACACTCGGCATGGGCTGTCGCACCAAAGCGGACAAGGATCGACATGCCCACCGCAATGGCCGCATAGTAAAGATCGGCCCAGTCCGGGATCATTAGGCTATGTCACCGGTCGCCGGAGACATGGGTCGCGATCAGCGCCGAGGGGACGTCTTCACAGGATGATCGCGGCACCGTTGTCGGGCAGGTCTCGCTATTTCATTGAGCCCGTCTGGCCTTGCCCTTGATAACGGGCTCCCTCGAACCACTTGGCAACGCCGTCAAGCGTGTTGAAGAATGCTCAGCCCGCCATCTACGACCAAACAAGATCCGTTCATGAAGGGGGGCTCATCCGAGATCATGAACAGTGCGGCCTTGGCTATTTCCGAAGGTTGGGCAATCCGGCCTGAAGGATGCAGCGCCAGGGTCTCGGCGCGGGCCTTGTCCGGATCGGGCGCGCTGTTCCACCAGTCCCGCGTCTTTTGCGTCTCGACATAGCCCGGTGCCAAGGCGTTCACCCGCACCGATCGATTTGCATATTCCAGGGTGAGCGATTTCGTCAGCCCCAGCAGGGCATGTTTCGCTACCAGGGTCTTGCCCTCAAGCCGGACCTCTTGCCGCGCCCCGTAACGGAACGCGCCGTCATGCCCGAAACTCAGGGTCGCGGCACTTGGGCTCTGGTCCTCGATTTGCCAATCGGCCAGCCAGCCATCGCCATGCAGGTAAAGCGGATCCTCCGTATTGGAGGGCAGGCTATAGGCCCGGCCCCCAAAGCGGAATTGGTTTCCCGCCAAGCGGTTGCAAAGCGGCGCCATCGGGAAATAGGCCTGATCGACCGGCCCGCCCCTTGCGACGGGCGCAGAAATGCCCGCCCCGCCGCCGTTTCCGCATAGGTCAGGCAAGCCCCCGCGGTCGAAAGGCCGACAGTCAGGTTGCTATTCGCCGGACGCAATTCACGGGCCATCTACCTGTGGCCCAGTGCACTGGAACGCAGGTTGTCGAGCAGCACCGCGAGCAGCAGGATCACCCCGCGCACGAGATATTGGTAAAAGGCCGGGATATTGAGCAGGTTCATCGCGTTCTCGGCCATGCCCATGATCATCACGCCGACGATCACGCCGGTCATCGTGGCGCGGCCTCCGGCCAGAGAAACTCCGCCCAGCACGCAGGCCGAGATCACCGAAAGCTCAAGCCCGACGGCGGCATTGGGCTGGCCCGAGGTGATGCGCGAGGTGAGCAATATCCCTGCGATCGCACAGGCGAGGCCCTGTAGCGCGAAGATATGGATGCGGGTGCGGTCGACCTTGACGCCCGCAAGGCGCGAGGCCTCGGGATTGCCGCCGATGGCAAGGGTGTTCTTGCCGAAGACCGTACGATTCAGCACGAATCCGAAGAGCGCGAACAAAGCGACCAGCACCCAGATCGGGGTCGGGATACCGGAAGGTTTCGACAGAGCGGTATTGATAAAGGCAGGGTCGTTGATCCCGACCGCCCGCCCGTCCGAGGCGATCAGCGCCAGCCCGCGCACGACCTGCATGGTCGCGAGCGTGGTGATCAGCGTGTTGATGTTGAACTTGGCGATGACGAAGCCGTTGATGAAACCGACAGCCCAACCGCAGGCCAAGGCCGCCAGCAGGCCAAGCGGGATCGAGCCCGTCGCGTTCGAGACCATCACCGCGACCATGCCGGTGAAGGCCACGGTCGAGCCCACCGACAGGTCGAAATCCCGCGCCGCAAGGCAGAACATCATGGTGCAGGCGACGATCCCCGCGGTCACCACCGATTGCAGCAGGCCCAGCATGTTCCGCTCGGTCAGAAAATTCGGCACCAGGACCGAGACCAGCGCAAAGGCCAGCGCGAAGATCACCAGAAGACCCTGTTCGCCGAGCAGCAATTTCTTCATCTTGTTTCCTTACGATGCGAGGCTTGCGCGGTCCGGCAAGGCAGCGGAGAGGATGGCGGCCTCGTCGAAATTCGCGCGCGGCAGCTCCGCGCTGATCCGGCCTTCGCACATGACCAGAAGGCGGTCGCAGATCCCCATGACCTCGGGCAGTTCCGACGAGACGACGATGATAGCCATGCCGCCCTCGGCCAGTTGATAGAGCAATTCGTAGATTTCGGATTTCGCGCCGACATCGATCCCGCGCGTCGGCTCATCCACGATCAGCACGCGGATGCCCTGCTCCGAAAGCCAGCGGCCCAGAATGACCTTCTGCTGGTTCCCGCCCGAGAGGTTCAGAATGTCCTGATGCCGCGAGGGGGTGCGCACGCGCAGCTTTTCGATGAAACGATCGGCGGTCGCGGCCTCAGCGCGGGGATTCAAGATGCCCCAGCGGCTGGAATGGCGGCGCGACGAGATCGTGATGTTTTCCTCGATCGAGCGGCCCTGCACGATCCCGTCATGCTTGTGATCCTCAGAACAGAGCACCAGCCCGGCGCGGATCATGCCATGCGGGTCGCTGGCCGCGACCGGCTGGCCGTCCAGAAGCACGCGCCCCGAAGGTCGTGGATCGGCCCCGAAGATGAGCCGCATCAGTTCCGAGCGCCCTGCCCCGATCAACCCGAAAAAGCCAAGGATCTCGCCCGCGCGTAGATCGAACGAGGCGGGTCGGGGCAGGTTCTCGCCGCTGATCCCCTCGGCCTTCAGGCGGGTCTCGCCCAAGGGACGCGGATGCCAGCCCCATATGTCGCTGATCTCGCGCCCGACCATCTCGGCCACGATCTGCTCGCGGGTGACATCGGCGAGGACCGGGTGATGCACGGCAAGGCGGCCGTCGCTCAGAACCGACATGCTATCGCAGAGGTGAAATATCTCGTCGAGGCGGTGCGAGACATAAAGGATGACCTTGCCCTCGGCCCGCAGCCGCTCGATCAGCCGGAACAGCACTTCGCTTTCATGCGAGGACAGCGACGATGTCGGCTCGTCCAGCGCGATGACGCGGGCGTCGAGCATGACCGCCTTGGCGATCTCGACCATCTGCCGCTCGCCGATCGAGAGCCTCTTGACCTTGCGGCGCGGATCGATCTCGATCCCCGCCTCGCGCAGTCGGCGCGAGACATGTTCAATCATGCGGCGGCGCGAAATCACGCCCGCGCTGGCCGCAAACCGGCCCAGCGTCAGGTTATCAGCGACGGTCAGTTCGGGAACAAGCTGCAATTCCTGGTGGATCACGATCACCCCGGCGTCAAAAGCGTCCCGCGCCGAGGCATAGACTAGCTCCGTGCCGTCGATGCTGATGCTGCCGCCATTGGCCGCGAGATCGCCCGAGTGAATCTTGATCAGCGTGGAACTTCCCGCGCCGTTCTCGCCCATCAAACCATGGACCGCACCCTTTTCGACGCCGAAGCTGGCATGGGTGGCAAGGGGACGCATTTCCGCGCCCCCTCACGAGAGCACTCGATGCCCAGGTCCTTGCGGACGGCGACATAGGTGTCACCGGTCGCGAGCGAGCCAGCAGTCAAGATCAGCGGCTCGGGCGAGGCGTCATTCGCGACCCAGTTGTACATGTTCAGCGCGGTCTCGTAGCCATGGCGCTTGGGCGAGATGATGACGGTGCCGACAAAGCCGGTGGGCGCGGGCTTCTTGAACTCGTTGATCGCGGATTCCGCGCCGCCGATGCCGACCCCGATCACGTTCTCGGCCGAAATGCCGACGCTTTCGCTGGCGCGGACGGCGCCCAGCACGGCCTCGTCATTCAGGCCGAAGGCGACCCAGTGCTTGATCTCGGGATGGGCGTTCAGCACCGTGGTCGAGGCGTTCAGCGCCGCTTCCGTATCGGTCTTGGCCTGCGGGGCGTCGAAGATATTGGCCGCGGGGAAGCCGCTGGAAAAGACCGCGCCGAGGCCGTGCGCCTGCATCACGAGATCGTCGAGGCCCTGCGGATGCGCGACCCCGAGCCCAGAACCTCGCGCAGGCCATCTCGGGTGACGCCGAGCGCGACATACACGGCCTTGTTCTTCACCGTCCGGCTGTCGGCATCGCGGATCTTCACCCGCAGGGCATCGAAGATCACGATCGGATACATCCGCTCCAGCGCCCGGCTCTGCCATTCCCGAACCTCATCCAGGACGGCGTCGGTGACACGGCTGTTCAGATCGGGCGAGACCTTCAGGCCATAGAGATCGAGCAGATGGGCCTGGATATCCCGAACTGTCAGCCCGGCCGCGTAGAGGCCGATGATCTAGTTCGTCGGGAAAACAGTCCCCCGGACTGTTTTCTGTTCCGCCTCACTCCATCCCGTCGATCCGGGTCTGGCCCTTCTTCACCAGCTCCGGCTCGAAGCTGCTGTCGCGGTCGCGGGGCACCGCAACGGTCATCTCGCCGTCCTGCCCCTTCAGCACCTTGGTCGAGGCGCCATTCCGGCGATTGCTCTGACCCGGAGGGGCCTGCTTGCCATCTTCATAGCCAAGATGCGCCGTCAACTCGGCGCCCAGCATCCGCTCCATGAGCTTGATCTTCAGCTCTTTCATCAGCCCGGTGTCGCCGAGCAGATCCTCAGAGCACTCAACACCCTTCAGCAGTTCGTCGAGGATTTCCTTGGAGATCGTCATGCATGCTTCCTTTCGATGAAGCATGGACCGGATCAGTCATACACAGAAGATCGGACGCTCTCGAAACGCGGCGGCTCTTGCGAATTTTAGGCGAGGCTGGCTGAGGCCTTCCATTAGCCGACACTGCGTCCAGATGCCGGACCGAGCCCGCCGGCGACGGCGGCCATGACCAATCCGGGTGGCTTGGCGATCCGTCGCCGGATGATCTCCTCGGAAACGTCAAGCCCGAAGCAACCACTCTTGCACCTTGCGCAAGCTGAGACTGAAGCCGGCACAGAGCCATACGGAGTGGGGCAGGAATTCGGGCGGGAATCGTGCCGCTTCTCGCTGTTCGGCGGTTGGGTCATGCGCACGGGCTGAAATCGCCCCGACGCCAATGACAGGATCAGTTAACGTGACCTCACCGTTATTTATCCTGACCGAACGAAGACAGTTTTCAGGGTGATGCTCGACGTTTCACGCGCGGGCACTGCACTGTCAAATTGATGGGCGGGCTACACTCGGATAGCGCTTCGGCATAAGAATTCCGTCCTCAATGCCGCGCCTGAAATGCTGTCGCTATCCGCGCGAAATCATTTCCTGCGCTGTCTGGCTGTCACATCGTTTCGCACTGAGTGCGGCAAATGTTGAATATCTTCTGGCCGAGCGATGTCGTTGTCAGCCGAGAGGCTCTGGATCAACCGCTTCGTTACCTATTTTGCCATCTGCTTCCGTCGCAAGCGTCCAAGGCCGAACGACAAATGGCACCTTGATGAGGTCGTGTTTTGATCAATCCCGCAAACACTGGCTCGGGCGTGCGATCGATGCCAGCGGAGGGATCTTCCGGTCCCGGCGCTCCGCCTTTCCGCAGTCTCACACATGCAAGGGCCGATGCCTTCGACATAAGGCTGGGCGATACTGCAGAAATGCAGGCCTGATCGCTAGAGCCCGTGGACATTTATCGGGATGCGATGATGGTCGCGGCGAGATGCCAGTTCGCGGCGTAGCTACAGGCGGTTTTTTCGTAGCGCGTGGCTATGGCTCGGAGCTCGTTGATCTTCGCGAAGAAGTTCTCGACCAGATGGCGCCGTTTGGAGTAACGGGCGAAATTTGGTGATGGCCTGAAGGGTGGCATATCAAGGCGGTGTTCAGATGCCGTCAATTCTCAGCAGGGAAAAGGATACGCCACATGTCATTGACTACCATCATGCAGTTGCCCGATCCATCCGGATTCAGCGCAGACCCGTTCACCGATATTATTCGCGAGGGCGCGCGCAAGCTGATCGAGCAGGCCATCCAGGCGGAACTCGCGGCGTTCATGG
>NZ_SDEB01000032.1 GCF_004522175.1 Paracoccus ravus | reverse complement strand
GCCGGCTGATGCAGATGCGCTTCGTCGCCTCGGAAACGACCTTCAGCTATTTCGAGGCACTGGAAGGCTATTTGCAGGAACATGGCCGGCCCGTCGCCTTCTACTCGGACAAGCATTCTGTGTGCCGGGTGACCCGCGCCGAGGCGCGCAGCGGCCATGGCATGACGCAATTCGGCCGCGCCCTCGACGAGTTGAACATATCAATGAGGTTGATTTGTCGCCGCCTCAACGCCACGCCTCGCAAATGCCTCGGCTACCGCACACCCGCCGAGGCTTTCCGAGATGAGCTTTCCAGGCTGGAGACACCATGATGAGCCCTACCCCGCGAGACTGGTGCATTCGGAATAGAGCCCACACCGCAACGCTAAATTGTCTCACGTTGGCATTTCAGGAATGTCACAGTTTTCCGCCTGAAGCATCTGAGCCAAAGTCGGAGAACGGGCGTGGGATGGGTGATGATCAGCGCTCGTGAGGCCTGGGATTGCCACCGACGGTTGCGATGGCGGAGATGTCCGCCATGCCCGGCTGCCCGCTGATGCCGCGCCAGGTTACCTTTCTGAATGGCCAGAAACGGGACAACTCTGAGTGATGCAACACGTCTTGTAGCCACGCAGTGCTATTTATGGATGCGACTTTTATGCTCGACCTGGGTTGAGCGAGGAAAGGATGGCAGAGGTGAACGATAGGTTTTCTCGCCTGTCGCTCTCTGACCAGCGCAAGATCGAGCGCTGGCGCCAGACTTCTTTCGGCAGATGGCACCGCCTTTAAGCCTCATGCATCGAGGGCCGCCCAGACACGACTGCGGCACAGCGGTTTGCCGTTATTTTGCGCAGTGCAAGACTGCTGCGTGAGCAAGCGTGAAAGTTTGGCTGCGAGCGTCCATTTGCAATTTTTTTTGCCGAGCGAAGCGCGCTAGCCATAGGGACAGCGCAGGGAGGGCAACTCCGCCCGAATGAGACACCCGGCCATCTGGCGGTGTTTCTCTCTTCTTCTGGTTGGCGTGCCAAGTGTCATTGACGATTTGGCAAGGTGCGTCCGACACAAAGACGCCCGCCACATCGTCACGCTCCAACAGTGAGGTTCGCGATGTGCGACAGATGTGGAAATGGCTATCACAGCATCATGCAGGCAAGCCGCCGCGGCTTCCTGAAGGGTGGCGCGGCCGCAGTGGCCAGCCTTGCCATTCCGGCAGGCCTGATGGCGCCCGGACAGGCGGCCGCCGCCGGGCTGACGACGATCAAGGCGACCCATGGCGCGGGCCTGTGCAACCTTGGCATCTTTCTGGCCAAGGAACGCCACCTGACCGAAGCCGACGGGGTCGAGTTGGATTTTGTGGTGACGCCCACGACGACGGACGTCGTGACCCTGTTCGGTGCGGGCATGGTCGACATCTCGGTCATCCCCTATTCGAACTTCATCACCCTCGTCGATGCCGGCGCGCCCGTGAAGATGGTCGCTGGCGCGGGTGTCGAAGGCTGCATCCTGATCGGGGCCGAGGGCATCAAATCCGCCGCCGACCTCAAGGGCAAGTCGATCGGCACCTTCCAGGCCGATACGCTGGAAGTCCTGGCCTATGACTATCTGGCCAAGGACGGCGTGGCCTTTGCCGACGTCGACGTGAAATACTTCAACACCTCCCCCGAACTTGCCGCCGCGTTCATCAATGGCGCGATCGACGCGGTCTGCCATATCGAACCCTATGCCACGCAATGCCTTGAGCAACGCGCGGGTGCCACCATCCTCAGCGACGGGATCGACCTTTACGGCAAGGGCTATGCGGATTGCGTTCTGGCGGCCCGCACGCCGTTGCTGGAGGAGAACCCGGCCGCGGTCAAAGCCGTGATCAAGGGCATGCTGACGGCGCAACAGCAATCGGAACAGGATGTCGCCAAGGCACTCGCCGACACGGCGGGGACCTATTACAAATCCTCGCTCGAGGCGCTGACGCTGGCGCAGTCGAGACAGCCCGTCAAGATCGACCAGCGCAACAATGACCGCTTCTTTGCCGACCGTTCGCAGTCGATGAAGAACATGGGCTATGTCCGCAACCTGCTGCCTCCGGAGGCGCTGGACTGGACGCTGCTGTCCGAGGTGATCGCGGAAAACGCCGATCTCTACGGTTCGCTGAAGCTCAAGACCGCCTGACAAGGGGAAACTCTCATGACCGATGGAACCGTGGAAACGCGGCAGGACGGGGTGGGCCGGAACATGCAGCAAAAGCCCAGAAACCCCGGCGCGCTGATGCGCATGGCTGAACCGCTGCTATGGTCGCTGGCCTCGCTTGCGCTTTTCGTCGGCGCGTGGGAGTTCGCGTGGTGGCGGGGATGGGCTAATCCGCTGCTGCTGCCACCACCGCATATCTTTCTGGCGAACCTGCCCGATCAATTCCGCTTCTTTGACCCCAGCGGCGCGCGGGCGGGGGCATTGGGAGAGGGTGGGTCGATCTGGTCCGTCCTTGGCGTGATCGGCTGGACCGCGCTGCGCGTCACGACCGGGCTGATCCTGGGCTTTGTCCTGTCGCTGGCAACCGGGCTTGCCATCCGATACTTCCGCATCTTCGGCAAGCTCAGCCTGCCGCTGGTGACCATGCTGGCCCCGATCTCTCCGGTCGCGTGGATTCCGGTCGCGGTCTTTGTCTTTGGCATCGGCAACCCGCCCGCGATCTTTCTGGTCTTCATCGCGATCTATTTCGTGATGACGCTGGCCACGCTGTCGCTGATCGACAATGTGCCCCGGAACTACATCCAGCTTGCCCAGATCATGGGCTGCTCGAAACGGCAGATCTATCGCCATGTCATCCTGCCCGCGATCCTGCCCGCGCTTTTCGTCACGCTGCGGATGAACCTGTTCGGCGCGTGGATGGTCGTCCTGATCGCCGAGGCCGTCGGCGTCGGCTCGGGTCTTGGGCAGGTCACGATGATGGCCCGCAACACGTTCAACGCCAGTCTCGTCTTTTTCACCATGACGCTGATCGGCATCACTGGCTTTCTGTTCGATCAGGCGCTGCGCCTGATCCAGCGGAAAGTACTGTGGTGGGTCGGTCCGGGAAATGCAGGAGGTCTTTGATCCATGCTCGGTTTGTCGATCAAGAATGTATCTAAAATCTGGAATGCCGACGGGCTGAACCCCGTACCTGCGGTCAGCAACCTGACGCTGGATGTCGCACCGGGCGAGTTCGTGGTATTGCTCGGTCCCTCGGGCTGCGGGAAAAGCTCGCTGCTCTATATCGTTGCGGGGCTGGAAAAGGCGACCTCGGGCTCGGCGAGCTTCGACGGGATCGAGATCACCGAACCCTCGCCCGACCGCGGCCTGATCTTTCAGGAGGCGTCGCTATACCCGTGGCTCTCGGTGCGGGACAACGTGACCTTCGGGTTGAAGATTGCGGGCCATACCCCGGTCAAGCGCGCCGAGGCGGCGGAACGGCTGCTGAAGCTGGTCGGCCTTGCCAATTCCGGCGACAAGCGCCCGCATGAACTTTCGGGCGGGATGCGGCAGCGCGCGGCACTGGCACGCGCGCTGGCAATGCGGCCCCGCGTGCTGCTGATGGACGAGCCCTTCGCCGCGCTCGACATCCAGACCCGAGCAAGAATGCAGCAACATCTGCTGGACATCTGGGAAAGCTCAAAGGCGTCGATCCTGCTTGTTACCCATTCCATCGACGAGGCGCTGGCGCTGGCCGATCGCATCGTCGTCTTCACCTCTCGTCCCGGCCGCATCAAGGCCGAAATCACGCTGGACATGCCCCGGCCCCGCGACCTGCGCAGCCCGGAAATGATCGATTTCGCCCGGCGCTGCGAAGCGCTGCTGGCCGAAGAGGTCGAAAAGGCATTCAAGGAACAGGAACTCGCATGACCACCCAGATCACAACCGCGCGCTGGATCGTCACCGGCGCGCAGGATGAAACCACCCCCGTCATCCACGAGGATGCGGCGCTGGCGAGCCGCGACGGGATCGTGCTGGCGGTGGGTCCGACAGCCGGGATCAAGGCCGCCTATCCCGACGCCGCCGTCACCGACTATCCGCATCACCTAATCATGCCGGGGCTGGTCAACAGCCACCACCATATCGGCCTCACCCCTCTGCAGCTTGGCGCACCCGACTATGCGCTTGAGCTGTGGTTCGCGGCGCGTCTTTCGATGCGCAAGCTGGACCCCTATCTCGACACGCTCTATTCGGCCTTTGAGATGATCTCCTCGGGGATCACCACGGTCCAGCATATCCAGGGCTGGGCAACGGGCGATCTGGACGAGGTCCTGGGGGCCGCGCGCGGCGTGCTTTCCGCTTATGAGACGGTGGGGATGCGGGCCTCATACTGCTATGCCGTGCGCGAGCAGAACCGCTTTGTCTATGAGGCGGACGAAGATTTCTGCGCCCGCCTGCCCGCTGATGCGGGCCGCGCGATGGCCGGACATCTTGCCCGGCAAAAGATGAGCTTCGCCGATTTCATGACGCTTTACGACGAGCTGAAGGCCGGGAACCGCAATTCCCGCGCCCGCATCCAGCTTGCGCCCGCGAACCTGCACTGGATGACGGATGAAGGGTTGCTGGCGATGAAAGAGAAATCCGACGCCGAGGGCGTGCCGATGCACATGCATCTGCTGGAGACTGCCTATCAAAAGGAATATGCCCGCCGTCGCACTGGAACAACTGCCGTCAGACACCTTGAAAAGCTGGGCTTGCTGGGTCCGCAACTGACCCTTGGCCACGGCGTCTGGATGACCGAGGAAGATATCGAGATCTGCGCAGGCACCGGCACCTGCATCTGCCACAACTGCTCGTCGAATTTCCGTCTGCGTTCAGGTGTGCTGCCGCTGATGGAGTTGCAGCGGCGCGGCATGGTCGTCGGCATGGGCATCGACGAGGCCGGGATCAACGACGACCGCGACATGCTGCAGGAAATGCGCATGGTCCTGACCGTGCATCGCGTTCCCGGCATGGATCATTCCGCCGTGCCCTCACCGGTTCAGGTGCTGCGCATGGCCTCGGAACATGGCGCGATGACCACGGCATTCGGGGCCGAGATCGGGCGACTTGATCCGGGCCGGCGCTTCGACGCGGTGGTGCTGGACTATGCGTCGGCTACCTGGCCCTATCAGGATCCGGACATCGCGCCTCTGGACGCCTTGGTCCACCGCGCCAAGACCAAGGATGTTCATGCTGTCATGGTCGATGGCGAGGTAATCTATCGCAACGGGCGCTTTACGCGAATCGACCGCAACACCGTCCTTGCCCAGATCGCCGAGACGATGGCAAAGCCCCGCGACGCGGCAGAGCAGGAAACACGCTGGCTGCGTGGGCAAGTCTTTGGCGCGGTCGAAAAGTTCTACGACGGCTACATCCCGGCGGGCACTTCCCGCATCCCCTTTCAGCAAGGCTCGTCCCGCGTCTGACGCGGACAGGAAACCATCATGACAACGATATTCCGCAATGTGCGCCTGTTGGACCTTGACCGGCCAGAGGGCATGACACCGCCCCGTGACGTCAGCATTGCCGATGGCAGGATTGCCGCCATCGGCGAGGGCCTTGGCAATCCTGATGGTGCAAGGGTAATCGAAGGGAACGCGAACCTGCTGATGCCCGGCCTTATCAACGGCCATTTCCATTCGGCGGTGAACCACATGAAGGGGCGGCTGCCCTCGCTGCCGCTTGAAGTCTTCATGCTATACGAATGCCCGGAACTCGACGTGCTGCGCCCCACTCCGCGCGAGGCCTATCTGCGCACGATGCTGGGCTGCATCGAGATGCTCAAATGCGGCACCACCTCGGTTCAAGACGACTGCTTCTTTGTGCCCAGACCCGAGCCAGAGATCGTCGACGCCGTGGCGCAGGCCTATGTCGACAGCGGCATGCGGGTTCGCCTTGCACTTGACCAACCCGAGGTCAGCGAGCTGGAAAAGCTGCCCTATCTACGCGATCTGCTCCCCACGGACCTGCGCCGCGAGTTGGGCCAGCCCTCGCCCACGTCGCGGAATGAACTGCTGGGTCTATATGATCACCTGATCTCCCGTTGGCACGGGGCGGCGGGCGGACGGATCAAGGCGGCCGTGTCCTGCTCGGCGCCACAGCGGGTCAGTCCGGAATATCTCGGGGCGCTGGACCAATTGAGCCGCGACCATGACCTGCCATTCTACGCCCATATGCTCGAAACGAAGTTGCAGCGTGTCTTCGGGCGCGAACATTTGAACGGGCGGTCGCTGGTGCAATATACCGCCGATCTGGGAATGCTGTCCGAGCGGATGAACGTGATCCACGCGATCTGGGTAGACGACACGGATCTTGATCTTCTGGCGGAAAGCGGTGCCACGGTGGCGCATAACCCCGTGTCGAACCTGCGGCTGGGCAGCGGCGTGATGCGCTGGCGCGCGATGCAGGATCGGAATATCCCGATCTGCCTTGGCGTGGACGAGGCAATCGCCGACGACGCCGTCAACATGTGGTCGGTGATGAAGACCGCAGCGCTGATCCACTGCATCACGGACTGGGACTACGAACTTTGGCCCAATCCGCGAGAGATCTTGCGTGCGGCGACGACTGGCGGCGGTCATGCCATGCGCGAACCGCGACTGGGCAGGATCGAAATAGGAGCGCCTGCCGACCTTAATCTCATCGACCTCGGCGCTATCGCCTACGTTCCCCTGAACGATCTGCCGCGGCAGCTCGTTCATTGTGAATACGGAACTTCGGTGCTGCAGACCATGGTCGCGGGTGACGTCATACGTGACGGAAAAGGACTGACCCGGGTCAATGAAAATGCTCTACTGGCGGAAGCAAGCGCGTTGTTCGAACGTAGGCTCCAAGACATGGACGAAGCTGACCAGAGAATGGCGCGATACCTGCCCTATTACCGAAAAATGTACGACCTTGCCTGCCAGCAAGATGTAGGTATGGAACGTCGCATTCCGCAAGCCCAGCCCCAAAAGAACCGCGGCCTCGCTCTCTGCCCTTTGATCAACGCAGAGTAATCCCTGCTTTGCCGATAACAGGCGATGTTGAGCCTCGGCGGGGTGACCTGATGCCGCAACGCTCCATGAGCGCGCGGCCGGGCGGTATCCGCCAAAGGTCAAGGGCAGCCGCGAAGGCTGCCCTTATGCCGTTACGGTCACCGACGGCGCGATGAATGTCGAGATGTTCGATCACTACACCAAAACCCAGCGGGACCCGACGCTCCGGGCCGGAGACATCATCATCCTCGACAACCTGTCCAGCCACAAGAGCCCCACCGCCGCGGTAACCCTGCGCGACATGAGGAATTTCCGGGCGGTCGCCTCGGCCTCGGCCCGCGGGATCTTGCGGGCCTTCATTGGCGCGAGGATGCAATTCTCGAGCACCGTCATGTGCGGGAACAGGTTGAAGTTCTGGAAGACCATGCCGACATCCTGTCGTACTTTCGCGACATTCTCGCCAGGTTCGACGGTCAGGTCGATGTCCACCAGGGCGTGAAACGCGCCGTAATACTTATTGACGCCGCGGATGATGATGATGGCGTGTTCTGACATGGTTCGGCTCCGGGAAAGGTGCCCGACCTCTTCGGGTCGGGCAGCAAGGGTCACTCGGCGATTTTCACGAATTCGCGCAGAGGGCCGCCCAGCCATTTCTCATGCAGCTTGTCGAGCATGCCGTCCGACTTGGCCTCAGCGACGAAGGCGTTGATCTTTTCGAGAAGCGCATCGGAGCCAGGGGAGACGGCGATGCCCTGCACCTGGCTCGGCAGGTCGAACTTTTTGTCGTACATACGCAAGCATCTCGCCGCGCTCGGCCCCCTGAAAAGCCGCGCCAGAGATTTGCGCAACGATAAGCCGCGCTGATCCTGACGGGCCACCATCAAGACGTTCGTACCGCGACGCGCTTCACGATCAGGGGCATCAGGCCGCCATCGGCTAGGGTCTCGGTCTCAAGACTGGTTTCTATGGCAGCGGTTGCTTCAAACGTCACGCTGCTGCCATCCCCCCGGATGATGCGGACAGGAACCGACGCACGCGGAGACAGCAGTTCAGCGTCAAGATCCAATTCGATCCGGTCCTGAACCGAGAGATCGAGGCTCTGCGGTGTGACACCTCCCGGCAGCCGCAGGGGCGTGATCCCCATGCCGATCAGGTTCGAACGATGGATGCGCTCGAAACCGACAGCAAGCACCGCGCGCGCTCCCAACAATGCCGCGCCTTTGGCAGCCCAGTCGCGCGACGAACCCATGCCGTAGCGCTCGCCCGCAACGATCACCACCGGGGTGCCGTCCTGGCGATACCGTTCGGCAGCGCGCCAGAGCGGCAGGACCGATCCGTCGGGCATGACGGTGCTTCCGGGCGGGACGTCGGGCGCAAGCAGGTTCCTGACCGATTTGTTGGTGAAGAGGCCGCGCCGCATCGCCTCCCAATTGCCCCGGCGCGAGGAAAAGACATTCAGGTCATCCGCCGGATCGCCGCCCGCGATCAGGTAATCCGCGGCCTCGCTTACGCGCGGGATCGCGCCTGCGGGCGAGATGTGGTCGGTGGTGATGTCATCGCCCAGAACCAGGATCGGGCTGGCCATGATCCGGTTGGCGCGGGGCGTGGCAAAATCCGCGAAGGGTGGCCGGCGGATATAGGTCGAGGCCGGATCCCAGGGGAACAGCGCGCTGTCCGGTGCCTCAAGTTCGCGCCAGATCTCGCTTGCCTCGGCCAGGTCATAGGCTGCGGCAAAATCCCCTTCATCCTGCGACAGTGCAAGTGCCGCGTCGATTTCCGCGCCGCTGGGCCAGAGATCGGCGAGGCGTGCCCCCGGCGCGATCTCGTCGCGCAGGATGTCGCGCTCGACATCACCGGCGAGCGCGAAGGCCACGACCAGTGGCGGCGAGGCGAGAAATCCGGCCTCGAGCTGGGGATGCACCCGGCCGGGGAAATTGCGGTTGCCGGAAAGCACGGCGACCTGCAGCCGCCCCTCGGCCTGGGCCTCGACGGCGGATCCTGGCAGCGGGCCGGAATTGCCGATGCAGGTGGTACAGCCATAGCCCACGATGCCGAAGCCGACCGCCTCGAGGTCCTCGAGCAAGCCGGCGCGGCTCAGATAGCGTTGCGCTGTCGGCGATCCGGGGGCCATCGAGGTCTTCACATGCGCGGGTGGCCTCAGCCCCAGTGCGCGGGCCTTGCGCGCGACGAGGCCCGCAGCGACCAGCAGCCGCGGATCGCTGGTATTGGTGCAACTGGTGATCGCGGCGATGGCGACAGCGCCATCGGGAGATTTACCTGCGGGGCTGGACACAAGGGCATGACCGCGCATCTCTGCCGTGGCCTTGGCGGTGTCCGAGGCCGGGATGCGATCTTGCGGGCGACGCGGTCCGGCGACGCTGACCTCGACCTCCGAGAGATCGAGCGCGACGAGGTCGGTGAAGACCGGCTCTTCCTCAGGATCGAACCAAAGGCCCTGGCGGCGGCAATACTCCTCGACCAAGTCGCAATGCTCTGCGGTCCGCCCGGTCTGGCGCAGATAAGCGATCACCGCCGCATCGACCGGGAAGAAACCGGAATTGCCGCCGAATTCCGGCGTCATGTTGGCGATGACCGCACGATCTCCGGCGGAAAGCGTCGAGACGCCGGGGCCGAAAAATTCGACGAAACGGTCGGCCAGATCGATGCGGCGCAGGCGTTCGGTGACGGTCAAGGCAAGATCGGTCGCGGTCACCCCCTCGCGCAACCGTCCCGTCAGGCGCACGCCCACGACATCGGGCACGCGCAGCATCACGGGCATGCCGAAGAAGACGCTTTCGGCCTCGATTCCGCCGACGCCCCAGCCGAGCACGCCGATTCCGTTGATCATCGGGGTATGGCTGTCCGTGCCGATCAGCGTGTCGGGCATGATCCAGCCGTCGCGTTCGCTCACCACCGTCGCGAGGCGCTCGAGGTTCAGCGTGTGCATGATCCCGGTTCCCGGCGGATGCACGCGGAAATTCGACAGGCTGTTCGTCGCCCATTTCATGAAGCGGTAGCGCTCGGCATTGCGGCGGTATTCGTTCTCGAGATTGCGCGCCATCGCACCGGGCATGGCATAGGCATCGACCGCCAGAGAATGGTCGGTCGAGACATCGACCGGCAGGACCGGGTTCAGCAGTTGCGGATCGTGCCCCGCTTCGGCCAGGGCAGAACGCATGGCGGCGATATCGACCAGAGCCGGGCCGCAGGTCGTGTCATGCATGAGGACGCGGGAGGGCAGGAAGGCGATCTCGGCCTCGCTGCGCCCGGTCGCGAGCCAACCGGACAGCGCCTGCCGCGCGGCCTCGGGCGCCTCCGAGTTCCGCAGCACGTTTTCCAGAAGCAGGCGATGGATATGCGGCATGCGGGGCAGATCGCTGCCCGCCGCAGCCGGCATGTCGATGATCTGCCGATCCCGGAATGTCGTGATGAATGGCATGCGGCTTCCTCCCTGTTCAGGAGGTTAATAGCATTTCACGATTATGAAATGCAATCATGCAATCAACGCTGCCTTGATGTTTCCTGCCTCGCGGATGTGCCGGAAGAGGAACGTGGCGGCGGCCTGCATGTCGCGTTCCTCGATCAGGTCGAGGATCTGCAGATGCTCGCGGCATTGCTGCGGCAGGCGCGAGCGGTCATGGGTGATCGAATATTCCATCAGCCGCCGGACGCGGTTGATGCGCCGCACGGCATCGAGGAAGAAGTCGTTATTGGCGCAGGTCATCAGCATCTCGTGGATTTCGACATTGGTGCTGAACACCTTCTGCCGGCTCTCGCTTTCGAAACTTTGCAGCAGTTCCTGCTGATGGCGACGGGCCAATGCGAAACCCTCTTCGTCGATGCGGAAACTCGGCAGAAGCAGGGCCTGCATCTCGATCGCGGCGCGGAACTGGTAGGCATCGGTATAGGCCTTGCGCGAGGTCAGGATCTCGCGGAACTCCCAGCCATTGCCGGGCAGACGCTCGATCCAGCCCTCATCGGCGATCTGATGCAGCACGCGCGACAGGCGTCCACGGGCGACGCCATAGAGCCGCATCAGCTCGTTCTCGCTCAGCCTGTAAGGCAGTCGGTTCGCCATGCGATCGGCGGCGATGCGGTCATAGACCTCGTCATCGCCCGCCGCATCGGCCTCCATCTCGGGGATCTCGTCGGCATTGCAGGCAAGGAAATAGCCCCGGTTCGGCTCGGATTGCACGACGCCCATATCTTCGAGCTTCTTCAAGGCGCTGACGATGGGCTGGCGCGAGACCTTGAAACTGTCGGCCAAAAGCTGGGCCGGCAGGTGCTGACCGGCCTGCATGTTCTGGGATCGCGCATGTTCGACGATCCGGGCCATGATCTGGGGGGAAAGGCTGGCGCGTGCCATTGGATCTCCTGAAACTGCCCGCAATATCCGGGCTGGGGCGGCGCCATGCAATAGGCGCGGCCGTCGGGCCGCGCCATTGGTTTGATGACGATCTAGTCCTCGTCCTGCCTGAACCTGGCCAGGCCCTTGAACAGGAAGGGCGCGATCAGGGCCAGGGTCGCGATGGCGATCATGCTGGCCGATCCGGGATGCTGCAGCAGGATCATCGGATCGCCAAGGCTCATCTGCAGCGCCCGGCGCAGCTGGCTGTCGGCCAGCGGACCAAGGATCAGGCCGACCACGACCGGTGCGATCGGATAGTCATAGCGCCGCATCAGGAAGCCGAGGAAACCGAAGCCGACCAGCATCATCAACTCGACCACCGATGGATTGGCCGCGATCGTGCCCATGCAGGCAAAGACCAGGATGCCGGCATAGAGCCAGGGCAGCGGGATCTTCAGGAGCCGCACCCAGAGCCCGACCAGCGGCAGGTTCAGCACCAGCAGCATGACATTGGCAATGAAGAGCGACGCGACGAGGCCCCAGACCAGCGCCGGATGCTGCACGAAGAGCAACGGTCCCGGCTGCAGGTTGTATTGCTGGAAGCCCGCCAGCATGACCGCCGCCGTGGCCGAGGTCGGCAGACCCAGCGTCAGAAGAGGCACCAAGGTCCCCGCGGCAGAGGCGTTGTTCGCGGCCTCTGGCCCGGCCACGCCTTCGATCGCGCCCTGGCCGAACTCCTCGGGCTTCGTGGAGAGCTTGCGCTCCATCGTGTAGCTCAGGAAGGTCGGGATCTCGGCCCCGCCCGCGGGCAGCGCGCCAATCGGGAAACCGACCAAGGTACCGCGCAGCCATGGCTTCCAGGACCGCTTCCAATCCTCGCGCGACATCCAGATCGAGCCCTTGATCGCCATCGGCTTCTCGTCATTGAAAAGATGGCGCGAGGCGACGAACAGGGCCTCGCCAAGTGCGAAGAGCCCGACGGCGAGGGTGGTTACCTCGATCCCGTCCAAGAGATTAGGCACGCCGAAGGACAGGCGCGTCTGGCCGCTCAGCTGGTCGATGCCGATCAGCCCGAGCCAGAGCCCGATCCCGAGGCTGGTCAGCCCGCGCAAGGGCGATGAGCCAAAGGTGGCCGAGACCGTGACGAAGGCAATCAGCATCAACCCGAAATAATCCCAAGGCCCGAACTTGACCGCGACCTTGACGAGGATCGGCGCGAAGAAGGCGAGCCCCGCCGTCGCGATCAGAGCCGCAACGAAGGAACCGATCGCCGCCGTGGCCAGCGCCGGCCCGCCACGACCGCGCCGCGCCATCTGGTTGCCCTCCAGCGCGGTGACGACCGAGGCGCTTTCGCCGGGCGTGTTCAGCAGGATTGCGGTGGTCGAGCCGCCATACATCCCGCCATAATAGATCCCCGCGAACATGATCAGCGAGCCGCCGGGATCAAGCTTGAAGGTGATCGGCAGCAGAAGTGCGACGGTCAGGGCCGGACCGATCCCGGGCAGCACGCCGACCGCCGTGCCAAGCAACACGCCGATCGCGGCAAAGGCGAGGTTCATGGGATCGAGCGCGGTGCCGAAGCCGTGCATCAGGTGAATGAGCGAATCCATGCGGGTCCTCTCAGAACAGGTGCTCGAACGGGCCCATCGGCAGGGCCAGCGTCAGAAGCTTGTTGAACAGAAGGAAGATCCCGGTCGCGAGGACAAAGCCCAGGACCAGATCGACGACCAGCGCCCGGCGCCCGAAGGCACGCGCCGTGAAGGCGAACAGCAGCGTCGATCCGGGAACGAAGCCAAGCTGGAACCAGAGCGCGGCGATCAGGCTGACGAGCCCGAGGCTGACCCAGATCACGGCTTTCCAATCGCTTTCTCCGGGCTCGCTGGCCCAGCGAAGGGCGGCAAGCAGATGCCCGATGCCCAATGCGGCAAGGAAGACCGCGATGAAATAAGACGCCGCATCGGCCCCCATGCCGTAGTTGGCGCGGATATTCATGTTGCTGGCATCGCGCCAGGTGATCAGCGCAAGCCCGATCAGCGCGAGTCCGATGGTCAGGGTGGGTCGGTGCAGGCGGCTGGCGAGTGATGTGGACATGGCTACCCGTCTCTCGATGAAGGGTTGGGGGCCTCAAGCCCCCAAGAGGTCACTCGGCGAGGCCGATGGATTTCAGGACGCCGTGGACGCGCGCATCTTCCGAGGCGATGAAGCTGGTGAACTCGGCAGAGGGGGCATAGTAATCCGACCAGCCCTTGGCCTTGATGAGTTCCTTCCATTCCGGCGATTCAACCGTCTTCTGAACGGCGGTTTCCAGCACGGCCTTGTCCGCGTCGGCGAGTTCGGGACCGGCGAAGATGCCGCGCCAGTTCACCAGCTCGACATCGATGCCCTGCGCCTTCAGCGGCTGGGCCGCGATCCCCTCGATCGGCTCGGGATAGGAGATCGCCAGCGCCCGCAGGTCGCCGGATTCGATCTGGCCCTGCCATTCGCCATAGCCCGAGACCCCGGCCGTGACCTGACCGCCCAACATGGCCGCCAGGGACTCGCCGCCGCCGGAATAGGCGACATAGTTCACCTTGGCCGGATCGACACCTGCGGCCTGGGTGACCAGCGCGGCAAGGATATGATCCGCCCCGCCCGCCGAGCCGCCGGCCCAGATCGTATGGGCAACATCCTTCTTGATGCCCTCCATCAGGTCCGCCATGGTCTTGTAGGGCGACGAGGCCGGGACCACGACGACCAGCGGATCTCCGGTCAGGCGCGCGATCGGGGTGACATTGCTCAGATTGTAGGGCGCCTTGTTGGTGATGATCGCGCCGACCATGGTGATGCCACCGACCAGCATCTGGTCGGGGCTGCCCTTGGCTCCCTGAACGAATTGCGCGAGCCCGACCGTGCCGCCCGCGCCGGGGACGTTCATCACCTGGACGCTATGCGCGTTGCCGGTCTTCATCATCACGTCCTGCAGCGAGCGCGCGGCGGAATCCCAGCCGCCGCCCGCGCCCGCCGGGGCGATGATCGAAATCTCGAGATCTTCGGCATGGGCCGAAGAGAGGGGCAGGATTGCGGCAGCAGCCATCAGCCAGGCTGAAGCCAGCCCGGAACGCAGATATGTCATGATTTTCCTCCCTGGGATCGCACGGGTGCGACTGCCGCCATTTATGAACAATGAAATCACAAAATGCAATCGTATTGTTTTTGCGCCGGCGCATGCGATTGCGCCCGACCCTTTCGGGACGGGCTCGGGAGAACGCAGGGAAGTGTGCCAGCTCAGGCCGGGATCACCGCATCCGGCATGTCGTGGCGGTGGAAACTGGCCGCGACGGTTCCATCCGCCTTCATCTGGCGGACGAGGTCGCTTGCCAGCCGCAGTGCCTCGGGATTGCCCTTGGGAACGGCGATGGCGGTTTCCGCGACGTGGAAGTTCCCCTCGGTGATGCGCGTACCGGGCAGTCGCCGCGCCAGATCCTCGAGCGCAAGCCGGCCAAGGGCCAGCGCATCCCCCTGCCCTGCCTGGAACGCAGCGGAGGCATCGGTCAGGTTCTCGGCGCGGAAAATTTGTGCCTCGCCTGCCGCCTTCTCGGCACTGCGCAAAGTCGCGGTTCCTTCGACGCCGATGATCACCACGCCCTTGCGGTGCAGATCCTCGGCGCGACGGAACGGGCTGTCCATGCGTACCAGATAACTACTTTCGCCCAGATGAAAGGCCTCGCCGAAATCGACGATCTCGCGCCGCGTTGCATCCACCGGGGTAAATGAGAGGTCCCAGATCCCGTCATTTGCGGTACGGATGATATGGGCCGAACTGGTCAGTTGCACCAGTTCGACCGGAAGGCCGGTGATCTCACCGATGCGATGTGCCAGATCGACGGTGACGCCCTCGGGTCGGTCCTTGCCTTCGGGGATGGTGGTCCAAACTGCGGACTTCGTCGGTCCGACCGCCAGCGCAATCCGGATGGCGCCGGTGGGGGCCAGTATTTCAAACATGGGGACTCCTATCGCATCTGCGCCGCATATCGGTGTTCAAGTTCCGCGACGTCGCTCTGGCCGAGCAGCGCGTGTGCTGACCCTGCAGAAGGATCTCGAGTTTTGCGGTCTCTTCAAGTGACCTTGTCCCGTGATCCCTGACAGGGCGTTAATTTACGCTCAGTCCAACGAACTGCACCTGAGAACCTTCGCCTGAAGGAAGAGGTCGAGGTGATGCTCAAGGCCTCGGCCTTTTTTTTCGCGATGGGCGACGAGACCGTGAGCGCCAAACTCGAGGGACGGAACGTCCAAGCCCCTGTGACCTGTTTCCCGGCATCATGGCGCGGTAAGGCGGGATCCGGTAGGTCGGAAATGGGAAGCACATGGCGCAATGTATCGACTGCGGACGCAAGATAGGTATTCTTGACAGCAACCAACGGGGCCGTTGCGCGGACTGCGGCCGCAACTCTGCGCTGTCGGGCCTGTCGGCCATTTCCCTGCCCAAGTACGAAACGGCGCAAGAATCCCGGGAAGCCGCGCGCGACCGCAAGATTGCGGCCGTCCTGCTGACCACGGAAACTGCGTCAGACCTGCGGATCGTCAAACGGCTGGACGTCGTACCGCGGAATGCGCCTTCGGCATGAACGCCTTTAAGGACCTGTTCGCGGCCGCCCGCGACGTATTCGGCGGCCGGTCCGAGACGGTCCAGAAAACCATGCGGCATTCCCGCGAGACTGCGCTTTACGAGTTGCGCCGCGAGGCCTACCGCCTCGGGGCCAATGCCGTGGTGGGCGTTGACCTGGACTATGTGGAATTGTCCGGATCCGGCAACATGGTGCTGCTGGTGGCCTCGGGAACCGCGGTGGTTATCGAGGACCCGGCGACGTGACTGAGACGAGTTTGGACCTTCTGCGCCGGATTGCGGAGGATCCGCACCGGGCCGCACCGCCAGAGGACCCCTCGCCCGCCCCGGTCCTTCGGATCCACCTGCAGGTGGCACCACCCCCGCCCCCCTCGGTCGGGCAAAAGGCGCTGCAATTCGTCATTGGCTTTGCGCTGGCCTTCGTGCTGGCATCCGCAGTCATTGCTGCGCTGACGCCCTAGTGGCCCCGAGATCCACGCCTTGAAACTAGCCTTGCCCCGCGGGCAGTGACCAGCGCGAGTTTGAAGGCGGTATGGGCAGCAAGGCCTGATCTTGTGACCCGCAGGCCCTTTGGCAGAAAGGTCATGCCCGTGTCGTCAGCTCCCTTGTGCGACCGGTATTTGCCTTATCCTTCCCCAAAGCGCCATTCAGCCGATTGCTTTCCTGTGTCAGGCGAGATGAAATCCGCCGCCGTCACCGCCGGCCGTCCAACCTCACGCGATCTGGCCGAGGAAGTTCTGCAATCGCTCGTTCCTGGGGCTGTCAAAAAATGCGGCGGGGGCGTTTTCCTCGACGATCACGCCCTTGTCCATGAAGATGACGCGATCGGCAACCGCACGGGCGAAGTCCATTTCATGGGTGACGCACAGCATGGTCATCCCCTCACGCGCGAGGTCGATCATGGTATCGAGGACCTCCTTGACCATCTCGGGGTCCAGCGCCGAGGTCGGCTCATCGAAAAGCATGATCCGAGGCTTCATGCAGAGCGCCCTTGCGATCGCCACGCGCTGCTGCTGACCGCCCGAAAGCTGGGCCGGGTATTTCCCGGCCTGTTCGGGAATACGCACCCGCTCGAGGAACTTCCGGGCGGTTGCCTCGGCCTCGGCCCGCGGGATCTTGCGGGTCTTCATTGGCGCGAGGATGCAATTCTCGAGCACCGTCATGTGCGGGAACAGGTTGAAGTTCTGGAAGACCATGCCGACATCCTGTCGGACTTTCGCGACATTCTCGCCGCCTGCAGTCAGCTCGACCCCGTCCACCGTGATCGTGCCGGCCTGAATCGTCTCGAGCTGGTTGATGGTGCGGATCAGCGTCGATTTTCCAGAACCCGAGGGGCCGCAGATGACGATGCGCTCGCCACGTTCGACGGTCAGGTCGATGTCCACCAGGGCGTGAAACGCGCCGTAATACTTGTTGACGCCGCGCATGATGATGGCGTGTTCAGACATGGTCCGGCTCCGGGAAAGGTGCCCGACCACATCGGGTCGGGCGGCAAGGGTCACTCGGCGGTTTTCACGAATTCGGGCAGCGGGCCGCCCAGCCATTTCTCATGCACCTTGTCGAGCATGCCGTCCGACTTGGCCTGAACGACGAAGGCGTTGATCTTTTCCAGAAGCGCATCGGAGCCAGGGGCGACGGCGATGCCCTGCACCTGGCTCGACAGGTCGAACTTCTTGTCGAAGCGGTCGCCCGCGGCGGCATTGACCTGCGACATCACGACGTTCGACGCGCCGATCAGTTTGACTTGGCCCGACATCAGCGCCTGGACCGCGCTGGCATCATCGTCAAAGCGACGGATATCCGCATCCGCGGGCGCGACCTTGGTCACACCGGTGTCCTGGGTCGAGGCCCGGGTCACCGCGATGCCCTGGCCCGACAGCGCCGCCGCATCCGCAAGCGCGGTGGCCTTGTCGCCATAGACCGCGATGCTGATCCCGGCATAGGGCTTGGAGAAATTGACCTTCTCGGCGCGTTCCTTGGTGATGCCCAGCGAGGCGACGAGGACATCGACCTGCCCGGACAGCAGATAAGGGATGCGGTTCGGACCCGTCACCGGAACGATGTCGGCCTTGACGCCCAGATAGTCGCCAAGCGCTTTCGCCACATCCGCGTCGTAGCCATCCGGCTTGCCTGCGGTGTCCAGGATGCCGAAGGGCGGGAAATCGACCAGCATCCCGATCTTGACCGTGCCGGCGGATTCGATTGCGGCAAGGTCGGTTGCAAGAACAGGCCCAGCCAGTCCGGCGGCAAGCGCGCTGGCGGCAAGGGTGGCAAACAGGCGGCGGTTCAGCTTCATTGGGTTTCCTCCTCTGTGGTCAGCGCGTTATTGCCCGGCGCATGCGGGTTTCCATCCGCCTCGCCAGCAGCGAGAGCGGCCAGCACAGCGCGAAATACAGGATCGCGACCGTGCCAAAGACCAGAAACGGCTTGAAGGTCGCGTTATTGACGATCTGTCCGGCCCGCGTCAGCTCGGTGAAGCCGATGATCGAGGCAAGCGACGTGCCCTTGATCAGCTGCACCAGAAACCCGACCGTCGGTGCCGTAGCCACCCGCATCGCCTGCGGCAGGATCACGTGGCGCATGCGGTCGGCATAGCCAAGGGACAGCGCGGTCGCCGCCTCGGTCTGGCCCGACGGCACGGCCTCGATCGAGCCGCGCCAGATCTCGCCCAGATAGGCGCTGGCATGAAGCGTCAGCGCGACGGCGGCCGCCAGCAACGGGTTGATCGGCAGGCCGACCACGGCAAGACCGAAATAGACCAGGAACAGCTGCATCAGCAGCGGCGTGCCCTGAAACACCTGGATGAACCCCGCCGCGAATTGCCGAAGCGCCTTGCGCTGCGAGGTGCGCGCCAGCGCGATGGCCATGCCGCCGAGAGCCCCTCCGGCAAAGGCGATCGCCGACAGGATCAGCGTCCAGCGCACCGCCATGACGATGAAGAGGACATCTGCGGATGAGAAGACGCGGATCATCTAGCGGCTCGCCGGATAAGAGAACGCGACGCGCCGGATCATTGCAAAGACCGCCGAAAAACCTGCGGCCAGCAGGAAATACATGACCGTCAGCACCAGATAGACCTCGAAGCTGGCGAAACTCTTGGCATTCAGGTCCGCACCGGCCGAAGCAAGGTCATTGGCCGAGATCACCGAGACCACGCTGGATGTCAGCATCAGGTAGATGAACTGGCTGGTCAGCGCCGGGTAGATGTTGCGCAAAGCGGGCTTCAGGACGACATGGCGCAGGATCTGGACGCGGCTGAGGGCCAGTGCCCGGCCAGCCTCGATCTGGCCCTGCGGGATGGATTCGATGCCGGCGCGGATGATCTCGGTGCCATAGGCTCCGACATTCACGACAAGCGCCACCAGGGCTGCCGTATTGGGCGACATCGCGATGCCGATCGCGGGCAGGCCAAAGAAGATGAAGAATATCTGGATCAGGAAGGGCGTGTTGCGGATCACCTCGACATAGAGATCGACCAGCCAGCGCAACGGCCGGATGCCCGAGGTCTTCGCCACCGCGCCGAGAACGGAGACGATCAGACCAAACACCATCGCCATCAGAGACAGGCGGACAGTCAACCACGCGCCGTGGAGCAGCATGTCAAAATTGTCGAATATGGGCTGGAAGTTGAAGTGATACATCTGCCCTCCCCTGCCGATGTCGCGTCTCTTCCCATTTGGATCGATCTAAATTGGGAAAATCAACCAAGTCAAATGATTCTGTTCCCGCTGCTTTCACGGACTTTAAGCTGTCCTGAAACGATGCTGCGTTGGATCGGCGCCTTGGCATCGGCCATGCGCCCGACAAGAAGACGTGCCGCCAATTCTCCGATGCGTTGGGGCATCATCGCGACGCTGGTCAGCGAGGGATGCAGCAATTCGGCCAGCGGCAGGTCGTCCAGCCCGACGACCGCCATATCCCTCCCCGGAACCTTCCCGGCTTGGCGCAACCCTGCCATCAGACCGGCCGCCAGAACGTCATTGAAGCAAAGCACAGCCGTCGGACGAGCCGGCAGCTCCAGGATCCGTGCCGCGGATCGCGCGGCACCCTCCCAGCTCAGCTCCGCCTCGACAATCCCGCCATTTTCCGCGCCGGTCTCGATCAGCGCTTGCATCAAGCCCTTCAGGCGCTCCGCACGCGCCGAGGTTTGCGCGGCCACCGAAAGAAAGGCGATCCGGCGATGGCCAAGTGAGACCAGGTGCCGCATCGCGAGCCCGACAGCGTCGATGTAATCCCCGCCGGCGAAATCCGTCTCCTCTATGCCGATCTCGCGCAGAGCCTGCACGACCGCCAGATCCCATTGCCGCAAGCGTCCCGGCAGTCGCGGATCGGTATCCTGCGCCGGGCAAAGAATGACGCCATCGACCCCATGGCCGCGAAAGCGATGCAGGATCTCGTCCTGCCGGATCGGGTCGTCCTGGCTGTTCGCCAGAAGGACAACGCGCTCTCCCTCGCCCATCACCAGCTCGACGCCCGAAAGGAATTCGGTGAAGAACGAGTTCACGAGGTTGGGCACCACGACCCCGATGGTGCGACTGCTCTTGTCGCGCAATCGCGCCGCGCCGATATCGCGCACATAGTCCAGATCGGCCATCACCTCTTCAACACGCAAGCGGGTGGCCTCGGCGACCAGAGGCGATTTGCGAACGACCAGTGACACCGTGGCACGTGAGACACCGGCCACACGGGCGACATCCTGTAGCGTGACTTTGCCTTGCATTCTGCCCCCGCATTTCTCGCAGACAGGTTATTTGACCGCAGCCGAGCATTGGAACAAGTCCCTGTTAAAGACCCTAAGGCGTTTCATTCGTCCCCGCCCCGGCGCCTGCCATGTCGCCTCGCTGCCCGCCGAGACGGCACTTCCATCCAACGGCTTGGCTTTTCACCGTGCGCGCCCTATCAAGCGGCAAATCACTTGGACCCGGTGCGATTCCGGGTGGCTATTCCGGCCGCCGATCCGCCGGACAACACAGATTTCCTTCCGATACATGAACAGATCACGGCACTATCTGCGCCAGTGGCAAGAGAATCCTGTTTCCGAACTGCTTGCCGGCGCCGTCGCAACCTTTGCGCTGATCCCCGAGGTCATCGCCTTTTCCTTTACCGCCGGGGTCGATCCCCAGATCGGGCTTTTCGCCTCATTCGTCATCAGTATGTCAATCGGCTCGCAACTTTGCCCCCCGATCGGCGCCCAATTTTGGGTCTGACTCACTTTCCGTGCAGATTTGCCGGGCAGCCGATCGTTGGCCATGCGATTTGATCGCTTTGGGCCAGGAGACAGTAGCAGGTGGGTAGAAGTGCGTCGAACAGTGGTTTGAATCCGCCGGGGTTGATCGTTGAGCGTCCGTCGATCGTCGACGGCGTGGTGGAAGTTTCAGGTCGTGTTGCTGAGGCGGTGGGGTGCTGCCCAGACTGCGGGACACCGTCATCTTCCTGCCACAGCCGATATGTGCGGACCTTGTCGGACCTGCCGAACAGCGGCGCGGTGGTGAAGCTGCGTTTGAGCGTCCGCCGGTTCCGATGCCAGCAGCGTTCTTGCCGCCGCAAGACGTTCAGCGAGCCCTTGGCGCCAAACATTGGGCGGCGTCACGGTCGGCGCGTCGCTCGCTGCGATGGGCTGTTACACGCTGTCGGGCTGGCCCTCGGCGGACGGCCCGGATCCCGGATGATGAAACGGCTCGCAGTGCCTTGGTCGAAGGACACCCTGCTCCGGGCCGTTCGCCGCGAGGCCGCCACAGCGGGCCCGGCTCCCGCGGCGAAAGTGATCGGCATCGATGACTTCGCCTGGCGGCACGGCTACAGCTACGGCAGCATCATCGTCGATCTGGAACGACGCACGGTCATCGACATCCTGCCGGATCGGCAGCGCGACACGATCATGTTCTGGCTGAAGCAGAACCCGCAGGTCCGGATCATCTGTCGGGACCGCGGCCCCGGCTATGGTGCCGCCGCGGTGGAGGCTGCGCCCCAGGCCCGGCAGGTGGCGGACCGATGGCATTTATTCGAGAACGCCTCCGCCGCCTTCCTGTCCGCGGTCCGATCGGAGTTGCCCCAGCTGCGCAAGGCGCTCTCGCCCAATACGCCCGTCGATCCCGCGATCTTGAGCAAGGCCGAGCGGATACAGTGGGAGGCTGCTGCGGCCCGTGAGCTGGTCAACGAACAAATTCTGGCGTTGGCAGCACAGGGCATTCCGCTCAAGGCGATGGCGCGCACGACTGGCCTCTCGCGCCAGACCATCCGAACGATTGTGCGCGGTCAGCGCCATGACATATTCCCGGCCCGCCAAAGCTCGCTCGACCCGTGGTTGGTGCAGCTCGAGGCGGAATGGACCGGGGGCTGCCACATCGGCGCAGAACTCTGGCGAAGGCTGCGCGCGTCGGGCTTCGCAGGCTCGCTGCGCGTCGTCGGCGAATGGGCGACCCGTCGCCGCAGGGATGACCAGCATGGTCAACCCTCCGGACCGTCGCTGAGCGCCAGAACCATCGCCCGCGGCCTGACAGTCGAACGCGACAGCGGGTCTGCGAGGATCGCGCTGGTCAATGCCGCCATCGAGGCTGCCGCGCCGGAACTGATTGCCGCCCGCAACCTGTTGGACCGCTTTCACGCAATGATGCGCTCCCGGGACGCAGCTCGTCTCGACCCGTGGATAGCGTCCGCCAAGGCAAGCAAGCTCGCAAGCTTTGCCGTCGGCATCGAGGCGGACAAGGACGCCATCGCCGCAGCAATCACCGAACCCTGGTCTAGCGGTCAGGTCGAAGGCAAAATCAACAGACTCAAACTCATCAAGCGTCAGATGTTTGGTCGCGCGAACCTCGATCTGCTTAAAGCACGCGTCATGGCCGCCGCATGAAGGTTACCTGCACGGAAAACGCGTCAGACCCCAATTTTGACCCCCACGCTGGCAGCGGATCAGGGCCTGAGCCGACGTAACTGATCAGTGGTGGAGGCGGGTCAGGCCCTGATCATGCGCGGTTCTTGAAGCGCCATGACTCGTTTCCGGTCTCGATGATCTCGCAGTGATGGGTGAGGCGATCGAGTAGCGCGGTGGTCATCTTGGCGTCGCCGAAGACCGTCGGCCATTCCCCGAAGGCGAGGTTGGTGGTGACGATGATCGAGGTCCGTTCATAGAGACGGCTGATCAGGTGGAAGAGGAGCTGACCTCCGGATTGCGCGAAGGGCAGATAGCCCAGTTCATCGAGAATGACGAAGTCGAGACGGGTCATGTAATCGGCCAATCGGCCCTGTTTTCCGTTCCGGGTCTCGGTCTCCAGCCGGTTCACCAGATCGACGACGTTGAAGAAGCGACCTCGGGTGCCATTGCGGAGCGAGCCATTGAAGGCGCCATCGGTCCGAGCCCAATGGCGAGCGCCCGGGCAACAGCAATGGCGAGATGGGTTTTGCCGGTTCCTGTGCCTCCGATCAGCACGACGTTGCGCTGGTCCGCGACAAAGTTGCCCGTCGCCAATTCCCGGATCAGGCCCTCGTTAATCGGGGTGCCCGCAAAATCGAACTCCTCGATATCCTTGGCCAAAGGCAACTTCGCCACCGTGAGTTGGTAGCAGATGGACCGGGCCTGCTTTTCGGCAATCTCGGATTGCAGCAGGTCGCCGACAATACGCGGCGGCTCATGCTGGCGCTTGATGCCGTTCGCCATGACTTCGTCATAGGCGCTGCGCATGCCGTAGAGCTTAAGCGTGCTCATCAGATCAAGGACTTGGGTGCGTTCCATGCGGGGATGTCCTCCTGAGGCTGTCATAGCGCGCGCAGTCGGCCACAGGCTCGTGGGTCAGACGCAACGCGGCTGGGGTGAGCAGGAATGGTGGTGGTGCGGGCTCGCGTCGCCTGGCGAGGATATTGATCACGACCGGGGCAGAGTGGACACCATTGTCGAGGGCCTCCCTACAGGCGGCCTCCACGGCGGGCAGCCCGTCATCGACCACGCAACTGAGGATCTGGACCATCTGTCGGTCGCCATCATCAGCACCCGTCAACTTGCGCCGGACAGCCGCCATTGCGGGCGGCAAGAGCCAGTTCCGGAACGGCGCTCCATTGCGCAGGGCGCCCGGTTTGCGGGCCAGAACAGGCACATAGTGCCAAGGATCATAGACGACCTCGCCGCGCCCG
Organism: Paracoccus ravus; assembly: GCF_004522175.1. GTDB lineage: Bacteria > Pseudomonadota > Alphaproteobacteria > Rhodobacterales > Rhodobacteraceae > Paracoccus > Paracoccus ravus. The sequence continues at coordinate 8,428 of NZ_SDEB01000032.1, read as the reverse complement.
AAGGCCCGGATATGTTCGCCCACGATCACGCCATTTTGCCGGATGATGATGCGCTCGGCATAGGCATGGACCTCGACCGGACGCCCTACAGCCGTCGCCAGAACCGAATACTTGTTGTTGTCGAACCGGACCACCTCTGAGGGCTGCGCCGCAAGACGGGCTTCCGCCAGTTCCCAGTCCGCTCTGGAGACCTGAACCAGCTCACGTTTGCGCCCAGGAACTTAGGCCTCGTGCGCGTTGCTCTTCATGTTGCACCTCCAATTTTTCTCGATACCTTGTGCCTTTTCTTGACACAGCATCAAGATAAGGTGCAGTTTCTCGCTATCTTACGTCACACTAACCATTTGTTTTTGCTCTCGGTACGGTATCGCTATCATTGCACATCGAACGAGCATCCGAATTGACCAAGCGGTCACTGAACTCGACCAACTATCTGCCCAAGACGCCTACGGGCAGCAGCGAGGATCGGTCCACTGACCGCTTCAGGGAAATTGTTTGGCAGATCCGATTCAACGGCATCGAGTATGCCAAGCGTTGTGAACCGAGAGAATGCTCGGGCCACGATCTCCGAACCCAAGCCCGCAGCGCGCGCTGTTTGGACGAAATGGCGTGGATGAATTTGATCTATCCGATAGTGCCTTTGCGTTCCTCTTACCGCCATTGCTAGTTGCATCTGCTGATGGCGGATCTGACCTGAAGCGAGGGCTGGCTCAGCACTCAGGATGTCGTAGAGCGGGGTCATCCGAAAGCCCTCAGGTCCGAGGAAGATCGAGAAGTTTTTAGCATGCCCGTCTGTCGCGCCTATCATCCAAAAGAACAGTTGCGCGGCAAGGAAGGTCTCCCGATCCTCAAGGCTGCGCAGGGATCCCGAAAGCAATCCCAAGCAATCTGCGATGCCTGGACCGCCATCCTGTTCATATTTTCCAACTGCCGCCACTCCAAGAGCCTGACAGAAGTCCTCTTGGGGCAGCCGGAGACGATGTCCACCGGTCATGAGGCGATCGAATCGCTCGACGACAAGCGCATCAATGCCATCAAAACTCTCGATCCAAGCGTTGTTTACTTCGAAGCCGAATGCACGCGCGAGCCGGAGGCAGATAAACTCGTTCTCAAGGCTTGTGCTCATATCTATGCCGCTTTGCAGGTGACCCATCCGGGTCTTGAGGATATGCGTCGTCGCGGTCATCCCGAGGGGAAGCCGCCAACCCTCGTCCCAAAGTAGCGCGGTTTTTTCCTGGGCACCCGCGACCGAAATCCTAAACGCCTGCTCACGCTCCATTCCCAACGGGTGGCGACCCAGTTCACGGAGCATCCTCCCTATCTCTGGGCTCGACAGAGGCTTGCTCTCCATCACATATGGCTCTTCCGGAGCATCGCTCTCTGGAAGGAACTGCAAGGCACCTACACAGTCGCGCCCGATTGCCGCAAGGAGCGAGTGCGGATCATCGCCTGCCGCGCCCATGCGGGCGGCAATCTCATGTCGAAGCATCAGATTGTCTGGTAGAAGGTTGTCAAAGACGGCGAGGACACCTGCACCGCGCAACGCCTTGTCCATCAGAGGCAGGGACAACGAGATTGGGAAGCGATGTGCCCAGCCCAGCCAATCCGGATGATAGGTAAAACTTACCGCTCCCCCTGCCTCTCGCAGCAAGGTACCAACCCGGCGCCCGTTCATATAGGCTGCCAGAGGAACAGATCTGCGGCGCCGCCCCATCAGAAGATATCTCCTATACCGGTATCTTTTGATCGAGTGTTGAACTGCCAGTCCAACTCAAGTGCCGCCAGAAGTGTCAGGATCGTACTGGCGGTAGGATTGGTAGCACCGTTCTCGATGTTCGAGATATGATGCGGCTGTATGCCGGCCAAGGCAGCCAGTTCGACCTGTGTCAGACCTTTCGCGCGCCTTGCTTGGCGCAGGGCCTGACCTAGCTCTGACACTGTACGAATCCGGACCATTTTACACCAGAATGAATTTTTCAATTTTATTCAATGTGGTGTATATTCCTCAAATTTACACCAGAATACAAGATGGTCACGGCGCCGTCTCATCAAATAAATCTTGCAAGATGAAATGATTCTGCTGATAGTCACGAAAAAGCACGGCTAAACGCCAAAAACCGTGAACGCGACGAGGGCAGGGCGGCAGATGGGAAAAGACAACGTTCAGGATGATCTGAATTCCGTTATCCGACAACACTCGGAATGGCTCGCCAATCAGCTGCACGCCCAGCGGGAAAGCTTGTTCCCACCGGATGCAAGCAAGACCATGCGTAAATTCACCTCCGGCGAAGCAGCAACTTTGCTGGATGTGAATGACAGCTATCTGCGGAAGTTGCATCTCGACGGCAAGGGTCCTTCGCCCGAGGTGACCTCCGGGAACCGACGTCTCTATTCTGCTCAAGACCTGCAGGATCTACGCGAACTCCTTGAAAAAACGGCAAGAAGGCCGGGCGATTACCTGCCAGGAAGGCGCGACGGTGATCATCTTCAGATCATCGGCGTAATGAACTTTAAGGGCGGTTCCGGCAAGACGACGGCCTCTGCGCATTTGGCACAAAGACTGGCGCTGAAAGGTTACCGGGTACTCGCGATCGACCTCGACCCTCAGGCCTCACTGACGGCACTGCATGGCGTGCAGCCGGAATATGACCTGCTGGAGGGTGGAACGCTTTACGACGCAATTCGCTACGACTCCCCTGCCCCGATCAGCAGTGTCATCCGCAAGACCTACATTCCGAATCTGGACCTGATTCCCGGCAACCTCGAACTCATGGAGTTCGAACACGACACACCGCGCGCTCTGGCTCAGGGAAATGCGGGGCTGTTCTTCTTCCGCGTTCGCGAGGCCCTTTCGCAGGTCGACAATGATTACGACGTCGTCGTCATCGATTGCCCGCCGCAACTGGGCTTCCTCACCATGTCCGCCCTCTCGGCAGCGACAGGCGTGCTCGTCACGATCCATCCCGAGATGCTGGACGTCATGTCGATGAGCCAGTTCCTGCGCATGACAGCAGATCTGATGGACGTGATTGCAGAAAGCGGAGCGGACATGTCGCATGACTGGATGCGTTATCTTCTGACCCGCTATGAACCGACGGATTCACCGCAGAATCGAATCGTCGCATTCCTGAGAACGATGTATGGCGACAATGTGTTGAACGCACCGATGCTTAAATCGACTGCAATTTCCGATGCCGGCCTGACCAAACAGACGCTTTACGAGGTAGATAGATCGGCCTTCACGCGCTCGACCTACGACCGGGCAATGGAAAGCGTGAACGCCGTAAATGACGAGATCGCACAACTGATCCAAGAAACTTGGGGGCGCAAATGAGCGACAGTAAGAAGCGCCGCATGTCCTTTCTGGACAGCCTGGCCCCCGTTGCAGGAAACACGAGTACACCTTCGATGATGGTCACGAACCGAGCCTTGCGCTCGGCGCGAGACGCCGTGGATGGCCATCGGATCTGGGAGCTTGATCCAGAACAGATCGCAGACGACCGCAAGGCCGACCGGCTGGATCCAAAGGATGTCGAGGATCTGCGCCTCTCGATCGAGGCCGTCGGACAGACCGTTCCGATCCTCGTGCGCCGCGACCCAGCAGACTCCGATCGCTATTTGCTGGTCTATGGCCGTCGCCGCCTTGAAGCCGTACGCGCGTCGGAGCGAGTCGACAAAGTCCGCGCGATGATTGCGGCGATGGATGACAAGAGTGCCCTGCGGGCACAGGCGTCCGAAAACACCGCGCGTCGGGATCTGAGCTTCATTGAGCGCGCCCTGTTCGCGCAGGAATTGACCGAGGCCGGCTTTGGCACCCAAATCGAGGTGGCAGAGGTTCTGAACGTCACCAAATCCGCGATTTCGATGGCACTGTCCGTCGCGCGTGCGGTAGGGCGCGACCTCGCCCAAGCAATTGGTCCAGCCCATGGCATCGGTCGCCCGCGCTGGGAGGCGCTGGTTAAGGACCTCGACACCACAAATCCGGACCTGACAGGCTTAATCGAGCTAGCCCAAGAGACCCGCACACAGACAGACGTGGAAGTTGCCGACCCGTCGGTTGCAGCATTCGAGGCGATAACGCGCCGCTTGCGCAAGTTGGCCGCCCTGCCTGCTTCAGCAGAGCGAAAGGCAGCGGAGCGCCTGACCCTTGCCGGGAAACCGGCGGGAAAGATCAGCCGGACGAAAAACGGCCTGCGGGTCGATCTGCGGATCGACGATCCAAAATTCGCGGATTGGCTGCAGAACGAGGTCGGTAACGCCATCGAAGAACTTCACGCCCGCTGGAAAAAGCGCGGCTGAGGAAGAGGCAGAGAGCAACAGACAAGGAGGCACGAACTAGCCAAGGAAAAGGTCCCGCAAAGCATTACCCTCACGAGACCCCTTTGATCGTAGCAAATCCAAGGTAATCGTCCGAGGTATCTACCGCAAGTCCGGAAAGGATTCTGCAGCGGGATTTTCTTTGTCTTCGTGAAGAAAAAACATGGGTTATGCCCCAGTAACGTCGTTTAGGCGCGCGATTGATGCTGCGCAAATCACAATCGCCGCACCTTCGTCTGGTAGACTGGAGCCGGTCAACAAATGGCATCTGCTTCGTGAACTGACTGCCGCGCGTGAGGCATTCGGCGTGACAGATCGCGATCTGAGGATATTGCAAGCTCTGCTGAGCTTTCATCCGGGCGATATGCTCGAAGGTTCAGGCCCTTTGATCATCTATCCCTCCAATACCTCCATCTGCGAACGACTGCATGGAATGCCGTGTTCGACAATGCGACGACACTTAGGAAATCTCGTTTCTTCAGGCCTGCTCGGGCGTCGAGACAGCCCGAACGGCAAGCGCTACGTCAGGCGCGGGCTATCCGGGAGCCACGCCTTTGGATTTGACTTGGCTCCGCTTATCGAACGCTTCACCGAGATTGCCGCCGAAGCCCATAATACCCGCATCAGAGATGAACACCTGCGAGACCTCAGGGAAACTGTAAGCTTGATGCGCAGGGACTTGGCTGGGCTTGTCGAATATCACGCCAAGACAGCGCCAAGCGAAGAGTTCGATACCTACACCGCGCTTGCCATCCGTATAGCAAGCGAGCTTCGCCGGAAGCTTTCAGAGCAAGAACTCCGCGTCCGGCAACACGAACTGAAAGAGGCTATCGCCAGCCTCCACAGCACTTCGTGTCCCGAGAAGTGTCAGAAAACAGCAAAAATGAGCACCAATACTGCCGAAATTGAGCAGCACTATCAGAATCATATTAAAGAAAGAAAAGATTCTGAAAATTGCCCAGAGACCGCGAAGCGACTGCCCCAAGAATCTCGAATTCCACTCGGAATGGTTATAGCAAACTGCCAAGAGATACTCAGCTATGCCCTGCATCCAGTGAAGCACTGGAGAGACCTCATCTCCTTAGCTGAACAGGTGCGTCCTATGACCGGAATTACGCGTCAAGTTTGGGAAAACGCTAAAGCCCTTATGGGCGTGGAAAACGCTACGGCAACATTGGCTGTGATTCTTGAACGTTTCAGCGAGATACGAACTCCAAGTGCTTATCTTGCTCGGCTATCGTCCAAAGCTTTTACCGGAACATTCTCCGCAACTTCGATGGTTCGTTCAATACAACGCCCTGCACGTCCAATCTTATAGTTCACAGCTGTGAACCAAAACGTTGCTACCGCTGACACGATGCCATCTATCCACTTCAAAGGAAATTCTTGCTCAGGAACAGTTTTCATGTTTGCACGCGATAATCGGCGCGATGCTCGGGCGGTCGCTCCTTCTTTCCAGTCCTTTCGAGTCCCAAACCGATCAGACGCAGGCCGCCGAGACAACCAAGCTGCAGCAATAGATCATCGATGCATTCAAAGTGCCGGTAACCACCGCCCTGCCCCACGCTTCGATCAATCTCGTGTTCGGTAAATCTTCGAGCAGATTCGGCCGCAGCTACTCCAGCGGATGATCGCGCAAGGACAAGCATAGACGCAGGTAATCCGCGATCACCTCTTGGCAAAACTCACCGGCAACAGATCAACAACGGCCTCCTGCCCCTTTTCCAGCCGTCCCGAACAGCGGCCGAGGTTTCGCACAGGCAGGGCCTTGTTCTGCCATGGCGCACCGTTATGGCTCTCACCAAGGTTTGCGAAGGCATCCGTCTCGGCCAGCCGTCCCAGCGCGTCGGGACGGACCCCAGCCGGGGCCAAAGGGTCTCGACATTGGTATAGGCATTGCCGCGTGGCAATGCGATCTTGGCAGTGTTCTCCTTTCGCATCGCTTTGACCATCGTAGCGCCAAGCTACCAGCAGCGCTGGACTCTAGCGTGCAGTCTCAAGCCGAATGGTCGGCCGAAACCGGGGGGATCTCGGCCCAGGATCAGGAGTATCGTGCACCAATGGCGCCGGAAGGTGGAAGCCCATTGGCTGAGCGTACTGCTATGCGCAGGTGAACGCCGCCTGATGGTCGTATTTCAGCAAGGCTGAGACATAGGCCAACTGAGCAAAAACATCGGCATGACTCTGGATCATGATGAAGGCGCCGACATCCCTGCAACGCCATGGACCGTCTGCAGGATCAGAAAGATAGATCCTGATGCGAAACCAGATAGCTTCTCCACCGTTCTCCTGCCGGGCCACTGCGAGGTGATGTCATCTGCAACCTGTATTCCCAGACCAAAAGCCAGGACGCGATGCGGCAGGTGTTCCGCGACGTGCTGGAGCAAGGTGAGGAGCTCATCGACAGTGCGGGCAACCTGGCAGCTGCGCCGGGGATCTTTCCCGACTATCCCGCCCCGATCATTCGTCGCGGCGAGGCGGGCAACTGGTCCCTCACCACGGCGCGTTGGGGCATGCCGACACCGCCGGTCTATCTGACAGGCAAGCGCAGGGATCCCGGCGTGACGCATATCCGCAATACCGGTTCTCCCCATTGGCGGCGCTGGCTCGGGATGGAGCATCGTTGCCTCGTGCCCTTTACCAGTTTCTCGGAGCTCGACGGCCGGGCAGGGGCGCCGCGGAACCATCCTATCTGGTTCGCCCTGGCGCAGGACCGACCGCTCGGTTTCTTCGCCGGGATCCGCACCGAATGGACCTCGGTCCGGAAACTGAAAGAGGGCGAAGTGACCACCGAACTCTTCGCCTTTCTCACTTGCGCGCCGAATGCGGAGATCCGGCCCATCCACCCGAAGGCGATGCCCGTCGTATTGACGCGTCCCGAGGAATGGCGGATCTGGCTGACCGCAGACACGCCCGAGGCCCTCAAACTCCAGCGGCCATTGCCGGATGGTTTGCTGCAGATCGTTGCGGAGGGCACTCGTGCAGACCCCGCCTGACAGGTCCTTCGCGGCAGCCACCGATCCCTTTCATCTGCTGAACGCCCGTGTCCACGAGGTCGAAGGGCAGGGCCGGAGCGGGTTTGCCCTGTTCCAGGCGGCGCGGGTGACCGGCCCGGTGTTCTGGATCTGCCTCGCGCATGATCGCGATCGCCCGATGCCTCTGGCATTGCCGGAGGCGGTGGCAGAACGTCTGCATCTCGTGGAAACCTGCACGGAAACCGATCTGCTCTGGGCCACGGAGGAGGCGTTGCGGACGCGACCGGTTGCTCTGGTGATCGCCGCTCCGGAAAAGCCGCTCTCGCTGACCGTGGGCCGTAGGCTGCAGCTGGCTGCCGAGGCGGGGGGAACGACAGGTCTCATGCTGATCCGGAAGGGCAGGGGCAGCAATGCCGCCGAGACCCGCTGGACATGTGATCCGCTTGCCGGGACTGCAGACTCGACTCATCAGCGCTGGAGTCTTATTAAGAACAAAAAGGGAACAACTGGAACCTATGATGTGAGTTGGAATGGCGAGACGGCTGCTTTCCATCTGGTTCCCCAGGCTGGCGAGCGACATCAGCCTGAGGCGCCGCCCCCTTGAGGGGCCTTTCGCGTTGACGCTGCGGGCGTCGAACGCGGAGCAGTTGCATTGCCTGAACGAAGCCGCCAGCCGCGCCGGGTTGCATCGGGGCATGGCGCTCGCGGATGCGCGGGCGATTTGCCCCTCGCTGTCCACCCGTCCGGCGGACGCGGAGCGCGAGGGCAGGGCGCTTGAAGAACTGCGCCGCTGGGTCAGCCGTTATGGACCGCATGCCGCGAAGGGCGGTGCCGACGGGTTGATCGTCGATATCTCCGGGGTGGCCCATCTCTTCGGTGGCGAGACAGAGATGATCGCCGATCTCGAGGCCCGCCTCGCGCGGGCAGGGATCTCGGCCAAAAGCGCCATTGCCGAGACCCGTGGCGCGGCCTGGGCCCTGGCGCGGCGGGGCGGTGGGGTGATCCCCGAAGGGGCCTTGCTGACGCGGCTCGGCCCGATGCCGGTCAGCGCCTTGCAGATCGCGCCAGACGTGGCCGAGGGGCTCGCGCGCCTCGGGCTGCACAAGATCGCCGATCTGACCACGGTGCCCCGCGCG
>NZ_SDEB01000031.1 GCF_004522175.1 Paracoccus ravus | reverse complement strand
CAATCCCATGACATAGCCAACGACAAGCATGCGGATCATGAGTTCCGGATCAATCGAGGGTCGGCCTGTATGGCTGTAAAAAGCCCGCATCTCATCGTGCAGATCAGCCAGGTCCAGAAACCGCTCGATGCCCCGGACGAGGTGATCGGACGGAATATGCGTCTCAAGATCGAACGCGTAGAACAGTCGGGCATGAGCCTTCTGTCTTCCGAGCATCGTGAACCCTCCCAACCCCCTAATCCAAGGGAATCAGAAGGCTTTGCACCAATCAAGCGCAGAGTTTTTCAACAGCATCTCCGCACTGCCGACCTTCGTCGCTCGAAAATGCTGCGCGATGTATGAGTGGCCAGTCTCGTGAAGGGAAGCGCGGCGAGGACGCTGGTGATGAACGGCAGGTCAGGGCCGGCTTCGCTTAGACGTACGGCAGTCGGTTGAGGCCGCCGAACCTGTCAGTTGTGCTGCACCATTTCACTCGGAGCCCATCGGCACTATTTCCGTGCTGGGCCGGATGGAGAGCCTAGGGATGCAGTGAGTAGTGAAAAGTCTCGTCGCTTGGTGTCGAGTTCTGGGCGTGGCCCATGGTAAGACGGGGCGGATCATTACGACCGTGGCTGGGGCAAGCTTTTTCAGCAGGCACTTCCATTGATTCTGAACTGAAGTCAATCTACACATGTCGCATCCCCGCGCATTCAATCGCAAAGCTGATTGGCGGGGTCTTTAGCGGGTAGTCCCGCTAGTGGTCAATTTTATTAAATATAATCAATGATAGTTGGCGGAGAGGGTGGGATTCGAACCCACGGAACCCTTGCAGGCTCAACGGTTTTCGAGACCGCCCCGTTCGACCACTCCGGCACCTCTCCGCGCTTTCTTGGTGTGGTGGCGGCGATTTAGCCGGGCCGGGGTTGATGTGCAAGGGGCTTTCCGCGAAAAAATGCGAAAGTTTCAAACTTCTTTGCATCGAGGGATCGCGCATGACCGGATTGATGCCGAAACGCGGAAAACCTGCCGGGTCGCAATGCCCGTTCTGATCGGAGCGCTTGCCCATCCCGCCCTTCGTTGCCGTCTCGCACCGGATGCGCGTCAGATTGCCCCATTGCGGGGCAAGCTTGTCGGTGGGGCGATGGCGGGCATTCTGGCCGATGCCTTTCCGCGACGGGTTCCGGCAGAAGACGAACTCCCGGCCTGGGAATGTGACTGGACCACGTCGCTGCGGCGATATGCCGAGATTTTCGGCGCGGGCAGCCAGGTCGCTGCGGGACAGGAGATCCTTGGCATCGGGAATGGCACCGCAGAAGGCAGATGGCAGGCTGATCTTGCGGCCGATATGGCCGATTGGACGCTGGATCGGCTGGCCGCGCGGCCCGCATGCGAACTGCGTCCCCGGCTTCCAATGATCGCAAGCTGGCTGGCATCTCGGCTTCGGGCTGCGACCGATCGGGAACGACTGCCCCTGACTGGGCCAGCGGTTCAGGAACCGCGGATCGAACCCTTGCGCTGGGAGGAGCCTTATGGCGCCTATTTCTCGGTCGAAGCCCATGTGCTGAGGCACAGGCGCTATGGCGGCGACTGGTCGCCCGAACTGTTGCGTGCGGTCTTCGTGTCAGGGGACGCGACGGTGGTCCTGCCATGGGATCCGCGACGCGACCGCGTTTTGCTGATCGACCAGTTCCGTTCGGGACCTTGGGCGCGGGGGGATGCGCAGCCCTGGCTATGCGAAACAGTCGCGGGGCGGGTCGATGCTGGCGAGACGCCGGAAGAGGCGGCCCTTCGCGAGGGGATGGAAGAGGCCGGGCTGACGATCTCGAAGCTGATCCCCGCGCCGCATCATTATCCCAGCCCCGGCGCGATCGCGGAATTTCTTTACGTCTATGTCGGCATCGCAGATCTGCCGGATCACGTCGCGGGCATCGGCGGGCTGGCAAGCGAGGACGAGGATATCCGCTCGCATCTGGTGTCCCGCGCCGAGCTGACCCGAATGGCCCTGTCCGGAGAGCTTCGCAACGGTCCCTTGCTGATGCTGGCGCTCTGGCTGGAACTGAACGCCGAGCGGCTGATGGGGGAACTCGACGGCACCCCGCAGAGCTGATCACGTGATTGCCACCGCCCCGCGGGGTTGCCGCCATCGGGCCGCCCCGTGTAAACCGGGGCCGAACATTTCGCGAAAGGCCCGCCATGCGCATCTGCCCCGACCTCGCCTCTGCCATCGGCAATACCCCCCTGATCCGGCTGAACCGCGCTTCCGAGGAGACGGGCTGCGAGATCCTGGGCAAGGCGGAATTCATGAATCCGGGTCAGTCGGTCAAGGATCGCGCGGCCCTCTACATCATCCGCGATGCCGTCGCTCGTGGCGAGTTGAAGCCGGGCGGGACGATTGTCGAGGGCACGGCCGGCAATACCGGGATCGGCCTTGCGCTGGTCGGCTCGTCCATGGGCTTCCGCTCGGTCATCGTGATCCCCGAGACGCAGAGCCAAGAGAAAAAGGACATGCTGCGTCTGGCCGGTGCCGAACTGGTCGAGGTGCCGGCCGCGCCTTACAAGAACCCCAATAACTATGTCCGCTATTCGGGCCGCCTCGCCGAGGAATTGGCCCGGACCGAGCCGAATGGTGCGATCTGGGCCAATCAGTTCGACAATGTCGCGAACCGTCAGGCCCATGTCGAGACCACCGGCCCCGAGATCTGGGAACAGACCGGCGGCAAGGTCGATGGCTTCATCTGCGCGGTCGGCTCGGGCGGTACGCTGGCCGGGGTCGCCGAGGCGCTGCAACCCAAGGGCGTCAAGATCGGGCTTGCGGATCCCGAGGGTGCGGCGCTGCACAGCTTCTATACCGAAGGGCAGTTCGAAAGCCCCGGCTCCTCGATCACCGAGGGCATCGGGCAGGGCCGGATCACCGCCAATCTGGAAGGGTTTACCCCGGATTTCAGCTATCGCATCCCCGATGCCGAGGCGCTGCCGGTGGTCTTTGACCTGCTCGAATATGAGGGGCTCTGCCTGGGCGGCTCTTCCGGCATCAATATTGCCGGGGCGATCCGCATGGCGCGGGAAATGGGTCCGGGCCATACCATCGTTACCGTGCTTTGCGACTATGGCACGCGTTATCAGACCAAGCTCTTCAACCCGGAATTCCTGCGCGCCAAGGGGCTGCCCGTGCCGAAATGGCTGGTCCGCAAGCCCGCGGGACTGCCCGAAGTCTTTGAGGACTGAGGCTTATCATGTCCCGCCTTCTTGCGTCGCTCGCAGTCCTTTTCTTGTCGCTTTCGGTTCTCGCGGCCGGTCCCGGCCATGCGCAGGAGCCGGAGCAGCCGAATTACGACGACTGGTCCCGGCTGGCCGATCAGACCGAGACTCTGATCGAAAGCGGCGAGGCGAATGAATCCGAACTGCAGACCATCCGCGAGGACGTGGTCGAGTGGCGCGATCTTTTCAAATCGGCGCAGGGCACGAATTCGACGCGGATCGCCACGCTCAAGGACCAGATCGGCGCACTCGGCCCGCCCCCTGCCGAAGGTCAGACCGAACCCGAGGACGTCGCTGCCCGGCGCAAGGAACTGAATGACCAACTGGCCCAGTTGCAGGCCCCGAACCTCAAGGCGGTCGAGGCCTATGGCCGCGCCGACGGAATCATCCAGCAACTCGATCAGGCGATGCGGCAGCGCCAGACCTATGCCCTGATCCGGCAGACGCCCGCGCCCGTCAATCCGGCCAATTGGGGACCTGCGTTGGGTGAGGCGGGCGAGCTTGGCGTCCATATCTTCGAAGAGGTCAAGGAGCGGCGCAGCCGACTTGGAGACGGGTCCGAGTTGACGCAACGCGTGCTGGTGACGCTCGGCTTCCTGTTGGCGGCAGTGCTGCTCTTGTGGCGCGGGCGGCAATGGGTGGATTCGCTGCCGTCGCGGCTTTCGGCACGCGCCAGCCAGCGCTCGCGCGCGGCGCTGATCTTTGCCGTCTCGCTGGGACAGATCGCGATTCCGCTGATCGGGCTCGTGCTGGGTGTGGCGGCCTTGTTGGCGACCGATCTCTTCGGCCCCTGGGGCGCGCCGCTGCTGCGCTCGATCCCCGGGGCGGGGCTGGTCTTCTTCGGTGGGTTCTGGCTTGTCCGGCGGATCTTTCCCGAGCCGGGAACAGCGGCCTCGATGCCCTTGCCGATGGGAGAGGATCAACGCCGCAAGGCCGCTTTCCGCGCGACCATGCTGGCCATGGCGACCGCGGTGCACCAGCTTTTCTCGCGGACCGTTCTGCCGCTCTCGGGATTTCATTCGCAAAGCGACACCGCCACGGTGCCCGAGCGCCTGACCGAGGCTTCGGCCGGGGTCTGGCATTTCCTGATCGTGCTTTTCGCCGCGTTCTTCCTGTTCCAGCTTTGTAATGTCCTGCGCCGCCTGCGTCCGGCAGAAGAGAATGGCCCGCCGGATTACCGCACCCGCGCCGCCGCCCTTCTTGCGACACTGGGCCGACTGATCGCGCTGGCGGCACCGGTCCTGGTGGCCAGCGGCTATGTGACGGCGGGCAATGCGATCCTGTTCGCGTCCATCCTGACGCTGGCGCTGGTCGGGCTGGTGATCGTTCTGCAGGACTTTTTCGCGGATCTCTATGCCATGGCGAAGGGCGGGGACGAGACGGCGCGGGACGCGCTGATCCCGGTCCTGATCAGCTTTGCGCTGGTTCTGATGGCGATGCCGCTCTTTGCGCTGATCTGGGGTGCGCGCAGCAGCGATCTGGCCGAGGCCTGGACCCGGATCGAGCATGGATTCAGCTTTGGCGGCGTGACCCTGTCGCCCATGGCGATCCTGACCTTCCTGATCATCTTTGGCGTGGGCTACCTGCTGACGAGCTTCGTTCAGGGCGCATTCCGCAATTCGATTCTGCCCAAGACCAAGCTGGATGTCGGGGGGCAGAACGCGGTCGTCTCGATGTTGGGCTATGTCGGCATGGCGCTGGCGGCGGTGCTGGCGATCACCTCGGCGGGGATCGACCTCTCGTCGCTCGCCATCGTTGCCGGTGCGCTTTCGGTCGGTATCGGTTTCGGCATGCAACAGGTCGTGTCGAACTTTGTGTCTGGCATCATCCTGCTGGTTGAACGCCCCATCGCGGTCGGCGACTGGATCGAGGTCGGGACCAAGCAGGGCGTCGTCAAGAAGATGTCCGTGCGCGCCACCCAGATCCAGACCTTTGATCGCAACAATGTGATCGTGCCGAACTCGGACCTGATCACGCAGCAGGTGACGAACTGGACGCGCGGCAGCCTGCAGGGCCGGATCATCGTGCCGGTCGGCGTGGCCTATGGCTGCGATACCCGCCGCGTCGCGCAGATCCTGCAGGAGATCGCAGAGGATCAGCCGACGGTGCTGATCAACCCGGCTCCGGCGGTGCTGTTCCGGGGCTTCGGTGCGGACAGCATGAATTTCGAGATCCGGGCCGTGCTTTCGGACATCAATGGCGGCATCGGCGTCACCTCCGAGATCAACCACCAGATCGTGCAGCGCTTTGCCGCCGAGGGAATCGAGATCCCCTATGCCCAACGCGATGTCTGGCTGCGCAATCCCGAAGTGCTGGCCCAATTGGCCGATCAGCTGCGCGAGGGCGAGCTTGCGCCCGCCAAACCCGCCACCTCCGCTGCGCAACCCTCGCGCGCGCCCGTTCATCGTGACGAGGCGCCGGATTATGACGGGAATTCGGGTGGCGAAGGCGACGGAGATGGCGCGGACGGGCGGGGCTAGGCCCTAGCCGCGCAGCCTTGTGCGGCGCGGTTCTTCCTCGGGCAGGCCCTCATGGGACAGCATGATCGCCAAGGGCCTGAGCCAGGGGATCTGGGCGCAGACGATCATGACGGCGACCATGATCGGCACGGCGAGGAAGGTTCCCGCAATCCCCCAGATCACGCCCCAGAAGGCCAGCGCCAGCACGATGCCGAAAGACGAGAGGCGCAGCGTCTGGCCCAGAAGCACCGGGTCGAAGATATTGCCGATCAGGAAATGTACCGCCATGCAGGCCCCGCCGATGACAAGCGTCACGGTCGGATCCCCCGTCTGCGCCAGCACGACGGCAATCGCGATGACGGTCGAGATGATCGAGCCGATCGTCGGTATGAAATTCAGGATGAATGTCAGTGTCGCCATCGCGCCGGCAAGCTCAAGCGAGGTCGCGCGGAAGATGACCCAGATCAGCGCCGCCGTCACCGCACTGATCGCCGCCTTGACGACAAGATAGCGGTTCACCCGCCGCATGATGTTATAGACCACGCGCAGGATTTCATTCGCGCGTTCCGGATCGCCGGTCATGCGCTCGATCTTGATCGGGAACCAGATCCGCTCGCTGAACATGAAGCCCACAAAGGTCAGGACCAGCACCGAGCCGGAAATCAGGTTCGAGGCCTGCCCCGCGGCCGAGCGCAGCCAGCCCGCGAAATCGATGCTGCCCAGAAAGGCGGTGATCGATTCCTGCACATTCGGTCCCCAGCGCTGGGACAGGCTCGATAGCGCGGCCTCGGCGCGGTCGGCATAGCTGATCGAGGTCGAGACGACCTCGTTGACCTGAGACACGACCGTCGTCGCCGCCCAGAGCAGCCCAACCGCGATCGCGATCAGTGCCAGCGTCGTAGCCAGCCAATTCGGGACCCGCAGCCGGGCAAAGGCCGAGATCGCATCGCTGGTCAGCGAAAAGATGATGATGGCAAAGGCCAGGCAGATCAGCATGAACCGGGCCTGTACCAGCAGGAACAGGATCAGTCCAAAGGCGATCACCCCCAGAAATCCGGTCTGCAGCCTTTCGCTCAGCTGCCCGTCGCGTGCATTCAAAACGTCACCCCGTCGTCACCCCTTTTTTTGGCCCGACGGATGAAAAGGGGGCGCGTGCAACGCCCCCCGGCTGTCGCTCAGGCCTCGGCCTCATCCTCGCCATTCTCGGCGATGCGGGCAACAGAAACCACGGATTCGCCCTCGGCGGTGTTGAAGACGCGCACGCCACCGGCAGAACGCGAGCGGAAGCTGATTCCATCGACAGGCACGCGGATCGATTGCCCGGTCGAAGTCGCGAGCATGATCTGATCGTCGCCCTCGACGGGGAAGCTCGCCACCAGTTCTCCGCCGCGCATCGCCTTGTCCATCGCCATGACGCCCTGACCGCCGCGACCGCGCACGGGATAGTCGTGGCTGGAGCTGATCTTGCCCGCGCCTTTGGCGGTGATGGTCAGGATCAGTTCCTCGGCCGCCGACATCTCGGCATAGCGTTCCTGCGTGATGTTGCCCTCGGCGACGGCATCCTCGTCCTCATCGGCCTCGGCCCCGTCATCCAGCGCGCCGGCGACCGCACGGCGCATCTTCAGATAGGCGGCGCGTTCGGCGGGGTCGGCCTCGAAGTGACGGATCACCGACATGCTGACCACACGGCTGCCTTCGGCCAGACGGATGCCGCGCACGCCGGTCGAGTCGCGGCCCTTGAAGACGCGCACATCGGTCGTCGGGAAGCGGATCGCGCGTCCCGAGGCCGTGACCAGCATGACGTCGTCGCTTTCCGTCGCCAGCCGAACGCCGATCAGCTCGACCCCTTCGGGCAGCTTCATCGCGATCTTGCCGTTCGACTTGATATTGGTGAAGTCGGACAGCGCATTGCGGCGCACATCGCCATCCGAGGTGGCGAAGATCACCTGATAATCGTCCCAATCCTTCTCGGGAGCATCCATCGGCAGCAGGGCGGCGATCGAGACGCCGCTTTCGATTGGCAGGATATTGACCATGGCCTTGCCCTTAGCGGTGCGTCCGCCCAAGGGCAGACGCCATGTCTTCAGCCGGTAGGCCATGCCATCGGTGGTGAAAAACAACAGTTCCGTATGGGTATTGGCGACGAAGAGCGTGGTGACCACGTCGTCTTCCTTGGTCGCCATGCTCGACAGGCCCTTGCCGCCGCGCCGCTGGCTGCGGAATTCGGCCAGAGCGGTGCGCTTGATGTAGCCGCCCGAGGTGATGGTCACGACCATGTCCTCGCGCTCGATCAGGTCCTCGTCATCCATGTCACCGGCCCAGTCGGTGATTTCGGTGCGACGCGGCACGGCGAATTGCTCGCGGACTTCGCGCAACTCGCCCGAGATGATCTCCATGATCCGCTCACGCGAGGCGAGGATGGTCAGGAATTCGCGGATCGAGTCGGCGAGTTTCTTCAACTCATCGGTGACTTCCTGCACGCCAAGCTGGGTCAGGCGTTGCAGGCGCAGTTCAAGGATCGCGCGGGCTTGAGTCTCGGACAGGTTGTAGGTCCCGTCCTCGTTGACCGGATGCAGCGGATCGTCGATCAGCTTGAGATATTCGACAATGTCATGGGCGGGCCAGCGGCGCGACATCAGGCGCTCGCGGGCTTCGGCGGCATCAGCCGAGGACCGGATCGTTGCCACGACCTCATCGACATTCGAAACCGCCACGGCCAGACCACATAGCACATGGGCGCGCTCGCGCGCCTTGCGCAGTTCAAATGCGGTGCGGCGGGCAACCACCTCTTCGCGGAAGCTCAGGAAATAGGTCAGGAAGTCGCGCAAAGCCAATTGCTCGGGGCGACCACCGTTCAGCGCCAACATGTTGCAGCCAAAGCTGGTCTGCATCTGGGTAAAGCGGAAAAGCTGGTTCAGCACCACCTCGGCGGTGGCGTCACGCTTGAGTTCGACCACGACCCGGACGCCGACGCGGTCGGATTCGTCCTGCACATGGGCGATGCCCTCGATGCGCTTTTCCTTGGCGAGTTCCGCGATCTTCTCGATCAGGGTCGCCTTGTTCACCTGATAGGGGATCTCGTCCAGAACGATCAGCTGTCGGCCGTTGCGGCCTTCCTCGATCCGGGTCTTGGCGCGGATGATGACGCTGCCGCGACCTTCCAGATAGGCTTTGCGTGCGCCCGAGCGGCCAAGGATGATGCCGCCGGTCGGGAAGTCGGGGCCGGGGACGATTTCCAGCAGACGCTCGGTCGGCAGGTCGGGATTTTCGATCAGTTCCAGCGTGGCGTCGATCACCTCGCCAAGGTTATGCGGCGGGATGTTCGTCGCCATGCCGACGGCGATTCCGCCCGCGCCATTGACCAGCATGTTCGGATAGCGCGCCGGAAGAACGGTCGGCTCGCGGTCCTTGCCGTCATAATTGTCCTGAAACTCGACCGTATCCTTGTCGATATCCATGAGCAGATAGGCCGAGGGCTTGTCCATGCGCACCTCGGTATAACGCATGGCCGCCGCGCTATCGCCGTCCATCGAGCCGAAGTTGCCCTGACCGTCCAGAAGCGGCAGGGACATCGAGAAGTCCTGCGCCATCCGCACCAGCGCGTCATAGATCGCCGCGTCGCCATGCGGGTGGTATTTACCCATCACATCGCCGACCGGACGGGCCGATTTGCGGTAAGGCTTGTCATGCGTGTTGCCGGTTTCGTGCATCGCAAACAGGATGCGCCGGTGCACGGGCTTCAATCCGTCGCGCAGATCGGGGATGGCCCGGCTGACGATGACCGACATGGCATAGTCGAGGTAGGACGAGCGCATCTCGCTCGCGATGTCGATCACCGGGCCGTCATGGGCCATCACGGCGCGTTCGGGGGCGCCGTTCTCGGTGGTGTCGTCATCGTCGTGATCTGGGGTATCGGACACTGGATCGCCTCAACATTTTGTTGAGAATTGGTCTATCCGATACCAGCCGAGGGTGCAATCTTTCGCTGGGGAAAAGCCCGGATCAGAGCCCGATCAAGCGAGGCCCGCGACCCTTTTGCGCCCGCGCAGGCAGGCCGCCCAAAGCGCCGTCAATAGCGCCGAGCAGATCGCATTCCAGCCCGCCATGGAAATACCGAAAAGCTGCCAGCTGATTTCGTCGCAGCGCACCACCGGGGCTTTCTCCAATGCGGCCATCAGATCGCCCGTGGACATGGTCGCCAGCCCCGAAACCCCGCCCGAGCAATGTTGCGGACCGAGCCACAGCTTCATTTCGACGCCCGCGTGATAGATGGCAAAGCCTGTCGCGGTCGCGGCGGCGATCAAGCCGAGAAAGGCAAGCGACCGCCGCCAGCCGAAGACCGCCATAGCCACGCCGATCAATGCGGCGGCGAGATGCGGCCAGCGTTGCAGGATGCACAACTCGCAAGGCGCATAGCCAAAGAACTGGAAGGTCAGGGCAGCGGCCAGAAGCGCAGCCGAGCCTGCTCCTGCAAGCATACCAAGCTGTTTGTGGAAATTTTGGGTCATGGCAGTCGATTACGTCCCTGATTGCCTGCGAGCAAATCCCGTTAGCGTGAGTTCAATGCGGTTTCCACGTCGCGACGCGGTAAAGATAGATCACCACCACCGCTGCCACGATCAGCTTCGAGACCGGATCGACATAATCGCCGACCAGCGCGTAATTCTCGTGCAGGATCAGACCCGCGACGGTCAGTGCTCCGGTCCAGATCGCGCTGCCTGCGATCGTGTAGATCAGGAATTTCCAGAAGGGCAGGCGCGAGATCCCCGCCGGAACCGAGATCAGCGTGCGGATCGTCGGCAGCATCCGGCCAAAGAAAACCGCCGCCGCGCCATGACGGTCGAACCAGCCCTGCGCGGTTTCGATATCGCCGGGAGACATGGTCATCAGGCGGCCGTGACGGGCGGCGAATTGCTTCAGCCGGGTTTCGCCGATCCATTTTGCGATCAGATACCACATCAGCGTGCCAAGCACCGAACCCACGGTTCCCATCAGAATCGTCAGCCCCAGCGACAAATCGCCGCGACCGGCCAGAAAGCCTGCCAAAGGCATAATGATTTCAGAGGGGATGGGCGGAAACACATTCTCGGCCAGCATCAACAAAAGCACACCGAAATAGCCCCAGCTATCGATTGTCGAAACCACCCAGTCGAACATGCGTTTCCCCTGCCTATGTTACTGGTTTGCTGAAGGGCAGGGGCAATGCTGTCAACCCTTCACAACTATTGCGGAATGACACGTTTCGGTTAGCCTGATCGTGTCGTGCTTTCGATCAGGAGGGAATAACTGATGCAATGGCGTGGCAGACGCGGAAGCCGGAATGTCGATGACCGACGCGGAATGGGCGCGGCAGGCGCGGGCGGAATCGGGATCGTCGGCGTCCTCATGGTTCTTGCCGTCGGGTACTTCTTCGGTATCGATATTTCCCCGATCATGGGCGGGTTCCAGGGCGAACAATCCTCGGAACCGCGCGAATTGACTGCCGAAGAGCAGGAATTGGGGCAGTTCGCCTCGGTCGTGCTTGCGGATACCGAAGAGGTCTGGGGCCGCGTTCTGCCCGAGCAGGCGGGCATGGAATATGCCGATCCGCAGATGGTGATGTTCTCGGGCGCGGTGCAATCGGCCTGTGGCGGGGCCTCGGCGGCGATGGGTCCGTTCTATTGCCCGAATGACCAGAAGCTTTATCTCGACACGGATTTCTTCAAGATCATGCAGGGCAAGATGGGCGCGGGCGGTGATTTCGCCTATGCCTATGTCATCGCGCATGAGGTCGGCCACCATGTCCAGAACCTGATCGGCGTCTTGGGAAAGACCATGGCCATTCGCCAGCAATCGGATCAGGAAACCGCCAATTACATCTCGGTCCAGACCGAATTGCAGGCGGATTGCTTCGCGGGCATCTGGGCCCGGCAGGCGCATGAGCAATTCGGCACCATCGAGGATGGCGATATCGAGGAAGCCATCAATGCCGCTGCCGCCGTCGGTGACGACACGCTGATGAAGGATGCCGGACGCGCGGTGCGGCCTGAAAGCTTCACCCATGGCTCGGCTGCCGATCGGATGGCATGGTTCAAGCGCGGCTTCACCTCGGGTCAATTGGCCGAGTGCAATACGTTCAAGGAAGTCGGGCTGTAAGCCTCAGGGCCTTTGCAGATGGATACCGCGCGGGCGGTCCATCTGCGCCCAATCCGGCCAGAGGCCCAGCCATTCGACGCCGACGATCACCAGGCAGATGGCGATAATGCCGAAAATCAGCCGCACCCGCTTGGCGCTTGGCGGGTTCCTTGCCCAGCGAGAGGCGCGGATCAGCCAGATGAGGTTGTTCATGCGCCCCTTCCTTTGCTAAGTGCAGCGCGACACGGAACAAGCGCCGGGACAAAGTCTTGCCTCATCACAGCGACAGCCGCATCCTGCCCTATTCTGCCGACCAGATGTATGGGCTGGTTGCCGATATTGAAAGCTATCCGCAATTCCTGCCCTGGAACAGCGCGGCCCGCATCCGCGCCCGCAAGCCCGGCGCGGGTGGCAGCGAGGTGGTCGAGGCCGATCTGGTCATCAGCTTCAAGGTCTTCCGCGAGCGTTTCGGCAGTCGCGTGACGCTCTGGCCTGCCGAGAAGCGGATCGACACCGAATATCTCGACGGGCCATTCAAATACCTTAAAAGCGGCTGGACCTTTGCCGACCTGCCCGAGGGCGGCAGCCGGATCGAATTCTTCGTCGATTTCGAATTCCGCAACGCCATCCTCGGCAAGGTCATCGGCGTGGTCTTCCACGAGGCCATGGTCCGCATCGTGCGCGCCTTTGAAGAGCGCGCCAAGGCGCTTTACGGCCCGGTTTAGAGCCTCATTCGGCGGTCTGGCGTGCCGCATCCCAAAGCGCATATTCTCCGGCAAGGGCCTCGCGCGCCATGGCCTCGGTCTCGGGAGAAAGCTCGGTCGCGGTCTCGGGCGAGACATTGGTGAGGTTCAGGCTGATATCCACCCCGATGCGTTTACCCAGAAACGACAGCAGCGCATCCATCGCCTCGTAGCGAAAGACATGCTCGACGGCGGGTCGGCCCTCATGGTCCAGAAGGAAGTCGGATTGCCGCCCCAGCCTTGCATGGGCGGGGCGTCGTCCATCCTCCAGATAGTCGCGCAGGAACTGATCGAAGCTGAGATGGGCGGTGCTGTTCTCATGCCCGATCAGCCCGTCGCGCGTGCGGAAGCGATACCAGCTTCTCAGCCAGTCGAGCGGCTCGCGCAGCACCGCCACGCTTTCGAATGGCGCGCCGCCCAATGGCGCGAGCAACGGCTTGATCCGCTTGAGATATTGCCGTTGGTTCAGGTGCTTGATCTCGGGTCGTGCGCGAAAGACGATCTCGGCGCGGGGTGCCAGCGCCTGTTCCAGCGCGGTCGTGCCTGTCTTTGGGACGGAAAGCAGGACGAGACGCGGTTGAAGAAAGATCAGCATGCATGGCCCATTGTCGCGCAGTTCCCTCCGGCTTAGCCGGGTCGCGGCAGAAGGCGCAACCCGGCAATATTTCCACACAGAATAAGACGCGTGGCAGGGGCGAGCCGGTGGCGAGGATTTTGCTGGCCGCAGCCAGCGTTTGCTGGGGTTTTGGGCAAAATTCAGGCTTTCTGTTGGCGCTATCGGCAAATTTGTCCACAACCGCGTCGCGGCGCATTCCCCGGCTTCGGGCAGGGTGATTCTATGGCATATTGGGTCACGGGGAGGGCATCCATGTGAGGTTTGCCCATGATCGAACTGCTTTTCGTCACCTGTCTGACCGCCAGTCCAACGCAATGTCAGGACCGCTCATTGCTCTTTGCCAATGAGGTGGGGTTGATGACCTGTATGCTGCACGGCCAGACGCAACTCGCGCAATGGATCGAGACCCATCCCCGCGAGACCGTCCAGAAATGGGGCTGCCGCCTGCGCGGCAAGGGTCAGGTCGAGACCTGAGGCCCAGTAGGGCCGCGCAAGGTAGCACGCCCCAGGTTCCACCACCCGATCGCCTCAGCGGCGCATGGCCTCCAGCGCATCCTCGAAGGTGCGCAGCCCGGTGCGGGGGGCCTGAACCAGAACCGCCATATTTCCCGGCTTGTGCTGGTTGCGATACATTTTCAGATGTGCCTCGGGGATTTCGGCCCAAGGGAAGACCTCGGACATGCAGGGGTCGAGGCGGCGCTCCAGCATCAGCTTGTTCGCGGCGCTCGCTTGTTTGAGATGCGCGAAATGGCTGCCTTGCAAGCGCTTTTGATGCATCCACATGTAACGCACGTCGAAAGTACAGTTGAACCCCGTGGTGCCCGCGCAGATCACCACCATGCCGCCTTTTTTGCAGACGAAGGTCGAAACCGGAAAGGTCGCCTCGCCGGGATGCTCGAAGACGATATCGACATTGTTGCCCTTGCCGGTAATGTCCCAGATTGCCTTGCCGAAGCGGCGGACCTCGTTGAACCACGCCTTATATTCCGGGGTGTTCACCGTGGGAAGCTGGCCCCAGCAGGTGAAATCCTTGCGGTTGATGACGCCCTTGGCCCCGAGGCCCATGACGAAATCGCGCTTGTCCTCTTCCGAGATCACCCCGATCGCATTGCCGCCCGCCGCGTTGATCAATTGGATCGCATAAGAGCCTAGACCGCCCGAAGCCCCCCAGACCAGCACATTCATGCCGGGCTTCAGCTCATGCGGTTCGTGGCCGAACAGCATCCGATAAGCGGTAGCCAGCGTCAGCGTGTAACAGGCGGATTCCTCCCATGTCAGATGCTGGGGGCGCTTCATCAATTGCTGCGCCTGCACACGGGTGAACTGGGCGAAACTGCCGTCGGGCGTCTCGTAGCCCCAAATGCGCTGGGTCGGGCTGAACATGGGATCGCCGCCATTGCATTCCTCGTCATTGCCATCGTCTTGATTGCAATGGATGACGACCTGATCCCCGACCTTCCAGGTCTTGACCTTGTCGCCGACCGCCCAGACGATGCCAGAGGCATCCGAACCCGCGATGTGATAGGGCGCGCCATGCCCGTCGAAGGGGCTGATCGGCACCCCCAGCCCGGCCCATATCCCATTGTAATTGACGCCCGCCGCCATCACGAGGACCAGAACTTCGTTGCTGTCGATGGGGGGCGTCTCGACGACCTCGATCTGCATCGCCTTATCAGGCTCGCCATGCCGCTCCCGCCGGATTGCCCAAGCATACATCTGCCTCGGGACATAGCCGAGGGGCGGCATCTCTCCGATCTCGTAGAGGTCTTTCTCCGGCGCGTCATAGGGCGCGATGGGGGTCGGGGCGTCGAGTGCCATCAGCTTCTCCTGTCTTGCCGCGGCGCAGAATCAGCGGCCTCTCAGATTGGGTAAAACTGACCGCGCAACATTGCAATAAAAATTCAGGCGATGTGCGCAATAATATGTCCCGACGATTTTCGGGCTTCAGCCCGAGGCCCGGGGCGAAAGGTGGCGTTCCAGAAAGCCCGCAAGATCGTTCAGCACGCCTGGGCTGACAAAGGCCGCCGTGCCGTGGCCTTCATCGCTTAGCAGTTCCACATCGAGCGGGGCGTTGGGATCGACCAGATGCCATGCATCGCGCAGATGCTCGGCCTGATGGCCCGAAACGATATTGTCCCGCATCCCATGACGGATCATCAGTGGCGGCAGGCGCACGCCCCGCGCCATGTTCTCCAGCCGCCCGACCGGACTCATGGCGGTGGCCTCTTGCCTACGTTCGCCGACGGCATAGCCGACCAGCAGGGATTCGACGCTTTGCGCGGAATCGGCGGGCGGGCGGGTCACGGTCAGATTGTTGCGCGCCATGTCGCGATCCATGCTGCCGAAATCCATCGGGCCATAGAAATTCACCACGGCGGCGGGACTAGCCCCGGCCTGCACCAAGCTCAGCGCCGCAGAAACCGCCAGAAACGCCCCAGCCGAGCGGCCCTTCAATGCAATGCGTGCAGGGTTGAGGCCCAGTTCCGCGCCATGCTTGTGCAGATAGGCTACGGCGCTCAACACATCCTCTTGCTGCGCGGGCCAGCGGTCCTGTTGCGACAGGCGGTAATTCATCCGCACGACGGCAATGCCGCGATCCAACACCTGCTGCGGCAGAGGCAATTCGCGCTTGTCCCCCATCCGGAAGCCACCGCCATGTATATCGAGCAGCACCGGCGCTGCGCCCGCACCCTTGGGCCGGTGGATGTCCATGATGTTGCGGGGTGAATTCCCAGCATAAGCGATATCGAGGAAATCCTGCTGCATCGCGGCCTTGGTCAGTGAAGGGGCGGCCAGCAGGGCGGCCATCGAGGCAATTGCGGTGCGTCGCGTAATCATGGCTCTCCTCATCTGGGCCGAGGCGCGTGCTTTGACGCTAACATCGGTTGCGCGAGGCGCAAAAAGGATGCGTGTCGCAAGCGGGACCACAGGGTCTGTTTGCCTGCGGATGTGACATTCCTGCCCACATCTCGGCAGGGGACCCGGCTTCTACTCCCGGCAAGGCGGTTCTGCATTGCGGCGAATTGACGGGGTTGTTTTGTTTCTGTATCGCTATCCCTGCCGTAATAATCTTGCGAGTCGAGTAATGGCTGAGCGTTCTACGACCAAAGACAAGCCTTGGCTTTTTCGCACCTATGCGGGCCATTCCACGGCGGCCAAGTCCAATGCGCTTTACCGGATGAACCTTGCCAAGGGGCAGACCGGGCTTTCGGTCGCCTTCGATCTGCCGACCCAGACGGGCTATGACAGCGATCATATTCTGGCGCGGGGCGAGGTCGGCAAGGTCGGCGTACCGATCTGCCATTTGGGCGACATGCGG
Source organism: Paracoccus ravus (assembly GCF_004522175.1). Classification (GTDB taxonomy): domain Bacteria; phylum Pseudomonadota; class Alphaproteobacteria; order Rhodobacterales; family Rhodobacteraceae; genus Paracoccus; species Paracoccus ravus. The sequence continues at coordinate 17,346 of NZ_SDEB01000031.1, read as the reverse complement.
GCCTTGTTCGACCAGATCCCGCTGGAGCAGATGAATACCTCGATGACGATCAACGCGACCGCGCCTTGGCTATTGGCGCTGTATATCGCGGTGGCCGAGGAACAGGGCGCGGATGTCGCGGCGCTGCAAGGGACAGTGCAGAACGACATCATCAAGGAATACCTGTCGCGCGGGACCTATATCTGCCCGCCGAAGCCCAGCCTGCGCATGATCACCGATGTCGCGGCCTATACGGCGCGACATCTGCCGAAATGGAACCCGATGAATGTCTGCTCCTATCATCTGCAAGAGGCAGGGGCGACGCCCGAACAGGAGCTGGCCTATGCGCTCGCGACCGGAATCGCGGTTCTGGACGATCTGCGCGGCAAGGTCGGGGCCGATGAGTTCCCGGCGATGGTCGGGCGGATTTCTTTCTTCGTGAATGCGGGCATTCGTTTCGTCACCGAGCTATGCAAGATGCGGGCCTTTGCCGAACTTTGGGATGAGATCTGCCTTGAGCGTTACGGCATCGAGGAGGAACGCTACCGCCGTTTCCGCTATGGCGTGCAGGTCAACAGCCTTGGTCTGACCGAGCAGCAGCCGGAAAACAACGTCTATCGCATCCTTCTGGAAATGCTGGCTGTGACTTTGTCGAAAAATGCCCGCGCGCGGGCGGTGCAACTTCCGGCTTGGAACGAGGCGCTGGGCTTGCCGCGGCCTTGGGATCAGCAATGGTCGCTCAGGATGCAGCAGATATTGGCCTATGAGACGGACCTGCTGGAATATGGCGATCTGTTCGATGGCAATCCGGCGATTGCGGCCAAGGTCGAGGCGCTGAAGGCGGATGCCCGCGCCGAATTGGCGACGCTGGACGATATGGGCGGAGCGATTGCGGCGATCGACTATATGAAATCGCGGTTGGTCGAGGCGAATGCCGCGCGGCTTGGTCGGATCGAGGCGAATGAGACGGTCGTCGTTGGCGTGAACCGCTGGCAGCAGGGCGAGCCTTCGCCTTTGACGGCGGGCGACGGCGGCATCATGGTCGTCGATCCGGCGGTCGAGGGCGAGCAGGTGGCAAGGCTGCGGGCCTGGCGCGAGGCCCGCGACGAGACGGCCGTCGAGGCCGCCCTCGTCGCGCTGCGCGAAGCCGCGCAGAACGGGGCCAACATCATGCCGCCGAGCATCTTGGCGGCCAAGGCTGGGGCAACGACAGGCGAATGGGCCGCCGTGCTTCGGCAGGTTCATGGCGAATATCGTGGGCCGACGGGCGTGTCGGCTTTGCCCTCGAACCGGACTGAGGGGCTGGAGGCAATCCGCGATGCGGTCGATGCTGTCAGTCATCGGCTGGGGCGGCGGCTCAAGTTTCTTGTCGGCAAGCCGGGCTTGGATGGGCATTCCAACGGGGCCGAGCAGGTCGCCTGCCGGGCGCGGGATTGCGGCATGGACATCACCTATGACGGCATCCGCCTGACCCCAGAAGAGATCGTCGCGCGGGCCGTAGCCGAGGGCGCGCATGTCGTCGGTGTCTCGATCCTGTCCGGCAGCCATATGCCCTTGATGGAAGATTTGATGGAGCGGATGCGCCGCGCTGGGCTTGGCCATATCCCCGTCATCATGGGCGGCATCATCCCCGACGAGGACGCGGACCAGTTGCGCCAGATGGGCGTGGCGCGGGTCTATACGCCCAAGGATTTCGAGCTGAACCGGATCATGATGGATATCGTCGCCCTCGCCCAGCCGCGCGAGGCGGCGGCCTGAGCGGGATCAGCTTTCATTGCGCAGCGCCTTCAGCACCGCCTGCACCTTGGGCGAGCGGTGCAGGTCGACATGGCTCACGAGCCAGAGCTGCGAATCCCATTCCGGCCGCAGCATGACCTCGGTCAGATCGGGGGCCTCGCCGGGCAGCAGCCAGCCGAGGCCGAGTCCCGCCCGCATCGCCGCGAGCCGCGCTGGGCCGTCATTGCTGATCATGGCGACCCGCGCCTGCGGCAGACGCTCGGCCATCCAGCGCATATGCGGGGCGGGGCGCGCCTCGGAACCGGGCAGGATGAAGCGATGGGCGGCGAGATCGGTGACCGGGCCGTGGCGCTCGAGATAGCTCGCCGAGGCATAGAGCCCTATCGCGATCCGGCACCACGGGCTGACGACATAGTCCGGCTCGGAAGGCTTGCTGCCCGCCCGGATCGCGACATGGGCCTCGCCCGCATCGAGCCGGAACAGGCGCGGATCGGTCAGATAGTTCAGCTGCAGGCCGGGATGCTGGCGCATCAGCAGCACAAGCCGCGGCATCGCGAGCTCGGCCACGCCGAGGACCGAGGTCACGGTGATCTCGCCCTCGATCCGCTCGCCTGTGCCTGAGATCCGCGCCGCCATCTGCGCGAAACGCGCCTCGGCGGCGGACCCGGCATCGAGCAGCATCCGCCCGGCCTCGGTCAGCGTGTAGCCGCGGGCATGGCGCTGGAAGAGCCGCGCCCCGAGCCTTGCCTCGAGCGCGTCGATGCGGCGGATGACGGTGGCGTGATGCACATCCAAGAGATGCGCCGCGCCGCTGACCGTGCCGCTGCGTGCGACGGCCAAGGCGGTCCTGATATCGTCCCAGCTATCCTGATCCATTGTGCGCCCATGCACAGTCAATGCGCGAGTATCGCCATTTTGTTCATTTCTGCAAATCCCTAATTCCTGTTCACAACTTGGACACGGGAGACCCCTCAGATGAACATCCTTCACATCGACAGCGCGATCACCGGCGATGCCTCGGTCTCGCGTCAACTCACCGCTGATATCGTCGCCAAGCTGCAAGCCGAGAACCCGGCAGCGGCAGTGACCTATCGCGACCTCGCGACCGGCGTTCCGGCCATCGACAATGACTGGTTCCAAGCCGTGCGCCTTGCCCCCGAGAACCCGTCTGATGCGCAAAAAGCGTTGATCGCGACCTCGGACGCCTATCTGAAAGAAGTGCAGGATGCCGACGTTCTGGTCATCGGCCTGCCGATCTACAACTTCACCATCACCGCGCAGCTGAAAAACTGGCTCGATCAGATCGCCCGCGCCGGGATCAGCTTCCGCTATACCGCCGAAGGCCCCGAGGGTCTGCTGAAGGGCAAGCGCGCCATTGTCGCCTATACCTCGGCCGGCACGCCGATCGGCTCGGAGGTCGATTTCGCCTCGGGCTACCTGCGCCACATCCTCGGCTTCATCGGCATCACCGATGTCGATTTCGTCGCCGCCGACCGCCTGGCCTTCGACCGCGATGCGGGTCTGGCCCGCGCTCAGGAAGCTCTGGACAAGATCGCTGCCTGATCACGCTTTTCACGAAAAGGACGGCCTTCGTTGACTCGGGGGCCGTTTTTTCGTATCAGCACCCCCGACTCCCGGAAGGACTGCCCTTCCGGTCCCCGCCAAGCGGGGATCGCCCCCCGTCAGCGCGTTGCGCCCACGGGGGCGTTACTGCTTATCACGTCCCGCCACGCGGGATGCACGGAAACCGATCTACGGAGGGCCGCCGATGTTTGAAAATCTGTCCGACCGCCTTGGCGGCGTATTCGACCGGCTGACCAAGCAGGGTGCGCTCAGCGAGGATGACGTCACCGCCGCGATGCGCGAAGTCCGCGTCGCGCTTCTGGAAGCCGACGTTTCGCTGCCGGTGGCGCGCAGCTTCGTGAAAGCGGTCACGGCCAAGGCCACGGGCGCCGCCGTCACCAAGTCGATCACCCCCGGCCAGCAGGTCGTGAAGATCGTCCATGACGAGCTGATCAAGGTCCTGCAGGGCGAGGGCGAGCCCGACGCGCTGCGGATCGACAACCCGCCCGCGCCGATCCTGATGGTCGGCCTGCAGGGCTCGGGCAAGACCACCACCACCGCGAAACTGGCGAAGCGCCTCAAGGACCGCGAGAAGAAGCGTGTGCTGATGGCCTCGCTGGACACCAACCGCCCGGCGGCAATGGAGCAGCTGGCGATCCTTGGCCAGCAGATCGGCGTCGATACCCTGCCGATCGTGCCGGGCGAGACTGCCGTGCAGATCGCCAAACGCGCCAAGCAACAGGCGACGCTGGGCGGCTATGACGTCTTCATGCTCGATACCGCGGGCCGTCTGCATATCGACCAGGTCCTGATGGACGAGGTGCAGGCTGTTCGCGACATCGCCAATCCGCGCGAGACGCTGCTTGTCGTCGATGGTCTGACCGGTCAGGACGCGGTCAATGTCGCGACCGAGTTCGACGCCAAGGTCGGTGTCTCGGGCGTCGTTCTGACCCGGATGGACGGCGATGGCCGTGGCGGCGCGGCGCTGTCGATGCGCTCGGTGACCGGCAAGCCGATCCGTTTCGTCGGTCTGGGCGAGAAGATGGACGCGATCGAGGTTTTCGACGCGCATCGCATCGCGGGCCGCATCCTCGGCATGGGCGATATCGTCGCCCTCGTGGAAAAAGCGCAGGAAGTGCTGGAGGTCGAACAGGCCGAGCGCATGATGAAGCGCTTCCAGAAGGGTCTGTTCAATATGAACGACCTGAAGAACCAGCTTGAGCAGATGCAGAAGATGGGCGGCATGCAGTCGATCATGGGCATGATGCCGGGCATGGGCAAAATGGCCAAGCAGGCCGAGGCCGCCGGTTTCGACGACAAGGCGATCCGTCGTCAGGTCGCGCTGATCAACTCGATGACCAAGAAAGAGCGTGCCAACCCGGACCTGCTGCAAGCGAGCCGCAAGAAGCGGATCGCGGCGGGCGCGGGCATGGATGTGGCCGAGCTGAACCGTCTGCTGAAGATGCAGAAGCAGATGGCCGACACGATGAAAAAGCTCGGCAAGATGGGCAAGGGCGGGATGCTCAAGCAAGCCATGCGCGCGATGTCCGGCAAGGGCGGCGGTCTGCCCGACATGGCCAATGTCGATCCGGCGCAGATGGCCGAGGCGACCAAGATGCTGCAGGACCCCAAGGGTCTCGGCGGTCAGCTTGGCGGTCTGAACCTGCCCGGCGGGCTGTCGGGGCTGTTCGGTAAGAAGTGATGTCGCATAGGTTCGAGACCCTCAGCGTGGATGTTCCGGTGATCGAGACCGATCGCCTGATCCTGCGCGCGCCGAGGTTCTCGGATCTGGACGCGATCACCGCCTTCGGCCTGTCCGAGCGCTCGCGCCATGTCGGCGGGCCTATGCCGGAATGGAAAAGCTGGACCTCGCTCAGTTCCATGATCGGCCATTGGGTCATTCGCGGCTATGGCTGGTGGATGATCGAGGACAAGGCCACCGGTCATGTCGCCGGGCGCACCGGGATCGGTCATCATATCGACTGGCCCGAGCCGGAACTGGGCTGGCATCTTTACGAAGGTTTCGAGGGCCGCGGTATTGCCTTTGAGGCGGCGCTTGCGGCGCGCGCCCATGCGCATGGCGTCATGGGCCTTGGCCCGGTCATTTCGCTCGTGGCTCCGCAGAACACCCGCTCGAGGCACCTTGCCGAACGTCTGGGCGCGACGCCGGAAGGTGAGACCGAGATTCGCGGCGCGACCTGTATCATCTATCGCCATCCGATGGGGACGGCGTGATGGACGAATTTCTCAGCCCAGCCAGCCCGGAGACCTGCATGACCGAAGCCACCGCCCGCGCAGCAGACCTGTTGAAAGAGCACCGTGCCAGCATCGACCGGCTGGATGCGATCTTGGTCTATACGCTGGCCGAGCGTTTCAAGCACACCCAATCCGTCGGCCGCCTCAAGGCCGAACACGACCTTCCTCCGTCCGATCCCGCCCGCGAGGCGAGCCAGATCGAGCGGTTGGAACGCCTCGCGCGCGAGGCCGATCTCGACCCGGAATTCGCGCGCAAATTCCTGAACTTCGTGATTTCGGAAGTCATCCGGCATCACGAAAACTTCCAGAAGTAAGGCGGGTCCTCCCCGCTAAACCCGCCATTCAAAGGAGAAATCGCAATGGCTATGAAAATCCGTCTGGCCCGTGGTGGTTCGAAAAAACGCCCGCATTACGCAATCGTCGCGACCGACTCGCGTATGCCGCGCGATGGCCGCTTCCTCGAGAAGCTGGGCACCTACAACCCGCTGCTGGCAAAAGATTCGGAAGACCGCATCAAGATGAACGTCGAGCGCGTTCAGTACTGGCTGGGTCAAGGCGCACAGCCGACCGACCGCGTTGCACGCTTCCTCGAAGCCGCTGGCGTGACCCCGAAAACCGAGCGCAAAAACCTGAAAAAAGGTGAGCCGGGCAAAGCTGCCAAAGAGCGCGCCGAGAAAAAAGCCGCTCGCACCGCCGCTGCTGCCGAAGCTTCGGAATAATCCCCGATGGCCGAGCGGATCTGTGTCGGCGCTATCGCGGGCGCCTTTGGTGTCCGGGGTGAGGTAAGGCTGAAAAGCTTTACCTCGGAACCCAATGATATCGCCAATTACGGTCCGCTCTGGTCCGAGGATGGCAAACGCTCGTTCACCGTCCGCCTCTCGCGGCCGGTGACGGGCGGGCTTGGCGCCCGGCTTTCGGGCGTCGAGACTCGCGAGGATGCCGAGGCGCTGAAAGGCGTGACCCTCTGGGCGGATCGCGACAAGCTTCCGGCGCTGCCGGACGACGAATTCTATCACACCGATCTGATCGGCCTTTCCGTCTATGACGCGGGCGGCGTGCTGATCGGCAAGGTCCGCGCGGTCTATGACCACGGCGCGGGCGATATCCTTGAGATTTTCGGGCCGGGTCGCAAGCAGACCTTGCTGCTGCCCTTTACCCGCGCCTTCGTTCCCACGGTGGACATCGCGGCCGGTCGCATCATCGCTGACCCGCCCGAAGAAACCGACGAGGAACCCGAGGAATGAACCGCCTCGTGCCTCTGATCGCCGGTTTCGCGCTCATGCTGGCCGGACCGTTACTGCATGGCATGAGCGGCAGCGACACGCCGGATGCCTATCTGTTCGCGCCGATCCTGCTGGCCGGAGCAGCTTCGCTGTTGGTCGGGCGCAATTTCTCGTTCGATCTGCGCCTTATCGCGCAGGGCATCCTGATCTGCGGCTTGCTCGTGCTGGGCATGTGGTATCTGGGCGGGTTGACCGCGCCGGTGACGATTGCCCCCGCCGCTCCGGTTGGCGTGGCGATTGCCGGGGCGTTGATCGCCTCTGCCGCGAACCTTATGAAACGCCGCAACGCATGAGTGACGAATCCAAAGCCGCTGGCTCGAAATCGCACGGTCGGCTGTCGATCAAAGCGAGCCTGCAACCCCGCGACCTGATGGCCGAGCCACAGGTGAAAGGCGCATGGACCGCGCAGATCGTGACGCTGTTCCCCGAAGCCTTTCCCGGCATTCTGGGCCTGTCGCTGACCGGCCGCGCGCTGGCCGAGGGCTTGTGGAACCTGCGCACCACCGATCTGCGCCCCTTCGGCATCGGCAAGCACCGGAATGTCGATGACACGCCCGCAGGCGGCGGGGCGGGCATGGTGATCCGCGCCGATGTGATGGATGCGGCTTTGCGCGATGCGGGGCCGGACCTTCCGGTGATCTATCTTTCGCCACGCGGCAAGCCCTTTACGCAGGAGCGCGCCCGCGAGCTTGCGAGCGGTCCCGGCATGACCCTGATCTGCGGTCGCTTCGAGGGCGTCGATCAGCGCGTTTTGGACGCCCATAATGTCGAAGAAATCAGTATTGGCGATTATGTCCTGACCGGCGGCGAACTTGCCGCGCAGGTCTTGATCGACGCGACGGTTCGCCTTATACCGCGCGTGCTGGGGAATCAGGACTCTCTGGCCGAGGAATCCTTTTCCGACGGTCTGCTTGAACACCCCCAATACACGAAGCCCGCCCAATGGGAAGGCCGCGAGATCCCGGACGTTCTGCTGTCCGGCAATCACGCGGCTATTGCCAATTGGAGAAGGGACATGGCCGTAAGGCTAACTAAGGAACGCCGCCCCGACCTGTGGCGGGCATATGAGCAAGCTCATATGGACCCGGCAAAGGACCGACAGCTCTCGGGCGCATCAGACCAATCGCGGGCATACCGTGAGCAACCAGAGGATAAAAAGCGATGAACCTGATCGCCCAACTCGAAGCCGAGCAGATTGCTGCGCTCGGCAAAGAAATCCCGGATTTCAAGTCCGGCGACACCGTTCGTGTCGGCTACAAAGTCACCGAAGGCACGCGTTCGCGCGTCCAGATGTATGAAGGCGTTGTGATCTCGCGCAAAGGCGGCGGCATTGGCGCTTCCTTCACCGTGCGCAAGATCTCGTTCGGCGAAGGCGTCGAGCGCGTTTTCCCGCTCTATTCGACCAACATCGACTCGATCACCGTCGTGCGTCGTGGCCGCGTTCGTCGCGCCAAGCTGTACTACCTGCGCGATCGTCGCGGTAAGTCGGCTCGTATCGCTGAAGTCACCAACTACAAGCCCAAAGCTGACGCCAAGGCCTGAGGAAACGCGCCATGAAAGCAGAAATTCACCCCGACTACCACGTCATCTCGGTCAAAATGACCGACGGCACCACCTATGCCGTGCGTTCGACCTGGGGCAAAGAAGGCGACACCATGTCGCTGGATATCGACCCGACCTCGCACCCGGCCTGGACCGGTGGCTCGGCCAAGCTGATGGATACCGGCGGCCGCGTGTCGAAGTTCAAGAACAAATACGCTGGCCTCGGCTTCTGAGCCTGACGCAAGTCGTGATATCGAAACGCCGCCCCTCGGGGCGGCGTTTCTCGTTCCGGGACCGGTTGCGAAGGGTGGGCGACTTCGAACCGGGTATGCCCGGCATTCAGGTCCGGGGTGGTCAGATCATGCCCGCGAAAAGCGGTGACCAGACCGGGAGCGATGCACGTTCCACGCCCAGAGGCCTGCCGGTCAGGCGGCCCCGACCGGTATCAATCATCACGCGCCCGTCGTGAAACCGGCGCAGCACTGGCCCCTGCACACTTTGATAGGCGGAAAGTGCGATGGTCGCATAGCTGGGCTGCGGTTCCGGGGATTGGAGAAGGTGGTGAAGGCGGATCACGACAGGCCTCCCTTGCTGTCCATGCGTTCGACAAAGATCCTCCAGCGGGACGGATCGCGGTTGCGCATCAACTCGTCCGATGTCTCGACCGGCTCGCGCGTCATCAGGACAAGCGGGATGTCGGCGATCGCATGGGGCCGCCCGGTGCTGCGGTCGATCAGCGAGACCGCATAGCGCGGACGCGCGGGGATGGCTCCGCGAATGGCGCGATCGGCGAAAGCCGACAGATGGTTCATCATCGTCATCTCTGGCTCCTTTCCTGCCGAGGTCCGACAGTCCTTGGGGACAGGGTTATTACGACACGATTCGTCGTCTTTTTCAAGAAAATATCTACTGTATCGGTCGTGTTAAAATTTTCTCTCTTTTTATGGGTTTGGCCAAAACCGGCTGTGAAGGAGCAAGCTGTTTCCCGAATGACGCATCCGTGAATTCCCGCTCTGGTGGCGCTTTCCAAGGGCACGGTCGCTTCGTATGGTCCGGCAGGATCGCGTTTCAAAGAGGAGCCCATGGCGCATATCATCGTCGTCGGAAACGAAAAGGGTGGCTCGGGCAAGTCCACCACCTCGATGCATGTGGCGACGGCGCTGGCGCGGATGGGGCATCGCGTGGGGGCGCTGGATCTGGATGTGCGCCAGCGCAGTTTCGGGCGCTATCTGGAAAATCGCGCCTATTTCCTGAGCCGCGAGGGGCTGGATCTGCCGATGCCGCTGCTGGGTCATCTCGAACCCGAAAGCGACGGCATCGATCCGCTTTCGCGCGCGGTCGAAACCTTGGAGCCGGATTGCGACTTCATCCTGCTGGACTGTCCCGGTTCGCATACGCGGCTCAGCCAGATGGCACATACCCTTGCCGATACGCTGATCACCCCGATGAATGACAGTTTCATTGATTTCGACCTGCTGGCGCGGCTTTCGCCCGACGGCAAGATCCTTGGCCCCTCGATCTATGCCGAGATGGTCTGGCATGCCCGCCAGTTGCGCGGGCAGGCCGGGGCAGGGCCGATTGATTGGCTGGTGCTGCGAAACCGCCTCGGCACGCAGCAGATGCATAACAAGCGCAAGGTCGGCGGCGCGCTCGAGACGCTGTCGAAACGCATCGGCTTTCGCGTCGCGCCGGGCTTTTCCGAGAGGGTGATCTTTCGCGAACTCTTTCCGCGTGGGCTGACGCTCTTGGATCTGAAGGATATCGGGACCGAACAACTCAGCATGTCCAATATCGCCGCCCGCCAGGAATTGCGTGACCTGATCGGCGAATTGCGGCTACCCGGCGTCACGGTGGCCATCTGAACATGGACCCGCCATTGTGGGCGGGGCGTTCGACTCCTAAGTAAGCTGGGAAGCTGGAGGAATACGGAATGACAGCAACCGGGCGGCTCGTGACGGCCGTGGCAGCGCTGCTGATGATCGGCGCTGGTCCCGCAACCCTCGGTGCCGATGCCAATGAGGCCGATGCCGCGGCGGTCATGCCCGATACAGCTATCGTCACCACGGCTCAGGCAGAGGTGACCGAAATCGAAGCGCGCGTTCCGGTCACCGGCTCGCTCGTGGCGCGCGATCCGGTCCAGATCCATGCCAATATCTCGGGCTACCAGATCCGCGAGATCCTTGCCGAGGCCGGAGATACGGTCGCGGCCGGAGATGTGCTGCTGCGCCTCGATGATGCGACGCTTGGCGCGCGGCTGGCTCAGGCCGAGGCCGAATATAGCCGCGCCGAGGCCGCGGTCAGCCAGGCCGAGACCGAGATCGTCAGCGCCGAGGCCATGTTGACCCAATCGGTTTCGGTGCTCGAACGGACCCGCAGCCTGCGCCGCAGCGGCAGCGCCGCCCAAGCGGTGCTGGATGATGCGATCGCCAATGAGGCCGCGGCCCGAGCCAGCGCGAATTCGGCCGCGCAAGGGCTGGCCGTGGCCAAGGCGCAGCTTGCGCAGGCCCTTGCGGCGCGCCGCATTGCCGAGCTGGACCTGAGCCATGCCGAGGTGACCGCGCCGGTCTCGGGACTTGTCGTGTCCCGCAATGCCGAGATCGGGGCCATGTCCGGATCGGGCGGCGAGCCGCTTTTCCGGCTGATTGCCGGAGGCGAGATCGAGATGGCCGGCGATGTAACCGAATCCGGCCTCGCGCAGATCGACAATGGCGACCGCGTGGAACTGGAACTGGCGGGCATCGGAGCCGTGGCCGGTCAGGTTCGGCTGGTTCCGCCCGCGGTCGATCCTGTCACGCGGCTCGGGGTCGCGCGCATCGCGCTGGCACCCGATCCGCGCCTGCGCATCGGGATCTTTGCCAATGGCTGGATCATCACCGACCGGCGCGAGGCTGTCACCGTGCCCGCCACGGCCGTTCTGGCCGATGCGGACGGAGCACGCTTGCAGGTCATCCAGGACGGCATCGTCGAGACCCGCCCCGTCCAGGCCGGGCTGTTGTGGCAGGGTCGGCGCGAAATCCTCGAGGGGCTCGCGCCGGGCGAATGGGTGATCGCGCGCGCCGGCGCGTTCTTTCAGGATGGCGACAAGGTGCGCGCTGCCCCCATGCCCGACAAAGCCGCGCCATGAATTTCGCCACCTGGTCCATTCGCCGTCCGGTCCCGCCGCTTGCGCTTTTCGCGGTCCTGCTTCTGGTCGGTCTCTACAGCTTCAGCCGGCTTGCCGTGACGGCGATGCCGAATATCGACCTGCCGCTGGTCAGCGTGACCGTCTCGCAGCCCGGCGCAGCACCTTCGGAGCTGACACGTCAGGTGATCCAGCCGATCGAGGATTCCATTTCCTCGATCACCGGCGTACGACATATGAGCTCGACCGCCACGGACAGTTCCGCGGTCATCACCGTCGAGTTCGAGCTTGAGACGAATACCGACCGCGCGGTGAACGATGTCAAGGACGCGGTCGCCAATGTCCGCGCCGATCTGCCGGAATCGATCGTCGAGCCACTGATCCAGCGCATTGATGTCAGCGGCATGGCGATCCTGACCTATGCCGTGACCGATCCCCGAAAGTCGATGGAAGAGATCTCGAAATTCGTGGATGACGTGGTCGCGCGCGACCTTTCCACGGTTCCGGGTGTCGCCAGCATCACCCGGATCGGCGGGGCGGACCGCCAGATCAATGTCGATCTTGACCCGGGCCGCGTGCAGGCATTCGGCCTGACCGCTGCCGAGGTCTCGGATCAGTTGCGGGCCAAGAACATCGACATGGGCGGCGGGCGCGGCGATCTGGCGGGGACGGAATATTCGATCCGCACGCTGGGCTCGGCCGCGGATGTCGCGCGGCTCGCCGCGACGCCCATCCTGATCGGGCAGGGGCGCACGGTACGGCTGGACCAGCTTGGCACGGTGACCGACGGCCCCAGCGAAGAGCGCAAATTCGCGCTTCTGGGGGGCAAGCCCGTCGTGGCCTTTGGGGTTTTCCGGGCCAGCGGCGAATCCGATCTGGGGGCGGGCGACGGTGCCAAAAAGCGCATTGCCGAAATCCTCGAACGCAATCCGGGCGTGCGCATCGATCTGGTGGATGATGCGACCACCTATACCTCGGCCAGCTATCATTCCACGATGGACACGCTTTACGAGGGCGCGGCGCTGGCCGTGATCGTGGTGCTGCTCTTCCTGCGCAATTGGCGGGCGACGATGATCGCCGCGGTCGCGCTGCCGCTGTCGATCATTCCGACATTCTTCGTGATGTATATGCTGGGCTTCACGCTCAACGGCATCAGTCTGCTTGCGATCACGCTGGTGACCGGCATCCTCGTCGATGACGCCATCGTCGAGATCGAAAATATCGTGCGCCATATCAATATGGGCATCCCCGCCTATGAGGCCAGCATGGAGGCGGCGAGCGAGATCGGCCTGACCGTCATCGCGATCAGCTTCTCGATCGTCGCGGTCTTTGCGCCGGTCAGTTTCATGGGCGGAATACCCGGCCAGTATTTCAAGCAGTTCGGATTGACGGTCGCGGTCTCGGTGCTGTTTTCATTGCTCGTGGCGCGACTGATCACGCCGATGCTCGCCGCCTATTTCATGCGGGGCAAGACGCATGTTGCCGATGAACGCGACGGCTTCGCTCTGGCAGGTCTCATGACCGTTCTGCGCTGGACCCTGCGCCACCGGTTCCTCACGCTGTTGCTGGGCCTTGGCGTCTTTGCCGGTTCGATCTTTTCGGCGACATTGCTGCCGACCGAATTCGTGCCTGCCCAGGATGTCGGGCGCAGCCAGATCTCGGTCGAATTGCCGCCCGGATCCACCCTTGCCGAGACCGAGGCCGTGTCGCGCCAGATCTCCGAACGCATTGCAACCGAACCCGAGGTGCGATCCGTCTTCGTCAGTGGCGGCGACGGGCAGGTGACCGATGCGCGCATCCAGATCAATTACGGCTCCAAGACCGAGCGTGATCGCTCGAGCTTCGAGATCGAGGAGGCGCTGAAGCGCAAGCTGGCCGACATCCCCGACATCCGACTGAGTTTCCTGAACGAGAACGGGACCAACGATTTCGAGGTGGCGGTGCTCGGCGATACCGAAGAGGCGGCAGCCGAAGCGGCCGAGCGCCTGATGACGGCGATGAAGAGTTTGCCCAGCCTCGAAGGGGTGACCTCTTCGGCGGCCTTGCAGCGGCCCGAGATCCAGATCCTTCCGCGCGACGGGGTGGCGGCCGAACTGGGGGTGACGGCCAGCGCTCTGGCGACCACCCTGCGCGTCGCGACGATTGGCGACACGGAATCCAATCTCGCCAAATTCAACACGGGCGAGGAGCAGATCCCGATCATGGTGCGCCTGAACGAGGCGGCGCGCAGCGATCTGATGACCGTGCGCAGCCTGCGCGTCCCGGCCGCGTCTGGGCTGGTTCCGCTGGAAACCGTGGCCGATGTGACGTTGGCCGCCGGTGCCTCCGAGGTCGGACGCTATGACCGGCGATACCGCACCACGGTTTCGGCCAATCTGGCGGATGGGGCCTTGCTGGGTCCGGTCAATGCCGAAGTCGCGGCGCTTCAGGAAGAGGTCGAATTGCCGCCCGGAACCGCCATCCAGCCGGCCGGTGATGCCGAGATCATGGGCGAGGTGTTTCAGGCATTCGCGGTGGCGATGGTCTCGGGCGTGGTGCTGACCTATGTCGTTCTGGTGCTGCTCTTCCATAGTTTCGTCACGCCCATCTCGATCCTGATGTCGCTGCCTCTGGCGATCGGCGGCGCGATCCTCGCGCTTTTCCTGACCGGTAACTCGATCAGCATGGCAGTGGTGATCGGCTTCCTGATGCTGATGGGGATCGTCACCAAGAACGCGATCATGCTGGTCGAATTCGCGATCTCCTCGATGGATCGCGGCACGCCCAAACGCGAGGCGATCCTTGACGCGGTGCATAAAAGGGCCCGGCCGATCGTGATGACCACGATTGCGATGACCGCAGGGATGGTGCCCTCGGCATTGGGAACCGGCGAAGGGGCCGAGTTCAGCGCGCCCATGGCCATCGCAGTGATCGGCGGTCTGCTGCTCTCGACGCTCTTGTCGCTGCTGTTCGTGCCCTCGCTTTTCTCGGTCATCCATGGCGGGCAGGTCGGCGCGGGCGGCTTGTTGCGGCGCTGGATCGGCGTGAACGCTCCCGAATCGCGCGAGACGGTGCAGCATCGCTAGGGGAACACGGTCGGGTTTCCGCGCACCCGCAATCTGTCCGCCGTCGGATTCCGTATCGCGGAGTCATGGAGGGCGGCCAGAAAGTTACGAATAATGGCGGTTTCCTCTGCAATTATTCGCCGGTCTGGAGGCCTTGTTTTTGCATTCCTCAGGCCCACACGGCCGACGTGCTGCCAACAAATTCACCGCATTCGTGCCATGAGGTGAGGGGTGATGAGGGAAACGCGATAAAGGCGCAAGCGCAGCGGAAACGCGCTGCCTTGGAGAGAAGAGTCCTGTCGGAAGCCAATTGGACGAGGCGATATCAAGCCCTTACGGGACCAATCTGCAATTCGGGCAGGGTTGCCAGCCACGCGGGCTCGGCTGCAGCCCCTTGGGGATCAAGGCCGCCGCTCGGCCGAGAGGGCGATAAAGCTACCTGACACGATCAGCCCTGCGCCAAGGACGGACGCCGGAGTGGTGGGTTCCGAGAGGATCGCCCAGCCCAGTGCAAAGCCGAACAGAGGCTCGGTTCCCATAAGGAAGCCGACGCGTGTCGGGCTGCTGCGCCGGAGGGCCGCGTTTTGAACAAAGAAAGCGCCCACCGTGCAGAAGAGGGACAGGAAGGCCAGTGCATCCCAGCCCGCGACATCCACGCTAAACAAGAAGCCTGCCGGCCCGGACTGGCCCAGAAGCAGCGCCTTGGCCAGCCCCGTGACGGTAGCGGATTGCACAGCGGTCAGTGCCGCGGAGGTCAGGCGGTTGCCCTCCATCAGGCGTTTGGACGTTACCACCCTGACCGCCGCAGGCCAGCCGCGCAGAGAACAGCAGATTTCCGGCCCCGAGCGCGCCCATGCCGCCGGACAGGACTATGATACCGCTCACCGCCATGATGGCGCCAGCCGTGACACCGGCAGGAGGCAAGTGGCGCTGCAGGCCATAGTCGAGAAAGGGGGTGAATATGGTGCAGAGCGAGATGATGAGGGTAGTATTCGTGACCGTGGTCATCGACACGCCCCATGTCTCGGGAAGGAAGATCGCACCAAGGATGCCCCCGAGCAACACGCCCGCCCATAGGTCCCTCGGCGGGGCCGCGCGCAGGTCGTGCCAGGCCAGGATGGTCATCAAAAACGCCGCCAATGCAAAGCGGTAGAAAATCAGCAGGAGAACCGGAAATTGCGTCAGCGCGCGCTTGGCGACCGGGTAGCTCGCGCCCCAGACCAGCGCCACGCCGAGCAGTGCCAGATCCGCCCAAAGCGTGCTCCGCCGTGCCATGACACTTTCCGCTACCCCCACCTTGCCCCCCGTATTGCCTGTGAGGTCAGCGCGGAATAGGCCGAAGGGCACGTCGCGATATAGACCGAAAACGCGGTGTCAGCCCTTGGCGAAGGGGGCAGGGGTGATGCCCACAATCGCCCGGAAGTGGCGCCCCTTGTGGCTCTGATCCGCGAACCCCGCCTGCGCCGCCGCCTCGGCCAGAGACTGGCCCGCGCGCAGCAGGCGCTTCACCAGCCGCACTTTCCGCTGCAGGTTGCCAGGAGGGGGCGGCAGGCCGGTGACGCGTCGAAAGGCCTCGATCGTCTGCCTGCGCCGCAAACCGGTCACCCGGCACAGTTCGTCCAGCGAGACATCCTCCTCGACATGGCTGTCGAGGTAGTCGACCGCATCCGCGATCCGCCCGTGGCACTGACGCTCAGGGGCAGAGTGCTGCGGTGCCAGTTCACGCAACAGCGCAGAAAGAACCGCGTCGAGCGCGACCTGCCGCGCCAGCCGATGCCGTGAGGCGTGCAACATGCCAGCCCGCAAATCTTTGCGCCAGATCAGGCCGGGCATGGAAGGCGGCATCGAAACCCAGCGCGCCTGCCGGGGCCCGCCAGGTGATGTCTTCCAGAAGCGTCCTCATTCCGGCCTCGGGAATGTAGAGCATTCGCTGCCGCCATCCGGCCTCGCTTCCCGCGCCGCCGTGAGGGATATCGCCCGGGCGCATCGTGACCACCGAGCCGCGCGGCACCTGGTGCATCTCACCGCGGCACCAGCCGGCATGGACGCCGCCTTCGATCACTCCGAAGAGATATTCGTCATGAGCATGGGGCTTGAAGATCTGCTTCAGGTAACGCGCCGATAGGGTCTCAACGCCAAAGGGGGCAGGGCGTGACCGCAAGGTCACCTTTTCGGTGGGGCTGTGCCGTTCCTCTTCCAGCAAGGCGCAAACGCGCCATACTCCGCCCCCGCAATGGGAAATGGCCTCTCAAGCGAGAGGCCATGACGATCGCAGGAGGGATGACTGATCGAACCCTGAAGGAAAGGGGCCTCGGCGGCCAGCCCTAAGATAAATGTTGAAGACTCGGGGTGCCGGCGGTAATTTTCCGGCACTTCTTGTTTTAGATCAATAACTTCCTTGTCTGGCACATGGCTGATGATGCAGGAAAGCTCCCGAAGAAATCTTCGAGAGGGAAGCGGCGTCGCTTTCCCCGGACACCCGGAGGTTTTTCGGTGAATTTTTTGCCGAAACCCGCATTGCGAGCGTTTCGGAACATTTCCAAGCCCTTACGACGCGCGTGGCCGTGAGAAATCCGAAGCAGGGCGCGTGTCAGGCGGGGGTGAGGAACGCGCTTATCTGTCCACTTAACCTTCTTTCCGTGCTATTTTCGGGAAGGAGGAACAGCCGATGGGACAGTCATCGACAGTGAAGAGGGGGCCGCCGCGTGATGCCGCGAGCAAGGTCGCGCAGCAGCGGATGAGCGTGCTGGAACTGGCCAGGGAGCTTGGCAATGTCGCCGAAGCCTGCCGGCAGCGCGGGATGGACCGGGCCAGTTTCTAC
>NZ_SDEB01000030.1 GCF_004522175.1 Paracoccus ravus | reverse complement strand
CGTACCGGCAGAGTAGAGATCGGCGACATCCTCGGCTAACCAGCCGAGGTGGAGCACGCGGTCGACGCGGGCAAGGACATGATCATCCGGCACAAGGTCACGCAGCGACCCGCAGACGAAAAACTCGAGCTGATTTCGGTTTTGATGACCAATCATCCTGGCACCCGCATCAAAGTCCTGGCCCATGGAATCAGTGAAGCATGGGTTTTTCAACAGCCCCCGAGTGCATTGGATGCGCAACGCCCTTGCGCATGCCTCCTCCGTTGTGGCCGCGGCGATCCGCTAGGCATTCGATCAACCCGCTCGCACCCATGTCTCGGAAACCTTGCGCACGATGACTGAGCAGGTTCGCCCGGATGGTCAAAACTCGTGGATCTGATGGACGAGATCGAGCATGATGTGCTCGCCTAAATGGGCTCCGCCCGTTCTTGCCTCAAACCGTCCATCGGACGGACGGTTTGCCGCTTCGCGGGACGGCGCAAACTCCCCGCCAGCACCGCGCCAATTTATGCAGCACCAATTCATCGAGCGTCGGAATAGGGAGGTGAAGCGTCGCGCCGATGTCGGACGTCGTGCTTTCCCCTGCCGTTATCGTCTTAGCACCGCCAAACCGGATCAAAGCGGCAGGCCTTACCTCTCGGTCATGTGAGGGGCGGAGCGAAACATTTCTGTGCGTCCGGGGGTTCGCGACACAGGAAACATGGCTGCGAGGTAGAGATGAACACTTCATTTAAGGCAGGCGGCATCCTGCGGGCCGGCATGGTTGCTGCGGCCTTCTCGCTTGTCGTTCTGGGCGTGCTGGCCGCGCTGGCGGGCCAGCCGTTCTGGATGCCCCTCAATGTCACGACCCAAGCGCTTTACGGGCCGGAAGTCGCCCAGATCCGCGAAGTCGATCTGGGCCATACCGTGTTGGGATTGCTGATCCATGTCGCATCCTGCATCTTCTGGGCGGCAATTGCATTTCTGCTCATGGGATGGGTCGGCTCCGCGGTCTTGGCGGGCTTCGGCACGGCGCTGCTCGCCCTCGTGATCGATTACGGCATTCTGCCAGAGAGGCTCAGCCCGGGCTGGCATCTCTCGCTGTCCTTTCCCGCCGTGATCTGCGGCTTCATTGCGATGGGGGCCGGGCTGGCGGTGGGTTTGCCGCAGCTTGCGCCAAGCCGGGCGAGGCGAGGAAGGGCAGGGACCATGCCGCATCGCGAACCTCCGCTGACACATGGCGGCCCCGAGGCGCTGCGACATCCGGGCCCCCGTATCATCGACCAGCGCCAGCAGCGCATCGACCCCGCAAATGAGGTGACCGAGGACCCCAACCGCCGCAGCGACCTCAATCGCAAGCAGCCGGGGGGAAGCAAACTCTAGCCGACCGGCCAGATAGAATTTCGGCTGGAGCCATTGCCACCGTGCTCGCTGCGGCATCGCGGCTTTGCTGACGCAGACCCAGGCGTGTCAGCCATGGCACGGATGAGTGGGGATGCGTGCGCGCGGCGCTTCCCACGCCCCCCCCGAGTTTTGAAATACCGGGTCACGCTTGGCTTCGCGCGTTTGTGAGGGAAATGCCGGGGCATGCCTGTAACATCCCCGCCGCTCAAAGGTTTTGCGCGGGAAAGGACGATGAATGAGCCATCTTATGCAGAAAAACATTGAAATACCCGAACTGGGCCCGGAACTCGAAAAGGCGCTGTCCGAGCTTATCGAGCAGACTGGCCGAGAGCCGATATCGGCCCGCCTGCGCGAACTGGCCGCATGTCTGGCCGCGGCACTGGAACGACCCGAGGCCTGACATGATCCTGCGCGCAATTCCGCCGGGGAACGATCAAGACGGAACTCCGCTGGCATCTCGGGGCTTACCTTCATGACGCCCGGAGGTATTCCATGAAGAATGAGATCCTTGAGCAGATCCCGGCATTGCGGGCCTATTCGCGCGTGCTGTGCCGCAGAGTTCCCGATGCCGAAGACCTGGTTCAGGAAACCTTGCTGAGGGCGATCGAATATGCCGACAGTTTTCGCCCCGGCACCAACCTGCGCGCCTGGCTTTTCACCATCATGCGCAACCGTTTCTATACCAATTGCCGCAAATCCGCGCGCGAGCAGACAGGCGGAACCGATTGCGTCTCGGAGCAGTCGCGCGCCCAGGCCGGGCAGGAATGGCACATGCAGGCGTGCGAGATGCATGCGGCGCTGCGAGACCTGCCGCCGCATTACCGCGAGGCAATCCTGCTCGTGGGCGCTTTGGGCGAAAGCTATCTCGAGGCGGCGCGGATCCTGAATTGCGATATCGGCACGATCAAGAGCCGCGTGAACCGGGCGCGCCAGATGCTGCGCAAGGTACTTGAGCCGGAATTCTGACCCTATCCGATTGCGCCAACACCCTCAGGGCCAAGTGCCCCTCTGGGCCTCGCTCGGTCACGCCTATAACAATTTGGTTGCGCTGGATTTCTGCGCCAGAGGCGGGGCAGGGCGAGCACCGCCCGAGTGCGACAGGGTCACGTCGCGTTACCGGGGCGGTAACCCGGCGGGGACGGGGCCGGCTCGGGTGCCGAAGTCGAGGGCCGGCGTCAAGATCACCTGGGCGGTAGTCCTTGTCGGCGGCTTCCGTCACGAAGGTTCTCGGCATGGAGACTAAATTCCCGCGCGCAAGGTCTCGCCTTGCCGCAAGTCGCAATGCATGACCCGCTACGCCGGTCATTGCCAGAGCACGCGGCTTGCCGTCACGTCAGCGCTCCGACCCGTCCAGACGCGCCGGGGGCAGGGCGGCGTAATAATCGGCAAGATCGGCGATTTCAGCGTCGCTCAGATCGCGCGCGGCATGATGCATGAGCTGCGCGAGTTCCCCGCCGCCGCGCGGTCCATCGCGCCAGAGCTTGAGCTGGCTTTGCAGGTAGGCGGCATGCTGCCCGGACAGCGCGGGGAAGCCCGCATTGAGCCTTTCGGGCCAGGGACCGTGGCAGGCGGCGCAAGAGGGCACCGCGCCCTTGCCCCTTGTCGCAAGCGCCGCGCCTTTTGACGCGATGGGCGACGGGGCGCTCTCCTCAGGCGCGGGAAAGCGCGTCGAAATCCGGGCGATCGCAGACTCACCCAGACCCGAAGCGGCCTCGGCCATGATGCCGCTGTCCCGCTGGCCGTCGCGATAGGCGCGCAGGCTGGCGGCGATATAATGCGGCGACAGAATATCGAGGCGCGGCACCAGCGGATTGCGGGAAACCCCGCCCTCGCCATGGCACATGGCGCAGCTTCCGCGCGCATCGCCTGCGCTCAGGCGGTCATATTCTTCCGACCCCATCCTAGCCGCCGCCTGCACGAAGGCCACGACCGGCCAGACGTCATCTTCGCGCTGCGCGGGCCAGGCGGGCATCCCGGTCATCTTTGCGCCTTGGTGGATAATCCAATGCAGCTCGGGCGCGGCCCAATCCGCCGCGAGGGCGCTGATATGGGGCGGGACGGGATCCATCGCGCGGATGGTGGCATTTTGCGCCTCGCCGGGGCGGCCATGGCACATGCTGCAAGCCTGCTCGAAATGCCCGGTCCCAAGCGCGATCATCTCGGGCGAAGCAAGGTTTTCAGGCGGCACGGCCCCGGCCCGCAGCGCGACCGAATTGCGGAAGGTGGTATGCAAAACCCATTCGGTCAGCCCCAAATGCCCCTTGCGGGCCGAGACGTTGAAAAGGCCCAGCCCGACGACCAGCGCGGCCGTGACGCCTCCCGCCAGAGCCAGCGCCATCAGCAGGGCACGCAGGGTGAACCCGTCCAGCCGCGCCAGGAAGCGACGCAGGCGGCTCATGCCGGGGTCTCCTGCAGGGCAGAGCGGGTCAGGGCGAGGCCGGCGAGCAGATAGATCGGCGTCCCGATGGCCAGCATCAGCACGCCGCCCAGTTGCTGCCCCGAGAGGTCGGGGGCTGTCCCGCAGATCGCCGCATAGAGATCGCGCGGCGCAAGGATCAGGATCGTGCCGAGCAGCGTCATATGCATCGAGGTCAGCAGCATCCCGACCGCGCCCGCCAGCCCTGCCTCTCGGTGGAACGCCCCGGACCAGACCGCGAGACCGGCCAGCAGGAACAGGGCCTGCTCCAGGATCAGCGCCATGCCGTCCTGCCGGGTCGCGGCGTGAAACAGGGGCAGATGGGCGGCCCAGATGATGGCAGCCTCGAACCCGGTCGCGGGCAGGATCGGCGGCGCGATGCGGGTAAGCCAGGGCAGCCCGCAGACCAGCAGCGGCGCGGCAATCGCGACCAGCCCCATATGCCGGATCATGTGGCCCGGAAACGCGCCGAGCAATGCGGGCCAGTCGGGCAGCCACAGCCCGGCAAGCGTGGCCGCGCCAAGGGTCAGGGCAAGCGCGCGCCTCATCTGCAATCCCCGATGAAAATCGCGGGAAGGCTCACGAAGACGACGCCCACCAAAGCGACGATCGCAAGAAGCAGCCCGGCATGGCCCAGAAACTCGCGCCGATCGCCGGCGGTGGGGCGGGCATGGACATGGTCTCCGTCATCCAGAAGATCCCATTGCCGCCAAGCCAGCACGCCATGCCACAGGATCAGGACCAACGCGATGACCGTGACGGCGGCGATGCCGATGCGGGCCAGCCCATAGGGCGCGCCCTTTGCGCAGATGGTGGCCGCCCAGCCATAGACGGCAACGAAATGCAGCGCCCAGATTCCGGGCGCAAAGATCATGTACCACAGGCTGTCATGGCGGCTGCGCATCAGAGCATCCTTGGAACAAGGGCGATCATCGCCGTGGTGACGAGGCAGGTCACGATCAGGAAATGCCAAAACAGCGCGGTGTTCCACAGATCGGCGTCATGCCGGGCCGTCATCCGGCCCGCGAGACTGCGCGCAAGGCAATAGGCTTGCATGATCGCGCCGCAAAGGACATGCGCGACCGTCCAGACCACCAGTGCCCACATCATCGCGGGATAGGCATGGCTGGTGGGCGCAAGCCCCGGCAGCCAGACCGCCGCGAACAGCGCCCCCGCCCCGGCAAGGGCAAGGATCGGCGCGGCCAGCAGCAGGCCCCGCGCGGGGACGATGCTGCCCGCCGCATTCACCCCCCGCGCGATCCGCGTCGCGCCCCATGAGGCAAGGAACAGGCACGCCGCCGCAAGGCTCGGCAGCAGCGCCGCATGGGGGGCGTCCGGGGGCGGAAAGTCGGGCCGCGCCGTCCAGTAGAAGAACACGCCAAAGACGAGGCTCGCGAAGCCCGTCGCATCGCCCAGCATGGTGATGAAGACCGCCCACCAGCCCGGCGCCTTGGGCCCCGAGACATAGAGGGGCAGACGCAAGCCAAGCCCTGCATCCTTGAAACGCGCCTCGGGGATGCGCGCGGTCGCGGTCCAGAGCCACCAGATGATCGCCCCGATCGCCACAATCCCGCACAGGACGGCGGGCAGATACATCTTGAAGGTGGGCAGGATAAAGGCCCCGCCGGTGAAAGCCGCAGCGACAAGCGTGCACCATGCCGGTCCGGTCAGCCGCGCGACATGCTGCGGGACCGCATCCACCGCCGAGGTGATCAGGGTCTCGCGTTCGCCCTCGGGCGCGTCGGGCAGGTAGAAGCGTCCGGCATCCATCCGCGCCAGCATCTCGGGCTGATCCCAGAGCGGGTAGCGCGAGGTGACATAGGGCACCGAGCGCACGCCCCATGGCTCGTCCGGGACGTCATGGGTCCATTCCAGCGTGCCCGCGTCCCACGGGTTGCGCGCGCTATGCGGCGCGCGCCCCTTGGGCCGGATCAGGTCCCAGACAAAGACAAGGATGCCCGCCGCCAGCACGAAAGCCCCCAGCGTCGAGATCAGGTTCAGCATGTTCCAGCCCAGATCGCCCGAATAGGTATAGACCCGGCGCGGCATGCCCAGAAGGCCGGTCAGGTGCATCGGCAGGAAGCAGATGTTGAAGCCGGTGAAGCACAGCCAGAAGGACCAGCGGCCCAGCCGCTCGGACAGGTTCTTCTTCATGATGACCGGGAAGAAATAATAGACCCCGCCGATCACCGGAAAGACCATGCCGCCGAACAAGGTGTAATGCAGATGCGCCACGATGAAATAGGTGTCATGGACCTGCCAGTCGAAGGGGGCAAGCGCCACCATCACGCCGGTCAGCCCTCCGGCGGTGAAGATGGCGACCGCCCCCGCGATCCAGAGCATCGGCAGGATCATCCGCACGCGGCCCACCATCATCGTCGCGATGAATGCAAAGATCTGCACGCCCGTCGGAATCACCACCGCCTCGGACGCCGCCGAGAAGAAGCCCAGCGACAGCGCGGGCAGGCCGGTGGCGAACATGTGATGTACCCAGAGCCCGAAACTCAGGAAACCCGTCCCGACCGCCGAAAGCACGATCCACGAATAGCCGGTGATCGGGATGCGCGCGGCGGTCGGGACCACCATCGCCGCAATCGCGATCGAGGGCAGGAAGATGATATAGACCTCGGGATGGCCGAAGATCCAGAACAGGTGCTGCCACAGCAGCGGGTCTCCGCCGCGCTCGGGGTCAAAGAAGGGCCAGTCGAGCGAGCGTTGCAACTCGAACAGGAAATCCCCGGCGATCAGGGGCGGGAAGGCAAAAAGGATCATCCCGCCCACGACCAGCACATACCATGCGTAAAGCGGCATCAGGTTGATGCGCATCCCCGGCGGGCGGCATTTGATGACTCCCACAATCAGTTCGACGGCCGCCGCGATCGAGGCGACCTCGATGAAGGACAGGCCCAAGAGCCAGATATCGGCCCCGATCCCCTCGCTTTCGGTGGCAAGCGGCGGATACATGAACCAGCCCGAACTGGGGGCCGCGTCGAAGAGCACCGAGCCAAGGACGAAGACCCCTCCGATCAGGAAGCACCAATAGCCATAGGCCGAAAGGCGCGGGAAGGGCATGTCCCGCGTGCCCAGCATCGCGGGCAGCAAAAGGATCGAGATCGCCTCGAACATCGGCACGGCGAAGAGAAACATCATCGCCGAGCCATGCATGGTAAAGAACTGGTTGAACCGATCCGAGTCGAGAAAGCCGTTCTCGGGGACCGCAAGCTGCACCCGCATCAAGAGCGCCAGCACGCCCGCGCCCAGCATGAAGGCCAGCGCCGTCATCGCGTACCATTTGCCGACATGGCTGTTGTTCACGGCGGTGATACGGCGCCAACCGCGCGGTGTCTCCCATGCCTTGCGCAGGTTTCCGGCCTGCGCGCGCGACAGGTCCGGATCGACGGGTTCGGCCAGCATCGCAGGCGTGGGCGGCCAGACGCCCTGCATCGGGCTGTCGAGAATGTCCGAGGAGGCCGCCCCTTGGGGCAGGTCGGTCGCGCTCATTTCAGCCCCTCCAGATAGATCGCGAGATCGGCCATGTCCGCGGTCGAGAGATGGTCATAGGCGGGCATCCTCACCCCCGGCTTGAAGGCCGAGGGATCGCGCAGCCAGTCGATCAGCGATTGCCGGGTCATCGGCAGGGTGCCCGCCGCCAGCGTGGCGCGACCGCCCAGATGGGTCAGGTCGGGTCCAGTGGTGCCTTGCGCCGGGCCGCCCCGGACCGCATGGCAACCGCCGCAACCCTCGCGCAGGAAGATCTCGCGTCCGCGCCGCGCCTCCGGGGTGGTGGGTTCCCTTGCAGGTGCCGCCTCTGCCGCAAGCCACCGCGCGAAGGCATCGGGCCGCATCGCGACGCCGACCAGCGCCATGCGGGCATGGCTCTCGCCGCAGAACTCGGCGCATTGGCCGCGATACTGGCCGGGCAGGGTGGGCTCCAGCGACATGCGCGTGGTCCGGCCGGGGATCATGTCGGTCTTGCCGCCGAAGGCCGGGATCCAGAAGGAATGGATATATTCGCGGGCTTCAAGCGTGATCTCGCTGCGGCTGCCGGTGGGCAGGCGGATCTCGTTCGCGCTGGCGATGGGCGTCTCCGAGCCTTCGGGCAGATATTCGACCCGCCACCACCAGCTTTCCCCGGTGACCCGAACCGTCAGCCCGCTGCCCATTTCGCGCTGGCGCGGCATCTCGCGCAGCGCAAAGACCAGCAGCGCGGTCAGCAGCAGCACCGGCAGCACGATCCCGCCGCCGATGATCAGCGCCTCGGCCAGACGGCGCGAGTGTGGATGCGGGCGCAGATGGGCGATGAAAAGCATCAGCCCGTTCACGGCCAGCCAAAGCAGCACGGCCCCGGCCAGAAGCACCCAGAAAAGCGAGGCCAGAACCTCGGCATCGCGCCCGGCCGGGGACAGGACCGATTGCGGCCCCCGGCACCCGCCCAAGAGAATTGTCGACAGGATCGCGGCGCGGTTCAGCTTGCTTTGCTCGGGTCTGCTGGCCATGTTCCCCCTGTCGGCTTGCAGGGACATAACAAGCTCGGCGCAGAAAAGTGCCGTGAGCCCCGCGATTTCCGTTTTTCCCGATCAGGGGCCCGTTTGACGTGTCGCGGTGGTCACGCCCATATCGGTGCCGACAGGCGCGGCAGTCACCGTGCCGTCCGAAGCGGCGACGCGCCAGACCGTGTTTCCGGCATCATCCGCGATCAGCAAGGCTCCCGTGCCGTCGATCCCGACACCGACGGGTCGGCCGCGTGCACTGTCGCCGTCCAGAAATCCGGTCACGACATCCTGTGGCGGGCCGGCGGGTCGGCCGCCCTCGAAGGGAACATAGACGACCTTGTAGCCATTGAAATGGTTGCGGTTCCAACTGCCATGCTCGCCGATGAAGGCCCCGTTCGCGAAGTCCGGGGGCAGGGCCGAGCCGTTCGAGAAGGTCAGCCCCAAAGCCGCGACATGGCTCGACAGCGCGTAGTCCGGCTTGATCGCCTTTTCCACCATGTCCGGGCGCTCGGGCCGGACGCGGCGGTCGACATGGGCGCCGTAATAGCTATAGGGCCAGCCGTAGAAGCCGCCGTCCTGAACGCTGGTCATGTAATCCGGCACGAGGTTCGGCCCCAGCTCGTCGCGCTCGTTCACCACGGTCCAGAGCGCGCCGGTCTCAGGGTGAAAGGTCAGACCGTTGGGGTTGCGCAACCCCTCTGCATAGACCCGGCTCGCCCCGGTCGCGCGGTCGATCTCAAGGATCGCGGCGCGCCGCTTCTCGGCCTCGATCCCGTTTTCGGCCACGTTCGAGTTCGATCCGACCGAGGCGTAGAGCATCCGCCCGTCAGGGCTGAGCGCCAGATCCTTGGTCCAGTGGTGGTTGATCGGCCCGCCGGGCAGCGGCGCGAGGATGCGCGGCGCATCGGTGATCTGGGTCTGGCCAAGGCTGTAGGGATAGGCCAGCACCGCGCCGCTTTCCGCGACATAAAGCGTGTCCTCGATCCAGGCGACGCCAAAGGGCGAATCCAGCCCCGTCAGCAGATCGGTGCGGTCATCCACGGTGCCGTCCCGGTCCGTGTCGCGCAGAAGCGTGATGAGATTGCTTTCCTTTTGCGCGCCGCCGCCGCCATGCGCCATGGCCATGATCCAGCCGCGGATGAAGTCCTTGGGCCGCGAGGTGGGTTTGCCTTCGGGCGCGCGGGACTGCACCACCAGCACGTCGCCATTGGGCAGGGTGTGAACCGTGCGCGGGTTCACCAGATCCTTTGCATATGGGGTGATCGCAAGGCCTTCGGGAACGGTCGGGGTCTGACCCTCGGACCAGCCGACGACCTCGGCCACCTTAAGTTCCGGCCAGAGGCTGAGATAATCGGGTTCGGGCAGAACCGGATCGGCTCCGGTTTGGCTGGTCGTGTCGAAATTGTCCTGGGCCATGGCCGGTTGCACAAGGGACAAGCTGCAGCCCAAGGTGACCAAAACGGTTTCTTTGGGAAATCTCATCGGAATGTCTCCTCAGTAAGCTGCGCGGCTGTCGAGCAGTGCCGAGGCAAGCATCAGAAGAACGGCGAGGGCGGAAAGCGCGATGCCCCAAGGCACCACTGCGGTCCAGCCATCCCCCGCATGGACCAGATTATTGGCGAATGCGACGAGCAGAACCGCCAGGCCCAAAAGCGCGCCACGCCAACCGGCGCGCCACCAGCCCGTGAGCAAACCAATCGCCCACCAGAGCGCGAAGAGAACGCCTGCCGCCAATCCGCTGGCCAGCAGCCATGAAGAAAAATTCAGCCACATCAGATTGGCCGTCTGCCAATAGGCGAGATCCGAGCCGAGCGCGAGCGTGAAGCAGGCAACGGGAAAGGCCGCGAGAATGGGAAGGAGCCGAGAACGGGCCGGAACAGCGGTATCAGCGGGGTGCCAGGTCACGACGGTCTCCTTCTTGGACAAGGTTGTAGGTCCAAGCTCTCAGATCGTGGCGATGTTCCGGGGCTTCACGAAAATATCACCGGGCCGTGATGTTGGAACCTCATGCACGGCCACAGGTTTTTCCCCGGAGAACGGAGGTTTCCATGGTGGGAAAAAGCAACACCCCAAGCGCTCGGCGGCTGTCACGGGCCGCAATGGTGGTGGTCGCGATCTTCTTTGCAACGGTCCTCGTGTTCTTCGCGGGACGCCTCATCTGGCATGGCGAAGAGCGCAGCGAGGATCCCGCAAGCCAACAGGCCCCGGATCAGAACCAGCGCGTGGAATGATCCATCAGCCAGTGATCCGGAGGTTGCCCCTCCGACCCCGGTTCGGTCGGCTCGCCCTGCAACCTTGTGGCCCGAGGACGTCAATGTAACGCGTCGCAAGGACCGAACCTTCAGGAAAATCAAGCTCTGGACCCCATCTGATGGGTTATGAGGACACATAGATCGCTGTGCCAGCCATCTCAGCAGACAGGAGATTTCACTATGACCGATGCCATTCTTCATCTGAGCGGCATTGATCCGGTCCTCGGCAGGGTTGAACCCACGCCGACCGGCTTCGTTTTTTCGGTCGAGCAGATGATCCTACCCGATGGAAACATGCCGCGTGACAACAAGGCTATGCTGGAGGTCGCGGGCCGCGCGCCCGAGGGGGTGCATCTGGAAAACATCAATGTCGCCCGCGTCACGAGTTCTGGTCTCTACCGGGGCACGATCATCTTGCGGGCCAAGGACGCGCCGACGCCTTGAGATCTCTCACGGTGACGGCGCGGCTTCCGGGCAGGATCCGCGCGCGGCGCGAGCTGGGAATGAGGCACCGGGCGCGTCTGCCGAAGATCAGACCCGGCTTGGCCCGCAACTTGATGAAGCCGCGGGTGACCATGCAACCTATCCGCGCACAGGACATCCGCCGACCAGATGGTGACATCGGAGTTGGCAATCACCTCGCGGCAGGCGCTGGTGCGCGGGCCAACGCATCTCCACCACGGTGGCGATCGCGGTGGCATCCCCCCGCAGACGCGGCCCGGTTGGCAAACCGTGGCACATCAATAGACGACGCAACTGCTTTCAGGGGAATAGTCGCCGCGGCAGGACCGCGAAACTCAGTGCTTCGCCGCTGGCAAGGCCAAGGTCTATATCGACCTGCCGGATTTCCGCTTCTGGAAGCACGCGCCGCAATCAGGCTTGCTGAATGGCTGCTTTGGCCGCGCGTTCAAGCTTTCCCCCGAGGATATGCTGAAGACCGTTTCGCTGTGAGGCCAAGCCCGCGAAGGGAAGGTTCATCCGATAGATGGGCCTTTCGCAAAACGCAAACTTTCACAACCTGTTGTTGAACTTTCACAGACCCTTTGCATTCCGCCGCCATTAATTTTGCCAAAGTTAGTCAATTCATGCATTTCGGCAGCGATAAGTTGACACGCCAGCCTTTGCCAGCCTCAGACAGATTGCAAAGGCTAGGATCATGAAGTGACGTCGCCCTAAGTTCCGGAGTTCTCCGGACAAACACCGCACTTGCGCTGATGACGATCTGCGCGCCCGCCTTGGCGCAGCAGGTCGAAACGCAGGTCACCGAAACTGAGGCCCTGGCCCTTGCGCCCGTCACCCTTCTGGCGGACTGTCAGGGCACCAGCACCCGCGAAGTTCCGGCCTCGGTCTCGGTCATGGACGGCCAAGAGATCCGCGAGCGCCGTATGAACAACATGCAGGAACTGATGCGCTACACGCCCGGCGTGCTCTTACAAAGAAATCAAGTATATAACGCTCCAGCCCACGGTTTAATGGCGATGACAGCACAGAGATGAAGACAAGGCGGTCGAACCGGAGACCCTGCCCCCCCACGGGTGTCAAGTGCCCATTGCGCGTCATGTTAACTGGGACGCGATCTGCGCAATTCATCCGGGCCAGAGACAATCGCCGCGAATAAAGGCGTCGAAATGACGGCTTTCGGCAGAGGCGCCTCAAACTCAAAGCATCAACTTCAGGTTCGTCCGACCAGAGTAGCCAAATGCGAGCGGGTCGGGGCATACAACAAGATGCCGCCTGTCACCAGAGCCGCCGCTAAATGAAGAGGGAGCCTCTGGGGAAGGTTACTGGGAACGGGCGGCTATGTCCGATGTCTCGTCCGGTGAAGCGCCGCGTGTATGCCACGCTCGGATTTGGTCAGATAGGTTCCCAACTGATCAAGGGCCCCAGCTATATCGCCTTTCTCCAAAGTGGTGACGAGTGCTTCATTCATGGCGATATAGGGTTCGTGCAGGTGGGCGCCGTCGCCGAGATGGCCAAAGACCAGACGCAACTCGGCAAGGACCAGTTCGAACCAATCGTTCAGGCGCTGGCTGTCGCACAGTTCCACCATCGTGCGGTGAAACGCCATATTGATCGTCCCGACCCGCGGCCAGTCGCCCGCCGCAGCCGCGCATTTTGCCTCATCGACCAGCAGCCGCATCTTGGCCAGCGCGGGGTGGGTTTTCGTCGCGGCCTCGATTGCCCCGCGCTGGATGATTGACCGCACGCGATAAAGATCGATGATTGCGGCCTCGTCGGGCGAGGCGACGAAAACGCCCCGATTGGGGACATGGACCAGCAAACCTTGGCTGGTCAGCAGCCGGAATACCTCGCGCAGCGTATTGCGCGAGATCGAGAATGCCTGTGCGACCTGCTGTTCGGACAGTTTCTCGCCGGGTCTGAATTCGCCCTCGATCAGCTTGTTGCGAATTTGCGCGGCCACCTTCGAGGCGCGCGAGCCTTCTTCCATGTCAGTCCCGGCCAGATTGTTCACCCTGTTCATGGCCTCTTACCCCGCGCGCAAAATCGCCACAACTCTAGGAGATTTTAGATTGTTCAACAATAATAACATGTGTATTGAGCAATAAAGGTGCACTTGGGGGGGAAGGCAATGACCCGTATCGACCTGAATTCCGATCTGGGCGAAGGTTTCGGGCCTTGGCCGATGGGCAATGATGCGGCGATGCTCGATATCGTCACCAGCGCGAATATCGCCTGCGGTTTCCATGCCGGAGATCCGGCGGGCATCCTGTCGACGCTGCGCAAAGCTGCCGAACGCGGCACCGCGGTCGGCGCGCATATTGGCTATCCTGACCTTGTCGGTTTCGGGCGGCGCGAGATGAACCCGTCCAGCGCGGAACTTGTCGGCGACACGATCTATCAGATTGGCGCACTGCAAGGGCTGGCCACGGCGGCGGGCACGCGCGTGACCTATGTCAAACCGCATGGCGCGCTTTACAACACCATCGCCAAGGACGCCCGGCAGGCCGCCGACGTGATTGCCGGCATCAAGGCGGTGAACCCTTCGCTCAAGCTTCTGGCACTTGCGGGCGCGCCGATCGTGCAGCAGGCGCGTGAGGCGGGGCTTGTCGTTTTCAGCGAGGCTTTTGCCGACCGGGCCTATAATCGCGATGGCAGTCTGGTGAACCGCCGCCTTGCCGGGGCGGTGCTGCACGATCCCGCCGAGATCGCCGCGCGAATGTTGCGCTTTGCACAAGAGCGCAAAATCCGGACCATCGACGGGGTGGATATCGATCTGGATGCGGATTCGATCTGCGTCCACGGCGACACGCTCGATGCGGTCGAGATTGCCCGCGCGCTCCGCAAACAGCTTGAAAAAGCCGGGATCGAGCTTGCCGCATTCGCAGGCTCCCATGACTGAGGCCCTGCGCTTTCACCGCATGGGCAGCGAAGCCCTGCTGGCCGAGACTGGCAGTCTGGACGCGGCGCTGGCCTTGTTCGACGGCCTGCGCAATGCCCGGATCGAGGGCATCACCGAGCTGGTTCCGGCGGCGCAGACCGTCTTGATCCGCTATAATCCCTCGCTTCTGACCCGTCACGCGCTTGAGGCGGTGGCGCGCGGCATCGACCTGTCGGGCTATCACCTTCGCTATGGGGAAATATTTGATATTCCAGTCACTTATGACGGTGAAGATCTACAGGATGTGGCCGAGTTTCTGGGCTGGAGCGTC
Source organism: Paracoccus ravus (assembly GCF_004522175.1). Taxonomy (GTDB): domain Bacteria; phylum Pseudomonadota; class Alphaproteobacteria; order Rhodobacterales; family Rhodobacteraceae; genus Paracoccus; species Paracoccus ravus. The sequence goes on along the minus strand of NZ_SDEB01000030.1, from coordinate 22,194 downwards.
GAGGATCTGATCCGCCGTCATGGCGAGGCGACCTTTACCGTCGCCTTTACCGGCTTTGCGCCGGGCTTTGCCTATATGACCTCGGACGACCCGGCCTTTGACGTGCCAAGGCGCAAAACGCCGCGTGTCAGGATTCCGGCGGGATCGGTCGCGATTGCCGGGCGGTTTGGCGGGATCTATCCCTCGGACAGTCCGGGTGGCTGGCAATTGCTTGGACGGACGCCGTTGAAGATGTGGGATCTGACGCGCGCGCGCGCGGCATTGCTTACGCCCGGCGATCAGGTGCGCTTTCGCGATATGACGCGTCATTCCTCGGCTTTGGCCTTTGCGCAGGCCAAGGACGCAGGCGGGGAACAGGCGACGCCCCCGGCCTCGGGGCTGGTGGTGACACGCGCCGACCGGCCCGCGCTTTATCAGGATCTTGGCAGGCCCGGCCATGCCGATCAGGGCGTTTCAGTTTCGGGCGCGGTCGATCGCGCCTCGCTCATCCGCGCCAATCGTCTGGTCGGCAATCCGCCCGGCATGGCCGCCATCGAGGTGACCTTTGGCGGCTTCGCCCTTCGCACGGATCGCGCCGCGACCCTCGCCGCCACCGGTGCCCCCTGTCCGCTTGAGATCAGGACCGCGGACGGGCGCAGGCTTGCGGCCGAGATTGACCGCGCCGTGACACTTGATGCGGGGGACGAGTTGGTGCTTGGCACGCCCGCGCGCGGAATGCGGACCTATCTTGCATTGCGCGGCGGCATCGAAGTCCTGCCCGCGCTGGGATCGGCCTCGACGGATACGCTGGCCCGGATCGGTCCGCCGCCGATTGCCACGGGCGATGTCGTCATAGCCGCGAACCAGCGCGTCGGCGCGGTCGAAATTCCGGCCACCGATGCAGCGATCCTGCCCCGCGCCGAGGATCTCGTCTGCGTGGATATCGAGCTTGGGCCGCGACAGGATTGGTTCACCGAAAACGGCCTTGAGGCGCTTTTGTCGCAGGACTGGCAGGTCAGCAGCGAATCCAGCCGGGTCGGGATGCGCCTGACCGCTGAAACGACAATCGAGCGGGCAAATAACGCCGAGCTTCCCTCGGAGGGGGCCGTGCGCGGCGCGGTTCAGGTGCCTCATAGCGGCCAGCCCGTCGTCTTTCTTGCCGACCACCCGCTGACCGCAGGCTATCCGGTAATCGGCGTCGTGGCAGCGCATCATCTTGATCTTCTTGGCCAAATTCCCATCGGGGCGCGTATCCGCTTTCATGCCCGCTGCAAGGCCGCCCCATCCGCAAGGACACAGCACTGATGAAAAAGCTTCTCATCGCAAATCGTGGCGAAATCGCCATTCGCATCGCACGCGCTTGCCGGGATTACGGCGTGGCCTCGGTCGCGATTTATTCGGATGCGGATGCGGGCTCGCTGCATATCGGTCACGCCGATGAGGCTTACGGCCTTGGTCCCGGCCGTCCGGCTGAAACCTATCTCAATATCGCCAAGATCATCGAGATCGCCCGCCGCTCGGGCGCGGATGCCGTCCATCCCGGCTATGGCTTCCTGTCAGAGCGCGCGGAATTTGCACAAGCCGTTGTGGATGCGGGGTTGATCTGGGTCGGTCCCGCGCCCGAGGTGATCGCGGCTCTGGGCGACAAGGTCGAGGCGCGGCGCATCGCGGCCAAGGTCGGCGCGCCCTTGGTCAAGGGCTCGGACGGACCGCTTGCCACGGCCGCCGATGCCGTGGCCTTCGCCCGCGAGGCGGGCCTGCCGATCGCCATCAAGGCGGTCTTTGGCGGCGGCGGGCGCGGCATGAAGGTCGCCCGCGAACTGGACGAGGTCGGCGCGCTTTTCGATTCCGCCACCCGCGAAGCCGCCGAGGCCTTCGGTCGCGGCGATTGCTATGCCGAGCAGTTTCTGGACAAGCCACGCCATATCGAGGCGCAGGTCATCGCCGATCTGCACGGCAATACTGTCGTCCTTGGCACGCGGGATTGCTCGTTGCAGCGCCGCAACCAAAAGCTGGTCGAGGAAGCCCCGGCCCCCTTCATCAGCGACGCGCAGCGTGCGCGTATCCATGCTGCCGCCCGCGCCATCTGCGTCGAGGCAGGCTATAGCGGCGCGGGCACGGTCGAATTCCTGCTGTCGCGCGATGGGGTGATCTCGTTCCTCGAGGTCAATACCCGCCTTCAGGTCGAACATCCGGTGACCGAGGAAACCAGCGGCCTCGATATCGTGATCGAGCAGTTGCGCATCGCCGACGGCTTGCCGCTTTCGGTCAGCGAAGCCCCGGCCTCGCGTGGCCATGCCCTTGAGTTCCGGATCAATGCCGAGGACCCCGGACGCGGCTTCCTGCCGACGCCGGGCCTGATCGACAAATTCCGCGCGCCCTCGGGGCCGGGCATTCGTGTCGAGAGCGGCGTCGAGAGCGGCTCGGAAATTCCGAGGCTTTACGATTCGATGATGGCGAAGCTGATCGTGACCGGGGCGACCCGCGAACAGGCTTTGGCCCGCGCCCGACGCGCGCTGCGGGAGTTCCAGATCGAGGGGGTGGCCTCGGTCCTGCCGTTCCACCGTGCCGTTGTGAACGAGCGTGCCTTTACCGGCGAGGACGGATTTGCGGTCCATACCAATTGGATCGAAACCGAATTCGCGGGCCTTCCCCCTGCGCCGCGCGTCGATGCGGTCGCGGGCGGCATGATCCGCAGCTTCATCGAGATCGACGGCAAGATGCACGCCATCGGTCTGCCCCCTTCGCTATTTTCGGGGCTTCGCGCCGACCCAAGTGCCGCCACGCCCGTGGTCGAGGCCGATGACAATGCCCTGACCGCGCCCATCGCCGGCAATTTGCAGCAATGGCTGGTCGAGGACGGCGCGATGGTCGCCGAAGGCGAGATCGTGGCGATCATCGAGGCGATGAAGATGGAAACCCGTCTTGCTGCACCGAAAGCCGGTCGGATCAGCCTCAAGGCCGAGGCGGGCAACCTAGTCAGCGGCGGATCGACGCTCGCCACCATCGCATAGCGCAACCGGCGCAAACCAACCCTGCCGACATCATCCGAGAGACAGTATGAAACCCTTTGCCATTACCGATACCCCCGCCGATGCCGATGCCCGCAAGGCGATCGCTCCGGTCATTTGCTACCCAGTCGAGGGCCTGCCCCGGCCCGATATCTCGGATTATCGCGAGCTGCGCGACGATCTCGACCTGATCGAAACCCTCGTCGTTCCCCCGCGCGATGCCGCAAGCTGGACGGTTCCCGCGGGCCATTTCTTCCGGATTCTGTGCTCGGAAGGACCGCAGGTCGGCGATCTTAACCTGTTCAACGCCAATGACCTCAATGAGCGGTTCTATAGCGGCAAGACGCGCGCCCTGAATGGTACGCATCTTGGTCTGGGCGATCAGCTTTTCTCGAATTTTCCCTATCTTCGCCCGCTGGCCACGATCACGCATGACACGCTGGACTGGTACGGCTTCGATGAATTCGGCGGTTCGGTCCATGACGTGATCGGGACGCGCTGCGACCCCTATACCCACAATCTGCTCAGCAAGGGTGGGCAGTACCACTATTGCTGCCATTCAAACCTGACCCGTGCCTTTGCCAAAGCGACGGGGAAAAGCCTGACCGAGGCCGAGCCCTTTGTCCATGACGTGCTGAACGTCTTTATGTGTACGGGCTTCACCCGCGATACCGGGCAATATTTCATGAAGGCCAGCCCGGTCCGCATCGGCGACTATCTGGAATTCTTCGCCGAGATCGACCTGCTCGGCACGCTGTCTGCCTGTCCCGGTGGCGACTGCTCGACCGAGCATTCCTCGGACAAGGTGCAGTGCCATCCGCTCGTGGTCGAAATCTATAAGCCCAAGCGCGCGCCGCGGGGCTGGGCCGCGCCGCAGCCCAATGGCTATGACCGGACCCATACCTCCTGATCGGCGGATAGGGGGCTGAACATCCAAAGGAAGCCACCCCCGGTTGGGGGTTGGCTTCATGCCCGCGCCGTGCTTTGCGCCGAAAACCCCGGAGAGTTACCAGTGGAAGTTCATCTGACCGCAGTAGACGACGCCGAACGGCAAAAGCGTCGGGTTCGTATGGGCCTGCTTGCCCCGGCCTCGGACATTTTGATCGAGCGTGATTTCTGGCGCATGGGGATGGCGGCGAATGTCGATATCTTCACCACGCGCATCGCCTTGGAAATGCCGCTGACGCCCATGACACTGGCGCGGCTGGCTGACGGGATCGCGGGGGCCAGTTCGCTTTTGCTGCCAGAAGCCCAGATCGATGCCTTGGTCTTTGGCTGCACCTCGGGATCGGCGGTCATCGGTCCCGCCAATGTCGCTGCCCGCGTTCATTCGGTGAAGCCCGATCTTGCCGTGACCAATCCCGCAAGTGCTGCGGTTGTGCCCTATACCTCTGATGTGGCCGAGATCACCGCAGTTATCGTGAGCGCGCGCTCGATACCCGTCTGGGCACGTTGAACCTGCGGGTGCCGAAGTTGCGGCAAGGCAGCTACTTCCCCGTTCGGACCTTTGATCGATCCCCCGGGACTTTTGACGCCCGTAGAATACGGTTGATCACCGTATGCAGTCGTAGGCAAGCATTTGATCCGTATGTACAAGGGGTCAAATTGCGTTGTTTTTCATATGCAGATGTAGAAACGGATTTCGACGGAATTTCGTGATGGCAAAACGCACCAAACGGTCATTCAAGACCCCCCACCGACGTGGCTCGCATCCCCTTGGAAACCGAATCAGAGCAAGAGAAATGGTCCAATGTGCAGGGCAACGGCCTGAAGCTGATCGCCAGGAAGACGACGAAGACGTTTTACTTCATGCGGCAACGGAACAACATGAAGGAGATACGGGAGATGGCCGGTCGCCCTGTCGTCGCCGCTTCGGAAACGGCGAACACGAACAAGGCCATCACACAAGCGATTGACGACCTCAAGCGCGACCTTCGCAAGACGGGCACGGCAGCAGATCACTGACCCTTGCCGACGCCTACGCCCTCATGGTCGAGACCGACCAGCGCGAAAGGACGACAAGCACATACAAAAGCGGTTGGAACCGCTATGTCCGCGACAAGTTCGGCGATCGCAACATGGTGGAGTTCGCCGAGCAGCATCAGGAAGTCCGACTTTACCATGAGGAACTGACGGCCACCTGCAAGCCGAGTGGCCCAAGCCAGATGCTGCGTGTCATCGGTGCCCTCTATGCCCGCGCCAAAAAACGCTATCCGAAGATGCCGCCCTGCGCGATCATTTCGCCGCCGTTGCCGCAGAGACCAACCCGGTCTAACGAGCGTTCCTAGCGGCGCTATATCTGACAGGAATGCGCCCTGATGCCTTGCGCGAATTGCGCTGGGACTGACGGCACGGAAACGGGTTCATCATCCCCGGCCAATACATGAAGCAGACAGGGCAGAACGCGACGAAGGACTTCTACCTTCCGATTACGACCCAGCTCATGGACGTCTTACGTCAATGCGCCCTTGAGAAGATGGAACCCGTGACCGCCACGAAAAAGCCGGTGCTTAACACAGCTCAGGCAGCGAAACGGCTGAAAAAGTCCGAGCAGACCCTTCGTGCTTGGCGGTCGAAAGAAAAGGGGCCGAAATGAGGTCGGTCGCCAGAAGGTGGGCACCCCTATTACGCGGAAGAGGCGATAGACGCTATCTTCTCGAAGGCGAGGACAACACGCATAAGTTGCCCCCGAGAGGCGGAAGTCGCGCGAAAGACAAGAACCGTGAACTGGCAACATAGCCCGCTAAATCAATGCTTTGGATCAACCGATGGCGCAGCTTATAAGGCAAGCTGCGCCTTTTCTATTGCCGAGATCCCGCATGAACATCACCACCCCCGCCCCGCTCATCTTTGCCGGGACAGATGGCCGTTTCCACTACACATACCTTCTGCGCCGCATTACGCCGGGAGAAGGCCCAAAACTGTATACAGGCGTCAGGACGACGAAGAAGCACCCTAAGACTGACCCATATCTGTCGTCCTCGGGGCCGATGAAGGAGGCCGTGGCAGCGGGCATCGGTTCTCCAAGGAGGTGCTTTCCTGCTTTGCGAACCGCAAGGAGGTCGCTGAGGACGAGGCCGCAATGCAGAAGGAGGTCGATTGGGGTCGGCATCCGGATTACTTCACCTTGTCGAACCACAAGCCGGGGTTCGATGTGACGGGGTGCGGTTATTATCAGTCCCGTGACGGTAAGCTGAGGAAGGCGACACCAGAAAAAGCTGCGGCGCTCGGATGGGTGAGGGAGTGTCCTGAACTTCGTGTATCTGGCCCGGTCCATGCGGTTTCAGATACTCAAGCGTCGAAACGCTCGCCGAACATTATGGCGAACTGGTTGCGGGCCGCAAACCATTCCCGAACGTTTCGGCCACCAGCAGCGGTCTGACCCGCCCGACGCTGTCCGGCGAAAACCCAACGACGAACCCCTGGCGCATCGAAGCCACTCTGCCCGGTCTGCTGTCGGGTGCCGGATACCGGACGGCGCTTTCGGGGAAATGGCATCTGGGCGAGGCCGAGGGCTCGCGGCCCCATGAAGTCGGTTTCGACGAGTACTACGGCATCCTGTCGGTCATCAGCGACATGTACAAGCTATTAGACGAGCGTCTCTACCCCGACAATGGCTTCCAGCCCTGGCGTGGCGGCAAGGGAACGACCTGGGAAGGTGGCGTGCGCGTGCCCGGCATCGCCTATTGGCGCGGCATGATCGCGTCCGGTCGTGAAAGCGATGGGCTTTTCGATCTGACGGACTTCTTCAATACCTCACTGGCGCTGGCCGGTGCGTCCGGCTCAATCCCGAGCGAGCGCTATATCGACGGGATCGACCAGTCCTCCTTCATTCTTGCGGATGACGGATAATCACGTCGCGATGCCGTCTTCATCTATTCCGAGAACAATCTGATGGCCATCCGCTGGATGGAATAGAAGATCCACTTCAAGGCGATGGAGCAACATGCGCCGCGCCGGAATCTGGATGAAACCACGGTCTCGGATGTGGGCATGAGCCCTTGGGTCTATAATCTTTATACCGACTCCAGGGAGCAGGCGAGCTCTGGGCATTCGCGGTTGAATGGAGGCTGCCACAGGCCCTGCACAAGTTGTAGCGCCACCTCGCCACCTTCAAGGTCTATCCCAGCACCGATATCGGTCTGGGCAAGCCGTAAATCGGGGTCGGCCGTCGGCGGTAGCGTCCGAGGAGCTGGTGTAATTTCGCGGCCATCGGCGGTGTGATCCCAGGTGGCCATCGAGGTGTATGTTCGGGGTGGAGTTTGGCGACTTCAACCACGGACCTTACGGAGACCCCGATGACCAAGACGAACATGGACCTGTCCGAGCTTCTGGCCAAGCACGATCAGGATGACTTCCTGCGCGGCATTGCCGAAGCGGTGCTGCAACTGATCATGGAATTCGAGCGTGAAGCGATCGATCCAGTGGATCGATCGTAGTGAAGAATGATGTGGAAGGCATCATCGGCGCTGGCCGCCATGAGCGCAGCGGCGAACGCACGACTTGGGCAACGGGTATCGAGAGCGCGCTCTCGATACCCGTTTGGGCACGCTGAACCTGCGGGTGCCGAAGTTGCGGCAGGGCAGCTACTTTCCGGGCTTCCTTGAGGCCCGCAAGACATCGGAGCAGGCCTTGGTCGCCGTCATACAGGAGGCCTGGATCGGCGGCGTCTCCACCCGTCGCGTCGACGAACTGGTGCAGGCGGTGGGGCTGAGCGGCATCTCGAAGAGCACCGTCTCGAAGCTGTGCAAGGAATGAGCCAGGCCAGAAAACGATCCGGGGGATCGTTTTCCCGGCGAATGACGAGCGCGTCGGCGAGTTCTTGAACCACCCATTGACCGGCGAATGGCCCGTTCGCCATCGGGCTCGGACCGATGGCGCCGTCGATGGCTCACTCTGGCTGGACGCCACCTACCTCAAGGTGCGCCAGGGTGGCCGGATCGTGCCGGTCGCGGCGATAATCGCCGTGGCCGCGAACACCGAGGGCCGCCGCGAAATCATTGGTCTGGCGATCGGCCCGTCCGAAGCCGAGACGTTCTGGACTGAGTTCTTGCGCTCATTGCGTGCCCGAGGCCTTGGCGGGGTCAGGCTGGTGATCAGTGATGCCCATACCGGCCTCAAGGCCGCCATCGCCCGCGTGTTTGAGGCCACATGGCAGCGGTGCCGCGTTCACTGCATCAGGAACGCCCTCGCGCATGTCTCGCGCGGCCAGCACACCGTCGTTGCCGCCGCGATCCGGCAGGCCTTCGACCAGCCCGACCGCGCCCATGCGGGCGAAACCTGGCGCAAGGTGTCCGAACAGCTGCGCCCGCGTTGGCCGAAGCTGGCCGATCTCATGGATCGAGCCATGAGAACGCCACGGGTTCGAGTGACCATGGCGAGGAGCGAGCATGACGTGCTGGCCTATATGTCCTTCCCGCGACAGCACCGCACCAAGCTACACTCCACGAACCCCATCGAACGCCTGAACAAGGAGGTGAAGCGGCGCGCCGATGTCGTCGGGATCTTCCCGAACGAGGCATCTATCATGCGCCTGATCGGTGCCGTGCTGTTCGAAGCCAACGACGAATGGCAGACCTCGAGCCGCTACATGATGGTCGAGGCCTTCGCCCAGATCGACAAGGAGGAAATCGACCCCATTCTCAGCATAACCACAAAAGCCGCCTGATCATGCCCTCAGGCCATCAGGGAATTTACACCAGCTTGACGGACGTGACCCAGACAGGCGCAAGCAACCTGACGGCCGACTGCTTTTTCGCAGTCGCGGGATGCGGAAAGCGGGTGCTGCAAAAACACCCTCTTTCAAGCAGTCCTCATGCCACCGTTTCGGGATCGAACCCCTGAACCAGAACGACCCGCGCGTCGGTGGTCGAATTGTGGCGATGCTGCATGATCTGGTTCTGGTATTCGTCGCTGTTGAAGCAGGCGAGGGCCTGTTCCCGGCTCGGGAAGCGGATGATGGCATGCATCATCTTGCGATCCCCTTCGATGGCCTGCGCCTCCATGTCCGAGGCCAGCAGCTCGCCCCCGTGACGCTGAAGCAGATCCCAGACCTTCGGCGGGTAATTCTGGAACTCCTCGAAATCGACGATGTCGTAGCTGATGATGAAATAGGCGGACATCCGATAGGCTCCTTGAGGTTGTGACCGGCATTGGAAGCCGATCAAAGGGTGAACGATCGCGCCGCCGTCCGCGGAACGACCTCGCCCAGGAAGGTGCGAGTGGTCCGGTCGCTGCAATACGCGGCGGCATCGAAGCAGAGGCTGCGCAAGCGGGTATGGGTCTGAAATGCATCCTTCGGCGGGAACCGGGCGATCCCCGCCAGACCTGATGCAATGGCGTCGTCAGGGACGAAGCATGATCTTCCCGGCGCGGCCGCTGGTCTGGGCGGCCATCATGGCCTCGCGCACCTGTTCCAAGGGATATATGCCACCGGTCTCGAGCCGCAACGCGCCTTTTGCAGCGAGGGTCACCAGTTCCGTCAACAGACGGATCTGGGTTTCGGCGCTCATCTCCTCGAAAATGAGCGCGGCCCAGAAACCCCTGATTTTCAGATGTTTGGTGATCAGTTCATGGGTCGAGAGCTGCAGCAATTCCCCTGTCGAGGTCCCAAAGCTGATCAATTCACCGTTCCGCCCAAGAAGATCGGTCAGATCCAGCGCAATCGCGCCTCCGACGGAATCGATGGCGGTGACGGCACCCTTTTCCCCGATGATCTCGCGGGCCTTTTCCTTCCATCCCGGTTCGTCGGTGGACAGGACGTTTTCGACGCCAAGCGCCGTCAGTTCCTCTGCCGCCGCCTTCCTGCGGACCAGGTTCAAGAGCTTGAGCCCACGCTCCTTCGCGAGGCTCACCATGATCTTGCCGACCGCGCCATTCGCTGCCGTCTGAATGACCCAATCGCCCGCCTCGGCCTGAACGAACTCTAGAAGTGCGATTGCGCTGAAGGGCATGGCGATCAACTGGGCGCCCAGTTCGTCCGGAATGCCTTCCGGCAAGGGCACGATGGTCGCGGCCGGTGCGACGAAGCGTTCCGCCCAAGTGCCGTGGACCGCAGCGACGGCGATCCGGGCGCCGATGAGGCTGCTGTCAACACCTTCACCCACGGCTTCGACGATACCGACTGCCTCGGTGCCGCCAATCGCACCGGGAAGGCTGGGCTTGTAGCCATACTCGCCCCGGATCGTCCAAAGGTCATGGTTGTGGATCGGCGACAGGATTGTCCTGATCAGCACTTCGCCTTTGGCCGCCACCGGCGCGGGGACCTCGGCAAATTCCATCACGGCCGCAGGATCGCCAAATTGATTATGAATTGCTGCACGCATTCTATTCTCTTTCAAGTGTTGTCAGTTGGAGCGAGGCGGACCTCGCTATCCGCCATCGCCGCGCGCAGCGGAACATCACTGCGCGAAAGCTTGGCCAATATCGACGCCCCCAGCCATTGAGCGTAGATGAGCTGCGCCATGCCGTCGGGATCGCCGAGACGTCGGACGGAGCCATCTTCACCGCCTTCGCGCAGCAACGCGGCAAGCCGCCCCGTCAGTTGCGCGACGCCCTTATCGAGGATCTGGCGCATGTCTTCGGAAAGGTCCGCCACCTCCGCGCCAAGTTTCACGACGAGGCATTTGCTGGCATGAGCCTCAAGCCGATTGTCAGCGAGCCATAGGTTCCAGAACGCATCCAGCTTTTCGCGGGCATTGCCGCAGCTGAGACATGCCTCATCGAGGCGCGTCAGATAGTCGTCCACATACCGCGTCAGCAGGGCACAGCCGAAGGCCTCCTTTGACGCAAAGTAGTGGTAGAATGACCCCTTCGGCACATGGCTCACAGCCAATAGCCTGGAAAGGCCCATGCCCAGAAAGCCGTCCCTGAGAACCAGGTCACGTCCTGCGGTCATGATCCGCTCTCGGGTGATATCGGCCTTGGTCTGCTTTTTCATCGTGCCCGCATAACAAGAATAGACCGGTCGTCTAGCGTTCAACGAAGTGACGTTGCGTTCGGCCGGACGGACTGAACCGTCCCGGGGCCGGTCATTGCCCCGAGCGGGCTGGCCTTCTACCCGGGGAAGTTGCTTGCGGACGGGCAGGGTGACGCGCTGATCGCGGCGTTGAAGGGGCTGGCGCTGGTTCGGTCCGATCTTGACGCCACTCGGCTTGTCGATGGGCCGCGCTATCTGCTTGGGGGAGGCGCGCATTCGGGGATGTCGACATCGCCGCGGATGGTGCCATCATGGTGCTGACCGATGCCGGAAATGGCGCGCTGATGCGCCTGATCCGGACATCGCGATGGCGGTCATCTCCGGCAATATGGGGGCGTCCTATCGCCCGGACGGAGCAGCGAAGCTCATCGACGGAACGGTGCATTGCGGCAATCTGGGCTGTCTCGGACGGGATCTTGTTTGGCGGCCCGGGTGATGGCGCGGGGTCGGAGCGAGAACTTTCGTAACGCTCATGGTGCACTTTTTGCCGACATCCAGCTGCATCGTGGCGGCCGGCTCGATATCCGATTATGCCGAACCCCGTCCGGGGCCCGAATGGCCGCGCATTTGCCGGCCTGTCGCGACGGCAGAATGCGCGGCTCATCATTTGTCGCGAGGGGATCGCGGCAGACGGGCCGGGATTGCATCTGACGGTGCTGGCACAGATCAGGTTTATCGTGCGGGGCAGGGGCGCAGAGGTGGCACTTTTCGCCCGTCTTGCCGCGCAAGCGGGCTGTCCGACCGTACTCTATGCAGCGAGCCCGAGATGCTCGGCCGGACGGCCGTCACGATGTTCTCACGCATATGAACCAGTTTTTTCAAACGGGCGCTGGCGTGTCCGGCCTTCCATATCCGCACGCAGGGCAGGAGGTCGACCGGATCGCAGCGCCCTTCGGCGCGCGATCTTCGCACGCTTGCCCAATCGGTGCTGGCCGATGTCCTGGAGCGCACGTGGGCCGAGATGTATCGCAAGAGGGAAACTCTCGCCTCATCCGCGCCAGCGCAGCTTGTTGACCAGAAGCGAAAACGCCGGAGAGGCCTGCAGCCGCGACGGGTAATAAAGATGGTATCCCGGAAAGACCGGGCACCAATCCTCCAGCACGGGGACCAGCTTGCCTTGATCGATCCAGGGCTGAAGGTGCCGGTCAGGCAGGCAGCAAAGGCCCAGACCGCCCAGGGCCGCGTCGATGTCCATGTCGGGATCATTGCTGATGAACTGGCCCGAGACCCGGACATTCACCTCGCGATCCTCCTTGCCCAATTCCCAGGCATAGAGCCCGCCAAGCGTTGGCAGGCGCAGGTTGATGCAATTGTGCCCGGTGAGATCATCGGGTCTTTCGGGGCGGCCATGACGGTCGAGATAGTCGGGCGCGCCGACCACCAGCATGCGCAGATCCGGGCCGATCCGGACGGCGATCATGTCCCGCTCGACGCTTTCGCCCAAGCGCACCCCGGCATCGAAGCGTTCGCTCACGATATCGGCAAAGCGCTGATCGACGGAGATCTCGACATTGATATCGGGATATTCCAGCATCAGCTCGCGGGTTTTCGGAAACAGGATCTCGCGTGCGGCGTCGCGGCTTGCGGTGATCCGGATGGTCCCGGCGGGGCGGGCGCGAAGCGCGTTCAGGCTATCGAGCCGCGCCTCGATGTCATCCAGCGCCGGGCGCAGGGTCTGGGCCAGCTTCTCACCCGCCTCGGTCGGCACGACATTGCGGGTGGTTCGCGTCAGAAGCCGCAATGCCATGCGTTCCTCCAGCCGCTTGACCGTATGGCTCAGCGCGGATTGCGAGGTGCCAAGGCGCGCGGCGGCGCGGGTGAAGCTGCGCTCTTCGCAAACCGCCAGAAAGGCGATCAGATCACCCAGTTCGTCGCGTTTCATTGATGAACGTCCGGTATATTTGGAGGCTGGATTGATATGATAGCACTGGGCAAAAGTTCTTGTCAGCCGATTACCCCCACGCGCGGGATCGCGGCGGCGGCGGTCTCGATCTCGGCGGCGCACTTCGCCCCCGGCACCGAAATAGCAGGACCCCGCCAAATAGGCATTTCTGGACCCAGCCGAACCCGGTCGGACTGCAGCCAATGCCGTCCCGAATATTGGGCAACCGGGGATCAAGATCGAGCTTCGAGCAGGATCATCCGCAAGCTGACCAGCACCACGATCGGCACGGGAGATGGTCGCCCCCGATGATGTCGTCCCCGTCGCCGCCCGTGATCTCGTCATTGCCGCCGGTGATCGTGAAGACGCCCGCCGGGATCGGCGCGTTGAGGAACATCACGTCCCCCCGCGCGACCGGAATTCACGAGCGTGATGATGTCGTTCCCGCCGTTCAGCGTCCCGCCACGATAGCTGCGCACATCGCCCGAAACCTCTGGGGTGGCTGAATCGTCGCTGCCAAGCGTATCGTTGCCGCCATTGACGATGCCGTTGAGCATGTCCACCACTTCGACCGCGAGGAATGACGAACCGGATGTGTTGCCGCCCAGATCCAGTCGGTCATCGCCGCCATTCAGTGTCATCGAGGCCGTGCCGGTGCGATCGATCGACCAGGCGTCGCCCGCGATACGATTGAACTCTTCGGTTACACTTCCGAAACCTCGGCCGCCCCAGCCAGCAACAACGTGTCATTTCCCTGCAAGGCCACGCCGAACAGGCTGAAGGCACCATTGTCCATCGCGCCCAGATCGGTGGCCGAGGTGATGTTCAGACCAGAAATGTTGATGTCGCCCCCATTGAGGGCGGGCTGGTCGGCGCCGATATGGATGTCGATCCGGGTCAATGTGCCCCCGGTCAGATTGCGCGACCCATCATGGGTGAAGCCGGTCCCCTCCGTATCGATGTCAGTGCCGGCGGGCGTGTCGAAATCGTAGTTCGTCAGAGTCGCACGGTCGAGGATGCTGCGTGTGGTCACGAGAGTGGTAAAGTCCACGGCGACGAACGGGTTGAATGTCACAGTTGCCATCAAAGTGTCTCCTCATGACGGAACTCACCAAATTGACGCCCGCTTTCTACCATCAAGTGGTGCAGCGACCGCTCGATTCCATCGCTCGCGTTGACAGGACGAACTGGCAGGCGAACTGCCGAGCCTTTCGGTGATCTTTCACCGCGTCCGCCCGCATGCCGATGGTCGCGCAGCGTTATGGGCGCATCGCGGCATAGCCTGGTCGCCAAGTGATAGGTCGCGGCATTTGGTCGCTTCTCGGTTTGGCAGGGTGATGCAAGTCCGGGCCTTGCAGACGCCGTCGCTCGCGCAGGGTTTGCCGCAACCCTGCAATCTGCGAATCCGCCAGTCAGATATGCGCCGAAACAGAGCCATCCACCTTGGCTGCGGGCCGATCACCTTCGTTCTGGACCGGCCTTCATGGCGCAGGGCGCGGGCCGCCGAGAAAGGCGCTCGGGCGTTGCCCGCATGACGTCGCTCTTGATCTTGCCGTGGTTATCGGCAGGTTGCCAAGTCAGCCCGCCATGACGGGCAGCCTGCCCAAGGAGCCACCATGACCGCCCGCGCCCCCGATCCCGTCCTTCTTGCCCGGCTTGCCGATGTTGCGGTGCGGGTCGGCCTCAATCTGCAGCCGGGCCAGGATCTGGTGCTGACCGCGCCGGTCGAGGCGCTGCCCTTGGTCCGCGAGATCGCGGCGAGTGCCTATCGTGCGGGGGCCGGTCTCGTGACGCCGCTCTTGTCGGATGATGACATTGCCCGCGCCCGCTTCCGCCATGGTCAGGATGCCAGCTTCGAGCGTGCTCCGGACTGGCTTTACCGCGGCATGGCGCAGGCTTTCGAGGGCGGCGCGGCGCGCATGGCGATCGCCGGCGCCGATCCGATGGCGCTTGCCGCCGAAGATCCGGCCAAGATCTCGCGCGCCAACAAGGCCAATTCGCTGGCCTACAAGCCCGCGCTCGAGAAGATCGCGAATTTCGCGATCAACTGGACCATTGCCGCCTATCCGACTGTCGGCTGGGCCCGGCAGGTCTTTCCGGACCTGCCCGAAGACGAGGCCGTCCTGAAACTGGCCGAGGCGATCTTCGCGGCCTCGCGCGTGACGAATGACGATCCGGTCGCGGCCTGGGCGACGCATAACGCCGCCTTGCGGGCGCGCTCGGCCTGGCTGAACGACGAGCGCTTCGAGGCGCTGCATTTTACCGGTCCGGGCACCGATCTGATGGTCGGGCTGGCCGATGGACATGAATGGCATGGCGGCGCTTCCGTCGCGCAGAACGGCGTGATCTGCAACCCGAATATCCCGACCGAAGAGGTGTTCACCACGCCCCATGCCCATCGCGTCAGCGGCACGGTGCGCGCGACCAAGCCCCTGTCCTATAACGGCGCGCTGATCGAGGATATCGAGATGCGCTTCGAGGCCGGCCGCGCCGTCGAGGCGCGGTCGGGCAAGGGCGAGACCGTGCTTCTCAACATGATCGACAGCGACGAGGGCGCTCGCCGCCTGGGCGAGGTCGCGCTGGTTCCTTTCAGTTCGCCGATCTCGCAGACAGGACTGCTCTTCTACAACACGCTGTTCGATGAGAATGCCGCCTGCCATATCGCGATGGGGCAATGCTACTCCAAGTGCTTCCTTGACGGCGCCTCGCTGTCGCCCGAGCAGATCGCGGCGCAGGGCGGCAACAGCTCGATCATCCATGTCGACTGGATGATCGGCGGGCCGGAGACCGATATCGACGGCATCCGCGCCGATGGCAGCCGCGTGGCGGTCTTCCGCAAGGGTGAATGGGCGCGGTAACGCGCCCGGCACGCGGCAATGGCTTGACGGGGATAAGCACATTGCCGCGTCTGCGTTCGACAGCAGAACGGCCCATTTCCGACGGTCAGCCTCGGCCTGTTTGATCGCAGCGGCACATGCAAAATGGTGCCTGACAATCCATCATCCTGCGTCGCTCATCTGCGGAGCCGACACTGGCGGTCCAATTCGCGATTGTCATTTCAGATGGGCGCGCCCATGTTTCGGAGATCGATCCGAGGGGCAGCCGATGACCATTCTGCAGATCACCTCGCTGCTCGTGGTGCTGGCGGGCGCGTTCGGCGCTGTCAACTACTTCTATCTGAAATTGCCCGCGTCGATCGGCATCCTCGTCGTTGCGCTTGCAGCATCGGTCGTGGTGATTGCGCTCGACTGGCTGGCCCCCGCCATAGGCATCGCAGATGCGGTGCGTGCCGTGGTGCTGAATATCGAGTTTTCCGAGGCGTTGCTGAACTGGATGCTCGGGCTGCTTTTGTTCGCCGGTGCATTGCATGTCCGGGTGGACCTGCTGCGCGCGCAAGCGCTGCCGGTCGCCGTGATCACCCTTGTGGGCGTGCTGACCTCGACGGTCATTGCCGGTTACGGCTTCGCATGGATCACCGGGTTTCCCCTGATCGTGGCGATGGTCTTTGGGGCGTTGATCTCGCCCACGGATCCGGTGGCCGTGCTGGGCGTCCTGCGCGATGCCAATTTGCGCCAATCGCTCGAGATCCAGATCGCCGGCGAGAGCCTTTTCAACGACGGGGTCGGCTATGTCGTATTCCTTCTTCTGGTCGGATTGGCGTTTCCCCTGCATGGCGAGCATCACGCCGCAGGCTGGCAAGCGGTCGCAACGCTGTTCCTGCGCGAAGCGGCAGGCGGAGCAATCTTGGGCGGGGTGCTCGGATGGCTCACATTCCTGCTGATCCGGCGCATCGACGATTATGTGCTGGAAGTGCTGATCTCGCTCGGATTGGCCTTGGGGGGCTATGAGTTGGCGGTGGCGCTCGGGGTGTCGGGCCCCATCATGGCGGTCGTCGCGGGCCTCTTCATCGGCGATGTCGGCAAGAAATTCGGGATGGGGGCGATCACGCAGGAATATCTCGACAAGTTTTGGGAAATCGTCGACGAAATGCTGAACGCGGTGCTGTTTCTCTTGATCGGGGTCGAGGTCTTTGCTCTTGCGCTCGACCTCGACATGATCCGGGCAAGCGTGCTCGCGATCGGATTGTCGCTGCTGGCGCGGTTGGTGGGGGTGGCCTTGCCGGTTCTTCTATTGCAACGGGTCAGGCCACAGGAGCGCGACGTCATCCCGATCATGACATGGGGCGGATTGAAGGGCGGCATCTCGGTGGCCTTGGCATTGTCACTGCCAGACAGCGCGTGGAAACCGACAATTCTGGCCGCGACCTATTTTGTCGTGGTCTTCTCGATCATCGTGCAGGGCCTGTCGGTCGGGCTGCTCGCCCGTTGGCTGAGCCGTCCCGCGTGAAACGGGCAAAAAGGTCCTCGCGCCAGATATCCGGAAACGGCGCGCGCATGCAGCCTGCGCCAGCGGCATACGCACCCCATCGATGAGGCAGCCGCAAATGCGGCGCAGTCCTGTCGGTATCGGCCCGTCCTTGAAGGCATGGCCCAGATGTGAATGCCCGGTTCCCTCATCGCGCCGCACATCGACTTGCCGAGGCGTCAGGATCGCCGCGTCCGGGCCGGATCGAGCATGATTTCCGCCCCGTGAAGGCGTAGTCTGGCCAAGGTAAAGTCCAAGGAGCAACTCCATGCCGCGCTTCCTCGCCATCTACATGATGAAACCCGAAGCCGTGACCTCGTTCCGCAGCCTTCCCAAAGCCGAGCAAGACGCGATCGACACGGTCGGCGTCCGAAACTGGGCTGATTGGGAGGAAAGGAATGCGGCATCCATTCTTGATCGAGGCGGCATGGTGGGGAAGACGACGCGCGTCACCATCAAGGGCATGGCCGGGGCTGTCAACACGATTTGCGGCTTCCTCGTGGTCGAGGCCGAGACTGCACAGGCCGCCGCGCAGATGTTTCTTGATCATCCCCATATCACTGTCTTTCCCGGCGACAGCGTGGACATCATGCCCTTCGTGACCTGACCCATCGGCGTCCCATCGCAAGCAGCAGGGTGACGCGCGACAGACGCTGCGCGGCGGCGATTTCCGAGACGGACCCTGCCGCATGGCGTAGCGAGTTCACCGGCACGGTCATGGCGGACCGCAGAACTGGTCCATTGCCGCGTCCAAGGCACCTATGCCGTTGCACTGCGGCGCGTGGCAGCGGATGTTCGGATATGGCCAAGGTCACGAACCACGATGCGTGTATAGCGGCGGCCCCCGAGCAGTTTCGGCCGCTGCTGGTTCAGGTGAGTATGCGTCTGGCCGATGCGCTGCCCGACGCGGAGGAACTTATCCTCTACGATATGCCGGGGTTCGGGTTTGGAAAACGCATCATCGCGGGCTATGCCGTCTTCAGCACGCAATGCGGCTTATATGTGAGCAAGGGTGCCGTTGCGGCCTGTATCGACGAGATCGCCTCGGCCGGTCTCAAGGCCACCAAGACCGGTGTCACATTCTCGCTGCGTCGGCCTATCCCCGAAGAGCTTTTCGCAAAACTGGCCCTCGCCTCACGTCGGGTGTTGGGAGTGTGACTTTTGACCACGCCCGCCTTGGGACGAAAACCGGGGCGGTGATCAACCTTGGGGCTTCTGGGCTGAAGGACGCAAACAGGCAGGCGCTTTGGCCAAGAGGCACCAAAACGCCCCCGTGCGGCCTTGGACCTTGGGTCAAGCGCGCCAATCGATCGCGCGACAGCCAAAGCGGCCCGTCATTCCGGCTGCAGCACTCGGACCACAGCAAAAAAAGAATAGACGCCCGAAAAACGGCGACGCGGCCCTTTGTGTCGAAGTAAAACTTCCGCATGTTGTTCGATCTGCCTGACCACCAAACCCTCTATGCCGCCCTGCTTGCCCGCGACGATCGGTTCGACGGGCAGGCCTTTGTCTGCGTTTCCACGACGGGCGTCTCCTGCCGGCTGCCCGTCTTCTCGGCTGCGCTCCTGCGGAGTTGCTGACAGAGCGGCGCTTGCGGGCGACCTGGATACCGACTCCTTTGGGGGACATGATCGCCGAGAGCAGCCGCAGCCACCTGCATCTGCTGGAGTTCATGGATCGAAAGGGCCTGCCCGCGGAACTTGCGCGCTTGCAGGCCGCGTCGAAAGAGGGGATCGGGATCGGCACCCTGCCGCCCTCCGCGCAGGCGGCAGCCGAGCTTGCCGACTACTTCGCCGCCCGCTCGGGTCGCTTTCAGACGCCGCTCGCCATGGCCGGCAGTGACTTCACCCGGCAGGCGAGCCGCGCAGCTAGGGCGAGATTGCGCGACAGATCGGACGCCCCTCGGTCAGACGGGCCGGTGGCCAAGATCGTCGGCCCCGGCATGGCCATCGGCCGCTACGGCCAACCCACCGAAATCGCGAGCGTCGTGGCCTTTCTGGCCAGCCCGGACGCGGGCTTTGTCACCGGCGCCGAGATTGTCGCCGATGGCGGCCTGACCGCCTGAAATGCAACCCATCTCAGGAGAAAAGCCATGAAAAGCATCGGCATCATCGGCACAGGCAATATCGGCCGCGCCTTCGCCACGGCGCTGGCCCGCAACAATATCCGCGCCACGCTATCG
This sequence comes from Paracoccus ravus, assembly GCF_004522175.1. Lineage (GTDB taxonomy): Bacteria > Pseudomonadota > Alphaproteobacteria > Rhodobacterales > Rhodobacteraceae > Paracoccus > Paracoccus ravus. The sequence continues at coordinate 2,797 of NZ_SDEB01000030.1, read as the reverse complement.
AATAGCCGGGGCCCGGACAGCCTGAGTGAGGTTGGGGCCGCCATCGGCCCCACGATCCAGGCCGGCAGCCGGGAGGAGGCAGCCGCGAAGGACATCGTTTTCGTTGCAGTCAGCTGGTCGAAACTGCCCGCCGCCCTGTCCGGTCTGCCCGATTTCGCGGTCCGCATCGTCATCGACGCCAACAACCCGATCGAGGGCGCACTGTTCAAGCCGGCCGAGTTGAACGGCCGTCTTTCCACCGAGGTCTTGACCGGGCTGGTGCCGGGCGCGCGGGTGGTAAAGGCCTTCAACTAGCTGCCACCGCATCTTCTTGCCGGAGATCCTCGATCCGATGGCGGACGCCGGGTGCTCTTCTACTCGGGTGACGAGGCAGAATCGAAGGCCGAGATCGGCGCGATGATCGACCGGCTGGGCTTCTTCGGGATCGACCTCGGCCCGATCTCGGTCGGCGGTCGCCTCGTTCAATTTCCGGGCGGGCCGCTGCCCGCGCTCAATCTCGCGAAGATCGGATGAAAAGCAATTGCGAGGCGGTCGCTCGCGTTTCGACCACCTCGCGGTCTCAGGTCTTGGCAAGGAAGGGATACACCGATGAACCTTCTGCGAACTCTGGCGTTTTCCGCAACCTTCGCTTTGGCGCAGTCGCTTTCACTGCATCCACCCTCATCGCAGCATTTCCTCATGTGGCACGCAATCGGCCCGATCCTCTCGCCGCATTTTACTGTCATCGCGCCGTATCAGCATGGCGCGAGGATGTCGACGATCACGCCGGGTGGCCAAAAAGATGGCGACTGACCACAGCCATCCAGCGACACTGCCGATAGCGTGATTGGATGCAGACGAAGCGGGCTACCGCCGCGCGTGCGAAACCAGAGACTTTGCTTTCGCATCAGCCTCGGCCCAAGGGGTGAAAGGTCTTGCGAGCCATCGCGCAGGTTTTGGCCAAAAGAATGGAAGCGGAGGTTTATCGCCACCCCGCATTGCTACTTGAGCGAATGCAGTGTCACCCACGGGCTGAGAACGCGGCAGCCGGTTTGGGGCGCGCGAGTAGAGAACTGAGAACCAACGCAAAATCAAGCGTTCGTTGTTATCCTAGAAAAACTTCCTGAAAAGGCTTCGCCCGGCCAATTTGGTCATCCGGGGCTTCCGGAGCGTCAGGATCACTCGCGATCATGTGCACATACCGTCCCAATCGACGGTCAATGCTCCAATAGTTCCCGATTTGTCCTTGGTAAGCCTCCAGTGCTGCCGAGCCGAGTCCGCCGGGCCGGGCAGCGGAACGCATTGCCAGCGGGTCTCGGCGGCATTGCAGCCATGGCCCTCGCGGATCAGCAAAAGCCCGGTTGTGCGCCCGGCCTCTGCGGCCAGCTGCAGCCGCCGCCCGGCAGTCAGGTTCAGCGCCTTGCCGGGCTCGGCGATGACGAAGCCGCTGGCAGGGCTGCGCAGCGCCTCCTCGGTGGCCCAGAGCAGTTCGGTCTCGCTGCGGGTCTCGACAAGGTGCAGCCGTTCCGCGACGCCCTCCGGCAAGCCTTGGGGCAGGGGGCGGCTCACCTCGTGCTGGGGCAGCACCCAAAAGAGCGGCCCGGGATGGCGGGCTGTCTGGAAAAGGGCAAAGGCAGAGCGGCCCGGGCCCGCGGCCTCATGGACCCGGGCGGGGGCAAGGGCGAGGGGATCGCTCGTTGGGCGGCTCTCATGCGACTTCTTCACGGGCACCCTCCAGCGCAGGATCTCGCAGCGGGGACGGCAGCCAGGCCCGCCATTCCTCGGGGCGTGTCAGGATGATCGGCATGGCTTGGGGATGGACCTGCGCGACCTCGCGAAGGGGTTGGTTCTGTCTCACATTTTCCATTTCCGATTGCTCTGAAAATCTCTCACCGCTGCCAGAGTGTTGGCAAGAAGCGGCCGGTTGGTCGTGTTCAAGGGTGCGCAATTTCCGAATTCGCTGATCCTGCGCGCCGCTTTTCTGGGTCCGCTTTGCCCTCTCTTTCCGCGATATCGAGGAAATTCTGGTCGAGCGGGCCGCCGAGGCCGGGGAAACGACAGGCCTCATGCTGATCTGAAGGGCAAGGGCAGCAACGCCGCCCAGACCCGCTGGAGATGTGATCCGTAGCCGGGACCATCGACTCGACTCATCATCGCTGGAGTCTTATTAAGAACAAAAAGGGAACAATTGGAACCCATGATGTGAGTTGGAATGGCGAGACGGCTGCTTTCCATCTGCTTCCCCAGGCTGGCGAGCGACATCAGCCTGAGGCGCCGCCCCCTTGAGGGGCCTTTCGCGTTGACGCTGCGGGCGTCGAACGCGGAGCAGTTGCATTGCCTGAACCAAGCTGCCAGCCGCGCCGGGTTGCATCGCGGCATGGCGCTCGCCGATGCGCGGGCAATTTGTCCGGGGCTCTCCACCCGTCCGGCGGATCCTTTGCGTGAGGACAGGGCGCTTGAAGAACTGCGCCGCTGGGTCAGCCGTTATGGACCGCATGCTGCGAAGGACGGTGCCGACGGGTTGATCGTCGATATCTCCGGGGTGGCCCATCTCTTTGGTGGCGAGACAGAGATGATCGCCGATCTCGAGGCCCGCCTCGCGCGGGCAGGGATCTCGGCCAAAAGCGCCATTGCCGAGACCCGTGGCGCTGCCTGGGCCTTGGCGCGGCGGGGCGGTGGGGTGATCCCCGAAGGCGCCTTGCTGACGCGGCTCGGCCCGATGCCGGTCAGCGCCTTGCAGATCGCGCCAGACGTGGCCGAGGGGCTCGCGCGCCTCGGGCTGCACAAGATCGCCGATCTGACCACGGTGCCCCGCGCG
>NZ_SDEB01000003.1 GCF_004522175.1 Paracoccus ravus | reverse complement strand
TCGCTCTTCTTTCCGGGCAGGTGCGGCTCAAGGCGCAGCCAAACCCTATCCGACACCACAAACCGCTGTTCGTCCATTCAGGCCTCCCTTTGGAAAGCTTGAATCAGAAATCAGCCGCAGCAGGTCCACGGGACCTAATGCGGATCCAGACAGTTTGGCAACGCCAGCCGTATGAATCGGCCCCGACGCGCAGACAGTGCCGACAAGCGCAGCGATCGCGCCCCGCAATCGGGGCGCGACCGTTGGTCAGTGGTTGTGGCGCGGCGGCGTCGTCGAGATGCGCTGGAAATCCTCGGCCCCGCGGATGGTGGCGCCGTCCTCAAGCTGCGTCACCGTTTCGCGATAGATCCGCTGCCACGGCGTGCGCGAGGGCGGCACGGCTGGGATGCCATCGGCCTTGCGGCGGGTGATTTCGACCTCGTCGACCAGCATGTCGCAAGTGCCCGCGTTCAGGTCGAGGCGGATGATATCCCCGGTCCGGATCCATGCCAGACCACCGCCAGCCGCACTTTCCGGCGAAGCGTTCAGGATCGAGGGGCTATCCGCCGTCCCCGATTGCCGCCCGTCGCCCAAAGTCGGCAGGCTGGTGATGCCGCGCTTGATCAAGTGATCCGGCGGCTGCATGTTCACCACCTCGGCCGAGCCCGGCCAGCCCAGCGGTCCCGCGCCACGGATCACAAGGATCGAGCGCTCGTCGATCCCCAGCGCAGGATCGTTGATCCGGGCGTGGTAATCCTCGGAGCCGTCAAAGACGAAAGCCTTGCCCTCGAAGATCCCCTCTCGGCCCGGCTCCGACAGGTAGCGGGCGCGGAAATCGGCAGAAATCACCGAGGTCTTCATGATCGCGAAATCGAAGAGGTTGCCTTTCAGCACGAAGAAGCCCGCGCGCTCCATCATCGGCTCGGCATAGGGCTTGATCACCTCGCGGTCGGTCGCTTCGCGGCCTTCAAGGTTTTCGGCCATGGTCGCGCCGCTGACCGTCGGGCAATCGCCATTCAGCTTCCCGGCTTGCAGCAATTCCCACATGATCGCGGGAACTCCGCCAGCACGGTGGAAACGCTCGCCCAAGTAAGCGCCCGCAGGCTGGACATTGGCCAGAAGCGGGATGTCATAGCCGTAAGCCTGCCAATCCTCGGGGCGCAGATCGACGCCCGCGTGCTTTGCCATTGCCATGATATGGGGCTGCGCATTGGTCGAGCCACCAATCGCCGAGTTCACCCGGATCGCGTTCAGGAAGGCCTCGCGCGTCAGGATGTCCGAGGGGCGGATGTCTTCCAGCACCAGCTCAACCGCGCGGCGGCCGGTGCGATAGGACATCTGGCCGCGCGCACGATAGGCGGCGGGGATCGCGGCACAGCCGGTCAGCGACATGCCAAGCGCCTCGGCAATGGCGTTCATCGTGCTGGCCGTGCCCATCGTGTTGCAATGGCCGACCGAGGGGGCGCTGTCGAGCGCGGCCTCAAGGAACTCCTCGCGGGTGATCTCTCCAGCCGCATATTTCCGGCGCGAGCGCCAGATCACCGTGCCGGAACCCACCAACTCGCCATCATGCCAGCCATCGAGCATCGGCCCGCCCGACAGGACGATCGCCGGAATATCGACCGTCGCCGCCGCCATCAGCGCCGAGGGCGTGGTCTTGTCGCAGCCCGTGGTCAGCACGACGCCGTCGAACGGATAGCCGTAGAGCAGTTCGACCAGACCCATATAGGCCAGGTTGCGATCCAGCGCGGCGGTCGGGCGCTTGCAGTTTTCAAACAGCGGATGCGAGGGAAACTCGATCGGAATCCCGCCCGCATCACGGATGCCGTCGCGTACGCGCTTGGCCAGATCCAGATGGTGGCGGTTGCAGGGGTTCAGATCGCTGCCCGATTGCGCAATGCCGATGATCGGCTTGCCCGAGCGCAGTTCCTCCGGCGTGGTGCCGTAATTCATGAAGCGCTCAAGATAAAGCGCGGTCATGTCGGCATGATCGGGATTGTCGAACCAGTCCTGCGAGCGCAGGCGGCGTTTGGGTTGGTCCGAGGTCATTTGCTCTCCTCCGCAGGGATGGCTGCGTTCATTTCTTCCAGATGCAGCAGCAGGCCGCTGTGATCCGTGTCGCCATGGCCCGAGGCGACGAATTCGGCAAACTCGCCCCGAACCATCTCGGTCAGGGGCAAGGTCAGGTTCGTGGACTGCGCCAATGCCGCAACCGCGTCAAGATCCTTGAGTTGCAGCCGCGACGGGCCGCCGGGGGCAAAATCGCGCTCGACCATGCGCGCGCCGTGCAGTTCCAGAATACGACTTTCGGCGAAACCGCCCCGGATCGCCTCGCGGAACTTGCCGCGATCCGCGCCGCCCGCCTGCACCAGCATCATCGCCTCGGCCACTGCGCCGATGGTGACGGCGACGATCTGCTGGTTCGCGAGCTTGCAGACCTGCCCCGCGCCCGAGGGCCCGACATGGGTGACGCGGCCAAGCGCCGCGAAGACCGCGGCCAGTCGCGTGATGACCTCGGCCTCGCCGCCCGCCATCAGCGCGAGCGTTCCCGCCTCGGCCCCCACGACCCCGCCCGAGACCGGGCAATCGACATGGGCGATGCCCCGGCTCGCCAGGGCCTCGGCATGTTCGCGCGCCAGATGCGGCGCGATGGAGGAGGTGTCCACGATCACCGCGCCGGGGCGCAGGTTCTCGGCCACGCCCTTGGCAAAGATCACGTCGGCCACCGCAGCCCCGTCCGAGAGCATGGTGAAGACGACATCCGCCCCGGCCACGGCCTGAACAGGGCCAATGGCGACAGAAGCTCCGTCAGAGGCCAGCGCCTGCGCCTTTTCCGGGGCGCGGTTCCAGACGGTCACCGGAAACCCGGCAGCCAGCAGACGGCGCACCATCGGCGCGCCCATCAACCCGGTGCCGAGGAAGGCGATCTTCACCCCGCTCAAAGTTGGCCGCCCAACTCGTCCTCGATATGGACGCGGATGATCTCGTCGAAGCTGTTTTCGGCAGTGAAGCCCAACTCGCGGGCGCGCTTGGCCTCGAAGCCGGGGGCCCAGCCCTCGCACATGCGCATGATCATTTCATTCGGTTCGCGGCGGATCAGGTTCACGGCCTTGTCGCCCGCGATGCGGCGCAGGGCCTCGATCTGCTCGCCCACCGTGGCGCTGAGTCCCGGCATGGACAGGTTGCGGCGCGGCCCGACAAGGTTAACGTCGATCGTCGCGCCATGGATCATGAAACCCACCGCCGAGCGCGGCGAGGTGTGCCAATGGCGGATCGATTCCGGAACCGGCAGCACGGCCTCTTGCCCGACCAGCGGCTCGCGCAGGATGTTCGAGAAGAAGCCCGAGGCCGCCGCGTTGGGCTTGCCGGGACGGATGCAGACCGTCGGCAGGCGGATGCCGATGCCGTCGAAGAAGCCACGGCGCGAGTAATCCGCCAGCAGCAGCTCGCTCATCGCCTTCTGCGTGCCATAGCTGGTCAACGGCGTGGTGTGGAAATCGTCCGGGATCGGGAAGGGCAGCGGCGCGCCGACCACCGCGATGCTCGAGGCAAAGACCACGCGCGGACGGTAGCCATCCACGGCCTGCGCCAGACGGATCGCCTCGAACAGGGCGCGGGTGCCGTCGAGGTTGATGCGGTAACCCTTTTCGAAATCAAGCTCGGCCTCGCCCGAAACGATGGCGGCAAGGTGGTAGATCACGTCGGGACGGCTGGCGATGAGCTTCTCGGCGGTGCCTGCATCGGACAGGTCGGCGGTCAGGCAGGCGACCTTTCCGGTAAAGCCCGCAGGTGCCTCGGGGGCAAAGACATCGACCAGCGTCAGCGCGTCGATCGCACGCTCGCCCAGACCACCCTCGGCCACCAGCCGCTGCGTCAGCTTGCGCCCCACCATGCCGGCGGCGCCAATGATCAGAATATGCATGTCGTCCTCCTCCTTCCGAGTCGATCAAACCGGATTTATATGGTTGTCTGATAACCTGATCTCTGTATGATGCAAGCCGTTTTCACGCCACAGGCGACCGGGGAGGGTCACGATATGGAACAGGATCTGCTAGGGATCAGCGCTGCGCTGGCCGAGCGTCTGCGTGCGGCCCTTGGCGATATCGTCCTGACCGGTGCCGAGATGGCCGAATATTGCCGCGACTGGCATGGCGATGTGCAAAGCGGCGCGGTCGCCGTGCTGCGTCCCCGAGATACTGCAGAGGTTTCCGCCGCCGTCCGCGCTACCGCCGAACTGGGTCTGGGCATCATTCCGCAAGGCGGCCGCACGGGCCTTGTACTGGGCGGCGTTCCCGATGCGCCTGCAGGTCAGGTCGTTCTGACGCTGGAACGCATGACCCGCATCCGCCAGATCGACGCCGATGATTTCTCGGCGGTGATCGAGTCGGGTGTCGTGCTGGAGGCCTTCAAGGACGAGGCCGCGAAGCAGGGCCTGTTCTTCCCGCTGGCACTTGGCGCGCAGGGCAGTTGCCAAATCGGCGGCAATGTCTCGACCAATGCGGGCGGGGTGAACGTCCTGCGCTACGGCATGACCCGCGAACTGGTGCTGGGGCTGGAAGTCGTGCTGCCCGATGGTTCGGTCTTCGACGGGTTGTCGAGCCTGCGCAAAGACAATCGCGGCATTGACCTGAAGCAGCTTTTCATCGGGGCCGAGGGCACACTGGGCGTCATCACCGCCGTCTCGGTCAAGCTGCTGCCGCAGCCCGAGCATGTGGCGACAGCACTTCTGGCGTTGAACTCGCTCCCCGACGCAATCGAGCTTTACCGCCGCGCGCGTCGCCAATGCTGCGATCTGATGTCGGCCTTTGAATTCATGCCGCCGCTCGCCTTCCAACTGGCGCAAGAGGGCATCCCCGACCTGCAACTTCCGATCGCGCCCGAACACCCGGCCTATGCGCTGGTCGAGATCTCCGGCTCGGGCCTTGTCGATATCGACGATCTGATGGCACGCTTCCTGGAAGCCGCGATGGAGGACGGGCTGGTCGTCGATGGCGTCGTCGCCCAGTCGCAGGCGCAGGCCAAGAACATCTGGTTGATCCGCGAGGGCATGAACGAAGGTCAAGCCAAGCGCGGCAAGCATATGCGCACCGATATTTCCGTCCCGCTGTCGCGTCTTGCCGATTTCGTGGCTGAGGCCGAAGCCGCTGTGCTGGCCGAAATGCCCGGCGCGATTTGCGTCTCCTATGGCCATGTCGGCGACGGCAACGTGCATTTGAACGTGCTGCCCGATCCCTCGCTGGGTCAGGACAGTTTCGATGCTCAGATCCTGAAATCCAAGAAGATCGTGAACGCGGTTCTGGACCGTTTCAACGGCTCGATCAGCGCCGAGCATGGCATCGGTCGGCTTAAGAAACTTGATTTCGAGCAGCGCCTGCCCGAGACGCGGCGTCGGCTTCTGCTGGCAATCAAGAATGCCATCGATCCGCGCTGGACCATGAATCCCGGTTGCCAGATCGACCGGACCTGACGAGGCTCAGGATGGAAACCAAGGGAGGAACCATGGTTCAGGGATTCCGGCAGATCGCTCGCAATGAGCATTTGCCCGCGCGCATCGCCGCGCAATTCGCCGAGCGCATCCATCGCGGCGACATCAAGCCGGGCGACAAGCTTCCGACCGAAAACGCCCTGTCGCAGACCTTCGGGGTCAGCCGCACGGTCATCCGTGAGGCCATCGCGCAACTGCGCAATGAGGGCCTTGTCGAGACCCGGCAGGGCGTCGGCGCCTTCGTCATCGAACGTCAGGCACGCCATATCCGGCTGGGCGATGGCGGCCAGATGGACAAGCATGCCTTCACCGACCTCTACCAGCTGCGCGTTCCGCTGGAAATCGAGGCCGCGGGGTTAGCCGCCCTGCACCGCTCGGACGAAGAGATGCAGCGGCTGGACGCGGCACTCGCCAAGATGAACTCGTCGATCGACTGGAACACCGAAGGCGTGGCGGCGGATCTGGAGTTTCACCGCATCATCGCACTGGCGACCGGCAACCATTATTTCGACCAGTTCATCAGCGCCGTCGCCGACCGGGTCGGCCATGCCATCGTGACCGCGCGTGAGCAGATCATGTTCGACGAGATCATGGCGATCACCATCGACGAGCACAGCGCGATCCGCGACGCGATTCTGGCACGTGACCCCCTCGCGGCACGCGATGCAATGCGCCGTCACCTGAAAGGCTCGGCCAACCGCGTCGGATTGGAACTGGAATTCTTCGGCTAGTTTCTTGTGCGATCTTCCGATTGACGGTGGACATAAAAGAAGCCTGCGGATAATCATCTGGTCATAATGTTGTCTGACACCATTGTGTGTCTGCGTGACGCGTGGAGGTGTCACGGAAGAATGGGAGGTTGCGATGTTGGCAACTCAATTGTTGAAGGCCGAGGGCATTCTGCCCGTCGACGCGGAAAGCGCAGTCCTTATCGGCCGCGTCTGGTCGAATGTGGCAAACGGCCCCTGCCCCGTCACCCTTCGCAATGGCCGCGTTCTGGATCTGAGCCAGATCGCCGCGACGGTCTCAAGTCTGCTGGAACGTGATGATCTGCTGGGGCTTGTCGCCTCGGGCGACCTGCCCGATCTTGGCGCGCTGGATGATTTCCTGAACGGCTCGGCCGGTCGTCTTCTGGCTCCGATCGACTTGCAGGCCGTCAAGGCGGCAGGCGTGACCTTTGCCGACAGCATGTTGGAACGCGTGATCGAGGAACAGGCCCGCGGCGACAGCGCCCGCGCCAATGAGATCCGCGCCCGCCTTGCGCCCGTGATCGGCGAAAGCCTGCGCGGCGTCGCCGCCGGGTCCGAGAAAGCCGCTCAGGTGAAAGCGCTGCTGCAGGAAATGAACCTGTGGTCGCAATATCTCGAAGTCGGCATCGGGCCGGACGCCGAGATCTTCACCAAGGCTCAGCCGATGTCCTCGGTCGGATGCGGCGACAAGGTCGGACTGCATCCGATCTCGGAATGGAACAACCCCGAGCCGGAAGTGGTCATGGTCACCCGCTCGGATGGCACCATCCTTGGCGCGACCTTGGGCAATGACGTGAACCTGCGCGATGTCGAGGGCCGCTCGGCGCTGCTCTTGGGCAAGGCCAAGGACAACAACGCCTCCTGTTCGATCGGTCCGTTCATCCGTCTGTTCGACGGCAGCTTCACCCTTGCCACGGTCGAGCAGGCCGTTGTCACCCTGCTGGTGCAGGGCGAGGACGGGTTCGAGATGACCGGCGAAAGCCCGCTCGCCGCGATCAGCCGCAAGCCCGCCGACCTCGTCGGGCAGATGCGCAACCGCTCGCATCAATATCCGGATGGTGCGGTTCTGTTCCTCGGCACCATGTTCGCGCCCGTCAAGGATCGTCGCGGCGCGGGACAGGGTTTCACCCATGAAATCGGCGACCGGGTCGAGATTTATGCCCCTTCGCTCGGCCGCCTCGTGAACTGGGTCGATCGTTCCGACGTTTGCCCGGAATGGGTCTTCGGGACCCGCGAACTGCTGCGCAACCTGGTGGCGCGCGGCCTGGGGGAGAAGGTCTGACAATGGTCAAATCCGCGATCGACCTGTTCTATCGCCTGCTCGACATCATCCTCGTCGTCCTGATCGGCGGCATGGCCCTGATGGTCTTTGTCAATGTCGTCATGCGCTACAGCATGAATTCGGGCATCCCGGTGACCGAGGAGCTGTCGCGCTTCTTCTTCGTCTGGCTGACCTTCATCGGCGCGGTCGTCGCCCATCGCCACAACTTGCATATGGGAATGGAGACCTTTGTCTCCATGCTCGGCAAGGGCGGGCGCAAGCTGATGATGGGTCTGTCGGACCTGATGATCATCGGCTGTTCGGCGGTGCTGTTCGTCGGCACATGGAAGCAGCTTCCGATCAACAATTCGATGACGGCGCCGGTTTCGGGAATCCCGATGTCCTGGGTCTATGGCACGGGCCTGTTCACCGCGACCTGCATCATCCTGATCACTCTTGAGCGCGTGATCCGTCTTCTGACCGGCAAGGTCAGCGACGCCGAGGTCGCCGCCTTCGCGGGCGAACGTCACAGCGCCGAAGAACTGGCGGAGCGCGCCCTATGACCCTTGTCGTCTTTATCGTCTCGCTCATCGGCGCGATGGCCATCGGCGTGCCCGTCGCCTTTGCCCTGATCTTCTGCGGCGTCATGCTCATGACCTATATGGGCATGTTCAACACGCAGATCATCGCCCAGAACATGATGATCGGCGCGGATACGTTCACGCTGCTCGCCATTCCCTTCTTCGTCCTTGCGGGGGAGTTGATGAATGCGGGCGGGCTGTCGAAACGCATCATCGACTTTTCGATCGCCTGCGTCGGCCATATCCGGGGCGGTCTGGGTTTCGTGGCGATCTTTGCCGCGATCATCATGGCCTCGATCTCGGGCTCTGCGGCGGCGGATACCGCAGCTTTGGCCGCGATCCTGATCCCGATGATGGCGAAGGCGGGCTATAACGTGCCGCGCTCGGCCGGGTTGATCGCCGCGGGCGGCGTCATCGCCCCCGTCATTCCGCCCTCGATGGCCTTCATCGTCTTCGGCGTCGCCGCGAATGTCTCGATCTCGAAACTGTTCATGGCGGGCGTGGTTCCGGGCATCCTGATGGGCCTGGTCCTGATGGCAACCTGGTCGATCGTCGCGGGCAAGGACAATGTCGAGACATTGCCGAAGGCTGGCTGGGCCGAGCGTGGCCGCGCTGCGTCCAAAGCGGTCTGGGCGCTTGGCATGCCGGTCATCATCCTTGGCGGAATCAAGCTGGGTGTGGTCACGCCGACCGAGGCCGCCGTCGTCGCCGCCTTCTACGCATTGTTCGTCGGCCTGTTCGTCTATCGTGAATTGAAGCTGAAGGACCTGCCCGCCGTGCTGCTTTCCGCAGGCCGGACCACGGCAGCGATCATGTTCCTCGTCTGTGCGGCGCTGGTTTCCGCCTGGCTCATCACCGCGGCGAACATCCCGAACGAGATCTCGTCCTATATCGAACCGCTGATCGACCGTCCCAAACTGCTGATGGCCGCGATCATGGTGCTGATCCTGATCGTGGGCACGGCTCTGGACCTGACGCCGACCATCCTGATCCTGACGCCAGTGCTCTTGCCGATCGTCGTCAAGGCCGGGATCGACCCGATCTATTTCGGCGTGATGTTCATCATGAATTGCTGCATCGGCCTCTTGACCCCGCCCGTGGGCGTCGTCCTGAACGTGGTCAGCGGCGTCGGCAAGATCCCCTTGGGACGTGTCATCACCGGCGTCTGGCCCTTCCTGATCGCCGAGGTGCTGGTGCTATTCCTGTTCGTCCTGTTCCCCGAGCTGATCACCATCCCGGCGAACTGGCTCTACTAATTACCGCTTTTCCATCACTTGGGAGGAAACCAAATGAAAAGCTCTGCACTCAAGGCCGTCCTGTTGGTCTCGACCGTTCTTGGCGCGGCGACCCCCGCCATGGCCGAGTTCCAGGACCGCAACTTCCGCGTTTCGAACGGCATCAACGAGGATCACCCGGTCAATAACGGCATGAAGGCCATGCAGGTCTGTCTGGACGAAAAGACCGGCGGCAAGATGAAGATGACCGGCTTCTGGGGCGGCGCGCTTGGCGGCGACCTGCAAGCAACCCAAGCGCTGCGCTCGGGCGTGCAAGAGGCCGTCGTGACCTCGTCTTCGCCGCTGGTCGGCATCGTTCCCGCACTCGGCGTCTTCGATCTGCCTTTCCTCTTCCGCAGCAACGAGGAAGCCTATGCCGTCATGGATGGCGAATTCGGCAACTTCCTGAACGAGAAGCTGGACGAGGCGGGCCTCGTGAACCTCGCCTATTGGGAAAACGGCTTCCGCAACGTCTCGAACTCGAAACAGCCGATCACCAAATGGGAAGACTTCGAGGGTCTGAAACTGCGCGTGATGCAGAACAACATCTTCCTCGACACCTTCTCGAACTTCGGCGCGAACGCGACGCCGATGGCTTTCGGCGAGGTCTTCTCGGCGCTGGAAACCAAGGCGATCGACGCGCAGGAAAACCCCTATGTCACGCTCGACACCTCGAAATTCTACGAGGTGCAAAGCTATGTCAGCGAGACCAAGCACGCCTATACGCCGTTCCTGTTCCTGTTCTCGAAAGCGATCTTCAACACCTACTCGCCCGAGGAACAGCAGGCCCTGCGTGACTGCGCCGCGGTCGGCCGTGACGAAGAGCGCAAGGTCATTCAGGACCTGAACAAGGCATCGCTGGCCAAGGTCGAGGCCGCCGGTCTGAAGTTCAACACCGTCGCCCCGGAAGAACAGGCCCGCATGCTGGAAAAATCGCAGGTCGTCTACGAGAAGCACAAGGCAGCGATCGGCGAGGATGTCGTCGATCAGGTCCAGAAAGCTCTGGAAGAGATCCGCGCCAAGAACTGAGGCCGGTACTGAGCCACTTCGCCGCGCTGTCTTTCTGGCAGCACGGCTCTCTTCCGGCGCCGTCCTTGTGACGGCGCCGTTTTCTGATCTGCGACAAAATGTGGCGCGTCATGCTCGGCAGGCGGAACAGGTCGATGCGGCGCTGAAGGGTCGCAGACACCAGACTTCATGCCCTTGCCGTTCTCGATCTCCCGCAGGGAGACGTCTTCTCGGCGGCGGTCGCAGATGGCCGAGCGGCGCGCCTCGGCCGGGCATGGGGACATTTATCGACAATGGGTCCATGATGGGGCGGGATTCACGGCCCACATTGCGCATCAAGACTATCTTGCAGCCCTTCTTTTGATCAGCTTCGCGACATTGGCGTCGCCCGGAGCACGCCTCCGCAGCTTGCCAGCAGAGCGGGGTCCGTTCCGGGAGAAGCCCTGCCAGTTCGGCGGCCCGGCCGGAGCCGGGATACACGATACTGGTAGATCGTTTCACGGCTGAGCTTGTGCGGAGCGATCAAGGACCAGCTTCGCTCAGATCCGGAAGCGGTTCGAATATGCGCCGCCAGCACTTGCGCACTGAAATGCCAGTAACCGTCCGATTGCGGCACATCGCAATCGTGCCACCAGTTGCACTTGAACTCAGGCCGTATCGCCGAACGATCTCGGCGTCTAGCCTGCCGAAGAGTGGCAATCCTGCGCCGCTCGTCAGGCGGCAAGTTTCTGAAGGCGCGCATCATGGCAGGCTCCTGAACTGCATCAGGACATCATGCCAAGGGCATTCCAGAGAAACTGCCAGTTAAATCCAGTAAGATCGGTACTTGCGTCACCGGCGTATCGGTCAAGGCCGACAAGCTGCCCAGCCCGCAAGAACCGTCAAAGGCTCCGCAATCAGGTGGCTGGCCTCCCGCGAAGTTTGCTGGCTCCGGGCAATTCGATGTTGATTTCGAGGCTGCTCAGTTCCTCACCGCGTTCCAGGGTGACTTCGACGGAATCCTGGCTGATCTCCATATGCCGGCGAACGACTTCGAGAATGTCGCGCTGCAGCAGCGGCAGAAAATCGGAACTCGTCCCGCCGGCGCGCTCATGCGCGAGCAGGATTTGCAACCGCTCCTTGGCGGTCTGGGCCGGGCTGGCCTTGCGAGGGCGGAAACTGATGCCGAACATGGTCATGCCGTCCGTTTCAAGAGACGCTGAAGGAAGCCCCGCTTTTCGGCCGGGTTGATCCGCATCTCGATCTGCTCGCCGACAAGGCGGCCAACTGCGTCCTCATAGGCCCGACCGGCAGGAGATTTGTCGTCCAGCACGACCGGCATGCCGACATTCGAGGCGCGCAAAACCGTGGTGCTTTCCGGGATGATGCCCAATAGCGGAATTGCCAGGATCTCGAGCACGTCCTCGACGCTCATCATCTCGCCGCCAGCGACGCGCTGAGGATCAAAGCGCGTCAGCAGCAATTGCGCCTTGACCGCGCGCCCATCCGCCTTTTCGGCAAGATAGGTCTTGCTGTTCAACAGCCCCAGAACCCGGTCGCTGTCGCGGACCGACGACACTTCGGGATTGGTGACGACGACGGCCTCATCGGCAAAATACATCGCCAGATGCGCGCCGCGCTCGATACCTGCCGGGCTGTCGCAGATGATGTAGTCGAATTCCTGGCGCAACTCGTCGAGCACGGCCTTGACGCCATCCTGCGTGAGAGCGTCCTTGTCGCGGGTCTGCGAGGTCGGCAGCACGAAGAGATTCTCGAGCCGCCGGTCCTTGATCAGCGCCTGTTTCAGCTTGGCGTCGCCCTGGATCACATTGATGAAATCGAACACGACCCGGCGCTCGCAACCCATGATCATGTCGAGATTGCGCAGCCCCACGTCGAAATCGACGACGACCGTCTTATGCCCGCGCATCGCGAGCCCGGCGCTGATTGCGGCAGAAGAGGTGGTCTTGCCCACACCGCCCTTGCCGGAAGTGACTACGATGACCTTGCTCACGAACGCTTCCTTTCGATGTGACGTTACTTCAGGGATTCCACGCAGAGCTTCTCGCCTTCGAGATAGATCTGCACGTTCTGCCTTGGGGTATCGGGACCCAATGTTTCACTGGTGCGGTAAAGCCCCGCGATCGCCAGCAACTCCGCATCAAGCGCATGGCAAAAGATCCGCGCCGCGCCATCGCCATTCACGCCAGCGAGCGCGCGGCCGCGCAGTCGGCCATAGATATGGATATTGCCGGTGGCGATGACCTCTGCCCCCGAACTGACCGAGCCGATCACCACCAGATCGCCGCGATCGGCAAAGACGGTCTGGCCGGAACGCACGGGCTGGGTGATCAGCTTAGTAGCAGCAGGCGGCGGCTCGGGTTCGGCTGCGAGCAGCTTGACCGGGCGAGCGGATCTGGCCGGAGACCGGCTCACACGTTCGATCGGGACATCCCGCCCTCCGGGCAGGACGATCAGGCCCGCAGCAAGTGCCGCCGATGCCTGCTCTGCGGTGGCATTCTGCGCGGCAAAGACCGACAGACGCCGCCGGCGCAATTCGGCGACCAGCGCGGAAATCGCCTCGGGGCTGGCGACCGAACTGTGTTCAAGATCGATGACCAGCGGCGCATTCTCGAAAAACAGCGGCGTTTGCCGCAGCTTCGCATCCAGCGCATTGTAGAAATTGGCATCCGCCGCGCCCTCCAGATGCAGCGCAACCGCTGTCAACGAGCGGCCTCGGATCTGGATCGGCTTGACCGTCGCGCCTTCGCGCTCATCCGCTTTTGGTGCCTGCACGCCCTGTTCCTGCTCGGTTTCTTGGCGCACGCTTCTGTGGCGCGCGTCTGGCTCTGAGACATTTAATATGTCTCAGCCCCGGGGCGCAATTACAATCCCGGCTTGCATGCCTTCGGCGGGTTCATGCCGCCGCTCTGGTTCTTCACTGGCGATCAGGCTGGTGACGGTGACGAGTTGGGCGCGAAGCCGCTGGTGCAACCTTTCCAGGCTCTGCCCTTCGTCCAGCGCAAATTCGGTGAAAAGCGCGTTCAGGTCGTTGAAGACCAAGCCCCCCAACGCCGCGCTGTCCAGCGATGGGCGGATATCGCCCCGCGCCTGGAGCACGGCGATGAGACGGCGAACCTGCGACGCCAGCGCCGCGTCAAGTTCACGATAGCGCCGCGAGAACGGTGCCTCGGGCTGCTGGATCGAGATGGCCATCGCCTGCCGCCACATGCGCTTGGTCAGATAGATCAGCGAGTGGTCATAGTAGCCGTGGATCAATGTTTCGAAAGCCCCAAGCGCGGTTTCCGGCGGGGCAATTAGCACCTCTTCGCCCTGCGCAAGCACTTCTTCGACCTCCATCGAGACGATTGCCAGAAGCAGATCGGCCTTGTTCTCAAAGTAATTGTAGAAGGTTCCGACCGAAACCTCGGCACGTTGCGCAATCGCATCGATCCGCGCGGCATCGAATCCCATCTGCCCAAAGAGTGCGCTGGCGGCCGCGAGAATTCGCCTTTTTCGATCCGCCTTCTGCCTTTCGCGCAGCCCTGCCATCCCGACCCCGTCTTTCCGTTAAATTATCATTGACTGTAAAAATGAACTCATTCAACTTTTTTCCAAGGCCCCCGCAGAGGTTGCCCTTTTTCCCGACAGGAGAGTTGACGACGATGAAGAAAACCGCCCGCGCCGCCATCTTGCTTGCGACCGCGCTCGTCCCCGTCTCGGCCCAGGCCGCCCAAGAACTCAATGCTCTGATCTGGTGCGATCATGGCGATCCCGCCTTGCTCGAACCCTTTGAAAAAGCCCATGATGTCAAGGTCAACATCAAGGAATACCAGGGTACGGCCGAGGCTCTGACGATCCTCGAGCAGTCCCGCCCCGGAGATTGGGACGTGATGGTGATCGACGCCGTCGATGTCGGGCGTGCGGTCGACCGGGGCATTTTGGCCCCCCTGCCCGCTGACGCGCTTCCGACGGCCGATTTCTTTCCCGAACTGGTCATGGAATCGCATAACAGCCGCGACAGCGTCATCTATGCCGTGACCGACAAGTTCGGCTATAACACCATTGCCTATGACAAGACCAAGGTAGAACCCGCCGACATGGCCAGCCTGAAGGCCTTGTGGTCGGAGAAATATGCCGGTCGCATAGGTCTTTATGATTATTACCTGCCGATGCTGGGGCTGGTCGGGATCGCGCAGGGTGTTCCGACCAGCGCACTTGGCGCGGAGAAGATCGAGACGCTGCGCGATCCGCTGATGGCGCTGAAAAAGAACACCAAGCTGGTCGCCGATGTCGTCGGCAGCCAGACCGCTTTGGCCACGGGCGAGGTCGATATCCTGCTGGGCGGCGGCGAGTTTCTGACCGCGACGCTGCATGCCGAGAACCCCAATCTGGACTGGACCATCCCGACCGAGGGCGCGGCGCTCTGGGCGCAATCCCTTGCCGTGTTGAAGGATTCCGGACAGCCGGAACTGGCGCTGGAATTCGTGAAATACGTGACCTCGCCCGAGGGGCAGGCGCGGCTCGCGACCTCGTCCTGCTACTGGGGCATGCCCGCGAATGCCAAGGCCGGCGAGCACCTGAGCGCCGAGCAGAAGGCGGTGCTGCGCTGGGACGAGCAGGCCGAATACCTGAAGCGCGCCCAGCTCTACCCGATCCCCAGCGCCGAGGATGACGCGGCAATGCAGGATCTCTGGACCGACATGCTGCAGAACTAAGCGCCATGAGCATCGAGCGTATCGAACGCAGACAGGGGGCGGCCTTGGTCGCCCCCGCAATGCTCTGGACCCTCGCGTTTTTCCTGCTGCCCTTCCTCGCGATGATCTGGATGAGCCTCTCGCATCTCGAAGGCCGCGAGGTGGTCAGCGGGCCGGGGCTCGAGAATTACCAGCGCATCTTCACCGATCCCTCGCTGCGGCGCGGGATCTGGGTCTCGCTGCAGATCTCGGCGGTGGTCACGGTGATCTCGGTGATCCTAGCCTGGCCGCTGGCCTGGATCATCGCGACCCGCGTCCCCGAGAAATGGCGCAGGCTGGCGCTGCTGCTGGCCGTCCTGCCCTTCTGGACCTCATATGTCGTGCGCTCCTATTCTTGGGCGCTGGTGCTGGGCGAGAACGGGCTGATCATGCAAAGCCTGATCGGCGCGGGCCTGCTGGAGGCGCCGATCCAGATCATGGCGACGCGCAGCGCCACGATCATCGGCTTCGTGCATTTCTTCACCATGCTGCTGACGCTGACGATCTATTCGAACCTCGTGCAACTTCCGCCGAACTATGCCCGCGCGGCAGAGGATCTGGGCGCGTCGCGCTGGCAGGTGATCCGGCTGGTCATCCTGCCCCTGACCCTGCCCGGCATGGTCACGGGGGCCTTCCTGACCTTCGTCCTGTGCATCGGCGACTACATCACCCCGCAGATCCTCGGCGGGAATTCGGAACTGACCCTGCCGCAGCTCATCATGCTGCAACTGGGGCGGCGCGGGGATTACCCGATGGCCTCGGCGCTCGCGGTGGTGCTGATGGTGCTGGTCACGCTGGCCTATGCCGCCTGCGCGCGCTGGCTCAGGATGGAGCGGGTCTGATGCGTTTTCTTTCATGGGCCTATCTCGGCCTGATGTTTCTTTTCATCCTGCTGCCGGTGCTGGCACTGGTGGCCTTCTCGTTTCAGGACGGTCGCCTGCCGGTCCCGCCCCTCAAGGGCGTCACGCTAGAATGGTATGCCAAGGTTCTGGCCGACCGCGATTTGATGGCCGCCTTGTGGCACAGCTTCCTCGTGGCCTTCGGTTCTTCTGCCATGGCCTTGCTCTTGGGCTTCCTCGCGGCCTCGGGTCTGGCGCGGGCGGTTCTGCCCGGCTCGGCTTTGATGCGCGGCCTGCTGATCGCCCCGCTGACGGTCAGCTACCTCATCATCGCGCTGGGGCTCTTGCAGGTCTTCAATGCGACCGGGGTGCGGCCCTCGCTTTTCGCGACCGGGATCGGGCATGTGGTGATCAACCTGCCGCTCTGCTTCTCGATCATCTATGCCGCGATGGGCGAGCACCAGCGCAGCGCCCTGCGCGCCGCGCGCGATCTCGGCGCGCGGGAATGGCAGGTACTGGCGCTGGTCTCGGCGCCGACGCTGGCCCCGGCGCTGGCCGCGGCCTTCTTCCTGTCGGTGACCTTCAGCTGGGACGAGTTCATCATCGCCTTCCTGCTGACCCGCTTCGAGGTCACCTTGCCGGTCGAGATCTGGTCCATGCTGCGCTCGGGCCTCTCGCCCGCGACCAATGCCATCGGCTCGCTGGTGTTCCTCGTCTCGGTCGCCATCCTGCTGGCGCTTGAATTCACCCTGTTCAGAAAGTCCCGGCCATGACCGCCGATGTCCATTTCGATTCCGTCCGTCACCGTTTCGGCAAGTTCACCGCGCTGCATCAGATAGACCTGAAGATCGCGGCGGGCGAGTTCATCGTGCTGCTCGGTCCCTCGGGCTGCGGCAAGACCACGCTGCTCTCGATCCTCGGCGGTTTCGTCACCCCGACCGAGGGGCGGATTCTGATCGGCGGCAAGGACATGACCCATGTCCCGCCGCGCGAGCGCCCGACCACGACCATGTTCCAGGATTACGCGCTGTTTCCGCATATGAGCCTGCTCGACAATGTGGGCTTCGGCCTCAGGATGCGCGGAATCGGGCGCGGCCCCCGCCGCGACCGCGCGCAGGAGATGCTCGACATGGTCGGCCTTGGCGACAAGGCCGCGCGCCGCCCGCATGAATTGTCGGGCGGCCAACGGCAGCGGGTGGCGCTGGCCCGTGCGCTTGCCGTCTCGCCCGAGGTGCTGCTGCTCGACGAGCCGCTCGGCGCGCTCGACCTGAAGCTGCGCCGCCAGATGCAGGAGGAGTTGAAGGCGATCCAGCGCCGCCTCGGCACGACCTTCGTCCATGTCACCCATGATCAGGAAGAGGCCATGGCCGTCGCCGACCGTATCGTGGTGATGAATCACGGCAGGATCGAGCATTGCGGCACGCCAGAAGAGGTCTATCTGCGCCCACAAAGCCTGTTCTCAGCCGGTTTCATGGGCGAGATGAACCGCATTCCGGCCCGCGCCGGGGCGCAGGGCGTCGAGACCCCCCTCGGCCCCCTGCCGCTTGCGATGGAGGGCGCGCGCGGCGTCCTGTGCCTGCGTCCCGAAAGCATCGGGCTTGCCGGGGAATTGCCGCTCGGCCCGGCGCGGCTGGTGGAATCCGCCTTTTTCGGCATGCATCACCGCTGCCATTTCCAGCCGCTGGCCGCGCCCGATCTGCGGCTGGTCGCGCATCTGGCGCAGGGCGCGCAGCCGCAACCCGGCGCAGAACTGCCGCTTTATGCCAGCAATGCCGTGATCCTGCCCGAGGAACCCGCATGAGACGCATCCCGCCGCAGGACTGGTATCGGACCCGGCGGGTCGGCGACGATATCACTTGGATCGACGAGCCCCATATCCGCGAATTCTATCGCTGCAATATATGGCATGTGCGCGGCCGCGACCGCGACATGCTGGTCGATAGCGGCATGGGCGTGGTCAGCCTGCGGCAATGGGTGCCGCTGGTCACCGAAAAGCCCCTGGACGCCGTGGCCAGCCATACCCATTTCGACCATGTCGGCTGCCATCATGAATTCGACTGCCGCCTCTGCCACGCGGCCGAGGCCGATATCCTCGCCGCACCCTCGCGGGCCGCAACGCTGGCCGATCCCTACGTGACCGATAACATATTCGACGCCCTGCCGCCCGCGCCCTACTGCTCGCAAAGCTATGGCGTCACGCCCGCCCCCGCGACGCGGCTTCTGGCCGATGGCGATCTCATCGATCTGGGCGACCGCAGCTTCGAGGTGATCCACACGCCCGGCCATTCCCCCGGCGGTATTGCGCTTTGGGAAGAGTCCAGCGGAGTGCTGATCTCGGGCGATATCCTCTATGACGGGCCGCTGATCGAGGATTGTTACCATTCCGACGCCGCCGATTATATCGCGTCGATGCGGCGGTTGCTGGCCTTGCCGGTGCGGGTCGTCCATGGCGGGCATTTTCCGTCCTTTGACGGCGCACGTCACCGCGAGCTCATCACGGATTGGCTGGTCTTACGGAATCGGTGACGACTGGCTGATCTGCGATGTCGAACCCCTCCATCGCCCAGACATAGGCCCGCGCATCGGTGCGAAAGGTCCAGATCCGGCCGGACCCGATATCAATGATCGCCGTCACGATCGTGGACCATAAAATCGACAGCACGATTCCCGCCAACTGGCCCTTGCGATTGGTCAGACCGAATTGATAGCCGACCGTCGCGCCGCCCAATATGCTCATCACCAGCAGCAGCAGAACCAGCTGCGCGGGCAGCTTGTAGCCCATCGCAAGCCGCACCCGCGTCGTCGCGTCGAAGGCATTGTTCAACGCATTCATCAATGAAGTGACCGGTGGCGTCGGACTTTCCGCGACTCGCTGTTCCAGACTGGTCCAGATCCGTGCCTGCAATTGGTCCGTAGCCGCCGTCACCTCGGCCAGTTCTGCCGAATGAGGCTCGGCGCGGATGAAGCGATAACGCAGGGCAAGATAAGCCTTGAGGTCCTCGGTGATGGGACCGGCCTGCGCGCCGCCAACGGCTTCGGCCTGCATCAGGGCGGTGCCGATGGCATTGACCTCTTCGAGGCCGGAATTCATCCGTGTCTCTTGCCGGGATGTCGCATTCGAGAGGTTCAGAGCCAGCACGAAGGCCAGCAGGCTCAGCACGCTGCCGACGACAAGCGTCGCACCCTCATCCGCGCCCTCGCCGATGATTTTGCGACGGTGCCGACCGATCAGCAGCCCCAATTCAAAGAAGACGATCAGCCCCAGCAACAATCCGCCGACAAAGATCAACGGATTGCGTTCAATAATTGAAAGCAGGGTCACTTCGACCTCATCCCGAGCCTGTTCCTGCGGCCAAGATAGCGGCCCTTTGGCAAACGGCAAGTGGGCGGGCAGGCTCTGAGAGCCCGGTTAGCGTCCGACCTTTTCAAGACCCATGCGGTTTGGGGTCGGCATGGCTGCCATCGGCAAGGACCTAGCGCGATTTGCGAGAGGCCACTGGGATGGCTTTCAGCAGGTCTGCCCGCGCCCCGTAACCCTGAATATCCGCGTCGTGCACGGAAATGGGGCGACAAAAAAACGGCGGTTCCGGCCCGTGATCCGCTTGCCGGCGTCATCGCGACGTATTTCATCTCGCCGAGAAAAGCGAAGGGGAGCGCTCGGCAGCAGACGCCACTCTCATCCACCTGTCGCGCCATAGAGGACTGCATCGAGCATGTCGCGCAGATCGTCTCGCGCCGACCAATCTTCCGACCGGTCGGCTACGGGGTCGTCATCAGACCCCATGCGCCTTGCTCACATCGCTTGCGCGACCAATGCGCTGACCTTGTTCACCGAATTTTGGTTCCGCCTCAGAGGCAGAGTTCGAACAAGGCGCGGGTATTCTCGCGCGTCATCTCGACGGGATTGCCGCCGCAGGACGGGTCCTCCAGCGCCATCTCGGTCAGTTCATCCAGCCGATCCGCCGTCACGCCAAGCGCGGTGAGGCTTGCCGGGATGCCGAGTTCATCTCGAAGCTCCATCACCCGCGCGCGGAACCCGTCAAAGCCTCCCGCAATGCCCAGATAGGCGGCGGCCTGAGCAAGTCGAGAGTCGATGGCCGAACGGTTGAAATCCAGCACCATGGGCATGACGACCGCATTTGTGGTGCCGTGATGCGTGCCGTAAACCGC
Source organism: Paracoccus ravus (assembly GCF_004522175.1). GTDB lineage: Bacteria > Pseudomonadota > Alphaproteobacteria > Rhodobacterales > Rhodobacteraceae > Paracoccus > Paracoccus ravus. The sequence goes on along the minus strand of NZ_SDEB01000003.1, from coordinate 211,805 downwards.
ACCGACCGGATGGCTCAGGCTATGGATCGCGCCAAGTCCCTTCTGGAAGGCGACCGCGCCCATCGCGGCGGCGGCCATCATCTGGGCGCGTGCCTCAAGATCATCCGGTTTGGCATAGGCGCGGGGCAGGTATTCATTGACGAGACGCATTCCCTCCAGCGCGATGCCCTGGCTCATCGGGTGGAAGAACGGGCTGCAATAGGCCTCGAGGCAATGGGCAAATGCGTCCATCCCGGTTCCGGCGGTGATCGCGCCAGGCATGCCCACGGTCAGTTCCGGGTCGCAGATCGTGACCGAGGGCATCAGTTTGGGGTGGAAGATGATCTTTTTCTTATGGGTCGCGGAATTGGTCAGGACCCCTGCCCGCCCCACCTCGGAGCCCGTCCCCGCCGTCGTCGGCACGGCTATGATCGGCGCGACTTTCGACGCATCGGCGCGGGTCCACCAGTCGCCGATATCCTCGAGATCCCAGACCGGGATGCTTTGCCCTACCATCAGGGCGACCAGCTTGCCCAGATCCAGAGCCGAGCCGCCGCCAAAGCAGACCACCCCGTCATGCCCGCCCGCCTTATAGGCCGCGATGCCCGCCGCAAGGTTGTGCTCGTTCGGGTTGGGATCGACCTCGCTGAAGATCGCGCGACCAAGCCCTGCGCCCTCCAGCACATCCAGAGCCGCCGCCGTGATCGGCAGCGCGGCCAGCGCCTTGTCGGTGACGAGCAAAGGGCGCGCAATGCCCGTGGCCCTGCACTGCTCGGCAAGTTCCGCGATGCGGCCCGCCCCGAATTTGACTGCGGTCGGATAGGACCAATTGGCGCGCAAGCTCATGTCGTGACCTTTTTCAGATGGTAGGATTTCGGCCGCGTCACCGAGAGGTAACCGAGCGCCGAGAGCGCGGCCCCCCGCCCGGTATCCTTGCAGCCCGTCCAGCAAAGCGCCGGGTCGAGATAGTCGCAGCGGTTCATGAAAACGGTGCCGGTCTCGAGCCGCGCGCCAATCTCCGAGGCCGCCTCGGGATCGGCGGTCCAGATCGAGGCCGTCAGCCCGTAATCGCAGTCATTCATCAGCGCGATGGCCTCATCGTCACCCGAAACGGGCATGATGCCGACCACGGGGCCGAAGCTTTCCTCGCGCATCACCCGCATATCGTGATGCACATTCACGAGGATCTGCGGCGCAAGATAGGCCCCGCCATCGTCCGCCGGGAAAGCCTCCGGATCGATGAGCGGTATCGCGCCATCGGCAATGGCGTCCGCGATCTGGCTGCGGACGACCTCGGCAAAGCGGCGATGCGCCATCGGACCCATCGTCGTCTCGGGGTCGAAGGGATTGCCAAGCCGCTGCGCCTTGACCCAAGTGACCGCCTTTTCGACAAAGGCGTCATATAGGGTCTCATGGACATAGATGCGCTCGATGCCACAGCAGCATTGGCCGCTATTGAACATCGCGCCATCCATCAGCCCATCGACCGCCGCATCCAGATCAGCATCGGCGCGAACATAGCCGGGGTCTTTACCCCCCAGTTCCAGCCCGGTCGCGGTGAATGTCCCTGCCGCCGCGCGCTCGATCGCCTGCCCGCCTTTGACCGAGCCGGTGAAATTCACGAAACCGAAGCTGCGGGATGCGATCAGCTCTTCGGTCGTATCGTGATCCAGAACCACATTCTGGAACACGCCCTCTGGGATTCCGACCTGCGCCATAGCTTCGGCGATGCGTTCACCAGCCAGAAGGGTCTGGCTGGCATGTTTCAGGATCACCGTATTTCCCGCGATCAGCGCCGGAACGATCGTGTTGAGCGCGGTCAGAAACGGATAATTCCAAGGCGCAATGACAAAGACGACCCCGACAGGTTCGCGCCGGATTTCGCGGCGGAAGCGGTCACTCTCTTCGACCACGGTCGGAGCAAGGGTGTCTTCGGCGATGCTTGCCATATAGTCCGCGCGCTCGTTTACACCCCCGAATTCGCCACCATAGCGGATGGGGCGACCGATCTGCCCGGCAAGTTCCTGTACGATGTCAGCTTTCATGCGATTGAGAGTCTCGATGCCGGCTTGGACCAGCCCGATGCGCTCCGCCAAGGGCCGCGCCGCCCATTCGCTTTGTGCGGCGCGCGCGCGGGCGACGGCATCCTGCGCCTCGATGGCGGACAGGACCGGGCGCTCGGCATAGACCTCGCCATTGACGGGGGAAATCAGCTTGATTGTCTGGGTCATCTCATCCTCGTTCAGGCGCGCTCGAAGCCACGGGAAACCTCCCAATCGGTCACGACGCGGTTCTGTTCCTCAAGCTCCCAATGGGCGGCATGCAGATAATGCTCGACCACCTCATCGCCGAATGCCGCGCGCAGCATGGCCGAGCCGTTCAGCGTCTCGGCGGCTGCGCCAAGGGTTTTGGGAATCTCGCGGGCGGCCTGCGCGCCATAGATGTCGCCCGAGACGGCGGACTCCAATTCCATACCCTTTTCGATCCCATCGAGACCCGCCGCCAGAAGCGCGGCGCAGGCCAGATAGGGGTTCAGGTCCGAGCCGCCGATGCGGCATTCGACGCGGATCGCGCGGCTCTCCTCGCCGCAGACGCGGAAACCGGCGGTGCGGTTGTCGATGGACCAGACCGCGCGGGTCGGCGCGAAAAGCCCGGTCACGAAGCGCTTGTAACTGTTGACATATGGCGCAAGGAAATAGGTCAACTCGCGCGCACGGGTCAGTTGTCCGGCGAGGTAGCTTTGCATCAGCCTGGACATGCCATGTGGCGCGTCCGGGTCATGAAAGGCATTCGCCCCGTCCCGGAACAGCGACTGGTGGACATGGCTCGACGAGCCCGCCTTGCCATGGGCGTATTTCGCCATGAAGGTCGCGGATTGGCCGTGAAGTTGCGCGATTTCCTTGGTGGCCGATTTGACGATGACATGCATGTCTGCCGTATCCATCGCGTCGGAATATTTGACATTGACCTCGTGCTGCCCGGCCTCAGCCTCGCCCTTGGTATTCTCGACCGGGATGCCCGCGCCATAAAGCCCATTGCGCAAGGCGCGCATCAAGGGTTCCTCGGCAAAGGTCCCTGTCAGCCCGTAATCGACATTGAAGCGGGCGGTCGGGACAAGGCCGCGATAGCCGTCGTCGAAAAGCTCCTTGTAGCCCTTGGTGAAAAGGAAGAACTCCAGCTCGGTCGCCATCATCGGCGTGAAGCCCATGGCCTCGGCGCGATCAATCTGGCGGCGCAGGATATTGCGCGGGGCATGAGGGACGGGCGCGCCGTGATGGTCGTAAAGATCGGCCAGACAAAGCGCCGTACCCGGAGACCAAGGCACGCGGCGCAGCGTCGCAAGATCGGGCTTCATCACGTAATCGCCATAGCCCGAGGCCCAGCTGGTCGCCTTGTACCCCTGCACCGTCTCCATTTCGAGATCGGTCGCCAGAAGGTAATTGCAGCAATGAGTCTCATGCGGGTTTTCGATGAAATGCTGGGCATGGAAGCGCTTACCCATCAGGCGGCCCTGCATGTCGATCAGGGCAACCACGACGGTATCCACCTCGCCACTGGCAACAGCGGCTTTCAGGGCATCGAAATCAAGATTGGCAGGCATTCTTCACCTTTGAATTCGGGCGCGCCAAAGCGGCGCGTCCCTTGGGCCAGGTCACGCGTCACGATAGGGCGGACCGGCCTTGGTCATCGAGTCGTTATATTCCTTGATCTTGGCGACGACTTTCGCCTTGATCTCTGATTCTGCGGCGATTTCGTCCCAGAATTCCTTGGCTGCTGCCTCGACCGTCGCCCATTCGGCGGCGGGGATGGTGGTCAGCTTCATCTTGTCGCCGGTGACGCGCAACTTGGCCTCTCCGGCCCAATACCAGTGTTGGCGGTAGTAGTGCGACTGGTCGAAGACCGCCTTCATCAGTTCCTTGAGGTGATCGGGCACCTCGTCCCAGCGTTTCTGATTGGCGAAGAAATGCCCGATCCACGCGCCCGAGATGCTGTTCGTCAGGAAATGCCCGGTCGCCTCGGCCCAGCCGACGGTGTAATCCTCGGTGATGCCGGACCATGCAACGCCGTCAAGCTCGCCGGTCTGCAGGGCGACCTCGATATCCTCCCAGGGCAGGGTGACAGGCACGACGCCGAATTTTGCAAGGAAGCGCCCGGCTGTCGGGAAGGTAAAGACGCGCTTGCCCTTGAGATCTTCGAGGCTGTTGATCGGCTGCTTGGTCGCGAAGTTGCAGGGGTCCCACGACCCGGCCGAGATATGCTGGATGCCCTGCTTGGCATATTCCTCCTTCCAGATCTCATCGAGCCCGTAATGGTTGAAGAGCGCCGGCACATCGAGCGAGTAGCGCAGCGCGAAGGGGAAATAGCCGCCAAAGACGGTGACCTCGGTCGGGCTCGCCATGCTGTCATCGTCGGATTGCACCGCGTCGATCGTGCCGTTCTGCATGGCGCGGAACAGTTCGGCCGTGGGCACGAGCTGGTCGGCATAGAAGAGCTCGATCTCCATCTGGCCATTGGCGATCTTGTTGAAGGCGTCGATCGCGGGCTTGCAGACATGCGCGCCGAGCGTCGCCCCGGCATAGGTCTGCATCCGCCATTTCAGGGGCGCGCCCTGTGCGATGGCAGGCGCGGCAAGCGCGCTGGCACCGGCCGCAAGCGCGCCCGAGGTCAGGAAAACTCGTCTGGTCGTCATCTTCATTCTCCCTGTTGGTTTTATTGTCCGTAGATCGAATGCGGCAGCCACATGGCGATGCCGGGAAAGGCGATGACCAGCACCAAGGTCAGCAGCATGATCATCACGAAGGGCAGGACCGAGCGGTAGATCACGCCCAAGGTGAAATCGCTCGGGGCCATGGCGCGCATCAGGAACAGGTTATAGCCGAAGGGCGGCGTCAGATAGGCGATCTGGCAGGTGATGGTATAAAGGATGCCGTACCAGACCAGATCGAATCCTAGGCTGCGCGCCAAGGTCACATAGATCGGCGCGACGATGACCAGCATGGCGGTATCGTCAAGGAACATCCCCATGATCAGGAACGAGGCCTGCATCAGCAGCAGCACCTGCAGCGGCGTCAGGTGCATTTCCTGCAGGAACAGGTTCTCGATGGCCCGGCCCGCGCCCAAGCCGTCAAAGACCGCGCCGAAGCTCAGCGCCGCCATGATGATCAGCATGAACATGCAGGTGATGGCGAGGGTCTGGCGCGTGGCGACCTCGAAGACCTGCTTTGTGAAGCGGCCCTTGATGATGGCGGCGGCGACAGCGGCAAGCGCGCCGATCACGCTGCTTTCGGTAAGCGATGTCCAGCCCTTGACGAAGGGGATCATCATCGCGGCAAAGATGACCAGTGGCAGAATGCCCGACCGCAGCAGCGCGAAGCGCTCGGGCCAGGTGATTGCGGCGCGCTCCTCGGCGGGCAAGGGAGGGGCAAGCGCCGGGTTAAGCTTGGTGCGGATCAGGATATAGACGATGAACAGCGCGGCCATCAGCAGTCCCGGACCGATGCCTGCCAACCAAAGCTGGCTGACGGGTTGGCGCGCGATCAGCGAATAAAGCACCAAGACGACCGAGGGCGGGATCAGGATGCCAAGGCTCGACCCGGCCTGGATCACCCCCGAGATCATCGGCTTGTCATAGCGCTGCTTGACCAGTTCGGGCAGAGCGATGGTGGCACCTATCGCCATGCCCGCGACGGAAAGCCCGTTCATCGCCGAGATCATCACCATCAGAAGGATCGTCCCGATGGCAAGCCCCCCCGGCAAGGGACCGAACCAGACATGGAACATCCGGTAGAGATCCTCGGCGAGGCGCGATTCCGACATGACATAGCCCATGAAGACGAACATCGGCAGCGTCAGCAGCGCGTTCCACTTCATCACCTTCATCACGGCGGAAAAGCCCATATCCGTCCCGCCCGGCCCCCAAAGCGCCAGCGCCGCGACCACCGCGACAAAGCCGATCGCGCCAAAGACCCGCTGCCCCGTGATCATCATCAGGAGCATGGTCGAGAACATCAGCGTGGCGATCAATTCGTAGCTCAACGACCGACCCCGCCCTTGAACGGCAGGGGAATATCGACACCCCGGATGATCGCGACGTCCCGGATCAGATGCGCAACCGCCTGCAAGAGCAGCAGGAAGAAGGCCAAAGAGATCACCAGCTTGATCGGCCAAAGCGGCGGCCGCCATGCGCTGGGGGCGCGTTCGCCGATGCTCAGGCTATAGGCGGTGGAATCGACCGCCCCCCAGAGCATCACCCCAAGATAGAAGATCAGGCAAAACACGGTGAACATGTCACAGACCGCCTGCCGCCGCACCGGCATCCGCGCATAAAGCAGGTCCATTCGCACATTCGCGCCCATCTGCATCGAATAGGGCGCACCCAGCAGATAATAGGCGACGAGCGTGAACTGAGCCATTTCCAGCGTCCAGAGCGACGGAACCTTCAGGATCTTCGTCACCGAGGACCACAGCAAAATCCCCATGATGACAAACAGCAGATACATCGCCAGCCGACCGACGCGATAATTCAGCGCCTCGATGCGCCTGACATAGGCGATGGCCCAGCCCGGCATCATGCCTCTCCCGAACGGGCCGGCACGGACAGACCGCGACTCCCGAACCATGAAATCCCGAAAAATGACGCAAGATCAGACATTCGGCGCTCCCCAGCGGGTTCAGGCTGGCGCAGGGCCGCAGGCTCTGTCAATATTTTTTCAGAGTTCGCCAGTGCTGTTACGATCTTAACCACCAGCGCGGCCGGAGGGACAAGCGCGATGCCTCAGGATGCGGCCGGTTCCGAACAGATCGAGCAGCGCATCACCGCGCGCTATGACCTGCTCAGCCCGGCCGAGCGGCTGTTGGCCGACCACCTCATGCGCCATTATCCGGTTGCGGGCCTTTTCTCGATGCCGCATCTGGCCAAGGAGGCTGGCATTTCGACCCCGACCGTTCTGCGGCTTGTCCAGAAACTGGGCTTCCGCGGCTATCCCGATTTCCAGAGCCAGTTGCGTCACGAGGTCGAGACAAGGCTGGAATCCCCCCTCGCCAAGCATGAGCGCTGGACCCAAGGCGTGCCGGGCAGCCATATCCTCAACCGTTTTGCGGATGCGGTTCTGGCCAATCTGACCTCCACGCTGGGCCGGATCGACCATGCCGAATTCGATGCCTGCGCCGATCTTCTCGCCGATCCGCAACGCCAGCTGCGGGTCACCGGCGGGCGGATCACCCATGCGCTCGCGGATTATCTGGTGCGCCAGCTTGGCATCGTGCGGCCGGGGGTGGCGGCGCTCCCGGCACTGTCCTCGGCCTGGCCCCCGGCGCTTCTGGATCTCAGGCGCGGTGACGTGCTGATCGTCTTTGACATCCGACGCTACGAATCCGGGGTCCTGCAAATCTGCGAGCTCGCCGCCGATTGCGGGGCCGAGATCGTGCTGTTCACCGACCCCTGGACCAGCCCCGTAGCGGATCTGGCCCGCTTTCGGTTTTCGGCCCAGATCGAGGTTCCCTCGGCCTGGGACAGCACCGTGGCGCTGCTGGTTCTCGTCGAGACCTTTCTGGCCGCCGTGCAAGAGCGCAACTGGCCCACGACTCGCGACCGGATGGAGCGCCTGGAAGTGCTCTATGCACAGGCCCGGCTCTTCCGGCGCGGGCGCGGCAGCCGGGGATGACCTAGGGTCAGTTTGGAACTTCCTGACGAAATGTCGCGTTTGGTCGGGTTGCCATATAATGGTGATCGGTTCATTCAGAAGACCGAATATTCGACAGGAGCAGAACAGCGTGAACCCGATCGCCGAGCGAGCCCTTTATCCCGTCATCATCGCGGGAACCATTCTGGTGTTTACGCTCGACGTCATGTTGCCGCTCGGCACGGCGATCTGGCTCATCTACCTGTTCCCGCTGGTGCTGTCTTTTGCCTCGCGCCGTGCTTGGGTTCCTGTCGCCGTCGCACTGACCTTGATTGTGCTCACGACGATCGGCTTTTTTCAGGCCCGGGACGGGATCGACCCGACCGTGGCCGCGCTGAACCGGCTGCTGGCCAGCGTCATCATCCTGCTTCTCGGTGCCGCGGGGCGGGCACTGATCCTGAGCCGCACGGCATTGGCCGAAGCCTCATGGATCCAGCGCGGACAGGTCGAGACGGCGCGCCTGCTACAGGGCGATCATGACATTCCCGAGCTTGGCAGCCGGGTGCTGCGCGACCTTGCCAACCGCTTCGAGGCCCGGGCCGCCGTCGCCTATGCCGATTGTGGTCACGGGTTCAGCCGCATCGCCGATTGGGGCGCGGATCAGTCGCGCCTGCCCGAGGTGCTTTCCCGCTCCGACGGCCACCTGCAGCGCGCCATCGACGAGAACCGCATCTTGACCATCCAGGGCACCGCCGAAGAGGCGCTGGGATGGACCAGCGGCCTGATGCGCGGCAAGGCCGCCTATTCCATCCTGTTGCCGCTTCACGAATCCGGCAAGGTGAATGGTGTCATCGAGCTTGGGCTGGACCAGCCGCCCGGAGCGCGGCACCTGGAATTGCTGGAACGCGTCGGCGAAAAGATCGGAATCGCGCTGCGCTCGGCGCGGTATCGCGAAGAACTGGGCGAACTGCTCGAAGAAAGCCGTCGTCAGGCCGAAGAGCTTGCGGCCACGAATGAAGAACTCGAAGAGCAGACCCATGCCTTGCAGGAAAGCGAAAGCCGCCTCTCCCTGCAGCAGGCCGAACTCGAGCAGCAGAACGCCCAGCTTGAAAACCAGACCCAGCAGCTTGAGGAACAGCGCGACGCGCTTGCCCAATCGCGTCGGCAACTGGTCGTGCAGGCCGAGCGCCTGGAACGCGAAAGCCGCTACAAGTCCGAATTCGTCGCCAATATGTCGCATGAGTTGCGCACGCCGCTGAACGCGCTGCTGATCATGGCCAGGCTTCTGGGCGAAAACCGCAGCCGCAACCTGACCGACGAACAGGTTCGCTGGGCCGATACGATCGAAAGCGCGGGACAGGATCTGCTGACGCTGATCAATGACATTCTCGACCTGGCCAAGATCGAGGCCGGTCGTCTGGATGTGAGCCTCGAGGCTGTTTCGCCCAGTGACATGATCTTGCGGCTCGTGCGCAAGTTCGAGGCCCAAGCCCGCGAGAAAGGGCTTGAGCTGAAGGTCGAGATCGAACCCGGCCTGAGCGAGATCCAGACCGACCCCGCACGCCTGGACCAGATCCTGCGCAATTTCATGTCGAACGCGTTGAAATTCACCGATCATGGCGGCATCACGCTGCGCGCCAACCGTCAGGGCGACGACCTGACCTTTGCCGTGAGCGATACGGGCATCGGCATCGCCCAGGCAGAGCAGGACAGCGTCTTCGAAGCTTTCCATCAGGCCGATGGAACGATCTCGCGCAAATATGGCGGAACCGGGCTCGGGCTTTCGATCTCGCGCGAGTTGGCGGGGCTGCTGGGCGGACGGATCAGCCTGGAGAGTCAGCCGGGCAAGGGCAGCACCTTCGCAATTTCGGTGCCCCGCGATCCGGCGGGAGCGGCTGAGCGTGCGGCGCCACCCTCGCCCCCTGCTCCGAGACCTGCCCCGCGACCTGCGACGACAATGCCCGCGCCGGTCAACCTGCAGGCCGAACCCGCCGCGATCGAGGGGATCGAGGATGACCGGACCAATCCCGATGCCGGTCGGACGATCCTTATCGTCGAGGACGACGCGCGCTTTGCCCGTCTGGTTCTGGACGTGATCCGCGAACTGGGCTTCAGCGGCATCGTCGTGGGAACGGCGGATGACGCGGTGCGCGCGGCCCATCGCTATCTGCCGCTTGGCATCGTTCTGGACATGGGCCTGCCCGATCACACCGGCCTGTCGGTTCTGGACCGTCTGAAACGGGATGTCGCGACAAGGCATATCCCCGTCCATGTCGTCTCGGCCAATGACTTCACCCGAGATGCGCTTTCGCAAGGCGCGGTGAGCTACCTCGTAAAGCCGGTCGAGCGGGCCGCGCTCAGCCGGATGATCCGCGATCTGGGCGAACAGAATGCCCGGCCGATGCGTCGGGTGCTGATCGTCGAGGACGACCCCGCCCAGCTGGACGGGCTGAAATCCCTTCTGGGCAATGAGCATGTCGAAACCATCGGCGCGACGACCGCGGCCGAGGCGCTGGCGGCCTGCCGGGAATCCAGCTTCGACTGCATCGTTCTGGACATGACGCTGCCCGATGCCTCTGGCTTCGACCTGTTGGAGCAGTTGCATGCCGACGAGAACAGCGCCTTTCCGCCGGTGATCGTCTATACCGCCCGGGCACTGGACGGCGATGAGGAATTGCGCCTGCGCCGCTATTCGCAATCCATCATCATCAAGGGGGCGAAATCCCCCGAGCGGTTGATCGACGAGGTGACGCTGTTCCTGCATCAGGTGGTCTCGGACCTGCCGCCGCGCCAGCGCGAGATGCTGACGACCTCGCTCAGCCGCGACAACCTGCTCGAGGGACGCCGCATCCTTGTCGTCGAGGATGACATCCGCAATGTCTATGCCCTGACGGGGATCTTCGAGCCGCATGGCACCGAGGTCCAGATCGCCCGCAACGGACGCGAGGCGCTCGAGATTCTGGGCCGTGTGGCCGATGGGGGCGCGCCCCCGATCGACCTCGTGCTGATGGACGTCATGATGCCCGAGATGGACGGGCTGACCGCGACCCGCGAGATCCGCAAGATCGAGCGCTGGCGTTCCCTGCCGATCATCATGCTGACCGCCAAGGCGATGGCGGATGATCAGGCCCAATGCCTTGCGGCAGGTGCAAACGACTATCTTTCGAAGCCCATCGAAATCGGCAAGCTGTTGTCGCTTGCCCGTGTCTGGATGCCGCGATGAACACGATGCCGGTCCCGACCCAATCGGTCGATCAGATCGAAATGGACCTGTTCCTCGAGGCGCTCCATCGACGTTACCATTACGATTTCCGGTCCTACTCCCGCGCTTCGCTGGTGCGTCGCGCCGAGGTCGTGCGGGAAAGGCTGGGATGCGAAACGCTTTCGCAGGTCCAATCCCGGCTGCTGCACGATCCCGCGGTTCTGCCCGAAGTGATCGACGCCATGACGGTGCAGGTCAGCGAATTTTTCCGCGACCCGGCCTATTACCGCGCGCTGCGCCATGACGTGCTGCCGCATCTGCGAACCTTTTCTTCGCTCAAGGTCTGGGTCGCGGGCTGCGCCAATGGCGAAGAGCTTTACTCCATGGCGATCCTCTTTCGCGAAGAGGGGCTTCTGGACCGCACGATCTTCTATGCCACCGAGATCAACCGCCGCGCGCTCGCCAAGGCGGCTGCCGGCATATACGAGATCGACCGGCTTCCGGGATTCTCGGCGAACTACCAGAAGGCGGGGGGTCGGGCCTCGCTCTCTGATCATTACACCGCCGCCTACGGTCACGCCGCTTTCGACCGCAGCTTGCGAAATCGCGTGGTTTTCAGCGAGCATGATCTGGCGACCGACGAGGTGTTTTCAGAGGTTCACCTCGTCTCCTGCCGCAACGTACTGATTTATTTTGACGACAAGTTGCAGAACCGCGCGCTTCGGCTATTTTCGGACTCGCTGGTGCGGGGCGGCTTCCTGGGACTTGGCGCGCATGAGACGCTGCGCTTCTCGGATCATTCGGCCGCCTTCTCGGCCTTCAACGAGAGGGAACGTATTTGGCGTCGCAGCGCCCATCAAGAGGTTCAACATGCCACATAATCCGATCCGCTTTCTCATCGTCGACGACATCCGCGAGAACATGATCGCGCTAGAGGCCCTGCTGCGCCGCGATGGGCTGGTAATGGATTTCGCGTCTTCGGCCGCCGAGGCCCTGGAACTGATGCTGGTGCATGATTACGCGCTGGCCTTTCTGGACGTGCAGATGCCCGAGACGGATGGATATGAGCTGGCCGAACTGATGCGCGGCGCCGAGCGGACCCGGGGGATACCGATCATTTTCGTGACCGCCGCGGATCGCGACGAAAGGCGGCATTTCCGCGGCTATGAGGCGGGCGCGGTCGATTATATCTTCAAACCGCTGGACCCCCTCGTGCTGAAATCCAAGGCCGAGGTGTTTTTCCGCATCGGCCAGCAGGCCCGCGAGCTTGCCCGCCAGCGTGACGAATTGCGGGTCATTGCGCATCACCGCGATATCGCCATCTCGCGCCTCAAGGCCCATGCCGATAATTCTCCGCTTGCGCTGGTCGAATGCGATCCCGGCCTGACCATCCGGGCCTGGTCCAAGGGTGCCGAGCGGATGTTCGGGCTCGACGCCCCGCAGATGCTGGGACGCAGAATTGGTGCCTGCAACTGGCTCGACCCCGATGCGGCGGCCATGCTTGAAAGCTGGCTCAACAGCGACAGCCCCGCCCCGCGTCACAGCGCCGAAGTTCTTGCCGTGACCGCCGATGGCGACAGCCTGAATTGCGAACTCCACGGCTCGATCCTGCAGGACCCCGTCGATGGCAATCTGTCGCTGTCGCTCCAGATCCTCGACATCACCCAGCGGCGCCGCGCCGAAGAGGTCCGCAACCTGCTGGTCGGCGAGTTGAACCATCGCATCAAGAACACCTTGGCCAATGTTCAGGCCATCGCGCGTCAGACCCTGCGGCAATCCGCGGATCTGGCCGGGTTCGAGCGCGGTTTTACTGGTCGGCTGCTGGCATTGTCGCGCGCCCATTCGATCCTGTCGGATATCAACTGGACCAGCGCGCCGCTGGATCAGCTGATCGATGAACTGGTGCGCAGCGGCACGCTTGATGCCGCGAGACTGCACCGCAAGGGTCCGGCGGTGCAGCTTTCCCCCGAAAACACGCTCAGGCTCGCCCTGAGCCTGCATGAATTGGGCACGAATGCTGCTAAATACGGCGCGCTTTCTGTCCCCGAGGGCGAGGTCCGCCTGCAATGGGAAATCAGACAGGGCCGGTTGGTCCTGACCTGGCGGGAATCGGGCGGGCCGACGGTGGTTCCTCCCTCGCGCAGCGGCTTTGGCTCGACGCTGATTCAGGCCAGCGCCGGAGGCGATGCCGATACAGTCCAGGTTGAATGGCGTCCCGAAGGGGTGGTCTGGACCATCACCCTGCCGCATGGTTTTTCGACCACGACCAGCACCTGCACCGCCGCAGCGGAAAGCTCGGCCCGCCCGCAGGCGGGATCACGCGAACTGGGCGGACAAAACGTTCTGGTGGTCGAGGACGAGCCCCTGGTCGCGCTTGATATCAGTCACGAGTTGAAAGCCGCCGGGGCAGGCCGCATCGATATCGCCCGGACCATCGGTCAGGCCTTGAGCGCCATTGAAACCGGACCCCAGATCGATCTTGCCCTGCTCGATGGCAACCTTTCCGGCGAGCCGGTGGACCGTGTCGCCAGCGCCTTGAGCAGTCGGCAGATCCCTTTCTGCTTCGTCTCGGGCTATGGACGTCAGCATCTACCGCCGGATTACCCGAATGCGCCAGTGATCGAGAAACCGTTTCGCGCGGATACCTTGGTGCCCGTGTTGACGGGCCTGATCCGAGGCTGAAGGGATCGCGGCGTCAGGCCAGAAGCGGCTCGGCCCGGCGGGCATGGCGCGCGGCAAGATTGCGCCCATGTCTGCCCGCCAGGATCATCCGCGCGGCCTGAGGCAAGAAACCCGGCTCGCGCAATGCAGGAAAGAGCGCGTGGATTTCGGCCAGCGCCGCAGGCCCAACCGCGCGCAGGGCCGCACCGCCCGGATAAAGCGATTCCGTGGCCGCCCCATTCGAGGTCACGATCTCGTGCCGGTCGAACAGCAGGTGAAAATACTCGACTTCGGGAATATCCGTGGCAATCGTCACGCCCCCGAGGGCAAGCAATTGCTTGGCGGCGACCAGAACCTCGCATGCGCCGAAAAGCTTTTGCGCAAGGCGCGAGCGCAGCAGGATGCGATGCTGCGGCGAAACCACGAGATCCCGTGCCGGGCTGTTCAAGCCAAGCGCGCCGGCGGCAATCCGGATCGGCTGCATGTTCGGCATCGCGCGCAGATCCGCCGCGCCAATCTGCACGGATCCGATCCAGCGGATCGCCTGAAGCCCATGATCCTGCGTCAGCACCAGATCTCCCGCCCGCAGATTTTCGATGGCGACCTCTCCGCGAGGGGTCGCGATCATCACGCCGCGGGCAAAGCAGGGTGCCGGCAACGACGGCGCGACGGGTTGCGGCATTTCCTGATAATCACTGTCGCCCGTGCCGGTATAGTTCGGGTATAGCGCGACGCCCTCGGGCGGCCATTCGCCTTGAAAGGTATAGCCCGCGATCTTGCCGTCATTCACGCCCAGGGCAACAAGGCGGTATTCCCGGCTCTCGCCATCGACGGTCGCCCGCAGCGCTATCTCGAACTCATCCTCAATGACAGTCCCTGCGGGGTATCCCAAAAAGGACGAGACCAGTCTCTGGGTGGTTTCGCCATGGTCATAATCATCCAGCGTCATGCCGTTTTTGTCCGTGTCATCGACGGTAACGGATACGAGCAAATCGCGGGAATAGGTAAAAAAGCCATTTGCATATTGCCAACCCGATCCGCTTGGCGAAATGTAGCTGTCGTGAAAGGGCTGATAGGAGGTCTGCCATTCAGACAGTTTCCCGGAGGTGAATGCCGAAGGAGGAAGTGCATCAAAACTATAGATTGCCATGCTTTTTCCAATCGAACATGAGCTATCGGACGCCCGTGAAAGCACGAGCGCCTGCTATAGATGGACATGTCCGGAAAGGTCAGCGTGCGGCCAGAACGCACTTACCAAACATATGTGACCACCCGCCGGCGTCCCAGTCGCTCAGCGTAGTGTAGTCGTATTATATGTTTTACTCTCCAAACAGTTGTCGAATTGGACAGTGTCGAATTGGACAGGGTGGCGGCTGCTCTGCGCGCGTGCAGATCCGCCGGAACATGCCGGTCGCGAAATGGAAAACGCGCGAGTTTTCGCGGCTCGGCTCGTGAAACACTTGCCACGGACCCGGTGATCCAATTAGCGATGGCGCATCGAATTTCCGTCCCTTCCGGGGCCGCTTCCACGGAGACCTTCCTTGCGCCTTCGCTCATATGTCCTGACCGGCATCGCGGGCCTCGCCCTGCTTCTCGGCCAACCCTTGCTGCCCGGATCTGGCGCCAGGCTGGCTGCGCAGGAGGCAACCTCGGCATTCAAAGCCACCTTGGGTCCGTCGCAACCTTTCAGCTTCGACCTTCTTGCGGATGAGGCACGAAATCTGGCCGCGACACCTTATGTCGCCCCCGTCGTGGCCCAGCCCGAAGTCCTGGAGCGGATCGACTATGATGCGCATTGGAAGATCCGTTTCCGCCCCGAGACGACCGTTCGGGTCGGGGACGTTCCGGTCCAGTTCTTTCATCTGGGAACCTATTTCCGCAACCCGATCACCGTCGGCGTCGTGGAAAACGGCAAGGCCCGTCGCATCGGCTATGATCCGCGCTTTTTCGAGATCCCCCCGGGCAGTCCCGCCCATGACCTGACCGAAGGAACCGGCTTTGCTGGTTTCCGGCTGATGGACCCCGATCTCAAGACCGACTGGATCAGCTTTCTGGGCGCATCCTATTTCCGCACCTCGGGGCCGGTCGGGCAATATGGGATGTCAGCCCGTGGCCTAGCGATCAATTCGGGCATGTCCACGCCCGAAGAGTTTCCCCTGTTCACCAAGTTCCTCATCGAAAAGCCCAAGGACGGCGAGGCCGATGTCACGATCTATGCCTTGATGGACAGCCCCTCGGTCGCGGGGGCTTACCGCATGGACATCACGCGGGGCCAGCCGGGCATCGGTCAAACGATGCGGATTTCCTCGCGCCTGTTCTTCCGAAATCCCGTCGAGCGCCTGGGGATTGGCCCGCTGACCTCGATGTATTGGTATTCGGAGACCAATCGCGTGCTGGGTTTCGACTGGCGGCCCGAAGTTCATGACGCGGACGGGTTGATGATGGTGATGGGAAATGGCGAACAGGTCTGGCGGCCGCTGATGAACCCGCCCCGCGTCGTTACTTCTAGCTTCATGACCGAAAACCCCAAGGGTTTCGGCCTGATGCAGCGCGATCGGCGCTTCGAGAATTACGAGGATGACGGCGTGTTCTACGAAAAGCGCGCCTCGGTCTGGATCGCCCCTCGCGGCGATTGGGGTCCGGGACAGATCCAGCTTGTCGAGATCCCGACCGATGACGAGATCTATGACAATATCGTGGCTTTCTGGAATCCCGCCGAACAGCCTGTCGCGGGACAGGAGAGGCGCTTTGATTACGATCTGACCTGGATGGAGGATGCCCCGGTGCCGCAGCCTCTGGCTAAGACGGTCGCGACGCGGATCGGGGCTGGCGGCGTGCCCGGTCATCCGCGACCCGCGGGCCATCTCAAGCTCGCGATCGACTTCGAGGGGCCGGCCCTGGCCGGCTTGGGCCAGACGGATGGGGTCACGCCGAACATCTCGGTGCCCGAGGGCGTGCGCCTGGTGCAATCCTATGCCCTTCCCGTCGTGGGAACCCATCGCTGGCGGCTGATCTTCGATATCGCCGCCGAAGGCGTCGAAACCGCCGATCTGCGCGCCTATCTGGCCCGTGACGGCAAGCCCCTGACGGAAACCTGGCTGGGTCAGGTCCACCCCACCCAGTTCGATCGCGCCCGGGCCGGGCATGGCACCGGCACGCCCGCAAACGGATCGGCCGAGGCGAATTGATGCGGGGGATGCCCAAAGGCATCCCTTTCCGCTTGGAACCCGCTTGATCCCGGCGTGTTGGGAAACACCAAAGGTCAAGCGGATTGGACAATGTCTGAACTTTCCTTCCGGCCGGGCCGGAACTGTTGGCGCGTTGCAGATGCGCGTTGTTTTTCCTTCATCATCGACGGGCAGGACTATTTCCGCGCGCTGCGACAGGCCTTTCTGGGGGCGGAACGCTTCGCGCTCATGGTCGGATGGGATTTCGATTTCGAGATCGAGATGCTGCCGGGCGAAAGCGACGACGAGGGCCTTGCGCCGGACGGTTTTCCCAACCGGGTGGGACCTTTCCTCGAGGCACTCGTCGAAGCCCGCGAGGGGCTCGACATCTATCTGTTGAAATGGAGCGGCGGGGCGCTGGTCGCGCCCGGGCGGGTTCTGCCCGGCGCAAAGATGAAGTTGCTTGCGCCCGGCCAGATCCATCTCGCCTTTGACGGCCGGCATCCTATCGGGGCCTGCCATCATCAGAAGATCGCGGTTTTTGACGACTCGCTGGCCTTTTGCGGGGGCATAGACATGACCGACGGGCGCTGGGACCGGCCGGCGCATCGCCATGAGGATCCGCGGCGACTGTCGCGCGATGGCACGCCTGCACCGCCCTGGCACGATGCCTCGGCGGTGATCTCTGGACCGGCGGCCGCGGAACTGAGCCGTCTGGCGCGCGAGCGCTGGCTGCGGGCCAATGACGAGCCCCTGCGCGAGACGTTCAGCCCGGGCGCGGACCTCTGGCCCAAGAGTATTTCGCCGGACCTTTCCGACGTCCCGCTTGCGATTGCGCGCACCGAACCACCCCAGAGCGATCAGCCGACGATTGCCGAAATCGAGCAGCTTTATCTGGACGCGATCGCCTCGGCCAAAGAACATATCTATTTGGAATCTCAGTATTTCTGCGCCGACAGCATCGCACGGGCCATCGCGCGGCGGCTATCCGAGCCAGACGGTCCCGAGATTGTCCTGGTGAATCCCATCGCGGCCTATGGCGCGATAGAGGATCAGGCCATGCATATCACCCGATCGCGCATGGTGCGCGCCATGCGCGAACTGGACCGGCATGATCGGTTCCGCATCCTTTATCCGATGAACGAAGCAGAGGATCCGATCTATGTCCATGCCAAGATCTGCATCGTGGATGACCGGCTGCTGCGCGTGGGCTCAAGCAATCTTGACCGCAGATCGATGGGTTTCGACACGGAATGCGACGTGGCGATCGCGGGGGATACGCCCCGGTCCCGCGATTTCATAGCAACTCTGCGCAATCGTCTGCTTGCCGAACATCTTGGCAGCGAGCCTTCCAAAGTCGCCGATGTGCTGGCCAAAACCGGCTCGCTGATCGAGGTGATCGAGACGCTGAACCCGCGCGAGGGGCGCGGGTTGCGCGAACTGCCCTTGCGTCGGGAAAATCTGATTGGAGCTTTGCTGGCCGATACCCGGTTCTTCGATCCGCGATATCGGCGTAGCGCGAGGGCAAGGCTGGGCCTGACCTCGCGCCATGTCATGCTGGGGGCCGCCGCCGTCGTCCTGGCGGGCGGCCTTTTTCTGCGCCGCCGCGTCAGACGACCTTGACCGAGATGCTGTCCACCCCGTCAACGCTGCCCTCGATCAGATCGCCACGTTCGACCTGACCCACCCCGGCGGGGGTTCCGGCAAAGATCACGTCGCCGGGTTTCAGCTCGAACAGGCGCGACAGATAGGCGATCATTTCCGGCACTTTCCAGATCATCTGGTTCAGATCCCCGGTCTGGCGCGTCTCGCCATTGACGGCGACACGCAGCCCGCCTTCGGTCGGATGGCCGATCTCGGAAACCGGATGGATGGCGCTGCAGGGGGCCGAGGCCTCGAAGGATTTCGCGATCTCCCATGGCCGGCCCATCTTCTTGGCCACCGCCTGCAGGTCGCGCCGGGTCATGTCCAGGCCGACGCCATAGCCAAAGACGCAATCCAGCGCGGCTTCGACCGGGATGTCCACGCCGCCGGATTTCAGCGCGACGACCAGTTCGATCTCGTGATGGACGTCGCTGGATTCCGAGGGATAGGGAAAATCACCGCCCGGAGGCACGATGGAATCGGGGTTTTTCTGGAAGAAGAAGGGCGGCTCCTTGTCCGGATCATGGCCCATCTCGATCGCATGCTCGGCGAAATTGCGGCCGACACAATAGATCCGGCGCACCGGGAACAGCGCGTCGCTGCCCGCGACCGGAATGGTCGGCGTGGGTTCCGGCGCGAAGGCATAATTCGCCACCTGGGTCATGTCGTTCATCATCTTGCTCCTGCGTAATATTCGATGCGTTTTTCGGCTCGTTCGACGATCGCGGAGAGCAGCATGGCCGCCGCGAACAGAACGATGGTCAGTGCCCAGAAGCGCTCCATGTCGAAGCTTCTGGAGTAAAGTTCGAACAATTCGCCATAGCCGATCACGGCCACGAGGATCTGTCCGATCACGACGCCCTTGACCCCCCGGATCAGTCCGATGCGGATGCCGGCAAGGATTTCGGGAAGGGCGGAGAGAAGGATGATCTTGCGCAGGATCACCCCGCGCGACGCGCCGTAAGAGCGCGCCATTTCGATCAGAGATTGCGGGACCTGCATCACCCCTGCCCGCGCGTCCAGGACGATGATCCAGACCGCGAAGAGGAAGACGGTGACGACGATGGTCGTCTCGCCCATGCCGAACAGGATCATCAGCACCGGGACCAGCGCGGAAAGCGGCGCGCTGACGAACATGTTCACCCAGAGGCCGCAGATATTGTCGATGATCCGGAACCGGCCCATCAGCACGCCCAAGGGCACGCCGATCGCGATGGCCAGCGACATGCCGATGACAAAGGATTTCACGGTGATCCAGGTCGCATTCTGCCAGGAGGCGGTCTGCACAAGACCCAGCCCCGCAGAAAAGATCGAACTCATCGGCGGGATCAGGAAGATCAGATCAAGCTGGCCGACGATTTCCCACAGCAGGGCCCAGACGAGCAGCGAGGCCATCATCGGAATGCGGAAACCAAAGACTGTCATGGCCGCTCACTCCGCATAATGGCGCAGGCTCTGCCAGATATCCTCGACGACATCGAGATAGGCCGCATCGCGGCGGATCTCGTCGGGGCTGGCCGAGCGGTCGATCCGGGGTTCGATGATGCGCGCAAGCCGTCCCGGACGCGGCGACAAGAGCACGATCCGGTCCGAGACATAGACCGCCTCTTCGATCGAATGGGTCACGAAGATGAAGGTCTTGCGCTCGATCTCGACCAGTCGGAGCAGATCCTCCTGGAACTTGCGACGGTTCTGTTCGTCCACGGCCGAGAAGGGCTCGTCCAGCAGCAGCACATCGGCATTGACCGCGAAGGCCCGCGCAATGCCGACCCTCTGGCGCATGCCGCCCGACAATTCATGCGGGAATTTGTCCTCAAAGCCCTGCAACCCGACCTGCTCGATGTAATTGCGGGCAATGCGGTTGCGTTCGCCCTCGGCCACGCCCTTCAACTCGAGCCCGAAGCCCACATTGCGCAGCACCGTGGCCCAGGGCATCAGCGCGAAATCCTGAAAGACGAAGGCGCGCTCAGGGCCGGGACCGGTCACCACGCGGTCATTGATGACGATCTGTCCCGATGTTGCGGGGATCAGCCCGGCGATGATCTTCAATAGCGTGGTCTTGCCGCAGCCCGAGGGACCAAGCAGCGTGGTCAGCTTGCCGCGCTCGAATTGCAGGTCGATCCCGCGCAGCGCCTCGACAGCGCCATAGCGTTTGCAGATCCCCTCGACCCGGACGACAGAATCATCGGTGGTGACGCTTTCGGGGTCGAATTGCGCAGCGGCAGTGCTGGCTTGGATGGTCATGTCACTTCCTCCTCTTTTCGGGGCGGAGAATATTCGTCTCGAACCATTGCAGCCCGGCCAGCGTCAGGGTCGAGACCGCGATGATCGAGGCGACGGCTGCGTACATATGCGCGTAATTCGCGACCGAGCGGTGATAGGTGATCAGATCGCCGATCCCGGTTGGCGTGATCAGCAATTCCGCGAGCATCACCCCGATGAAGCCCGCCGCCACGCCCAGCCGCAGCCCGGCGAAAAGGACGGGCGAGGCATCGGGGATGATGATCTTGAAGATCTGCTGTCTGCGCGAGCCCTGAAACGAGCGGCACATATCCACGAGAGAGGGGTTCACATGCCGCACGGCCTTATAGGAATTCAGCACGATCACCGGCAAGGCCAGCATGATTACCGCGAGCGTCTTGGCCGTCAGCCCGATGCCATAGATGAAGGTCACCAGCGGCACCAAGGCGGCCATGGGTGCGGCCTGCAAGACGATGAAGACGGGGGCGAGCAGCCATTCCGCCTTGTCCGAGAGTCCCATCAGGATGCCGATCCCGATCCCGCACAGGGCCGAGATGACCACACCCAGAACCAAGGGCTGCAATGTCAGGAAATAGGCCCGGATCATCGTGCCGTCGCCGACCATCTCGAAAAAGGCCGCGACCGTGTCCGAAAATGTCGGAAAGGCATAGCTGATCGGAATGCGGCCTGCGATCTCCCATGCGGTGAACAGGCAGGCAAGCGACAGGACGACCCAGAAGGATCGCCGCCTCTCGGCGAAAAGCCGGATCGCCTCGAGGGTGGTTGGCGCCTCACGGGGAAGCGCCAGCTTGGTTTCCTGTGACATCAAAGCCATCTCACATGGTCCCGATGCGGCCGACCACCGTGTTCAGGATGCCGAGATCCCAGAAATCCTCGACCTTCAATTCCTTGGGATCACCCGTCAGCGCGCCGGATACGGTATAGAAGTCGAAATCGCTTTTCGCCGCGGCCTCACCGCCGCCATTCAATGGCAGCGCGTCCTTGAGTCCCGCGAAATAGGGCTCGATCTCGGCCACCATCTCGGGCGTCGCATCTGGCAAGAGCTTGTATTGGTCGCGTAGTTTGGTCACGACGGCAGGATCGGCGGCGATCTCGCGCCAGGTCGTCAGGATCGAGTCGACGAGGATCTCGGCATCCTTGGCATTCTTTTCGAGATACTCGGTATTGGCGAAAAGCGCCTCATCGGTCGCTGCGATATCTCCCAGAGGCAGGAAGGTGAACTTGTCCGGCGCCTCTGCCTCAAGCACGCGCTTGCCCGAGGAATCCACGATGGTCGCCTTGACATTGCCCTGAAGCAGCGCGCCGGTCCGGACCTCGGCCCCCGGAACATAGGCGACGCTGGAATATTTGATGCCGTTCTTTTGCGCCATCATCTGCATGATGGCCTCGGTTCCCGAGCCACGGGAATGGACAGCGATCTCTTGCCCGTCCAGATCGGCCCAATCCTTGTAAAACTCGGAATTGACGACCGGATACATCTGCAATTCACTGAGTTGCAGGAACATCCGGATCGGTGCCTTGACCTTTTGCAGCAGCGCATAGGGTCCGCCGATGCCGATATCGGCCTGACCGCTGACCACGGCCTGCGCCGCGATATCCTCGCTTTTCAGGAAGACCGTCTCGACCTCGACGCCCTGCTCCTTGGCGCGCTCGAGTGCAATCAAGAGGCCCAATGTCTCGACCGTCGCAATATCGCCGAAGGCGACGCGCATCGGATCAGCAATGGCCGTCGCCGGAATGGCGACCGTCAGGCTGAGTGTCGAGATGACGGCGGCAGTCCTGATCCGTTCAGCAAGATAACCCATTTCTTCCTCCCCATCGCTCGGGCTCTCCTCAAAGCCCAATGCAAACCAATGTTGCATTCGATTCGGAATGATTGTCAACGAATTGCTTTCTACTTGGCCTAAACTTAAGAAATATCCTTAAATCACTGACGTATTGACACGCAGAACGGGCCGAGCAATTATACAACCAATCTTACATTGGTTTCGCAAATGCAGAATATGATGCCCCTCTCTCCGGTCGAAAAGCTGCGTGGCTTTCTGGAATCAGCCGAGCTTGGCGAAGACGGCCGCTTGCCGCCCGAACGTGAACTGGCCGAGACGCTGGACATGGGCCGTACTGCTCTGCGCAAGGCGATGGCGGTGCTTCAGGGACAGGGTGTGGTCTGGCGACATGTCGGCAAGGGCACGTTCATGGGCGATCGCCCGGTCGAGACGCCGACGGACCTCAACGCGATGATCCGTCGCACCAATCCCCTTGAGGTGATGGCGGCCCGCGTCGCCTTCGAGCCCGAGATCGCCCGTCTTGCCGCCGTGAACGCCACGGCGGCGCAGGTGTCAGAACTGCGCAATTGCGCCCAGAAATGCCGCCTTGCGACGAGCTGGAGGCTATATGAGCAATGGGACAACCGGCTGCATCGCAGTTTCGGCGAGGCCGCGCAGAACAGCCTGCTCCTGGGCCTGCTGGATACGATGACGGCGGTGCGCCGCGCGGTCACCTGGGGCCGTCGGCGCGTGCATCCCGAGCGCCCCCCGCGCGAACATCACAGCTTCGAAGAGCATGACCGGATCGTCGAGGCCATCGCCGAGCGCGACGGCCCCGGCGCCGCCGAGGCCATGCGCCGTCATCTGCGCAGCGTCGAGATTAAGCTGCGTGAAACATTGGGATATTGACCGGCATGTCGGCGGTTTCATGCCGGGGCCCGGAAGTTTTTCGTCCGACCGTGGAATGAACCATCTTCGGGCTTCGTCTGTCTGATGGGGGCAAGTCAAAAGCCGCCCGCGAACCGACATGATGGAGAATCCCATGGCGATCATCCGAGGCAATGACGACGACAACCGCATCAACGGCACCAGCGCGGCCGACAGCCTGTACGGCATGTCCGGTGACGACACGATTTACGGCTATGATGGAAATGATCTGGTCGATGGCGGCGAAGGCAATGACCGGCTGGATGCCGGATCGGGCAGCAACCGTGTCCTTGGACGCAGTGGCAATGACCAGATCTGGGCAGGCAATGGCACGGATACGATCGACGCGGGCGAGGGCAATGACGATGTTCGCGCCGGAAACGGGCATAACAGCATCACTCTGGGATCGGGAAACGACCGCTCATGGTCCGGAAATGGCCGCGACACGATCAATGCGGGCGAGGGCAATGACATCGTCTATGCCGGAGGCGGCTGGGACGTGCTCATCGGCGGCGAAGGCGACGACCTGCTGTCGGGTCAGGGCGGAGCAGATCGCATCACCGCCGCAGACGGCAACGACACCCTCAATGGCGGCACCGGCAATGACACCATGACCGGCGGTGAGGGGGCGGATGATTTTTATTTCAACGGCGGAGTCGATCGCATCACCGATTTCGAGAATGGCGACGACGAGATCGACGTCTCGTATTACGCCCGTTTCGACAGCTATGCGGATATCCGCGCGGCAGCGAGCCAAAGCGGCAGCGACGTGGTGATCAGGGCCGGAACCGACCGCCTCGTGATCGAGGGTATTTCGATCAACCAGCTCAGCAGCGACGATTTCAACTGGTGAAGCCGCTTCACCCCTGAACAAGACCGCCGCCGGCCTCCCAACCGGCGGCGTCCCGGCCCTTTCCCGACGAGCGGGCGGCCATGGGTTGCGCAGGGTCAGCGCCTAGGCGCAAGACCCCTGCGCAGGTCATCAGCTGAACACGACCTGAATGTCGGTATATTCCGCCAACCCCTCTTCGGTGAACTCGACGCCCAGACCCGAGGATTTCACCCCGCCAAAGGGCGCGTTCGGCTGGATCATGCCATGCTTGTTGATCCAGACCGAGCCGCATTCCATGCGCGCGGCGAGCTTGCGGCCAGCCTCGATATCCGAGGTCCAGATCGAACCGCCCAGCCCGTTCTCGCTGTCATTCGCCGCGGCGATGACTTCATCGAGATCGGTATAGCGGATCACCGGCAGGACCGGGCCGAACTGCTCTTCATCGACCAGCGGATCGCCATTCTTCAGGCCCGAGATGATCGTGGGCTTGAAGAACAGTTCCTCGCCCGCCTCGCCGCCCAGCAGCACCTGCCCGCGGGTTTTTGCGTCCGCGACAAGGCCTGCCACCTTGTCGAACTGCATCTTGTTCTGGATCGGACCAAGGACCGAACCCTCTTCCAGCCCGTTCCCGACCGGGATCTGCGCGGCATAGGCGACGAGTTCCTTGCAGACCTCGTCATGGATGCTGTCATGGACGTAAAGACGCTTCATCGCGGCGCAGGTCTGGCCGTTATTGATGAAGGCGCCCCAGAACAGACCCTCGGCGATGGTCTTGGGATCGGCATCGGGCAGGACAATGCCCGCATCATTGCCGCCCAGTTCCAGCGTCAGGCGCTTCATCGTGGCGGCGGCGGATTGCATCACGCGCTTGCCCGTCCCGGTCGAGCCCGTAAAGACGATCTTGCGAATGTCCGGATGGCTGGACATCGCCGCGCCAAGATTGACCTCGCGATCCTCGCCAGTGACGATATTGACCACCCCTGCGGGCAGAACCTCGTTCATCAGCTCGACCAGACGCAGCGTCGCAAGCGGTGTGTAGGGCGAGGGCTTGATCACCACCGTATTGCCGGTGCGCAAGGCGGGCAGGACATGCCAGATCGCGATCATCAGAGGGAAGTTCCAGGGCGTGATCGAGCCGACGACACCCAGCGGCTTGCGGTGCATTTCGACGCGGCCGGCATTGTCATCCTGCAAGACCTTCACGGGCAGCGACAGGCCCGCTGTATATCCGGCCCAGGCCTGTGCCCCGCCTACCTCCCAGCGCGATCCAAGGCCATTCAGCGGCTTGCCTTGTTCGAGCGTGATCAGACGGGCAAGCTCCTCGGCATGCTCGCCGATCTTGGCAGTGACCGCCTCGCAGGCGGCCTGCAATTCGGCATCGGATTTCTGCGACCAGGTCACGAAAGCCGTCTTGGCCGCGGCGACCGCCAGATCCAGATCGGCCAGCGTGGCATTCGGCGCGGTGCCCGCAACCTCGCCCGTCGCCGGGTTGATCACGTCGAAACGCGCCGCGACCGAATGGGTCTTGCCGTCGATAGTCAGGTTCAATTCGCTCATGTGTTTTTCCTCCCGTCCGATGACTGCCGGATCGTTTCGCGCCAATTTGCCCGATTTCGGGCCATGGGTCTTGGGCGCGCGCGCCACCGGACTTGGCCCGATGCGCCAGAAGCGGCCCTAGTGGCGCGCCTGTCCCGGCGGCATCCCGAAGCGCGAGCGGAACGCCCGGTAGAAATGCGACAGGTCGTTGAAGCCGCAATCATAGGCGATGGCCGCAATGCCGCCCCGATCCCGATCATTCAGCGCGACCAGGCGCGAGCGCGCCAGATCCAGCCGTGCCGCGAGGAGCGCCCCTGTGACCGAGCCGCCCTGCCGCGTGAAGGCGCGCTGCAAGGTCCGGCGCGAGACCCCCAGATCGCCCGCCAAGGCATCCAGATCCAGCGCCGCGTCCCCTGCCCGCGCCGCGATGCGCGCGAGCGCGCGCTGATGCAAGAGCGCGGTGCGGTCCGCCTCGCCGGTCGCGCGGGAATGGCAATATGCGGTGAGGATGTTCATAAGCGCCTCGGACAAGGCCGCCCCGCCGCAATCGTCGATCATCATGCGCGTGATAATGCCCTGAATCGCGGGCAAGAGGGGGTCCATCCGGTCAATCGCCAACCCGCCGGTGCAGAGCGGCCCCAGTCGCCGGACCGCCTCGCCGCGCGGCAGATGCAGCGAAATCTGCCTAGACTGCGCAGTTTCATAGAGAAATTCCGAAGGGATGGAGGAATCCGCGATATAAACATCGCCGGCCCTCAAGACGGTCTGGCAGTCGCGCTGCACGATCCGGCTGGTTCCGGCATGCTGCAGCAGCAGAAACAGGTGTTCTCCCGGATCGCGGCGGATCATCGCCTGATCCCGCTCGACCCGTAGGGCGTCGAGCGAAATCACTGCCGCCTCGAAGCGCGCAAGCCTGCGCGCCTCGACAAAGCCCCGGATGCGACCCACCTTGCCTTCGCGCGCATGGATGCGGAAACTGCCGCAGACCTCCTCGATCCGGCGGGAATATTCCTCGAGGCTGCTGACCCGGTCGCAGTCAAGGCCGAGCGTCACAGTCTGATGCAGCATGGCAGCCCTTTCTCAGCCCCGGCCTCAGCCCCGATTAACCGATCCGCCCGATGCCCGGCAAGCGTCCGGTCACAACCGCGCACGGGTCGCGAACATCGGCCCACCCCGCCAGCGCGGGAAGCCATAGCCATGGATCTTGACCAGATCGATATCGGTGGGGCTGGCAGCAATGCCCTCGTCGAGGATGGCCTGCCCCTCGGCCGCCATCTCGCCGACCAGCGCGGCGGCAATCTCGGGCTCGGTCATTGCCGAGGGCGGCGCGATCTCGGCGGCGAGCAGTTCCGCCACCTGATCCGAGACCAGCGGCTTGCGCTCGCCGGCCGCGTAATCATACCAGCCGCCGCCGGTCTTCTGGCCCTTGCGGCCGGCGCGGACAAGGATGTCGCCCAGCGTCTCGGGCACGTCCTGACCCGCCGCCCGCGCGCCCTCGCGCTGCAGATAGGCGATGTCGAGCCCGCCGAGATCCTGCGCCTCGAACGGCCCCATGGCGAGGCCATGCCCGCGCATCGCGGCATCGATCCGCGCGATCGGCACGCCCTTGCGCACCAGCCCCTCGGCGGCGGCGCGGTAGCGCTTGAGGATGCGATTGCCGATGAAGCCCTCGCAGATGCCCGATTGGACCGGGATCTTCTTCAGCAGCCGGCCAAGCGCGAAACCGGTCGCGAGAGTCGCGGACGAGGTCTCGGGGGTCGGCACGATTTCCAGCAATTTCATCACATTGGCCGGGCTGAAGAAATGCAGCCCGATGAAGCGCGCGGGGTTCGGCAGGCCCTCGGCGATGGCGCGGGGGTCAAGATACGAAGTATTCGTCGCCAGCACCGCGTCCGGGCGGCAGACCGCGCCGAGTTGGGCAAAGACCGCGCGCTTGACGCCGATTTCCTCGAAGACGGCCTCGATCACCATGTCGGCATCGGCCAACGCGGCGTAATCGGTGGTGCCGGTGACGCCGTCCTTCAGCGCCCGGGCATGGGCCTCGGACAGCTTGCCGCGCTTGACCCCGCCGTCAAAGACCTTGGCGACATTGGCGAGGCCGCGCGCGACGGCCTCGTCGTCGCGCTCGATCAGGATGACCGGCAGCCCGGCATCGCGCAGCGCGGCGATGATGCCCGCGCCCATCGTGCCGCCGCCGATCACCGCGACCGTCTTCAGCGGCAGGGGCGCGACATCGCGCAGGGCGGCGGGACGCGGCGCGGCGCGCTCGGCGAAGAAGACCGCGCGCAGGGCGGCCGCCTGTTCGGTGCCGCGCAGTTCGAGGAAGGTCTCGCGCTCGAAGCCCATCGCCTCGTCGAAGGACGCCTCGGCGGCCTTGCGGATCGCGGCCAGCGCGCGCAGCGGCGCGACAGCGCCCTTGGCGGATTTGGCGACGGATGCCTCGGCCTCGGCCCAGAAGCCTGCCTCGGGGGCCGCGGTCCCGCGCTGCGAGACCGGCAGCGGCAAGGGTTGCGCGATCGCCGCGCGGGCGAATTCGACCGCGCCGGCCAGTAGATCGCCCTCGATCACCGCGTCGATCAGACCGGCGGCCAGCGCCTTCGGCGCGCGCACGGGTTTGCCGGTCGTCGCCATGTCGACCGCCGTTTCGACGCCGCACAAGCGCGGCGTGCGCACCGTGCCGCCCGCGCCGGGGATGATGCCTAAGGTCACCTCGGGCAGGCCGACCGAGGCCTCGGGCAGGGCGACGCGGAAGCGGCATCCCAGCGCGACCTCGAAGCCGCCGCCAAGCGCCGAGCCGTGGATCGCCGCGATCCAGGGCTTTTCGGCCGCCTCGATCCGGGCCACGAGGTCGGGCAGGTGCGGCTCGACCGGGGGCTTGCCGAATTCGGTGACATCCGCCCCGGCGATGAAGGTGCGGCCGGCGCAGATCAGCACGACGGCGCGCACCGCCGGATCGGCGTCGAGCGTTGCGACCGCGTCCCACAGCCCCTGGCGCAGCGCCAGACCCAGCGCGTTGACGGGCGGGTTGTCCACGGTGACGGTGGCGATATCCCCTTGGCGGGCAATGGTGACGACGGACATGTTCAAATTCCCAGGTAAGCTTCGCGAATGCGGGGATCGGCGATGAGTTCCGCCGCCGCGCCCTGCATGGTAATTTGGCCGGTTTCCATGACATAGCCACGGTCGGCGATCTTGAGCGCCCCGAAGGCGTTCTGTTCGACCAGCAGCACGGTGACGCCAAGCGCCTTCAGGCCGCTGACCACATCGAAGATCTGCTGCACGATGATCGGCGCAAGCCCCATCGAGGGCTCATCAAGCAGAAGGCAGCTTGGCCGCCCCATCAGCGCGCGGGCCATGGCCAGCATCTGCTGCTGGCCGCCCGACAGGCCGCCCGCCGCCAGATTGCGCTTCTCGCGCAGGATCGGGAACATCTGGAAGGCGTCTTCCATGTCCTTGTCCACGCGCGCATCGCTGTAAAGGAAGGCCCCGAGCCGCAGGTTTTCCTCGACCGAGAGATTGGTGAAGATCTGCCGCCCCTCGGGCGATTGCGCCAGCCCCCGCGACAGCCGCTTGTAGGCGGGGACGGTGGTCAGCGCCTCGCCGCGGAAGGTGATCTTGCCGCCCGAGACCGGCTGCACCCCGGACAGGCAGCGCAGAAGCGTGGTCTTTCCCGCGCCATTCGCCCCGACAACGGTGACGATCTCGCCGCTGTCGACATGCAGGTCCAGCCCGTGCAGCACCTCGATGCGCCCGTAGCGCGAGCGCAGTCCCTCAACGGTCAGCATCGGCGGCCTCCGTGCCCAGATAGGCGGCGATCACCGCCGGGTTGCGGCTGACCGCCTCGGGCGGGCCTTCGGCGATCTTCTCGCCGTGATCCAGCACGACGACATGATTCGAGATGCGCATGACCATCTTCATGTCATGCTCGACCAGCAGGATGGCGACGCCGGATTTCGCGACCTCGGCGATCAGGTGGTCGATTTCCTCGGTCTCGACGGCATTGCAGCCGGCGGCCGGCTCATCGAGCAGCAGGACGGCGGGATTCATCGCCAGCGCGCGGGCGATCTCCAGCCGCTTGAGCGAGCCATAGGAGAGGTTCCCGGCCTCGCGGTCGGCGGCGCGCTCAAGACCCACGCGGGCGAGAAGCGCGCGCGCCCCCTCCTCGGCCATGCGGGTGCGCTTGCGCGACGAGGGCAGGTTCAGCAGGTCCGCGAGCACGGGGCCGCGCTCCTGCAGGTGGAACCCGGCCATGGCGTTTTCCAGCACGGTCATGTTCTGGAAGATCTGGAGGTTCTGGAAGGTCCGGGACATGCCGCGGGCGGCCAGCAGGAACGGCTCCATCCCGGTCACGTCCTCGCCCTTCAGGCGCACCTTGCCCGAACCGGGGCGATAGACCCCCGAGATCATGTTGAAAAGCGTGGTCTTGCCCGCGCCGTTCGGGCCGATGACCGAGACGATCTCGCCCGGCTCGACGGAAAAGCTGACGTCATGGACAGCGCGCAGCCCGCCAAAGGCGATGCCGAGGCGCTCGATCTGCAACAGGCTCATTCGCCCCTCCCCCGGATCTTGCGCAGGATAGACGGAACCAACCCCTCGCGCAGGAAGATCATCACCAGCATCATGACAAGCCCAAGGATCAGCTGCTCATATTCGGCAAAGACCGTCAGCACCTGCGGCAGCAGCGTCAGGATGCCCGCGCCGAGGATCGCGCCCGGCACCGAGCCGACCCCACCCAGCACGGCCATGGTGACCATCTCGACCGAATGCATGAAGCCCGCAATGTCGGGCGTCACGAACTTGTTCTGCAAGGCCGTCAGCGAGCCCGCGACCGAGGCATAAACCGCCGATATCACGAAGGCCTGCAGCTTGACCCGCGCCACGTCGATGCCGACGGTTCCGGCGGCGATCTCGGAGCCGTGCAGGGCGCGCAAAGCGCGTCCGCTCGGGCTGTTGAAGAGGTTCAGCGCGATCCATGCCCCGATGACGAGGCAGAGGCCGGTAAAGGCATACCAGAACTCGCCGTTCGAAAGGTTCAGCCCCCAGTCCTTCAGCAGCCCGCGCAGACCGAGATCGGCGACCTCGATCCCGTCCGGACCCTTGGTCAGTTCGCGCTCATTGTTCAGGACCATGGCGACGAGGATGCCGAAACCCAGCGAGGCGACGCCGAGGTAATAGCCCTTGAGCCGCAGGATCGGCCGCCCGACCAGGTAGGCGAGCGCCGCCGAAACCGCCGCGCCCAGCACCACGGCCAGCGCCGGGGGCAGGCCCCAATGCACCGGGGCGAGCGCGCAGGCATAGCCGCCGATCCCGGCGAAACCGGCATGGCCAAGGCTGATCTGCCCGGCATAGCCGGTCAGGATGACGATGCCGGTGACCGCCAGCGCATTGACGAAGATCAACGCGCCGACGCGGAAGTAATAGCCCGAAGGAAAGAAGAACGGGGCCGCCACGATCAGCGCGGCCATGATGATCAGGGTCAGGTGCTTACTGGACAGTCGCATCTTACACCCGATCCGTCGATTTGGACCCGAAGAGGCCCTGCGGCATGAAGAACAGCACCGCGAGGATGACGACGAAGGCCGCGGCCTCCTTGTATTGCGAGGACAGGTAGCCCGCCGTCATCGCCTCGAAAAGGCCGAGCAGCAGCCCGCCCGCGAAGGCGCCCTTGGGATTGCCCATGCCGCCCAGCATCGCGCCCGCGAAGCCCTTCAGCGCAAGGCCGAGGCCGACATCATACGAGGTCATCGTGATCGGCGTGATCAGCACGCCTGCAAAGGCCCCAATGGCGGCGGAGAGCGCAAAGGACAGCGTCATCACGAAATCCGTGTTGATGCCCACAAGCTGCGCCGCGAGGCGGTTGTTCGAGGTCGCCAGCACCGCGCGGCCAAGGATCGTACGGGTGAAGAACAGCCACAGCCCAACAAAGACCGCGAAGGCCCCACCGATCGCCCAGAGGCTTTGCGTGAGGATCGTCGCGCCCAGAACATGGATCGGATCGTCACCGGAAAAGGCCGGGAAGCTGTGGATCTGCTTGTCGAAGATCAGCTGCGCCGCGCCCCGGATGAAGATCGACGCGCCGATGGTGATGATGATGAGCGAGACGACCGGCGCGCCGCGCGCGGGCTCGATCGCGAGCTTGTTCAGCGCGACACCGACGGCCGCCGTGGCCGCGATGGCGGCAAGGGCGGCCAGCGGCAGCGGCAGACCGGCTGCATGGGCAAAGACGGTGATCATGCCGCCCAGCATGACGAATTCGCCCTGCGCGAAGTTCACCACGCCCGAGGCGTTGTAGATGATGGTGAAGCCAAGCGCGACAAGCGCATAGACCGCACCCACGGTCAGTCCCGAGAACAGGAACTGCAGGAACTCGGACATGCTGGGGTCCTTCTCTTCAGGGCTCCGGGCGGAAGGCGGCCCCTTGCGGGGCCACCTCGACGATCACTCGACGATGGTCCAGCCGCCGTCCTTGATCTCGAGCATCCGGAAGGCCGACAGGTCGAGCCCCAGGTGGTCCTCGGCGGACATGGCATAGACGCCGGTGGTCCCGGCAAGGCCGGTGATGCCTTCGAGCGCGTCGCGGATTGCCTCGGGTTCGCTGCTGCCGGCCTTGGTGATCGCCTCGACCATCAGGGCGAAGCCGTCATGGGCATAGCCGCCGAAGGTGCTGACCGGCATCTTGTATTTCGCTTCATAGGCCGCCTTGTAGGCCGCGACGACCGACTTTTGCGCATCGCCATCGGCCAGCAGGTCCGCGACCAGAAGCGCCGTGCCCGGCAGGCGCACGCCCTCGGCGGCGTCCTTGCCTGCGAGCTCGATGAAGCCGTCCGAGGCGACGCCATGCGACTGGTAGAGCGGCAGGTCGATCGCCAGCTGCTTGTAGTTCCGGGTCACGATCGACGGGCCCTGGCCGAAGCCGGGGTTCAGCACGGCCTGAATGCCCGCCGCGTTCTTGATCTTGGTCAGCTGCGCCGTCATGTCGGCGTCTTTCGGATCATAGGTCTCGTCGGCGACGATCTCGATGCCATATTCACCGACCACGTCCTTGCACTGTGCGTGCATCGAGGCGCCGAAACCGTCGGTCCCCGAGATCAGGCCGACCTTGGCGATGCCCTGCTTCTTCATGTCCTCGAAGATCTTCTGGCAGGCCATGCGGTCGGTATGCGGGGTCTTGAACGTATAGGGCTTGACCGGCTGGATGATGTCGATCGCCCCGGCCAGCGAGATGAAGGGGATCTCGGCATCCTCGGCCACGGCGAGGATCGACATCGAGGCGCCGGTGGTGGTGCCGCCGATGATCGCATTGACCTCGTCATCCTCGATCAGGCGGGTGGCGAAGGTGCGCGCCTTGTTGGCGTCGCCGCCATCGTCATAGAGCACCAGTTCGACCTTCTCGCCATTGATGCCGCCCTTGGCGTTCAGCTCTTTGACCAGCATTTCGAGGGTCTTGGCCTCGGGATCGCCAAGGAAGGCCGCCGGGCCGGTGGCCGAGATCGAGGCGCCGATCTTGATGTCGGCATGGGCCGCCGCAGCAAGGCCGAGCGCGATCAGCGCGGCGGGAACGGTCGTGGTCAGGGTCTTGATCATGGGTTCCTCCTCCCAGATGTAAACGGTTCAGGCGGCCGCGGGGCGGCGCCACATCACCCGCCGGAAACGGCTGGCGACGAAAGCAGTATCGGTCAGGCTGGCATTTCCGGCCGGGTTGGCCCCGGTGACGTGGAAATCGCTGAAGGCCGCCGATTGATTGACGAAGATATTGCCGGTCAAGTTGATCGACAGGTTCACCCCGGCCTGCGCGAAGGCGCGGACAGCGCGGGTGATCCGCGCCTCATCCGTGTCGTAAAGCGCCGCCGTGATCGCGCCCTTATGCCGCGCAATACCAGAAGCGCGGGTGATGCCGGTGTCAGCATCGTCAACTGCGATCAGGAAGGCGATGGGGCCGAAGCATTCCTCCTCGGCACTCGCATCGCCATCCTCAAGCGCCAGCAGCAGTGGGCTTGCGGAGCGCCCCTCGCCCACGGGAGCGGAGTCGCGGATGATGCGGCCCGTGGCGCGGGCGGTTTGCACACGCTCCAGCGTCGCCGGGTTGGCGATGGCCCCGCAGACCCCTGCCGCGCGGGCCGCGTCCGAGAGCAGCGCGTCAATGGCCGAGGCGATGCCCACCGCGACTTCATCAAAGCTTTTCGGCCCCTGATCGGTCGTGATCCCGCCGCGCGGGATATAGATATTCTGCGGCGCGGTGCACATCTGGCCCGAATAGAGCGCCAACGAAAACGCAAGATTCGCACACATGCCCGCAAAGTCATCGGTCGCGGCGATGGTGACGGTGTTCACTCCCGCCTCTTCCGAGAAAATCTGCGCCTGCGAGGCATTGGCTCGCAGCCAATCCCCGAAGCCCGAGGAGCCGGTATAGTCAATCAACCGTACCGCCGGATTGGTCGCCAAATCCTTGGTGATCTCGGCCCCCGCTTGGTCCACGGCCAGCAGGATGGAATCGGCGGGCAGACCGGCCTCGGTCAGAACCTCGCGCAGCACGCGCACGGTCAGCGCCAAGGGCAGGATCGCCGCAGGATGCGGCTTCACGATGACCGGATTGCCGGATGCGAGGCTCGCAAGGATGCCGGAATAGGAGTTCCACGTCGGGAAAGTATTGCAGCCGATCGCCAGCGAAATACCGGTCGGAATCACGGCCCAGTTCTTTTCCAGCACGATGGGCGCGGATTTGCCCTGCGGCTTTTCCCAACGCGCGGAACCGGCAAAGCGGGTCATCTCGTCAAATGCGACGGCGACGGCTTCCAGCCCACGATCCTGCGCGTGAGGGCCGCCCGCCTGAAAGGCCATCGCAAAAGCCTGCCCTGTCGTGTGCATGGTCGCATTGCCGATCAGGAAGCTCATCCGGTTCAGACGGACCAGTGCCTCAAGGCAGACGCCCACACGCGCCTCGATCCCGGCCTCGGCCAAAGCCGGGGCGGCGGCATCAGACGCGGCAATCAGCGTCGCCGCGCTGGCTGCCGGATAGGTGATTCCCAAGACCGGGCCAAAGGGTGATTCCTCGCGGCCCAGATGGGTTTCCTCGGGGTGACCGGGGATTGCGAAAGCTGCCCCGCACAGTTCGGCAAAAGCAGCCTCGCCGTCGGAACGCGCGGTTTCTCCATAGATCTTACCGCTGGGAACCTCGGGGAAAGGTGTCCAGAATTCGCGCGTGCGAAGCGCCTGCAAAGCAGCCTCAAGCATCGGCCGATGGCGTTCGAACAAATCTGACATGAACCCCTCCCAAGATTTGAACATTATCATTGACCGACCGGTCGGTTTATGCAACACAAATCTTCAATAGCCTCGGGGAGAGCGAGGCTGGGGAGTTCCAAATGACAGAAACGGTCCTGACCACGCTGGTCGATGGCGTCCTGACGCTGACGCTCAACCGCCCGGAAAAGCTCAATTCCTTCAACGAGGAAATGCATCTGGCCCTGCGCGCGGGAATCGAGCGCGCCCATTCCGACGCCGCCGTCCGCGCAGTCCTTCTGACCGGCTCGGGGCGCGGCTTCTGCGCGGGCCAAGACCTCGGCGACCGCGATCCGAGGAAGGGTGGACCCGCCCCGGATCTAGGCCACACGCTGGAGACCTTCTACAATCCGACGCTGCGCCTGATCCGCAACCTGCAAAAGCCGGTGATCTGCGCGGTGAATGGCGTGGCGGCGGGCGCGGGTGCGAACCTCGCATTTGCCTGCGATATCGTGCTGGCCGCGAAATCCGCGAAATTCATTCAAGCCTTTGCCAAGATCGGACTGGTTCCCGATGCCGGTGGCACTTGGAGCCTTGCCCGCATTCTGGGCGAGCCGCGCGCCAAGGCGCTGGCCATGACCGCCGAGCCGCTTATGGCCGAAAAGGCCGCCGATTGGGGTCTGATCTGGAAAGCCGTCGAGGACGAGGCGCTTCTGGCCGAAGCCACCGCACTGGCCTCCCAGCTTGCTGCTGGTCCGACCTTGGGCCTCGGCCTGACCAAGCAGCTGATCCAGGCCGCCGCGACCAACAGCCTGGACGAGCAGCTTGACCTTGAACGCGACTGCCAGCGCAAGGCAGGCCGCTCGCGCGACTATGCCGAAGGCGTCACCGCCTTCCTCGAAAAGCGCAAGGCGGAGTTCATCGGCGAATGAAACATGTCCGCGAGATGAGCCCGCAGGAACTGGCCGAGGCCTCGGCCGCGGCGATGTGGAACGACGATTCCGCCAGCCAGCGCCTTGGCATGAGCCTCGATCACATCGCGCCGGGCGAAGCTGATCTGGCCATGACCATCACGGCAGACATGTCCAACGGCCACGGCAATTGCCATGGCGGCTACATGTTCACGCTGGCCGACAGCGCCTTTGCCTTTGCCTGCAACAGCTACAACCAGATGGCGGTCGCGCAGCATTGCGCGATCACCTATCTCATCCCCGGCCGGATCGGAGACCGGCTGACGGCGCAGGCGCGCGAAGTCTCGCGCCGTGGCCGCTCGGGGATCTACGACATTCGCATCACCAACCAGGACGGCGCCCATGTGGCCGAATTCCGCGGCCATTCGCGCACCGTCAAGGGCACCCACCTGCCGGTCGAAGACTGACCGGACCGCATTTTGCATAGGGAGGAAACCATGCAAGACCTGTCCCCGATCAATGCCGGCCTTGAGCCGATTGAAACCGCCTCGCGCGATGAAATCGCCGAGCTTCAGTTCCACCGCATGCAATGGTCGCTGCGCCATGCCTATGAGAACTCGCCCTTCTACCGCAAGCGCTTCGACGAGAACGGCGCCCATCCCGAGGACCTGAAAACCCTCGCCGATATCGCCAAGTTCCCCTTCACCGTGAAGCAGGACCTGCGCGAGACCTATCCCTTCGGCATGTTCGCCACCCCGCGCGAGAAGCTGGTGCGCATCCACGGCTCGTCGGGCACCACCGGCAAGCCCACGGTCGTCGGCTATACCCAGCGCGACATCGACACCTGGGCCAACCTGATCGCGCGCTCGATCCGCGCGGCGGGTGGCCGTCCGGGCGACATGCTGCACAACTCCTATGGCTACGGGCTGTTCACCGGCGGCCTCGGCGCGCATTACGGCGCCGAGAAGCTCGGCTGCACCGTGGTCCCGATGTCGGGCGGCATGACCGAGCGTCAGGTGACGCTGATCAACGACTTCAAGCCGCGCATCATCATGGTGACGCCGAGCTACATGCTGTCGATCCTGGACGAGTTCCGCCGTCAGGGTCTCGATCCGCGCGAAAGCTCGCTGGAGATCGGCATCTTCGGGGCCGAGCCCTGGACCAACTCGATGCGCGAAGAAATCGAGGAAGCCTTCAACATGCATGCCGTGGACATCTACGGCCTGTCGGAAATCATGGGCCCCGGCGTCGCGCAG
Organism: Paracoccus ravus; assembly: GCF_004522175.1. Lineage (GTDB taxonomy): Bacteria > Pseudomonadota > Alphaproteobacteria > Rhodobacterales > Rhodobacteraceae > Paracoccus > Paracoccus ravus. Next base: position 174,821 of record NZ_SDEB01000003.1, on the reverse strand, counting down.
GAATGCGTCGAGACCAAGGACGGGCTGCATGTCTGGGAAGACCACTTCTATCCCGAGATCATCGACCCGGTCACCGGCGAGGTCCTGCCCGACGGCCAACTTGGTGAACTGGTGTTCACCACGCTGACCAAGGAAGGCCTGCCGATGGTGCGCTACCGCACCCGCGACCTGACCCGCCTGCTGCCCGGCACCGCCCGCAGCATGCGCCGGATCGAGAAGATCACCGGCCGCAGCGACGACATGATCATCCTGCGCGGCGTCAACGTCTTCCCGACCCAGATCGAGGAGCAGATCCTGAAATGTCAGGGCCTCGCGCCGCATTTCCAAATCGAGCTTTCCCGCTCGGGCCGGATGGACAACATGACCGTCCATGTCGAATGCACGCCCGCGATGTGCGACGAGAGCGCCCGCGCCCATTCGGCCAAGGAACTCGCGCATCACATCAAGTCGGTGGTCGGCGTCTCGACCAAGATCAATGTCACCGATCCGAACGGCGTCGCCCGCTCGGAAGGCAAGGCGAAACGCGTCGTCGACAATCGCCCCAAGGAATAGGAACACGAAGCGGCGCGGGCATGACAGCCCGCGCCGAAACCAATAGAGAAGGTCGGGGGTTGGCCCCCGTCCCATTGACCCGACGCTGAACAGGGCGGTCGAAAGGAATTTCATGGCTCGGACACGGGCAGTCGATTTCGATGAGAAGCGGCGCGGTTTGCTCGACAGCGCAGCCGCCGTTTTTGCCGAACAGGGCATGGAAAAAGCCTCGATGGCGCAGATCGCCGCGCATGGCCAAGTTTCCAAGGCGCTGCTTTACCATTATTATCCCAGCAAGGGCGAATTGATCTTCGAGATCATCATCACCCATCTGGAAGAGGTCGAAGAGGCTATCGAGGCCGCCGACGACCCCGCTTTGCCGCCACAGCAACGCCTGCGCAAACTGGTCGGCACGGTGCTTGATGCCTATAAGGGCGCGGATAACCAGCACAAGGTGCAGTTGAACGCAAGTGCGGCCCTGACTGATGAGCAAAAGGCCGAAATCCTCGGCATTGAAAAGCGCATCGTGCGGCATTTCGCGGTGGTTCTGCGCGAGATCAATCCCGATCTGGACAATCCCGAGCGCCCCCTGCTGACCCCGGTCACCATGTCTTTGTTCGGTATGATGAACTGGGTCTATATGTGGTTCCGCGAGGGTGGCCGCATCTCGCGCGAAGATTATGCCGATGTGGCGACAACCCTGATCCTCGAAGGGATCAAGGCCGTTCGCTGAAACCTCGGCGCTCCAACAGCAAAGGATCGTAGCGCGGGGCCTCGGCCCTGCGCCGATCCGTTTCCGGCTCCGATAGCGGCTCTGCCGGTTTCAGCTTGTCCCGCGCCTCCAGCGCAAGCTGCTGATAGACGCCCGTGCCGCGCCGTTTCCAGTCGATTTCCTCGGCAGACAGTTCCCGTACCACGCGCGCGGGCGAGCCAACGGCCAAGCTGTTCGCCGGGATCCACGCTCCCGCCTTCACGAAGGCCATAGCGGCGACGATGGTATTCTCGCCGATCACCGCTTCATCCATCACCACGGCATTCATGCCGACCATCGCATTGCGCCCGATTTGGCAGCCATGCAGCACGGCGCCGTGGCCGATATGGCCCAGTTCCTCGACCACGACATCCTTGCCGGGGAAGGCATGGATGACGCAGGTCTCCTGTACATTGCAGCCCGCCTGCAGGATGATGCGCCCGAAATCGCCGCGCAAAACGGCACCCGGCCCGACATAAACTGTCGGGCCGATGATTACGTCGCCGATCACCACCGCCTCGGGATGCACGAAGGCGGCGGGATCGATCACCGGGACGATGCCGTCCCAGGCATAGGTTCGGCTCATTCCGCAGCCTGGGCGACGGCGGGCCAAGTCTTGGCGACCATGGTCAGCACGTCATATTGCGCGACCACCGCCCCGTTCTGGTTGGAGACTTGGCAATCCCAGCGCACCTCGCCATGCTCGGCATTGGCGCGCGGGTTGATCTCCTTGCAGGTCAGGCGGACCTGCAGCGTGTCGCCGAAATAGACCGGGGTCAGGAAGCGCAGGTTGTCGACGCCGTAATTCGCCAGCACCGGGCCGGGATTGGGCTCGACGAAGAGGCCCGCCGCGAAGGAGGCGATCAGGTAGCCATGCGCCACGCGGTCGTCGAAGAACGGGTTCGCCTTGGCCGCCACCTCGTCCATATGGGCATAGAAGGTGTCGCCGGTGAAATGGGCGAAATGCTCGACATCCTCGCGGGTGATGGTGCGGGTCGCGGTCACCAGCTGGTCGCCGATGCTGAGCTCGGCCAGGGACTTGCGGAACGGATGCACGCCCTGCTGCGCCGGCGCGCCCTCGATCCAGCGCCCGGTCACTGCCGAAAGCAGGCGCGGCACGCCCTGCACGGCAGTGCGCTGCATGTAATGCTTGACGCCGCGCATGCCACCCATTTCCTCGCCGCCACCGGCACGGCCCGGACCGCCATGGACCAGCGCCGCCAGAGGCGAGCCATGCCCGGTCGAGGTCTTGGCCGAGGCGCGGTTGCCGATCATGACGCGGCCATGGAAGGGCGCGGCCCCGATCACCACCTCTTCGGCGACCTTGGGATCATCGGTGAAGACCGAGGAAACCAGCGAGCCCTTGCCCATCCGCGCCAGCTCGACCGCCTCGCCCAGATCGTCATAGGGCATCAGGGTCGAGACGGGACCGAAGGCCTCGACATCGTGGATATTCTTCGCGGCGAAAGGCTTGTCGGCGTAAAGCAGAACCGGGTTCAGGAAGGCACCGGCCTCGGCATCGCCCGAGGACAGGCGGACCTCGTCGGGATTGCCCGCGACGATCTCGGCATCGGCTTGCAATTCGCGGATGCGCTCGCGCACCTCGTCGCGCTGCTCGAAGCTCGCCAGCGGGCCCATGCGGGTCGCCTCATCCCCCGGCAGGCCGACGGCGGTCTTTTCCAGCCGTACGCGCAGCGCCTCGACCAGCGCCTCGACCTGCGCGCGGGGCGCGATGACGCGGCGGATGGCGGTGCATTTCTGCCCGGCCTTGGTGGTCATCTCGCGCGCCACCTCCTTCACGAAAAGGTCGAATTCCGGCGTGCCCGCGACCGCGTCGGGGCCGAGGATGGCGGCGTTCAGGCTGTCCGCCTCCATGGTGAAGCGCACCGAGTTCTCGACGATCGCCTTGTGCGATTTCAGCTTGCGCCCGGTCCAGGCCGAGCCGGTGAAGGTCACCGCGTCCTGCCCCGTGACATGGTCCAGCAGGTCGCCGACCGAGCCGCAGATCAGCTGCAGCGCGCCTTCGGGCAGGATGCCGGTCTCGATGATGCGGCGCACCATCAGTTCGGTCAGGTAGGCGGTCTGCGAGGCCGGCTTGACGAGGCAGGGCACGCCCGCCAGCAGCGTCGGCGCGATCTTCTCGAGCATCCCCCAGATCGGGAAGTTGAAGGCGTTGATATGGACCGCGACGCCCTGCAGCGGCGTCAGGATATGCTGGGCGCTGAAGGTCGAATCCTTGCTGAGCGTCTCGACATCCCCATCGGTCAGCACGCGGGTATTGGGCAGTTCGCGGCGGCCTTTCGAGGCGAAGGTCAGCATCGTGCCGATGCCGCCCTCGATGTCGATCCAGCCATCGGTGCGGGTCGCGCCGGTTTTCAGGCTTTCGGCGTAGAATTCCTCTTTCATGCCCATCAGCGCCAGACCCAGCGCCTTGAGCATGGCGGCGCGGTCATGGAAGGTCATGGCGCGCAGCTTTGCTCCGGCAACCTCACGACCGTAAGCCAGCGTCGCAGCAAAATCGACACCGGTTGAATCGATCAGGGCGACGGGCTGACCGGTCGCTGCATCCAGAAGGGTCTGCCCGTCCTTCGCGCCGGGGGTCCAGCTGCCACAGACATAGCTTTCAAGCCGACGCAGAGTGGTCATGTGTCAATTCCTCGATCAGTTCTTGGGGGCCACGGCCAGTCAAAGGCCGATTGCGGCCAGACGTTCGGTGACAAGCGCCTGCCAGCGGGCAAGCAATGTTTCGTTAGGGGTATGGCGCAGCCCGAACCGCGCCAGAATGTCGTAGCGGGTGGATGCAAGGCAGCCAAAGCCCACCGCCACCCGGAGTTGCCAATAGGCAATGGACGCGCGGGCGGCGTCTGGGTCGTTCGCGGCGATGCGTTCCAGCCCTTCAAGACCCAGTTCCGCGTGGCGCGCCTCGCGCGGGGCGATATCGCGGAAAACCTCGGCCAAGGGCGCATAGGAAACGCGGGTCAATTCCGTCATCTGCACGCCGGTCGCAAGGCCCTGAAGCACGTTCAGGACGACCGCATCGATCCAGCCGGTGATCGGGTAATGCAGCACCGAAAGGCGCATGTCGCCGCCGGTCCGAGTGCCACCCAAATCCTCGTCGCGACCGACCCGCGCAGCCCAGTCATGCTGGGTTTCATATCGCGCCGTATCCGTACCAAAATCGGCCATCACGCTCAGAACACGCTCGGCGTGGTCGGCTTTTTCCAACGTGATCCGGCTGGCGGCAATGCGTTCCTTGATACCCGGCGCGTAATTGATCGAGGCGGCAAATCCGGCAGATGCTGCCAGTTCGCTGTCGACAAAGCTCGACATCAGCCGCAAAAGCTCGCCACGATAGCGGGCCGGCACGTTTTCCGGCGCGGTCAGAACACCGCCTTGCGCCAGATATTCCTCGATATTCATCGTTTCGGACATGTCGGCCCCCTTCGGGTTCATTCGTCGTAGCTGACGACCACGCGTTCGCTCAGCGGATAGGCCTGACAACTCAGGACATAGCCCGCGCGGACCTCGTAATCTTCCAGCGCGTGGTTCACGGCCATTTCCACCTCGCCCTCGATCACCTTGCAACGGCAGGTCGAGCAGACGCCCGCCTTGCAGGAATAGGGCGCGTCCATGTTATTGGCGATGGCGGCGTCAAGGATCGTCTCGCCCTGCCGCGCCATTTCAAAGCTACGGGTCGCGCCGTCCAGCGTGACGGTGGCGGCAGTCCCTGCCCCCGGGACGATGGCGTCACGCGAGACGGCGCGGGCCTTGGCGCGTCCATGCTGGCCGCTGGCGAACAGTTCAAACTTGATCTGTGCTTCCGTCAGGCCGTGCTCTTTCAGCGATCCGGCAATCGCCAGCATCATCGGCTCGGGACCGCAGATAAAGGCAGTGTCGATGGACTTGGCATCCAACCAGTGCTGGAACAAAGCCGTCATCTTGTCGGCGTCGATCCGACCGGTGAACAGGTCGATTTCCTGCCCTTCCTGCTCAAGGACATGGATGACCGAGAAGCGGCCCAGATAAAGGTTCTTCAGATCGTCCAGTTCCTCGCGGAACATGATCGTGTTGATCTGGCGGTTGGCATAGACCAGCGTGAATTGCGAGCCCGGCTCGCGCGCCAGCACCGTCTTGATGATCGAAAGAAGCGGCGTGATGCCCGAACCGCCGGCGAAGCCCAGATATTGCTTTTCCGCCCCCGCCTCGATCGGGGTATAGAACTTGCCCATCGGCGGCATGGCGTCGATTTCATCGCCGGGGGCGAGGTTTTCGTTGGCCCAGGTCGAGAAGGCGCCGCCATCGACGCGCTTGATCCCGACCTTGAGGCAGCCCTCGTCGAGGCCGGCGCAGATCGAATAGCTGCGGCGCAACTCCTCGCCGTCGAAATCGCGGCGGAAGGTCAGGTATTGGCCTTGGGTGAAGTCGAAGAGCGCGCGATCCTCGTCGCGCGGGGCAAGGGTCACGACCACGGCATCGCGAGTCTCGCGGCGCACATCGGTGACCTTCAGCGGGTGGAAGCGTGCCATTTGGGTATCCTTCCTGAAGAAGCGGGATGCATCCTCAGATGCATTTGAAATAGTCGAAGGGTTCCAGACAGTCGGTGCAACGATAGCTTGCCTTGCAAGGCGTCGAGCCAAACTGGCTGAGTTTCTCGGTCTTGGTCGAGCCGCAGCGCGGGCAGGCGATGGTCAGGTTCGAGGATCCGGCCAGCCGCGCGATCCGCCCGGCCAGCCTGCCATCGGCGGCGGTGCCGTCGATGGGCGGCGCGATGCCATAGGCGCGCAGCTTCTCGCGGCCTTCCTCGGTGATCCAATCCGTCGTCCAAGCGGGCGAAAGCTGACGCTCCAGCCGCAGCTTGTCGATGCCGTGGCCGCGGAGCGCCGTCTCGATATCAAGGTTGATGATCGAGGTCGCCGGGCAGCCGGAATAAGTCGGCGTGACGGTAACGACCAGCGTGTCATCAGCCCAAGCAACATCGCGGATAATGCCGAGGTCGGTCAAGCTGATGACCGGGATCTCGGGGTCCGGGACCTGCGAGAGCCAGTCCCAGACCTGATCCGTGCCGGGGTGCTGCGCGGCGTTCATCGCACTTACCAGCTTGCGCCCGGATAGGCGCGCTGCAGGAACTGCATCTCGGCCAAAAGGAAGCCCAGATGTTCCGAATGGATGCCCTGCTTGCCACCTTTGTGCTGCCAAGCCTGACCCGGATTTTCCAAAGTCGCCTCGGCCAGAACGGCGTTCACGGTCGCCTCCCAAGCGGCTTTCAGGCTGGAGGGCAGCGGCGCGATGCCTGCCTCGGCCACGGCCTGATCGGTCGCGTCGTCAAGGAACATCTCGCCGGTATAGACCCAAAGCGATTTCAGCGCCTTGGCCATACGCTCATGGCTTTCCGCCGAGCCGTCGCCCAGACGGATCACCAGATCGGCCGACCGTTCGAGGTGGTAAGCCACCTCTTTCTCGGCCTTGGCGGCAATCTCGGCGACGCGGCTGTCGGTGGATTTCGCCAGAGCGCGCAGCAGTTCGATATGGAAGGCGTCAAACAGGAATTGGCGCATCAGCGTCACGCCGAAATCGCCATTCGGGCGCTCGACCAGCAGAAGGTTGCGGAAACCGCCCGCGTCACGCAGGAAAGCCAATTGGTCGGCGGTGCGACCTTTGTCCTCGACCTCGGCGGCAAGGCCGAGCCAAAGCTGGCACTGCCCGATCAGGTCGAGCGCGGTATTCGCCAGCGCAATGTCCTCTTCCAGCGCGGGCGCATGGCCGCACCATTCCGAGACCCGGTGGCCAAGGATCAGGGCATTGTCCCCGACCCGCAGCAGCCATTCCGCGAAAGCGGTCCGGTCGATGCTTGCAACATCCGCCATCACATATGCCCCACAACGTCCGGGATGTCGAAGAAGGTCGGGTGGCGATAGACCTTGGAATTCGCCGGCTCGAAGAGCGGGCCTTTTTCCGAAGGCGAGGACGCGGTGATCGCGTTCGACGGCACGACCCAGATCGAGACACCCTCATTGCGACGGGTATAGACGTCGCGAGCGTTGCGGATCGCCATTTCAGCGTCGGGCGCGTGCAGGCTGCCGACATGACGGTGGTTCAGGCCATGCTGACCACGGATGAAAATTTCCCACAGGGGCCATTCATTCTTGGACATGTTTGGGTCCTCCCTCGAGTGCCAATAAGGCGCGTTCATTCATTTGCGGACGGGCAGCGAGGTGCGCCCGAGCAGGGATTCAATTGCCATCCCGATCGCGATCAGCGCGCGATCGGAACCGGCAGGGCCGTCGAGTTCGATGCCGACCGGCAGGCCGGTGACAGGACCAAGGCCAGCGGCCACGGAAAGACCGGGGATGCCGGCATTGGAACTCGGATCAGCATTGCGGATGAAGCTGCCAAAGACTTCGGGCGCGCTGGCCTCGGGGCCTTGCTTGGCGGCAACCTGCGGCGTGGTCGGGAAGACCACCGCCGCGACGCCGCTTTGCGCGAAAAGCTTGGCGTAAGCCTCGATCAACGCCGGGCGCGCGACCTCGATTGCGTGGCGATAGATCGGCGCGGTCTCGACCAATTGGCCATCCGGCGTCGGCATCTTGCCGGGCAGGACAAAGACCTCATAGGTGGCGCTTACATCGGGGCTGGCTATGGCTGCCACGACATCTTCGATGGTCTTGCCGGGGACTTCCGCCGCGAGGTAGTCGCGCAGGTGATCCCCGGCCTCGCCGAAGCAGAGCGGGAAGCTGACCTGATGGTTCAACTCAAAAATCTGCGCGACATCCAGCGTCACAAACTCAACGCCAGCCGCTTCCAATTGGGCTTTCACGCCGTCCCAGACCGCCTGCACATCCCCATCGAGACCCGCCAGAAACTCAGCGCCAAGGCCAAGTTTCAGCCCGGACAAGGCAGCGGGGGTGATTTCCGCATCGCCCGTGATCACACGGTCAAGAAGTTCGATATCGGTGACCGTCGCAGCAATCGCGCCCGCCGTGTCGCGGGTCTTGGAGATCGGGATCAGCCCCTGCCCCGGATAGCGACCGATGCTCGGACGCAGGCCCGAAATGCCATTGATCGCCGCCGGAAGGCGAACCGAACCGCCGGTATCCGTGCCAAGACCAACTGTGACCGCACCAGAACCGACCAAAGCGCCGGAGCCGCTGGAAGAACCTGCCGCGAAACGGGTCAGATCATAGGGGTTGCGCACGCCCGTCTCCGCGCCGGTCTGGTAGGTCGGGTTGTAGCCCGAGATGCCAAAGGCCAGTTCGTGCATATTGGTCGTGGCGACGACAATCGCCCCGGCCTCGACCAGCTTCGCCAGAACCGGCGCGTCAGACTGGGCAATGGCGTCCTGAAGCCCCGGAGTTCCGCCAGCCGCAGGCAAACCGGCGACCTGAATATTGTCCTTGACCACGATCGGCAGCCCGGCCAGCGGGCCGCTGATCTCACCCGCATCGACGGCGCGGGCGGCTTGCAGCGCGACATCAGCATTCAGATGCGCGACGGCATTCAGGCCCGACCAAGCCGCGATCTCGTCAAGCGCGGCCTCGACCGCCGCGACTGCCGAAACCTCTCCCGCGCGGATCGCGGCGAGGCATTCCCCCGCCGATCGGCGTTGAACCGACTGAGAGACGGATGCGCCGTCCATAGTCATTCCGCCGCGTGACGGCGCGAGGCCGCTTTTTCGGCATGGGCCATCAGCCCGTCGCGGAACCATGCGCCGTCGTCCCAAGCCTTGACGCGAGCACCAAGGCGCTCCTCGTTGCAGGGGCCATTGCCGGCGATCACGGCGAAGAATTCGGACCAATCCGGCTCGCTGAAATCATGGCCGCCCTTTTCCTCGTTCCATTTCAGGTTCGGGTCAGGGATGGTCAGGCCCAGATATTCGGCCTGAGGAACGGTCTGGTCGACAAACTTCTGGCGCAGTTCGTCATTGGTGTTGATCTTGATCTTCCACGCCATGGACTGGGCCGAGTGAACCGAGTCCTTGTCCGAGGGGCCGAACATCATCAGAGACGGATACCAGAAGCGGTTCAGCGCATCCTGAGCCATCGCTTTCTGCTCGGGCGTGCCCGCGGCCATCTTCATCATGATGTCGTAGCCCTGCCGCTGATGGAAGCTTTCTTCCTTGCAGATGCGGACCATCGCGCGGGCATAGGGACCGTACGAGGTCCGCTGCAACGGCACCTGGTTCATGATCGCCGCGCCGTCGACCAGCCAGCCCACCGCGCCGATATCGGCCCAAGTCAGCGTCGGATAGTTGAAGATCGAGGAATACTTCATCTTGCCGCTATGAAGCTGCTCCAGCAGTTCATCGCGCGAGATGCCCAGTGTCTCAGCCGCCGAGTACAGGTACAACCCGTGGCCCGCCTCGTCTTGCACCTTGGCGAGCAGGATCGCCTTTCGTTCCAGCGTCGGCGCGCGGGTGATCCAATTGCCTTCGGGAAGCTGGCCGACGATCTCGCTATGCGCGTGCTGGCCCATCTGGCGGATCAGGGTCTTGCGATAGCCTTCAGGCATCCATTCCTTGGGCTCGATGCGTTCGCCGCGGTCGATGCGCTCCTGGAAGGCGATTTCCTCGGGCGTCATCTCGTCGCGGGTTTTCGACCCTTCGGATTTCACGAGCTGTGCATACATGGCTGGCCTCCCTGTCAGACGCGTTCGATGATCATGGCGATACCCTGCCCCACGCCGATGCACATGGTGCAAAGGGCATAGCGCCCGCCGGTCCGGTGAAGCTGATACATCGCGGTGGTCACAAGCCGGGCGCCCGACATGCCCAGCGGATGGCCAAGCGCAATGGCCCCTCCGTTCGGGTTAACATGGGGTGCGTCATCCGGCAGTCCAAGATCGCGCAGCGTCGCAAGTGCTTGACTGGCGAAAGCTTCGTTGAGTTCGATCACATCCATCCGGTCGATGGTCAGACCGGCGCGTTCCAGCACCTTGCGGGCGGCGGGCGCGGGACCGATGCCCATGATGCGCGGCTCGACCCCGGCAGCGGCCATGGCGACGATGCGGGCCTTCGGCACGAGGCCGTGTTTCTCGGCAGCGGCGCCCGACAGGATCGCCAGCGCGGCCGCGCCGTCATTCACGCCCGAGGCATTGCCGGCGGTGACGGACAGATCGGGGCCGTTCACGCCCTTGAGCTTGGCCAGCTGCTCGGCGGTGGTGCCGGGACGGGGATGCTCATCGGTCGAAACGATGATCGGGTCGCCCTTGCGCTGCGCGACGCTGACCGGGACGATCTCGGCGGCGAAGATGCCGGCCTCCTGCGCGGCGGCCCAGCGGGCCTGACTGCGCGCGGCGAAAGCGTCCTGATCCTCGCGCGAGATCCCGAAATCTGCGGCGACATTATCGGCGGTCTGCGGCATCGTATCGACGCCGAATTGCTTCTTCAGCGCCGGGTTGACGAAGCGCCAGCCGATCGTGGTGTCATAGACCGCATTGCTGCGCGAGAAGGCGCTTTCCGCCTTGGGCATGACGAAGGGCGCGCGGGACATCGACTCGACCCCGCCCGCGAGGACGAAATCGCAATCGCCCGCGCGGATCGCACGCGCGGCCATGCCGACCGCATCCATGCCCGAGCCGCAGAGGCGGTTGATCGTCGTCGCCGGAACCCCGATGGGCATGCCCGCCAACAGGACCGCCATGCGGCCCACGTTGCGGTTGTCCTCGCCGGCCTGGTTGGCGCAGCCGAAGATCAGGTCATCGACGGCGGACCAGTCGACGCCCGGATTGCGCTCCATCAGCGCTTTCAGCGGCAGCGCCGCCAGATCGTCCGCCCGGACCGAGGCAAGCGCCCCGCCGTAACGCCCGATGGGCGTCCGTACCGCGTCGCAGATGAAGGCGTCGTTCATGCCTCACTCCCTTGAAGTCTGGAAAGATCGGCAAACCTCCAATTCACCGACCGCTTGGTCAGCTTATACGCGACAAAACATCACAGGGAAATAGGAAATATGAATATGTCTGTGATGTTTTCAGGCGCGCAATTCATCGCATTGAATTTGCTATACTTTCAGGAAAGGCCCGCGAGGCGTTTCGCGGTTTCCGGGGTGGTCTCGGCCAGGAAGCCCTCGACCCCCTCGAATCGCGCGGCGATGTGGCGGTCGGCCGCGGGGCTGAGATCGCGGTAGAGCGCGCGAAACAGCGCCCGCGCCTCTAGCCCCTTCCAGTTCTCGGGCAGGGCCTGGGCCGGCAGGCGCGGATCGCGCAGCAGGACGCCGCGATAGACATGGACGAGCAGCAGCCGCGCGACCAGCGCCACGCCGTCCGACAGCCCGCCCTTGCGCGCCGCCTGTGCAAGGGCATCGAAACGCGCGAGCATGTCGAGATAGCGCGCCTGCAGGGCCGAGAGATCCCAGTAGCCCGCGAGATCATTCACCGCCTCGGGATCGCTTGCGCGAAACAGCACGGCACCGGGCGGCGGGATCTGCCCGCGGTCGGGGCGGATGAAGACCTGTCCCCCCATATGGCCCATGCGCAGATGGCGGGCCTCATCCTCGGACAGGCCCGGCGCGTGCAGGATCTGCCAGCCTTGCGCGGGAATGTCGGGGGCGTAGAGCAGGGCCGCGGCCTCGGAGAATTCCTTCTGCGCCGAGGCATCGAGCCGGTAATAGCTGCGCCGCCCGGCCCTTTCCCCCGCCAGCCGCTTGGCCGCGACCAGGCGTGAGACGGCGGTGCGCACCAGCGATTCATTGATGCCGACGCGCTCGCAAATTTCGATCAGCGTGCCGGTCCAGAGAACCCCGCCGCGCGGCACGACGACATCGCCATAGACAGTCACGATGAAGGCGGCCGAGCGCAAAGGCAGCCCGTCCAATATTCCGGCAATCAACCCGTTCTCGGCCATCATCCCCCCGCGCGACAGAAAGACGCGGGCCGAGATCTCGGCCCGCGCGTCGGGATTGATTACGATGCGGACGGGAATTCCGCCATAGGCGGCGGGATTACGGCCAGGGATAAGGCGCGATCTCGACGCCCTGATCCTGCATCTCATAGGTCAACTCGCGGCGCTCGACGACGATGTCGGGGATCACGGCCATGCGGCGCTCGGTGACTTCCTCGGCGGTAAAGGGCTTGGCCCCTTCCTCGGATGCCCAGGTGTCGAGGATATAGTTCATCACCGCCGCGATTTCGGCATTGCTCATCGAATTCGACACGACGCCCGGCACATGCATCATGTAAGTCCGGCCACGGTCCGAATGGGCGATCTTGCCGACAGAGCCGGGAAAGGTGGGAACCCCACCCTGCTCACTGCCCTGACCCGAGACATTGTGGCATCCCGAACAGAGCAGCACATAATTGGCATGGGCCGAGCGCTCTTGCCCATGCGCCGCTGTCGCGAGGACAAGGGCCAAGGCTGCCGTGGCAATCCCGCACCGCATCGGCATCACTCGGTTTTCGGGCGCATGGCGCGAAGATCGGCGGCGCTGATCTTCTGAGCCTTGGCCGCGGCAATGTCCTCGGCGGTCACGACCTTGTCGGTTTCGCCAAGCGTGCCCAGAACCCAGCTGTTGATCGCGGCCATTTCCTCATCCGAGGGCCCCTCGATCCCCGGCATGGCGAGACCGATATATTTCTCGCCCGCGGCCGTGATGGTGCCGTTCAGCCCATGGGTGGTCACGGCCGAGATATAGGTCGTAGCCTGATCACCCAGACCGGCCCAGAAGCCCGGACGGTTCAAGGGCGGGGCAAAGCCGGGCGTGCCGATCCCGCCTTCGTTGTGGCAAGCGGCGCAGTTTTCCGAGAACAATGCCTCGGCCTGCGCCGGGTCGGCCGCGAAGGCAGCGCCCGATCCCGAAAGGATCAGGCCTGCGGCAGCGGCGAGAAGCTTCAACAATGCCATGCTCCTTACTCCGCCAGACCGACGACGACCGAAACGGTGCAGTGATAGCCCTTGGCGTCATTGGCCATGCACCAGTTCACGTCGTTATAAAGGCCCATGCGGTAGCCCGGACGCTCGCCCTTCGAATTGTAGCAGAAGGTGGTCGAGGGGATCAGCGGCTTGCCGCAGCAATCGTTGTAGCTGACCAGATAGTCCTTGTTGTCCTCGGGATTGGTGCAGGTGCCGACCCAGGAGACAGCCGAGACCGACGAGCCCGGCGGGCAGGAGGTCAGCGAGCCGCCCGCTTCCTGGCACAGGAAGCCGTCGATGGCGCATTGCCGCCAATAGCCGCAGGCATCCTCGGCGGCGGCGGCAGAACCCGCCGCATTGGCCCGACGGTCGAAGGGCAGGATCGGCGCAAGAGCCACGCCGCCGACAATGGCCCCGCCCGCACGGGCGAGAAAACTGCGGCGGCCGTGGCGGCGGGCAGCCCCGCGCGCCTTTTCCTCGGTCATCCGGTCAAGGCCCGAGAGCAGGCGGTCCAGAAGTTTCGTCATGTTCATCTTCCCTGTTTTATTTGGTTATGCCGCAGTCAGGCCTTGGGCCGCCTGCAGCGAAGCCACACCAGTTTCGGAAGCCGTCAGCAGGCTTTCGAGTTGTTCACGATTGTTGACGAGGCCCTTGCCGATCACGACCCCATCCGCGCCGATCAGCACGCCGAAGGGCAGTTTCGAGACCTTGAAGGCCATCCCCAGTTCCGACGAAAGCGTATAGGGGAAGGATTCCAGCCCCTCGGCCTCGATCAGGTGGCGATGAAGCGGCTCGCGCCCATCCGAGGCCAGCACGACATCGAGCCAGCGCCCCTCATCGGCCCGGATCGATTTCAGCGCCGGCAGCAGCGCCTTGCAGATCGGGCAGGTCGTGGACAGGAAGAACACCAGCCGCGCCTTGTCCTGCTTGGCCCCCAAGGAAAGCTGCGGCCCGTTCAGGTTCGGCAGCATCAGGTCAGGGGCACGCGCGCCGATTTCCGGCCCGGCATGCGAGATCATCGCGCCGACCGGGGCCACGCGCTCGAACAAGACGCCGATCTGGCGGGCAAGGACATAGATCACCGCGAATTGGATCAGCACGACGACCCAAAGCGCGACAAGGGCGAAGATCAGGTATTCCATCACATGGATCCTTTCGACAGATCGCGCCGGAGCTGCCGAATGTTCGGCAGGTATGACGCGAATTTTTCGAGCAGGCCGTAGCTTGCAAACAGCGTGAGCCCGGCACAAAGGCCAAGGATCGCGCCCGCAATGCCAATCGCATTCACCGGCAGAAGCGCCACCGCCAGAGACAGGCCGACCAGCACTGCATTACGCAGCAGGCTAAGGCCCGAGACCGGGGTGGGCGCACCACCGCAACCGCAATCGATCTCGACCTTGCCCTGCCGCAGGGCGCGGGCCATCAACAGCCCGTAACCTGCAAACAAGACCGCCGCGACCAGACCGGCCATGGGCCGCACGGGCGCAATCAGCAGTGCCAGCGCGGTGCCTGCCTCGATCAGGGCCAGAACCCGGACAAGACGTGGCACCCAAGCCTCGGGGGCGGCACCGTAATCAAGCGCCGCGCCGACCGTGCGGTAGAAATCCGTCAGCTTGTGCAGGCTCGCCCGGGCCAGCACGAAGGCCAGCACCCAGGCAAGACCGTTTGCGGCAAGCGACAGCCCGGTCTCCATCTTAGTAATCCGCCTGCATCAGCGCCGGGAAAATCGCAGCGCCTTCGCGTTCGGCGGCCTTGGTCAGCGCAACCTCATCGCCCAGAGCGACAGCATATTTCACAAGCGTTCCCATATGGGTCACGCCGTACAGATCGGGCGCGTCCCCCTTGGTGACCATGATGCCGGTCTCGCCATTGGCGGCCGAGCGGCCCTTGACCTTGAAGGTCGAGGCGTCAACCGCCCAGATCTCCTCGGCCGGGTTCTTATGCGAGCCGTCGAAGGGTCCCTTGTGCATCATCACGAAGATCGTGTTCGACGCAGCGTGATAGGTCATCACCTCGGAGCCGCTTGGAGCCCATTCGCCGCCTTCGATGCTGACGGTGTTTTCCAGCTTCGCAGCCTCGCCGCTGTCATCGACAACATGGAAATTGCCGCCGAAGGACAGGTAGACCAGCTTGCCGCCGACGCGCAGCGGATTGGCGAAAAGCGGATCCTTGTCTGCATCAAAAATCTGCTCGGATTTCACCGGTTTCGAGAAAGTGCCGTCGGCCTCGTAAGTGAAGCTCGCGAATTTGCCATCGCCGCAGATCGTGCTGAAACGGCGGCCTTCGATGGCCGGAATGGCGGTCCAGCAACCGGGCGTGGGGATCTCGGCGATATCCGCGCCCTTTGCCAGATCGACCACCGTGACCGATGTCGCTGGCGTCGCATTCTGCACCAGCAGGAAGTTTTCGCCATCGCCAAGGGTCAGCGTGCCGGTTTGGCTTTCGACATGGGCGAATTTGTCATTGATTTCGAATTCGCGCTTGGCTGTCATGGTCTGGAGGTCCCATTCATGCACCACGGCATGGATCGGGCCATAGACATAACGCTCAAGATAGGCCGAGACGGTATAAAGCGTCTTGCCGTCCTTGCTCAGGATCATCTGACCGAACGAGCCGGTGCCGATATTGCCCTTGAGCTTCAGGTCCTCATTGCCAAAGACATAGACCGGCGACGAGCCGACCATGCCGAAATCCATCACCAGCACATTCGGGCCGGGGGCGATCTTTTCTTCGATGGTCAGGGTCTCGGGTTGGATCTCGTCGGCGGCATGAGCCGTCCCGGCAAGGGCCATCAAAGTCATCGTCAGGGCAGTGGTCAGTTTCACTTTGCCATCTCCTGTTGGAATTTTTCAGCGAGGATAAACTGACCGCTCGGTCGAATTTATACAGATTGTAACTTTTTTTTTGCTCCAAGATCGGGCAAACGGCATCGCGGTCGGGATGAGGAGAGTGCCCGCCGCCAAGGAGGTCCAGCCATGCCGCAGCAATTGCGCAAAGCCACGGATGTCACGCTGACGGGTGCGGATGACAGCTGGAGCTACATGTCCCGGCGCTATGATGATTTCACCGCGCAGGAGCAGGGACTCGACGGCTTCGAGCAGCGCTATCGCCAGATCGGCAAGGGGGCCTATCAGGGCCATATCGAGAGCCTGAGGATAGGCGGAACCTGCCTCTCGCGCGAGCGTGCCAATCTTGCGATGGAAAATGAATTCCGTTTTCCCGACAATGTGATGTGCCTGGCCTTCCCGACCTCGGCGGCCAGCCAGGGCACGGGGTCCTTCGGCGAAGTGGTGCCGGGCCGCGCCGTCATGCCACCCTCGGGCCGCGACAACCTTTTCTATGCCGGAAGGATGATGGATCTGGTGATCCTGACCTTGCCTGTGGATGCCGAAATCCGCGAGCTTTGCACGGGTCATTCGCTGGTCGGCGCAAGCTTCACCGGCTGGCTTTGCACCGTTCTCGACATCGTCCGCAATGGCTATGGGCGTGCCGAACTGATTCGCCTGCTGCCCGACCTGATTCGCGATCACCTCGCGCTTCTGCAGCCCGAAAGCGCCCGGCCCGGCCCTGCCACGCAAAAAGAGCGGGCGATTTTCGACGAGATCAATCAGGCCTGCGCCATGATGATGCCCGAGGACATGACGGTGACCGGCCTCGCCGCGCGACTCGACCGCCCGCGGGCCGATCTGCGCCGCGCCAGCCTCGCCATATCGGGCCAACGCCTCGACGATTTGTTGGCGGCGCGGCGGATGAACGATGTCTATCGCGCGCTGCGCCACGATAAATGCGACCGCTCGATCGGCGAAACCGCTCTCGACCACGGCTTCATGCATGGCGGGCGCTTCTCGATCGCCTTCCGCGAGATGTTCGGCATCCGGCCTAAAGACGCCCGCAGATTGGGCCGCGAGACCTAATGCGCCCCGCGCGAGGGGTCCAGCACACAGCGTTCGGGATGGCGCGGATCGACCAGAAGATTGACGTGATCGCCCGGATGCAGCGCCTCGGGGTCCAATCCCTCGGTCCCCAGATGCCGCGATGAGCCTTCGTCTGCGGGCAAGGTCACATCCAGCATGGGCACCGCATTCTTGCCCAGAACCTCGTAGCCCGCGCGTGCGACCACGGCATCGACATGATGCCAGCGCGCACGCCTGTGGCGCAAGATCAGCCGCGGGGCAAGATAGGCCAGCCCGCAAAGACCCAGAAGCACCAGCGTGACGATTGCGAGTTCCCGCAAAGCCTGCCTCCCATCGCGTCCGTCCCTCGATCATCGCATGAAATCCCGGACTGCGTCACGCCTTCGGCGCGCGCCGTCGGAACTGGTCCGGGCGACCGGGCAGGTTAAGCGTCGCGTCCCCCCGCGGGCTGCGCGCAATCACCTTGCCTTTCGAAATCACCGCCAGTCGCGCCGGGCGCAGGCGCAAGGCCTCGATCGCGCTGCCGGCATCGAGCACCACCAGCGAGGCGCGCCTGCCGACCGCGATTCCCAGATCGTCCAGCCCCATGATCGCGGCATTGGTCGCGGTCACCATCTCGAAGCAACGCGCCATCTCTGCCGGCGAGGACATCTGCGCGACATGCAGCCCCATGAAGGCCACGTCGAGCATGTCGCCGGTTCCCAGCGAATACCACGGGTCCAAGACGCAATCCTGCCCCCAGCCGACACGGATGCCATGCGCCTGCATCTCGCGCACACGCGTCAGGCCACGCCGCTTCGGGAAACTGTCATGCCGCCCTTGCAGCATGATGTTGATCAGCGGATTGGGGATGGCCGAGACCCCGGCCTCGGCGATCAGCGGCAGCAGTTTCGAGACGTAGTAATTGTCCATCGAATGCATCGAGGTCAGGTGGCTGCCCGCGACCCGGCCCTGCAGCCCGAAACGCTGCGCCTCATAGGCCAGCGTCTCGATATGGCGCGACAGCGGATCATCGGTCTCGTCGCAATGGATATCGACCATCAGCCCGCGATCCGCCGCGATCCGGCACAGATCGGCAAGCGAATCCGCGCCGTCCTGCATGGTGCGCTCGAAATGCGGGATGCCGCCGACCACGTCGACGCCCATGTCCAGCGCCCGGATCGTATTCGCCCGCGCCGTCGGGTCGCGATAAAGTCCGTCCTGCGGAAAGGCCACCAATTGCAGGTCGATATAGCCGCCGACCCTGTCGCGCAGTTCCAGCATCGCCTGCACGCCGAGAAGCCGGTCGTCGCAGGTATCGACATGGCTGCGGATCGCCAGCAGGCCCATCGAGGCCGCCCAGTCGCAATAGGCAAGGCCACGCGCCACCATCTCATCGACGGTGACGATCTGTTTCAATTCACCCCAAAGCGCGATCCCCTCGAGCAGCGTGCCCGAGGCATTGATCCGCGGCAGCCCGTAGCTCAGCGTCGCATCCATGTGAAAATGCGGATCGACAAAGGGCGGGCTGACCAGATCGCCCGTGGCATCGATGATTTCCCTTGCCTCCATGCCTTCGGGCAGGATCTCGACGGCGGCGATACGATCGCCGGAGATGCCGATATCGGCGCGGGTTCCATCGGGCAGAGTGCCGCCCTTTACGATCAGGTCGAACGCGGACATCTTTTCCCTTTCATCTTTCGCCCTTGCGGAAGGGCCGCATCAAGGCGGCAGGCACGGACGCGCGGCGCGAGGACAGAACCAGCGCGAGGATCGACAGCAGATAGGGCAGCATCAGAAAGATCTGGTAGGGCAGATCCGCCCCGAGCGTCGTCTGTTGCAGTCGGATCTGCAGCGCATCGAAACCGGCGAAAAGCAATGCCCCGGCAAGGGCCTTGCCCGGGCGCCACGCGCCAAAGACGACCAGAGCGATGCAGATCCAGCCGCGTCCGTTGACCATCCCGAAGAAAAAGGAATTGAACGCGGATAGCGTCAGAAAGGCCCCGCCCATCGCCATCAGCCCAGAGCCGGCTATGACCGCCCCGCTCCGCAGCCAGGCGACCGACAGGCCCTGCGCGTCGACCGCGGCGGGGTTTTCGCCCACCGCCCTCAGGGCCAGTCCCAGAGGCGTGCGGGCCAGAAGCCAGCTCACCAGCCCGGCAAGTCCAAATGCCAGATAGGTCATCGGTGTCTGGTCGAAAAAGGCCGGTCCGATCAGCGTGATCTGCGACAGAACCGGCACGGGCCAGTTCTGGAATGCCTCGATCTTGGGCGGCGAGGCCACTTCAGGCAGCGCGACGCGATAGGCAAAATAGCTCGATGAGGTGGCAAGCAGCGTGATCCCGATGCCGACGACATGCTGCGACAGACCGAAAAGCACCGTCAAACCGGCATGAAGCAGACCAAAGCCCATCCCGGTCAGGCAAGCCACCGCGACCGCAGGCCAGAGCCCCATGCCGGCATAGGCCGCGAGCCAGCCAGAAAATGCGCCGGCCACCATGATCCCCTCGATCCCGAGGTTCAGCACGCCGGCCCTTTCGCAGATCAACTCGCCCAAAGTGGCGAAAATCAGCGGCGAGGCGATCCGCACCATCGCGATCCACAGGCTGGCCGAGGCCAGGATCTCGACGATCTCGCTCATGCCCGGCGCAGCCTGTAGCGGGTCATGGTCAGGGCCAGAACCATCGCCAGCAACGCAAAGGCCAGAAGCATGTCGGCGATATAGGTCGGCACGCCCGCCGCGCGGCTCATGCTGTCCGCTCCGACAAAGACCGCGGCCACGAACAGCGCGGCCAGCACCACACCAAAAGGGTTCAGTGCCGCCAGCATGGCGACGACGATGCCGGTATAGCCATAGCCAGGCGAGAGGTCCAAGGTCAGGTTTCCCTTGAGGCCCGCGACCTCGGAGAATCCCGCCAGCGCCGCCAGGCCGCCCGAAAGCGCCGCGGTGCGCAGCACCACGCGCGGCACGCGGATCCCCGCGAAACGCGCGGCTGCCTCGCCCGCGCCGACGGCCCGCATCTCGAAACCGGCCACCGTCCGGCGGTCGATGATCCAGACCGCAAATGCCGCGATCACTGCAAGTCCAAATCCCCAATGCAGCCTGAGGCCCGGCAGGATGCGTGGCAGCCGCGCCTCATGCACAAGCGGCGCGGATTTCGGCCAGCCCATGCCCATCGGGTCCTTAAGCGGCCCCTCGAGCAGCATCGAGACGATGAGAAGCATGATGAAATTCACCAGCAAGGTCGTCACCACCTCATCAACGCCGAGGCGCAGTTTCAGCATTGCCGGGACAATCAGCAAAACGGCCCCCGCCAAGATCGCGGCCAGTGCCAGAACGGGGATCAGGAGCGGGGACGGCAAGGGCAATATGCCTGTCCCCAACAGGACCGTCACCAGTGCGCCCGCGTAAAGCTGGGCCTCGGCCCCGATATTCCAGAGCCGGGCACGAAAGGCCACCGCGACAGACAGGCCCGCGAAGATAAGCGGCGTCGCGCGGTTCAGCGTTTCCATCAGGGCAAATTTGGTGCCAAGCGCGCCCTTGGCGATCAGGCCAAGCGCCGCGAAAGCATCCGCCCCCGCGAACCGGGCCAATGCCGCGCCTGCAAGCGTCGTCGCGCCAAGCGCGACCAGCGGCGGAAGGACCCGACGTGCGAAGCCCGGCGCGGCGATCGGTTCAAGCCGCATCGTCGAAGCCCCTGCCCGCCATCCACAAGCCCAGATCCGTACTGCGCATGGTCCCGCGCGCAAAACCGGGCGACAAACGACCCTTCGAGATCACATGGATCACATCAGAAAGTGCCATGATCTCTTCGAGATCCTCCGAGATCAGCAGGATTGCGGCGCCACGCCTCCGGGCTGCCAGCAGTTTTTCCTGCACGAAGCGCAGCGCGCCGATATCGAGGCCCCGGACTGGCTGGTTGGCAAGGATCACCGCCGGCGCTTCCTCGAGCACCCGGCCAAGGATCAGCTTTTGCATATTGCCGCCCGACAAAAGGCGGATCCGCGCATCAGGGCCGGGGCAGCGGATGTCATAGCCTGCGATCAGCGTTCGGGCATGGGCGCGTGCGGCATGCCAGTCGATCCAGCCGCTTCGCGAGAAACGCGGCTCGCGGATCCGTTCGAGCACCGCGTTCTCGGTCAGGGTGAAATCGCCGATGGTACCGGCATGATGGCGATCCTCGGGGATGCGGGCGATACCCTGCGCGATCGCGGCGGCGGGGGACCAGTCGCGGATCTCGCGGCCCGCGATCTCGATCCGGCCCGAGCACGGCACGGCCAAGCCCGCGATCAGGGCAGCGAGCGCCGCCTGCCCGTTTCCAGAAACCCCGGCAAGCCCCGTGATCCGCCCCGCGACCAGCTCCAGGCTGAGCCCGCGCAGATCGGGCCTCTGCCCCGAGGTCTCGACATCGCGCAGGCGCAGGGCGACATCGCCTTCGCGGGTTTTCTGCACGACGGGCACCGGCACGTCATTTCCGACCATCATCGCCGCTAGTTCGGCGGGATTGGTCTGGCTGATGGCAAGCGCGCCAGCGACGCGGCCCTGGCGCAGCACCACAACCCGATCGGCAATGGCCATGACTTCGTTCAGTTTGTGAGAGATGAAGATGATGGACAATCCACGCTTCACGGCGCGACGCAGCGTGGCAAAAAGCCCTTCGGCCTCCTGCGGCGTGAGAACGGCCGTGGGCTCGTCCAGGATCAGGATCCGGGCCTCGCGGTAAAGCGCCTTGAGGATCTCGACCCGCTGCCGCTCGCCCACCGAAAGCGCGGCAACCGGCATATCGGGATCGATCCGCAGCCCGTATTCCTCGGCCAGAGACAGAACCCGCTTGCGCCCGGCAGCCCTGCCCGAGCGCAGGGCGAAGAGCGGCCGCGTGCCCAGCAGAAGGTTGTCCAGAACCGTCATATTCTCGGCCAGGGTGAAATGCTGATGCACCATGCCCAATCCCCGCGCCAAGGCAGAACGGGGCTGGCCAAAAGGCAGGGGCGCACCGAACACCTCAATGCGGCCTTCATCCGCAGTGTAATGACCGAAGACGATATTCATCAGCGTGGTCTTGCCCGCGCCGTTTTCACCCAGAAGCGCCAAGACTTCGCCCTGCGCGACCTCCAGCGAGACCCGGTCATTGGCAAGGACCGGGCCAAAGCGCTTGGTGATGTTGGAAAGCCGCAAGGCAACGGTGGAAGCACGGGACATGACGCGGCTCAGGCGGGCTTGGGCTCGCTGTCCACGACCTCGACCTCGAAGCTGCCATCCTTGATTGCAGCTTCCTTGGCGGCAATCAGCGCGAGCGCGGCCTGCGGGATCTTGCCGTCAAAAGTCCCAAAGGGCGCCAAGGACGCGCCGCCTTTGCTCATATAGGAATAAAGCCCGTAATTCTCGGCGGCAAAGCTGCCGGACTTGATCTTTGCAAGCGCGGCCGCGAGCGTCGGCTCGAAATGCCACAGGGCCGAGGCGACCACCGTGTCAGGATAATCCGGCTGCGTGTCGATGACATTGCCGATCGCGAGAACGCCTTTTTCCTTGGCCGCGTCCGAAACACCGAATCGTTCGGCATACATCACATCCGCGCCGCCCTCGATCATCGCGAGTGCCGTTTCCTTGGCCTTGGGCGGATCGAACCACGAGCCGATGAAGCTGACCTGGAATGTCGCATCGGGTCGGCTCTCGCGGACCCCTGCCATGAATGCATGCATCAGCCGGTTGACCTCGGGGATCGGAAATCCGCCGACCATGCCGATATTGCCGGTCTTGGTCATGGAACCAGCGACGATCCCGGTCAGGTAGCTGGCGTCCTGAATGTAATTGTCGAAAACGGAAAAATTCGGCAGCGCGCCGTCGGGCATGAAGCTTGAGCCCATCAGGAAGGCGGTTTCGGGATAATCCACCGCGACCTCGCGCGCCTCCTGCTCGACACCGAAAACCTCGCCCAGGACCAGCTTGGCCCCCCCTTCGACATATTCGCGCATGACACGCGGATAATCCGTGTTCGAGACGTTTTCAGAGAAGACATATTCGATCTCGCCCGCTGCCTTGGCGGCTTCCGCCGCCTTGTGGATCCGGCTGACCCATTGCTGCTCGACCGGCACGGTATAGATCCCCGCGACCTTGATCGGTGCGCCTTGGGCACGCAGCGGAATGGCGCTGGCCAAGAGCCCCGCCGCACCGGTTGCAAGCAGACGGCGGCGGTTGAGGTAAAGTGAATCGCGCATCATTTCCCCATATCGTGTCATGGGCTGATACTGGAACCAAGCGTCGGAAAAGACAGGATTCGGGACAGAAAAATCGCCCGAAAACCGCATCTGCCCAACCCGCAGGCAATCCGCCGCCCTGCCCGGATCTTCTGTGTGGCGGATGCGCTGGCCGGTCGTGGCCGCACGGCGCGTGGTAATCCCCGAGCGCGCCTAGCCGCCCAGCCGAAGTGCCAGATCGAGCAAGGCCACCTCGCCGGGATTGGCCTCTAGCGCTTCGTCCAGAGCGGTTCGGGCGGCTTCGGGGCCCTCGGTCGCGTCCTTGATGCGAACGATCATGACCCAGGCGTCCACGAGTTGGGGATCCAAGCGCACCGCCTCGCGGAAGGCGCCCTCGGCAGCCGAAAAATTCCGCATCGTCAAAGCCGTCCCCGCGAGCACCAGATGGGTTTCGGGGAAATCTGTCCGGTTGGCGAGGGAATCGCGCCATTCGCGCGTAACGCGCTGCATGGATTGCGCGATGGCCTTCGGCATATGCGCCATCGGAACTGCGAGCAGTTCCTGCGCCGTGGAAATCCGAACCAGACGCGCCGGATCGTCCAGAAGGCCTAACAGGTCCTGAACTTTCTGAAGCGGGGACGCAGCGCGGTAAAGCCGGGCCGTCGCCGTCCGGATCATGGCACTGTCATCCGCAAGAAGCGGCGCGGTATCGGTCACCGCCTGCTCGTCCGCCGCGGGCTCCATCAGGTAAAGCGCGGTGGCGCGGACCAGATCGGGCTGAGCCGTATCGCGCGCGATCCGCAGCAACTCGGGCAATGCCGCGGCGGGATCAGTCGCCGCCTTGGCAAAGCTTGTTCCGAAATGCGTGCCGCGATGCGTGGAATCGGGATACCAGGCGGCGATGGTCTCGGCCGCCCAGTCAGCGGTCCTGTCCTTGTGACAGCTGGTGCAGGCATCCGGCGCGCCGGTTGCCTTGGCAAGGTCGGGACGCGGGATGCGAAAGCTATGATCCGCCCGCTCGTCATTGCCCATATAGGTCTGCTCGGTCATGTGGCAGTTGCGGCATTCTGCGCCCGCCGAGCCTTCCATGTGAAAGTGATGCTCCGGCCCGTCGAACACCTTGAGCGGCAAGCTGGGGAAATCGGGATTTCCGGCCTCGGAATGGCATTGCGTGCAGATGGCGTTGCCTTCTGCTTTCAGCTTGGCCTCGTGCGGGTCATGGCAATTCGTGCATCCGACGCCCTTGGCATACATCTTGGATTGCAGGAAAGAGCCGTAGACATAGACTTCTTCCTTGATCTGCCCATCGGCGTGATAATTCTGGGGCGTCAGAAGGGCGAGGCGGTAGCTGTCGTGATACGGCGTTCCGGGCAGAGGATTGCCGTCGCCAAACGCCTCGCGGCGGGAATGGCAATTTGCGCATTGCTGGATCCAGCCCTCGGTGCCCGCCTTGACGGACATGGTAAATCCATAGGCATCCAGACCGGGCCGCTCGATCGGCTTCTTGTCCTCGGCCCAGTGCAGATGGGCCGAGCCGGGGCCGTGACATGCCTCGCAGCCGACGCCGATCTCGGCCTGCATCGAGGCATAGGTTCGGGTCGCGGGATCATAGCGCTTGCGATAGCCGGTCGCATGGCATTCAGCGCAGCGCGCGTTCCAGTTCTTGTAGGGACCGCTCCAATGCAGACCATCCGTGGGGGCCAGCATGTCGTCGGGGTAAAGGTGAAACCATTCCTTGCGGTCGACGTCCCAGACCACGTCAAAGCTTTGCAGCCGCCCCGGCTCGGTTTCGAAAAGATACTGCTGCAAAGGTTTCACGCCCACCACCGAATGGACGTCATATTCCGTGGTCTTGCCATCCATCTCGGTGACGCTGGCATGGAATTTCTCGCCACGGCGCGAAAACTGGACCGATGTGCCGCTGCCTGAAAAACTGGTCCCGTCGAAATCGGCAAGGACGTTTTCCGGCACAGGCTCTGTCCAGGCCAGCCCGTGATCCGAATTTTTCCAGGATTGCGCCTCATCGGCATGACAGGACGCGCAGGTCTGCGAGCCGACATAGACCGGATGGTCCTGCGCGATCGACATAGATGCGGAAGCCAGAAACAGCATGGCTGCAAGTTTAAGCATCACCTCGACATCCCATCGCATCAACGCATCCATCCCATGCTGAGCAGGTTTCGCACGGCATTTCCAGTGCCATTCCCAAAGGCATGCGCGCATCGTGATAACGTCATTGTCAGCCCGCGACAGGTCAAACGGCGCTAAGCTGGGGCACATGGCCAGGGGATTTGACATGCCTTTTCGCCGCCGGGAACTGCTTTGCGTCGCCGCGACCTTGCCGGTTCTGATCCGCCCGGCGCTCGCCCATCACGGCTGGTCATGGGCCGAAGAGGACCAGTCCCGCCTTGAAGGCAGGATCGACTCCGTCTCGATGAACCCGCCCCATCCCTCGCTGCGGGTGCGCGCGGCCGATGGCACGGTCTGGGATATCGATCTGGGCAATCCGAACCAGACCGCGCGGTCCGGGTTTACCGCCGAAGCCGCGCCCGTGGGTGCCGCTATCATCGTCATCGGCAATCGCAATCAGGACAGGGACAAGGCCCATATGAAGGCGGTCCAGATCCTGATCGGAGGCAAGCAATTCGATATCTATCCCGACCGCATCCGCAGGGATTGACGCTTGGACACGCTGTTGGACTGGCTTGCCCAGATGCCTCAGGCGCGGGCGATGCGCGGCTCGGGCCATCTCTACATGCTGGTCAACGCGCTGCATATTCTGGGGATCGGGTTGCTTCTCGGGGCGATCCTGCCCTTGGATCTGCGACTGATCGGGCTTGGCCGGACCGATATCCGCGTCCTCGGGCCGTTTCTCGTCCGCGCCGCTGCGCTGGGTTTGGGAATTGCGGTCGCCAGCGGCTTTGCGCTCTGGTCAATCAAACCGCAGGAATATCTGTCCAACGCCGCCTTTCGTTGGAAGGCCGCGATCATCGTTCTGGGTTTGATCAATGTGACGCTTCAGCATCGCTCGGCGGGATGGCGGCAAACGATGCGGACCGGCCATCCCGCGCCTTCGACGCGGGTTCTGGCCCTGGTCTCGGCGCTGATATGGTGCGCGGCGCTGCTTGCCGGACGATGGATCGGATTTCTCTAGGGGGGGCGCGGGGCGGCCTACTGCCAATGACGCGCCTCGACAGTCAGGGGGTGGCCCGGAAATCGCCGAAGAAACTCGGCCCAGCCCGTGGCGGTCCCGCGCAACCGGGCGGCGTCGAAGGCCGCGATCGCTGCGGCATCCGGGTCTTCGGGGTTTGCGTCCGCCGGATCCGGACCTGTCCTGGCCGACAAAGCCGCACGAATACGCGGTGCAGAGGGATCCGTGGGATGACGGGCCAGAAACCGGATCAGCGCGGCATTGGTCCCCGCGGCAATGGCGGCCTCGGCCTCCTGGCGCTCCGTATGGCCTGCGGGCGCGGGCGGCGGAAGCGGCTCGGAACGGCCCGTCTGCGCCGCAAGCGGCGCGGCGATGAATGCCGCGAGTAGAGAGGCCGCGAGGATACAGCTTGGGCGGGCAGCCTTGGACATGGCCTTTCTCCCTGTGCGGGGCCTTGCCAGTATATCACGGCCGGGCTGTCGATTGGATCAGAAAGCCCGTGCCCGGCGTTTTAGTCCCGGTGCTCCCGCAGGGTCAGGATCGTGTCCCATAGCGCCAGCAAGAGCGTGATCCCCACGAGACAAAAGAGGTCCAGCCGCGGGACGCCCGCCAGAAGGACCGCAAGAAAGCCGATGAGCGTCGCAAAGGACAGAAAGGCCAGAAAGAACTTCATCGGAGTCGCTCCGGGTCAGGGGTCATCGTGAACCATAGATGGCGTCCGGCAGGGCAAATACGATCGAGGGAAACTGATACATCAGCACCATCGCGATCAACACCATGCCGCAATAGGGCAGTACGCCTTTGAAGATCTGGGTCAGAGAGATCTGCGGCGGCGCGATCCCCTTGAGGTAATAGGCGCTCATCGCCATGGGTGGGGTCAGGAAGCTCGTTTGCAGGTTCAGCGCGACCAGAACCCCGAAGAACAGCGGATCTATTCCGAAAAGCGGAAGCAAGGGCAGGAAGATCGGGACAAAGATGATGATGATCTCGGACCATTCCAGCGGCCAGCCGAGCAGAAAGATGATCAACTGGGCGATCAGCAGGAACTGCACCGGCGTCAGATCCAACCCTTGCACGAATTCGGCAATCACCGCCTCACCACCAAGATAGCTGAAAACAGCCGAGAAGGTGTAGGAGCCGACGAAGAGCCAGCAGACCATCGCGGTGGTCCTGACCGTCAGATAGACGGATTCGCGCAACCGCTGAAAGGTCATGGCCCGATAGGCCACCGCCAGAACCATGCCGCCAAGCGCCCCGATCGAGGCGGCCTCGGTCGGCGTCGCCAGCCCGAAGAGGATCGAGCCCAGCACGGCAAGGATCAGCACCGCCAGCGGCAGAAAGCTTGTCAGCAGCATCCAGACCATCTGGCCAAAGGGAACCTCGGGAAGTTCCTCCTTGCTCGGCTTTGGCGCGAGGCTGGGATTCACCATGACCCGCACGAGAATATAGGTCAGGTAAAGCGCGACCAAGGTGAAGCCGGGCAGCAGCGCCGCCGCGTACAGCCTCACGATCGACACACCCGACGATGCCGCATAGACGATGAGCATGATCGAGGGCGGGATCAGGATCCCCAGCGTGCCGCCGGCGCAGATGATGCCGCTGGCAAAGGAGTTGTCGTAGCGGCTCTTGATCATCTGCGGCAGGGCGAGCAGGCCCATCAGCGTCACGACCGCACCGACGATGCCGGTCGCTGTGGCGAATAATGCGCAAGTCAGCAGCGCCGCGACGCCCATCGAGCCGGGAATATTTCGTGTGGCCAAGGCCAGGGTCGAGAACAGCTTGTCCACGATATTCGCGCGCTCGACGACATAGCCCATGAACAGGAAAAGCGGGATCGCGGTCAGAACCTCGTTCGAGATCACCGTATAGGTCTGGTTCACGAAAAGATCGAAGATCCGGTTGTTGTAGAAGCCCTCGATCCACAAACTCAGGCTGTCCCACCAACTGGCGGTCTCGTCGAGCCGATTGAAGCTGCGCCACATGCGGCCTGGGTCGAAATAGGCGTAATAGCCAAAGCCGATGCCCAGAGCCATGAGGGTGAAGGCAATCGGAAAGCCCAGGAACACACAGCCGATGAAAATGGCCAGCATCAAAAGGGCGATCTGCGGGTCAGTCAATTTGATCTCTCCGTGCCGGGCGCATGTCGCGGCTCATTTGTGCTGCGCGTGCTGCGCGGCTTCCTTGATGAGAACCTGGTCCGTCTCCTCGACATCGGCCTCGGCTTCGAGCCAGCGGCCCATGCGGATGCACAGGATGCAGCGGCACACCTGCGCGATGCCCTGGATCAGCAGCAAGAGCCCCGCGACAACAATGACGGTCTTGAACTGATAGATCGGGATGCCGGCCGGACTGTTGACCGAAACCTCTCCGTAGCGCCAGGAGCGCGCGGCATATTTCCAGCCGGCAAAGACCAGCGCGAGGATTCCCGGAAAGAAGAACAGGAAATACAGGATCAGGTCGACCGTGGCCTGAACGCGGGGCGACCAGGTGCGATAAACGAAATCGCCCCGTACATGGCCATTGCGGGACAGGGTATATGCGCCCCCCATCATGAAGAGCGTGCCATAGGTGATGAAGCTGATATCCAGCGCCCATGGCGTCGGCGCATTGAAGAAATAGCGCACCAGCACCTCATAGCTCATCCCGAATGTCATCAGGATGATCAGCCAGCCGAAGGTCTTGCCGAACCATGCCGACAGACCATCTGCGAAATGAATGAAACCCAGCATCCGATCCCGTCCGTAAGTGCCCCGCAGATGCGAGGGCGCCCGACCAGGGCGCCCACCAAAGTCACAGTTTCAGTTTGCCGGGAAAATAATGCTCATAGGCAAGCGCAAGGTCCGCGCCGGCCATCAATTCGTAATAGCCCACTTTCTCGACCCAGGCGCGCTGGCTCTCTAGGACCTTCTTGTTGAACTCGTCCTCTTCCAGCGAGGCGATGACCTTGTCCCAGGCCTCGATCTGGCCGTTGAGGATCTCCTTCGAGGTCCGGTGGACGGTCACCCCGGCATCCGCCTGCAGCTTCTGCAGGTCGTTGGAATATTCCTTCATCGCGAGCGCAAGGTTCGCCGTGGCCGAGGCCTCGACGCCATAGCGCAGGATGGCCTGCAGATCGGGCGGCAGATCCTCCATGAAGTCGCGGTTGAAGAGGAATTCGAAGGCTTCGGATGCCTGATGATACGAGGACAGGTAGTAATGCTTGGCCACATCCTGCGCGCCGAAGCGACTGTCCGAGGACGGGTTGTTGAACTCGAAGGCGTCGATCACGCCGCGCTCCATGGCGGGGACGATCTCGCCGCCGGGAAGCTGGGCCACGGACATGCCCATGCTTTGCAGCAGATCCGCCGCCAGCCCCACGGTGCGATATTTGAAGCCCTGAATATCGGCGATGCCATTGACCTCAGTCTTGAACCAGCCAAAGGGCTGGGCGGGCATGGGCATTCCCATATAGCCCGTGACGTTCAGGCCCAGAACGGTCTGGGTCAATTCATCGTAGAGCTCCTTGCCGCCACCCTGATAGAACCAGCCCAGCATGGTCGAGGCATTGCCGCCAAAGACCGGTCCAGTGCCAAAGAAGGACGCGGCCTTGTGCTTACCGTACCAATAGGCCGAGACCGAATGCGCCGCATCGATCACCCCGTCGCTGACGCCGTCCATGACCTGAAAGGCGCCCACGACCGCGCCCGCCGGCAAGAGATCGACCTTGAGCCTTCCCCCAGACATTTCCTCGACGCGGGTCACATATTGCCGCGCAAAATCCATCCAGATATCCGAGGCAGGCCAAGAGGTCTGCATCTTCATGACAAGGGGGGCCTGCGCCAGCACCGCCGGGGCGGAAAGCGCCGAGGCCGCAGCTGCCGCCGAGCCTCCGACCACACCCTTGCGCAGGAACGAGCGGCGCGTGTGCCGCTTGGAATCATTGCTGTCAGTCATGTTGTCCTCCCAGACGATGACGGCCTGATTGTTATGGCTCTGTTGTGTTGAAACCGGTGGTTCCTTTGCAGTGGCATTCCATGGCCAGGGCGCGGCAAGCGCGCCCTGCCCCGTCATTCGGTCAGCGTGATCTCGGTCTTGATCGCGCCGTACCAATCGGCAATCGCCCTTATCTGCGCGTCAGTCAGTTCCGCGGCGATGGGCGACATGATGTCGTTCTTGCGGGTCCCGTTGCGGAACGCCTTGAGCTGTGTGTCGATATAGATATTCGTCTCACCCGCGAGGTTCGGAGCGTCTTCCATCTGGCGAATGCCCTCGGCCCCGTGGCAGGCGACGCATTCCTGGGGCGCCTGGGTGGGATCGGCCGAAAGCGTCGCCGTGATCTTATGCCCGGAATACCATGCGGCCAGATCGGCGATGTGCTGATCGCTGAGATTTCTTGCGACAATCGTCATCATCTCATGCTCGCGCGTCCCGTCGCGAAAGGCCGTCAGCTGGTTGCGGATATAGGCTTCGGATTCCCCTCCGATCGTCGGCGCGACCGGCATCTGCGCGTCTCCGTCCAATCCGTGGCAGGTGCGGCATTGTCCGGCGAGCTTTCGACCTTCGGCGCGATTTCCGACTTCTGCCAAAGCGCTCTCGGCGAGGATCAGCCCGCCGAGAGCAATTGCTGTCATCACTGTCCTCATTTCTTCGCGGCAATGCGCCAGATCGCTCCGGCAAAATCATCCGAGACAAGCATCGAGCCGTCCGGCAGGAAAGCGATATCCATCGGCCGCCCGCGATACTCGCCGGTTTCCTCGTTCAGCCAACCCTCGGCAAAAACTTCAGTGGCCCCGGCATTACCTTCGGCGTCGACGGGCGTGAACATCACCCGCGCCCCAACCGGCGTGGTACGGTTCCATGAACCATGCTGGGCCGAGAATATCCCGCCGTGGTATTTGGCCGGAAAGGATTTGCCTGTATAAAAGCGCATTCCCAGATCGGCGGCATGGGCCTGCATCTCGACAGCGGGAGGGACGAACTCTACACCCTCAGGCCGCGCAACATCCTTATAGTCCGGGATCTCGATCGCGCCGTTCACCCAGGGAAATCCGAAATGCTGTCCGGCCTCGGTCTGGCGGTTCAACTCGCCCGGCGGGAT
Organism: Paracoccus ravus; assembly: GCF_004522175.1. Taxonomy (GTDB): domain Bacteria; phylum Pseudomonadota; class Alphaproteobacteria; order Rhodobacterales; family Rhodobacteraceae; genus Paracoccus; species Paracoccus ravus. The sequence continues at coordinate 143,384 of NZ_SDEB01000003.1, read as the reverse complement.
GTCATCGCCCATCCCGTCGACCTGGTTGTCGGTGAACCACAACTCGCCATTCGCCGGATTGAAATCATGCCCGACCGAGTTGCGCACCCCGCGGGTATAGACCTCGCGTCCGGTGCCATCCTTATTGATCCGGATGATCCCGCCGATGCCGATCTCGTCATACGTCTCGTGCTTGTCGACCGGCTGGATGTTATGGGGCTGGCCAAGAGAAATATACAGCTTCCCATCCGGCCCGACGCGGCACACCCGGGCGGTGTGGTTGAAGCTTTCTTCTTCTTCTGGAATGAGTTTGCCTTTTTCGACCACCACACCGACGGCCGGATCGGGCCCTTCGAAAAAGAACTCGGCTGCCGGGAAGGTCAGGACCCGGTTGCGCTCGGCGATGAACAGGAACCCATCGGGCGAGAAACACGGCCCGTTCGGGATGTCGAAGGTGACCGAGGGCGCAAAATCCTTGACCTCATCCGCGAGGCGGTTCCGGTCGCGGTCGACAACGGACCAGACCTTGTCCTTGCGCGTTCCGACGAAGGTCACGGTGCCTTGCGGAGCGACCGCCATGGACCGGGCATCCGGCACCACGGCATAGAGGCTTGCCTCAAACCCCTCGGGCAACTTGATATATTGCAGGATGTCTTTCAGCGCGGCGGCGCGCTCATCGTCTTGCGGCACGGTGGTGAATACCGCGTCGGTACGCTGCATACTGGTGAGCTTGTCCATGTTGTCCTGGGCCATGAGTGGCCCGGCCAGGCAACAGGTCAATCCCAGCCCGACACGTAGGCTAGTGCGGATCATCAGATATCCTCCCCTAAGAATTTCCGCCGCGCTCTCCCCTTCGCGCGGAAATCCAGGACAGGGTGGGGCAAGGCTCACAATTCTGTCAACATGGCTAAGCTCAGCCTTTAGTCGCAGGTGATATTGGGAAGGACTGTGCCGAGTTTCACGGGCTGGGTCATTAGAGGTCTTGGGCGGCTCTCAGCGACGCCGTTTCTTGGTGGATCATAAAACGGGGCAGATTTCCGTGCACAGACGTGCGTTTCCGATCAGGGGAAGATTCAAGATGGTATGAACCTGCGGCCGGACGAAGCCTCTGAGTTGCCGAGCGCCGATACCTTGCCTCGGCTCGTGGTTGATCGTTGGTGGCCTCTGTTGCGCCTCTGTAATCGGGATGCCGAGCGCGGTGTATCCGTTCAGAACGGCGAAATGGACTTAAGCTCGGCGACCTTTCGGTCGAAGTCTCGTGCCTTGAGGCGCTGCCCTAGCAGTTTCACACAATGCATCCGGTCGTCGGTGAAACGATCCCCCGGATCGTTTTCCGATCCTCCTTATATCTCGACGCGGCTTCGGCGGTGAAATCCGCTCCATCCTCGCCAGAGGGCACGGCCGAGGTATTTTGATGCCCGCTGTGCCCCGCAGTGCTTCGTTTCGTGCGGCCGCGCCGGCGGAGGCTGTCTTCCACGGTTTGGCGTTTCTGCGAGGCGCCATGACAGCGTGGGTGTCGCGATGTGCGCTGGCATCGGGGCATTTGCGGGTGCCCAGGGCACCGTCGGCGGTGACGCTGCCGATCTGCTCCTGCGCCGGGTTCTGTTTGTGCAGGTCGGGCAACACCGGGGCATCGTCGAAATAGCTTCCTGTGATCTCCACGGTCCGAACCTCCAGCGTTTTCTCATCAATTCCCAGATGGATCTTGCACCGTGCGCCATGTCGCGGCATCGCTCCGGGCGACCATGGCGAACGCGCCGATTCGCGCCGCCATCCCTGCGGGCGTGCCATTCGCCTTCGCCCTCAAGTTTGATCCCCTTTTGGAGCAATTTGGCGCGGTGTCGGGTGCTGACATGTATCCGGCTTCGTGATGCGGCCATCATCATGCCGCGGGCCCGCATGGTGTTCGCGGGTCGGAACCAAATCAAAGCCGCGTGCTCGAAGGCACTCTGTTGCGCTCTGGTTTTCCAACCCTGTCTTGCGACCGTTGCGCCAAGCTGCTCTCAGCCCTCCGCCGCTCCGACGACCTCGCGACCGCTGGCGAGCCTTATACCGCCATGGCCGGAGCCCGATAGATCTCTCCGTTCTTCATCAGCGCCCAGACAATCCGCGCCATCTTGTTCGCTGGGGCCACGCGGACCAGCATCGTCGGCTTCCGCTCCAGCATTCCCGCCAGCCAAGTGCCCGGGCGCGCCGACGCGTGGCAATGGCGCTCGATGATGACGCTGTTGGCACCGATGATCAGCAGACGCCTCAGCGAGCGCTCGCCCATCTTTGTCGTGACCCCGAGCCTCTGCTTGCCGCGGGCGCGGCGGCCGATCTCGGCGTCCAGCGTCTCGATTTGCTCGTCGAGCTGGGCAAGCGTTGCAGTCAGGACCGTCAGGGAGGCCCGTGCCGAGGCGGGCAGGCCCGTTTCCTCGTCCGCGACAAGGGCAACCAGGTGCCGGGTATTTGTCGCACCCTGAGGCACGACCCCGCCCTATTCGGTGAGCTGTCCGCGAAGCGCGTTGATGGCTTGGGTGCGCTGCCGGATGGGCAATTCTAGGACGCGGAAGACGCTGGCCGCCCCTTGCGTTTCCTCGCTTTTCACGGGCACGAAGCGCATGTTCGGTCTCTGCGCTGCCTCGCAGATTGCCTCGGCGTCGGCCGCATCATTTTTTTGCCGCTTGATGAAGGGCTTCACATAGGCGGGCGGAATGAGCTTAATGTCGTGGCCGAGCTTGGCCAGCTCCGGACCTCAGAAATGCGCGCCGCCGCAGGCTTCCATCGCCACCGGGCAGGGCGACAACTTGGCGAAAAACTCAAGCACCTGAGCCCTTCCGAGCTGCTTGCGCAAGAGCGCACTGCCTTTGCTGTCAGCACCGGGGACCTGAAACACATTCTTCGCCAGATCCACTCCGACCGTGACAATCTCCGACATGACCGCCTCCCAATATGGATTGTTGCGATCCCACCTTGGCACGTCGATGCCGGCGGGAGGCGGTTACACCATCAGAGCCCTGCGGAGGTGGCGTCAACCGCTCGAAGAGCAGGTGACCCAACTGGGCGATCAGCTGACGTCAGCCGAGTTGGAACGGGCCGCCCTCAGGCCGAGAACCAAGATCCGCGTGACGAGATCGAGCGGCTGAAGAACCTGCCGCCGCAACCTCCATTCAAACCCTCCGGCATGGAGCAGGTCGCCGAAAAGCAAGCTTGCAAGAGCAGCGGTTCAGGGCGGTGGCGTGGCTAAGCAGATTGCTTTCGCTCGCCCCACGGTGGCAGTAGTGATTTCCGGCTTTCAAACGGTGCCGCTGACTCTGGAGGGTTGGATGGCTCAGGTCTTCGGGGTACGAGAGGATACCGTTCGGCAATGGCGCAGCGAGTTCATGCCGCGCGGGGTCGATACGTTGAGGGCATGTTAGGCCGCTGGCCTGCCTCCGGTGAAGACCGAGGCTGCATTGCGTGTCACCGCGCCGCTGTTCGACGCGCCGGAAGCGGACGGCCCAACTGGGCCCTGTCGCTGCTGGCGGAGATCGGGCGCTCGACGGGCTGTCGATCAACCAATCGCAACTGTCCAAGGCGCTCAAAAATGGGATCTGTCCATGAAATGCAGCACCACAGGCTGAAGGAACGGCAGGACGCGCAGTCGGTCCACCGCTCCGGATTGCGGCTGAAGCTGATGAAATAGCAGGCGGGGGCCGGGAATATCCGATTGCTCTTTGCTGATGAACACGAGGCGCGGTGCCGACCTGCGTGTTCCAGCGCCTGGGCCGTCGAAGAAGATTTCCATGAAGGCCGCACTGGATCTGGCGAGCGGTCAACTGACCGTGACGACCTCCCGCAGCAAAGGCTTTGTCGATTTCATCGACCTGCTGACCGAAGTCGCCCGGATTTAACGACCTCAGCCGGGCAAGCTGCATCTGCCGGTTCTTTACAACGGGCCGGTTCACACCCAGCAAGCGCGCACGCACCGCGCTCGCCGACCGCGCCCACAGGCCCACAATCGAGTGATTGCCGAAATACGTCCCGGAAATGAATGATATCGAACCGGCATGGAAGGCGCTCAAGCAGACCGAACTGGCCCATCTGACCTTTCAAGACGACGGTGTCCTCAAGAAGGCGATCCAAATGGCGTGTGGAACCGGAATCGCGAAAAGAACCAGCATCCGTGGGGAAATGTGAGAATCTCTGCTTAGATGCGCAACAAGAACTGCGTCACCCGGCCAGGCGGAACTGTCGGTCAATATGCCCTCTGGATCGCGCTTCAAGGGCAATGAGACCATTCTGGTTGGCAATCTGGCGATCTCGGCGGACCTCACCCGCTGTCGCCGGGATCGCTGGCTGACGTAGGAGGGCAACCGGCTCATCGCGCCCCTGCCCGAGGGGTTGCTGTGCGGATCGGCATCCACCTGCGCCGGTTCTGTCTCGCGCTCCATGCCCATGCCCAGGTCACGACGCAGCGGCTGACCTCGATCCTGAACGGGATCGGAATGGAGGTCTCAAAACTCCAGGTGGTGCGCATCCTGACTACGGGCCTCGATGGATTCTTTGCGAAGGGTCGGGAAATCCTGCGTACAGGCCTGACGACGGCGCGCTATGTCAGCGTCGATGACGCTTGTGAGCAACATGCCCATCGGGACGGAATCACCTCCAGATCGGCAGCGCGTGGGTCAGCAGCATCCACACCGGCCGGTCGAAGTCGCGGCTGAACGTCCTGTCGCTTTTGCGGTCTGGGCACGAGGATCACGCCTCAACGATGCGGCGCTGTCGTTTGGCTCGCAAATGGTCCGTCTCGTGGCGCTGCCCATGAATGTGTTCCACCGGCACGTGCTGCTCGATGTCAGAAGCCGCCCTTCTGGGGCGCGATGCGCCGTCACGGGCTGATGGGACATAGCGGGGACCTTTCAGACGATGTCGGGCAGTTCCGCATTCCCATTCACGCGCTGCTGGGTTCATGCCGAGCGCCTGCGCAAAAGTGAAGCCCAAGGTGCTGCAACAGGTCCGCAAGCTGAAGGCGATGAGGGATCAGGTCTGGGCCCTCTACCCGGACCTGAATCTCAGGGCGCTCACCCACGGCAAGAGCAATCGGCCTGCCCTCGCCATGCACGTCGACGATATCTTCGGGCAGCACACCGACTCCAATCTGCTGGATCATTTGCTGCAGGGCATTGATCTACGCAAGGGGGATCGGCTGACTTTGCTGAAACAGTCTCGGATCCCACTTCACTCAAATGCCCCAGAAAAACCGCATCACCAAGCGCTGGATCTCCGGCGGCACGATGGGCGAGAAGGGTCGGCTCGCGCGAGGTCATGCTCCAGTGTCGCAAAACTCGGCATCTCCATCTTCTATCTCGGCTATTGCCTTGGCTTAACTGGGACGGGTCTGCGAATCTCCTCCCTGCCCGATCTGGTTGGCGCGCAATCAGCCTAAACTCACGCCGTCTTAGACCTGCCCCCGTTATGTGGAGCTGCCATTTCCCGCACGACAGTGCCGTCATGAGATTTTTTTTGTCAGTCTTCAATACATTATATCCGCACTAAATAGACAGTATGCGGATTACCGTTGAAGCGCAGCACCTTGAACAAAAAAGGGGTAACCCACGGGTTACCCCTTTGGCGCAATCGCCAGTAACCCGCGGGTTACTGATCTCGCAGCGCCGCGTGGAACGCCTCGATCGCCCTTTGCAAGCGCCGTCGGTCGACCGCGAGATAGTCGATCTCGGAAAGGATGCGGCATTCCCCCTTGCGGGCGGTCACCTTGGCGCTGCCGACGTGAAACTCGTATTTGACGCTCTTGGCCGCGGGCTGGCGCGCATCGCTGGGCTGGCGCTCTGCCGATCCGTCCAGAAACCGACGCAGAACCTCGGCCTGCTCATCCGCATTCGAGGCTGCGGTGAGTTGCTCGCGCAAGGAGTCGATCAAGCCTGAGTCGCCCTGAAGCTTGCGCGCCACGTCCGCTCCCAGATTGCGGGACAGCGATTTCGGAAACTTCAGCGCCGGCCCCAATGCGGTCATGAGAAAGACGAAGCTGCGGATATACGAGCGCTTCATCTTATGCAGCGACGCGTAGATCCGCCCGACAAGGTCATCCGCCCCCTGCCCTTCCATCGCCGCGTCGCTCGCGGCCGAGATTGCGACCTGGGCCATCTCGGCAAAGCTCAGATCCTCGCGGATGACGTTCTCTTCCACCATGTCGATATAGAGATCGATGCGGCTTCCCGGCCCATCCGCAATACGCGCCACGACGGTCGAAAACCGCGAGTCACCGCTTTCCTGCCGCAATTGCTGCAACGCGTTCAGTCGCCGCCAGCCTTTCTTCAGCTGGTAGCCTGTCTCGCTGCGATAGACCTCGATCGGTTCCTTCTGGCCACGTTCGCGGATCGATGCCTTGAGTTCCTCCATCTCGTCCGAAGCCGCCACTTGGCTCAGGTCGATGCGGTCCCGAGGCAAACCGTCGGTCCGGATCTCATCGAGCGGGATCGACTCGAGCACCCGCCGCTCTTCCTGAGCCTTGCGAAACGCCTTGGCATCCGCCGCATTCTGCCGCCGCTGCTCGATCAGGTTTTCGGTGCTCTCGGTCATGCTGCCGGCCGCTTCGCGCACGGCAACGCCCATTGGTCCGACGTCGCGTTTGCGCGTCGGCGGCAATGGTGCATCCAGCGGTCCGAAACCGAACTTGTTCTTCCCGCTCATTCCGCTGCCTCATCCCTCAGGTCACGCTGCTCCCAGGCACGCAGGACGGTTTCCTTGAACTCGCCATAGGCGGCGTCAAAGCTCTGCCGGGCCCTTTTCCAGGTCTCACGCGTCATCTGCCGATAGTCCTGCTCATAGACCGATTGCTGGAACCGGCCGGATTGCTCGACCGCCCGGGTCATCTCGATTGCGTTTCTGCAGACATCCGCGCCAAAGACGTTGCGGAAGGCATCCATCATCGCGAGATGCAGCGAGTTGGACGCCTCGAAACGCGTCATGAGCAGACGAATGTCGTCGAACCGCTTGGGCAGGCGGATCCCCGCATCTTCGGCAATGCGTGCGAACCCGTCCGAGATATCCTCGAGCGCATCCCCGAGCTGACCGAGGAAACTCGTCGTCGAGTCATATTCCCAATAACCGGGACCGGAGGGAATATAGAGGATGTCCGCAGCGAAAGCTGCGTTCAACGACTGGTAGCCTATGGCCGGCGGGCAGTCGAAGATGATGAGGTCATACTGGTCCTCGGGCAGTTCATCCAGGTAGCGCGCGACACAGCCAAAGAAGCTCCATGCCTTGTGCATGGCGCGATACTGCGCGCTGGCAAATTCGACGAAGGCGGCATTGGCGCAGCTCGGGATGATATCGATCGTCGACCAGGCGGTCCGATGAATGAAGTCCTGCACGCGTTGCGCGCCGATCGACTGGACATCCTCGGGTAATTCGTCAGAGGTGGGATAGGGGCAATCGGCGGGGTCATCATAGGCCGAGGCAATCCGGTCCGCCTCGCGGCACAGGTCGCGGCACATGATCCCCCAGACCGTGTTCCACTCCTTTACCTCGACCAGGCCCATGGAATGGGTCAGAGTCGCTTGGGGATCGAAGTCGATCACGAGCACGCGGTAGCCATCGAGCGCGGCCGCATTCGCCAAATGATGGGCGACGACGCTTTTCCCAACCCCACCTTTGAAATTGGAAACAGCGATCCGCATGGCGCGGCCCGCCGGGCGATGCGGCAGCAAGGACTTGCCTCTGAAGCGCAGACGTCGGCGCAATTCATTGATCTCGGCGAGCGAAAACCAACGCTGACGCCCATCGTCCTCGACACTGCCCTGGGGCAGGGATGGGTCATCCGCGAGTTTCTTTCGCAATGTATCAGCCGGGACATTGAACATGAACTGGCTGATCTCCCAGATGGAAAAGGGTCGAAGCTCCTTCTTCTCGGCCGGCGAGAAAGTCGCCTTCCGCACGGCCGCCTGCTGGGCAAGGCTTCGGGCATTCATGGATTGGAGGTCTGAATGGTCGCGCATGACACTGCTCTTGTTTTCCGCTACAACCACTTCAATAACGCGAAACCTTCGAAACGCAAAACGAAGAAGGTCTAAAATCGTGTTTTTCGCGACGACAAGGGAAAAACACGATGTTGGAAGACAACAGCCCCAGAATCAGGGACAGGCAAGACAGTGAAAGACTAAATAAGGTGTCAAACCACGTTCAATACGGTGACACCAGTCTGTCACCCATAACCTATTAAACCAAAAAATCCTTATTTTCCTGATTTCGTGTCGCCGTCCCGTAATTAAGAAGTCGTTGACAAACGACGCGAATACCTCCCAATCTCGTGAAAGAAGCGGAATCGGTCGAAGAAGCCGGTCCCAATGAGGTAACGGATGGCAGAACATGGATCTGAAGCGCTTCACCGGTCCACAGGCCGGGTCGCAGAAATACGACCTGCTGACCGCTTTGGCGGTGGCCGGTCTGAACGGCACCGCCGGTTTTCAGACCTCGATGCTCCGGCTGATCGCCTTGGTGACCGCACGCTACAACTGGAAATCGGATGAGGTGACAGTGGGCCAGCGAGATCTTGCGCGTCTCTGGGCGGTCGATGAGCGAACCGTGAAGCGCGAAGTCAAACGGTTGACGGAAATGCGGATCCTGCTCCAACTGCGGCCGGGCGTGCGGGGCAGGGTGGCCGCCTACCGGCTGAACAAGCCCGAAATTCATCGAATCTCAGCCGATTATTGGGAAATGATCGGACCGGATTTCTCCGTTCGCATGGTTCAGCAAGAGACCAAGCCCCAGCACGAGGGGGAAAAGATCGTCCGCGTCGATTTTCGTCATCGGTCGGGCGAAGCCGATCCTTTGTCGCGGCAATGGCAGCGCACGCTCGAGCGGCTTGCCCAAAGCGATCCCGGGTTGCATCAGAACTGGTTCGGACTGCTTGCATTCGAGGCTTTCGAGGATGGCCTGCTGCGCCTCGGAGCTCCGTCGGCATTCGTCGCGCAATATGTCCGCACGCATCACCAGCGTCGCCTACAGGACATCGCGGCACTTGAATTCACGAACCTGCGCCGGATCGAAGTCACGCCCTGAGATTGCAATCCCTTGCGATTCGATTGATGCTGCACTGCGGAATATGTCCTGAGCACCCAGATGGGAGTGAATGATGGCAGAAGCCCCGGTTCCGGTGAATCTGGCCCTGCAGGGCGGCGGCGCACATGGCGCACTGGCCTGGGGCGTGCTCGATCGGCTTCTCGAGGAACCCAAGCTCGAAATTCGCGAGATCAGCGGCACGAGCGCGGGCGCGATGAACGCGGTCGTTCTGGCCCAGGGTTTGGCCAGAGGCGGGGCTGAGGGCGGGCGCGAGGCGCTGTCAAGCTTCTGGAAGGCGGTCAGCGACGCGGCCCGGTTCTCGCCCATCCAGCGCACGCCGTGGGACAAGCTCAAGGGTGAGTTCTCGCTCGACAATTCACCGGGCTATCTGATGGCCGAAACACTCAGTCGTCTTTTTTCGCCCTATCAACTCAATCCGCTCGATTTCAATCCATTGCGCGATCTGCTGAACTCGATGATCGATTTTGACGAACTCAATCGTTCGACAAAGAACCGGCTGCATCTGACGGCGACCAATGTCCGAACGGGACGGTCCAAGGTCTTTTCGACCGGCGAACTGAGTTGCGAGGCGGTGCTCGCCTCGGCCTGCCTGCCGCTCATGTATCAAGCGGTCGAGATCGACGGCGAGGCCTATTGGGATGGCGGTTTCTCGGCCAATCCCACGCTGACGCCGCTTATTCTCGACAGCGAGGTGGTCGATCTGCTGATCGTGCAGTTGAACCCGCAGCGTCGCGAGGAACTGCCGCGCTCGGCCCGGGACATCATCAATCGCATCAATGAGATCAGCTTCAATACCAGCTTGGTCAAGGAATTGCGCGCCCTCGCCATCCTGAGCCGGATGGTGCAAGAAGGAACGGTAAGCCTGCCCGAGCACACTGAGTTGCGTCTGCATCTCATCCATGGTGATGCGGATTTGCAGGAACTTTCTGCCTCGAGCAAACTTAACGCAGAATGGGACTATCTTACTTTCCTTTTCGGGCGCGGGCGGCTCTGGGCAGAGGACTGGCTGGAAAAGCATCTGACCGATCTCGGCAAGCAGTCATCCTTCTGGGTCGAAGACATGTTTGGCGAGGAAATCGGAGTCGGTCGCCTCAAGAGCTGACCGGTGGGGCAGGGGGCTCATTGTCGTAGATCTTTCACATGACCATTGCCACTTGACGCTGCGGTCCGCAGGGACAAGAAGCGCGCAAGATTGACACCCCGGCCCTCCGGTCTGCACCCGCAGGAGAATGCCCATGAAATTCCGCTTTCCCATCGTCATCATCGACGAGGATTTCCGTTCCGAGAACTCTTCGGGTCTGGGGATCCGCGCCATGGCCGAGGCCATCGAGAAAGAGGGTTTCGAAGTCCTCGGCGTGACGAGCTATGGCGATCTCTCGCAATTCGCTCAGCAGCAATCCCGCGCCAGCGCTTTCGTGCTGTCCATCGACGACGAGGAATTCAGCAACGGTCCCGATGACGACCCGGTGATCGAGGACCTGCGCAGCTTCATCCACGAGGTGCGGCGCAAGAACGAGGACGTGCCGATCTATGTCTATGGCGAGACCAAGACCAGCCGGCATATCCCGAACGACATCCTGCGCGAGCTGCATGGCTTCATCCACATGTTCGAGGACACGCCGGAATTCGTCGCGCGCCACATCATCCGCGAAGCCAAGACCTATCTGGAAGGCATCCAGCCGCCCTTCTTCAAGGCGCTGCTCGACTATGCCGAGGACGGCTCCTATTCCTGGCACTGCCCGGGCCATTCCGGCGGCGTCGCCTTCCTGAAAAGCCCGATCGGGCAGATGTATCACCAGTTCTATGGCGAGAACATGCTGCGGGCGGATGTCTGCAACGCGGTCGAGGAACTGGGCCAGCTTCTGGACCACAACGGCGCCATCGGCGCCTCCGAGCGCAATGCGGCGCGCATCTTCAATGCCGACCATTGCTTCTTCGTGACCAATGGCACCTCGACCTCGAACAAGATGGTCTGGCACCACACCGTCGCGCCGGGCGATGTCGTGGTCGTGGACCGCAACTGCCACAAGTCCATCCTGCATTCGATCATCATGACCGGGGCAGTGCCGGTCTTCCTGCGCCCGACGCGCAACCATTTCGGCATTATCGGCCCGATCCCGCATAGCGAGTTCGAGATCGAGACCATCAAGGCCAAGATCCGCGCCAACCCGCTTCTGGACGGCGTCGATGCCGAGCAGGTCAAGCCGCGCATCATGACGCTGACCCAGTCGACCTATGACGGCGTGCTCTACAATACCGAGACGATCAAGGGGATGCTCGACGGCTATGTCGAGAACCTGCATTTCGACGAGGCCTGGCTGCCCCACGCCGCCTTCCACCCGTTCTACGGCCATTTCCACTCGATGGGCCGCAAGCGGCCGCGCACCCGGCATTCGGTGACCTACGCGACGCAGTCGATCCACAAGCTGCTCGCCGGGATCAGCCAGGCGAGCCACGTCCTCGTGCAGGATTCGCAGGACACCAAGCTCGACCGGCATCTCTTCAACGAAGCCTACCTGATGCACACCTCGACCAGCCCGCAATATTCGATCATCGCGAGCTGCGATGTCGCGGCGGCGATGATGGAACCGCCCTCGGGCACGGCGCTGGTCGAGGAAAGCATCGCCGAGGCGATGGATTTCCGCCGCGCCATGAGCAAGGTCGATGCCGAGTTCGGCGAGGATGACTGGTGGTTCCAGGTCTGGGGTCCGGACGCCCCCGAGGAAGAGGGCATCGGCCGCGCCAAGGACTGGATCCTGCGCCGCACCGATGCCGAGGGCGTCCAGCGCGACGGCGAGGATGCCTGGCACGGGTTCGGCGACATGGCGCCGGGCTTCAACATGCTCGACCCGATCAAGACGACGATCATCACCCCCGGCCTCAATCTCGACGGACGCTTCGAAGAGACCGGCATCCCGGCCTCGATCGTCACCAAGTATCTCGCCGAGCATGGCGTCGTGGTCGAGAAGACCGGGCTCTACAGCTTCTTCATCATGTTCACCATCGGCATCACCAAGGGCCGCTGGAACACGCTCCTGACGGCGCTGCAGCAGTTCAAGGACGATTACGCCAAGAACCAGCCGATGTGGCGCACCATGCCGGAATTCTGCGCCAAGCATCCGCGCTACGAACGCATGGGCCTGCGCGACCTCTGCCAGCATGTCCATGCGCTCTATGCGAAATACGATGTCGCGGTGCTCTCGACCGACATGTATCTGAGCGAGCTGACCCCGGCGATGAAGCCCAGCGACGCTTTCGCCCATATCGCGCAGCGCACCACCCAGCGCGTGCCGATCGACGAGCTGGAGGGGCGCATCACCACGAGCCTCGTGACGCCCTATCCGCCGGGCATCCCGCTGCTGATCCCGGGCGAGGTCTTCAACCGCAAGATCGTCGAGTATCTGAAGTTCAACCGCGAATTCGCCCGCGAATGCCCGGGCTTCGAGACCGACATCCACGGTCTCGTGCAGGAGACCGGCGCGGATGGCCAGATCCACTATTTCGCGGATTGCGTGGTCTGACGAAAACGGCTTCGGGCGGTCGCGCCCGAAGCCTCAGACCGCCGCGCGGCGGCTCTGCCAGGTGCGGCGCAGGAAGGCCGCGACGAAGATCGCGGTCAGGATCAGGATGACCGTCGGGGCAGGGGCGCTGTCGAGGAAGAAGCTGGCATAGACCCCGGCCAGCATGGCGCCGAGACAGACCAGCACGGCCGTGACCAGCATGACGGGAAAACTCCGGACCAGCAGGAAGGCGATTGCCCCCGGCGCGATCAGCAGGCCCACGGCGAGGATCAGCCCGGTCGCGGAGAGCGTCGCGACGATGGTCAGCGAGATCAGCGCGAGCAGGCCGTAATGTAGCAGCCTCACCGGCAGGCCGCTCGCCCGCGCCTGCGCGGGGTCGAAGGCATGCAGCATCAGGTCCTTCCATTTCAGCAGCAGCGCCGCCGAGACCAGCGCCGAGATGCTGCCCGCCGTCCACAGATCCGCCGCGCCGATGCCCAGCATGTTGCCGAACAGGATGTAGTCGAGATGCGCATCCGAGGTGATCGCGGTGTAAAGAACGATCCCCAGCCCGAACATCCCCGAGAAGATCACCCCCAGCACGGTATCGGGCTTCACCCGGCTGTTCTCGGTGACGAAGCCCGCCGCGACCGAGGTCACCATGCCGGCCAGGAACGCCCCGAGGATCAGCGGCAGGCCGAGGATATAGGCCAGCACGATCCCCGGCAGCACGGCATGGCTCACCGCGTCGCCCATCAGCGCCCAGCCCTTGAGGACGAGGAAGCAGGAGAGCAGCGCCGTCGGCACCGCGACCAGGGCCGCGATCAGGAAAGCGTTCTGCATGAAGGGAAACTGGAAGGGCTGCAGCAGCGTCTCGATCATGGCCTGACCTCCTCGCGCATGGCCGCGGCGGCCTTGCGCCGCGCCGCCAGAAGCCCGTGCTTCGGGGCCCAGACGAAGACCGCCAGGAAGATCAGCGTCTGCAGGCAGACGATGATGCCCCCGGTCGCGCCGTCGAGGAAATAGCTCAGATAGGCGCCGAAGAAGCTCGTCAGCGTGCCGATCGCGACCGACAGCGCGATCAGGCGCGGGAAGCGGTCGCAGATCAGGTAGGCGGTCGCGCCGGGGGTGATGACCATGGCGACCACGAGGAAGGCCCCGACCGTCTGCATCGCCGCCACCACGCAGGCCGAGAGCAGGGCGAAGAACACCGCCTTGAGCGCGCCCGCCCGCAGCCCGATCGAGCGGGCATGGCTCTCGTCGAAGAACACCACCATCAGGTCCTTCCATTTCGCGACGAGCACCGCCAGCGAGACGAAGCCGATGATCGCGAGCTGCAGCGTGTCCTCGGGGGTGATGGCAAGGATATTGCCCATCGTGATGGTCTGGACCGAGATCGCCATGGGATTGATCGAAACCATGAAGAGCCCGAGCCCGAAGAAGGCGGTGAAGATCATCCCGATCACCACGTCGATCTTCAGTCCCGAACGATCCGACAGGAAGAGCATGGCGAGCGCCGCGAGCCCGCCCGAGAGGAAGGCCCCCAGCGCGAAGGGCAGGCCCAGCATGTAGGCCCCCGCGACTCCCGGCACGACGGAATGGGACAAGGCATCCCCGATCAGCGACCAGCCCTTGAGGACCAGATAGGCGGAGAGGAAGGCGCAGACCCCGCCGACCAGCGCCGAGACCCACATGGCATTGGTCATGTAGCCATAGGTGAAAGGCTCGAGAAGCACGCTCATGCGCCGGGCTCGTTCACGCGGGTGCGCTCGCCATATTGCACGAGCGGGCGTTCGTCATCGGTCAGGATCGAGACCCGGCGCGGATCGTCGTCGTCATGCAGCGCCTCGCCGCCGAGGGTGAAATTCCGCAGCACGCCGCCGAAGGCCGCCTCGAGATTGGCGCGGGTGAAGGTCGTCTCGGTCGGGCCATGCGCCAGCACCGTGCCCTTGACCAGCACCACGCGGTCGCAGAATTCCGGCACCGAGCCGAGATTGTGGGTCGAGACCAGCATCACCCGCCCCTCGTCGCGCAATTCGCGCAGCAGGCGGATGATCTGCTCCTCGGTGCGGACATCGACGCCGGTGAAGGGCTCGTCGAGCAGGATGACCCGGCCGTCCTGCGCCAGCGCCCGCGCCAGGAAGACCCGTTTCTTCTGGCCGCCGGAGAGCTCGCCGATCTGGCGGTGGCGGAAATCCAGCATGTCGACCCGCGCCAGCGCGGCCTCGACCGCGGCACGGTCGGCGGCGCGCGGGCGGCGCAGGAAGCCCATATGGCCATAGCGGCCCATCATCACGACATCCTCGACAAGGACCGGGAAGCTCCAGTCCACCTCCTCGGATTGCGGGACATAGGCGACCAGGTTGCGCTTCAGGGCCTCGGGGACGCTCATGCCGAGGACGCTGATCTGGCCGCCGGCGGCGGGCACGAAGCCCATGATCGCCTTGAAGAGCGTCGACTTGCCCGCGCCGTTCACCCCGACCAGCGCGGTGATCGTGCCTTGCGGGATGGCGAAGCTCGCGTGGCGCAGGGCGGTGTGGCCGTTGCGATAGGCGACGGTGACGTCCCGCGCCTCGATGCCGGGGCCGGCCTGCCTCGATGCTGCGTTCATGGCTGGGCCTTCGCCTCGGTCAGGTTCTTGCTCAGCCCGTCGGCGATGGTCTGCGAGGTGACGCGCAGCAGGTCGAGGTAGGTCGGGACCGGGCCATCCGGCTCGGAGAGGCTGTCGACATAGAGCACGCCGCCGAACTTCGCCCCGGTCTCGCGCGCCACCTGCTCGGCCGGGGCGGTATTGACCGTGCTTTCGCAGAAGACGGTGGGGATGTGGTTCTCGCGCACGCCGTCGATGACGCCGCGGATCTGGCGCGGCGTGCCCATCTGGTCGGCATTGATCGGCCAGAGATACAGCTCCTTCATGCCGAAATCCCGCGCCAGATAGCTGAAGGCGCCCTCGCAGGTCACCAGCCAGCGCTGCTGCTCGGGGATCTCGGCGATGCGGGCGCGCAGGGGGTCGATCGCGGCGCGCAATTCCTTGCCGTAGCTTTCGGCATTCCGGGCATAGGTCTCGGCATGGGCCGGGTCATGCTCGGACAGCGCCTTGCGGATGTTCTCGACATAGATCAGCGCATTGTCGAGGCCCATCCAGGCATGCGGGTTGGCCTTGCCCTGGTAGCTGCCCGAGCTGATCGGCAAGGGCGTGATGCCGTCGCTGAGCGTGGCCGAGGGCACGTCGCCGAGGTTGCGCAGGAACTGCTCGAACCAGCGTTCGAGGTTCAGCCCGTTCCACAGGATCAGGTCGGCATCCTGCGCGCCGACGATGTCGCGGGGCGTCGGCTCATAGCCGTGGATCTCGGCCCCCGGCTTGGTGATCGAGACCACGTCCGCGGCATCCCCGGCCACGTGCTGCGCCATGTCCTGCAGGACGGTGAAGGTGGTGACGACCTTGAGCCTGTCCTGCGCAACTGCCGGGCCGGACCAGATCGCACCCAATGCCGCGATCGCGGCCAGTTTCGTCATTGCACCCGTCATCCTTGAACCCTCTCGGTCGAAAACCTGTCGGGTTCATGTAAATGCGAAGCATTCTCATCTGTCAAGGTACTCTCTCCGGTCAAGGTTAGGCGGCGGGCGTCGTGGATGAGGCGACCGAAGCTGCCGTCTGCCAAGGGAGAAGCGTCGAAGCCGCCTGCCGATGTGCGACCGGAACTTTGGCCGGAGACGATCGTCGAGCGCCGCGCGGGCGGCCTTCGAGGATTTCGAGAAGATCGCATCGCTCGGATGATGTCAGGTCGGCGTGAACCCGGTTAGCGAGAATGAGAAGTTCGGTCCGGACCAGCAGCTTGAGCGTCCCGCATGCCCCCCGTCACACCGGGCAATGGCCAGCGCCTTAAAGGCACGCGGTACCCGATGAGAGGCGACCAAGCGCCCATCACGGACCTTGTGACCGTGAGCGCAGGACAGCCAACTGTCCCAAGGCCGGTCGGGTCGGTGACGACAGGTTTATCGTGACGGGCAAGCCCGCCCGATCGATCTTAAGCGGCGTGCGCAGCGCAAGCGGCCTCGCCGCAGTCGGCCCGGCGCAGTGCCGCGAACTTCGGCTGGGCAAGTAAACATTTTACGTGGTGTTTGACGGCCTCGTGGTCGAGGAGCGGACCGGTTTCCCGAAGGTGAGGCTATCGAAGGCTGATCCCGCGCCCTGGCAATGCCGACGCCCAGAAGCCGAACCGAGGGTCAACACGATGTCAATGATAATAGTCCTGGCCGCGACTGTTGGGGTGAAGCTGAGAAGGCTGCCTGGTCTTCACGAGGGAGCGAATGGAAGCGGTGCAGCGCGCGCGGATCGAAAACCCACGTCGGCAATTGGCATCAAGGCGATTCCGATTATTGCAGGGCCCACCATTGGCACCGGGTGTGCCGAGGACATGTGCTCGGTGCGGCGCATCCGGCCTATGGGCAAACTGTTGGTTCAACCTCCCCACGATCACTTGGAACACGCAGGTCAAGGTGATGCTCCATAGAGTTAAGGCCGGTCAGCGGCTTTCGGGGCAGGAAAGTTCCGCCGCCAAGCGGATCAGCGCGGTAAGTGCAAGATCGCGGCTTTCCGTCCCGCGATCCTCGGGATGTTCGATATAGGCGCAGGTCAGGGCGGCGCAGGCATTCCCGTTCGGCCCCAGAACCGGCGCGCTCATGTCCGTAACGCCGACCAAATACCGCGACGGCTGGATGCGGTAGCCCATGCGCCGCGTCTCGGCCAGATGCGGAAATGCCTCGGCCAGACGTGTCGTGGCGTCGGCGACACCCCATTGCCCCAGGATCTCGGCGGCCTGATCCTGCGGCTGAAAGGCCAGAAGCGTCAGGCCGGAGCCGGTGGTGAAAATATCAAGCTGCCCGCCGAGACGCGCGCGAAATTCCCAGTGACCCATAGGGCTCGCCTGTGCGACGATGATACCACAGCCCTGTTCGGGACTGACCAGATGGCAGGACTGGCGATGCGCGCGCGCGAAATCATCCATCAGGGGCTGGGCCTGCGCCACCAGCCGCCGCAAGGGCGGATGCCGCGTCGCGAGCAGAAACAGCTTCATCGTCAGCGCGTAGCGATCGCCGCCCTCGATTCGCGTGACATAGCCGCGCGCGACCAGTCGTTCGAGCATCCGGTAGATCTGCGAGGGGCTCAGTCCCATTTCCTTGACGATCTCTGCTCGAGTCAAGCCGCGCGCCTGATCGGCCAGCACCTCCAGAATATCCAGACCCTTGTCCAATGCGGGCGCGCGATAGCGGTCCACCTCTTGGTCCTGCGTGTTCTCGGTCATGGTCTTCCTCCTCCCGCCAAGAAAATACTTGCCACATTAATTCATATGTGAATAGCATGTTCATATAAGAACAGAAGCGGACGGCTGGGGAGGGTCCGATGCGGCTGAAGGACAAGGTCATTCTGGTGACCGCCGCCGGGCAGGGCATTGGCCGGGCAAGCGCTCAGGCCTTGGCCGCAGAGGGTGCGAAAGTGATCGCCACCGATCGCGACGGCGCGCTTCTGGCAGGCCTTGGCGGGATCGAGACCGCCGTGCTGGACGTGACCGATCCGCAGGCGATTGCCGAGATCGCCGCCAAGGTCGGGCCGCTCGACGGGCTCTTCAATTGCGCGGGCGTGGTTCATAATGGCACGCTTCTCGATATCGACGACAGGGATTGGGACTTCGCCTTCGCGCTGAACGTCACGGCAATGATGCGGCTCTGCCGCGCCGTCCTGCCGGGGATGCTGCAGCGTGCGGGCCAGACCGGCACCGCCTCGATCGTGAATATGGCGTCAATGGCAAGCTCGGTGAAAGGCTTCCAGAACCGCTGCGCCTACGGCGCTTCGAAGGCCGCCGTGATCGGCCTGACCAAGGCCATCGCTGCCGATTACGTCAAGGCGGGCATCCGCTGCAATGCGCTTTGCCCCGGCACGGTGGATACGCCGTCCTTACGCGGGCGCATCGCCGCCGCCGCCGATCCGGTTCAGGCGGAAAAGGATTTCATCGCGCGTCAGCCGATGGGGCGTCTCGCCTTGGTCGAGGATATCGCGCCGATGGTGGTCTATCTTCTGTCGGATGAAAGCCGCTTCGTTTCGGGGCAGGCGCTGCTGGTCGATGGCGGCGTGATGATCTGATCGCGCCGAAAACGGCGGATCGCGGGCTGGGGGAGGGGAGGACCATGGCCGAACTGGTGCAGATGGAGGGGATCGACAAGCGTTTCCCCGGCGTGCATGCCCTGAAATCGGTGAGCTTCGACCTCCGCGCCGGAGAGGTCCATGCCCTGATGGGCGAGAACGGCGCGGGCAAATCGACGCTGATGAAGATCCTCAGCGGGGTCTATCATCCCGATGATGGCCGCATCTTGATCGACGGGGCCGAGGTCGCGCTGCCAACGCCGCGCGCCGCGCAGGAACTAGGCATCGGAATTATCCATCAGGAACTTGCGCTGATGCGCGACCTGACCGTGGCGCAGAATATCTTCATCGGACGCGAGCCGCGGCTATCCTTCGGGCGTCTGGACGAGGACAGGCTCAACGCCGATGCCGCCGCGATTTTTACCGCGATGCATATCCCCATGGACCCGCGCACTCCGGTCGAAGGGTTGACCATTGCCCGCCAGCAGATGGTCGAGATCGCCAAGGCGTTGTCGCACCGCTCGCGCGTGCTGATCATGGACGAGCCGACCGCCGCGCTGAACGACGCCGAAATCGCCGAACTTTTCACCATCATCCGCAAGCTGAAGGCCGAGGGCGTCGGCATCATCTATATCAGCCACAAGATGGATGAGATCAAACGCATCTCGGATCGCGTGACCGTGATGCGCGACGGCGCCTATGTCGGCACGGTCGAGGCCGCCGACACGCCGATCTCGAAGATCATCTCGATGATGGTGGGCCGCGAACTGACCGATGAAGTTGCGGCGATCCCCGACCTTTCCGGCGCAGAAATCGCGCTTGAGGTCAGCCATCTCTCGCGCGGACACGAGCTGAAAGACATCAGCTTCTCGCTGAAAAAGGGCGAGATCCTTGGCTTTGCCGGGTTGATGGGCGCGGGCCGCACCGAACTTGCGCGCGCGATCTTTGGCGCGGAACCCGCCGATCATTGCGAGATCCGCATCCACGGCAAGCCTGTCCAAATCCGCACGCCCGCCGATGCGGTGCGCGAGGGGATCGGTTATCTCTCCGAAGATCGCAAGCATTTTGGCCTTGCTCTTGGCATGGATGTCCGCGCCAATATCGCAATGGCGAGCCTGCCGCGCTATGCCGACCGCTTGGGTCGCATCAACGAGGCCGAACTGGGCCGGGTCGCGCAAGATTATATCCAGACGCTCAGCATCCGCACCCCCGGCGACGCACAGGAAGTTCGCCTGCTCTCGGGTGGCAACCAGCAAAAAGTTGTCGTCGCGAAATGGCTTCTGCGGGATTGCGACATCCTGATCTTCGACGAGCCGACCCGCGGCATCGATGTCGGCGCCAAGGCCGAGATCTATCGCTTGCTCAATGAGCTTGCCGCCTCGGGTAAGGCGATCATCGTGATTTCCAGCGAATTGCCCGAGGTTCTGCGGCTGTCGCAACGCATCGCCGTGATGTGCGAGGGGCGGCTGACCGGCATTCTGCCCGGCGGCGCCTCGCAGGAGGACATCATGGCGCTCGCCACAAAACGAGAAGGGATGGCTGCCGAATGATGGCTGAAGGGGGGATGAAAATGGGCGCGAAACAGGCCCGACGGGGGGCAGCCCAACAGAAGCTTCTGGCCTTTGCCAGCCTGATCGTGCTGGTCGTAGGCTTTTCGCTGGCCAGTCCGCGCTTTTTCCAGATCGACAATATCATGTCGATCCTGCAGGCGACCTCGGTCAACGGGGTTCTGGCGGTCGGCGTGACGATGATCATCATCACCGGGGGGATCGACCTCTCGATCGGGACGCTGATGACCTTCTGCGCGGTGATGACCGGGGTCGTTCTGACATGGATGGGCGCGCCGCTGTTTTTGGGTGTCGTCACCGGCCTTGGGACGGGGGCGCTGTGCGGCCTGATTTCGGGGACACTGGTCGCCAAGGCCAAAATACCGCCCTTTATCGCCACGCTCGGGATGATGCTGGTGCTAAAGGGCATGTCGCTGATCGTGACCGGAACCAAGCCGATCTATTTCAACGATACCGAGGGCTATACCGAGATTTCGCAGGGCTCGCTCGTCGGCCTGATCATCCCTCAATTCCCGCTGCCAAACGGGGTTCTGATCCTGTTCGTGGTGGCTGGCGTCATCGCATGGGTGCTCAGCCGCACCGTCTTGGGCCGCTATACCTTCGCGCTGGGGTCCAATGAAGAGGCCGTGCGGCTTTCCGGTGTAAACACCGACCGCTGGAAGATGGCGATCTATGCGCTGGCCGGGGCGATCTGCGGCATTGCGGGCATTCTCATGTCGTCGCGCCTGAATTCGGCGCAGCCCTCCTTGGGTCTGGGCTATGAACTTGAGGCGATCGCGGCAGTCGTCATCGGCGGGACCTCGCTTTCGGGTGGGCGGGGCACGATCACCGGAACACTGATCGGCGCGCTGATCATGTCGGTCCTGACCAACGGCCTGCGTGTGCTTTCGGTCGCGCCGGAATGGCAGACCGTCGTCACCGGCATCATCATTATCGTCGCGGTTTATGCCGACCAGCTTCGGCGCCGTTCTGCCAATTGAGTTGAGAAGAAGTGAACATCAGGGAGGAAAACATGTTCACCAGACGAGGACTGATCGGCGCGGCCACCGCGCTTGGACTTCTGGCCGGGGCGGGTGCCGCCACGGCTCAGGACAAGCTCTATATCCCGCTGATCTCGAAAGGGTTCCAGCACCAGTTCTGGCAGGCCGTGAAGCTCGGCGCCGACAAGGCGGGGGCGGAATTCGGGGTCGATGTGACCTTCGAGGGGCCGGATAACGAAACCCAGGTAGACAAGCAGATCGACATGCTGGCCGCAGCCCTCGCCAAGCAGCCTGCCGCCGTCGGCATCGCGGCGCTCGACAGCCAAGCCGTGATCCCGCTGCTGAAAAAGGCGCAAGCGGCGAACATCCCCGTCATCGCCTTCGACTCGGGCGTGGAGAGTGACATCCCGCTTTCGACAGCTTCGACGGACAACACGGCTGCTGCTGCTCTGGCCGCCGACAAAATGGCCGAACTGATCGGCAGCGAGGGTAAGATCGCCGTTGTCGGCCATAGCCAGACTTCGCTGACCGGCATCCATCGCCGCGATGGTTTCGTGAACGGGATCAAGGAAAAATACCCCAACATCGAAATCGTCGCGTTGGAGTATGGCGATGGCGACCAACTGAAATCGACCGAGATCACCAAGGCCATTCTGGCGGCGAACCCGGATATCAAGGGCATCTTCGGCACCAATGAAGGCTCGGCCATCGGCGTCTTGAACGGCGTGCGCGAGATGGGTGCAAAAGCGGTCGTCATCGGTTTCGACTCGGGCAAGGTCCAGAAAGAGGCGATCCGTAGCGGCGCTATGGCTGGTGCGATCACCCAGAATCCGGTCGGCATCGGTTATGAAACCGTGAAAGCTGCCGTCGCCGTCTCGAAGGGCGAAAAGGTCGAAAAGAACGTCGATACCGGCTTTTACTGGTATGACAAGTCGAACATCGACGCGCCCGAAATCGCGGCGGTCCTTTACGACTGATCCCTTTACGCCGGGGGCGTCCCGCCCCCGGCCTCATTCCATGAGGACAAGATGAAGTTTCCGAGCAACGGCCCCTTTGGCCGAAAGGTGAAGGCATGACCAGGATCACCGGCCTGCGCACCGTCGATGTGCGTTTCCCGACCAGCCAGCATCTGGACGGCTCGGATGCGATGAATCCCGATCCCGATTACTCGGCGGCCTATGTCATCCTTGAAACCGACGGCCCGCATAAGGGCCACGGCCTGACCTTCACCATCGGGCGCGGAAATGAAATCTGCGTGGCCGCGATCGAGGCATTGCGCCCGATCGTCACCGGTCTTGATCTGGGCTGGATCGCCGAAGATATGGGGCGGTTCTGGCGGCACATCACCTCGGACAGCCAGTTGCGCTGGATCGGCCCGGACAAGGGCGCGATCCATCTCGCGACCGGGGCGGTCGTCAATGCGGTCTGGGATCTCTGGGCTAAATCCGAGGGTAAACCGGTCTGGCAATTAGTTGCGGATATGTCGCCTGCCGAACTCGTCCGCTGCATCGACTTCCGCTACCTGACCGATTGCATCACCCCGGAATGGGCGCTGGATTTCCTGACCGAACAGGCCAAGGGCAAGGCCGAGCGCATCGCCACCCTCAAGGCCGAGGGCTATCCCTGCTACACGACCAGCGCGGGCTGGCTCGGCTATGATGACGAGAAGCTGCGCCGTCTTTGCCGCGAGGCGGTTGATGCCGGGTTCCGCCATATCAAGATGAAGGTAGGCCGCGATCTCGACGACGATATCCGCCGCCTGACCATCGCCCGCGATGAAGTTGGTCCCGATGTCAACCTGATGATCGACGCGAACCAAGTTTGGGAGGTCGATCAGGCCATCGATTGGGTCGGTAAGCTCGCCTTCGTGAAGCCCTGGTTCATCGAGGAACCGACCAGCCCCGACGATGTTGAGGGCCACCGCAAGATCCGCGAGGGCGTCGCCCCGGTGCAGGTCGCGACCGGCGAGATGTGCCAGAACCGGATCATGTTCAAGCAATTCATCATGCGCGGCGCGATCGACGTGGTGCAGATCGACAGTTGCCGCATGGGGGGCCTGAACGAGGTGCTGGCGGTGATGCTGATGGCCGCGAAATACGGGCTGAAAGTCTGCCCTCATGCGGGCGGTGTGGGGCTTTGCGAATATGTCCAGCACATGTCGATGATCGACTATCTTTGCATCGCGGGCACGCGCGAGGGGCGGGTCATCGAATATGTCGATCACCTGCACGAGCATTTCCTTGACCCCTGCAATATCTGCGACGCGGCCTATATGCCGCCGACGATGCCGGGCTTTTCGATCGAGATGAAACCGGAAAGCCTTGAGACTTACCGCTTCAAGGGGGCGTGATGGACCTGCATCTGCAAGACAAGCTGGTCGTCGTGACCGGTGGCGGCTCGGGGATCGGCGCGGGCATCACCGAGGTTCTGCGCGAGGAAGGGGCAAGGGTTGTCGTCCTTGCCCGCCGCGCGCCGGATGCCGACTGGCTGGCCAAAACGGGCGCGGATTTCGTGCAGGCGGAACTGTCGGACGACGCCGCCTGCATCGCGGCGGTCCAAACGATCCACGCCCGCCACGGGCAGGTTTACGGCCTTGTCAACAATGCGGGCGCGAATGATGGGGTCGGCCTTGACAAGGGGCCAGCCGCCTTCCGCGCCAGCCTCGACCAGAACCTGATCCATTATTACATGATGCTCCACCTGTTGGCCGAGGACATCAAGGCGGCGAAGGGATCGGTGGTCAATATCAGTTCCAAGACCGCGCTGACCGGGCAGGGGGGCACTTCAGCCTATGTCGCGGCCAAGGCGGCGCAATTGGGTCTGACCCGCGAATGGGCAGTAGAATTCCTGCCGCATGGCGCGCGGGTCAACGCCATCGTCGTGGCCGAGGTGATGACGCCGCTTTATCGCCGCTGGCTCGACACCATGTCCGATCCCGATTCCCGTTTGGCCGAGATCACCCGCAATATCCCCTTGGGGCAGCGGATGACCACGGCGCGCGAGATCGCGGATTGCTGCGCCTTCCTTCTGTCGGATCGCGCCAGCCACATGACCGGGCAATGGCTGCACCCGGACGGAGGCTATCTCCATCTCGACCGGGCACTGTCGCGTTAGCGGCTACAGATCCTCGCGGCGCTTGTCCGAGGATTTCAGCTCCTCAAGGGTCTGGCGGGTGAAACGCCCGGCCCCCTCATAGACCCAGCTCAGGCCGAGCGAGGTGGCAAGGAAATCATCGGCGAAACCGCTGGTGATTTCCGCCTGCGGATAGCGGGCCAGCACCATCAGCTTCATCAGCAGGATGTAAAGCACGAGGCCCAGCGGGAAGCCGATGACGATGGCATGCTGCGGATAGAAGGCCGCGATGCCCCCCGCGACCAGCCATGCGATCAGGCCCGCCGGGTTGAACCCGCCCGCATAGCGGAACTGCCCGTCGAGATGGAAAAGCTCAGGCACATTCAGCCGGCGGCGGCGCAGCAGGTAGTAATCCGCGATCATGATCCCGCCGATGGCCGAGAGGAACGCTCCGCAATAGCCAAGGAAGACGAACAGATTGTCGAGCAACGCCCAAGGCGCGCATAGCGTGCCGACAATGCCCGCGATGACCAGCGCGATGCGGTAATCGATGACCCGCGGCGCGAGGTTCACGAAGGTCAGCGCCGAAGGAATCAGGTTCGCCGAATTGTTGGTAGACCATTGCGCCAGCACCACCAGCGCCAGCAGCACCAGAAGCGACAGGCCATGGCCCTGCGACTGGATGACCTCGACCGGGTTCCAGTTGCCGGTGGCGATGAAACTGACCGCGCCAATCCCGGCGATCAGCGCCTGGGTGACCGGCAAGGCCAGCAATTGCGCGATGAAGATCGCCCGGTTGCGCTTGAGGAAGCTGCGGCTGCCCGCGCCGACCTCGATGAAGCGGGTCAGGTTCGGGATGTCGATGGCCATGGTCGACCAGAAGGCCATGTTCGAGATGAACAGCACCGCCACGCTGACCTGACCCGTGCCCTGGAAGGTCCAGATATTGATGCCCTTGGTCTGGGCCACGCCTTCGAGCGTGAAATACATCCAGACCGAAATTGCAATGATAGCAGGCGCGGCCAAGGCGGCGAGCCGCTCGACCGAGCGGATCCCCATGGCGGTATTGGCGATCTGCAGCACCGCAAAGACGAAATACCACAGGACCCAATTGTCGAAGCCAAGGAAATATTGCCCGATCCCGTTCAGCGCCAAGGCTCCGAGATAGGTCTGGATGCCGAACCACATGGCCGCGACCACGCCGCGCGTGACGGCCGGGAAATGCGTGCCATGCACGCCGAAAGGCGCGCGCAGATAGACCGCGAAGGACAGGCCATGCTCGGTGCCGATATCGGCGGTCAGCAGCATGAAGGCCCCGATCACGAGGTTGGCCAGCGCGATGATGGCGATGACCTCGGACAGGGACATGCCGCCCTCGACCCCGCCCGCGCCCAGGGAATAGGTCGCGATGATGACGGCGATACCGATCCAGATCCACGTATAGCCGAAGCGACTGATCGGGCGCTGGTCGAGATGGGTGGGCAGGATCGATTCCTCGATCAGCGAGTCGCGCGGCGCGTGCTGCGTCGGGGCCTGAGATGATGGCATGTCGATTATCCTTGGTTTTCACCGCTGTCCTTACGGTCCTGCGCCGATATTCTCAACATTGCGATGCAATCTTCCATGCTTCTGCGGCGCTACGTCGCGCGGGATGCGCAGGGGCCACGCTTTGGCCGGAATTGACGCAGCCGTGGCAATTCCGGCTGCCGATTCGACCGAAATGCCCTAGGCTTGCGCCATGAGCCCGATTGACCAGATCCTGACCGAACTGCCCCGTCCCGAAACGGATGAGGCCCCCGCCATTTCCGCGCCGCGCCCCGAGGATTGGGCCAAGGCGCAAGCCGCGTGCTCGGGCCTGCTGTCGCGCGCGGCCATGGCCGTGGGTCGGCTCGACGGGATGCTGGCCGAGCTTTCGCCCGAAGCGCAGGCAGGCGCGATGCGCCGCCTCGCCATGATCGAGCTGGAATCGATGCTCTGGGCGCAGGGCACGCCCCTGCAGCGCGAAGAGATCGGGCGCGAGCTGATGGATGCCCGCGCCGGCACCGACCTGGACGCGATGCGGCTGGCGCGCTGGGGGCTGCGGCGGCTGGAGGGGCAGAGCAAGCTCGACGATCTGCGCGGTTTCCTCGGGCTTTACCGCAGCGACGGCCAGGACCTGCCGGAACCGCTGGCGACCCGGCCCGTCGGCGCGGCCTTCGACGCCGGAGCGATGGAATATCTGGCGGGCCATGCCGCGCTGGCGGAACTCGACCCGCTGGCCCGCGCGCCCGGTTTGCGCGTGGCATGGCGGCTGGCCGATCTCTCGGCGCCGGAATGCCTGACCGAGCCCGCCTGCTGGACCGGGCGCGACATGGCGTCGGACTGCGAGGTGCTGCGTTTCGTGCCGCTGGGCCGGGCGGGCCGCCGGGTCTGGATCGATGGCGGTCCCGCGCCCGAGCGGATGCAGCGCCATCTCGACGCGGTCTGCCAAGGCGCGAGCGAGGCACGACGCGAATTGCGTCGCATCTCGGACTGGGCCGAACGGGCCCGCAAGGCCACGGCCAGCATCAAAGGCGACAATGCCGCCCGCATCATCGCGGCGCTTGCCGCCCATCCGGTGATGAGCACG
The DNA here is from genome assembly GCF_004522175.1 of Paracoccus ravus. Lineage (GTDB taxonomy): Bacteria > Pseudomonadota > Alphaproteobacteria > Rhodobacterales > Rhodobacteraceae > Paracoccus > Paracoccus ravus. The sequence goes on along the minus strand of NZ_SDEB01000003.1, from coordinate 116,472 downwards.
GCCATGGTCGAGACCAGCAGCGATATCAGCCGCGACACCGCCGAGCGCATGCTGGCGCGGATGCAGGGCATGGGCCTCCTGCGCGAGATCACCGGCGGTCGGCGCTTCCGGCTCTGGACCGCCGGAAGCTAGGCGTCACGCCCCGCTGATCACGTCGAGGAACAACGCCCGGACCCGCGCCGCGTCGCAATCGAGGGCCGCGGCGCTCTGAGCCGGCTCGGCATGGCGCAGGGTGCGGCCGGTTTCCTCGCCCTCGACGATGCAGGTCAGGCCGATCCTTTCGATCTCGAAAAGATCAGGCTCGAGGCAGGCAATCACCGCCATCGGATCGTGCAGCGCGCAGCCCTCCTGCCCGATCGAGCGGTAGAATTCGAGGTAAAGCCCCGCCATCCCGTCCAAGAGGCCGCCATCATGCGGCGCGGCCTCGGCAAGCGCGGCAAAATCGGCGGCCTGCAATTGCACCCGCATGGTGACGTCGAGGCCGATCATCAGGATCTCGGCCTGCGAGCGCAGCACGACCTCCAGCGCATGGGGGTCGTGATAGCTGTTGGCCTCGGCAAAGGGCGAGATGTTGCCCGGCGCGTCCAATGCCCCGCCCATGAAGACGATGCGCTTCAGGTTTCCGGCGAATTCCGGGTCGAGCCGGATCGCTTCGGCGATATTGGTGATCGGGCCGATCGGGCAAAGGGTGATCTCGCCCGGATGTTCGCGGGCCAGCCGGGTCATGAATTCGGCGGCGCTTTCGGTGACCGCTTGCCGTGCCGGGGTGAAGGCGGGCAGGTGGCCGAAGCCCTCGACCCCGTGAATATGCGCGGGCGGCACGAAGGGCGGCAATTCCAGCGGCTGGCCCGCGCCTTGCGCCACGGGGATGGCGAGGCCGCAATGCTCGACCAGGGCCAGCGCATTGCGGGTCGCGATCTCGACCGGGACATTGCCGAAGACCGTGGTCAGCCCGACCAGCTCGATTTCGGGATGACGGGCGGCAAAAAGGATCGCCATGGCATCGTCGATGCCGGGATCGGTGTCGATGAGAAGTTTCATGCCCGGGGCCTTTAGACTGTTTTGCCGGACATAGCCCAGCCGGGCCGCGCTGTCACCTCGCGCTCAGGCGCAAAGCCGCATCAGTCCCGCCCCCGCCGCGTGATCGGCGAAAACCGTGCAATCGGGATGCAGCCGCAGATAGGAGGCCGGGCATTCCGGTGAGATCGGGCCGTCGAAAGCGGTGGCCAGCGCCTCGCGTTTGGCCTCGCCGGTTGCCAGAACGAGGATGCTCTGCGCCGACAGGATCGCGGCTGTGCCCATCGTCACGGCGCGCGAAGGAACCTCTCTGTCCGGCGCGAAAAAACGCGCATTCGAGGCGATGGTCAGCGGCGCGAGATCGACGACGCGGGTCGGCGCGTCGAGCGGCGTGCCGGGTTCGTTGAAGCCGATATGACCGTTCTCGCCGACCCCCAGAAGCTGCAGGTCGATCCGCCCCAGCCGGTCCAGCACGCCCGCATATTCCGCCGCCGCCCGCATCGGCTCGAGATCGCCGCGCGGGATGAAGGCGTTTTCGGGCGGCAGGTCGACATGATCGAGGAAATGCCGTGCCATGTAGCTGTGATAGGAGTTCGGGTCCTCGGGCGCGAGGCCGAGATATTCGTCGAGATTGACCGTGCGCAGCCGCGCGAAGCTCAGGCCCGCGCGATGGGCCGCGACGAGATCGGCGTAAAGCGGCTCCATCGTGCCGCCGGTCGCGAGGCCCAGCACCGCATCGGGCCTTGCCGCGACGAAATCGATGATCCGCCGCGCGGCCTGGGCGATGGCCTCGCGCTTTTCGGACAGGGGCATGAGCTTCATGGCGCGCAGCATCCCCTGCCTCAGGCCGTGCGCGCGGTCGGCAGGCGCGCCAGATCGACCGGCACATGGCGGCGCGGCAGGGCCAGACCTTCGGCGGTGAAAAGATGCGCGGCGGCGGGATCGAAGCCCAGCCCGATCACCTCGCCGGGGGCGGCCTTGGTCGTGCCCGAGGTCACGGCACAAATCTGCTGGCCCGCTTCTGTCAGGCAATAAAGCACGGTGCTGTTGCCAAGCCTTTCGACCACATCGACGCGGCAGGGCAGGCCAGCGGGATCGGGGCGCAGGTCGTCCGGGCGAATGCCAAGCGTCAGTGCCGCGCCCGAGACCGCTGTGCCTTCAACGAGAATGGTCAGTTCCGGCCCGTCTTGCAGGCGCAGCAGAATGCCCTCGGGTGCGGTCGAAAGCGCCGTGGCGGGCAGGAAATTCATGTTGGGATTGCCAAGAAAGCCCGCGACGAAGCGGTTCACCGGGCGGTGGAACAGTTCGAGAGGCGATCCGACCTGCTCGACCCGGCCTGCGTTCAGGACGACGATGCGGTCGGCCATGGTCATGGCCTCGATCTGGTCATGGGTGACATAGATCATCGTGTTGCCCAGCCGCGCATGAAGGCGCGACAGCTCGACCCGCATCTCGCCGCGCAAAGCCGCGTCGAGGTTCGAGAGCGGCTCGTCGAAAAGGAAGACCGAAGGCTCGCGCACGATGGCGCGGCCGATGGCGACGCGCTGGCGCTGGCCGCCCGACAGTTCACCGGGCTTGTGCTGCAGGCGCTCGGTGAGCTTCAGGACCTCGGCGGCGGCACCGACTTTCTGGCGGACCTCGGCTTCCGGGCGGCGGTCGACGCGCAGCGGAAAGGCGATGTTTTCGTAGACGTTCAGATGCGGGTAAAGCGCGTAGCTTTGGAACACCATGGCGATGCCGCGCTTCGCAGGGGCCAGATCGTTGACCACGCGGCCGTCGATTTCCAGCGTGCCTGCCGAGATATCCTCAAGCCCCGCGATCATGCGCAGCATGGTGGACTTGCCGCAGCCCGAGGGGCCGACGAAGACGGTGAACTCGCCGTCGCGGATCTGCAGGTCGGTCGGGTGGATGACGCGGGCCGTGCCGAAATCCTTGGTCACGCCGGTCAGTTTCAGATCGCCCATCGGCTGCTCCTGGATTGGGGAAGGGGGCGGCGGACCGCCCCCCTTTGGTCGTCAGCTCAGGCCGGCGAGGCCGTCATTGATCTGCTTGGCGCCTTCCTCGGGGGTGACCTCATCCGAGATCACCGCCTGGATGCCCTCGATCGCGGCGTCCTGCATGCCGATATAGTCCTGCATCAGGGGCTCGGGGCCACCGGTCGGGACGGCGTCGATAAAGGGCTTCCAGTTCGGGTCCTTGGCGATCAGCGCATCAGCGCCTGCACCGGCGCGGATCGGGGTCCAACCGCCAGCCTCGTCAAAGGCCGACTGGCGTTCCGGCGCCGTCAGGAACTTGATCAGGTTTTGGGTGGCCTCTTCCTGACCGGTGCCCTTGAAGACCACGAGGCTGTCGGTGATCAGCAGCGTCGAATGCTTGCCCGAGGGGCCCGCCGGGATCTGCGCCACGCCGAAATTGACGCCCTCGGCCTTGCCGCGACCCCAGGCGCCCGAGGTGTACATCGCGATCTGGCCTTCCTTGAACAGCGGCTCAAGCTTGCCGCGATCATAGGCGACGGGGCCTTCCTGCGAGTATTTGGCAAGTTCCTGATAGAATTTCAGCGTCTCGACATTGTTCGGGCTGTCAAACGCGACCTTGCCATCGCCGTCCACGACCTGCCCGCCATTCGAATAGAGGAAATTCAGGAATTCGTGGAAGGTGTTGTCCATGTCGGCGGCGGGCATGCCGAAGCCTGCGGCCTTGGTCTTTTCCTTGATCGCCTTGGCGGCGGTCAGCATTTCCTCGAAGGTCTGCGGGCCGTTCGGCATGTCCAGACCCGCTTCCTTGAACAGGTCCTTGTTCCAGTAGAGCGCCTTGGTCGAGAAGGCGCGCGGCAGGCCCCAGACCTGACCGTCGAACTGCACGGTCGAGATGACCGAGGGCTCATAGGTCTTGAGCTCGTCATCCGTCAGCCCGATCGGGACGATCTGGCCAGCGGCGGACAGCTGCTTCAGAACGCGCGAGCCCATATAGGCGGCGGCGGGCGGCGTGCCCGCGGCGGCCAGGGTCAGGGTCTTCTCCTGGCACTGCTCCCAGGGCAGGAATTCCACGCGGACGGTATAGTCGGGGTTCGCCTTGACCCATTCGTCGATATGGGTCTGCTGGACCGGGGCTTGCGGCTCGTTATCCGCACCGCAGTTAATCAGGTAGAGTTCAGTCGCGGCTTGTGCTGCGCTCGACAGGGCGAAAACCGCCGTCGAGGCCAGAATGAAGGATCGGATCTTCAATTTTTTACTCCCTGTTTTATGCGACCGAAGGCGTCACTCCTTCACCGCGCCGGCGGTCAACCCGGCAACGATGTATCTTTGCAGGAAGACGTAGAGCACAAGCACCGGCAGCACGCCGACGATGCTGGCGGCCATCAGTTCGTTCCAGCGAACCTCCTGATGACCGAAGAACTGGTAAAGGCCGACCGGCAGCGGGTTCAGGTGGTTCTTCGAGTTGAAGGTCAGCGCAAACAGGAACTGCTGGGCATAGGCCGTGATGAAGGTGGTGATGGCGACGACGACCATGCCCGGCGCCGCGATCGGCAGGATCACCCGGCGCATCGTATAGAGCCGCGAGGCGCCGTCGACATAGGCGGCTTCCTCAAGCTCGGCGGGGATGCGCATGAAATAGCTGCGCATGAGGAAGATGCCGGTCGGCACGGTGAAGGCCGCGCCCGGGATGATCATCGCCGCATAGGTGTTCAGAAGCCCCAGCGCCAGCATCAGCTTGTAAAGCGGGATGATCAGCACCGCCGCCCCCACCATCGAGACGGCAAGGAAGACCGACAGCAGCCCGTCGCGCAGTTTGAACTTGAAGCGGGCGAAGGCATAGGCGGCGGGGATCGAGCAGGCCATGGACAGGGCCGTCACCGCCACCGCGATGCCAAAGCTGTTGATGATCCAGCGCCCCAGCATCGGCTGCGAAATCCAGATCTGGTGGTAATTCGCAAAGCTCATCCCTTCGGCGAAGAAGCGATAGGGGATGCGGAAGACCTCTGCCAAGGGACGCAGCGAGACCATGAAGGCCTCGACAAAGGGGGCCAGCATGAAGGTCAGGAACAGTGCCATGCCGGCATAGATCAGGACGAGTTCCCACCAGCGATAGCGGTTGATCATTTTGTGCGCCCTTTTCGGGTCAGGCGGTTCAGAAGCGCCAGATAGATCGCCGAGAGCACCATCAGGCAGATCAGGATCATCACCGCCCGCGCCGCGCCCTCGCCGTAGCGGAAGCGCGAGATCGCGGTGCGATAGGTGTCGATGATCATGGTCGTGGTCGAGCCGCGTGGCCCGCCCTCGGTCAGGATCCAGATGATCTCGAAGCTGTTGAAGGTCCAGATCGTGGACAGCAGCGCCATCGTGGTGATCGAGGGCATCAGCAGCGGCAGCGTCACCCGGCGGAAGCGGTAGAAGCGCCCCGCGCCATCGGTCCATGCGGCCTCGTAAAGGTCCTTCGGGATCGTCTGCATCGCCGCCAGAAGGTAAAGCGAGACCAGCGGCGTGCCGATCCAGACATCGGTGACGACCGTGGCGATAAAGGCCGCCTGCTTGTAGGCGAGAAACTCGAACGGCCCCGAGAACAGCTCGAAACGCTGGCCAAGGCCGGAAATCATCCCGAACTGGCCATTATACATCCATGCCCACATGAAGCAGCCGACTGCAACCGGCACGACCCATGGCGGCATGATCAGGATGCGGAACAGCGCCCGTCCCGGCACGGCGGCATTCAGCAGCACCGCGCCCAGCAGACCCATGACCAGTTTCAGGCTGACCGAGAGCGAAGTCCAAACCAGCGTCCGGCCAAGGATCGGCCAGAAATCGCGCTGGAAGAATTTGGCATAATTTTCAAAGCCGACATAGCTTTGGGTTTGCTTCATGGAGGCATCGGTGAAGGACAGGCGGAAGGTCTCGACCAAGGGCCATGCGGCGATGGTACCGACCAGAAGAAGGGCGGGGATCAGAAGCAGATAGGGAAAGGCATCTACCCGCTTCATGCAGCCGCCTTGCCCGACAGGGCGGCGTCGAATTCGGCCCAGAAGGCGACGAGGTCCACCACCCGACCCTCGCGTCGGGCCTGATCCATGGCAAGGGCCGTGACGCCCGCTTCAAGCGCATCCGTCACGGTCAGCGGCAGTTCGGGCAGTTCCCCGCGCCAGAAGGCGGCGAGATCGCGGCACATGGCCTCATCCGCGCCATAATGATGTGTCATGTCGCCCGCCTTGCCGATTTCGGGATCGTCAATCAGCACGGCGCTGTCATGGGCGCGGGTCAACTTGAAGTAATTGCGGATGAAATCGCCCTCGGCCATGCCCTCGGTGCCGATGACGGCAAAGCGGCGGAACTCGTCGGGCGTGTTCATATTGGTGTGAAACGCCATGGTCGCGCCGTTCTGATATTCGACCAGCGCGGTCTGGTAGTCGATTAGATCGCCCTGTCCAGAATAGGCATCCGGCGCGCCGCCCCAGCGTGGAGACATCACTTTCAGGTAGCTTGGCGTGTCTACCGGGCGATGCGTGGGCAGATATTTCTTGCGCCCGCCAAAGCTAGCGACCCGCGCGGGCCGCGCGCCGACCGTGCCTTGGTATAGGTCGATATCATGGCAGCATTTCTCCAGCATGAAGCCGCCCGACAGCGCGGAATCGCGTCGCCAGTCGCGCATGAAGAAGCTGCCATGATAGGGGGCGATATGCTCGGAGGCCTCGATGGACATGACCTCGCCGATTTGCGGCGCGGCGGCGCGCAGCGCGCGGTAAAGCGCGGAATAGCGCAGCACCATTCCGACCGCGACGCGGTTCACGCCGTCATGGGCCGCAAGCAGCCGCGCCAGTTCCAGCGTCTCCTCAAGCGAGATCACAACTGGTTTTTCGGCAAAGATATGGGGCGTGTCGCTGGCCAGAGCCTGCCGCAGATGGGCCAGATGCAGGTGATTGGGCGAGCCGATCAGCAGCAGGTCGAAGCGGTGCTTGGCCAGCATCTCAGCGGGATTGGTATAGGAATGGGCGGGTGCGGCCTCGTTCAGACGATCCTCATGCGCGGGGCCGGGATCGGCCACGGCGACGAGCTCCAGATCGGGGCAGGTCTCGCGCAGAAAGGGCAGGATCGCGGCGATGCGATTGCCAAGGCCGATAATGCCGGTCTTCATCCCGTTCTTCATTGCGCGGCCTCCGTGGCGCGTTCCATCGCTTCGCGGAGCGCGCGGACATTCTCGGCCAAGGTTTGCGGCCTGCTTGCCGGAATATTGATGCGGGTCGCGGGATAGGGGTCCTCGACCATGCTGGTGCAGGAGGCATGCAGGTCATGCACCCCCGCCGCCAGCAGGCGGGCCGCGTTCTCGGGCAGCACGCCGCCGCCCGCCATGATGGTGATGCGGTCCCCGGCCTGCGCGGAAAGCCGGGCCAGGGCCTCGATCCCCTCGGGCGCGGCGCGGGTTCCGCCTGCGGTCAGGATGCGGCACGCTCCCAGTTCGATCGCCTGCTCCAGCGCCTCGTCCAGATCGGGGGAGAGGTCGAAGGCGCGGTGGATCACCAGTTCCAACCCATCTGCCGCATCACGCAGCCGCGTCATGGTGTCCAGATCCATCCGCCCGTCGGGCAGGGTCGCGCCGGTCACGATGCCCGCAAGCCCCGCCGCCCTGACCGCCCGGATGTCTTGGAAAGCCGCGTCGAGTTCCTCGGGCGAATAGATGAAACCGCCGGGCCGGGGGCGGATCATGGCGCAGACCGGGATCGCCGCCTCAGTCGCCTGCGCGATCAGACCCGGCGACGGCGTCAGCCCGCTGACCGCCAGCGCCGCGCACAGCTCGATCCGGTCGGCACCACCTGCGATCGCCGCCGCAAGCCCGGCCGGATCGTCCACGCAGACTTCGAGAAGCGGGGGATTGGGACGGGCAGGCATCGGACCTCCGGGTCGGGTGATGAAGGGAAGGCAACACCAATTCAAAGCTTCTGTAAACATTTTTTTCAGTCACCCTAAAATCGAACTGTATGGATTTTAGTTTGACAAACATTTTGCGTTGGAAAACATTGTGCCCAGCACAGCAGGCCAATGGGGCGCGGGATGCAGCAGGCGCATGACGACAAGCCGCTTCACGGCGCTGCCCTTTGGGCGGCGGTGCTGTCGGCGCGCGACATGATGCCCGCGAAACTGCGTGCCATTGCGGCCTTCGTGTCGGATGACCCGTCCGAATTCATCCGCATGACCTCGCGCGAGATTTGCGCCCGGCTGGGTACATCCGAACCCACGCTGATCCGCTTCTGCCGCAGCCTCGGTTTTGCCGGTCTGGCCGATTTCCGCATCGAACTGGCCTTGGCGCTGGCGGCGCAAAGCGCGGGGGCAGCGGTGCATCCGCAGGCCGCCGACCGCCGCCTTGCCAATCCCGAGGCCAAGCGCCGCATTGCCGCCGCCGCGTTCGAGTTGCTGACGGACGACCGGGCGCTTTTGATCGACAATGGCTCGACCGTCGAGATCGTGGCGGATTTGCTGGGCCATAGCGACGATCATCCGCCCACGACGGTGATGACCTCGGGGCTGATGGTGGCGCAGAACGCGATGCGCAATGGCCGCCATACGGTGATGCTGACCGGAGGGGTGATCCGCCCCTCGACCGGATCGCTGACCGGACGGCTGGCGGAATCGAGCCTTGCGGGGATGAATTTCGACACATTCGTCATGGGCGCGGACAGCATCGATCCCGAGGGCGGTCTTTCTACCTATTCCGAGGATGAGGCCCATGTCACCCGCGCCATGGTCGAAGCAGCATCCCGTGTCATCGTTCTGGCCGACCATACGAAATTCCGCGGCTCGCGCCTGCATCGCATCTGCGGGCTGGCGCGGGTGGCGATCCTGATCACCGACCGCCCTCCCACCCCCGAGATCACCGCGGCGCTGGAGGCCGCGGGCGTCAGGCTGATCGTCGCCGCGCCCGCCGAAACCGAGGACAAGGACGAGGCATGACCACATTCACCGCCCAGGAAATCAACGCGCAACCCGAGATCTGGCGCGATTGGGCGCAGCCTTTGGCCGATCGCGCGGCGGACTTGCGCGCATGGATTGCGGCACGCGCGCCGGATGAGGTTTGGCTCTCGGGGGCGGGAACATCGGCCTATATCGGCGAGGTTCTGGCGCGGCAATTGGGGGGCAATCTGCGCCCATGGCCCACGACCGATCTGGTTTCGGCCCCCGGACTGGCCCTTGGGACCAAGGGGCGGGTGCTGTCGGTCCAGTTCGGCCGCAGCGGTAACAGTTCGGAATCCCTTGGTCTGCTGGACCTTCTCGACGCGCATCGCCCCGATATCGACCGCCTGCAGATCACCTGCAATGCGACCAGTGCGATGGCGACGCGAGAGGGGCCGGGACCGGGCGAGACCCGCGCCCTGATTCTGCCGCCCGTGACCCATGACCGCGGCTTCGCGATGACCTCGAGCTTCACGACCATGTATCTGAGCGCCTTGGCCTGTCTGGATCCGGGTTTCGATCCTGTCGAGACTCTGCCGAGGCTGGCGGATGCCGCGCAGGCGCTGCTGCCGCAGCTTTGGAGCATCGAGCGCGCCGTGCCTGAACGGGCGATTTTTCTGGGCTCGGGTGCTCTGACCGGCATCGCGCGGGAATCGGCGCTGAAGGTTCTGGAACTGACCGGCGGGCGGACTATAACGCAATGGGACAGCACGCTGGGTTTCCGTCACGGTCCCAAGGCGGCAGCCGATTCGTTCCGCGTAATGATCTTTGTCATGGTCTCGCCGGACCCCCAGACAGCGCGCTACGATCTGGACCTTGCAAAAGAGGTACGCAGACAGTTCGGCACCAATACCGTGGTGACCATCGGAAAGGGTTGTGACATCGATCTGTCCCCCACCGGGACCCCGGCCGATCCCGCGCTTTATGTCCTGCCCGCGCAGATTCTCGCGCATCGCTGGTCCGAGGCGTTGCACAGGAATGTCGACGATCCCTTCTTCGGCGATAAACTGACCCGCGTGGTCTCGGGCGTGAAGCTCTACGCGTGGCAGCCATGATCAGCGGCGCGATCGACCTCGGCGGCACCAAGATCGAGGCGCGGCTCTTCGATGCCGATATGGCCACCCTTCAGACCCACCGCGTCCCGACCCCGCGCGAGGATTTCGCGCAATTCCTTGCCGCGCTGGTGGGCCAGATCCGCTGGCTCGAACAGGCGGCGGCAGATCCTGCCCTGCCCATCGCCATTTCCATCGCCGGGCTGATCGACCCGCAGACGGGAATCGCCACGGCCTCGAATATTCCGACCTCGGGGCGCAGTCTCGGGCGCGAGCTTGGCTTGGCGCTGGGGCGGGAACTGCCCTTGATCAACGACTGCATGGCCTTCGCCTATTCCGAGGCGCATGGCGGCGCGGGCGAGGGGGCGGATTCGGTCTATGGCCTGATCCTTGGCACCGGGGTCGGCTCGGGCCTCGTGATACGGGGCGATCTGCCGCCGCGCCATGCGGGGCTTGCGGTCGAGATCGGCCATCTTGGCATGCCCGCCCGCGCGCTGGCCCGCCACGGCCTGCCGATCTGGCTCTGCGGCTGCGGGCGCGACGCTTGCAATGAGAACTACATTTCGGGCACAGGATTGCGGCGGATCGCGGAATGGGCGGGGCTCAGCGATCCCGACCCGGTTAGCGTCGCGGCGCGGGCCGAGAGCGACCCCGAGGCCGCGCGGGTCATGTCGATCTGGGCCGATCTGACCGGAGAGATGCTTTATTCTGCGCAGCTGATGCTTGACCCGCAGGTGATCGTGCTGGGCGGCGGGCTCTCGAACATCCCCGGCCTGCCCGCGCGCCTGACCTCGGCGCTGGAACGGTTGCGGCTGGGGCAGGTGCGCCTGCCCGATATCCGCGTGGCGCAACATGGCGACAGTTCCGGCGCGCGGGGCGCGGCATTGATGGCAAAGGCGGGCAAGGCATGAGCGATCTTCTGACCCCTTTGATCCGCGCCATGCGCAAGGGAATGGGACCGGCCATCCCATCGGTCTGCTCGGCCCATCCAGATGTGATCGCGGCGGGTCTGCGGCAGGCGCGCGACCACGACATGCCCGCGCTGATCGAGGCGACCTCGAACCAGGTCAACCAGTTCGGCGGCTATACCGGCATGACGCCCGCCGATTTTGTCCGCTTCGTGCGCGGCATCGCCAAGGCGCATGGGCTGGAGGATGTGCCGCTGATCCTCGGCGGCGACCATCTGGGCCCTCAGGCATGGCGCAACCTCTCCGCCGAGGCGGCGATGGCCCATGCCGAGGTGATGATCGCCGATTACGTCCGCGCCGGTTTCACCAAGATCCATCTCGACTGCTCCGAGGGGTGCATGGGCGAACCCGCGCAACTGGGCGATGCCATGGCCGCCGCCCGCGCCGCGCGCCTTGCCGCCGTGGCCGAGGCCGCCGCACCCAACCCCGAAGCGCTGGCCTATATCGTCGGGACCGAGGTTCCGCCTCCGGGCGGTGCGCGCCATGACGGCGAGGGGATCACGCCGACGCCTGCGGCAAATGCCACCGCGACCCTTGCCGCGCATGAGACGGCCTTTGCCGCCGCCGGGGTGTCTGAGGCATGGCTCAGGGTGCGCGGGCTGGTGGTCCAGCCGGGTCTTGAATTCGCGCCCGCGACGATCCACCGTTTCGACCGTTCCCGGCCCGATCTGCTTTCCCCCGTGCTGGCCGAAAACGACAGGCTCTGCTTCGAGGCCCATTCGACCGATTACCAGTCGCCCGAGGTCTATGCCGACCTGACCCGGCGCAATTTCGGCATCCTCAAGGTCGGACCGGCGCTGACCTTTGCGTGGCGAGAGGCGCTTTATGCGCTTTCCCATGTCCAGATCTGGATCGATGGCAGCCCGCATATCTCGGAGCGGCTCGAGGCCTTGATGCTCGAACAGCCGCAATATTGGCAGGGCCATTATCACGGCGATGCGGCGGACCAGCGCTTGATGCGGCATTTCGGCTATGCCGACCGGATCCGCTACTATTGGCCCCGCGCCGAGGCCGAGGTTCAGGCGCTATGCGCTGCACTTGAGGGCCCGCTGCCCATGCCGCTTTTGCAACAATATCTGCCCCCCGCCACGCTGAGCCGCGCAGCCCGGCTGGCGCTGCCTGCGCCCCGCGCGATATTGCAGGCCCATGTCGAGGAAACCCTCGCCGCCTATTACCCGGAGGATGCATGCTGATCGCCGCCGACAGGCTCTGGACCGGGGGTCGGCTGGCCGAGGGCCTCGCCGTCGAAATCGCGGATGGCCGGATCACCGCCCTGCGCCCGCTGGGTGCGGAGACGCCCGACCTGACCGTGCCGATCCTGATGCCCGGCTGCACCGACCTGCAAGTGAACGGCGGAGGCGGCGTGCTCTTCAACGCCGATCCGACGCCCGAGGGCATCGCCGCCATCGCCGCTGCGCATCATCGCCTTGGCACCGCGCAGATCCTGCCCACGGTCATCACCGACGCGCCCGAAATCATGGAGGCCGCTGCGGACGCGGTCATCGCGGCGATGGGCCATCCCGGCATCGCGGGCATCCATATAGAGGGGCCGCATATCGCCCCCGAGCGCAAGGGCACGCATGACGCGCGCTTCATCCGCCCTCTGGATGCGCGCACGATGCAGGTCCTGCGCCGACTGCGCGAGGCGGGGGCACCGACGCTTCTGACGCTGGCCCCCGAGCTTGCCGATCCGGCGCTTTTGCGCGAGGCGGCGGCGATGGGCGTGGTCCTTTCGGCGGGGCACACGATGGCCAGTGCCGAAGAGGCCCGGCAGGGGATGGCGGATGGCGTCAGCATGTTTACCCATCTTTACAACGCCATGCCGCAGATGTCTTCGCGCGCGCCGGGGGTGATCGCGGCCGCGATCCTGTCCGAGGGCTGGTGCGGGCTGATCGCGGATGGCATCCATGTCTCGCCCGAGATGCTGTCGATTGCGCTGAATGCGCGCCCGCGTCCGGATCGCTGCTTTCTCGTCTCGGATGCCATGCCGACGGTAGGCGGGCCGGGTCGCTTCTCGCTTTACGGCGGCGAGATCCATGTGGAAAACGGGGCTCTGGTCAATGCGCAAGGTTCGCTCGCCGGGGCGCATATCGACATGCTGGAATCGCTGCGCCGTCTGATCGCAATGACCGGGCTGCCGCTGGAACGCGCGATTGCCATGGCGACTGACCTGCCGCGTCAGGCGATGCACCTGCCCGCGCTGGAGATTGCCGCCGGAACCGCCCTGCGCGATCTGGTCGCCTTGGATGAGGGGCTGCGCTTGATGGACCTGCCGCAGTGACCTTGGTCCTTGAGCAAAGCTGGTCGCCCGACGGCGCGCCGCAGAGCAAAGGCGGGATGTTCCGCCTGACCATCCATAACCACGGTCCTGCACCGATCCACCCGCATGCGCTCTGCCTCTCGTCGATGACCCGCATCGCGTCCGATACGGGCATGGAGGGCGCGCGGCTGGACCGGCGTTTCGGCAATTTCCACCGGCTGATCGCGCCCAAGGATCTGCTGATCGCGGCGGGTGGGGTGTGGGTGATCCGGATCATGGACCTGACCCATGAACCGAAAAACCGCAGCCAAGGGATCATGGCGGCTTGGCTCGAAACCGATACCGGCGAAATCCCCATCCTGACCGGCGATCTCGAGCCGCCGCCCGGCGCGCCGCGCGAAGCCTTGGCCGCTCTGCCCGAGGGCCGGATCGAGCAGCCTCTGGGCCTGCTGCCTTGGCCGCAGCAGGTCGAAATTTCCGAATGGGCCGCGCCGCGCGGGCTGGCATTTTCCGCCGATCTGGCCGAGATCGCCGCGCTGCATCAAAGGCTCTTTCCCTTCGCGCGCAGCGTTCTTTCGCGCGATGGCCGTCCCGTCACCTGCCAGAGGGCCGCGCTACCGCCCGAGGGCTATGCTCTTGATTTCACGCCCGAGCGCATCACCCTGACCCATGCGGACGCGGCGGGGCGCAGGCATGGGCTGATCGCTCTGGCCCAAATCAGCCACGCGGCGCTGACCGATCCGCGCTTCCGCGAGCCATTGCGCGGGCGGATCTCGGATCATCCGCGCTTTGCGTGGCGCGGGATGCATATGGATGTGGCGCGGAACTTCCGGACGATCGACGAGGTCCGCCGCGCCGTCGATATCCTCGCATGGCATCGGATGAACCGTTTCCATTGGCATCTGACCGATGACGAGGGCTGGCGGATCGAGATTCCCGCGCTGCCCGCTTTGACCGGAATCGGCGCGCGTCGCGGGACGGGCCTGCCTTTGCTGCCGCAATATGCCGATCCGTCTTCGGGGCAGGCGGGGCATTATTCCATGGCCGAGGCGCGCGCGCTGGTCGCCCATGCAGCAAGCCTTGGCATCGAGGTCCTGCCCGAGATCGACATGCCGGGGCATCTGACCTCGCTTCTGGCGGCGATCCCCGGTCTCACCGACCCGGATGAGGTTCCCGACAGCTATCGCTCGATCCAAGGCTATCCGAACAATGCCGTGAACCCGGCCATGCCTGCGGTTTATGAGGTGCTGGGCACGGTGCTCGATACGGTTTGCGAGATTTTCCCCTCGCGGCTGGTCCATCTGGGTGGGGATGAGGTCGATCCCCGGTCCTGGCAGCAAAGCCCCGCCGCGATGCGGCTGGCCGAGGCCGAAGGGATCGCGGGCGAGGGCGTCACCCACCGGCTGCAGGCGCTTTTCATGCGCCGGATGCATCAGATGCTGAAGGCGCGGGGCCGCGAACTGGCGGGCTGGGACGAATGCGCGGATGGCGGCGGCGTCAGCCCCGAGGGCACGCTGCTTTTCGCATGGCGCTCGGTTGAGAAAACCGCTGAATTGATGCGGGCGGGCTATGACGTGATCGCGACGCCGGGGCAGGCCTATTACATGGACATGACGGCTTCGGACAGTTGGGACGCGATCGGGCTGAGCTGGGCAGGCACGGCAACTGTGGAAAAGACCTATGGATTCGAGCCTGCCGAGGGCCTGCCCGAGGATGCCTCCGGGCGGCTCATCGGCATACAGGCCGGAGTCTGGTCCGAGATGCTTTCGAGCCGCGCGCGCTGGAATGCGATGGTCTTTCCCCGGCTTTCCGCCGTCGCCGAAAGCGCGTGGACCGAACCCGCCGCCAAGGATTGGCTGCGTTTCGTCGCGCTTTCCCCTCTCATGCCGCAACTCTGAGGACAAATCATGCGCGTCGCCATCGGAGGCATCCATACCGAATGCTCGACCTATTCGCCGCTCCTGCAGGTCGCGGGCGATTTCACCCGGACCGAGGGGCAGGCGCTGCTGGATATGGCCGGGGTCGGGCAGGAATGGCACGGAGTTGAGGCGGTTCCGATCTTTCACGACCGCTCGATCCCCGGCGGGCCGGTTTCGCCAGAGGTTTTTGCCGCGCAATGCGATGAGTTCTGCGCGCGGCTTCGCGCGGCGCTGCCGCTGGACGGGGTGCTTCTGATCATGCACGGCGCCTATTTCGTGCCCGGAATCGACGATCCCGAGGGGGATTTCGTCCGGGCCGTCCGCGAGGTGGTCGGGCCGCAGGCAATCATCTCCTCGGCCTGGGATCTGCATGGTCAGATCACCGAAACCATTGTGCGGACTGTCGATGCCTTTGCCGCCTATCGCACCGCGCCACATGTCGACCAGCCCCAGACCCGCGCCCGCGCCGCGCGGATGCTTCTGGAGGCCCTGCGGGGCGGGCCGCGTCCGATGGTGGTGAGGCGGGCGATCCCGCTCCTGGTCTCGGGCGAGATGTCCTCGACATTTGTCGAGCCCTGCCAAAGCCTTTACGCTTCCCTGCCAGGCTATGACGCAAGGCCGGGAATCAGCGACGCGAATCTGATGATCGGCTATGTCTGGGCCGACAGCCCGCGCGCGACGGCTGCTGCGGTCGTGACCTGCACCGAGCGCGAGGCGGGTGAGGCCGCCGCCGATGAGATCGCCGCTGCCTATTGGGCCAGACGCGATGAATTGCGGCCCGACATGTATTCCGCGCCGCTCGATACCTTGCTGGACGGGCTTTCCGGTCCGACCATCCTGGCCGATAGCGGTGACAATCCGACCGCCGGGGCGGTGGGCGACAGGGCCGACGTGCTGGAGGCATTGCTCGCGCGGGGCTGGTGCGAGACGAGCGCCAAGCGGGCAATGATCGTCGGCATCGCCGCGCCCCGGGCGGTGGCGGACTTGCGCCGCGATGGGACCGGGCTGACTGTGGGCGGCGAACTGGGCGGAGGCGGACCGCGTGTCACCCTGCGTCCCGACTCGGTGCGCTTTGCGAGAGAAACCGCGATCGTCACCTGCGGCGGCATCACCCTGGTTCTGACCGAAAAGCGCAGACCCTTCCACGACCTTGCCGATTTCGCAGCGCTTGATCTTGACCCGCTGGCGGCGGATCTGCTGGTCGTGAAGTCGGGCTATCTTTCGCCCGATCTCCGGCAGCTTTCGATGCGGCAGGTCATGGCCCTTACCGAAGGTGCGGTGTCGCAGGATCTGACCGGGCTCGAAAACGCCCATCGCCCCCGCCCGACATGGCCGTTCAAAAGCTTCGATTTCATCTGACTATTGCGACGGATCTTGCCGGAAAAACTTCATGAACTGATCTGTTGACGGGTGATAAATCATATTTTATCCCTATTCCTTGAAGGTTGGAGGACCTTTCCAGGGAGAGTAAAAATCATGAAACGCAAGCTTCTTGCGGCCAGTTCGGTCGCCTGTCTGATGCTGTGCGGCGCGGCTTTTGCGGCCGATCTGACGGTTGGTTTCTCGCAGATCGGCTCGGAATCGGGCTGGCGCGCGGCGGAAACCACCGTGACCCAGCAGCAGGCCAAGGAACGCGGCATCGATCTGAAATTTGCCGACGCCCAGCAAAAGCAGGAAAACCAGATCAAGGCGGTGCGCGGCTTCATCGCGCAGGGCGTTGACGCGATCCTGATCGCCCCCGTTGTCGCCACCGGCTGGGACGAGGTTCTGACCGAGGCCAAGGATGCCGAGATCCCGGTGATCCTCCTGGACCGCCAGATCGACGCGCCCGAGGATCTTTACCTGACGGCCGTCACTTCCGATCAGGTCTATGAGGGCAAGGTCGCCGGCGAATGGCTGGTCAAAGAGATCGGGGATCAGGCCTGCAAGGTCGTCGAGCTTCAGGGCACCACCGGCTCGTCGCCTGCGATCAACCGCAAGAAGGGCTTCGAAGAGGCCATCGCTGCCAAGTCGAACATCACCATCGCCCGCAGCCAGACCGGCGACTTTACCCGCACCAAGGGCAAGGAAGTGATGGAAAGCTTCATCAAGGCCGAGAATGGCGGCAAGGATATCTGCGCCGTTTACGCCCATAATGACGACATGGCGGTCGGCGCAATCCAGGCCATCAAGGAAGCCGGGCTGAAGCCGGGCACCGACATCAAGGTCGTCTCGATCGACGCCGTGCCGGACATCTTCCTGGCCATGGCCGAGGGCGAGGCCAATGCCACGGTGGAACTGACCCCGAACATGGCGGGCCCGGCCTTCGACGTTCTGGAAAAGTTCAAGGCAGACGGCACGGTTCCGCCGAAATGGATCCAGACCGAGTCGAAACTTTTCACTCAGGCCGACGACCCCAAGGGCGTCTACGAGTCCAAGAAGGACCTCGGCTACTGAGTGTTTGAGGGCGGGGGCCATAACCCCGCCCGACCTCCCTTTTGGGGAATACCGATGACAGAAAATGCGCTGCTTCAGGCGCAGGGGATCGAAAAGTCGTTCTTTGGCGTGAAAGTGCTGGACGGCGTGGATTTCTCCCTGCGTGGCGGAGAGATTCATGCCCTTCTGGGCGAAAACGGGGCCGGGAAATCCACGCTGGTCAAGATCCTGACCGGGGCCTATCGCCGCGACGCGGGGGTGATGCGTCTGGCAGGCCGCGAGGTCGAGCCGCGCTCGGTCGCCGAGGCGCAGGATCTGGGCATCGGGACGGTCTATCAAGAGGTCAATCTGCTCGACAATCTGACCGTCGCCGAGAATGTCTATCTGGGCCGCCAGCCACGTCGCGCGGGGCTGGTGGATCGTCGCCGGATGCGGGCCGATGCACGCGATTTGCTGGCACGCTATGGCGTCAAGGCGGATCCCGACGAGACTTTGGCGCATTATCCCGTCGCGGTGCGCCAGATCATTGCGATCGCCCGTGCGGTGGATCTGTCGGGCAAGGTGCTCTTTCTCGACGAGCCGACCGCGAGCCTTGATGCCCGCGAAGTGCAGGCCCTGTTCGATGTGCTGCGCCAGTTGCGCGCACAGGGCCTGGGCATCGTCATCATCACCCATTTCCTCGATCAGGTCTATCAGATCGCCGATCGCGTCACCGTCCTGCGCAATGGCCGAATGGTTGGAAGCCGCGCGCTCTCGGATCTGCCGCGTCGCGATCTGGTCGCCATGATGCTGGGCCGCGAACTGGCCGAGGTGACCGCGCATAGGGATCCGGGCGCAGTCCTATCGGACAGCCCGGCAGCCTTCAGCTTCAAGGATTATGGCAAGCGCGGGGCGATTGCGCCTTTTGACCTCGATATCCGGGCGGGCGAGGTCGTCGGGATCGCGGGCCTGCTCGGCTCGGGCCGGACCGAGACTGCGCGGCTGCTCTTCGGGATCGACCGACCCGATAGCGGCGAGGCCAGGGTCGATGGTGCAACGGTCACGCTGCATTCGCCCCAGGATGCCATCGCACGCGGTTTCGGCATGTGCCCCGAGGAGCGAAAATCGGATGGCATCATCGGCGACCTCTCGGTGCGCCAGAACATTCTGCTTGCGCTGCAGGCCAGCCGGGGCTGGTCCCGCCCGATCGCCCGGCGCGAGGCTGACGCCCTGGCCGAGCGCTATATCAAGGCGCTGGATATCCGCCCCCCGGACCCGAACCGCCCGATCAAGTTCCTGTCGGGAGGCAATCAGCAAAAGGTGATCCTTGCCCGCTGGCTGGCCACCGATCCAAGGCTGCTGATCCTCGACGAGCCGACGCGCGGCATCGACATCGGTGCCCATGCCGAGATCATCACCCTGATCGAAAAACTGCGCGAGGACGGGATGGCGCTGGTCGTGATCTCGTCCGAAATCGAAGAGCTCGTGACCTTTTCCACCCGGGTCATCGTGCTCTCGGACCGTCACCATGTCCGCGAGCTTCGCGGTGCCGAAATCACCGCCGAGGCCATTGTCGAGGCCATGGCCGTTCCCGGAGATGCCGCATGACCCGGCTGCGCCAGCTTTACCCCCAGCTTCTGGCCCTTGGGGTCGTCCTGCTTCTCATCGGGTTGATCTCGCCCGGCTTCTTCTCGGTCACGGTGCAGAATGGGCGGCTTTACGGCAGCCTGATCGATGTCGGCGTAAGGGTCGCGCCGGTGGCGCTGCTCGCGGTCGGGATGACGCTGGTCATCGCGACGAAGGGGATCGACCTTTCGGTCGGCGCGGTCATGGCGATCACAGGCGCGATCGCGGCGACGCTGGTGGCCGATGGTCACCCGGTTCCCGTGGTTCTGCTGGTGGCGCTGAGCCTGGGTCTGGTCTGCGGATTGTGGAATGGCGTTCTCGTGGCCTTTCTGGACATTCAGCCGATCATTGCCACGCTGATCCTGATGGTCGCGGGGCGCGGCATCGCGCAGCTGATCACCGGGGGAGTGATCCTGACCTTCAACGATCCCGCGTTTTCGTTCCTCGGTTCGGGCGCGGTCATGGGGGTTCCGACGCCGATCCTGATCTGGCTTGCGATGGGACTGGTGGTCGGATTGCTGGTCCGCCGCACGGCGCTTGGCCTTTTGATCGAGGCGGTCGGGATCAACCGCCGCGCCTCGATGCTGGTCGGTGTCAGGGCCCGGTTCCTCATTCTGGCGACCTATGCGATTTCCGGCCTTTGTGCGGCCATGGCGGGGATGATCGTGACAGCCGACATTCACGGGGCCGATGCCAACAATGCGGGCCTGTGGCTGGAGTTGGACGCGATTCTTGCCGTCGTGATCGGAGGGACATCGCTCGCGGGCGGAAGGTTTTCGATCACCGCTTCGCTGATCGGGGCGCTGATCATTCAGTCGCTGAACACCGGTATCCTGATCTCGGGCTGGCCGCCGGAATTCAACCTGATCGTCAAGGCGGTGGTGATCGTCGCGATCCTCACGCTGCAATCGCCCGCCGTGGCCGAGGAACTGGGTGTGCTGCGCGACCTGCTGCGGCGGAAAGGAGCCAAGCCATGATCCGCGCCCGCCATCTGCCCTTTCTGGCCACGGTTCTGATCTTTGTCCTGGCCTATGCCCTTTGCGTGCTGCAATTCCCGAATATGCTGTCCTTTCGGGTGCTTGGGAACCTGCTGACCGACAATGCGTTTCTGGGCATCGCGGCGGTGGGCATGACCTTTGTCATCCTGTCGGGGGGCATCGATCTGTCGATGGGATCGGTGATCGCCTTTACCTCGGTCCTTGTCGCGGTGCTGGTGCGAGCCGGGGTACATCCGGCGCTGGCCTTTGCGCTGGCGCTGATGGTCTCGACCGGGTTTGGCGCGCTGATGGGGCTGACGATCCACGCCTTGAAGATGCCGGCCTTTGTCGTGACGCTGGCGGGCATGTTTCTGGCGCGTGGCGCGGCCTTTCTTCTGTCCACCGATTCCGTGCCGATCAGCCATGATTTCATCAAGCTGCTCAAGGGCCTGTTCATCCGCCTGCCGGACAAAGGCAAGCTGAGCTTTCTGGCCATCCTGATGCTTCTGGCCTTTGTCATTGGCGTGATCCTCGCCCATCGCACGCGGTTCGGCGCGAATGTCTATGCCATTGGCGGCTCCGAGCAATCGGCCGAGCTTATGGGCGTGCCACTGCGCAAGACCATGGTCCAGCTTTACGCGTTTTCGGGTTTCATGGCGGGGTTGGCGGGGCTGGCCTATACGCTTTATACCTCGGCCGGCTATTCGCTGGCGACCGTCGGGGTCGAACTTGATGCGATTGCCGCAGTCGTCGTCGGGGGCACGCTTCTGACCGGAGGCTCGGGTCTGGTGCTGGGAACCTTGTTCGGCGTGCTGATTCAGGGCCTGATCCAGACCTATATCGTCTTTGACGGCACACTCTCATCATGGTGGACCAAGATCGTCATCGGCCTGCTGCTCTTTGCCTTCATCGTGCTGCAAAGGCTGATCCTGCTGGTCTCGGAGCGCCGCGCGGCGATCCGCTCGGCCGCGGGGGGGTGAGCATGGGGGTGCTGCGGCAACGCATGTTCGGCAGTCAGCCCCGCTCGAGCCATGCCCGGGTGGTGGACGAGCTGGGCCGCGCGATCGTCACCGGCGAATTTCCCGAAGGCGTGACCCTGCCGGGCGATCCGCAATTGCTCGAGCGTTTTGGCGTCTCGCGCAGCGTGCTTCGCGAGGCGATGAAGACTCTTGCGGCCAAGGGGCTGGTTCGCGCCAAGTCACGGGTCGGCACGCGAGTCAATCCGCGCGACATCTGGAATTTCGTCGATTCAGACGTGATCACATGGAAGATGCAATCCGGGATGGACCCGGAATTCGTCGATCACCTTCGGGACATGCGACTGGCCTTTGAGCCCGCCGCCGCCCGCCTTGCGGCGCTGAATGCCACGGCAGACGAGATCGTCACCCTGTTCAGCATTGCTGCCCGGATAGACAATCCAAAGCACAGCCGTGAATCCGTCGCACAAGAGGATCTGAATTTCCATCTCGCCGTCGCGGCCATGTCGCGCAATCCCTTCATGCGCTCGGTCACGACCCTGATCGAGGCGGCGCTGGCGGTGTCGTTCCAGATTTCCTCGCCCGCGCTCAGTCCCGAAGGGATCTCGCGCTGCGCCTCGCAGCATTTGCGGATCGCCAGCGCCATCGCATCCCGAGACCCCGAAGCGGCCGCCAATGCCATGCGCGAGGTCGTGCTGGAAGGCGCCGACCGCGCCCGCGAGGCATTGGCGCAGGGCCCGTCGCATTAGGGGTTTCGAGCCGGGCCGCGCCGGGTTAGGATTCCCGAAAACAATCGGGGGCAGCGATGGGCATTTCACTCAGGAACACGGTCGGATTCATGGCGCTGGCCTTGGTGCTGGCGTCCTGCGGCGGCGGCTACGATCCGGGCGGGCGTGGCGTTGCCCAGCAAAGCCAGGAAATCAAATGGGGCCGCAACCAGAACCCGCCCGCCGCCAAGGTCGCCGGGCTGAATGCCTGGGTCGAGGGGTTCAAGGGGCAGGCCCGCGCGCAGGGCATCAGCGACGCAACCCTGTCGCTCGCGTTCCGCGATGTTGTCTATAACCCCGAGGTGGTGCGTCGCAGCCAGAACCAGGCCGAGTTCAAGAAATCCCTTTGGGAATATCTGGAAAACGCGGTGTCGGAAAAACGCCAGACCAATGGCCGGGCCGCGCTGGCTCAGTATAATGGTGTGCTCAGCCGGGTCGAGGCGAGTTATGGCGTGGATAAAGAGGTTGTCACCGCCGTCTGGGGCATGGAATCGACCTATGGCGAGCGGCGCGGTGACCTGCCGCTGATCGAGGCGCTTTCGACCCTCAGCTATGAAGGTTATCGCGGCGGGTTTTTCCGCAGCCAATTGATGGCCGCGCTGCGCATCCTGCAATCCGGCGATATCGACCCCGGCCATATGACCGGAAGCTGGGCGGGCGCGATGGGCCATACCCAGTTCATCCCGACCACATATCTTGCCTATGCGGCCGATTTCACCGGTGACGGTCGGCGCGACATCTGGTCGAACGATCCGAGCGACTCGCTGGCCTCGACGGCGAATTACCTCTCGAAATCGGGCTGGCAGCGTGGTTTGCCCGCCGCGGTCGAGGTGACCTTGCCCGCAGGCTTCAATACCGGGCTTTCGGGCAAGGGCAAGCGGCGCTCTGTGGCGGAATGGCAATCGCTGGGGATCCGTCAGGCGACGTCGCGCCCGCTTCCCCCGGCCGGCGCCTCGGCGGAATTGCTGCTTCCCGGTGGCGCGCAAGGCGCGGCCTTCCTGATCACGCGCAATTTCCATGCCATTCTGCGCTACAACAATGCCGACAGCTACGCATTGGCCGTCGCGCATCTGGCGGACCGGATCGCGGGCTATCCCGGGCTCGCGAATCCCTGGCCCGCCAATCATCCTGGCCTTCGACTTGAGCAGCGCAAGGAAATGCAGAGCCTGCTGACGGCGCGCGGCTTCGATACGCAGGGGGTCGATGGCAATGTCGGCTCGAACACGACGAATGCCATCCGGGCCTATCAGCAATCGCGCGGCTTGCCGGTCACCGGCGAACCCAGCGCGGCGCTGATCGAACAGTTGCGTCGCGGCTGAGGATATTCTGGGCCGGGCGGGGGAAAAACCTCGCCCGCCTCTCGGTCCTTGGTGGCTTTGTCCAAACCCTCCCAAGGCGGGCGTGCCGCCTTCAGCCCGTCATCGCGGTAAACGGATCCAGAATTCGGCAACCTGTCGGGCGGAAATCCGAGACGTTTCCAGTCACCACCACGGCGTCATGGGCCAGCGCGGTCGCCGCGATCAAAAGGTCGGCCCCATCATGTCCGATCCGGGCCGAAAGCCTGCCCCAGATCAGCGCCTCGTCCGGCCCGAAGGGCAAAAGCCGGTCGGCGAACAAGGTCACCGTGCGCGCGATCCAGTCGCGCAGATCTCGGGCAAAAGACGGGTTGATCTCATCCTGGCGGGTGATGCCGCGCTCGATTTCTCCCAGGCTGACAACCGACAGGAAAAGCACGGTCTCGTCCTGGCGGGTCAGCCATGCCGCGACCTCGGGATTGCGCTCTGGGCGACGCAGCGCCGAAAGCACATTCGTGTCAAGAATCAGCATGGATCAGAAATTCACCTCGCGCGGGCGGATGCCGGCACGGGGCGAAGGCTCGGCGGGAAAATCCAGCAGATGGGCGATGAACGAGCCGCGTTTCTCGGCGGCGGCCGCCCGCATCCGTTGATATTCTGCGGCTGAGAGTACGACGACCGCCGGTTTCCCGCGGCGGGTGACCTGCTGCGGCTGGCCGGCAAGCGCGGCATCGACCACGGCGGAAAAGCGGTTCTTAGCGTCCTGAAGGGTCCACATGGCGACCTCGCTGTCTAGCTACCTGTCTAGATAGGGCCTGACCAATCCGATTTCAATGCAAAACGCCCGCTGCGCGGAGCAGCGGGCGTTGGGACCTTGATGGGATCGGTTCAGCGCAGGCGCAATTGCCGCGCAAACCACAAGGCGGCCATGGTGCAGAGCGCACCGGACAGCAGATAGAGACCCGCGGCAGGCAGACCGAGCCAGGCCGAGAGCGCGAGCGCCGCCAACGGCGCAAAGCCCGCACCGAACAGCCAGGCCATGTCCGAGACGATGGCCGATCCGGTATAGCGGCGGCGCGGCTCGAACAGCGAGGCCACGGCGCCCGAGCTTTGCCCGAAGCTGAGGCCCAGGATGACAAAGCCGATGATCATGTAGACCGCCTCGCCGATCTGGCTGCCCGACAAGAGCATGGGCGCGAACAGGCTGAAGATCGCGATGGCAACCGCGCAGCGGAACAAGAGCTTGCGATGGCCGATCTGGTCCGCGATCACCCCCGACAGGATGATGGCGAGGAAACCGCAGCTTGCCGCAAGCGCCTCGATCACGAGGAAGTTGGCCAGCGTCTCGTCGGTATAGAGATAGATCCAGGACAGCGGGAACACGGTCACCATATGGAACAGGGCAAAGCTGGCCAGCGGCACGAAGGCACCTGCAAGGATGGTCTTGCCGTCCTCCGCGAAAGCCTTGCGGTAGCTGGTCGGCTCAAGCTCCTGCTGCTCGAAGGCTTCGGTATATTCGGGCGTAACGACGATGCGCAGGCGCGCAAACAGCGCCACGACGTTGATCGCGAAGGCCACGAAGAACGGGTAGCGCCAGCCCCAGTTCAGGAAATCCGCCTGCGACATGTTGGAAAGCAGATAGGCGAAAAGCAGGCTCGCAACGATCAGGCCGACGGGCGCGCCAAGCTGCGGGGCCATGACATAAAGCCCGCGGCGATTCTCGGGGGCATTCATGTTGAGCAGGGCGGGCAGACCGTCCCAGGCGCCGCCAAGGGCAAAGCCCTGGCCGATACGCAACAGGCACAGGATGACGATGGCCGATGCGCCGATCTGATCATAGGAGGGGATAAGCCCCATGCCGACCGTGGCCGTGCCGAGAATCAGCATGGCCAGTGTCAGCTTGGTGCTCTTGCCGTATCGGCGATCGACCACCGTGAAGAACGCGGTGCCGAGCGGGCGCGCGATGAAGGCGAGGGCAAAGATCGAAAACGACCACAGCGTCGCCGTCAGCGGATGCTCAAAGGAAAAATACCGCTGCGGGAAGACGATGACCGAGGCGATCGCAAAAACGAAAAAGTCGAAGAACTCCGAAGAACGACCGATGATGACGCCCACCGCGATATCGGAGGGGGACACATCATGACCGGGCGTCGCTTCGCGGGGCAGGTTGGAGGAGGAGGTATTTGCTGCGCACATGTCTAGCTGACCTATCAGGGGCACCCGACATCGAGAGGGGCGAGGGGACTTGAAAGCGATTGTGGGCGCGTTCTTCGACCGGTCAAGGCGGATTTTCAACCCGGGCGGGGTGTGGCAAATTGTCCTATGTCTGTCGCGGGGATCATCCCTTAGGGGGTGGCCCACCTAAACCCCTCCCAATGCCCCCCTCTCAGGCGAGGTTACGGCTTTCATGCGTATACTCCCCCGCTTGGCGCGCTTTCTCGCGCTTGCACCCGCTATTCTGGCTTTGGCTGCCTGCAAGATGGAGGTTCTGAAACCCTCCGGCGATATTGCGGAACGTCAAAAAGATCTGCTTCTGGCCTCGACGGGCCTGATGCTGATCATCATCATTCCCGTCATGGCGCTGGTCGTCCTGTTCGCCTGGCGCTATCGCGCCTCGAACAAGAATGCGCCCTACAATCCCGACTGGGACCATTCGACAAAGTTTGAACTGATCATCTGGGCTGCGCCTTTGCTGATCATCATCTGCCTTGGCGCGCTGACCTGGGTCGGCACCCATCTTCTGGACCCCTATCGTCCGCTGGATCGTCTGAGCGCCAGCGAACCGGTGACGGAACAGGAGCCTTTCCGCGTCGAAGTCGTCGCGCTGGACTGGAAATGGCTCTTTATCTATCCCGAACAGGGCGTCGCCTCGGTCAACGAATTGGCGGTTCCCGTCAATCGCGAGATCGAGTTCAGCCTGACCTCCTCGTCGGTGATGAACGCCTTCTACATCCCGGCGATGGCCGGCATGATCTATGCCATGCCCGGCATGGAGACCAAGCTGCACGGCGTCTTCAACAATGGCGGCGAATATCAGGGCCTGGCCTCGCATTATTCGGGCCACGGCTTCTCGGGCATGCGGTTCAAGACCCATGCTCTGGAGCAGTCGGATTTCGATGCCTGGGTTGACGAGGCCCGCGCGCATGGTGGCGTGCTGGACCGTCCGGCCTATCTCGAATTGGAAGCCCCCAGCGAGAACGTGAAGCCCATGACCTTTGCCGAGGTGGATCCAGAGCTCTTCGACCGCGCCGTGAACATGTGCGTCGAACAGAACAAGATCTGCATGGCCGAGATGATGGCCTTGGATGCGCAGGGCGGAACCGGTCTGGCCGGCACCATCAACATGGCGCAGCTGACTTATGACAAGGAGATCCGCCGCGGGCTGGCTCGCCCCGTCTTTGGTCAAGAGCCGTTCATGGTCACCAGCTTCTGCACGCCCGCCGATTCGGCCCGCATGTTCGCCGATCTGCGCGAAACGCAGCCGGTCGTCCGTGTCGATCAGACGCCGATGCGCGGCATGGCGCTGCCCCGCCCCGAAAACCGTCTGGGCCTTGGCATGAACATGCCGCGGCTCATCCAGGATGCGCGGCGTCCCGCCGCGGAAAACCAACTCTGAGCCGGAGTCCCAGATGGCCATTCCAACCAATGTCGAAACAACCTTCCTTCTGGGGCGTCTGAATTTTGACGCCATCCCGAAGGAGCCGATCGTCCTGGCGACTTTTGTCGTCGTCGCGATCGGCGGCGTGGCGCTGGTCGCCGCGCTGACCAAATTCAAGCTCTGGGGGTATCTCTGGAACGAGTGGTTCACCTCGGTGGACCACAAGAAGATCGGGATCATGTACATGATCCTTGGCCTCATCATGTTCGTGCGCGGCTTTGCCGATGCCATCATGATGCGCGCCCAGCAAGCCATCGCCTTCAACGGCTCGGAAGGCTATCTGAACGCGCACCACTACGACCAGATCTTCACGGCGCATGGCGTCATCATGATCTTCTTCGTGGCGATGCCCTTCGTCACCGGTCTGATGAACTATGTCGTGCCGCTGCAGATTGGTGCCCGCGACGTGTCCTTCCCCTTCCTGAACAACTTCTCGTTCTGGATGACGGTGGGCGGTGCGGTCATCGTCATGGCCTCGCTTTTCGTCGGCGAATTCGCGCAGACCGGCTGGCTCGCCTTCCCGCCGCTCTCGGGCATCGCCTATAGCCCATGGGTCGGCGTCGATTATTACATCTGGGGCCTGCAGATCGCGGGTGTCGGCACGACGCTTTCGGGGATCAACCTGATGGTGACGATCCTCAAGATGCGCGCGCCCGGCATGACCATGATGAAGATGCCGGTCTTTACCTGGACTTCGTTCTGCACGAACATCCTGATCGTCGCGTCCTTCCCGGTCCTGACGATGACACTGATCCTGCTGACGCTGGACCGCTATCTGGGCACGAACTTCTTCACCAATGACCTTGGTGGCAGCCCGATGATGTATATCAACCTCATCTGGATCTGGGGCCACCCCGAGGTTTACATCCTCATCCTGCCGCTGTTCGGCGTGTTCTCGGAGGTCACCTCGACCTTCTCGGGCAAGCGTCTGTTCGGCTATACCTCGATGGTCTATGCGACCGTCTGCATCACGGTCCTGTCCTACCTCGTGTGGTTGCACCACTTCTTCACGATGGGTTCGGGCGCGTCGGTGAACTCGTTCTTCGGGATCACCACGATGATCATCTCGATCCCGACCGGGGCGAAGCTGTTCAACTGGCTGTTCACCATGTATCACGGCCGCGTCCGCTTCGAGTTGCCGATGATGTGGACCATCGCGTTCATGCTGACCTTTACCATCGGTGGCATGACCGGCGTTCTGCTGGCTGTTCCGCCTGCCGATTTCGTGCTGCACAACTCGTTGTTCCTGATCGCGCATTTCCATAACGTGATCATCGGGGGCGTGCTGTTCGGTCTGTTCGCGGCGATCAACTTCTGGTGGCCCAAGGCCTTTGGCTTCAAGCTGAACGTTTTCTGGGGCAAGGTCAGCTTCTGGTGCTGGGTGATCGGCTTCTGGCTGGCCTTCATGCCGCTGTATATTCTCGGCCTGATGGGCGTGACCCGCCGGATGCGCGTCTTTGACGATCCGAGCCTGCAGATCTGGTTCATCATCGCGGCCCTTGGCGCGGTGCTGATCGCGGCGGGTATCGGAGCGATGTTCGTCCAGTTCGGTATCTCGATCTGGAAGCGCAACGAGCCGGAATATCGCGACGTGACGGGTGATCCCTGGAACGGCCGCACGCTGGAATGGGCGACCTCGTCGCCGCCGCCCTCCTATAACTTCGCCTTCACTCCGGTCGTTCACGGCCTGGACGCATGGGCCGAGATGAAAGAGGCAGGCGCCGCACGTCCGAAGGCAGATTACATCCCGATCCACATGCCGCGTTACACCGGCACGGGCGTGATCCTTGCTGGCCTCAGCACGATCTGCGGCATGGCCCTGATCTGGTATATCTGGTGGCTTGCCATCGTCTCGTTCCTCGGGATCATCGCCTACTCGATCTACCACACCTTCAACTACGACCGGGATTACTACGTCCCCGCCGAGGAAGTGAGCGCGGTCGAGAAGGCCCGTGACCTTCAGCTGGCACAGGGAGCATGATGCGATGAGCACCGTTACCCAACTCCAGAACCCTGCCGCCTATTGGGAAACCGAGCCGCATCACCACCCGGAGGGAGCCTCGACCAATATCGGCTTCTGGGTCTATCTGATGAGCGACTGCCTGATGTTCGCGGTGCTTTTCGCGACCTATGGCGTGCTTCACGGAAACCTTGCGGCCGGTCCCGGCCCCAAGGATCTCTTCGACCTCGAACTGGTGGCGGTGAACACCGCCATGCTGCTCTTCTCGTCGATCACCTATGGCTTCGCGATGCTGCGCATGGTCAAGGGCGACAAGGCGGGTACGCTGAAATGGCTGGCGATCACGCTGTTCTTCGGCCTCTGCTTCCTGGCGATCGAACTCTACGAGTTCCATCACATGATCCATGTGGGCGCGGGTCCGCAGCGCTCGGCCTTCCTCTCGGCCTTCTTCACGCTGGTGGGCACGCACGGGTTGCACGTCACCTTCGGCTCGATCTGGCTGATCACGCTGATGGTTCAGGTGTCGAAATTCGGCCTGACCTCGGCCAATCAGCGCCGCCTGATGTGCCTGAGCCTGTTCTGGCACTTCCTTGACCTGATCTGGATCGGGGTCTTCACCGTCGTCTATCTCATGGGGGTGATCTGATGGCACATTCGCATAATCATGACGCGCATCACGGCGCAGGTCATGGGCATGAGGATCACCACGATCATGGCAGTTTCAAAAGCTACATGACCGGCTTCGTGCTGGCGGTGATCCTGACCGTGATCCCCTTTGGCGTGGTCATGGGCGGAGGTTTCGACAGCCGCCTGATGACCGTGGGGCTGGTGGTACTTTGCGCCATCGCGCAGGTTCTGGTTCACATGATCTATTTCCTGCACATGAACAGTTCGGCCGAAGAGGGCTGGACGCTGCTCTCGGCGCTTTTCACCATCGTCATCGTGGGCATCATGATCGCAGGTTCGCTTTGGGTCATGTTCCATCTGAACACGAACATGATGCCGCAGATGAACCACGAATTGCAGGTCATGCCGTGACGGATCGCGCGACCCAAGGGTCGCGCGGCCCCCGGTCCAAGCTGGCCTGGGCATTGATGACGCTCGCCTCAGCGGTGGGCGTCATCGTGCTTTTGAGCCTCGGGATCTGGCAGGTCCAGCGGCTGAACTGGAAACTGGATTTGATCGACCGCGTCGAGTCGCGGCTCGAGGCCCCGGCCGTTCCGGCCCCCGGTCCGCAGGACTGGGCGGCGATCACCCCCGCGGGCGACGAATATCGCCGGGTCTCGCTGTCCGGTATCTACGCCTATGACAGCGAAGTTCTGGTCAAGGCGGTAACAGGCCGGGGTGCGGGCTTTTGGGTGATGACGCCCTTGACCCTGCCCGAGGGCTGGTCCGTCTGGATCAATCGCGGCTTCGTTCCGAGTGACCGGCGTGAGTCTGCCGCGCGCGCCCGTCCCGAAGGGCTACAGGACGTGACCGGGCTCTTGCGCATCACGCAACCGGGCGGGGCCTTCCTGCGCGAGAACGATCCGCAAGGCGGGATGTGGTATTCCCGCGATGTGTCGGCCTTGTCCCGCAGCTACGGCCTGACCGATGCCGCGCCCTATTTCGTCGATGCCGGGATGGGACCGGATGCCACGGCCCTGCCGGTGGGAGGGCTGACCGTGGTGAGTTTCCGCAACAATCACCTGAGCTATGCATTGACCTGGTTCGCCATGGCCGCGGGTCTTGCGGCCGGCGCCTGGTATGTCCTCAGCCGAGATCGCTCGGCTGCCTGACCGCGTCGCGCGTTCTGGCGGGCTGCAGATCCGAGAGAAAGGACTTGGCCCAGACCGCTACGGGCCAGGCCTCGAGCCGCCGCATGATCGCGGAATGCCGGTCTCGTCGCTCCTCGACGGACATCGTGAGTGCGCGGGCCATCGCGCCCGCCACCTCTTCGACATCATGGGGATTTACGATCAGCGCCGCCTCCATCTCGGCGGCGGCGCCCGCGAATTGCGACAGTACGAGGACGCCGGGATCCTCGGGATCCTGAGCCGCGACATATTCCTTGGCGACGAGGTTCATCCCGTCCCGCAGGGGCGTGACCAGCCCGACCTTTGACAGCCGGTAGAGCCCCGCCAGCAGGCTATGGCTGAAGGCGCGGTTGATATAGCGCACCGGCACCCAATCGAGCGTGCCATAGGCGGCATTCAACCGCCCGGCGCGCTCGGCGACCTCCTGCTGGATTCGGTCATAGCCCTCGATCCCGCTGCGCGAGGCCGGCGTGATCTGAAGAAAACTGACACGGTCATGCAGGCCGGAATGGTTCTCGAGCAATTGCTCGATCGCCCGCAGCCGCTCGGGCAGGCCCTTGGAATAATCCAGCCGGTCCACCCCGATCACCATGTCGCGCGGCCCGAACCGCCGGTGCAGTTCACGGATCCGGGGCAGATCGCGCGCACGCTTGGCCCGTGCCGCGAAGGCCGCCGTGTCGATCGAGATGGGATAGGCACCGATCCGTGTTCCCCGTGGCGGGGTCGAGGCTTCCAGGTCGTGGCGTGTCGCGTCCAGGGCCTCGCGCAGGTTGCGCGCGTCGGCACGGGTCTGAAGTCCGACGACATCATAGGCAAGGATCGCCGACAGAAAAACCGCCGCGCGGGGCAGGGCGCGGAAAAGATCCTGCGCTGGCCAGGGAATATGGTGGAAATAGCCGATGCGGTTCTTGACCCCCATCTCGCGCAGCGCGGCGGCGAGCGGGATCAGGTGATAATCATGCACCCAGATCAGGTCATCGGGCCGCAGCATCGGCACCAGCGCCTCGGCGAATTTGCGGTTCACCGACAGATAGCTTTCCATATCGGCGCGGTTGAATTCCAGAAGATCGGCCCGGTAATGGCACAAGGGCCAAAGCACGCTGTTCGAGATCCCCTCGTAATAGCCCGCGACATCCGCCGCCGTCAGGTCAAGCGCGGCATAGCGCACCGCGCCCTCTTCCTGCACGTCCGGCGGTCCGGGCTCTTCGGCTGTCTTGCCCGACCAGCCCAGCCACAGTCCGCCCTTGTCCTTGAGCGCGGCTTCGAGGGCAACGGCCAATCCGCCTGCTGCCACCCCCTTGCCCAGGGCGGGCAGGCGGTTGGACACCACGATAAGACGGCTCAAACGACCTCCTCCCATGTGCGGGACAGCTTTGTAGCCGCATTGATCAGCCCGACCATCGAGTAGGTCTGCGGGAAATTGCCCCAAAGCGTCCGGCTGCCGACATGCACGCCCTCGGACAGCAGGCCAAGGGAATTGCGCTGTTCGAGGACCTCGGCAAAGATCTCGCGCGCTTCCTCTTGGCGGCCCAGACGGCAGAGCGCGTCGATCAGCCAGAAGGTGCAGGCCGTGAAGGCGGTTTCAGGCGCGCCGAAATCATCCGGTGCCTTGTAGCGGAACAGATGATGGCCCTGCCGCAACTCGGCCTCGATCGCGGCGACCGTGGCCTGATAGCGCGGATCCTTGCCGCTGGTGAATCCGATCTCGGTCATCAAAAGCAGGCTTGCGTCCAGATCTTCGCTGCCAAAGGCCATGACATAGCTTTGTCGGGTCTCGCTCCAGCCATAGGCCTCGACTGCTTCGCGGATCTTGGCGGCCTGCGCCCCCCAATAGGCGGCGCGGTCGGGCAGGCTCAGATGCGCGGCGATCCGGGCCAGGCGGTCGCAAGCCCCCCAGCACATCATGGCCGAATGGGTATGGATGCTTTCGCGGGTGCGGAATTCCCACAGGCCGGCATCGGGCGTGTTCCAGCGCGCCACGGCCTGCTCGCCCAGAACTTCAAGGCGCTGGAAGAGGTCATGCCCCCCCAGCCTCGGCAGGCGCTGGTCGAAGAAACATTGGCTGACCGCAAGGATCACCGAGCCATAGCCATCGTTCTGGACCTGCATATAGGCGGCATTGCCGCGCCGAACCGGGCTATTGCCGCGGTAACCCGCGAGTTCGTCGCAGCTTTCCTCGACGATGACCCGCTCATGACCCAGCCCGAAAAGCGGCTGCATATAGCCATCATGCGATCCGGTCGCGATGTTCAGGACATATTCGACATAATCCTCCATCGTCTTGGTCACGCCCAGACCGTTCAGCGCCTTGACGGTGAAGAAACTGTCCCGCAGCCAGCAGAAACGATAATCCCAGTTCCGTCCGGTATCCTGATATTCCGGGATCGAGGTGGTCAGCGCCGCCACGATTCCGCCGGTTTCCTCGTATTCGCAAAGCTTCAGGGTGATCGCGGCCCGGATCACCGCATCCTGATAATCCGGCGGGATCGACAGGGCGCGCACCCAGTCCGACCAATAGGCCTCGGTCCTTTCGAGGAAATTCGCTGCGATGGCCTCGGGCGCGTCGCTCAGGGGCTCGTCAGGGCCCAAAAGGAAAACGCGCGGCCGATCGAGCAGAAACGGTGTCTCCTGCAGCACGAACTCAACCGGGGCCGAGGTCGTCAGGCGCAGCGTTTCCTCGCCCAGTTCATAGCGCAGATGGTTCGAGCCGCGCCGCACCTCGGCGGGATAGGCGCCGTAAGCGTGACGCGGCCGCAGCCGCACGGTGACGCGCGGCATGCCGACGAGCGGCTCGATGATGCGCAGGATCGTGCGGCCGCGGAACATCCGTCCCCGCTCGCGGAATCGCGGCATGAAATCGGTGATCTTGAGCCGGTTGCCCTTGGCGTCGGTCTGGATGGTTTCCAGGATGGCGCTATTGCGGCGATAGCTTTGGCTGGTCTCGACAAGATCGTCGCAGCGGATCGACCAGATGCCTTCCTCCGCTCCGGCCTTGGGTTCGAGAAGCCCGCAAAAGACCGGATCTCCGTCGAAACGCGGCAGGCACATCCACACCATGTCGCCCTGACGATTCACGAGGGCCGCGGTCGTCGCATTGCCGATGATCCCCAGTTCCAGCGATTGTATGCCTCGGTTCATGCCTCGAGCCTCCGTTCCAGCCAGTCGCCCAGTTCCGCAGGGCCGGAAAGGCGGATGTCGGCGGGCAGGTCGCGCTCGCCCAGAGCCACGGCCAGACCACCCGCCGAGCGCGCTGCCGCGAGCATAGGAAGATCGTTCAGGTCATCGCCAAAGGCCACGGGCCGGCGCCCCAGAAACGGGTCGATCGTCATGAAGCGGCGCAGCGCCCCGCCCTTGTCGTCCCCCACGGGCCGAATTTCTGCCACGCATTTGCCGGGCTGGATCTGCCAACCCGCCCCGAGCGTCGCAAGGGTCTCATGCGCGGCTTCCACCATCGCACCCTCGGCCGAGGGCGCGGCGCGCCAATGCAAGGCAAGTCCCTGGCCCTTGTCCTCGAGCACCGCGCCGGGATGGCGCACCACCAGACGCGCAAGTGGGGGCAAGAGAGGCCGGATCGCGTTGATGCGATCCGCCACCGCGACATCGGCGCGGCCCGGAAAATCCACCCCATGCAGGGCCGCGACGGGGATCTCGCTGTCCAGATGCGGGGTGATTTCGGCGCGGTTGCGCCCGGTAATGATGGCCACCGCACCGCCGGTCCTCAGACTGAGCCGCGTAATATTCTGGCGCATCACCTCGCCCAGCGTCACATCCTGCGGTCTTGGGGCGATCTCGGCCAGAGTTCCGTCGAAATCAAAGAAAAAAGCATGCCGATCCAGATCCAGCGATCCGAATTCCCTGACGTTATCCTTCAAGTCTTCCGTCCTTTTCCAGTGGCGCGATACGCTCGCGTTCCCAGCGGTTCGGTTTGCCGACCCTGTGCCGGCGCATTCTAAAGACCGCAGTCACGAAGCGGGTTCCGCGAAAGCAGCGTGTTTCGCGCTGCTCGCGGCTCTGCCCGTACCATGGTCGGGATGCCGCGACCTCTGCCCCCGGATTTGGCAGCAAGCGTCGGAGCGCATTCACGACCGCAGTTCAGCATGATATGCCCCTCACGACC
Source organism: Paracoccus ravus (assembly GCF_004522175.1). Taxonomy (GTDB): domain Bacteria; phylum Pseudomonadota; class Alphaproteobacteria; order Rhodobacterales; family Rhodobacteraceae; genus Paracoccus; species Paracoccus ravus. The sequence goes on along the minus strand of NZ_SDEB01000003.1, from coordinate 81,755 downwards.
AGGAAGGTGCTATAACATGTTCATGTCTCCGGATCAAAACACCACCCCCGACCCGCGCTGGACGGCGGTTATCGCACGCGATTCCTCGGCCGATGGGCGCTTCGTCTTTGCCGTGCGCACGACCGGCATCTATTGTCGGCCGTCCTGCTCGTCGCGGCGCGCCCGGCCCGAGAATGTCGCATTTTTCGCCTCGCCCGACGAGGCCGAGGCCGCGGGTTTCCGGCCCTGTCTGCGCTGTCATCCGCGCGGCCTTTCGGCGGCCCAAGCCAATGACGCGCTGGTGGCCGAGGCCTGCCGGATCATCGAGAATGCCGAGGATATTCCCGATATCGCCGCCCTGGCCGACAAAATCGGCCTGAGCCGGTTCCATTTTCACCGGGAGTTCAAGGCGAGAACCGGAATGACGCCCGCCGCCTATGCCCGCGCCCGCCGCGCCGAGCGGTTTCGCGCTGCCCTCACAGAAACCGAAAGCGTCACCGAGGCGGTGCAGGCGGCGGGCTACGGCTCGACCAGCCGCGTCTATGAGGACGCGGCGCAGGTCCTTGGGATGCGGCCCTCGGATTATCGGCGGGGTGGGCGGGATGCCGTGATCCGCTATGCCGTCGCGCCCTCTGCGTTGGGGATGGTGCTGGTCGCCGCGACCAAGACGGGCCTCTGCGCGATTTCGCTGGGGGACGAGGCGCAACCCCTTGTGCAGGAATTGCGCGCCCGCTTTCCCAAGGCGGAACTGGCCGAAGGTGCGGCGGATTTCGCGCAGATCGTCAGGCGCGTCGTGGCTTTTGTCGAGGCACCGGGCACGGGGCTGGACCTGCCGCTGGATATCCGCGGGACGGCCTTTCAGCGCCGGGTCTGGCAGGCCTTGCAAGATCTGCGCGCGGGCGAGACCGTCAGCTATGCCGAATTGGCCGCCCGACTGGGCGAGCCGCGCGCCGTCCGTGCCGTTGCGGGCGCCTGCGCGGCGAATACGCTTGCGGTGGCGATCCCCTGTCACCGTGTGCTGCGCAGCGACGGGTCGATCTCGGGTTATCGCTGGGGCGTGCCCCGCAAGCGCGAGTTGCTGCGCCGCGAGACCGAGGGATGATTCAGCGTCCGCGTTGCCAGAACAGCGCGTAAGCCAGATACAGGCCGGCAGCCCCAAAGGCAGCCGCCCAGAGATGGGCGCCCTGCGAAAATTCCATGGCGGCCCAGCCCAAGGGGGCCACCACGCAGAGCAGCCTGACCCAGAGACGGTCGAAAAACGGGTTGTTTGGATCCACGAGCATGGCGTCTTCTAGCCCAGGCCGTCACAAGGATGAAGGGGTGACGCACCGGATCGGGCAATTAAGCCAAGGCGCGCTTGCGCTGTCGTCGTTTTCGCATCAGTTTGCGCGCGCCTTTCCTGCGAGATTTCACATGACCCAGACCCAGTTCCCCGGTATCCGCATCGACGCGGCGGAATTGCGCATCCTGCGCCTGCCGCTTCTGACCCCTTTCGTGATCTCGACCGGCACCATGACCGAAAAGGTCTTTCCGCTGCTGACCCTGCGTGGCGAAGGGCTCGAGGGCTATGCCGAGGGGGTCATGGATACACTCCCGGACTATCTTGAGGAAACTCAGGCAGGCGCGCTGCATTTCCTGCGTGAGGCGGTGCTGCCGCAACTCATCGGTCGGCGCTTCTCCAACCCCGCCGAGATCGACGCATTGCTGGCCCCCTGGCGCGGGCATCGCATGGCAAAGGCCATGGTCGAAATGGCGGCATGGGATCTCTGGGCCAAGGCGCTGAACCAGCCGCTCTCGGCGCTTCTGGGCGGGACGCGGGACGCGGTCGAGGTCGGCGTCAGCCTTGGCATCGCCGATATACCCACGACGCTCGAGCGCGTCGCGGCTTCGGTCGAGGCGGGTTATCGCAGGGTCAAGCTCAAGATCAAGCGCGGCCATGATCTGGCGATGCTCGAGGCGGTGCGGGCGGCATTCCCCAAGACCAAGCTGACGGTTGATGCCAATACGGATTACCGCCTGGGTGATCTGCCACTGCTGGCCGAGATGGATGGCTTTGGGCTGGATTATATCGAACAGCCCTTGGCATTCGACGATATCCACGACCACGCGGTGGTGCAGGCGCGTCTGCGGACGGCGATCTGTCTGGATGAAAGCATCCGCAGCGCGGTCGATGCCCGCAAGGCGCTGGTGGCGGGTGCGGCGCGTGTTATCAATATCAAGGTGGGACGTGTCGGGGGGTTCCGTTCGGCACAGGCGATCCATGACCTCTGCGCGGCCTTCGACGTTCCGGTCTGGTGCGGCGGGATGCTCGAATCGGGGATCGGGCGGGCGCATAACATTCATCTCGCGAGCCTGCCCAACTTCTCGAAACCGGGTGACACATCCTCGGCAAGCCGCTATTTTGCAAGGGATATCACCGAGCAGAGCCTTGAGGCCAAGTCCGGGCTGATGGCAGTTCCCAAATTCGGTCCGGGCCTGGGCGTGACACTGGATCGCGGCTTTCTCGACAGCGTGACCGGCGCGCGCGAAGAGGTCCGGCCATGAGCGGCCCGATCATCCGCGAGCTTGGTTCCCTGACGGAACTGAAGGCGTCGGAAGATCTGCAACGCGCCGTCTGGGGGCAGGATGATCCGGCCGACAACGCCGATCTGATGCTGGCGATCCAGCACGAGGGCGGTCTGGTCGCGGGGGCCTTCGACGGCGACAGGATGCTGGGCTTTCTCTTCGCCTTTCCCAGTGCCACTCCCGGCGTGCAGCATTCGCACCGCCTTGCCGTCCTGCCCGAGGCGCGCGGTCTGCGTCTGGGCGCGCGCCTGAAATGGTTCCAGCGCGATTGGTGTTTGGCGCGGGGCATAGGGCTGGTGCGATGGACCTACGATCCCCTGCGCGCGGTGAATGCGGGGCTGAATATCGCCGGGCTTGGCGGCACTTCCGGGACTTACCTGGAAAACTATTATGGCCAGATGGAGGGCATCAATGCCGGCCTGCCCTCGGACCGGCTGATCGTGGACTGGGCGCTTGACAGCCCCGAGGTCGCGGCACGCGCCGGGGGGCAAGTGCTGGTCCCGCCGGATCAGGGCCTGCGCATCTCGATTCCAAGGGATATCGACGCCCTGCTGCGCGACGACCCTCGGGCGGCTCTGGCCGCGCGGCTGACGCTGCGCGAGGACTTGACCAAGGCCTTCGCCCTCGGCCAAAGGATCCACGGATTTGACAGCCGTGAGGCAGCCTATCTGCTTTCCGGCCCCGAGCCGGGAGCCGAGGCCGGCTGAGCGGCGCGCCGGCCTGTCCGGATAACGAAAAGACAGACAGTATATGACCAGTTCGCCATCGCTTTTTCAGCGCATCTCTCGCACGAAACCTATCGACCTTGCCGCGCGGCAAGGCGGCATGGCGGGCGGATCGAGCATGCGGCGCAGCATGTCGCTGTTCCAGCTGACCATGCTGGGCGTTGGTGCGACGGTCGGGACGGGCATTTTCTTCGTGCTGGCCGAGCAGGTCCCGACGGCGGGACCGGCAGTTCTGGTCTCGTTCCTGATCGCGGGCTTTGCGGCAGGCCTGACGGCGCTGTGCTACGCTGAAATGAGCTCCATGATCCCGGTCTCGGGCTCCAGCTATTCCTATGCCTATGCCACGATGGGAGAGGGGATCGCCTTCATGGTCGCGGCCTGCCTGGTCCTGGAATATGGCGTCTCGGCGGGCGCGGTCGCGGTCGGCTGGAGCGAATATCTGCATGACCTGCTGCTGACCACGACCGGGGTCGAATTGCCCCGCGCCTTGTTGCACGCGCCGCTGGTTGCCGATGGCTACCGCCTGCATTTCGGAGGCGACGGACTGATCAACCTGCCTGCCGCCGTCCTGGTCTTTTTGTGCTGCATGTTGCTGGCGCGGGGAACGCGCGAGTCCGCGCGGGCCAATGCGATCATGGTGGTGCTGAAGCTGGCGGTTCTTGCGCTTTTCATCGCGCTGGCCTTCACCGCTTTCGATCCCGACAACCTTGCGCCCTTCGCGCCCCATGGCATGGGTGGCATCAGCGCCGCCGCCGGGTCGATCTTTTTCACCTTCATCGGCCTTGATGCGGTCTCGACGGCCGGAGATGAGGTCGAAAATCCGCGCCGCAACCTGCCGCTCGCGATCATTCTCGCCTTGGTGATTGTCATTGGCTTTTACCTGCTCGTGGCATTGGCCGCGCTTGGCGCGCAGCCGCAATCCCTGTTCGAGGGGCAGGAGGCCGGGCTTTCGGTCATCCTTCGCAATGTCACCGGCTCGGCCGTTCCCGCCGTCATCCTGTCGGCCGGGGCGGTGATCTCGGTCTTTTCGGTGACGCTGGTCGTAATCTATGGCCAGAGCCGGATCCTTTATGCCATGTCCCGCGACGGGATGCTGCCGCCGATCTTCAGCCGGCTGAATCCCGTGACCCAGACACCGACCGCGAATACGCTCATCGTCTCGTGCTTTGTCGCCACGATCGCGGCCTTTCTGCCGTCGGACGTGCTGTGGGATCTGACCAGCATGGGGACCCTCACGGCATTCAGCGTGGTCTCGATGGGCGTCATCATCCTGCGCTATCGCCGCCCGGATGCCGAGCGCGGCTTCAAGGTGCCCTTCTTCCCGGTGCTGCCGGTCCTGAGCATCCTGTGCTGCCTTTACCTGATTTCGAGCCTACCGGGGATCGTTTTCCGGCTCACGGCCATCTGGCTGATCTGCGCCGCCGCGTTCTACCTGTTCTACTCGTCGCGCAATTCGGCGCTTGAGCCGAAAACCACCGGAGAATAGGCTGAGCGCCTCAGCGCCCGGTCACGCTGATCGGGATTGCGGTCAGCATGTCGCTGAGCGCGGGGGTGCGTCCCGCCCTCAGCCCGCCCGGCTGATTGAGCCCCGCTCCGATCAGCCGGACGACCTCGGGCGAGCCTGCGAATTTCGAATGGCTGCCCGAGCTGGAATCGCTGATCCGCGACAGGTCGATCACGGTGACGCCCAGCCCCTCGAATTCGGCCGCATGTGCCGCCCCCACCCTTGGCACACCTCCGGCGATGCGCCGCGACGCCAGAAGCGCACGGTCGTCGCGCGAGACGAGCAGATAGATCTTGCTTCGGATTTCGGGGGGCAGCATCGCGATCTGGGTGCGAAACAGGTCGATGTCGATATCGGGAGAGGCCAGGATGATCGTATTGATCATGTGCCGTCGACCCAGAGTGCCGCGCTGCTGGCTGTCCACGAGCCCCTCCATAGTCAGCAGCGTTCCCATGGAATGGGCAAAGATATCGACGCTTTCCGCGCGCGTGCCTGCCAGAAGTCCCGCGATATCGTCCAGCTTGCTGCGCGCAATCAAGGCGCTGTTCATGTCATAGACATAGCGCGGCGCGCGCGCGGCAGATGCCCATGCCAGCAGGACGGGAACCCCGTCATAGCCGGTATCCTCGACGAATTGCGCGAGCCGCAGGATCGCGTCGCTGGTGGTGTTGTTATAGCCGTGAACAAAGAGCAGGATCCGGCGTCGGCCGGGGGGACGCCGCGCCAATTCTCGGTCGATTTCGCCCGCAAAGGACCTTGCGCTGGCATAGACGACCGGATCGATGATCGAGAATTCGGTTCTTGGGTCGGGCGGCAGCTTCTCGGGCCGTTCCAGCGCGCCGACCTTATGCGTCGGCGGCACGGTGGCGACCACGGATGCCAGACCCAGTTCCGGCGCGCGTTCGGCAGAGTAGAACGCGCCCACGACTTCGGAGGCCTGCCGTGTCGTCGCGATGAACATCTTGTGCCGCCGCAACTGAGCGATGCTTTCGTCCGGAAGGGCCGGATTCTCGATTCCGACCAGTTCCGGCGGACGGCTGCATCCCGCCAGCAAGGGCGCAGCCAGAAGCAGACCCAGAATATCGCGTTTCTGCATGTTCATGATAGATTTCACCATAACCGTCCCATGTCCCGCCATTTTTTCCCCAGAGCTTGGACAAGACGGCCGTTTCAGGCAATGGATTTTCGAGGGCATGGTCAAATAGTGCCTTTACTTGTCGATGCTTGAGGTCTAAGGGGCCAGTCTTTGGCTCCGCAACCACGGAGCGGCGGTGCTTTTGGCATGACCGTCGCGAGGGTTCTGGTGCCGCTCATCGGGTGTTCGGCACCCCCTTTTCTGGCGAAAACATGACAGAACTGAATATTGCTGCGCCTTTGGCCGCGGCGCTGGCAGCCAAAGGCTATGCCAGCCTGACCTCCGTGCAAGAAGCCGTTATCGGCGCTGATGCGGATGGCCGCGACATGCTGGTCTCGGCGCAGACGGGTTCGGGCAAGACGGTGGCCTTTGGTCTGGCCGTGGCTCCCGATATCCTTGGCGGCTCGCTGTCCTTGCTGCCCGCGGATGTCCCGCTGGGTCTGGCGATTGCGCCGACGCGCGAATTGGCGCTACAGGTCGCACGCGAGCTGGAATGGCTTTATGGCGAAACCGGCGCGCAGATCGCCACCTGCGTCGGCGGCATGGATTACCGCAGCGAGCGCCGGGCGCTTGCGCAAGGCGCGCATATCGTCGTCGGCACTCCGGGTCGCCTGCGCGACCATATCGACCGCGGCAGCCTCGACCTGTCGGGCCTGCGCGCCGCCGTCCTCGACGAGGCCGACGAGATGCTGGATCTGGGCTTCCGCGAAGATCTGGAATTCATTCTGGAATCCGCTCCGGATACCCGCCGCACCCTGATGTTCTCGGCGACGGTTCCGCCGGCGATCGAGAAACTCGCCAAGGACTTCCAGAAAGACGCTTTGCGCATCGTCGCCGGTGGCGAGGCCCGCCAGCATGGCGATATCGAATATCGCGGCATCAGCGTCGGTCCGCGCGACCGCGAGCCCGCGATTTTCAACCTGCTGCGCCTTTACGAGGCCCGCACCGCGATCATCTTCTGCAAGACCCGCGCCAATGTGAACCACCTGCTGGCCCGCATGGGCAATCGCGGCTTCAAGGTCGTGGCGCTGTCGGGTGAGCTGAGCCAAGCCGAGCGCAGCCATGCGCTGCAAGCTTTGCGCGATGGCCGTGCCCAAGTCTGCATCGCGACTGACGTTGCCGCGCGCGGCATCGACCTTCCCGGTCTGGAACTGGTGATCCATGCCGATCTGCCGTCGAATGCCGAAACTCTGCTTCACCGTTCGGGCCGTACTGGCCGTGCAGGTTCCAAGGGCGTTTCGGCCCTGATCGTGCCGCCGTCGGATTACAAAAAGGCGCAGCGCCTGCTGAAATTCGCCAAGGTCGAAGCGGCTTGGTCCGGTGCGCCTTCGGCGGATGATGTCCGCGCCAAGGACGATCTGCGGATGCTCGAACATCCGACGCTGCTGAACAAATCCGAGGACGATGCCGCCCAAGCCGCCGATCTGATTGCGCGCTTTGGTGCTGAACAGGTCGCCTCGGCCTTCATCCGTCTGTGGCGCGAAGGCCGTCCCTCGCCCGAGGAACTGGCGGTCGTGAACGAGCGTCCCGCGCCTTCCGCTCCGCGTGAGCAGCGTGATTTCAACAACTCGGTCTGGTACTCGCTGTCGGTCGGCTATTCGGGCCGCGCCGAAGCGCGCTGGCTGTTGCCGAAAATCTGTGAAGCCGGGAACGTCAATAAGGACGTGATCGGCGCGATCAAAATCCGCGAAGACGAGAGCTTCGTGCAGATCGCTGGCGAAGCCGCCGATAAGTTCGGCGAAGCCATCGAGCTGGAAGAAGGCCTGATGATGCTGCGCCAGCAAGGCATGCCGAATTTCGAGCGTGCCGGTGCTGCTCCCGGTGCGCGTCGCGCGCCCGCCGAGAAAAAGGGCTATCCGAAGAAAAAGCCGGAAGGCGCTTACGAGTCGCGCAAGCGCGATGAGGGTCGCGACGATTGGCGTGAAGAGCGTCGCGATGACCGTCCGCGCAGCGAAGATGCCGCCGCGCCGCGCAAAAAAGAGCGTTGGAGCACCGCCGATAAAGCCGCGAAACGCGGCTCGGATGCCGCACCCTATGCCAAAAGCAAGCCGGGCGCGAAACCCGCTGCGGGCGGCAAGGCTGGCTGGGCCAAGCCCGCGCCCAAGCGCAAGGCCGATGCCTATAAGGGCAGCCACGCCCCGAAATCCCGCAAGGGCTGAGAATAAGGAAACGCCCGGTCAGTGACCGGGCGTTTTCATTTCAATAGGGCAGGCCAACGTAGTTCTCGGCCAAGGCAGTTTGCGCGGCCTCGGAATGGGCGAGGTAATCGACCTCGGCGGCCTGCATCCGGGCAAGGAATTCGCCCTCGGCCGGGAATTCGTGCAGCATCCGCGTCATCGACCATGAGAAACGCGAGGCTTTCCAAACCCTTGCCAATGCTGTCGCGGAGTAATCCTGTAACAGTTGCCCATCACCCGCGAATTGCGCGATCAGCGCGCGGGACAGATACCAGACATCGGAGGCAGCAAGGTTCAGCCCCTTTGCCCCGGTCGGCGGGACGATATGGGCGGCGTCTCCGGCAAGATAAATCCGCCCCCAGCTCATCGGTTCGGAAATGAAGCTGCGCAGCGGCGCGATGCTTTTCTCGATCGAAGGGCCGGTTACAAGTATCTCGGCCAGATGCGGCGGCAGGCGGCGCTTGAGTTCGGCCCAGAATGCCTCATCGCTCCAATCCTCGACCTTGTCGGTCAGAGGGACCTGCAGATAATGGCGGCTCAGATTGGCATTGCGCATCGAGCAAAGCGCGAAACCGCGCTCATGGCCGGAATAGACCAGCTCATCGGCGACCGGGGGCGTATGGGCTAAAATCCCAAGCCAACCAAAGGGATAGACATGCTCGAACTCGCGACGGACAGATTCCGGGATCGAGCGGCGGCTCACGCCGTGAAAGCCATCGCAACCCGCGATATAGTCGCAATCGACGCGGCGGGTCTGGCCTTGATGCGAGAAGGTCACATAGGGCGCGTCGGTATCGGCATCGTGGATCGCGACATCTTCGGCCTCATGAAAAATCGGGGCGCCGATCCGGTCAAGCTCGTCGTAAAGGTCATGGGTGACCTCGGTCTGGCCATAGATCATCACCGACTTGCCGGTGAGCTTCTTGAAGTCGATGTGAACGGTCGTGCCATGCGCGGTGATGATGGTTCCGTCATGGACGAATCCTTCGCGATCCATTCGCGTGCCGACGCCCGCCTGCCGCAGGATGTCGCAAAGGCCTTGTTCCAGAACCCCGGCCCGGATGCGGGACAGCACATAGTCGCGTGAGCGGCGTTCCAGCACGACGGCATCTACACCCGCGCGGCGCAAAAGCAATGACAGCAGCAGCCCGGAGGGGCCGCCGCCAATGATGCAGACCTGATGGCGCATGATCTTTTCCTCCTCGGGCGGCGCAGAGATGCCGCCCATGATCCGCGTCAAATTGGCGCATCTCATCTTGTCATGAAATGGACCCCGCGTCGGAAAGATTGGACAGTTCGTCTAGTCGCTTCGGCCGTGCTTGCGGAACGCGCCGGGCGACATTCCCGCGCGGCGTGCGAAGAAGCGGTTGAAATAGGCCGGGTCGTCGAAGCCTGCCAGATGGGCGATCTGGGCTACGCTGCTTTCGGTATAAAGCAGGTAACGCTTGGCCTCGAGCAAGATACGCTCATACAGGATTTCGCTGGCGGTACGATCCGCACGGGCCCTGCAGGCGGCGTTTAACCGGGCCGTCGTCACGGCAAGTGCCGCCGCATAGGCCGATGGCGCTCGTTCGGTGCGAAAATCGCGTTCGATCAGCGCGCGATAACGCATCACGAGGTCCTGATCTTTGTCGGGGACGGTCGTTTCGGTTCCGGATTGTGCCATGCCAAGGCGAAGAACGATGACAAGGATGCGCAGAAACAGCGCCGTGATTGCTGTACGGCGTCCCGGCGCGGACCATACGAATTCGCGCAAGAGCCAATCAAACGTATCCACCGTCGCGGGCAGGTCCACGCCTGAACCCGTGATTTTCAGCACCGCCGGGCGCGCAATGGCTTGCGCTAAGCGCGGATCGCCCGAGGTAACACTGCTCAGAAATCCCAAAGCGGCGGTCACGACATGGCCGTCCGTGCCGGGGTCGAACTCGAATTGATGGACGCAGCCAGCGGGCAGCACGAGAATGCAGGGGGCGGGGATCGCAAGGGTCGCATCCTCGATCCGGATCGTGCCACCGCCGCGATGAACCAGCAGAACCTGAATATGCTCGGGATGGGCATGGGCTTTGATCTGCCAGGCATTCGGGCCACTGCGATCCAGAATCGGCTCGACATGTAGGAAGTCGCGTTCGACATCGCGGTCCCGGTCCCCGTAGAGGTAATATTGGGGGATGATGTCTGGCGCGCGGCGCATGTCGCAGTCCTGTGGTCAGGCCCGGCGCGAGGGCGCGCCGGGCGGATCGGGTCAAGCCTGTTGGCGCATCACCTTGGTGGTCGTGATCGCGATGGCGGCGAAAAGGCCCACAATCGCAAAGACATAGAAGCCCCACGGATGTCCCACACCCAGTGAAACGAGAGTTCCGCCCAGAAGCGGACCCGAGATCGCGCCCAACCGCCCGATGCCCGCTGCCATGCCAAGGGCGGTGGCGCGAACGGCGGGCGGATGGTTCGCCGCCGTATAGGCATAAACCAGCACCTGCGCCGAAAAGACGAAGCAGCCGGTGACAAAGACCAGCGGATAAAGCGCCGCCGTCGGAACCTTGACCGACAGCGCGGCCAAAAGCGCGCAGCTTGCGAGGAACCACAGGATCGTCGCGGTCCTCAGGCCGATCCGGTCACCCACCGCACCGGCCACGAGCAGGCCGCAAATCGCGCCGGCATTCATCAGAAGCAGGAAGAACAGGCCCTTTTGCAGCCCGTAACCCGCCTCGATCATCAGCGTCGGCAGCCAGGTGTTCAGCGCATAGACCAGAAGCAGCCCCATGAAGGACGTGACCCAGATGCCGAGACTATTGCGCAGGAAAGGCGCTCGGAACAGCACGCCGCTCGAAAGCGCGGGCGCTTCCTCGGTCGCCACGGGGGCAAGGGTCAGGCCATTCGCACGGGCGATTTCTTCGGCCTCGGCATGGCGGCCCTTGGCCAGCAGGAAGGCAGGCGATTCGGGCAGGTGGCGCATCATCGCTGGGACCAGCGCGAAACCGGGCAAGGCACCTGCCACGAACATCGAGCGCCAGCCCAGCAGCGGCAGCAGCGCAAGACCCAGCAGCGCGGTCGCGACCGCACCGACATGATAGCCGGTCATCACCCGCGTCGAGGCCTTGCCCGCGCGTCCTTGCGAGAATTCCGTGACCATGGCGATGGCCGTCGGCAGACAGCCGCCCAAGCCGAAGCCGGCAAGAAAGCGGAACAGCGACAGCTGTATCCAGTCCTGCGAAAAGGCGCAGGCCAGCGTCGTGACCGAAAAGGCCGCGACGGACCAGATCATCGACTTGCGCCGCCCAACCCGGTCGGTCAGCGCGCCGATCATCAGTGCGCCGAAAGTCATGCCGACCAGGCTGATGGTCGAAACAAAAGTCGCCTCGGGCTTGGTCATGAAGGGCATATCCCCGCCCGTCAGGGTCGGGATCAAAGCGCCCAGCACCACCAGGTCAAAGCCGTCCAGCACCACGGCAATCCAGCACAGGCTGGCCACCCAACCGGTGGCCGCCAGTCCGCGCGTCACATTCTGCGTTGCCAAAGTCATGGTTCTCCTCGCATCTCGGGAATCGGGCCCCATCCGCCCGTCCGATTTGCGCGCCCCCTAGCAATGCCTGATGCGCTCTGTAAATGGACAAATTTCGTGGCGGCCTGCGCCATCACGCCTTGTCTCGGGCCAGTTCGCGGGCAATTTCCTCAAATTCGGACAGTCCCGACACGGAAATGGCCTGACGTCGGGTCATGCCGATCGCGCCCGACAAAAACCGTGCGCCGGTCGGCAATTCGACCAATTCGCCGCGCTCAAGCTCGTGGATGACCACCCCATGCGAGATGAACCACATGGCGTCCGAGCCAAGGCAAAGCCCACGTCCCAGGGCCAGAGAGACGGTCTCGAAGGCAGGTCGCAATCCGCTCAGCCCATGGGCCGAAAGGTAATCCGTCACGGCCGGCCTGATCAGCGCCGTGGCCGGGGGCAGGACCAGCGGCGATGCCGCGAGGGCTTCCGGCGCGGGGCGGTCGCGCAGCGGATGGTCGGCGCGGGCGACCAGGATGACGCCGTCCTCGTAGAGATGGTCGAACCGCAGCCCGGCCATTTCCGAAGATCCCGGCAGGCGGCCGACCACCATGTCGACGGCCCCGTCGCGCAAGAGCCGCATCAGGTGGAAATGCGGCCCGGTCTCGGCCGCCAGAAGGATGGCGGGATGCAATTCCCGAAAGCGCAGCATGACCTGCGGCAGGAACCGGGTCGCGACGCTGGGCAGAACGCCGATCCGCAACACGCCGCTGCCGCCCGGCTTCACGGCCCTGGCCGCAGCCTCGAGCGCCTGCATCGCGGCCATGGCGTGACGTCGAAACAATGTCCCCGCCTCGGTCAGGACCATCCGCCGCCCCTGCCGCAGGAACATGGCCTGGCCGAGCAGGGTCTCCAATTCCGCCAGGGTGCGCGACAAGGCGGGCTGGGTAATGCCCTGCGCGCGGGCGACCGAGGACAGCCCGCCTTCGGCGGCGATCTCCAGAAAGGCCCTGATATGGCGCAGCTTGACGCCGGGATGCATAGCAGATTGGTTATTCATTTTGGCTGATTTTGCATTATTCACGCCGGAACTGTTGTGACAGATTATGGAAAGAGGGAGAGCACCATGCAAGTTCTGACCCGCCCCTGGGGCGCGATGCATTACCGGATCGACGGCCCGGCCACTGGGCCCGTCGTCGTTTTCGCCAATTCTCTGGGGACGGATCTGCGGCTTTGGGACCAATTGCTGGCCGAGATGCCCGAAATCCGCGCCATTCGTTTCGACAAGCGCGGCCATGGCCTCTCCGACGAGGGCGGCAATTTCACGGTCGATGATCTGGCCGATGATGCCGCGGCCCTGATCGAGCATCTGGGCCTTGGCCCGGTCATCTTCGTCGGCCTTTCGATCGGGGGCATGATTGCGCAATTGATCTCGGCCCGGCGGCCCGAGTTGATCCGCGCGGCGGTCCTGTCGAACACCGCGGTTCAGATGGGCAATGCGCAAGGCTGGTCCGAGCGTGTCGCCGCGATCCGCGCGGGCGGGATCGATTCCATCGCCGATGTCATTATGCAGCGCTGGTTCGCACCTGCATTTCGCGCCCGAGCCGAACTCGCGGCATGGCGCAATATGGTCGTGCGGACCTCGGCCGAGGGCTATATCGGCGCCTGCCATGCGCTCGCGGCAGCCGATCTGACCGAGACGACGCGCGGGTTGACCCTGCCGGTCGCGGTGATCGCTGGCGATCAGGACGGCTCTTCGCCCGCCGAACTTGTCAAGGCGACCGCCGATCTGATCCCCGACGCGGCATTCCATATCATTCCCGAGGCGGGCCATCTGCCCTGCGTCGAGCAGCCCGCGGCATTTGCGGCGATCCTGCGGGATTTTCTTGAGGAACATTCGAAATGAGCGACAGATTCGATCAGGGCATGGCCACGCGCCGCCGCGTGCTGGGCAATGCCCATGTCGATCGGGCCGAGGCGGCGAAGACCGATTTCGACGCGCCCTTCCAGACCCTGATCACCGAGGCGGCATGGGGCTCGGTCTGGTCGCGCGATACGATTTCCCCGCGCGAACGCTCGATGCTGACCATCGCGCTGCTCGCGGGTCTGGGCAATGACCATGAGCTTGCCATGCATATCCGCGCCACTGCCAATACCGGCGCGACGCAGGATGACGTTCTGGAAGCCCTGCTGCATGTCGCGATCTATGCGGGCGTGCCGCGCGCGAACCACGCCATCAAGATCGCCAAGGAAACCTTCGCCAGCATGGAGAGCCAGCGATGAAAAACGACATCGACCGGGGGCCGCTGTTTTTCCGCGACCGCGACTGGCATCCGGCGGCATATACGCCCGGATACAAGACCTCGATGACCCGTGCGCCATTCCGGCCTCTGGTCGCGCTGGGGTCCACGCTCAGCGAGGAAACCGGCCCGGCCTTCGGTCATACCATGATCGGCGCGCTCGATAACAACTTGATCCTGAATTTCACCGGCCAGCCCGCCATCGGCGAGCGCATCATCATGCATGGCCGTGTCTTGGACGAGAACGGGCGCGGTATCCCGAATGTGCTGGTCGAGATCTGGCAGGCCAATGCCGGAGGCCGCTACCGCCATAAAAAGGACAACTACGCCGCCCCGCTTGATCCGAATTTCGGCGGTTGCGGACGCACCATCAGCGGGCCGGACGGGTCCTACGAATTCCTGACCGTGCGCCCCGGTGCCTATCCCTGGCCGAACCACGTCAACAACTGGCGGCCGATGCATATCCATATCTCGGTCTTTGGCTCCGGCTTCGGCCAGCGCCTGATCACCCAGATGTATTTCGAGGGCGACCCGCTGATCGCGAAATGTCCCATCGTCAAGACCATCGGGCAGGAAAAGGCGATCCAGGCTCTGGTGGCGCCCCTCGACATGAACCGCGCGATCCCGATGGATTGCCTGGCCTACAAGTTCGACATCGTGCTGCGCGGCCGCCGCCAGTCATTCTTCGAGAACCGCAAGGAGGGGCTGTGATGCAGAAGCTCGACTATCTCAAGGAATCCCCCTCGCAAACCGCAGGCCCCTATGTTCATATCGGCCTGACCCCGAACAAGCTGGGCATCCCTGGCATCTACCCCACCGATCTGGGCGAAAGCCCGATCCGCGAGGGGGCCAAGGGCGAGCAGATCACCATTGTTGGCACGGTTCAGGACGGTGCGGGCATGATCCTGCGCGATGCGCTGATCGAAAGCTGGCAGGCCGATGCCGAGGGCATCTATCCCGGCAACGACCCGCGCGGTGCTGCGGACCCGAACGTGACGGGCTGGGCGCGCATCATCGCCGATTTCGACAGCGGAGAATGGACGCTTTCGACCATCAAGCCGGGACGCGTGCCCTTCCCCGACGGGCGCATGATGGCCCCGCATATCGCGCTTTGGGTCGTTGCGCGAGGCGTCAACCTGGGCCTGCAGACCCGGATCTATTTCGAGGATGAGGACAATGAGTCCTGCCCCGTCCTGCAAAGGATCGAGCATCGCCCCCGCGTGAACACGCTGATCGCCAAGAAGACCGCAGACGGCACATATCGCTTCGACATCGTCCTGCAGGGCGAAAACGAGACCGTCTTCTTCGACATCTGAAGGGCACGCCCCCTCGCATCTTTCTTGGTAGATAAATATCCTCGGGGGGCCCGGGGGGCAGACAGCCCCCCGGCCTTTCCACAATCAGAAGGCCCGACCATGCCCGCATCCGCCGCCGACAGCGCGATCTACCGCAATCTTTTCAGCGATGACGCTACTGCCGCACTGTTTTCCGACAGTGCCGAGATCCGGGCCATGTTGCTGGTCGAGGGGATGTTGGCCCGCGTCCAGGGCGAACTGGGCCTGATCCCCGAAACCGCCGCTGCCTATATCGAGCGTGCCTCGCGCGAGACGCAGATCGACCCTTCGGCCCTCGCCGCCGAGACCGCGACGAATGGCGTGCCGATCCCGGCGCTGGTCGCGGCCTTCCGCAAGGAGATGAAAGCCCCCGAATATGCGCAATTTCTGCATTGGGGCGCGACCAGTCAGGATATCATGGAGACCGGCCTCGCGCTGCGCCTGCGCCGCGTGACCGAGATCTGGGACGAGCGTCTGGGTGCACTCGTCGCGACCTTGGGCAAGCTCGCCGCCGCCCATGCCGACCTGCCGATGGCAGCCCGAACCTATGGTCAGGCCGCGACGCCCACCAGTTTCGGTGCGCTGGTCTCAGGCTGGGGCCATCCGCTTTTGCGCCATCGCGCAAGGCTCGCGGCGCTGCGCCCGGAGCTTGCGACGGTTTCGCTCGGCGGTGCGGCGGGCACGCTCTCGGCCATGGGTCCCGAGGGTCCGGCGGTGCGCGCGGGCCTTGCGAAGGCGCTCGGTCTGTCCGATCCCGGCCATAGCTGGCATGCCGAGCGCGACCGGATCGGCGCCTTCTCGGCATGGATGGCGGGGCTGATGGCCAGCCTTGGCAAGATCGGCGAAGACCTGATCCTGATGACCCAATCCGGCATCGACGAGATCCGGCTCGAAGGCGCGGGCGGATCTTCGACCATGCCGCAAAAGCAGAATCCGGTCGGCCCTTCCGTTCTGGTCGCGCTGGCGCGGCATTCGGTGGCGCTGGCTTCCGCCATGCAGGGCGCGGGGCTGCATCGCCAGCAGCGCGACGGATCGGCATGGTTCGTCGAATGGCTGAGCCTGCCGCAGCTTTGCATCTCGACCGGGCGCGCGCTGGCCTTGGCCGAGCAGGTGATCGCAAGCCTTTCGCCCGATGCCGACGCGATGGCGCGCAATCTGAATGCCGGGGGCGGGTTGATCCATGCCGAGGCGCTGAGCTTTGCTTTGGCACGTCACATGCCACGCCCCGAGGCGCAGGCCCGGATCAAGGAACTTTGCGCCGAGGCGATCCGGGCGGGTGGCTCTCTCCCGGATCTGGTCCGGCGCGATTTTCCCGATCTAGATCTCGCCATCGGCAGCCTCGGGACCGCGCCCTCCGAAGCCCGAGACTTTGCCGCGCAGGCCGCAGTCTAGCGCCAGCCGCGCCAGAGCGAGGCCGCCAGATCGCCGATATCCCCCAACCGGGCGAGCAGATGTTCGCCCGAAAGCGCAGGCTCGGGCCGGTTCCGGTCGAGCCGCGCCATCATTCGCATCAAGCGCCGCTGGTGAATCCCGGCCCAAAGCTGGACCGGATCGGCCAAGAGCCCGGCAAAGGCGGTGACAAGCGCCGCCAGAAGCGCCAGCGCAAGTCCGGTCAGAACCAGTTCGGACAGCGAATGCTGGGCCGGAAACCAGCCATACCAAACCCCTCCGGCCCAATCGCCCAAGGCGAAATCCCGGATCGCCTGCGTCTGCGCCCGCAGATGGGCCAAAGGCTCGGCCAGTGTCACGATGCCGGGCGTCGCGCGTCGAAACAGCGCGATCCCCGCCAGCAGGACCAGAGCCGAGGTGGTCAATTCGGCCACCGCATTGCGCGCCTCGGCATGGGCTTCGATAGCTGCCTCGATCCGCTCGGCCGAGGCATCGGGCGCGACGCCTTTCGCGGCGAGAGCCCCGAAAAGCCCATGCAGATCGGATTTCAACTGCCGCGCCAGATCGGTGGTGAGAAAGATCTTGCGCTGCGACAACCACGCCGCCGCCCGCCGCGCTCCCAGAAGCCGCAGGATCAGCGCCCAGAGCCGCAGCAGCAGAAAGACCGGCGACAGCATCACGTTCAGCGGCGCGCGCAGAAGGTCAGTTCCGAGTGAGGCGCGATGCAGCCGCAAGGTGCCGCGCAGCCCGTAGCGGGCGCGGGCAAAGCGGCGAATCTCGCTCTCGCGCAGGGTCATCGGCCTTGGATCGGCGGGCAGGGGCGGCATCGTTTGTCCTTCGTGACCGGCTCGGGCCAGAGACTTGGCAATGGGGTTCGCGCGCGCGTTGTTCAAGACCCCAACCCTCCTACAGCGCCGGGCATGCGCCCGAAATTACGGCAATGCGGAAAAGGTTGCATAATATCGCGGCAGGTCTGACGCCGCTCGCGGGGTCTTTGGCGGGGCGTCATTGCCTTGCCGTACCGGGCAATGTCAGGGCAGGGGAAACCACCGGGCAGGGCATGGAAAAACGTCTCTCTATCGTCATTGTCGAGCCTGACAAGGAACGCGCCCTTCCCATCGTCGACGGCCTGCGCGAAGTGGGCGATCACGATATCCGCATCATCTCGGAAGAGACCGGCCTTGCGCGCCAGATCGCGGAATATCGCCCCGATGTCGTGCTGATCGACCTTGCCAATCCCTCGCGCGACATCCTCGAGGAACTGGCCTTGGCCTCGGGCCCGACCGAGCGTCCCGTGGCGATGTTCGTGGACCGCTCGGACGAGCAACTGACCCGAGCGGCGATCGAGGCCGGCGTCTCGGCCTATGTCGTGGATGGCCTGCGTCCCGACCGGATCAAGCCCATCCTCGATGCGGCCATCGCGCGCTTCCACATGTTTCAGCGCATGCGCAGCGAACTGGCCGCCACCCGCGCCGCGCTCGAGGAACGCAAGATCATCGACCGGGCCAAGGCCGTGCTGATGAAGGCGCGCGGCATTGACGAAGAGGCCGCCTATGCGCTCTTGCGCAAGACCGCGATGGATCAGGGCAAGCGTGTCGCCGATATCGCCCAGCAGCTGGTCATGGCGGCGGGGCTGCTGACATGGCGCTGACGCGGATGCGCCTCGGCTATGTGCCGCTCATCGACGCGGCGCCGCTGGTCATCGCGCGCGAGATGGGTTTTGCCGCCGAAGAGGGGCTGGAATTCGACCTATTGCGCCTGACCGCCTGGGCGCAGAGCCGCGACATGCTGGGCGCGGGGGTGATCGACGCTGCGCATATGCTGGTGCCCATGCCGATCGGGCAGGCTTTGGGCCTTGGGCCGCGATTGCCGGAATTCGACTTGCTGATGTTCCTGTCCCATGGCGGCGAGGCGATTGCAGTCAGCAACGAGATCGCGGCCAGACTGCGCGCCGAGGGCCATGAGTTCGATTTCAGCGATGCCCGCGCGGCGGGCGAGGCCTTGGGCAAGGTCGTCCCGGACCGGCTGCGTGTCGGTGTCCCCTTTGCCTTTTCGACCCATCTGGAACTGGTCGGGCATTGGCTTGAAACCTGCGGATTCGCGTCCGAGAGGCTGGATCTGGTCACTGTCCCGCCGCCACAGATGGCCGATGCGATGGCAGCGGGCGAGTTGGACGCGTTTTGCGTGGGCGAGCCCTGGGCCTCTTTCGCGGTCGAGCGCGGCATCGCCACGCTGATCCTGCCGGGCACGGCGATCTGGGCCGCGCCGCCCGAGAAGGGGCTGGTCCTGCGCCGCGACATGGCCGAGGCGCGGCCGGATGAAACCGGGGCCTTGATGCGTGCCCTCTGGCGCGCGGGCCGATGGCTCGATGAGCCGGGACATCGCAGCACCGCGGCCGAAATCCTGTCGCGTGGGGAATATCTGGATCTTCCCTCGGAATTGGCCGAGCGCGGGCTGAGCGGCAAGATGATGGTGACGCCCTCGGGCGACCTTCGCGAGGCGCCGGATTTCATCGCCTTCAACGCCGGTGGGGCAAGTTTTCCGTGGAAGAGCCTCGCCGCCCTGATCGCGGCAAAGATCGCGTCGCGGCGCGGATTGCCGCTCGGTCCCGCCATGGAAAGGGCGATGGGGCATTTCCGCACCGATCTTTACCGCCAGCATTTGCGCCCTGCCGGCGCGCCGCTGCCCGGCGCGTCGATGCGCCTCGAAGGCAGCTTGGCGCAGGACCGCACGGTTCCGGCCGAGAAGGGCCAGATGGTGCTGCGGGCAGACGCGTTTTTCGATGGCTTTACATTCGAGCCGCCCGAGGCGACTTGAACCGGCCGCGGGTCGCCGAAAGCCCGCGTCGGAAGCATCGCAGCCCCCGATTCCTTTGCCCGGGGGCCATGCGAATGGACGATCCCGGCATTCGGACCCCGGCACGATCATAGGCGAATGATGCCCCGCCGCCTGCGCCTTTTCGTCCGTTTCCGGCGGAAGAAAGGAGGCCTTTCGCAAGTCCCCGCGATCGGATCGGTATTTTCCAGTAGGTGCAGCAAGGTGACAGTAGATGCTTCTTTGCTGCTGTTCAAATTGACAGCCACGCTCGGCGCATCAATGCTTTCAACATCCGATCCTGTCAGCGCGGGGACTCGCCATGCGTAGGTTACAACGGAATTCACTCACATATCTTCTGGCCGCGGGCGCGCTTGCCGGGTTCGGCGGACAGGCTTGGGCCGTCGAAGGCGGGGCGGGGATGTATATCCTTGGCTCCAAGACCACGATGGCGGGCGCGGTGCCGCCGCCCGGCACCTATACCCAGCAGACCTTCTATTATTACTCCGGTGAAAACGGCGGCTCGATCCCGCAGGGCGGCAGGCTGGAAGTCGGGATCGACGGTGAGGCCTTTATCGGCCTGTCCTCGGTGATCTGGTCAGGCGATGGATCGGCCATGGGAGGGCGGCCCTTTTTCGGCCTGACGCTTCCCTGGGGCTATAAGGAAAGCAATGTCGACGCGACCCTGACCGCGCCCAATGGTGCGGTGTTGAGCGCGAATAAATCCCAGGACAGCTTCACCTTTGGCGACCCGGTGCTGAGTGGCGGCCTCGGCTGGGGGCAGGGGCCGGTCATGGGCTCGCTCACGCTGATGGTGAACGTGCCGGTCGGGGATTACGATCAGGCGCGCAGCACCAATGTTGCCTTCAATCACTGGGCCTATGACCTGACCGGGGCGGTGACCTGGATGAATCCCGATACCGGCTGGCAGGCGAACCTCGCCGCGGGCGTCACCTTCAACGACGAGAATGACGATACCGAATATGAATCCGGCGACGAGTTCCACCTCGAGGCCGCGGTCGGCAAGACCCTCGCCAATGGCGTGATGCTGGGGCTGCAGGGCTATTACTACAAGCAGATCAGCGACGATACCGGCGCGGGCACATTCGGGCCCTTCCGCGGCGAGGTCACGGCGCTGGGTCCGGCGGTTTCGTGGCAGGGCAATTGGTGGGAAACCCCGGTCACGCTGGAGGCCCGCTGGTTCCATGAATTCGACGCCACGAACCGCCTTGAGGGCGATGCCATCCTGTTCAACATGACGATCCCGCTGGGCGGCAAATCGTAAAAAGGCGGCGGGTTTCCCCGCCGCCCCAAGCCTCAATGCGCGATCATCACATGGCGGACCGCCGAGTAATCCTCGAGCGCATAGACCGACATGTCCTTGCCATAGCCCGATTGTTTCAGACCACCATGCGGCATTTCATTGGTCAGCATGAAATGGGTGTTGATCCATGTGCAGCCATATTGCAGCTGCGCCGCCATCGCGAGGCCCTTCGACACGTCGCGCGTCCAGACCGATGAGGCAAGGCCGTATTGCGAATCGTTCGCCCAGCCCACGACCTGCTCGGCTTCGTCGAAGCGGGTGACCGAGACGACCGGACCAAAGACCTCGCGCTGCACGATCTCATCGGTCTGCAAGGCCCCGGCAATAACTGTGGGCTTGTAGAAGAAACCCGGACCATCATGCAGTTCACCGCCAGTGGTGACCTCGATATGGTTGGATTCCCGTGCGCGCGCGACGAAACTGGCGACGCGGTCGCGCTGGCGCGGCGAGATCAGCGGACCCATCTCGTTCAGACTGTCATCCTCATTGGCATAGCCGATCGTGGACACGGCATCCGTCAGCCCCGCGACGAAACGATCATAGACCGAGGAATGCGCATAGACGCGACATGCGGCGGTGCAATCCTGCCCGGCATTGTAATAGCCGAAGGCGCGCAGGCCCGCGACCGTGGCCTCGATATCGGCATCCTCCATGATGATGACCGGGGCCTTGCCGCCCAGTTCCAGATGGGTGCGCTTGATGGTCTTGGTCGCGGCTTCAAGGATTTTGCGGCCCGTCGCGATATCGCCGGTCAGCGAGATCATCGCCACCGAAGGATGCCCGATCAGCGCCGAGCCGACGGTATCGCCACGGCCCAGCACGATATTGACGACGCCCTCGGGAAGGATTTCGGCAAAGATCTCGGCCATTTTCAGGGCGGTCAGCGGGGTCTGTTCCGAGGGCTTAAAGACCACGGTATTGCCCGCCGCAATCGCCGGGGCGATCTTCCATGCCATCATCATCAGCGGATAGTTCCACGGCGCGATCGAGGCCACGACCCCAACCGGATCGCGGCGGATCATCGAGGTATGGCCGGGCAAATACTCGCCTGCCACCGGGCCGGACATATTGCGCACCGCGCCGGCAAAGAAGCGGTAGCAGTCCACAATCGCGGGCAACTCGTCATTCAGCGCAAGATGGCCGGGTTTGCCGCAGTTCAGCGCCTCAAGCGAGGCGAACTCGGCGGCCTTGGCCTCAATCCGGTCGGCGATCTTCAGAAGATAGCCCGAGCGTTGTGCCGGAGTGGTGCGCGACCAGCTGGTGAATGCCTTGCTTGCGGCGGTGACAGCAGCTTCGACCTGTGCAATCGACGCTTCTGGAAGGGTCAGGATCACCTCACCGGTGCGAGGGTTGAGGACCTGCTCTTCGGTTTCCGTGCCCGCGACAAGCGAGCCTCCGATCAGCATCTGGGTTTGCATGATATAACTCCCTGAATTTCGTTATTTCTCGGCGCCTTCGGTATGCTCGCCCTCTTTGGTCAGCCAATAGGCCGCGAGGATCGGGAACACCGTGACGAGCACGACAAGCATGGCGACGACATTGGTGACGGGGCGCTGGCGGGGACGGATCAACTCCTCCAGCATCCAGATCGGCAGGGTGGATTGGTTCCCTGCAGTGAAGGTGGTAACGATGACCTCGTCGAAGCTGAGCGCAAAGGCCAGCATTCCGCCCGCAAGCAGCGCGGTCCCGATATTCGGCAGGATCACCAGACGGAAGGTCTGAAGCCCGTCCGCACCCAGATCCATCGCCGCCTCGATCAGCGCGCCCGAGGTGCGGCGGAACCGCGCGACCGCATTGTTATAGACGACGACGATACAGAAGGTCGCGTGACCCAGCACGATGGTCCAAGTGCTGAAGGGAATATCCAGCAGCGAGAATGCCGAGCGCAGCGAGATCCCGGTGATGATCCCCGGAAGCGCGATCGGCAGGATGACCAGCAGCGAGATGGTTTCGCGGCCGAAGAAGCGCGAGCGCGCCACCGCCGCCGCCGTCATCGTGCCCAGAACCAGCGCGATACAGGTCGAAATCGCCGCGACTTTGACAGATAGGGCAAGCGCCGCCCAGACATCCGCCCGGCCCATAGTGACTCCGAACCATTTCAGCGTCAGGCCCGGCGGTGGCCATTGGAAGCTTTTCTCCTCGGTGGTGAAGGCATAGACGAAAATCAGCGCGATGGGGGCCAGCAGAAAGACCAATCCACCGATTGCGGCGATCTTCAGGGGCAAAGGTGCGCGGGTATCAGAGTGCATCAAAGGCCCCCATTTTGCGTGCGCCCCACAGGTAGACGCCCATGATGACGATGGGGACGACGGTAAAAGCTGCGGCGAGCGGGATATTGCCGGCCGTGCCCTGCTGGACATAGACGGCCTGCCCGATGAACAGCCGGCCCGAGCCGATGATCTGCGGGATGATGTAATCGCCCAGCGTCAGCGAGAAGGTGAAGATCGACCCCGCGATCACCCCCGGCAACGCCAAGGGGAACAGCACCATGCGGAAGCTTTGCCCCGGATTTGCGCCAAGGTCAGACGCCGCCTCCATCATCGCGCCCGGCACGCGTTCGAGCGCGGCTTGGACGGGGATGATCATATAGGGCAGCCAGATATAGACGAAGACGATGAAGGTCCCCAGATAGCTGACCGAAAGCGAGTTGCCGCCCACGACCGGCAAAGCCAGCAGGCCGTCCAATAGCCATGTCAGATGCAGCTTCTCGAAGACCCAAGTCAGGATGCCTTCCTTGGCAAGGACCAGCTTCCATGCATAGACCTTGACGAGGTAGCTCGACCACAAGGGCAGCATGACGCCGATATAGAACAGCGCCTTCCACTTCCCCTTGGCGTAGCGCGCGGCGAAATAGGCGATGGGGAATGCAATCGCCGCCGAGGCCAGCGTCACCGAAGCGGCCATCAGGATCGTCCGCAGGATGATGTCGAAATTCGCCGGACGCAGCAGTTCGGCATAAGTCGACAGGGTGAATTCCTGCTTCACCACGCCCGAGAACTCGTCGATGGAAAAGAAGCTTTGCATCAGCAGCGCGATCAGCGAGCCGATATAGACGATGCCCAGCCACAAAACGATCGGCAGCACCATCAGAAAGGTGAACATCGCCGGGTGGCGCATCATCCAGTCTATGGCGCGGGCGGCAATGCCGCCACGGGCCGGAAGGATGGCGGGCAGGGTCATGCGCCGCTCTCCATCATATGGACGCGGGCGCGGTCCCAGCCGACGCGGACTTTTTCGCCCGGTTGAGGCAGGTCTTCGGTCGCGGGCATCAGCGCGTTCAGGTGCTGCGCGCCCAGTTTCAAGCCCAGCTTAACGACGCGGCCATGATAGGCGCGCGAGGTGACCACGGCCTCATGGCCCAGCGGGTCAAGGCGGATATCTTCGGGGCGCAGGCTGGCCCAGCGGCCATTCGGACCGGCGCCGACGAAATCGGCAGGAAGCACGTTCGAAGAGCCCACGAAATCCGCGACGAAACGAGTGTTCGGGCGGCGATAGATGTCCTCGGCGGTGCCGACCTGCTGCATCTTGCCATCGGCAAAGACGGCGACGCGGTCGGCCATCGAAAGCGCCTCGTCCTGATCATGGGTGACGAAGACGAAGGTCAGGCCAAGCGCGCGTTGCAGGCTGCGCAGTTCCTCTTGCATCTGCTCGCGCAGCTTCAGGTCTAGCGCACCAAGCGGTTCGTCCAGCAGCAGCACTTTCGGTTTGTTGACCAGCGCACGGGCCAGCGCCACGCGCTGACGCTGGCCGCCCGACAGCTCACCGGCGCGGCGGTCGCCGAAACCGGCAAGTTCCACCATGGCCAGCGCCTCTTCGGCGGCCTTGTGGCGCTCGGCCTTGCCGGTGCCCTTGACGCGCAGGCCAAAGGCCACGTTGTCGCGCACATTCATATGCGGGAACAGCGCATAGCTTTGGAACACGGTATTCACGTTGCGGCGATAGGGGGGCACGCCCGCAGCCTGTTCGCCATAAATCCGTATCTCGCCGCCGGTCGGCTGTTCAAAGCCCGCGATCAGGCGCAGGCAGGTGGTCTTGCCGGACCCCGAGGGGCCCAGCATGGCGAAGAATTCGCCGTCGCGGATATCGAGATCGACGCCATCGACGGCACGGACATGCCCGAAATAGCGCGACACGCCGCGAAAGCTCACAGCTTCTGTCATTTGAATTGTCCTGAGAAAGGGTTGCCCGGACCCGAGGTCCGGGCAGAAGGGTATCAGCTGCCCATCACGGCGATGTAGTCGGAAACCCAGCGGTGATAGGGAACGCAGCCGCCAGCCTCGCATTTCGAGGTCGGCGTGCGCCAGAACCAGATCTTGTCGAAGTCTTCGTAACCGTTGGTCTTGCAGCCCTCGGCGGTCTGCTGGCCACGGCCATCGGTGCAGGCGGCGGGAACCGAAGGCACCGCGCCGAACCACACGGACAGGTCCGATTGCAGGTTCGAGGACAGCGAGTGCTCCATCCACAGATAGGCACAGGTCTGGTGCTTCGAATCCGCGTGCAGCATCAGCGTGTCGGCCCAGCCAGTCGCGCCTTCCTCGGGGATGGTGCTGGCGACGGGGGCCTTGTCGGCGGCCAGAAGGTTCACCTGGAAGGGCCAAGTGCTGGAAGCCACGACGCCTTCGTTCTTGAAGTCGTCGATCTGCACCATGGCGTCATGCCAATAGCGCGAGACCAATTGGCGTTGGCCTTTCAGCAGTTCCAGCGCAGCGGCATACTGGTCCTCGTTCAGTTCGAACGGGTTCTTGATGCCCAGTTCCGGCTGGTGTTTCATCAGATACATCGCGGCATCGGCGATATAGATCGGGCCATCATAAGCCTGAACACGGCCCTTGTTCGATTTGCCATCGGGCAGGGTCTGCTCGTTGAAGACCACGTCCCAGCTTTTCGGCGCTTCCTTGAAGACCTCGGTGCTATACATCAGTACGTTCGGACCCCACATGAAGGGCGTGCCGTAATGCGTGCCGTCGACCGTGTGCCAAGGCGCATCCTTCAGGCGGTCATCGACGGTGTTCCAGCTTGGGATCAGGTCGATGTTGATCGGCTGGACCTTCTCGCCCGCGATCAGGCGCAGCGAGGCGTCGCCCGAGGCCGTGACCAGATCGAAGCCGCCTTGATTCATCAGCGAGACCATCTCATCCGAGGTTCCCGCGGTTTTGACCTCGACCTTGCAGCCGGTCTTTTCCTCGAACTTGGTGACCCAGTCGAAGGCCTTGTCGGTTTCGCCGCGCTCGATATAGCCCGGCCATGCAACGATCGAGAGCGCGCCCTCGGGCGTGCCCAAGGCCGTCGGCATCTCGGCGGCGACCGGCAATGCGCCAGCGGCAACCAGCGCTAACCCCGAGGCCAGCGCGTTCAGCACCTTGTTCATGTTGTTTTCCCTGTTGGACCGAGGCTTCGCACGCCCCTTGCCAACAGACTGAGCCGAGAATGCCGATTTCGCAAATTCAATTGTCAGAATGCCGCTATCGGAAAAACCGATAGCTAGGTTTCAGCGTCGGAAACGCTGTGACTGGGCGGTGCGGATGAATTCGCGTACCGCAGGCGAAAGCGGCGCGCCCTTGCGCCAGACCACGCCCACCTGCACCACCGGCAGCGAACCCGAGACATCGCGCGACACGATCGGGTCGCCCTCCAGCGACCAGCGGCGATAGATCAGCGCGGGCAAAAGCGCGATCCCCGCCCCGGTGGCGACCAGCGAGCGGACGGCCTCGACAGAGCGGGTGCGGAAGGCGATGCGGGGCCGTGCGCCAAACGCATCGAGAAGCCGCCGCGTCGGCTGCTCGGTCTCGTCAAGGCGCAGCATGATCATCGGCTCTTGTGCCAGATCGCTGATCGCAACCGAGGGCTGCGCGGCCAGCGGATGCCCATTGGGCAGCCAAAGCTGATAGGGCGAAACCTCAAGGATTTCCGCTTGCAAGGCCAGCCGGTCGCGCAGGTTCGAGGTTACCATCACCGCCGCGTCGAGCTCGCCCCCGATCAGCAGGTGCTCGAGATATTCGCCGCTATCCTCCAGCGCCGCGACCTCGACCGCCGGGTTGGCGCGGCGGAAGCGCGCCAGCACGTCCGAGATGACATAGCCCGCGACCAGCGAGGTCACGCCGATGTTCAGCCGCCCCGAGAGATGCTCGGCCTCGACCTTCATGGCCTGCCTTGCATCCGATACGCTGGACAGGATCTGCTGGGCATGGCGCAGGAACTGATGCCCGCGCGGCGTGATTTCCAGCCCACGGGGATGGCGCTCGAACAACGGCACGCCCAGATCGGCCTCGAGCTCGCGGATGGCCTCGGTCACGGCGGATTGCGAGATCGCCAGCGCCTGCGCCGCCCCCGAGACGGTCCGATTCTCGGCCGTCGCCAGAAAATAGCGCAACTGCCTGAGCGTGAAGGCCATATTCCCGTCTTTCCCCGATCCGCGATGATTTGAATTGCCCGGCTGCGCAGGATTGCGCAACATCTTTAATGGTTCAGGCGTCAAGTTGAACTGGAAGTGTCGCGCCCATCGCGGTAACCAAGGCCCCGAACTATGCCGGGCCCTTGCTCCGGCCCGATCCGGAAGGACAGAATATGCCAGCCTATCGCTCTCGCACCTCGACGCATGGCCGCAATATGGCAGGGGCCCGTGGCCTCTGGCGCGCGACCGGGATGAAGGACGGGGACTTCGGCAAGCCGATTATCGCCGTGGTGAACTCCTTCACGCAATTCGTCCCCGGCCATGTCCATTTGAAGGACCTTGGCCAGCTCGTCGCGCGCGAGATCGAGGCTGCGGGCGGCGTCGCTAAGGAATTCAACACCATCGCGGTCGATGACGGCATCGCCATGGGCCATGACGGCATGCTCTATTCGCTGCCCTCGCGCGAGATCATCGCCGACAGCGTCGAATACATGGTCAACGCGCATTGCGCCGATGCCATGGTCTGCATCTCGAATTGCGACAAGATCACGCCCGGTATGCTGAACGCGGCGATGCGGCTGAACATTCCGGCGGTCTTCGTCTCGGGCGGCCCGATGGAGGCCGGCAAGGTCGTCCTGAACGGCAAGACCCATGCGCTGGACCTTGTCGATGCCATGGTCGCCGCGGCGGATGAAAGCGTCTCGGACGAGGATGTTCAGGCCATCGAGCGATCGGCCTGCCCGACCTGCGGGTCCTGCTCGGGCATGTTCACTGCGAACTCGATGAACTGCCTGACCGAGGCTCTGGGCCTGTCGCTGCCGGGGAACGGCTCGACCTTGGCGACACATGCCGACCGCAAGCGGCTTTTCGTCGAGGCGGGCCATCTCGTCGTCGATTTGGCGCGGCGCTATTACGAGCAGGACGATACCTCGATCCTGCCGCGCAATGTCGCCAACAAGAAGGCCTTCGAGAACGCCATGTCGCTGGATATCGCGATGGGTGGCTCGACCAATACCGTGCTGCATATCCTCGCCGCCGCGCATGAGGGCGGCATTGATTTCGACATGGCCGATATCGACCGGCTGTCGCGCAAGGTTCCGTGCCTTTCGAAAGTCGCGCCCGCCAAGCAGGATGTCCATATGGAGGATGTCCACCGCGCCGGCGGCATCATGGCGATCCTCGGCCAGCTTGAGCGTGGCGGGTTGATCCATCGCGACACGCCGACCGTGCACACGCCCACCTTGGGTGAGGCCATCGACCGCTGGGATATCAGCCGCACCGAAAGTGAGACGGTGCACAAGTTCTTCAGCGCCGCCCCGGGTGGCATCCCGACGCAGGTCGCCTTCTCGCAGGAGGCGCGCTGGGACACGCTGGATCTCGACCGCCAGAACGGGGTGATCCGCTCGGTCAATGCGCCGTTCTCGGCGGATGGCGGGCTTGCGGTGCTGAAGGGCAATATCGCGCTGGACGGCTGCATCGTGAAGACGGCGGGCGTGGACGATTCCATCCTGAAATTCACCGGTCCCGCCGTGGTCTATGAAAGCCAGGACGCGGCGGTCAGCGGCATCCTGACCGGCAAGGTCAAGGCGGGCGACGTGGTGGTGATCCGCTACGAGGGCCCGAAAGGCGGGCCGGGGATGCAGGAAATGCTCTACCCGACGAGCTACCTGAAGTCGAAGGGTCTCGGCAAAGCCTGTGCGCTGGTCACCGATGGCCGCTTCTCGGGCGGAACCTCGGGCCTGTCGATCGGCCATGCCTCGCCGGAAGCGGCGCAGGGCGGGATCATCGGCCTTGTTCGCGATGGCGATGTGATCGAGATCGACATTCCGAACCGCACGATCAACCTTGCCGTGCCGGAAGCCGAATTGGCCACCCGCCGCGCCGAGCAGGACAAACTGGGCTGGAAACCCGCCCAGACGCGCAAGCGCAATGTCACGACGGCGCTGAAGGCTTATGCCGCTTTCGCCTCGTCCGCCGACAAGGGCGCCGTGCGCATTCTGCCGGAATAAGGCGAAAAATGCCGGGGCGCGTGCATGCGGCCCGGCATTGATCACAGCGGCAGGCCTGCATCGGGTTTCGGCTGGTCCATGACGATCTGGCTTTGCACCCGCGCCACTGCAGGATGCGGCAAAAGCCGGTGATGGATCAGCGTATTCAGCGCTGGCAAATCGGGGCACCAGACCCGCAGCAGGTAATCGGCTTCTCCGGTCAGGGTCCAGCAACTGACAACCTCGGGCAAGGTCGCGACGAGGCGGGCGAAGCCCTGCGCATTATCGGCATTGTGCGCGGCCATCTGCACCTGCACGAAAGCCTGCACGGTCAGGCCCAGACGCGCCGGGTCAAGCCGCGCGCCATAGCCGTGGATCACGCCTTCATCCTCCAGCCGCGCACGGCGACGGGCCGCCTGCGAGGGCGAGAGGTTCAAGACCTCGCCCAATTCCTGAGCGGTGATATCGGCCCGGCGCTGGACCGCGGCGAGGAGGCGGGAATCAATCGGATCGATCATGCGTGAAATCCGCGTCGAATTGGTATCTTGCGTAAATTTGGCGCATGTCTTTGGCAAATGAAACTGAATTTTGCGCGCAATCTTCTTCGGCCTGGTGCGATCCTGACTTAAAGGACTATCTGACGGAGGATCACATGGGCCCCTTTCCGCATGACGCCCCGCGCGCGACGATTTCAGAGGCAAACCCAGCAGGAACCGACGGGTTCGAATTCGTCGAATTCGCCCATCCCCAGCCCGAGGAATTGCGCGCGATTTTCACCCGCATGGGTTATGCGCTGACGGCTCGTCATCGCGAAAAGGCGATCGAGCTTTGGCAGCAGGGTGATATCACCTATGTGCTCAATGACGAGCCGGGCAGCCATGCCCGCGACTTCGTCGAGCAACACGGCCCCTGCGCGCCCTCGATGGCATGGCGGGTGGTCGATGCGCAGCATGCTTTCGAACACGCCGTCCGCAACGGCGCGACCGCATATGAGGGGCCGGGCAAAACGCTCGATTGGCCCGCGATTGTCGGGATCGGTGGCTCGCTTATCTATTTCACCGACGAATATGGCGGCGCGGCCAATCCCTATGCGGCGGAATTCGACTTCGTCGCCGCCACCAAACCTGCGGGCGTGGGCTTCCATTATCTCGACCACCTGACCCATAACGTCCATCGCGGCAATATGGACAAGTGGTTCGACTTCTACGGCAAGCTGTTCAATTTCCGCCAGATCCGCTTCTTCGATATCGAGGGGAAATTTACCGGCCTTTTCAGCCGCGCTTTGACCAGCCCCTGCGGCCGCATCCGCATCCCGATCAATGAGGATCGTGGCGAGACGGGTCAGATCGTCGAATATCTGCGCCGCTACAATGGCGAGGGCATCCAGCATATCGCCGTCGGCACCGAGGATATCTATGCCGCCACCGATGCGATTGCCGGGCGCGGGTTGAAGTTCATGCCCAAGCCGCCGATGGCCTATTACGATTTCTCGCGCGAGCGCGTGAAGGACCATGCCGAACCGATCGATCTGATGGCGAAGCATGGCATTCTGATTGACGGCGAAGGGGTGGTCGATGGCGGCGAGACCCGCATCCTGTTGCAGATTTTCTCGAAGACAGTGATCGGGCCAATCTTCTTCGAATTCATCCAGCGCAAGGGCGATGATGGCTTTGGCGAAGGCAATTTCCGCGCCCTGTTCGAAAGCATCGAACAGGACCAGATCGAGCGCGGCGTGCTGAAAGCTTCGTGAGGCTCAGCGCGCATAGGGGTCGGGCAAGGCGGGCAAAATCCTGCCGCTGCAGTCCCCGAAACCGATGAGATAGCCGTCGCCCTGCGCCGCGCCGCGCAGAGTGACGGTATCGCCATCTTCAAGAAAGCACCGCGTGCCGCCCTCAATGGCAAGCGGCTCGGAACCGCCCCAGCTAAGCTCCAGAAGGCTGCCGCGGCTGGCTTTTCCAGGCCCCGAAATCGTCCCCGAACCGAGCAGATCGCCGCAATTCATCGCGCAGCCGGAACTCGTGTGATGGGCGAGTTGCTGCGCCGCCGAATAGTAAAGCTCGCTCGCATTTGTGCGGCAAATCACGGTCTCGTCGCCGCCTTCAGGGCGCAAAGCGATTTCCAACCCGATATCGTAATTCATCGGCCCGGGCTCGCACAGATAGGGCAGAAGCGGGCGCTCTCGCGGCGGTGCAGGGCTACGAAAAGGTTCTAACGCCGCCCGAGTCACGATCCAGGGCGAGATCGTTGTGGCCGTCGCCTTGGCCTGAAACGGGCCGAGCGGTTGGTATTCCCAAGCTTGAATGTCGCGCGCCGACCAGTCGTTCAAGAGCACATAGCCAAAGATCATCGTATCCGCCTCGGCTACCGTCACCGGCTGGCCCGGATGGGAGGGCGTGCCGACCACCGCGCCCAGTTCCAGCTCGAAATCGAAGCGTTCCGAAGGGGCGAAACGCGGTGTGGCCTCGTCGGGCTGCTTCACCTGCCCCCAAGGTCGGCGAAGATCAGCCCCTGAGACCATGACCGAGGACGCCCTGCCGTTATAGCCGATGGGAATATGCAGCCAATTTGGCGGCAGGGCGTTTTCCGGTCCGCGAAACATCGTGCCGACATTCTCGGCATGATGCTTTCCGGCATAGAAATCGGTGAATTCGGCGATCTGGAAGGGCATATGCAGCACGGCCCCCGCCATGGGATGCAGATGCGGCGCAACCCGCTCGCGAACCGCCCCCTCGCCCAGCAAATCCAGCAACTGACGCCGGAGCTTCGTCCAAAGGTCGGGTCCCCCCGCCATGACCTTGTTCCAATATGGGACATCGAAAAGCGGTCCGGCAAGGCCCGGTAGCCCCGCTTTCTCGAGGCCCGCCATGTCAAGGATCATGTCCCCGATCGCGACGCCGCAGCGTGGGGCCTCGGCCCCATGCGAGAACACACCGCAGGGCAAATTGTTCAGCGGAAAGGGGCAGTCCGGCGTGTTTGCCGCGGCCAACCAAGAGCGGATCAGTGGCATCTTGCCCTCTTTCTTCGGTACTTAAATATCCTTGGGGGGAGCGTTCGCCGCACCCCATTGAGGGATGCGGCGAACGCGGGGGGCAAAGCCCCCCTGTGGCGTCATTTCAAACCGGGCGTGCCGTCGAATTTTTTCTCAAGGCTCGCCCAGCAATCGATGTAATCCTCTTGCAGCTGCCCCGAATGGGCCGCGAAGGGGGTCAGGTGCTGTGGGAACCGGGTCTCGAACATGAAGGACATGGTCTCGTCCAGTTTCTCGGGCTTCAATGCGGCATTCGAGGCCCCCTCGAAGGCATGGCGATCCGGCCCATGCGGCAGCATGCAGTTATGCAGGCTCATGCCGCCGGGCACGAAGCCCTTGGGCTTGGCGTCATAGATGCCGTAGATGTTGCCCATCAGCTCGGACATGACGTTCTTATGGTACCAAGGCGGGCGGAAGGTGTTTTCGGCCACCATCCAGCGCTCGCGGAACAGCACAAAATCGATATTCGCCGTCCCCTCGACGCCGGAAGGCGCGGTCAGCACGGTGAAGATCGAGGGGTCGGGATGGTCGAACAGCACCGCGCCGACCGGGCAATAGCTGCTGAGGTCGTATTTTACCGGGGCGTAATTGCCATGCCATGCGACCACGTCCAAAGGCGAATGCCCGATCCGTGAGCGGTGGAACTGGCCGCACCATTTCACCGTCACGGTCGAGGGCGTCTCGCGATCCTCGAAGGCTGCGACCGGCGTCTTGAAATCGCGCCTGTTCGCCATGCAATTCGCGCCGATGGGGCCACGGCCGGGCAGGGCGAATTTCTGGCCGTAATTCTCGCAGACGAAGCCACGCGCCGGGCCTTCCAGCACTTCCACGCGATAGACAAGGCCGCGCGGGATCAGCGCGATTTCCTTGGGCTCGAGGTCGATCACGCCGAGCTCGGTGCAGAAGCGCAGCCGCCCCTCCTGCGGGACCACCAGCAATTCGCCATCGGCCGAGTAGAAATAGGCGTCGCGCATCGATTTCGTGACCAGATAGACATGGCTGGCCATGCCGGTCTGGATATTCACATCGCCCGCCGTGGTCATCGTCCGCATCCCGCTGATCCAGTCGAGCGGCACATCTGGCACCGGGATCGGGTCCCAGCGATATTGCCCCAGGCTGACGATGTCGGGATCGATGCAAGGGGCGCTGCGCCAATGCGGGACCTCGATCTTCTCGAAGCGGTGGGTGTGGCGCACGCTGGGCCGGATCCGGTAGCACCATGTCCGCTCGTTCTGGTGGCTGGGCGCGGTGAACGCGGTGCCGGAAAGCTGCTCACCGTATAGGCCGTAATTGCATTTCTGGGGCGAGTTCATGCCCTGGGGCAGCGCGCCGGGCAGGGCCTCGGTCTCGAAATCATTGCCGAAGCCGGGCATGTAGCCCTCATGCGGGCCGGCCATGCTGAGGGCGCGGATCATGCCCTGCGGCAGGTCTAAATGGGTCATGGAGATATTCCTCCGAATCCTTGCCGCTCCATGGTTGTTGCATTTGCAATGAAGTCAAGCTTGAATGGGCGAAACAGGAAAGGCCCTCCATGACCGGATTCGCATTGGATGAATTCCTGCCCTATCGGCTGGCCGTCGCAGCCGGGCGGGTCAGTCGCGCCTTCGAGCGGCGCTACCGGGCCGAGGCCGGGATCTCGGTTCCGGAATGGCGGGTGCTGGCGCATCTCTCTCAGCAAGGCGAGGTGTCCGTTCGCGAGATCGAGGCCCGCGCCGATATGGAAAAGTCGAAGGTCAGCCGTGCAGCGGCGCGGTTAGAGCAGCAGGGGCTGATCGAAAAGCGCGACCATCCCGGCGATGGCAGGCTGGTTTCGCTCTCTTTGACCGAAGAAGGGCGGGCCGTCATGGCGCGGCTTGCGCCCCTTGCGATCGCATTTCAGGCCGAATTGCAGGCCCTTCTGGGCGAGGGCTCAACTGGCTTTGAGCACAGCCTGTCTGTGCTTTCCAAGAGCCGCTTCTGATGACTAGATGACAGGCAATGGCTGGAAATCCGGGCAAATATCCAATCATATGTCTTGACATTATTGACTGGCTTTGCCTCTGAAATCGCAACCATGACGAACAAGGGGAAACCGAATATGGGTCTGGACTGGTTGGAGAGTTTTCTGGGAGAGATCGGAGGGATCATCTGGGGTCCCTATATGCTCATCCCCCTTTTGCTGGGCACCGGCCTGATCCTGACGGTGCGGCTTGGCGGCGTCCAAATCTTCCGTCTTGGGGCTGCGTTGCGTCTTGGCCTCTTGAAGCGCAAGGATGACGATGCCGAAGGCGATATTTCGCAGTTCCAAGCCCTGACCACCGCCTTGGCCGCCACAGTCGGGACCGGCAATATCGTCGGCGTTGCCACCGCTATCGGCGTTGGTGGCCCCGGTGCGCTGTTCTGGATGTGGGTGACCGCGATCCTCGGCATGGCGTCGAAATATTCCGAGGCGTTCCTTGCCGTGCGCTTCCGGACCACCGACGAGGTCGGCGAGAAAAACGGCGGCCCGCAATATTACCTCGAGCGCGCCATTCCCGGTACCTTCGGCAAGTTCCTCGCTTTGTCATTCGCGATTTTCGCGGTCTGTGCTTGCTTCGGCATCGGCAATATGACGCAGGGCAACTCGATCGCCTCGAATCTCGATAATAGCTTCGCCATTCCGCACTGGATCACCGGCGCGATTCTGGCGGCGCTGACGCTGGTCGTTCTGGTCGGCGGCATCAAGTCGATCGGCAAGGTCACCGCGGGCCTCGTTCCGGTGATGATCGTCTTCTATGTGCTGGGTGCGCTCTATATCCTGCTCGTGAACATCACGGCGGTTCCGGCGGCCTTTGCCGAGGTTTTCCGCGAGGCATTTACCGGTACGTCAGCGGTTGGCGGCTTCCTTGGCTCGACCATCATGCTTGCGGTGCGCTACGGCGTGGCGCGCGGCATCTTCTCGAATGAATCCGGCATGGGTTCGGCGGCGATCGCAGCTGCTTCGGCCCAGACGACCCATCCGGTGCGTCAGGGTCTGGTTTCGATGACCCAGACTTTCATCGACACGATCATCGTCGTTTCCTGCACCGGTCTTGTGATCATCACCACCGGCGTCTGGAAAGAGATCGACCCGGCCACCGGGCAGCAGATCTCGGCCTCGATCATGACGGGTCAGGCCTTCAGCCATGGCTTGCCGGGTCAATGGGGCCATTGGATCGTGACCGTGGGTCTGGTGATGTTCGCCTATTCGACCATTCTCGGCTGGGCCTATTACGGCGAGCGCAATGTCGAGCGCCTGTTCGGCCATCGCGCCGTGATGCCTTTCCGCGTGCTCTTCTCGCTCGTGGTCTATTTCGGCTGTACCGTGCAACTCGGCGTGGTCTGGAACTTCTCGGATGTGATGAACGGGCTGATGGCGATTCCGAACTTGATCGGACTTCTGATCCTTTCGGGTCTGATCGCCCGCGAGACGAAACATTACCTGAAGCACGATCCCAAGCTCGAGGCGAACCGCGCCCAGATCGAAGCCTTCATGAAAGGCGAGCCGGGCTGGGCCGAATGGCAGGCCAGCGAGCGCGTCAGGTAAGCGCCGCTAACCAAAAGGATGGGGCGGGGCCGATGGCCTCGCCCTCTTTGTTTTCAGAGAGCCAATCAGGCGAAATAGTCGGGATATTCCCCGCGCAGTGCCTCGAGATGCGAGATTGTGCCGCCCAGATGCGCCCGCATTGCCTGCGTGGCGGCCTCGGCGTTGCCTGCCTCGATGGCATCGACGACAGCCATATGGCCTGCGATGATCGAACTGACCCGGCCCTGCGCATTGTGCAGCCGCCTCGCACGTTCGAGATGGCCCGAACGTTCCCGGATGAGCCGATGCAGCGGGCTGCGGCCCAGTCCCGAGAACAGGGTGTTGTGAAACACCTCGTCGAGTTCCTGAAACATCGAGACCTGATTGGGGTCCTGCGCCACCACCTCCTGCATCCGGATGATCGAGCGTGCCCGCGTGACCAATTCGGGGTCCGAGGCCAGCGCCAATCCGCGCGCGACCTCGCATTCGAGCGCGACGCGCAGGAAATGCGCCTCATAGATCTGCGGAATGTCGATCCGCGTCACGACGGTGCGCGATTGCGGATAGATCCTGACCAACCCTTCGGCATGCAGTTTTTGCAAGGCCTCGCGCAAAGGCGTCTGGCTGATTCCATAGGCCTCGGTCAGATCGTTGCGCGCCAGCGTCATCTCGGGCGGCAGGTCGAAATCGATGATTCTCTGTCGCAGATCCTCATAAATGCGCTGGACCGTGCTGCCGCTGCCGGAGGCTGAGCCGTCTGCCGGGCTGAGTGCTGAAATCAATGTGCGTGTCATGCCGTTTCTTCCGTCCCTTCAGCGGGTATAGCAGCCGCCCGCGATTTGGCATTGATATTCTTATATAGCTAATATATCAGTTCCGCATCCCCGCTCAAGCGTGACGTGACGCGCTGGCCCTCATGCGGTGCCAAGCGGGGTAGGGGAGGACAGGAATGCAGAAGAAAAAGGAATATGCGAATCTGCGCTCGGCGCGCTGGATGGTGCCCGATGACCAGCGGTCGTTCGGACATCGCTCGCGGACCATGCAGATGGGCTATGCCCCGGAAGATTGGGAAGGGAAGCCCATTGTCGCGATCATCAATACATGGTCGGACGCGCAGCCCTGCCATATGCATTTCAAGGACCGCGTGGATTGGGTGAAGCGCGGCATCCTGCAGGCGGGTGGCTTCCCGATGGAGCTTCCGGCGCTGTCGCTCTCCGAGAATTTCGTCAAGCCGACGACCATGCTTTATCGCAACATGCTGGCGATGGAGACCGAGGAACTGTTGCGCTCGCACCCGATCGACGGCGCGGTGCTGATGGGCGGCTGCGACAAGACCACTCCGGGTCTGGTCATGGGCGCGCTGAGTATGGGTGTTCCATTCATCTACCTGCCCGCAGGTCCGATGCTGCGCGGGAACTATGCGGGCAAGTATCTGGGTTCCGGCACGGATGGATTCAAATATTGGGATGAGCGCCGCGCGGGCACGATTTCCAAGGAAGAATGGCAGGGGATCGAGGGCGGCATCGCGCGTTCCTATGGCCATTGCATGACCATGGGTACGGCCTCGACCATGACGGCGATTGCCGATGCGATGGGGCTTACCTTGCCGGGGGCGTCTTCGATCCCGGCGGCGGATGCGAACCACCAGCGCATGTCGGCCTCCTGCGGGCGACGCATTGTCGAGATGATCTGGGAGGATCTGACCCCCGATCAGATCGTGACTCCGGCTGCCGTGAACAATGCGGTGACGGTCGCTATGGCCACGGGCTGTTCGACCAATGCGATCATCCACCTGATCGCAATGGCGCGCCGCGCCGGTGTGCCGCTGGAGCTGGACGATCTGGACCGCATTGGCCGTACGACGCCGGTCATCGCCAATATCCGCCCCTCGGGTTCGACCTATCTGATGGAAGATTTCTACTATGCCGGCGGCCTGCGCGCGTTGATGAAACAGTTGGGCGATAAGCTCGACAGTTCCGCCATCACCGTCACTGGAAAGCCGCTGACCGAAGGCCTCGAGGATGTAAAGATCTGGAACGATGACGTCATCCGTCCGCTTTCCAATCCCGTCTATCACGAAGGCTCGCTGGCGGTGCTCAAGGGCAACCTTTGCCCCGATGGGGCGGTGATCAAGCCCGCCGCTTGTGATCCGAAATTCCATCGCCATACCGGCCCCGCGCTGGTCGCCGATAGCTATGCCGAGATGAAGGCGATCATCGACGATCCCGATTATCCGCTGACACCCGAAACAGTGCTGGTCCTGCGCAATGCGGGGCCGCAGGGCGGGCCGGGGATGCCGGAATGGGGCATGATCCCGATGCCCAAGGCGCTGTTGAAGCTGGGCCTGCGCGACATGGTGCGGATCTCGGATGCGCGGATGTCCGGGACCAGCTTCGGGGCCTGCGTGCTGCATGTCTCGCCCGAGGCCTTCGTGGGCGGGCCGCTGGCGCTGCTGAAAACCGGCGACATGGTCGAGTTGGATATTCCGGCGCGGTCCCTGAATATGCTGGTGGATGAGGCCGAGTTGGAGGCCCGCCGTGCCGCTTGGGAAGCCCCCGAACCCCGCTATCAACGCGGCTATGGGCTGATGTTCTCAAAGCATATCGAGCAGGCCGACAAGGGCTGCGACTTCGATTTCCTGAAAACCGAATACGGCGGCAAAACGCCGGAACCCGCCATCAACTGAGGTGCATGTCATGCTGGATATCTCTCAACGCCTGATCCCCGCGCAGCCGCCGAAAGCAGGCTTTGCGGTCGGTCCCGCGACGCAAGACGCGATCAAGGCGGTCAAGCTCTCGCTGGCCTACCTGCCGCTGGCCCGCCCGATCAGCGACGCCAAGGTGCTGACCGGGCGACAGAAGCCGCTGACGCAGGTCGCCTTCCTTTTCTGCGAGATCGAAACCGAAGCGGGCTTCTCGGGCCTTGGCTTCAGCTACTCGAAACGCGCGGGCGGCCCGGCACTTTACGCCCATGCCTGCGAGATCGCGGACAATTTTCTGGGTGAAGACCCGAACGATATCGCGCGGCTTTGGGACAAGCTTTGCTGGGCCGGAGCCTCGGTCGGGCGCTCTGGCGTGGCGACGCAGGCGATTGCCGCGATGGATATCTGCCTGTGGGATCTGAAAGCCAAGCGCGCAGGTCTGCCGCTGGCAAAACTGCTGGGCGCGCATCGCGATGGCGTCGCCTGCTATAATACCTCGGGCGGATTCTTGTCCTCCTCCATCGATGAGGTGAAAGCCGCAATCGACAAGTCGCTGGAATCGGGCATTGGCGGGATCAAGATCAAGGTCGGCCAGCCCGACCCGATGGAGGACTTGCGCCGTCTGGATGCCGTGACCGCGCATCTGAATGGTCGCGTGCCGCTGATGGTGGATGCGAACCAGCAATGGGACCGCGTGACTGCCCTGCGTTTCGGGCGTCTGGTGGAACCCCTGAACCTCGAATGGATCGAAGAACCGCTGGACGCCTATGATGCCGAGGGTCATGCGCTTCTGGCCCGTGAACTCGCGACTCCGATTGCCACTGGCGAGATGCTGGCATCCGCCGACGAGCACATGGCCTTGATCCGCGCCGATGCTGTTGACTTCATCCAGCCCGACGCGCCGCGCGTCGGCGGCATCACGCAATTCCTGAAGATCTGCGCACAGGCCGAGGTCAAGCGGATGCGTCTCGCGCCGCATTTCGCGATGGAGATCCACCTGCATCTGGCCGCTGCCTATCCGCATGAGCCCTGGGTCGAGCATTTCGACTGGCTCGCGCCGCTCTTTAATGAGGAACTGAAAATCCGCGACGGCCGCATGATCGTGCCCGCGCGCCCGGGTCTGGGCTGCTCGCTGACCGGCAAGGCCCGCGACTGGACTGTCGAAACGACCACTTTCGGAGGCTGAACTTGAATCCCTCGACCCGTGAAAAACTGATGGGCGTCTCGGTCGCCACGCTCTGCTCGGCGCTCTACAAGCGCGGATTACGCAACCAGACCATTCAGGACGTGCGCCCGGTTGAGCGCAAGGGCCGCAATATGGTCGGTCCGGCCTTCACCCTGCGCTACATGCCCGCGCGCGAGGACCGCAACCCGATGTCGGTCTTTCGCAACCCCAACCACCCGCAGCGCGCCGCCATCGAGCAATGCCCCGAGGGCCATGTCATGGTCATGGACAGCCGCAAGGATGCCCGCGCGGCCTCGGCCGGCGATATCCTGATCACGCGCCTGATGGTGCGCGGCGGCGCGGGCGTGGTGACCGATGGCGGCTTCCGCGACTCGATGTCGATCGGCGCGCTGGAGATCCCGGCCTATCACCACCGCGCCTCCTCGCCGACCAACCTGACGCTGCACGAGGCCATCGACATCAACGTGCCGATCGGCTGCGGCGATGTCGCGGTTTTCCCCGGCGATATCGTGGTGGGCGACGATGACAGCGTCATCATCATCCCGGCCGAGATCGCCGACGAGATCGCCGATGAGGCGGTTGAGATGACGGCCTATGAGGATTTCGTCACTGAACGCGTCAAGGGCGGGGCCACGATCATCGGTCTTTACCCGGCGACGGATGAGAAGAACCTCGTGCTTTTCGCCGAATGGCGCAAGGCCAACGGCCGCTGAGCCTGCCGGGGGCGGCGATCCGCCCCCGCTGACCGACCGAGGAGAGACCATGCCCCTGATCCCCCGCGAAACGCTGACCGAATTCGCCCGAACCCTGCTTTCCGCCGCCGGAATGGAGACCGACAAGGCCGAGGTCACCGCCCGAGTTCTGGTCGAGGGCGACATGATCGGCCATGAGACCCATGGCGTCGGCCTGCTGCCGTGGTATCTGGACGCGCTGGCGGATGGCTCGCTCAATGGCGCGGGCGATTACGAGATCGTCCGCGACAAGGGCGCGAGCTTCGTCTGGGACGGGCGGCTTCTGCCCGGCGCTTGGCTTTTGACCCGTGCGCTGGAACAGGCGGCCGAGCGGGTCGCCGATCATGGCACCGTCACCGCCGCGATCCGCAACACCCATCACACCTGCGCGTTGTCGGCCTA
This sequence comes from Paracoccus ravus, assembly GCF_004522175.1. Lineage (GTDB taxonomy): Bacteria > Pseudomonadota > Alphaproteobacteria > Rhodobacterales > Rhodobacteraceae > Paracoccus > Paracoccus ravus. The sequence goes on along the minus strand of NZ_SDEB01000003.1, from coordinate 41,072 downwards.
TATGCGCGAGCTGACGGATCGCGGGCTGATCGTGCAGATTTCCTGCTCGAACCCGGCGGCCTCGCGCGTGGCGCCCTATGGCGGGACCAAGCCGCTCTTGACGCCGAACCCGATCGCGGCGGGCTTTCCGACCTCGGGCGATCCGGTGGTGATCGATGTCTCGTCCTCGATCACTACCACCACGATGACCCAGACATTGGCTAAGGCGGGTGAGCGCTTCCCCGAGGCTTGGGCCCTGACCGCCACGGGCGAGCCGACCGATGATCCGCGCGAGGTGACCGAGCGCGGCGGCTCACTGCTGCCGCTGGGCGGCGCACTCAAGGGACACAAGGGTTACGGGCTTGGGTTGATGGTCGAATTGCTGGGGCAGGGGCTTTCCGGCAAGGGTCGCGCCAATACGCCCCCCGGTCCGCTGGCGCAAAGCGTCTTCCTGCAGGTCATCGACCCCGAGGCCTTTGCGGGTATCGACGCCTTCCGTGAGCAATCCGACTGGCTGGCCAATGCCTGCCGCACGAATCCGCCCGGTCCAGCGACGCGGGGCGCGGTGCGCGTGCCGGGCGATTCCGCCTCGCGCCAGCGCAGGCAGGCGCTGCAACAAGGCGTGCAGGTCGCGGAAGGGGTCTGGACCAGCCTTGCGGCGCGGGCCGACGGCTTGGGGCTTGCGCTGCCGGAAACCCTCGCGCTTGCTGCGAATGCAAGCTGATCCTTGCCGAAATGGCGGTCTAAGCGGACTTGTCACATCAATAAGGTTAATTTTGGTTTGATTTCGCGCGACTCATAAGGCAAGTGAGTGATGCGTTTGGGAGGGCGTCTCAACATGTCATACAAGCTATCCGGGTTCCCCGCATGACCCCCAGTGACAGCCCATCGCTTTCGACTGGGCGTCCTGTGCTTGTCGCCGCCGCGGGCATGATGCTGGCGGCGACTGTGTTGAACGCCTGCGACGGCGTCATCGTGCGCCTGCTCGCGGGCGAGGTGCATCCTTTCGTCATCGGCTTCTTTCGCGCCGCGTTCGGCTTGCTCTTTTTTCTGCCCTGGATTCTGCGGCGCGGCGACCTAATGGGCTCGCCCTATCGCTGGATGCATGTTTTGCGCGCCGGGCTGAAACTCGCCTCGCTGCTCGCGCTTTTCGTGGCCTTCGCCAATGCGCCTTTGTCGGATGTGACCGCGATCAGTTTCACCACGCCGCTTTTCCTGCTGCTCGGAGCCTGCCTGTTTCTGGGCGAGAGCCTGACTCTGGCGCGCATCGCCTCGGTCGTCGCGGGTTTTGCGGGCATGCTCATCATCCTGCGCCCCGGTGCCGGAGGCTTCGATTCCGCGCTGCTCTTCGCCCTGGTGGGCGCGGTGCTGACCGCGACGATCCAGTTGATCCTCAAGGGTATGTCGGCCCATGACCGGCCGGACCGGCTGGTCGCATGGAACCTGATCGCCATGGTGCCGCTGGCCTTGGTCCTTGCTCTGACCGTCTGGGAGACGCCCAGCCCGCGCGCGCTTGGCCTGATGGCGGTGCAGGGGGCCTTGGGCGCAGGCAGCCAGGCGCTGGTGACGCGGGCCTTCTCGCTGGCCGATGCCTCTTTCCTTGCGCCTCTGGACTTTCTGCGCCTTCCGGTGATCGCCTTGATGGCATTCGTCTTTTTCGGAGAGATCGCAGGCTTCTCGACTTGGATCGGCGCTGCGATCATCATCTTGGCGGTGAGCCTCGGGGCGATCTCGAAAGGAGGCCAGAAACAGGGTTCTCAAAGATTGTAGTTGTACTAATATATCAATTAAACAAGGGTTGATTCGAAGCGCCGAGGAGGGCGCCAGCCCACAGAAAAATCCATGGGAGGAGTTGCCATGAAGACGACCCTGATCGGCGCATTGCTGGCCAGCACCATCGCGGCCGGTGCCGCTTATGCGCAGGACAAGACCGATGTCACGATCGTGCTGAGCGAAGAGCTTGAGTTGATCGATCCCTGCATGTCCTCGCAATCGAATATCGGTCGCGTGCTGCTGGGTAATATCAGCGAGACGCTGACCGTCTATGAACCCGCCACCGCCACGCTGAAGCCGCTGCTCGCGGAAAGCTGGGAAGAGACCCAGCCCGGCACCTGGCGCTTCAAGCTGCGTCAGGGCGTGAAGTTTTCGGACGGGACGGATTTCAAGGCGCAGGACGTGATCCATTCGCTGGAGCGCACGATCAGCGACAAGATGACTTGCGAGGTCGGCGGCAAGTATTTCGGCGGCTTCAAGATCAACGCGACCAAGGTCGACGACAATACCGTCGACATCACCACCGATCCGGCCCAGCCGATCCTGCCGCTGCTGATGTCCTCGCTGACCATCGTCCCCGAGGAAACTCCGCTGGAGATGGTTCAGCAACCCATCGGCACCGGCCCCTATGCCATGACCGAGCGCAATATCGGCACCAATATCGTCCTGACTCAGCGCGCGGATTACTGGGGCGACAAGCCCAAGGTGACCAAGGCCACCTATGTCTTCCGCGATGACAGCGCCGTTCGCGCCGCGATGGTCGAAGTCGGCGAAGCCGATATCGCACCGGTCATCAGCGAGCTTGATGCCACCAACCCGGATACGGACTTCTCGTATCCGAACTCGGAAACCACCTATCTGCGCGTCGATCATGCGACCGCGCCGCTGAACGACCGCCGCGTGCGCGAGGCGATGAACCTTGCCATCGACCGCGACGCCTTTATCGGCACGCTGGTCGGCAAGGACTCGGCCAAGGCCACCGCCGTCGTGCCGCCGACCACCTTGGGTTATAACAAAGACCTGACCCCCTATCCCTTCGATCTTGAGCGTGCCAAGGCGCTATTGGCCGAGGCCAAGGCCGATGGCGTTCCCGTGGATCAGGAGATCCTGATCGTGGGCCGTCTGGGCATGTTCCCGAACATCTCCGAGATCCTCGAAGCCATGTCGCAAATGCTGAACGATGCGGGCTTCAACACCAAGCTCGAGATGAAAGAAGTCGCGGACTATAACACCTACTACAACCGCCCCTTCGCCGAGGGCCGTGGTCCGCAACTGGTCGCCGCCCAGCATGACAATGCCAAGGGCGACCCGGTCTTCTCGATGTATTTCAAATACGGCACCGAGGGGCTGCAATCGGGTCTGGTCTATCCCGAACTCGACGCCAAGATCTCGAAGGCGACCGAGGCCAGTGGCGACGACCGTGCGGCCCTGTGGTCGGACGTGATGAAGGACATCCATGAAAACATCATCGGCGATGTCGAGATGTTCCACATGGTCGGCTTCAGCCGGGTGAACCCGCGCCTCGACTTCACGCCGACGATTTCGACGAACAGCGAGTTGCGCCTGTCGGAAATCGGCTTCAAGTAAACTGACTGCGGGGGACGGCTCACACTGTCCCCCTTGCCTCACGCGACTGGCCACATGGCCCCCGGTCGAGGAACCCAATATGAAAAAATTCATCGGCAAAAGGGCCATTGCGAGTGCAATCTCGCTTGTGGGCCTTGTCATTCTGGTCTTCTTCCTGTCGCGTCTGACCGGCGATCCCACCGATCTTTACCTGCCGATCGACGCCACGCAGGAAATGCGCGACAAGTTCCGCGAGCTGCATGGGCTGAACGATCCGCTGATCGTCCAATTCGGGCGCTATGTCTGGGATCTGCTGCATTTCGACTTTGGCGAGTCGATCCGTCAGGCTCGCCCCGCAATGGATGTCGTGCTGGAAGGTTTCCGCTGGACCCTGACGCTGGCCGTGGTGACCATGACGCTGGTCACGGTCGCGGCCATCGTCATCGGCTCGCTCGCCGCCTTCAAGGTCGGCGGGGTCTTTGACCGGATCACCAGCTTCTTCTCACTGATCGGGGCCTCGGCGCCGGATTTCTGGATCGCCATTGTCGGCATCGTGATCTTTGCGGTGCAGTTGCGCTGGCTGCCGACCTCGGGGACGGGGACGATCTGGCATTGGATCCTGCCGATCTCGGTCCTGTTCATCCGCCCCTTCGGCCTGATCCTGCAAGTCGTCCGCGGCTCGATGATCACGGCGCTGTCCTCGGCCTATGTGAAAACCGCCAAGGCCAAGGGCGTGCCGCCGCGCCCGATCATCTTCGTCCACGGTTTGCGCAATGCCATGCTGCCGGTCATCACCGTGATCGGCGATCAGGCGGCGGGCATCCTGAATGGCGCGGTGGTTGTCGAGACGATTTTCGGCTTCCCCGGCATCGGCAAATTGATGATCGACGCCATCCTGCAGCGCGATTTCGCCGTGATCCTTGCCGCGATCATGGTTTCCGCCGTGGCCATCTTCATCATGAATCTCTTGATCGATCTCGCCTATGCGATGCTTGATCCTCGCATCCGGTATTGAGACATGACCATGAGCCAAACCAACACAACCACAGTGAAAGAACGCGGTCGCGTCGGAACCTTCATCCGACTGCTCTGGGCCGATAAATTCGCCTTTTTCGCCGCGCTGTTCCTGCTGGTCGTCGTGCTTTGCGCGATCTTCGGGCCTATCTGGCTGTCGGATGAGGCGACGCGTCAGAACCTGCGCGGCCGCAACGCGCCGCCATTCGAGCTGTCGCGAGGCTTCCTCTATATCCTTGGTGCGGACCAGTTGGGCCGCCCGCTGCTGCCGCGCATCATCGTGGCGGCGCAAAACACCATGGCCGTCGCGGCTGGCGCGGTGATCTGCTCGATGATTATCGGCTCGGCGCTGGGGCTGGTCGCGGGCTATTCTCGCAGCCGCTGGTCCGGGGCGATCATGCGCCTGGGCGACGTGATCATGTCCTTCCCCTCGCTGCTGCTGGCGGTGATCGTGCTTTACATGCTCGAACCCTCGGTCGCGAATATCGTGCTGGTTCTGGCGATCACCCGCATCCCGATCTATCTGCGCACCACCCGCGCCGAGGTTCTGGAAGTGCGCGAGCGCATGTTCATCTCGGCTGCGCGCGTCATGGGAACCTCGGATCGGCGCATCGTCTTTCGCCATATCCTGCCGGTGGTGATGCCGACGCTGATCACCATCGCGACGCTGGATTTCGCCTTCGTCATGCTGGCGGAAAGCTCGCTTTCCTTCCTTGGCATCGGCATCCAGCCGCCCGAGATCACCTGGGGCTTGATGGTCAGCCAAGGTCGGCCTTACCTCACGAACGCATGGTGGCTGTCCTTCTGGCCGGGGCTGGCGATCATCCTGACCACGCTTTCCTTGAACCTTCTGTCGGCATGGATGCGGATCGCGCTTGATCCGGTGCAGCGCTGGCGCCTTGAAATGGGAGGCCGCAAGAATGGCTGAACATCTGCTTGAGGTCAGGAACCTCTCGGTCGATTTCCACACCGCCGCCGGGACCGTCAGCGCAGTGCGCAATGTCAGCTGGCATCTGGACCGGGGCGAGACGCTGGCGATCCTTGGCGAATCCGGTTCGGGCAAGTCGGTTTCGGCCTCGACCATCATGAACCTGATCGACATGCCGCCGGGCGAGATCAAATCGGGCGAGGTGCTGTTCGAAGGCCGCGACCTGCTGAAAATGACCGACGAGCAGCGCCGCGAATTGAACGGCTGCCGCATTGCGATGATCTTTCAGGACCCGCTGAGCCATCTGAACCCGGTCTATACCGTCGGCTGGCAGATCTGCGAGATGATGACCGTGCATGACGTTCCCGGCGATGAGGCCAAGGCCCGCACGCTGGAACTGCTGAAGCGCGTCGGTATCCCCAACCCGGAAGCGGCGATGGGGAAGTATCCGCATGAGTTCTCGGGCGGGCAGCGGCAGCGTCTGATGATCGCGATGGCGCTGGCCTTGAAGCCCGACATCCTGATCGCGGATGAGCCGACCACCGCGTTGGACGTGACGGTTCAGGCGCAGGTTCTGGCGCTTCTCGAAGAACTCCAGCGCGAGACCGGCATGGGCCTTTTGCTCATCACCCACGACCTTGGCGTCGTGGCCGAGATCGCCGACCGCGTCGTGGTGATGAATAAGGGCGAGATTGTCGAGACTGGCGATGCCGCGGAAGTCTATCGCAATCCCAAACACCCTTATACCAAGCGTCTGATCGACGCCGCACCCGGCAAGGGCGAAACCCGCGACGAAGAAGACCGTCTGGGCGAGCCTCTGCTGCGCGTCGACCGCCTGCAACAGCATTACGGCGGTTTCCACGCGCTGAAAGGCGCGAGCTTCTCGATCATGCCGGGCGAGACGGTGGCCATTGTCGGCGAATCCGGCTCGGGCAAATCGACCATGGCGCGGGCGATCCTGCGGCTGGACGAACCCAGCGGCGGCAAGGTCATCTGGAAGGGCCGCGATCTGCTGCAAATGACGTCCAAGGAACTGTTCGCGATCCGCCGCGATATCCAGATGGTGTTTCAGGACCCGACGCAATCGCTGAACCCGCGCATGACGGTCTATCAGATCATCTCGGAAGCGTGGATCGTCCATCCCGACATCCTGCCGAAAGCCCGCTGGAAGGACCGCGTCGCGGAACTGCTGGTGCAGGTCGGCCTTAGCCCCGAAATGGCCAAGCGTTATCCGCACCAGTTCTCGGGTGGCCAGCGCCAGCGCATCGCCATCGCCCGGGCGCTGGCCTTGGAGCCAAAGCTCATCATCTGCGACGAGGCAGTCTCGGCGCTGGACGTGTCGATCCAGGCGCAGGTGATCGAACTCCTCGACGGGCTGCGCCGCGATCTGGGCCTGAGCTATCTGTTCATCGCCCATGACCTGCCGGTGGTCCGCGACTTTGCCGACCGCGTCATCGTGATGAAATCCGGCGAGATCGTCGAAGAAGGCCATGTCGGCCAGATCTTTGATGCCCCCCGGATGCCCTATACCAAGGCGCTGCTCGCGGCCTCACTCGACCCCGATCCCGAGGTTCAGGCTGCCCGCCGCAATGCCCGCAAGTCAGAAGGACTCGTCCCCGCATGAAGCAAGATGTGCTGGTCTGCACCCCGATCCGCCCCGAGAAACTGGCGATCCTTGAAGAAACCTACAATGTCTTTCCGCTCTACAAGCTGACGGATGACGCTGAACGCGAAGCCTTGATCGACAAGGCCGGGGAAAGCTGCGTGGCGATGGTCAGCAACGGCCATTTCCCCGCCGACGAGAACTTCCTCAAGCGCCTGCCCAAGTTGCAAATCGCCGCCTGTTCCTCGGTCGGCTATGAGACATTGGACGTGGACGCCATGACCCGGCGCGGCATCCGTTTCACCCATACGCCCGACGTTCTGACCGACGATGTGGCCGATATCGCGATCCTTTTGATGCTGGCGGTGCGGCGCAATCTGGTCGCGGGCGACGCCTATGTCCGCTCGGGCGATTGGGGCCGCAAGGGGATGCTGCCGTTGACCCGTACCACCTCTGGGCGCAAAGTTGGCATCGTCGGCCTTGGCCGCATCGGTGCCGCCATCGCCAAACGCTGCGAGGCGCTGGGGATGGAGATCGGCTATTATGGCCGTAAGGCGAAACCCGGCGTGGCTTACCAGTATTTCGGCGACGTGGCCGAGATGGCGGGCTGGGCCGATGTGCTTATCGCCGCCGCCTCGGGCGGGCCGGAAACCGCGCATCTGGTGTCCGCAGAGGCGCTGGCGGCGCTCGGCCCCGAGGGCAGCTTCATCAATATCTCGCGCGGTTCGGTCGTCGATGAGGCGGCTTTGCTCGACGCGCTGGAAAGCGGGCGGCTCGGCTCGGCGGGTCTGGATGTGTTCCTGAACGAGCCGAACCCCGATCCGCGCTTTGGCAAGCTGCCGAATGTGGTCCTGTATCCCCACCATGCCAGCGGTACCATCGAAACGCGGGACAAGATGTCCCAACTGGTCGTCGATAACCTCGCCGCACATTTCGCGGGTGAACCCCTGCTGACCCCGGTCAACTGAAAGGAAATCACATGCCTGTCGCCATCATCACCGGTGCCGGCAGCGGCATCGGGCGGGCCGTTGCTGTCGAATTGGCCGGTCGCGGCTGGGACATCGTCCTTGCCGGTCGCCGTGCCGAGGGACTTGAGGAAACCGCGCGTCTCGCCGGTCGCGGGCTGGCTGTCCCGACCGATGTGTCGAACGCCGCTTCCGTCGCGGCGCTCTTTGCCGCCGCCAAGGCCGAATATGGCCGCATCGACATGCTCTTCAACAATGCGGGCACCAATACTCCTGCCGTGCCCTTCGAAACCCTGACCGCCGAGGCCCTGTCGGAAGTCATTGCCGTGAACCTGACCGGGCCGCTGCTTTGCGCCCGCGAGGCAGTTGCCGCGATGAAGGCGCAGGAACCACAAGGTGGGCGCATCATCAACAATGGCTCGGTCTCGGCTTACGGCCCGCGGCCGCATAGCGTGGCCTATACGGCCTCGAAACACGGCATCACCGGGCTGACGAAAAGCCTGATCCTCGATTGCCGCTATTTCGGGATATCGGTCTGTCAGGTCGATATCGGCAATGCCGCGACCGCCCGCACCGACCGGATGTCTCAGGGCGTGCCGCAGGCCAATGGCACCACCGCGATCGAACCGCGTATGGATGTCGAGATGCTGGCCCGCCATATCGCCGGTCTGGCCGATCTGCCCGCCGAGGTGATGGTACCGTTTTCGACGATCATGCCGACGACCATGCCGCTTTACGGTCGCGGCTGACGCCAGGAAGTTGTGAGATGTTGTTGCGATAATCCGGCCAAGGCCCTAATCTGAATGGCAGGATAAGTTTACAACATCTTTACATGCCGCTCTCGCTTGCCATTATCGCCGATGATCTGACCGGGGCGCTGGACAGTGCAGCGCCCTTTGCTGCCCGTGGCCTCAAGGTTGCGGTGGCGCTCGCGCCGCGCCACGTGGCCGCCGCGCTGGCGACCGGGCCCGATATCCTTGCCGTCACCACCGACAGTCGCGAGATCCCGCCCGAGGCCGCTCGCCTTGCGACCGCTGAGGTCATCGCGGCGCTGCCGCCGGTGCGTATCTTCAAGAAGGTCGATTCCCGGCTCAAGGGCAATATCGAGGCCGAGCTTTCCGCGCTTGATTTCGAGGCAGGTCTGGCCGCGCCCGCCATCCCGGAATTCGGACGGATCGTGCAGGGGGGCGCAGTGACGGGCTTCGGCGTGGATAGGCCCATCATGGTCGCCGATTGCCTTGGCCGCCATGCTGCCCGCGTGGAGATCCCCGATGTGACGACGACCGGTGAGATGCGCGCCGTGCTGGAGCGGGCGGGCAACGCCCTGCTGATCGGGGCGCGCGGTCTGGCCGAGGCTTTGGCCGCGCAGATGTCCGCGACTGCGCCGCGGATGATCGAAAGCCTGCCCGGTCGGCACGGGCTTTTTGTCTTGGGCTCGCGCGATCCGATTACGCTGGCGCAGGTGGAGTTGTTGCGTGACATGCCGGGCGTGCTCTGGCGCGGAGCGGAAAATGGCCGCCTCTCTGCCGCGCTGCCCGAGGCGCGCCGCTTGGTCTTGCAGGCGCTACCCGGCACCAGCCCCGCCAGTTCGGAGGAGGTTTCCGCTGCGCTGGCCGAGGCAGTGGCGCCCCTGCTACAACCCGGCTTCGGTACTGCGCTGCTGAGCGGCGGGGCGACCGCCATTGCCTGCTTGCGGGCGCGGGGGGCCGAGGTCCTGAAAGTCCGCGGCGAATGCCTGCCGGGCCTCGTCGTGGCCGATTGGCAGGGCGTGACCGTCATCACCAAATCCGGCGGCTTCGGCGATCCGGCCTGCCTGACCAAGCTCTCTGCCATGATCGAGGATAAGGCGTTATGAATACCGAGCGCCCAAATGCCCGCAAGAGCCTTGGCGATTTGGTCTTTGAACGGATGCTGCGCTCGATCAAATCGGGGGCTTTCGCGCCGGATGAGCGTCTGCCGACCGAGCATGATCTTGCCGCTGAATTCGAGGTGTCGCGCCCGATCATCCGCGAGGCGTTGCAGCGCCTGCGTGAGCAGGGCCTGATCTATTCGCGGCGCGGTGCGGGCAGTTTCGTCCGCTCGGTCGGCCTTAAGCAGCCTTTGGGCTTCGGGCAGCTCGAAAATGTCGCGGATCTGCTGAATTGCTACGAGTTCCGCATCACCATGGAGCCGGTCGCCGCCGCCTGCGCCGCCGAGCGCCATGATGCGCAATCCTTGGACCGCATCGCTGCCGCCTTGGAATTGATGCGGGACGCGACCAACCGGCAATCGCATCGCGAGGATGCCGATTTCCAATTCCACCTCGCCATCGCGCAGGCCAGCGAGAACAGCTATTTCGCCACCGCCATGGAGGCGCTGAAGGATCATATCGCGGTGGGCATGCGCTTCCACGGGGCCTCGGTCAAGCGCGAGACGATGGGGTTGGCGCGGGTTTTTGACGAGCATGACCGCATCTTCCGCGCCATCAAGGAAGGCGAGGCGGCGCTGGCGCAGCAATTGATGCAAGAGCATCTGATCGGCTCGCGCGAGCGCCTGTTCGAGCGTAAAAAGCCCGCCTGACCGCGCCGCTCAGAAGGCGGCGCGATAGATCTCGCGGACCTGATCCAGCGACATGTCGCGGGGATTGTTGTCCATCAACCGGCGGATCGCATGGGCGTCGCTGGCGAAACGGTCCAACTGATCCTCGGTTGCGCCATGAGCCGAAAGCCGCATCTCAACGCCCAAACCCTCACAGAAACGATGCGCCGCAGGCAGAAGATCGCCCGACAGGCCTAGCGCGCGGGTGACCTCGGCGGTTTTGGCCTCGGCCACGCTTTCGTTGAAGGCCAGCACATGCGGGAAGATGATCGCATTGGCCAAACCATGCGGCAGATGCAGCAGCGTGCCCAGCGGATAGGCTAGCGCATGGCCTGCGGCGGTATTGACCGGGCCAAGGCAAATCCCGCCATAGAACGAGGCCAGCATCATCCCCTCGCGCGCCTCGGTATCAGTACCATCAGCAACCGCGCGGGCGAGGTAGCGGCCAACCAGATCAATCCCCATGCGGGCATAGTCGTCGATCACCGGATGGGCGTTCTTGTTGGTAAAGGCCTCGACGCAATGCGCCATCGCGTCGATCCCCGTCGCAGCGGTGACGGCGGGGGGAACGGTAAAGGTCAGCTCCGGGTCCAGCACCGCCAGATCGGCCAGAAGATACGGGCTTTCGACCGCGATCTTGGCCCCTTTTCCGGGATCGGTGATGAGCGCGCGGATACCGGCCTCGGACCCCGTGCCCGCCGTCGTGGCGATTTGTGCCAGAAGGGTGCGGCGGCCTGCAACGCGGTTCGGCCCGGCGATCTGCTCCAATGTCTCGCCGCTGTCCCAGATCGCGGCAACGAGCTTCGCCAGATCCATGACCGAGCCGCCGCCGAGGCCCACGACCAGATCGGGCTGCGCCTCGCGGGCAGCCGCAAGCGCGGCATCGAGGCAGGCGATATCCGGCTCTCCCGGCACGGCGTCGAAAATGCTGACCTTGCCCGAAAGCCCCAGCCGATCCGCGAAACCCGAAGTCTGCGGCGAAGCGATAATCAGAACCCGCTGGGCATCCCCGGCCCATGCACCGGTCCGGGCAATCGCACCCGCGCCGATTTCCAGACGCTTGGGCAGATGCAGGGTGATATTGCGAGCGAGCGTCATGCGTTGACCTTCTTTCCTGCGACCAGCTTGCGGGCATAGGCAATGGCCGAGTTCATGTTGCCGTGATCCGCGATGCCCTTGCCCGCGATATCGAAGGCGGTTCCGTGATCGACCGAGGTGCGGTCGATCGGCAATTCGACCGAGACATTCACCGCCGTATCAAAAGCCACCAGCTTGATCGGGATATGGCCCTGATCGTGATATTGCGCGACCACGAGATCGAAGGCTCCGGAATAGGCGCGGTGGAACACCGTATCGGCCGAGATCGGGCCTTGCACATCGATCCCCTCGGCGCGGGCCTGCGCGACTGCGGGGGCGATCTGGTCGTCATCCTCGGTCCCGAACAGCCCGTTCTCGCCGCAATGCGGGTTGATCCCGGCCACGGCGATGCGGGGGCTCGCATACCCGATGCGTTGCAGATGGGCATGGCCCGCGCGGATCGTGGCCAAAACACGCTCGGTCGTGGCGCGGCGGATCGCGTCCTGCAGCGACACATGGGTCGAGACATGGATGACCTTCAGCCGCTCGCTTGCGAGCAGCATATAAGCGGCCTGCGAGCCGGTCAGCGAACGCAGCATTCCGGTATGGCCATCGTAATGGTGACCAGCGAGGTTCAGGGCCTCTTTGTTGATGGGCGCGGTGACGATGCAGCCGATGCGGCCCGCTTCGGCATCGCGCACGGCGGCTTCGATGAAGCGGAAGGCCGCATCGCCCGCGACCGGGGACAGCTTGCCCCACGGCAAAGGCGCGCCCTCGACGGGCAGATCGACCACCGCGCCCTCAAGGTCCACGTCAGCGCCGATGGCGGCTTTAGCCGCCTCAAGCGTGGCGCGATTGCCGTAGATGCGGGTGCGGGTGCGGTCCTCGGGCGACATTTCCGCAAGGGCTTTGACGCTGATCTCGGGTCCGACGCCAGCCGGGTCGCCCATGGTGATGCCGATGATTTCGCTCATGTCATTCTCGTCATTCGGTTGCGGCCCAGCCCGGCGCGAGCCGGACATATTTGATGGCGCGGCGGTGATAGGTATAGGCGATATGCAGGCTGCCATCCGGACCCTCCAGAAGCCACGGATAGGACAATTCCCGATTATGCCCATCGGTCGAGTTGTTCGAAAGACAGGTGCCTGGACCGTCCTCGATAATGATGCGCTGCGGGAAGGTCTGTCCGCCATCCGCCGAAAGGCACACCGCCAGAGGCGCGCGCGACACGCCCCAGACTGGCTGACAGCCGCCCTGCGCATCGGGGCGATCATCGGGCCCGTCCAGCTCATCGTAAAGCGATTGGCGGCGCGCAGTGGAATCAGCCGCCGAAGCGAGATTGCAGATCACCGCGACGCGGCCATCCGCAATCCGTGTGGCGGCAATCGAGGAGTTGTTGTTCGGCAAATCGGTCGGTTCCGGCGCGGACCAGTGATAGCCGCCATCGGTCGAGACGCTGCGATGGACCGCATCGGCCTGCCTGCGGCGATAGAATGCGGCGCGGGTCCCGTCCGGCAGGGTCACCGGGCTCATATGCACCGAGCCGAGCGATTCCGGCACGGCTTCGATCTGCCAGTTGCGGCCTTGATTGGTCGAGACGGCGATTGCGGCGAGGTCATGGCTGCCGTTCCATCGCTGGCCGGGCTGCGGCACACAAAGGAACAGCGGCAAGAGCCAAGCCCCATCGGTGCGCAACGTCACCGGCCCGCGCACGAAACAGCCGCGCGGCAATTCATCGAGATAGCGCGCCTCGCCTTCGGTCAGGCTTGTGGGATCGGCAGGGTCGCGGGCAAGTGCCACCATGCGGATTCGGCACTGGTCCTGATTTCCTGCCGGTTGCGAGGTGTGGAACAGGAAAAGCCCACCTTCGGGCGCGGCAAAGATCACCGGGTTCTGCTCGGAGTGATCGGGATCGTGGCTAAGGCGTTGCGGCGCGCCCCAACCCTGCGCGTCCGGTGCGAGTATCGAGGCATGGATCGAGATGTCGGATTTGCCCTCCAGAGAACCCGCGAACCATGTACAGAGAAGCGCCCCGTCCTCGAAAAGATGCAGGAAGGCGGCGTGATTTTGGACCATGAGCGAGGGCAGGAAGGCCTCGGCGCGGGTCGCAGAAACCTGCGCAATCCGGCCCGTCATGCTGTTGGCGATGTCCTCGGGTGACATGGGTATTCCTTGTTGCGGCAATCCGGTTTTGCCTGTGAAGTGACATCAGTTGTTCTTTCAGTTGTCAAGTTGATGGGAGCATATAATTATCAAAACTTTCTCTTAATTAAAGTGTAATTAACTGAAATAAAACGATTATATAATTTAGTGACGGACAATACGTGAAGTTACCTCGTAATATGTTGACAACTTAATACGCTGCTTCCATCCTGCGATCTGCCGATAGGGTAAGCGCACGTAGGGGCGTGGGAACATTTCGGTAAAGCGGGCGACCCGGAGGAGGGTCGCTTTTTATTCGTCACCTGCGGGGAGGTTCTGGATGATGACGAAGGTTTTGCGGCTGGGGGCAGTAGTCCTTGCGGCGGGTATGGCATTCAGCGCGACATCCGCGCTGGCGGCGGATTCCGACATCAAGATCGTGCTGAGCGAAGAGCTGGATCTGCTCGAACCCTGCATGGCGACGCGCTCGAATATCGGGCGGGTGATCCTTGAGAATGTCAACGAAACGCTGACCGAATATGACACGCGCAATGGCAAAGGGCTGATGCCCCGCCTTGCCGAAAGTTGGGAGCAGAAGGCGGATGGTTCGTGGCGCTTTAAGCTGCGTCCGGGCGTCAAGTTCTCGGATGGGTCGGGCTTTGACGCGAAGGACGTGAAGCACTCATTCGACCGCGCTATGAGCGACAAGCTGACCTGCGAGTCGCAGCGCTATTTCGGCGGCATGAAGGTGACTGCCGAGGTCGTTGACGACCAGACCATCGATTTCATCGCCGACCCGGTCCAGCCGATCCTGCCGCTGCTGCTGTCGCTGATCACCATCGTGCCGGAAGAAACCCCGATGGAGTTTGTGCGCGAGCCGGTCGGCACGGGGCCCTACAAGGTCAGCGAATGGACGCCGGGTCATCAGATCGTGCTGTCGCGTCGCGACGATTACTGGGGTACCGCGCCCAAAGTCACCTCGGCGACCTATCTCTTCCGCACCGACCCGGCGGTCCGCGCGGCCATGGTCGAGACCGGCGAGGCAGATCTGGCCCCTTCGATCGCGCGCGAGGATGCGACCAATCCGGCGACCGATTTCACCTATCTGGATTCGGAAACCGTCTATATCCGCCTGGATAATGCGGTCGCGCCGATCAGCGACATCCGGGTGCGCAAGGCGCTGAACATGGCGATCGACCGCGAAGCCTTTATCGGCACGCTTCTGCCCGAAGGGACCGAACTGGCCGTGGCGCTATTCCCGCCGACGACCACGGGCTGGAACCCGGATGTGAAACTGCCCGCCTTTGACCCGGAAGCGGCCAAGCAGCTGCTCGCCGAGGCCAAGTCCGATGGCGTTCCGGTCGATACCGAGATCCGCCTGATTGCCCGGACGGCGAATTTCCCCAAGGTCACCGAGGTGATGGAGGCGCTTCAGCAGATGCTGACGGATGTCGGCTTCAACGTGAAGCTGGAATTCGTCGAGGTCGCCCAGCACGAGGAATATTATTCCAAACCCTACCCGACGGATCAGGGCGTCTACATGCTGGCCGCCATGCATGACAACAACAAGGGCGACCCGATCTTCACCATGTATTTCAAATACGCCAGTGACGGTCGCCAGTCGGGCATCAACGATCCGAAAGTCGATGACCTGATCAAACGCGCCTCGGCGGCGACCGGCGAGGAACGCGCCAAGCTCTGGTCGGAACTGGTGGCCTATGTCCATGACGATGTCGTGGCCGATATCCCGCTGTTCCATATGGTCAGCTATAGCCGGGTGGCCGAACGGCTCGATTTCAAGCCGACGATCGCCACCAACGGGCAGCTTCAGCTTTCCGAGATCGGTTTCAAGTGATCCCTCCCTGCCGGTCCCCGCTTGTCGGGGGCCGGATTTTTTCCTGCCTCCGGAGCCCGCATGACCAAGGAAGCCTTTGTCGCCCTCGTCACCTGTTTCAACAATGACGAGACGATCAATTTCGACGCCACGCGTGCGCAGGTGCGCCGCCAGATCCGCGCCGGGAACAATATCATGTGCGCGGGCACCAATGGCGATTTTACCGCCCTGACCTTTGACGAGAAAGTCGCCCTGACCGAAGCCGTGGTCGATGAGGTCGCGGGCGCGGCCAAGGTCATCGTCAATGCCGGAATGCCGGCGACATTCGAGACGATCAAGCTTGCCCGCGAGTTCGACCGGATCGGCGTCGATGGCATTGCCGTGATCACGCCCTTTTTCATCGCCTGTACCCAGGACGGGCTGATCCGGCATTTCAGCGCCGTGGCGGATGCCGCGCGGAGCCCGGTCTATCTCTATGACATTCCGGCCCGGACCCAGAACCATATCGACCCCGCGACCGCCCGCGCCCTTGCCCGTCACGGCAATATCGCCGGGATCAAGGATTCGGGCGGCGGGCAGGACACGCTTGAGGAATATCTGGCGGTCAGCCGCGAAACGGTGGGTTTCTCGGTCTATTCCGGCCCCGACCATCTGGTGCATTGGTCCCTGTTGCAGGGTGCCGCGGGATGCATTTCGGGACTGGGAAATGTCATGCCGGACGTGCTGGCGGCGCTGTTTCGCGCGCATAATGCGGGCGACGAGAAGGAAGCCGCGCGGCAGCAAGAGATCTTTGGCAATTTCCGCAAGGATCTTTACGGGCTCGGCTATCCGCCCGCGCTGGTCAAGCGCGCGCTGTTTCTGATGGATCCCTCGGTCGGGCCCAGCCGCCAGCCGGCCTTGCTGCCGGATCCGGATCAGGACCGCAAGATTTCCGAAATTCTATCGGCCTATGACCTGCTGGGTCGTACTGTCGCCGCGCCGGGCTGACGCGCCTCGGCGCCGACGGCCGCGCCAAATCATTCCTCCAGAAAGACGCGGCTGCGGGTCTGGGTCAGATGCGCGGCCATTGCCGCACGGGCGGCATCGGCGTCGCGGGCGCGAATCGCTTGGACAATGTCGCGATGTTCGGCGCAGACATGTGCGATCCGCTCTGGCCCGGGCGGTCCCGAGAGGCTGCGCGCGAATTCGATGCTCTTGATGAATTGCGGCCCCGCCGATGACAGCGCCGCCAGCAAAAACCCGTTATGCGCAGCTTCCGCTATGGCCAGATGAAACAGCCGATCTTCTTCGATGCCGGGATCGCCCGCGCGAAGGGCCTGCTCGACGGCGTGATGAGCCTCTTCGATACGGGCCATTTCCTCGCTGCTGTGGCGGGTCGCGGCGAAGGGTGCGATTTCGGCCTCGATCACCTGCCGGAATTCGAACAGTCGCTGCATGGTGGCGATGCTCCCGATCTCGGGATAGTCCAGAACGCCCGCATTGGGCCGGCGCAGCACCATGCTGCCCTGACCCTGGCGAGAAGTCACGATGCCGTCGATCTTGAGACGTGACAGCGCTTCGCGGACCACCGTGCGGGACACCGAATAGAGTTGGCAGAATTGCGCCTCGGTCGGCAAGCGGCTGCCCTCGGGCAGGGGCTTGCTGAGGATCAGATGCACGATCTCGTCGTAGATCTGATCCGCCAGCGTCGGCGTTGCGCCGTTGCGGGCGCTGTCCTCCGGGTCATTGCGTCCGCTTCTGAAAATGCTGTCCAAACTCTTCCTCCGTGCCGCGACGGCAACACTTCTCCCGTGAGGAGTACATAGAGGCTTTCCAGAAATTCCGACAGAGGCAGCCCGAACGAACAACTTGTATTATTTGTATTGCCAAACTGTCGCGCAATCGACTAGTTGTATGACATGTAAGAGACATCGGCCCTATAAATATGCGGGATCAATGACTTACGCGGGTCGGCGATTCCGCTCTATCCTGCAAGTCGGATGAGACCGCTGATCCGCCCGGCCGGGTTGTCTGGAACGAATATCAGGCTCGGGAGGAACAGCCTTTGGATATGTCAACTCACATGGGCACTGCTGCGGCAGTGACCAGGCGCACGAATGCCCGCTGGGGCATTCTCGCCATGCTCTTCATCGCCACCACGATCAACTATGCCGACCGGGCCACCATGTCGATGGCCGGCAAGGACATGAGCGCGGCCCTCGGCCTGTCCTCGGTCCAGATGGGCTATGTCCTGTCGGCATTCGCCTGGTCCTATGTGCTGGCACAGCTGCCCATGGGCACGATGCTGGACAAATACGGCTCGCGCCGCGTTTACTTCTGGGGCCTGCTGCTGTGGTCGCTCTTCACCGTTCTGCAAGGCACGGTGGGTTTTCTGACCGGCGGTGCTGCCGTCTTCATGCTGTTTGCGCTGCGTCTTGCCGTCGGCGCTGCGGAAGCGCCCTGCTTCCCCGGTAACGCCCGCCTGACCTCGGCTTGGTTCCCCAAGCAGGAGCGCGGCTTTGCCTCGGCGATCTTCAACTCGTCGCAATATTTCGCCACGGCAGCATTTGCGCCGTTGATGGGGGCGATCGTCCACACCTTCGGCTGGCAGGCCGTGTTCTATATCATCGGCGGCCTTGGTATCGTTCTGGCGGCGATCTGGGGCAAGGTCATCTTCCCGCCGCGTCTGCATCCGCGCGCCAACCAGGCCGAGCTGGACTATATCCGCGAGGGCGGTGCGCTGGTCGATCTGGATTACGTCCAGTCCGAGGCGAAGCCCAAGCAGGTCGACACGATGAAATGTGTCAAGGAACTGCTGTCCAGCCGGATGCTGCTCGGGGTGTATAGCTTCCAGTTCTGCATCAATATCCTGACCTATTTCTTCCTGACCTGGTTCCCGATCTATCTGGTCAAGGAACGCGGCATGTCGATCCTGAAGGCCGGTTTCGTCGCATCGATGCCCGCGCTTTGCGGCTTTGCCGGCGCGATCCTCGGCGGCTACATCTCGGACATGCTGCTCAAGCGCGGCTATTCGCTGACCTTCGCGCGCAAGGCCCCGGTCGTGGTCGGCATGTTCCTCGCCATGTCGATGCTGGCTTGCGAATATGTCGAATCCGATGCGCTGGTCGTGTTCTTCATGTCGCTGTCCTTCTTCGGCAAGGGCATCGGTTCGCTGGGCTGGGCCATCGTCTCGGATACGTCGCCGAAAGAGGCGGGCGGCATCTCGGGCGGCCTGTTCAACACCTTCGGCAATTGCGCAGGCATCGTGACGCCGATCGTCATCGGCTATCTCGTGCAGGCCAGCGGCGGCTCATTCGCAAGCGCCCTCGTCTTTGTGGGGCTGAGCGCCGCGGTCGCCCTGTTCATGATGCTCTTCGTGGTCGGAAGGATCGAGCGCGTCGAGTTGAAGAATGCGTTGATCGCCCAACCCGCGCGCTGAGCATCCCGGCGGCGGCTTCACGGCCGCCGCCTTTCCGCGATAGTCTTGCGCCCGCATGCGGCGCAGCGAGGAGACCCCATGACCATTCAGCAGGCAGCCCCTGAAGCCCCCCGTTCGATCCGTCTGAACCCCGCCGACAATGTCGCCATCGTCGTGAATTCAGGCGGCCTGCCCGCAGGGACGGAAATGGACGGCATCACCCTGATCGATCACGTCCCGCAGGCCCATAAGGTCACGTTGGTCGATGTGCCCGAGGGCGGCGAGATCGTGCGTTACGGCGAAGTCATCGGCTATGCGCTGAAGGCTCTGCCGCGCGGGTCGTGGGTGAACGAGCTTCTGCTGGAACTGCCGCAGCCCCCCGAACTGGAAAGCCTGCCGCTGGCGACCAAGGTTCCCGAGGACCTGCCGCCGCTCGAGGGCTACACCTTCGAGGGTTACCGCAACGCGGATGGCTCGGTCGGCACGCGCAACGTGCTGGGCATCTCGACCTCGGTGCATTGCGTGGCGGGCGTGGTCGATCACGCCGTCCGCATCATCAAAGAGCGCCTGCTGCCGAAATATCCCAATGTCGATGACGTTGTGGGCCTCAACCACCTTTACGGCTGCGGCGTGGCGATCAACGCCCCCGAGGCCGTTGTGCCGATCCGCACCCTGCAGAACCTTGCCAAGAACCCGAATTTCGGCGGCGAGATCCTTGTCGTCGGCCTCGGCTGCGAGAAGCTGCGCCCCGAAACCCTGATGCCCGAACTGCCCTCGGACCAGGCCATGCGCAATATCATGAGCCTGCAGGATGAAAGCTTCACCGGTTTTCAGGCGATGATCGACCGCATTCTGGCGATGGCCGAAGAGCGCCTTGAGCAGCTGAACCGCCGCAAGCGCGAGACGGTCCCGGCCTCGGAACTGGTCGTCGGTCTGCAATGCGGCGGCTCGGATGCGTTCTCGGGCGTGACCGCGAACCCCGCGCTTGGCATCGCCGCCGACCTGATCGTGCGGGCAGGGGGCACTGTCATGTTCTCGGAAGTGACCGAGGTGCGTGACGCCGTCCATCTGCTGACCCCGCGCTGCATCGACGAGGAAACCGGCCGCGCCATGCTGCGCGAGATGAAATGGTATGACGATTATCTGGCGCAGGGCCGCACCGACCGCAGCGCCAACCCCTCGCCTGGCAACAAGAAAGGCGGCCTCTCGAACATCGTTGAGAAAGCTCTTGGTTCGATTGCGAAATCCGGCAGCAGCAAGATCTCGCAGGTGCTGTCGCCCGGTGAGCGGGTCTCGAAAAAGGGCCTGATCTTTGCGGCGACCCCGGCCTCGGATTTCGTCTGCGGCACGCAGCAACTGGCTTCGGGCATGACGCTGCAGGTCTTCACGACCGGGCGCGGCACGCCCTACGGTCTTGCCGCCGCACCCGTGGTCAAGGTCGCGACCCGCACCGATCTGGCGAAACGCTGGCACGACCTGATGGATTTCGACGCGGGCCCGGTTGCGACCGGCGAGGCGACGCTTGAGGAAGTCGGCCAGAAATTGTTCGAATTGATTCTCGATGTCGCGAGCGGGCGCAAGAAGCCGTGGTCCGATGTCTGGGGCATCCATAACGCGCTGGCGGTCTTCAACCCGGCACCGGTCACCTGATTCCCCTGCGCGGGCAAGTCTGCGCTGCATTCGCAAATCGGAAATGCCGCCCGGGTGACCGTGGCGGCATTTTGCGTCGCATCGGCGGAAGTTCACATATTTCAATAATTACCCCACGAGAACTTGACCTTCCGTGAGACACATCGCAACCTTCGCTTGTCCGAAGGACCGCAGACCACTTGGAATCGCACGGAGGAAAAGCTGGAAAGGGATCACGCCTTGGGAATGCCCCCCGCCGGTTTCAGGCCATGTGACCTCTTTGCGGCCTCTCCCACCCAAGTTTCCGCCGACCAAGTGTGAAATGGCAGGATTGGACTGAACGTTCAGTTTCAATAATCAGGAGAGACGATCATGTTTCGACTATTGGGCTGCACTCTGGCGCTGGTGACAGCCTCAGGGTTTGCCATGGCGCAGGATGCGCCAGCCGCTTCGACTGATGCCTCAGGCAAACCGAATATCCTTGTGATCTTTGGAGATGATATCGGGCAGGGCAACCTGTCGGTCTTCACGAAGGGCCTGATGGGCTACACCACGCCCAATATCGACAGCATCGCCAATGAGGGTTTGATCTTTACCGACTATTACGCCGAGCAGAGCTGTACCGCGGGTCGCTCGACCTTCCTGACCGGCCAGTCGACCTTCCGTACCGGCCTGTCCAAAGTGGGTCTGCCCGGCGCGAATGCTGGCTTGCAGGCATCGGATGTGACGCTGGCCTCGGCGCTGAAGGATCAGGGCTATGCCACCGGCCAGTTCGGCAAGAACCATCTTGGCGACAAGGACGAGTTCCTGCCGACCAACCACGGCTTCGACGAGTTCTTGGGCAATCTCTATCACCTGAATGCCGAGGAAGAGCCCGAACAATTTAACTATCCGCAAGATCCGGCTTTCCGCGAACGCTTCGGCCCGCGCGGCGTCCTCAAGGCCACCGCGGACGGCCAGATCGAGGATACCGGTCCGCTGACCCGCAAGCGCATGGAAACCGTGGACGAAGAGACCGCGGCGGCGGCTATCGACTTCATGAAACGTCAGGTGGAAGCGGGCAAGCCCTTCTTCACCTGGTACAACACGACCCGCATGCACTACAAAACGCATGTAAAGGCCGAAAACCGCAGTGCTCCGGCTCTGGATGCGCTGACCGAATATGCAGATGGCATGCGCGAGCATGACGCGCTGATCGGTACGGTCCTCAAGGCGGTGGACGATCTGGGCGTCGCCGACAATACCATCGTGATCTACACGACTGATAACGGCCCGCACCAGAATACCTGGCCGGATGCCGGCACGACGCCCTTCCGCTCTGAGAAGAATACCAACTGGGAAGGTGCATTCCGCGTTCCGGCGATGATCAAATGGCCGGGCCATATCGAGCCGGGATCGGTCGCCAATGACATTTTCTCGGGGCTCGATTGGTTCCCGACCATCATGGCCGCCGTGGGCGATACCGATATCAAGGATCGTCTGCTGACCGGCACGACCATCAACGGCAAGGAATATAAGAACCACCTCGATGGATATAACCAACTGCCCTACCTGACTGGCGAAACCGACGAGGGTGCTCGGAACGAGTTCTTCTACTTCAACGACGATGGTGAAATCGTCGCCCTGCGCTACGAGAACTGGAAAGTCGTCTTCGCCGAACAGCGTGCCCAGGGCACGATGCAGGTCTGGGCTGAGCCCTTCGTTAAGCTGCGTGTGCCTTACCTGTTCGACCTGCGCGCAGACCCTTACGAGCGGGCGCAGATTACTTCGAACACCTATTGGGACTGGATCAGCGACCATGCCTATCTGGTCGGCCCGGCCAGCGCAGAGGTGGGCAAGTTCCTGCAGACCTTCAAGGAATTCCCGCCGGCGCAGAAGCCCGACAGTTTCTCGATCGACCAGGTCCAAGAAGAAATTAACGACGCCTTGGCCAATATGGGCGGAAACTGACAATCGTTGGAAAGGCCGGTATTTACCGGCCTTTCTTTCAACGCCGCGGATTTCCGAAAGCCCATCGGGTGGCGGGCTTTCGATAATCCGGGACCGATCGTCCCCTGCCGGAGGAGACAGGATGTTGAAGACATGCAATCTTGCCGCCGCAACCGCCATGCTGGTCGCGTTCGCCGCGCCGGTCCTGGCCGATCCGCTGCCTTCGTGGAATGAGGGCGAGAGCAAATCCGCGATCATCGCCTTTGTCGAGGACGTGACCGATCCCGCCTCGGAGAAGTTCGTGCCACAACAGGACCGGATCGCGGCCTTCGACAATGACGGCACGCTCTGGGCCGAGCAGCCGGTCTATTTTCAGGGCCTCTATGCGCTGGATGTGCTGAAGGTCAAATCGGTGGCCGATCCCTCGATCTTGTCCTCGGATGTGCTCAAGGGCGCAGCCAATGGCGACATGGAGGCCGCCATGTCCAAGGGCGTCGAGGGGCTGCTGGAGATTATCAACATCTCGCATTCCGGCATGAGCGTGGACCAGTTCCAATCCGAGACCCATGAATGGGTCAGCACCGCGACCCATCCGACCACCGGCATGCATTACGTCGACATGACCTACCAGCCGATGGTCGAGTTGCTGAGCTATCTGCGCGACGAGGGGTTCTCGACCTATATCGTCTCGGGCGGCGGGGCGCATTTCATCCGCGCCTTCGCCGAAGAGGCCTATGGAATCCCGCCGGAAAACGTCGTCGGCACCGAGGGCGAGACAAAATACGAAGAGCAGGATGGCAAGCCCGTGCTGATGAAGCATGGCGGCGTGACCTTCATCGACGACAAGGAGGGCAAGCCCGTCGGTATCGACCGCCATATAGGCAAGCGGCCGATCTTCGTGGCCGGGAACTCAGATGGCGATTTCGCCATGCTGGAATATGCGACCTCGGGCGAGGGCCCAGCCTTCGGCCTGATCGTCCATCACACCGATGCGGAACGCGAATTCGCCTATGACCGCGAGGGCCATATCGGTGTCTTGAGCAAGGGGATCGACGAGGCCGAAAAGCGTGGCTGGCTGCTGGTCGATATGAAAAATGACTGGTCGCGCATCTGGACCGGCAAGAAATAGGTTCCCGCAACACATGAATCAGACAGTCACCTCTGCCCGCGAGCAGATCGAGGATCTGAGAGCCCGCATGGGACAGGCGATCATCGGCCAGCGCGACGTGATCGAGCGGCTCATCATCGGCCTGCTCGCCAATGGCAACCTGCTGGTCGAGGGGCTGCCCGGTCTGGCAAAGACCCGCGCGATCAAGGCCTTGGCCAAGAACATGGATGCGAAATTCAGCCGTATCCAGTTCACGCCGGACCTGCTGCCCTCGGATGTGACCGGCACCGAGGTGCTTTACAAGTCAGGGGATGAAACCGAGTTCCGTTTCGACCCCGGCCCGATCTTTGCCAATATCGTCCTTGCCGATGAGATCAACCGCGCCCCGGCCAAGGTCCAGGCGGCGCTGCTGGAAGCGATGGAGGAAAGGCAGGTCACCGTCGCGGGGACGACCCATAAGATGGAGCCGCTCTTCATGGTCATGGCGACCCAGAACCCGGTCGAGCAAGAGGGGACCTATCCGCTGCCCGAGGCGCAGATGGACCGCTTCCTCATGCATGTGAACATCACCTATCCCCCGGTCGGGGATGAGGTCGAGGTGATCCGCCTCGTCCGTGGCGAGGAAATCGCCGCCATGCAAGAACAGCAGGGCGCAGCCCCAGCCGCCAAGCCTGTTCCGATCCCGCAGGACGCCGTCTTTGCCGCCCGGCGCGAAATCGGCGCCATTGCCGTGGCCGAGGCGGTCGAACGCTACATGGCCGATCTGGTGAATGCGACCCGTATTCCGGCCGAGTTCGGTGAAGATCTGAAACGCTGGATCGAAGTTGGCTGTTCGCCGCGCGCCTCGCTGGCGCTGGACCGTTGCGCCCGCACCCATGCCTGGTTGAACGGTCGTGACTATGTGGATCCCGAGGATGTCCGCGCCATCCTGCCCGATGTCTTTCGCCACCGGCTGGGGCTGAGCTTCGAGGCCCAGGGCGAGGGCGTGACCCCCGACAAGGTCAGCGCCGAGATCGTGAGGCAGGTCGCCCTGACCTGAGCCCGCGATGAAAGACCAGGCTGCCCGCATCCGCACCGGAACCCTTGCCCCGCCTCCCGCGCCGGGCGTCGCGGACCCTCGGATCGGCGTGGATCTGGCGCATCTGCGCGGGCTCGAGCCGCAGGCCCGGCGCATCAGCTTCCTGCCACGGCAGCCCTCGGGTTCAGTGCTGAATGGCCGCCATGCCTCTCGGTTGCGCGGGCGCGGGCTGAACTTCGAGGAATTGCGCGACTATCTGCCCTCGGACGATATCCGCAGCATCGACTGGAAGGTCACGGCCCGCACCGGCACCCCCCATGTCCGGGTCTATACCGAAGAGCGCGACCGGCCGACGCTGATCGTCGTGGATCAGCGCATGTCGATGTTCTTTGGCTCGGTCCTGAACATGAAATCCGTGACGGCGGCGGAATGCGCGGCGCTTGCGGCCTTTCGCATCTTCGATCAGGGAGACCGGGTCGGCGGCATCGTCTTTGGCGACGAGATGCTGGCCGAGATCCGGCCCGCCCGCTCGCGCCATGCGCTGACCTCGTTCCTGACCGCGCTGGCCGATGCAAACGGGCTCTTGCATGCGGATGCTCCGCCCGTCGCGCCGATCAGCATGAATCGCGTCCTGGAATCGGTCGCCCGCCTTGCGCGGAGAAATCATCTGGTTCTGGTCTTCAGCGATTTCGACATCGTGGACGACACGACAGAGCGGCTGATCGCGGGACTGGCGCGGCGAAATGACATCGTGCTGGGTCTGGTCTGGGACCCGTTCTCGCAGCAGCTTCCCCCGGGCCATCGGCTGGTCGTATCGGACGGGGTATTGCAGGCTGAAATCGATACCGCAAACCCGCAGGCCCATAGCGCCCTGCGCGACTTCGCCTCGGGGCGGCTGGCACAGATCCAGGATTGGCAAAGGCGGTTCGGCATCCCCGTCCTGCCGCTGAGTGCGGCGGAAGGAAGCATCGCCCAGATGCGCCGTCTCATGGGCGTCGCGGGGGCGCGGCGCTGATGGAGCAAGAGACCCCGCCCGGAAATGACAGCCTGATAGGCCTGATTGATCAACTCGTGGAACCTGCGGCTCCAGCCCCCATCTCGATGATGCCGCAGACTTGGGGATGGGCGGTCGTCGCATTCCTGTTTCTGGCGGCGCTGGCCTATGGCGCTTGGCGTTTCCGCCGTTATCGCCTGGCCAGTGCCTATCGCCGCGACGCAATGGCGCTGCTGAGACAGGCGGGCGACGACCCCGCGATGATCGCGGAAGTTCTGCGGCGCACGGCACTTGCCGCCTATCCGCGCGACGCGGTCGCATCGCTTTCCGGTGCGGATTGGCTGGCCTTCCTGGACCGGCAGATCGGCGGCGAGGCATTTTCTCAGGGTCCCGGACGGATCGTGGCAACTGCCCCCTATCGTCCGGCGCGTCCAGATCCGGGACTTTCCCGACTTGCCGCGCATTGGATCACGCAGCATCGCGCAGGTGCGACATGATCTCGCTGGGCAATCCCTGGGCCCTTTTGGCGCTGCCCTTGCCCTTGCTGGTCTGGTGGCTGGTGCCGCCCTATCGCCAGAATGTGCCCGCTCTGCGCTTTCCGTTCTTTCGCAGGATCGTGGATGCCGCCGGGTCGGACGCCTCGGAAGGGGCGGTGGTCATGCGGCGATCGCTTCTGCAGATGCTCACCGCGGCTTTGGTCTGGCTGCTGCTGGTCCTTGCCATGGCCCGGCCCGAGCGGGTCGGCGCACCGATCGAGCAGCAACGCGCCGCCCGCGATGTCGTGCTGGCCATAGATATTTCCGGGTCGATGGACGCGCGTGACTTCAACGCGCCCGATGGCAGCGTCGAACAGCGCCTGCAAGGCGTGCGCGAGGTGGTGGACAGCTTTATCGCGGGCCGGGACGGAGACCGCATGGCGCTGATCGTCTTTGGCTCGCAGGCCTATGTGCAATCGCCCTTAACCGAAGATTTGCAGACCATCCGCGACCTGCTCGCCCAGACCGAGGTGGGCATGGCCGGCCCCCACACCGCGCTTGGCGATTCCATCGGACTTGCGATCCGCACCTTCGAGGCCAGCGAGATCCAGCAACGCCTGCTGATCCTGCTTTCGGACGGCACGGATACGGTCAGCCGGATGAGCCCGGTCAATGCCGCCGAGATCGCGCGGGATCGCCAGATCGAGATCTACACGATCGGTGTGGGCAATCCTGAGGCCACGGGCGAGGAAAAGGTCGATCTCAAGACGCTTCAGGACATCGCGGCCCGCACCGGGGGGCAGTATTTCTACGCCGAGGATGGGGCGGGCCTGCGCCAGGTTTATGAGCGCATCGACCAGCTCGCGCCGCGCCAGACCGAGACCTTGTCCTATCGCCCAAGACAGGCGCTGGCATGGCTGCCTTTGCTCTTGGCGGCGCTGATCGGCATCGCCTCGACCGTCTTTCTGGCCCTGACGCGCGGTCCTGCGGGGAAAGCGGCATGAGCGATGTGAGCTTGTTTCTTGAGCTTTTCCATTTCATCCGGCCGTGGCTTTTGGTGCTTTTGCCGCTGGTCGCGCTGCTGTGGTGGCGGGTGCGACGCCGCCTGGGCAAGAGCCGATTGCCCGAGGCGCATATCTCGCCCCATCTCGCGCGGGCCCTGACGGTGGGTCAGGATGGCGCGAGCCGGCTTCTTCCCATCGACGGGGTGGCGCTGGGGCTTATTCTGATCTGCCTGGGTGCAGCCGGCCCGACATGGTCGCGCGTCCCGGACCCATTCGTGGCGCAGACCGCGCCTTTGGTGATCGCGCTCAAGGTCACGCCCTCGATGCAAAATCGCGATCTCGCCCCGACACGGCTTGAGCGCGCCAAGCAGAAGGTGCGCGATCTTCTCGCCTTGCGGTCGGGCGCGCGCTCGGCCCTGGTCGCCTATGCAGGCACGGCCCATGCCGTGGTGCCGATGACCGAAGATCCGAATGTGCTGCAACCCTATCTCGAGGGGTTGCAGGTCGATGTCATGCCCGATGAGGGGAACGCGACCGCCGCTGCGCTTGAGCTTGCCCGCGCGATCATGGAAAAAGAGACGGCCGCCGGTGGCATCCTGTTCGTGACGGATGATATTTCCGGGGCCGATGTCGCGGCGCTGAACGGTTATCAGGGCGCGAGCCTCGCGGTCCTCGCGACCTTGCCCCAAGGGACGGGCAGCGCGGGGCTTGACGCCTTGACCATTCCCGTCGAGCAGGTAAGCGTCGACGACAGCGATATCATCCGTCTCGACCGCAGGCTCAATGCCGCCTATCGCCGCGCCTTGGCCGAGGACGGCGACCAGCCCTGGGACGATCGGGGTTGGCTGCTCGCCTGGCCCGCGGCGCTTTTGGCACTGATCTGGTTTCGTCGTGGCTGGACCATGCGCTGGGGCGCCGTGGCGCTGGCCGGGCTGCTGCTGCCTGCCCAGCCAAGCCGGGCCGAGGGCATCGCCGACTGGTTTCTGACCCCCGATCAACAGGGTCAGATCGCCTATGGCAGACGTCATTTCGACCGTGCGGGCGAGCTGTACCTCGAGCCGATGCACAAGGCCTATGCGCTTTATCGCGACGGCCAATATCCAGCGGTGACCGAAGCCCTGGCCGGGCTCGACAGTGCCGACGCGGCCTTTCTGTCCGGCATGGCGCATATCAAGAACCGCGACTATCGCGATGCGATCGAGGATTTCCAGACTGCGCTGGAGCGTGACCCCGATTTTCCGGGGGCGGCTGGAAATCTGGAAGTGGCGCGAAAGATCGTCGATTATGTCGAAGAGGCGCGCGAGCAGTCCGATACCGGCGAGAATACCGGAGAAGGGGCCGATGATGTCGTTTTCGACAATGAGGACGCGCGGGGAGCAGACACCCAGATCCAGGGCGGGGATGACGCCGCCGAATTGCTGACCGCCGATCAATGGATGAACACCGTGGACACGAATACCGGCGATTTCCTGCGCCAGCGCTTTGCCATAGAGGCGGCCCGAAGATGAGGAAACTCGTGTTCGGACTGTTTCTGCTGTTCGCGGCTCCGTTGGTCGCGCAAGAGGCGGCCACGCCCATCGTCGAAACCACGCTTGAGCAGAACGAGGTGGTACCGGGTCAGTCCGTTACCCTGCGGCTGACGGTCCTTGTTCCAAGCTGGATGCCCGACCCGCCCGAATTGCCGAGCTTTGAGGCGCCGAACCTGAGGGTGCGCCAGCCGCCCAAGTCGTCGACGGCCGTCAGTCGGCAGGTCGATGGCGCGACATGGTCGGGCGTGTCGCGGCGTTATCTGCTGACGCCCATGGTTCCGGGGCAGTTCGCATTGCCGCCGCAGACGGTAGAGGTGACCTATATCGGCCCTGATGGCACAAGTCCCGTCAGGGCTTCGTTGCAGACCGAGGCACTGATCCTGACCGGCATCCTTCCGCCGGGCGCAGAGGATCTCGACCCGTTTATCGCCGCTGACGGGCTAAGCCTCACGCAGGAATTGTCCGGGCCGACCACCGGGCTCGAGCCGGGCGCAAGCGTCATCCGCACGGTCACGGCTCGGATCGACGGGGCATCTCCGATCGTCCTGCCGTCGATGCTGCCGCAGGTTCAGATCCCCGCGATCAAGGTCTATCCCTCATCCCCGCAGGTGACCGAAGAAAGCGGAACCGACCGGCTTGCAGGGACGCGGGTCGAAAGCGAAACGCTGATGGCCCTGGGAGGTGGAGAGGGCACGGTGCCGCCGGTTCGGATCGACTGGTTCAATCTGGCCTCGGGTAAGGTGGAAAGCGCCGCGCTTCCCGGCTTCGAGATTTCGGTGTCCGGCCCTCCTCCGGCCAGCACCACGCCCCGCAACCCGCCGGATTGGCGGATCATGGCGGCACTGGCGACCGGAGCCGTCCTGACCTTTGCCCTGCTGCGCTGGATCTGGCCCCGCGCGAGACGCAGCTATCTGTCCTGGCGTGAGACCTGGCGCGCAAGCGAGGGCTATGCGCGCAAAAAGCTGCTCGAGGCGATTTCCAGTCGGGATTACCCGGCCAGTTCGCATTGGCTGAGCGAATGGCGGGCGCGCGATCCGGCGCTGAGCTCTCGGGCAATGGCCGAGATATCGAACCGGATGGCAAGCGTCGGGGCGACGATCTATCGCGACCCTGCGGGTTCCGACCGGGACGCGGCGTGGCGTGATCTGGCGACGGCAGTGCGCTCTGCCGGAGGCAGGCGGCGCGCGGCGGGGCCAAGCCTGCCTGCGCTCAATCCGCAATCGCCGCGCTAGATCTCGGAAAGCGTGGTGGTCTCGACATTCGGATGGCCTGACGCCCGCCACAGCGCGCCGCCGACCACGCCTCCGAGGATCGCGGGAAGAAGCCAGGCAAAACCGACCGAAGCCAGAGGGATGAGATCATAGGCCTGCTGAAACTGCGCGGGCAGGTTCAGGCCCAGCATGCCGGAAACGCCAAGCACCAGATCATATGCCCCCATCAGGAAGGACATAAGCGTGGCGCCCTTCCAGACCCCGTCATTCGAAAAGAATGGCGCGGCAAGGCCCAGCAGAACGATCGTGATCCCGACCGGGTAGAGCAGGCGGAAGAACGGGTCCGCCAGAGCGACGATGTAATCGACGCCACCAAAGGCCTGAAGCAGCGACGTCAGGGAAACGATAAGGACGGCCGTTCGATAGCTGATGCGGCTACCGCTCCATTTGCGCAGATATTCCCCCAGGACGGCGGTGGCCCCTACCGCCGTCGTCAGGCAGGCCAGGATGACGGCCACGGCCAGCGCATTGGCCCCGAGCGTTCCCGCAAGCGCGCCCACGAGACGCGTCAGCAGTTCGGATTGCGTGACATCCCCGTTCAGTGCTGCGGTTCCGGTCGCGCCCAGATATTCCAGCCCGCCATAGACGACAAAGAGACCGATGAAGGTCACGAGCGCGGCGCCACATAGCACGGCGCGGTAACCATTCTCGGCGGTATAACCGCGATCACGGATGGCCTCGATGAAGATGATGCCGAACATCAGCCCGCCAAAGACGTCGCCGGTCTGGTAGCCCGTGATCAGGCCCAGACGAAAGGGCGCCCCAACCCCGGTATCGACGGGGGTGCCCAGAGGGGCCAGGATCGACCAAAGCACGATGATCCCCAGAAGCGCCAGCAGCAAAGGCGTCAGGAACCGGCCGATCCTGTCGATGACATTCGAGCGGTCCAGCGCGAAATAGGTCGAGACCGCGATGAAAAGCGGGATGAAGACCCAAATCCACCTGTCCCGATCAAGCGAGGGCGCAAGGGTGAGGAAACCCGATTCATAAGCGACGCTTGCGGTCCGGGGGATGGCGATCATCCAGGCCAGAAAGATCATGGACACGAAAAGCAGCGCCGAGCCGAACCAGGGGGCGATCGGGGCGGTCAGCCGCTCGACGCTGCCGCCGCGCAAACCCAGTGCGATCACCGTCAGCACGGGCAAGAGCATCCCGGTCAAGAGCAGCCCGCCAAGTGCCTCGGCCCAACCCGAGCCGCTGAGAAAGCCGATCTGAGGCGGAAAGATCAGGTTGCCTGCGCCGAAAAACACCGCGAACATCGCAAAACCCACAATCAGCGAGTCGCGAAGAATCCGGTTCTGCCCGGTGAATTGCGTCATCATGACCTCATCAATCATTACCGCCTTCGAGCGGTCCATTCGACCGTCAAAAACCAGGGAGGCCTCGGGAACATTCCCGAAACCGCCAGTTCCATTTTGCCCGTTATGTCCGGCATCCATCCCGTGGGGGCTTTGCGGTCGCGCGGGGCAAGACCGGGGGGCACGCGGACAGATGCAGGGCACATGCCGCCGCTTTCGTCGGAATTGAACCCAATTCACGGGAAGTTGTAGTGCTGACGTGGGGACAATAACCGCTTTCTCCTGCATCGATCCGGATGGTCAGCCCAGCCAAGGAGCCGATATGCCGCCTTTGCCGTCTCAATCCCCCTCGAGGCGAAACGCGCCGCTCGAAATTGTCGCGGCTCTGGCGACGGGCGGGTTACTGACCTTGATGCTCTTGTCAAACAGCGCCATGGCGGCTCATACCAGTCCGCTTTTCTCATCCCTGACGGCGCATGGAACGGGTTCCGTCGTCGCCGCGCTTGCCCTGTTGGCGATCCGCCAGCGGCGCTTGGCGGGGACGCGGCCGACGCGCCGCGCGCCGCTTTGGGCCTATCTGGGCGGCGTATCGGGCGCATTGACGGTGATGCTGACCTCGCAGGCGGCGAATTCCAGTCTTGCCCTGACTGGGACGCTGGCGATCGGACTTGCCGGCCAGGTTGTGCTGGCCTTGGCCTTTGACTGTTTCGGTGCCTTGGGCATCCAGAAGCGCCTGCCCAGACGGAAAGACCTGATCGCCCTGGGTGCCATTCTGGCGGGAACCTTGCTGATTATCCGGGCTCGGGGGATGGGGTGATGCCTTACATGATCCTGATCGCCTTCGTCGCGGGGATGCTGGTCACGCTGTCGCGCCAGATCAACGGCAGGCTGGCCCTTGAAAGCTCGGCGATGCAATCCTCGTTCTGGAACCATCTCGTCGGCTTTTGCGTGCTGGCTGTGGCGGCGCAACTCTCGATCGGCTTCTGGCCCCCGGGCGCATCGGCCGCGCCCTGGCTCGCCTGGATCGGCGGCCCCTTGGGCGTCGCCTTTGTCGCCAGTGGCAGCTGGCTGATCGCGCGACTGGGTGCGACCATGACCGGCGGGCTCATGGTCGCGGGGCAGATGCTGTCCGGCGTCGCGCTGGATCTGGCGCAGGGGAGGGACGCCGTTCTATGGATGCAGCTTCTTGGGGTGCTGCTGATCCTGTGGGGCGTCTGGGCCAGTATCCGGCAGTGACGCGACCTGCCTTCTGGCCGGGACGTGGGTGGTTTTCCGCCAAGACGAGATGCGATTTTGCGCGACATCAAGCCTGCCGCATAAGCCAAGATGGCCGGACACTTGGATCGGGGCCTGCATCTTGCGACGCTCGCCCTTATCCTCGAAACGTACCGAACTGGATAATGAGCCGCCATGTCGTTTGCTTCTGCCAATGAGCGTTACTTCGTCGGTCTGGTCAATCAGGCCCGCGCTTCTGCGGGATTGCCGTCACTAGCGATCGAAAAGCGCCTCAACGATTCCGCCCAGGCCCATAGCAACTGGATGCTCGCGAGCGACGTCTTTTCTCATACCGGACGGGGCGGGTCCTCTGCCCGAGAGCGGATCGAGGCGGCGGGCTTTGATCTCTCCGGAGACTGGATGACGGCCGAGAACATCGCCTATGTCAGCATTTCGGGGGAATCCGATCTGCGGGACGAGATCCGCAGCCTGCATCAGCACCTGATGAACAGTCCCGGACATCGGGGCAATATTTTGGACGAAGATGCGGGCTTCATCGGGATAGGGCTTCAACTCGGGACGCTGCGCGTCGAGGGGCGCGATGTCCGGGTACTGATGGCGACGCAGAATTTTGCCGATACGGATGGCTCCGTTCGCATCGATATCGGCAGGTTCGGCGCGGTTTCCGACCCCTCGACGCAACTGGGGCAATTGCAAAGCCGGGCAGACTGGGCGGCAGACTTCAATGGCCGGACCTATGTCCTTCCGGGAGCGACCGAGAGCACCGGGCTGAACGACGATTACGGGCTGACGGCCCGGAATGACCGCGCCTATGGCGGTGGCGGGAATGATTGGATGAGCGGCGGGGCAGGACATGACAGTCTGTCCGGGGGGACCGGAAACGATCGGGTGATCGGCGGAGAGGGCTTCGATCAACTGGTCGGCGGCCTCGGCAATGACAGCCTGCAGGGCAGCGACGGGAACGACACCCTGTCGGGTCATGACGGACATGACCGTCTGCATGGAGACGGCGGCAATGACTCGCTGGTCGGTTCGACGGGGAATGACTGGCTGACCGGAAGTGCGGGTTTCGACAGATTGTCGGGCGGCGCGGGCAATGACACCCTGCAGGGCGGAACCGGCAATGACGCGCTGAACGGTGGTGCCGGAGCGGATGTGTTCATCTTTCAGCGCTGGCATGGCAGCGACACGATCGGCGGCTATCAGCAGGGGATCGACAAGCTGTTCATCGATGCGGATCTGCTGGATGCCCCGGCAGCATTCATCCGCGACCACATGCGCCAAGGCGAGCACGGCGTCGTTATCGACTTTGAGGATGAGGGCCGGATGATCCTGCCTGGCGACGATCTGACCGTGGCCCGCGTGGCTGATGACATCTTTTCAGTCTAGGGGCGTCGAAGACAGGACCTTCGATAAGAGGGCGACGCGCGTCACGTCGCGGGGCTGACCCTGAAAGCGCAGAAAACCGAGCCGGTTTTATAGCTTCTCAACCAGCGCCTGAGCCCGAATGTGCCCTTTTACGCCGCGAGCCTTGTAGCGGGCCAAGTCG
This sequence comes from Paracoccus ravus, assembly GCF_004522175.1. Lineage (GTDB taxonomy): Bacteria > Pseudomonadota > Alphaproteobacteria > Rhodobacterales > Rhodobacteraceae > Paracoccus > Paracoccus ravus. The sequence goes on along the minus strand of NZ_SDEB01000003.1, from coordinate 7,176 downwards.
ATGGGGAAGTCGATCAGCGCGAATTTGAAGTCGGGGACGCCGGCCACGCTGCGCCATAACCGAATTCCGTGGTGGGGCGGCGTTGAAACATGAATGTCCGGACTCTCAGACGAACAAAAGAGGACGCGCCCGCATGGGGCGCGTCGCAATCATTCTGCGGTTCCGGTTCAGTCCGCCAGTTCGAAGCCCGGCGCGTTTTCAAGTGCCGCGCGATCGGCCTTGAACACGATGAAGTAGTCGTTTTCCGAATCTCCGTCGCGGATCACCATCAGCTGATCCATCGCCACCGAAACGGATTTCTCACCCATGCCGAGGAAGCCGCCGATATCCACCAGGACGGCCTTGACCTGACCATCCTTGCTGATCACGAGGTCGCTGATTTCGCCGACATCATCCCAGTTCTCGTCCACCTCGTTCATGGCGGCGGAGCCATCCACATCGGCCTCGGAGACATAGAGGCGCTTGCCGATAAAGGTCTCGGCCAGCATGTCGTCCGCCATCGCGGTATAGCCGAAATCGGTCGCCGCAACCGGGGCCGCCGCGGTCGCAGTGCCGTCAGCGGCGGTCGTGGCCGGAGTCGTGGCCGGGTCGGTAGTTGCCGGGGCAGCGGTTGCGGGGGCAGTGGTGGCGTCCGGGGCGGGCATTGCATCCGTTGCCGGGGCTTGGGTCGTCATCGGCTCGGTCGTGGTCGCCGGTTCGGTCGCGGTCTGCGCAAAGGCAGGAGCAGCGAGCGAGACGATCAGAGCGGTCGAAGCGAGAAGCTTGGTCATGGTACAATCTCCAGTGTGTTACTGGTAGGAAAAGTCAGAAAAATATGTATTTGTTCCGAACAAAAACTTAATGTGAAGGCCCCTAAAATTTGGGAACCGGACGGGCGCGCGTGAACCCGGCGCTGCCCGGAGGAACAGAGGCGCCGACTTCCAAATGACCTCGCCGAGGCGGGTGAGCGGCTCTTTCTCGAGACTCCCGCCGAGGAAGAGGGACCAGAGCCACATCCGCATCTTGCAAATGGTGGGCGCCCCGAAACTGTGCGGGATCCGACCTTGCCGCGCTGCCTTTGGCGGCGCTCTTCGATCAGGCGGGACCTGCTGCCGTCGAATGGGCGGGTTCGGTCTGCGCCTCGGCTGGCAGACGCGCCTTTATCCAGGCGAGGATATCCGCCAGAACCTCTTCCTTGCCCAGGTCATTGAGCAGGTCGTGGTAATGACCCTCGTAGATCTGGAGGGTCTTGTCTGTCGCGCCAGCATGGGCGTGGAAAAATTCGCTGCCCTTACAGACGGTCGCGCGATCCTCGCTGCCATGCAGGATCAGCAATGGCAGGGTGATCCTGTCGAAGGACCGGGCAAGCACCTCATCTGCCCGCACCAGCGCCGCCACCGTGGCGGCAGGCTGGGTCTCGCCCTTGGTCAGGGGATCTGCCTCAAGCCGGGCAAGGGCCTCGGGATCACGGGTGAAATCCTTCATCTGCAGGGTCAGCACGCCCAGACGCGGGGCCAGATGACTCAGCCCCTTGATGGCGGAGAGCACGAAGCCCGGCGCGGGAACCTGAAAGGCGAAGCTTTCGCAGATCAGCCCGTCGATCTGATCCTGTTGTTGCAGCGCATAGCTGCAGGACACGACACCGCCCGCGCTGTGTCCCAGCAGATAGACCGGCAGGCCGGGATGGCGCTCTTTGGCGATCTCGATCATGCCCGCGAGATCCGCGACGTAATCAGCGACATCCTCGACATAAAAGCGCTCACCCTCGGACTGGCCGCGCCCGCGCAGATCCAGCGCGTAGACGGCAAGGCCATGCCGCGCCATTTGCTCGGCGGTCCAGCCATGCTGCCCACCATGCGAATTGACGCCGTGACAGATGACGACCACGGCCCGAGCCGGGCCCTCAGGGCTCCAGCCGCGCATATGGATCCTGACGCCACCGGAACTGGTATAATCTTCTTCGATCATCGCGCCGCCTCCTCAATGGGGTTGCTGTCCTGCGCGCCGCTCGATCGTCCCTGCCAGGGCAGCAGGGCCTTGTGCGAACTGGACGCCGTTCATCCCAGAGAGCATAGCCGACCCGGTGCAGGGCCGTCTTGCACGTTCCTGCACCGGATTGTTCATTCGTCGGCGACCCGCGACCCTTCGCTGCGGCGCCCGTTGCATGCCCTCCGCGGGTCTGGAATGCAGAACGGCGCCCCACGGGGCGCCGTTCGTTTCATCCATGAGGAGCCGCTTACTCGGCGGGTTGCGCGACCTTGCCGCCGATATGGACGGTGCGGTTGCGGATCGCAAAGGCGCTGGCCAGAGAGATCGCCGCAAGCAGCATGATATAGAGCGCCACCGGCTGCCAGGCGTCATATTTGCCGATCAGCCAGGTCGCGATCAGCGGTGCGGTCCCGCCCGCGAGAGCCGCGCCGATCTGGTAGCCCAGGGTAATCCCGGTGTAACGCACCTTCGTCGCGAAGATCTCCGAGCAGAGCGTGCCCAGCACGGCAGTGATCGGCGACCACATCAAGCCGAAGATGATGATCGTGGCAAGCGACAGGTAGAAGGTGTTGCCGCTATTCACCATGTTGAAATACGGGAAGGCAAAGAGCCCCATCGCCAGCGCGCCCAGCACGAAGAGCAGGCGTCGGCCGATCAGGTCACCGACAAGCCCCATGACCGGGATCATCACCGAGGACACCGCCGCACCCATCATCACCGCCGTTAGGATGCTTTCGCGGGCAAAGCCGAGATTGGTCACGGCATAGCTCACGATGAAGGTCGTGAAGATGTAGAACGGCGCGGTTTCGACGACTTTCAGACCGGCCGCGATCAGCACCTCGCGCCATTGCGTGCTCAGCGTTTCGGCCAGCGGCATGCGCGAAACCTTGCCAGAGGATTTTGCTTCCTTGAAATCCGGGGTTTCGTCGATGCCATTGCGGATCCAAAGACCCAGGAAGACCAGACAGGCGCTGAGCAGGAAGGGCAGGCGCCAGCCCCATGACAGGAAGCTTTCCTCGGGCAGCAGCACCAGGATGCTGGTGATCGACAGGGTCGCAAGCAGCATGCCGATCGGCGCGCCCATCTGCGGGACCGAGCCGAAGAAGCCCTTGCGGTTCTCGGGCGCATATTCATAGGCCAGAAGCAGTGCACCGCCCCATTCGCCGCCGATGCCCAGACCCTGGATGATGCGCAGGCCGACCAGCAGGATCGGCGCCCAGATGCCGATGGATTCATAGCTCGGAAGCAGGCCGATCCCGACCGTCGCCGTGCCCATCAGCGAAAGCGTGATCACGAGCGTCTTCTTGCGGCCGATGCGGTCACCGATATGGGCGAAGATCACCCCGCCGATCGGACGGATGAAGAAGGTCAGCGAGAAGGAAAGATAGGATAGCAACAAGGCCATCGTCGGGTCTTCGCTGACGAAAAACAGCTTGTTGAACACCAGCGCCGCCGCGGTGCCATACAGAAAATAGTCGAACCATTCGATAGAGCTGCCGATCAGGCTGGCGATCAGAGCCTTGCGCCGATGGGCTGCACTGGGGACATGTGTCGTCAATGCCATCTCCTCCTGAGGATGGGTTGATTGGGCTGATCCGTTGATCAGAATGCTTTAGGCTTGGACGGCCTCGGCCGGGGCCTTCAGCGCAAGGATGGCGTCCCATTGGGCCGCGTCGACCGCGATGCCTTCCTTGGCCGCGATTTCCCGCGCCGGATATCTTTCCTCGCTCGGCAGGCGGACCGGACCACCCGAGAGAACTTCCTGAATGAGCGCCTCGACGCGCGCGGCAAAGGGCGCAAGGCTGCCCGCACCCGCCGTGGGGTCGATCACGATCAGCGTCTGGCCGGTGCGCGGGGTATGCGCGCCGGGATGCTCGCTCCAATCGACCTCATACGAGAATTGTCCGCCGACAAGGGCCGCGCAGAGGATCTCGACCATCATGGCCAGCGCCATGCCCTTGTGACCGCCAAAGGGCAGCAGCGCGCCACCGGACAGGATCGCATTCGGGTCCTGCGTCGGCTGGCCCTCGGCATCGACGCCGGTGCCGGGCAGAAGCTGGCGGCCCTGCTGGGCCGCGACCTGTACATCGCCATGCGCCATGGCCGAAGTGGCGAAATCGAACAGAAGCGGCCCGGCTTCGGCGCGGGGCGTCGCAAAGGCGATGGGGTTGGTGCCATAGACCGGCTTGGTCGAGCCGGGATGCACCACCACCGCCATGGAATTGATGACCGAGAGCGCGATCAGGCCCTTTTCCGCATAGGGTTCGACATCCAGATAAAGCGCGCCCAGATGGTGCGAATTGCGGATCGCAAGCGCGGCGATACCATTCTGGCGGGCCTTTTCCTCGACCAGAGCGCGGGCGGCGTCATGGGCCGGAAGGGTAAAGCCGTTCTGCGCATCGACGCGCACAAAACCGGGGGCGGCATCCTCGACGACCGGCCGGGCGTGACCATCCACCCAGCCCGAACGCAGGGTCGAGACATAGCCCGCCATACGAAAGAGCCCGTGGCTCTTGCTGCCGTCACGCTCGGCCGAGGCACAATTCGTCGCAAGCGCTTGCGCCACATCGTGCGAGCAGCCATTCGCGCGCAGCACTTCGCCAAGCGCGACGATCATGTCGTCAAGCGCCAAATGTCGTTTTGTCACGTCTTTCCTCCCGGTCATTCTTGACCGATTTCATGCCGGCAAGATCGATTGAATTTCGGTGGGCCGGAGCCCGCACATCCGATAAACAACTTGTATCGGATAGGCATCTTGTTTCTTATAGTGAACAGAAATCACGCCGAGCGTCAAACGAAAAGTTGATATGTCTAGACCATTTGCCGCAGGGGCACCCGAGGCAGGAAGAACCTGAGATTGCCTTTCGGGCGGATCGGATGCTAGGTGGCAAGGATCGCCCCTGGACCCGTGACCTGCGGCTAGGCCTTTAGGCCGAAAAGATAAAATGATCACCCAAGGGGCGTGAACCATGCCGACAGATGATGAAATTCGCCAGCGCATCCGGGGTTTCGGCCCGCGCATCAAGGCGCTGCGACAGGAACGGGACCTGACCGTCCGCGAACTCGCAGCCAAATGCGGGCTGGCCTCATCGACGATCTCCAAGATCGAAAACGACCGCATGTCTCCGACTTACGACAGCATTGTCCGGCTGGCGGCGGGGCTTGAAATGGGGCTTGAGACCCTTATCGACGAGCGCGCCTCGCAAATGGGGGCGGGGCGTCGCAGCGTGACGCGCGCCGGCAAGGGCATCCCTGTCCAGACCGAGCGCTACGGCTACGAACTGCTTTCGGCCGATATCTCGAACAAGCATTTCTTTCCGATAGTCGCGACCATCCCGCCCGGTCCAGCGACCGACCAGATCCGCCATCGCGGAGAGGAATTCATCTATGTCCTGTCGGGTGCGGTTCAGCTTCTGACCGAGCTTTACGCCCCCCTGATCCTGAAGCCAGGCGACAGTTGCTATTTCGACAGTTCGATGGGCCATCGTCTTGTTGCGGTCGGCGATGAAGAGGCCAGGATCCTATGGGTCGCATCCGAGCTCAGCGTCCAGCTTGCCAATCAGGTCGCGCAGCCGTAGCTGCGGCTTGCGCAGGAGAGCGGGGTGAGCGTCTCGGCCGTGGCCCCGCCTTGCCCTGAGTGCGCGTAAAAACATCCCCCGCGCAGGCGCGGATCGGCCAGAATTGCGAATGAAACGCAGGACCCTACGACCATCTGCGACCGGCGTGATTGGTATGCAGCACCTAAGTTCCGATAGAAATCCTCACCGACTTCCTATTCATCCTCGCGGGAATGGTGCAGGCCCATACCCATGCCCATCCCGCCGCCGCCTCCCGCGCCGCCCATTCCGCCGCCCGCCTTCGAGCCAGCCCCCGCGCTCTCCTTTCCGCCGGCACGGCTTGAACTGCTGTTGGGACGCGCGGGGCCCTGGCTCGGGATCTCGGCATCGGCGGGCACGGCGGCAAGACCCAGCGCCTCGCGGATGAAGTCGCGCAGCGATACGACCAACTCGGCGGTGTGGATCGGCCGTCCGGCGACCATTTCAGCAGCGGCGCGGCTGGCAAGACGCACCTGTTCCTCGGTGCCAAGCAGGATGATGTCCGAGAGCGCCGCCTCGACCGCGTCGCGGATCCGGCGCGCCCGGTCCGAGCCCGGGACAGGAAGTTCGATCCCCTCGTCAGCCTGCCTCTGGCGCAACTCGCGCATATGGCTCGGATCCACCCGCAATTCACCGGTAAAGGAGCCCCCGAGCGCTTTATAGGCCGCGATCAGAACGCGCAGGCGCTCGTTGATCTGTCGGTTCATGCGTTGCTGGCGCTGCTGGATGGTGAGCAGCATCAGGACGCGGATCCCGACGCCCACAAGGGTAAAGACCGCGAGCCCCAAAAGCGTCGTGAACACCCCGTGCCACGAACTGAAATCGAAATAGCGCATGGCTGCCTCCCGAGCCGACCGAGGAAAGACTGCGGGCCATCGCCCGATCCGTCAACCGCCCGGCGCGGATCGGTACCGTCAGGAGCAGCTGTCAGAAGCCCATCGAGCAGATCAGCTTGAAGGTCTGGGCGCGGCGATGGCCATCGATGCCGTCGTCGTATAGGCCGCGTTTAAATACACCCCACTCCCGCGCTTGCTGCCAAGGGCGATCTGGCTCTAGAGGTCGTTTGCGTCGTCCATGAACTCGCCGACCAAGTTCTCGAACTCGTGTTTCATACCCAGTTCGAATTGGCAACCAGTCGCTAGGCTTGAAGCTTGGCATCTCGATCCGCGCGATGGCAATCGATCTCGGCCTCGGAGACAGTCGCACCTTTGCTGTTGGTGCGCTCGTCAGGGGTGATGTGCTGGGCGACGACACCGAGACGCGGATGCAAGACCCATCTCTTGCGGAGTGTCGTCATGTCGCGATTCGTCACGACGAGATCTCCCTGTGCCGCATGGCGTCGGCATCTCGGCGTCGCCCCGCCTCGCGATGAGCCGATGCGCCATCGCCCAATTCTCACTGATGATGTAGAGCAAGCCGCCGCGCAGCCCGGCAGAGGTCGAGACGATTTCCGCGCCATTTTGCTGTGTTGGTTTCGGCCTGCTGGGCTCCGGCCTGGCGCTATGGCGCGCGGGACTATTGGCGGATCGAGACGCATGAAGGCCCGCGGCTCTGGCTGTATCGCACCCCGCAAGCGGCCTCAAAGGACTGGTATGCGCAGGGGGTGTTCCTG
>NZ_SDEB01000029.1 GCF_004522175.1 Paracoccus ravus | reverse complement strand
CGGTACGGTCCTGGACGAGTTTGTCCGGGTGAAGATGCGCGAGACCTTCTACGAAACCGTCGATGCGTTGCAGGCCGATCTCGATGCGTGGCTCGTCCATTACAACACCGAAAGGCCCCATCTCGGCTACCGCAACATGGGGCGCAGACCGATCGAAACCGTCATGAAATTCGTTAGCCAAGAAGGTTAAGTGGACACTCGAAGTTTTGGACGGCAAGAAGCGAGCGTCAGCACGGAAGGACTTCAACGAGGACTTCCCCTTGCGTGGTCATGTTGCATGCGCGGACTGTGGCAATCCCTATACTGCTGCTTGGTCGACAGGCTGCCGCAAGCGCTATGCTTACTATCGCTGCCAGACGGGCGGCTGCCCTTCAAAGGGTAAGTCCATTTCGCGAGCAGCGGTGGAAAATGGCTTCGATGGTGTCCTGAAGTCTCTACAGCCCGCCAAGCCGCTCTTCGAGGTTGCCAAGGCGATGCTGTGCGATGCCTGGGAGATGCGTCTTGCCGAAGCTCGGTCCGCCAAGGACGAGATGATGCGTCAGCTTGCCGAGGTCGAGAAGCAAGTCGAGCAAATGCTTGATCGCATTGTCGAGGCCAGCGCGCCGTCGGTCGTGAAGAAGTACGAAGAGCGGATCGAGAAGCTGGATCGCCAGAAGATACTGCTGCAGGACAAATCTGCCAAGCTGGTGCCACCGAAGGGACGGCTGGAGGAACTTATTGAACTCACCTTCATGTTCCTGTCAAAGCCTTGGTATCTCTACGAAAAAGGCACCTTCGCGATGAAGCAAACAGTGCTCAGATTGGCTTTCACAGAGCCTTTGAGGTACTGCCGGAATGGAGGTTATGGAAATATCGAAACTTCGTTTCCCTTCAATGTCTTAGGTGGCCTTTCGGGTAGCGATTCTGGTCATTTTGGTGAGATGGTGCTGCGAGAGAGGATTGAATTCTTTCCTATATAAGTAAAATCAGTTAGTTGCAGGCTCCTCCGGCACCAAATTTGGGCGCAATTCTGGCACCGACTATTCGTCTCATGTGACCGCCAAATGACGATGTTGGAACCCCTTCGATTCGTTCGTCCGACGAAGGTCAGTGTAGACGTAGCGACAAAGTTGCTGTTCAACTTTCCACAGTGTATACTGATGAGCATACATGGAGGCCGCGATGATCGAGACCAAAATCCGCAAGGTCGGGAATTCGGCCGTGATGACCCTTACCACCGAGATGCTGACGCTGCTCGACGCCAAAGAAGGCGATACCCTCTATGTCGTGCGCACCGATGACGGCGGCTTGAAGGTTATGGTTGAGGACCCGACCCTCAAGGCAGCGCTGGCCGCGGCCGAGATCGTGATGGACGAGAACCGGGACCTGCTGCAGGCCCTCGCGTGACAGACTGGATTTGGGTGCCCCTTGGCGCGCTGACAGTTATACATGACCGCCAAATCTCACGGCATGGCGGCGCATCGGGGATGCGCGATCCGGCACTTCTTGAGATGGGCTGTGCGCGTGCGATGAACCTGGCGGCCTATGGCTCGCCGGACGCGTTTGATATCGCGGCCGCATACGCTTTCGGAATCAGTAAGGCGCATGCCTTCGTTGACGGCAACAAGCGCACGGCCTTTGTTGCCGCCTTTACCTTCCTGCGGCTGAACGGGCTGAACCTCCGACCGGAGCCTCGAAAGGGCGTTCAGATGATGGAGGATCTCGCCTCGAGCGTGGTGACCGAGACGAGCTTCGCCAGTTGGCTGCGCGCGCTTCCAGTCCAACAGTGAGTTCAGCGGGGAACGCCTGAGCATTCCCCGCTACACGCCTCATCCAGCGTCGACCAGTTCGCGCAGCGCCCGCACACGAGACAGCGAGGGCTTCGGATCCCGTCCGCCAGAAATGACGCGGATGAGTTCGATCCAAGCCCTCTCGTTTTCGCTCAGTTGGTCCCAGGGTCCCACCGGCCCCTTGGGGACTACGAAAAGACCATCGCTCATTTTCCGAAGATTCCCCGCAACGCGCTGCGCGAACGCGAAGTCAGCCGGGGATCGGTATTGTCCGATGCGTCGCGGATCTCGTCGAGCCATGCGCGCTCGTTCTCGGTCGCGGGCGTTCCGAAGATTTCCACGATCGCCTTTGCTGCCGTCTCACCAATGGCCTGATCAAGAGCCAGACGCATGAGATATGCCGGATCGACTTCAAGCGCTTTCGCCAATGAGGGCACCCGATCGAACGGAATCTTGCTCTTTCCCGTTTTCAAGTAGCTGATCATGTTCACGTTTGAGAAACCCGCCGCGGCTGCGATCTCGGCCTGCGTCTTGCGGTGTGCAAGGTCACGCACGCGGTCAGCGACAAGCTTTGCAGCGGGACTGCTTGAATGGGGTGCCGTCATCTCGATCTCTTTCAGGTTGCTTACAGATCGACCGTAGCGACCGCTGAGACGCGCGTCGGGTGGGGACTTCAGAGAATACCGAAGTCCTAGAAAATGCTCGGTTGCGTGATGGGGTGCGGCCAGTGTCCGATATGCGGGGCTGCCTGAAACCTCCGGGTTAGTGACCGGTGAGTTAAGCGAAGCCGCGGTTGTCGCCGAGGGTGCCCCATCGGATAGTCAAAGAGGCGGGGCGACTATGACGCGGACTAAGCTGCCGTTTGCAGATGCGGTAGAGCAAGACGCAACATCTCCGCCAAACTGTTCTGCTGGGTGGGGAGCGGCCTGTCGGCAGTGCGGCATCGTAAACGGAGAACGCCTGCTGTGGCAGCGCAATGGCCGGGATTGCATGCGCATTGCGAGCGAAGAGAAATGTGCTAAACCTTAGTCATGGTTCGACGAGGGTCACTCATGACTCGAGCGGCATTACGATTGTTCAACTATCCCTTTGGCTATTTCATCGTGGCGCTGGCCGTGGCGAGCGGCTTGGGAACGCTCGCGGGAGTCTCGGATCCGATCATACGAGCCGAATCGCTCAGCTGGGCGCTCGGCGCGGTTCTTCTGGCATGTATCGCGGTTTTGGGACAGAGAGAAGAGCTCGCTCGGACGATGCAGCGGAAGGTCGCGCCGCGCTACGGTCCGCTCGCCATCATGGGCATGGTCATGGCAGGCGCGCTTCTGGCGCTCGCGCCGTTCGGGTTCGAGGCTCCTCTCGGGGAAGCGGATACCGTCCCACTCGCATACGTAACCTTCGCCGCGAATCTGCTTGCCCAGCTCTGCTTTGCGCTGCTCGCGCTTCTCGCATACCGCCAGGCGGTGGTATGGATCGCCGCCGGCTTGCGCTGGCTCCTCGGCCACTTCGCGTTTAGCTCCGGGCTTGCCAGCAGCTGCACCCCTTGGGCGGTCGCGTTCTTTCCGTGGCTTATCGTAGTTGCGATGACGCTCGCGGACTACCTTCTCGCGGCAGATAGAGCTGTTTGGACAGCAATTTTCGCACCTGCCTTGCTCGGCGCCAGCTACCTGCAGGATATTTCGCTTCGAACGGTCCTCTCCCACCTTAGCCTGCTTGGCTTCCTCACTCTCGTAATAAGCGGAGAAGCCGGCATGGGCGTCGCCATCGCTGAGACGGTCGGAGGATGGAGTCCGATCGTTTTCCACGGCGAGCCACGCGCGAACGCGATGTTCGTCTTTGCGATCGTCGGGGTGGCTATGACCCTCGCGCTCGCGCTGAAGCGCCCGCTCGTCTCGAAACCCAGCGAAGGCGTGGCCCCGGCGTCGCTATCGATCTATCCGGACTCGCGAACCTACGTCGGCGAGGACGGCTACCTCGACCGCATGAGCCGGCTGATCCTCCAGTCCGACGGCGGCGTGATCGGAGTGACCGGGCTGCGCGGGGCCGGCAAGTCGGCGCTGCTCGGCGCGGTGATGGACCGGTTCCGGCGCGAGCGCTGCGTGGTTTGGACCGTCGCCCCGGTCTCCTACCAGAGCGACGACAAGCTCTCGTTCCTGATGTCGATCAGCCGCGCCCTCTGCCAGAAGGCGATCGACGACGCGGGCAGCGTGCTCTACGGCCACCGCAGCGAGACCCAACGTGCGATCGAGGAGTTCATCCGCAGCATCCGCTGGCCGCTGGCGATCGGCTGCCTGCTGATCGCAGCTGTCTACCTGCTCGGCGGCCAGTTCGCCGGCGGTGCCCCGCTCCTCGGGCCGCCGCTGAGCATTCCCGACCGGGTGCAGCTTCGAGGCGAGCAGCTTCCCGTTTTTGGCCATTCGGTAAGGCAGCTCAAAGCTGAGACCTTAAGACAGGAAATCTTTGACAGTGAAGTTAACAGCGGCGCAAGTGAAACCATCGCTGAGTTGAGGGCCGCAAATGCCGCCACTGCCGTCTCGACCCTCGTCCCGGCCTTCGAGCAAGCGCGGGCCGCGGAGGTCGCTCGTCTGGCATCGCTTCTGGCGCAGATCGACGGCGCGCTCCCGCAGGAGAAAGCTGTTGTCGGCGACCGTCACGCGATCACCCCGATCCCGGGCGAGGCGGGGTTCGACCTCGTGGCCGGCCGCATCGACGGCTTCGACCAGTCGGTGCTCGTGGACCGCGACGCCTGGCTGCGGAGCGACACCCAACTGCGAATCGCCGATACCGCCAGTGTTCGTTTTAACGATAGCGGGCTCTTGCGCGTGTTCGGTCTGAATCCGCTGGAGCTTCACGACCCGGCAACGTCCGAGGTGCAGAAGGCCTTCGCGTTTCTCCAGGAGGAATTCGAACGGCGGATAGTCGGAAATCGTGGTTCGATATTGAATGGTCCTAGCCCCTACGGCTCAGACATCAGCGCAGAGTTCGAGACGCGCATCGGCGCGCTCGCTGTCCTCCGGGGCGACCCGCGGCTAGCGCCGCATCTCGAGGGCGTGAGCGCGGACTTGCGGAGGATCCTGCGCATTGACCCCGGCAACGCCACGTCGCAGGGCCTGATCTCGCCTGACTGGGCGAGCCTCTCACTGATCGCCGCCTTCTACGACAATGTCGCCGTTCTCAAGGACTCGGCAGCAGCGCCTACGGAGAGGCAGGCGGCGTTCGAAGCCTTGTTCCTGGAGCCCGATCGGCTGCGGGAGCTGCGGGCCGTCCTGGCGCGCTACGTCGGCATCCTGGAGGGGCGCACACTCGGTCCGGCGGCGGCCGACTCCACCGTAGCGGCTTCGGGTGTCTTCTCGCTGCAGAACATAACCGCGCGCGCGGGGGCGCTGCCGGGCGTGCCCTACGCCTGGGTCCTCGGGGCCCTGCTCGTGCTCTGCCTGCTTCCCGAGATATTGCGCGCAATCAATTTCGTTGCCCGCGGCCTCCTGAACTTCCGCCTGCTGGTGCTGATGCGCGCCTGCACCGAGTTCATGGAGCTCCTGAACTATTCGGAAGGCCGGGAGGCGAGCGCCGGCTTCGGCTTCCGCGGCCTGACACTGGCCGGCAAGCGCACGCTGGCGGCGCGCAACCTCACGCTGCAGAGCCTGACAGATCACTATCAGGGCTTCGTGTCGCTGTTGCTGACCTTTTACAACGGCAAGCTGATCGTCATCATCGACGAGCTCGACAAGATGTCAGATCCGCTGCACGTCAAGAGCGTGCTCCTAGAGCTGAAGGGGGCGCTATTCCAGCGCGGCTGCTACTACGTGATCTCGATCTCCGAAGATGCCGCTGCCGCCTTCCGCAACCGTATGGCCGAAGGGCGCGACATATTCGAGAGCACCTTCGAGGACGTGCTCGGCATCGAGCGCATGTCCTCCGGCGCCGCGCAGGCAATGGTGCATCGCCGACTGGCAGACGATCAGGGGAGTGCGGTCCGAATCGACGATGCGGCGATCGGAATTCTCAGGGTCTTCGCTGGCGCCATCCCGCGCGAGATCGTGCGTCACCTGCGCGAGACCGTCCTCGCCGCCGCCGACGGCAGATCAGTCGTGCCGCAGATGATCGGGCTCGACATCTTCCGCTCCGAGCTGCTGCAATGGCGGGACTCGCTTAAGGGCGCCCCGCTGCCGGGGACCGACCTGATCCGCCTCATCGAGATCACGCAGGAGATCGAGACTATGCTTCCCGCTTCCGGCGCCCCATGGCCCGATCTGTCGTCCGGGTCCGCCTCGATCGGGGCAAGGCTCGCCGAGTGCCTGGCCATCCTCGACCCGAAGCAGTCGTTCATGCAGGAGGTCTACGACTTCCACGCGATGGAAACGCAAAGCGCCGAGAATCAGGAGCGCTACCGGAAGCTCACCGAGATCCAGTCCTGCCTGCGGCTGATGACCATGAACGAGCTGATGCGCCACGTCTGGCGCACCGGCGGCCTTGACGCCCAGCCGTCCGAAGCCGCCGTGACCTGCCTGCGGGCGATCATGATCCAGCCGTCCGTCGCCGCGTGGCTCCTCCAGGAGCTGGCAGTGCGGGTTCTTTGCCTGGACTATCCCGAAGGCTCGGCGGCGCCAGAGGCAAGCCCTACGCCCTCCCCCTTAGTCGTTGCAGGCGGCCGATCGGCAAACAAGGGGACAGAGCCATGAAGTCGCGCTATGGGCTCTGATGCGGCGAGGAGCCATGACGCATCGGCAGGCGGTCGGAGCGCGAGGACCTTGGGCTCGGCGACAATGAGCTAGTGCCCGGCAGGGCTGCGCGGTGAGCCGCGGAACGAGGCTAGATGATCCTGCTGGTGCTGGCCTCTGGTTACCTGAGAACCGATACCAGGCGGGGCAGTGACTGCACACCGACTTTGACTGTCGCCAGTTAGGTTCTGATGCTGGCGCGAATCTAGCTGCGGGAATGACCGAACGGAAACTTGTCGCAATGCTGCTGAGCAGCAGATTGTAGGGTCGATCGTCTGCTAAGGCTCATTGCGTCAAAGTTTGGTCGCCGGGGCGGGAGATCGCCGCTCATCCATTGAATGAGCGACCAGCTTTACGTCGGTTAACATTTTCGGCTCCACCGGGCCGAAAATGTTAAGTTCGCGGACCAAAATGTTAAGTTCCTAGGGCAGAATGTTAAAAATCAGCGCCCAAATGTTAAGCCCGAGGGCCGCAAACTTAACATTTCCGAGCCGGACGTAAAGCAACGCCTATTGAAAACATTGACGAAATCAGGCTGGCTTAACATTAAATTGACAAAAATCGAGCCCAAAACGGCTTTTCCTCGAGAGACGGAGCGCGAGACGGAAACGAAATCGGCACGAAACCAATCGAACGCCTAGAGAGACGGCAACACAGAAGCCACGCGCAAGGACGACCGGAACAGCGGCTTCTTCATCTCAAAGAGCCACAAGGCACCGCTACCGGAAGCAGTCTCATGCCGGTCCGTCTCTCGTCATAGTATATAGATCAAGGCATAATGATAAGAAGGCAGCGAATGTCGCTTCCACCAAGGCCCGCAGAACTCGCGCGGCTGACATCGTCAATCGGATCGCAGACGTTCTAATGGAAGACCCGGCATATCGCGACCTGTCGCATCGGTCGTTCGCGGACCTTCTCAACCGTCGCGGCCTGCTCACCGGCTGGGAGCGCCCTTGGACAGAGGTTGGGGTCCGGCGTCATCGCTATGAGGCTGAGAAGCTTATCCACGCGCGGGCGGAGTTCGACCGCGAGGACGTTCCAGGCCATGATGACGTGGATAATGATCCGGTGGCGGAATTGGGGAAGCTGAGCACGGACGCTCCGGTCTCGAAATGCGCCGAAGGAGAGGATCTCTCGGATGAAGAACGTGAACTGAGGAAATTGCCTCACTACGGCATCGTCTAGGTGAGCCATGTTCATTGGCCCTGCTGCAATGCACGGCCTCTTTCTGGTGGATTTCCGTAGAAACTCTACGCAGCATGTGCCGTCTTCGGCTTCGTCGCCATCTCCTTGAGGCATCGGGGAACGGCAGCAGAGCGGGATGCGTCGCTGCGGTATGGCGTTTTCTGGCTATGATGTTGCGCCGTTGGTGAGCAGCCAAGGTTCGAGGGTGGCGAGAAGATCCGGTTGAAGCCGTGTTCCGCGTTGCAAGGCCATCCCCAGAGACGCGTCGAGCGCATCGAAGCCCAGCTCGCGCATCACTTCGCCCATCTTCATCCCGCGGCGGTGCATGATGTCCATGATCGCGGTCGCGGCCAAGGGCGTCAGCTTCCGGTCGACGTGGATGGGAGAGATCCCGACGGACGCCCCAACTGTTACCGACAAGGCCGCAGCACCCGCAGCAGAAGCACCGCACCCGATAAAGACCTTGAACGCGTCCTGCTCAGCCTGCGTCGCCTTTTTCCACGCGGCTTGGAGCGCCTTCAATCCGTCTTTCGGCTTGCGCAGTCCCGCCGCGACGAACGCCTCCGACGCGTTCTTGAACTTGCCCTTCTGATAGTCGGCGAACACGTCCGGACGCTCGAGTTTCATGCGTTCCAGGTAATAGTCATTGTCTCGGTTTTGTTTTTGCTTTGTCATTCGAAGCCCGTCTTGGAGCGCGCCGCGTAGAAATTCTACAAGGGGACGCGTTAAACACGCGCGTGTCATAGCGGTATTGACCGCGATTTCCCACGGCTCGAACGTGATCGAATGCTGAGGCACCGTAGCTAGGACGCCGGTCCCGCCCGACAAAGTCGCATCTCAGCAGTCATAATGAGAGGTGAATAATCAGGAGATCGCTATGGTCAAGCTCGTCCGCGACATCGAACGGATCAAATTTGAACGGCGCAAAGTGCTGCTCGCCTTCCTTCGCAATGTCGGGGTCATATTTCTGGTTATGGCGACGCTGGGCATCTACCGACAGGATTGGGCAAGTCTGACAATAGGGTGTGTGGTCGGGGCATGCCTGCTCGGTGGGGCGCGTTACCTTCGCTGGCGTTGGCGCGACATCCTGTCGTGGAAACCTCCCAAGCGGTAGATTGTCGAACAGCAAGTTCGCCCCTATGGTCGCGGCAATGACTTTTCCACGGTGACCATTATGACCTCCTCGCTTGACGACCTCCTCGCCAGCTACCGGGCTGCGGCGATCACCGAGCGAGAGAAGGGCACCTATTATGAGCGGCTCTGCGCGGCTTACCTCACGCATGATCCGGTGCAGGCCGAGCAATATGAGCAGGTCTGGACTTGGGCCGACTGGGCCGCTGAGAACGCTTGGGGCGGCAAGGATGTCGGCATCGACCTCGTGGCCAAGGTGCGCGGCCACGAGGGCTTCGCAGCGATCCAGTGCAAGTTCTACGCAACCGAGGACAAGATCGCGAAGGCCGACATCGACTCCTTCATCTCGGCCTCCAATAAAGCGCCCTTCGTGCGGCGCGTGGTGATGGACTCGACCGAGGCGGCATGGTCGGAGAATGCCGAGACCATGCTGATCGGTCAAATCATCCCGGTCCTGCGGATCGGCCTCACCGACATGCGCGCCTCGCCTATCCAATGGGGACTGTTCGCGGCAAAGCAGGAGGTGGTGCTCGAGCCCAAGAAAGAGCTACGCCCCCATCAGACCGACGCCCTGACAGCCGTGCGCGCCGGGCTGGCTGAGCATGGCCGTGGCAAGATCATCATGGCCTGCGGCACTGGCAAGACCTTCACTGCGCTGAAGATTGCCGAGGATCTGGTCGGGGCCGACGGCAAAGTCCTGTTCCTGATCCCGTCTCTCGCACTGATGGCCCAGACGGTGCGGGAATGGACGAAAGACACCTCGACGCCGCTGCGGTCTTTCGCGGTCTGCTCGGATAACCCATTCGACCTGCTCCGCCGCGTCATCGCCGTCAGCTTAGAAACGATGAAGATCGTCCGTGCCCTGCCGCCACTGGAGATTTAAGTCGAGAGGAAGGTGATGAGCGACCACGCGATGCCTGAAGCTTGCAGACTATGCCATACGACGAGTTTCTGCTTGTTCGGAGGGTGCTAATAGAAGCTATCATCGAGAAGGGGATTGAGAAACTCGCGGAGAACAAGCGATGAATTTAAGACAGTTTGAGTCGGACCTCGCCGAGATAATTGGTCGGCCAAGCCGTGCGAGGCCGTTTGTATGCTCAGGCTCTCCGTTGGAGTGTGAGGTCTTTCTGGTAGGCTATAATCCTGCCACCGATATTGGCGCCGACTTCTGGTCGTTCTGGACGGACCGGGGCTATGACAAGAAGGCGTGGCAGCTTGCCTACGAACGTCATCGGGCCTCTCGGCCCCTAAAGCCAGGAAGAACGCGTCGACAGACGGTCAGTGCTACCAGGCGGATGATCCAGCGCGTTGTAGATGCTTCAGGGTTGCCGGTCCTAGAAACGAACATCTTTTCCACGGCGTCTGATGATGTCGCTTCGTCACATGATGACAATCTGAGGCCATTTCAGTTTCTTCTGCGCACGATCCAGCCGAGATTGATAGTGGCGCATGGCGACGATGCTCAAGGAGCACTGCGAAGCATCGACCACACCGGCGAAGTGTGGACCGAGCGACATTTCTCGCGAGGATTCTCTTACGAGAGAGCAGATGAACTCGGACAGAAGATTCGCTCATTTATCAAAGCAAAGACAAGCTAGCGCGACGGGCAGTAGCCGCGCAGAGGGGTCTGCCAGATTTAACTGCCGACGTTGTTCGACGGCGCGACTTCCGCGGTCAACAACTGCTGAGGCGGAAGCATCGCCGCCGTTCATTCCCTGAGAGATAACATGCCGATACCTGATTACGAGACGTTGATGCTGCCGGTCCTTCGCCTATTCGGAGAGGGCGCGCGAAACGTCGCAGAATGCGTGCCATGCCTGAAGGCCGAATTCGAGGTTACCGATGAGGAGGCAGTCGAACTGCTCCCAAGCGGTCGTGTTACCGTGCTGCAGAGCCGAGCGCACTGGGCGCGAACATACCTGTCGAAGGCGGGGCTGCTAGAGAGCCCTAGACGCAACCAGCATGTGCTCACGCAAAAAGGGCGCGAGGTTCTAGCGTCCGCACCCGACCGGATCGACAACAAGTTTCTCGATAGCTTCGACGGCTTCCGCGATTGGCGGGTTCGAGCATCTGGAGAAGCTCCACCCTCAGGTGGGCAAATTGCTCCACAGCGCGATATCCAGGCCATCACAAGCGCGCTTCCCTTGGAAAGGGAGACCCCCGAGGATGCCATGGCGTCGGCGCACAAGCTCATCAACGCGGCCCTGCGAGACGATCTGCTCGCGCTCCTCCAAGCGATGGACCCGATCCGGTTCGAACGCCTTATCCTCGATCTGCTGGCCGCTATGGGCTATGGCGGGGGCGATCTCGACAACGGTCGCATGACGCGCGCAACCGGGGACGGCGGGATCGACGGTGTAATCGACGAGGACGCGCTCGGCCTCGACGCCGTCTATATCCAAGCCAAGCGCTATGATCCGAGCTACAAGGTTGGCCGACCCGATCTACAGCGCTTTGTTGGCTCGCTGACGGGTGAAGGAGCGAGCAAGGGCGTGTTCGTCACGACGTCGGATTTCTCGCGAGATGCCTCGACCTATGTGGATCGGGTCCAGCACCGAATCCGGCTGATTAACGGACAGAAGTTGGCGGCGCTGATGATCCAGTATGGTGTCGGCGTTCGCGCACGAAGCAGCTACACGATCCACTCTGTTGACGAGGATTACTTCGCCGAAAGCTGATCTTTCCGGTCAGAAACGCCGGCAGCGTGGTGGATTTGATAGCCTGGTAGGGCGTCAATGAGGCGGGCCTTCGCAACAATGCTCACGTCACCATAGTCATCGGATGCAGAGCGACCCGCGTGCCCTTGTATGGCGTCCGCTATGCGATCCGACTGCCCAAGCTCACGAGCCTGCGTCTTGAAGCGGTGTCGCCAGCCGTGAGAAGGTTGCACCCCTTCCGGAACCAGGTCGCTATTCTGAAGCCATTGCGAGACGCGACCGGCTGTAGCTCGCGCTGCCTTCAGGTAGCCCGAAGATGTCTTGCCCGCATGAAACAACGGACCGTTCTTGGCGGATCTTGCAAAGTCGATGAATCCGAGTTCGACGACTTGTCGGTGGATAGGGACATCGCGGTATCCGCCCGCCTTGACGCTGCCGGCATCGGGCGAGACGCGTAGCACCCAGCGACACTGCTCTTCCCTTATGTCCTCGGTTCGAAGCTGTGCCATCTCGGTCACTCGCGCGCCGGTAAACGCACAGAGGAGGGGCAGCCATTGTTTCGCGGCCGAAATGTGCGCGCTCTCACGGTTGCTCGGATTGGCGCTTTTTGCCGGTCGATATTGCAATGAGGCGACCAGAACCGCTGTCGCCTCAGTCGTCGTGTAGCCGCGCTCACGGCTATGCTGTTTTTTCCCGATCGGCTGACGAACGGTCTCGGCCTCGTTTGTTGACAGTCGGTCGTTTTCGAAAGCCCATCGGAATATTGCACGAACGCTGGCGAGATACTTGTCAGCTATGGTCTTCGGCGATTTTCCCTCGACCGCCAGCTTGTCGCGCCAGTCGAGGAGATTCCGTTTGGTGATCCTGCGTGCATCCGCGTGACCGACGAACTTTACAAGATGCAGGATCGCTGTCTCCCAAGCAACAGCACCGTCTTTGTGCTTCCCGACAGCCTGACGCGCAGCGATGTAGTCCTTAAACAGCTCTTTGATGGGTAGGGGTGCGACCGTGGCACCAGTTGGCAGGTCCGCGGGCTGCTTCACAAGCGGGTCTGAGGGCTGACCACCATAGAGCCCTTGGTCGCGCTCCAGAGACCGCTCGATTGCCTCAATCTCGGCGCGCATCAAGTTCTTGCCAAGAATGGTTCGCTCCGACGAGCCTCGTGCCGCAGTCAGCGCGTTACGCGTGAGGAAATCATCAATCTCATGCTCAACTAAAGCCGTTTCGCCATCAACGAGCATTTGACGAAGTGCCTTCAGCTTGATTTCGCGCGCTTCGTGATCAAAGCGTTGGGCTTCGCGCACGGCGAGCGCTTCTAGCGTTGCATCCAATCTGGCAAGGGGATTGGACAAATCCACTCCCTCCGCCGTGAATCGCGGATCGTCGAGAATAGCGTTTGCTCGGGTCCGCACCTCATCTTCGATCGCAGACTTGGAAGGTTGCCGAGCGCGTTTTTCATCGTCCTCAGCCAGAACGGCACTATATCTGCTCCAGACCGCACGGCCAAAGTCGTGCGTAGTCAGCGGACTGCGCATGTCACCGAGCCGGGCGCCTGTCTCTTCGCGCCCGAACGCTGCAATTCGTTGCTGCAAAGTCGCGACCGCCTGCGGCAGAGCCTTCATCGCGGCACGGCGATCACCTCCGAGGGACATTGTCAGCTCGTTTTTCCGACCAAGCCCTGAAAAGCGAGAGGCACCGCCAGCCTGGCGTAGAATCGACCGTTCTTGACCTTCAGATTCCGAACCTGACCCGTCATCAGTTCACCCCATTCTGGCACAGTGTCCGGCACCATGAATGGCACATCATCCAGTAAATCAAGGAACTATTTTACATCAATGGGATGATCTGGTGCTGCGAGAGAGGATTGAACTCTCGACCTCTCCCTTACCAAGGGAGTGCTCTACCACTGAGCTACCGCAGCGCCGTTGGAGGGGCGTTTAGACCGGCTGTGCGGGGGGTGCAAGAGGGGAATTGCGAAAAAATAACATTTCCTCGTCATGCCCGTGACAGCGCCCTGCTGGACGCAAGCGCGCGCAGGCGTTAACAGAAGCCCATGACCAAGGGACCCAGCAAACCGGATGCCGCCAATGGCCGCGAGGCCAGACTGAAAGCCGCGTTGCGGGCCAATCTGGCGCGCCGCAAGGCGCAGGGCCGGGCGCGCGCCGCGCAAGAGGATTCTCCCGAACACGAGCAGCGTGGGCAAGCCAGTGGGCCGGAAGGCCACGCGCCCGAGAATGAGGAATAGATGGATCAGATCATCGTAAGGGGCAACGGGCCGCTCAAGGGCGAGATCCCGATCGCCGGGGCCAAGAATGCGTGCCTCACGCTCATGCCGGCGACGCTGCTGACCGACCAGCCGCTGACCCTGACCAATGCGCCGCGCCTGTCGGACATCCGCACGATGACCGAGCTCTTGCGCTCGCTCGGTGCCGAGGTCGCGAGCCTGCAGGAGGGCCAGGTGCTGGCGCTCTCCAGCCATGACCTGAACAACCACACCGCCGATTACGACATCGTACGCAAGATGCGGGCCTCGATCCTCGTGCTCGGGCCGATGCTGGCGCGCGACGGCCATGCCATCGTCTCGCTGCCGGGCGGCTGCGCCATCGGCGCGCGGCCGGTGGACCTGCATCTGCGCGCGCTCGAAGCCATGGGCGCGGATCTCGACCTGCGCGACGGCTATGTCCATGCCAAGGCCCCGGCGGGCGGCCTCAAGGGCGCAGTCGTCGATTTCCCGATCGTCTCGGTCGGCGCGACGGAAAACGCGCTGATGGCGGCGACGCTGGCGCGCGGCACGACCGTGATCAAGAACGCGGCGCGCGAGCCGGAAATCGTCGACCTCGCGCAATGCCTGCGCCGCATGGGCGCGCATATCGAGGGCGAGGGCACTTCGACCATCACCATCGAGGGCGTGCAGGCGCTGCACGGCGCGACCCATCCCGTCGTGACCGACCGGATCGAGCTTGGCACCTATATGCTCGCCCCGGCGATCTGCGGCGGCGAGGTCGAGTGCCTTGGCGGGCGGATCGATCTGGTCGCGGCCTTCTGCGAGAAGCTCGACGAGGCCGGGGTGTCGGTCACCGAGACGGATCGCGGCCTGAAGGTTTCGCGCAAGAACGGCCCGGTGCAGGCGGTCAATGTCGTGACCGAGCCCTTCCCCGGCTTCCCGACCGATCTTCAGGCCCAGATGATGGCCTTGCTCTGCACCGCCGAAGGCAGCTCGGTGCTGGAAGAGAAAATCTTCGAGAACCGCTTCATGCATGCCCCGGAACTGATCCGGATGGGCGCGCGGATCGAGGTCCATGGCGGTCATGCCACCGTCCATGGCGTCAAGAAACTGCGCGGCGCGCCGGTCATGGCGACCGATCTGCGTGCCTCGGTCAGCCTGATCCTTGCCGGCCTCGCGGCCGAGGGCGAGACCATCGTCAGCCGCGTCTATCACCTTGATCGCGGCTATGAGAAAGTCGTGCGCAAGCTGCGCGGCGTCGGCGCGGATATCGAGCGAATCAAGGGGCCTCAGATCGATGAGTGATGCACGTTTCACGGATGCCGATCCGGCACCACTGGCGCTGGCCGCCGCGGATATGGATGATCTGACGGTAATCTCGGCCTTGGTGCAGGATTCCATCCTGCCCGTCACCGAGATTTCCTATGACATGCGCCACCGCCAATTGGCGCTGCTCATCAACCGCTTCCGTTGGGAGGATGCCGAAGGCGCACGCGCTGCCGAGCGCCCTTATGAGCGGGTGCGGGCGGTGCTGCTGATCTCGGATGTGCGGCGCGTCCAGAGCGACGGCATCGACCGGGCCGATCTGGATCTGATCCTTGAACTTCTGGCGCTGAAATGGGTGCCGGGCGAGGATGGCGCGGGCCGCCTGCTGCTGGAATTCGCGGGCGACGGGACCCTTGCAGTCGAGGCCGAATGCCTGAATGTCGAATTGCGCGACGTGACGCGGCCCTATATCGCCCCCTCGCGCCGCCAGCCCGAACATCCCGCCGATTGACCGGCGGGCCCGTGCATCTGCCTGAAATCTGCGCGGGCCAAGTGACGACAATCCCGGACCCGAACCTGTCCGCGAAGACGGCTTGAGCCGCTTCCGGGCAGGCTCTAACAAGGTCCCATTATCCGCGAGCGTGGCCATGCCGATCCATCTGACGACGTCCCAACCCGATTTCGAGCAGCGTTTCACCGAAGTCCTGTCGATGAAGCGCGAGGATGCGGTGGATGTGAATGACGCGGTCATGGCCATCATCGCCGATGTCCGCGAACGCGGGAACGAGGCGCTTTGCGACCTGACCGGGCGCTTCGACCGGCTGGCGCTGACCCCTGAGACGCTGGCCTTCTCCAAGGCCGAGATCGCCGCCGAGGTGGAAAAAGTCTCGCCCGAGGATCGCGCGGCGCTGACCATGGCGGCGGAGCGCATCCGCGCCTATCACGCCCGCCAGATGCCCGAAGACATGCAATGGACCGATCCCGAGGGCGCGACGCTCGGCTGGCGCTGGACGCCGGTCTCGGCGGCGGGGCTCTACGTGCCGGGGGGGCAGGCGAGCTATCCCTCCTCGGTGCTGATGAATGCCATTCCGGCGCGCGTCGCCGGGGTCGAGCGTCTGGTCATCTGCGTGCCGACGCCGGATGGCGTGGTCAATCCGCTGGTCCTGCTGGCCGCCGAACTGGCCGGGGTCGATGAAATCTATCGCATCGGCGGCGCGCAGGCGATCGCGGCCATGGCTTACGGCACCGAAACCATCCGCCCGGTCGACAAGATCACCGGACCGGGCAATGCCTATGTCGCGGCGGCCAAGCGCCATGTCTTTGGCCGCGTCGGGATCGACATGATCGCTGGCCCCTCCGAGGTGTTGATCATCGCCGATGGTGCGCAGAACCCGGAATGGCTGGCGCTGGACCTGCTCGCGCAGGCCGAGCATGATGCCGACGCCCAGTCGATCCTGATCACCCCCGATGCCGCGCTGGCCGCGGCGGTGGTGGCCGAGGTCGAGCGCCTGCTGCCCACGCTGCCGCGCGCCGCCGTGGCCGGGGCGAGCTGGCGCGATTACGGCACGGTGATCGTGACGCGAGATCTCGATGAAGCAGCGGCGCTCTCGGACCGCATCGCGCCCGAGCATCTGGAGCTTTGCGTCGACGATCCCGAGGCGCTGGCCCAAAGGACCCGCCATGCCGGGGCAATCTTCCTTGGCGGCTGGACCCCCGAGGCGGTCGGCGACTATGTCAGCGGCCCGAACCATGTCTTGCCGACGGCGCGTTCGGCGCGATTCTCGTCGGGCCTGTCGGTCGCGGATTTCCTGAAGCGCACGACGATCGCCCGGCTCTCGCCCGAGGCTCTGGGTGCGATCGGCCCCTCGGCGGTACGGCTCGCGGCCTCGGAAGGGCTGTCGGCGCATGGTGAATCGGTGGCGGCGCGCCTGCGCATGTTGAACCTGGCCGGGCAATGACGACGGGCCGGATCTGCCGCATCGAGATCGATGACAGCGCCCAGCCGCCGCCGTCGCCGGAAATGGAGCAGGACCGCCGCGTGGCGGTCTTTGACCTGCTCGAGGACAACAGCTTCACCCTGCCGGGACGAGACGGCATCGCCCCGCCGCTTGGCCCCTATGCGCTGGTTCTGGCGGTGCGCGACCGCCGACTGGTCTTTGACATCGCGACCGAAGCGGGCGAGCGCGTGGCCGAGTTCCATCTGGCGCTCGGCCCGTTTCGTCAGACCGTCAAGGATTACTTCCAGATCTGCGCAAGCTATTTCGACGCGGTCAAGCGCCTGCCGCCCGCTCAGATCGAGGCCATCGACATGGCCCGCCGGGGCATCCACAATGAAGGCGCGCGCACACTTCAAGAGCGGCTGCAAGGCAAGGCCGTGATTGATATCGACACCTCGCGCAGGCTCTTCACCCTGATTTGCGCCCTCATTCCGGAGTGACACTTGGCCGGGCCGATCCCCCATTCGGTGCTGTTCTGCTGCGATCACAACGCCATCCGGTCTCCGATGGCCGAGGGAATGATGAAGGCCTTTTACGGCCGCGCCGCCTATGTACAGTCGGCAGGCGTCAAGAACGATATGGAAGTGGACGGTTTCGCCATCGCCGTCTGCAAGGAGATCGGCGTCGAGATCTCCAAGCACCGCTCGCGTTCCTTCGATGAAATGCGCGAATGGGGCGACGATCTGGGCAGTTTCGATCTGGTCGTGGCGCTGTCCCCCGCGAGCCAGCGGCAGGCGCTGGAACTGACCCGGATCGCGCATCTCGAGGTCGAGTACTGGCCGATCATGGATCCGACCGGGCTGGCGGAGGGGCGCGAGGCGCGGCTGGCGCTTTATCGTCAGATTCGCGACCAGATCCGCGACCGGCTGCTTGACCGGTTCGGCCCGCCGACCGAGCCGGCGATGATGTCGATGCAGCGCTAACCAAATCTTAGGCTCTCTGGCTTATGTCCTGTCCCAGCCGGAGGGAGTTCTAGCATGTCGGACATCATCTCGTTTCATGAGGGCTTTGACGCCGCCCTGCAGGTGCTGCGGACCCATCGCGCGATACTCGTTCTGGATCAGGTGGGGTGCATTGTCGCGATCAACCGGTCCTATCTGCGCCTGACCGGCTTCGAGCGGCAGGACCTCATCGGCCGACCGGTCTGGCTGCTTCTCGATCATGCCGAGCGTTGTGCGGGACGGCTGGGCGACTTGCTGGACCTGCCGCCATGTGGCGCGGCGCATCTGCCCGAACTCGCCCATGTCACGAAATCCGGACGCCGGTTTCGGGTCGATGCGCGGGTTATCCCGCTGGATGACGGCACCGGCCAGGCCCGGCTGCGCATGGTGCTGGCCAAGCCGGAGGACAGCGGCGGGATCGTCGAATTGGCGCATGTCCAGAACCCGGGACGCCGCGTTCCCGTTCCTTCCCCTGTCCGGGCAGATGTGACCGCGACCTCGGGCCGAGGTGCATGCCATCTGCGGCTGGTCACGCATTGATGCGCGGGGGCATTTAGACCACCACCGCAGCACCTTGGGTCGCCGGGCCGACATGGGCGCGGAAGGCGGCGAATAATTCGCGCCCCATGCCCTCGGCCGAGGGGCGCGGATCGAAAGATGCCGGCGCGCGACTCGTCAGGTCGGGTTCGAGGCATTCGAGCGTGCCTGCGACGGCATCAAGACGCAGCCTGTCGCCGTCGCGCAGCAGGGCCAGCGCCCCGCCATCTGCCGCCTCGGGCGACACATGGATGGCCGCAGGCACCTTGCCCGAGGCACCGGACATGCGTCCATCCGTGACCAGTGCGACCCGCAGTCCGCGATCCTGCAGAACGGCCAGCGTCGGGGTCAGCGAATGCAGTTCAGGCATCCCATTCGCGCGGGGGCCTTGGAAACGGACCACAACGATCGTGTCCTCGGTGAATTCGCCGCGCTTGAAGGCGGCCTTGACCTCATCCTGATCGGAAAAGACCCGGGCAGGGGCCTCGATCACATGACGCTCGGGGGCGACTGCCGAGACCTTGATCACGCCCCGGCCCAGATTGCCCGACAGCTGCTTCAGCCCGCCGGTCGGAGCAAAGGGATCGCTGGCCGGGCGCAGGATCTTGTCATTGAGCGAGGTGCTTGCGCCCTCGACCCAATGGATCTGGCCCGCGCGCAATTGCGGCTCTTGTGCGTAAAGATCGAGGCCGCCGCCCGCGATTGTCTTGACATCGGCATGGAGCAGCCCGGCATCGAGAAGCCGCCCGATCATGAAGCCTAGGCCCCCTGCTGCGTGGAAATGGTTCACATCGGCCAGGCCGTTCGGATAGACCCGCGCCATCAGCGGCACGTTTTCCGACAGATCATGGAAATCCTGCAAATCCAGCAATACCCCTGCGGCGCGCGCCATGGCGGGCAGGTGCAGGATCAGGTTGGTCGAGCCCCCCGTCGCCATCAGCCCGACGATCCCGTTGACGAAGGCCCGCTCGTCCAGAACCTCTCCGGCGGGCAGGTAATCGTTGCCCAGCCGCGTGATCCCCGCCGCGCGCGTGACTGCAGCTTGCGTCAGCGCTTCGCGCAGGGGGGTGTTAGGATTGACGAAACTCGATCCCGGTAGATGCAGGCCCATGAATTCCATCAGCATCTGGTTCGAATTCGCCGTGCCGTAGAAGGTGCAGGTGCCGGGGCTGTGATAGCTCGCCATCTCGGCGGCCATCAGCGCCTCGCGCCCGACCTCGCCGGTGGCGAATTGCTGGCGGACGCGGGATTTCTCGTCGTTGGGCAGGCCCGAGGGCATCGGTCCTGCCGGGACGAAAACCGCAGGGATGTGGCCAAAAGTCGCGGCGGCGATGATGAGGCCGGGCACGATCTTGTCGCAGACGCCGAGATAGAGCGCCGCGTCGAACGTGTCATGGGACAGCGCGACTCCCGTGGCCAAGGCAATCACGTCGCGGGAGAACAGCGAAAGCTCCATCCCGGCGCGGCCCTGCGTCACGCCATCGCACATGGCGGGCACGCCGCCCGCGACCTGCGCGGTGGCGCCTGCGGCATGGGCGGCGCGGCGGATCAGCTCGGGATAACGTTCGTAAGGCTGATGCGCCGAGAGCATGTCATTGTAAGCGGTGACGATTCCGATATTCGGCTTGCGGGTCTCGGCGAAGTCCTGCTTGTCGGGCATGGCCGCATAGGCATGGGCCTGGTTGCCGCAGGACAGATGCGCGCGGCGCGGGCCGTCCTCGGCGGCGCGGGCGATCTTGGCCAGATAGGCGGCGCGGCTTTCCACCGAGCGTTCACGGATGCGGTCGGTTACGCGCTCAAGGGTGGCGTGCAGGGTCATGGCTGGCGTCCTCCTGATCGGAGATATAGATCGTTAGCGTTAACGGTTCAACTGGCCCGCTCTTGCCCAAAACGCGCCAAAGTGGCAATCCTGCGCAATTCACACGAGGCCCGCAATGACCGCTGATCTGCCCATCATCCGCCTGCGTCCCAAATCCAAGCCCCAGGCAATCCGTCACGGTTTCCCCTGGGTCTTCGAGGACGAGCTTGTCACCGACCGCCGAACCCGCGCCATCGCGCCGGGCAGCTTCGCCATTCTCGAAGATGCCGAGCGCCGCCCGATGGGTCTGGTCACGGTCAATCCGAATTCCAAGATCATCGCCCGGATGATGGACCCCGATCCCGAGGTTCATATCACCCGCGACTGGATCGCCCTGCGCCTGAAGCGCGCGCTTGAGATGCGCTCGCGCCTGTTCGACCAGCCCTTCTACCGGCTGATCCATGCCGAGGCTGACGGCCTTCCCGGCGTGATCATCGACCGTTTCGGCGATGCCGCCGTGATCCAGCCGAACGCCGCCTGGGCCGAGCGCATGATCGAGGACCTGGCCGCTGCCCTGCGCGATGTCACAGGCGTCTCGACGGTGATCCTGAACGGCCAGGGGCGCGTGCGCGGCCTCGAGGGCCTGACCGAGCGGATGGAAGTCCTGTCCGGCGCGGTCGATGGCCCGATCGAAGTGCCGATGAACGGGGCGACCTATCTCGCCGATCTGACTCAGGGGCAGAAAACCGGCCTCTTCTATGACCAGCGCCCGAACCACGCCTTCGGTCAGCGCCTCGCCAAGGGCGCGCGGGTGCTGGACGTGTTCTCGCATGTCGGCGGCTTCGGCCTTGCGGCGCTGGCTGCGGGCGCGGTCTCGGCCACTTGCGTCGATGGCTCGGCTGCGGCGCTGGAACTGGCGCGTGGCGGAGCAAAGGCGATGGGGGCCGAGGACCGGCTGACCACCCGTCAGGGCGATGCTTTCGACCAGATGGAGGCTCTGCTGGAAGAGGGCGCACAATTCGACGTGGTGATCTGCGATCCGCCCGCCTTCGCGCCCTCGAAGCAGGCGCTGGAAAAAGGTCTGCGCGCCTATGAGCGGGTGGCCAAAATGGCAGCGCCTTTGGTCGCGCCGGGCGGCTATCTGGGGCTTTGCTCGTGCAGCCATGCCGCCGATCTGACCGCTTTCCGCAATGCCAGCGCGCGCGGCATCGGCCGCGGTGGCCGCCGGATGCAGCTTCTGCATAGCGGCCAGGCCGGGCCGGACCATCCGACGCTGCCGCAACTGGCCGAGACCGGCTATCTCAAGGCGCTGTTCTTCCGGCTCGACGGATGAAGGCGGTCCTGGACGCCTGCGTCCTTTTCCCGACCGTGCTGAGGGAGATCCTCGCCGATGTCGCGGGGGCGGGGCTGTTCCAGCCGGTCTGGTCGCAGCGCATCCTCGACGAATGGCGCATCGCCGCCGGGCGGCAGGGCCTGTCCGCCGGCGTCGAGATCGCGCTGCTGCAGGATCGTTTTCCGAAAGCCTCGGTCTCGCCCTCGGGCGGGGCCGAAGGGCTGGATCTGCCCGATGATGCCGACCGCCATGTGATCGAGGCGGCGCTGGCCTCGGGGGCGAAAACCATTGTCACCGCGAACCTGCGCGACTTTCCGCGCGCTCCGCTTGCGGCCCTTGGCCTTCAGGCGATCCATCCCGATGAATTCCTGCGCGAGTTCTACCTGAATCACCCCGATCCGGTCGCGGATGCGGTTCGCGCCACCGAGACGCGTGCCCGAAATGCTGGCGGGGCGATGTCTCGCAAGGAGTTGATGCGCCGCGCAAGGCTGCCACGTCTTGCCAAGGCGATGGAACGACTGGCAGGCTCGGATGTTGCAATGCAGCATTATGGGCACAAGTCTGCGGACAGGTGAGACGGGGTTGATGTTAACGCTAACAGACAGTAAGCCGAAACCGAAAGACGGGGAGGGCCTGATGGTTTCGCGCATCATTCCGGTGGATGAGTTCGACCTAGTGATCTTCGGGGCGACCGGAGACCTTGCGCATCGCAAGATCCTGCCGGGGCTGTATCGGCGCTACGTGGCCGGGCAGGTGCCGCCCTCGGCGCAGATCATCGGGGCCGCGCGCACCAAGCAGGATGACGCCGCCTTCCGCCTTGAGGCCAAGGCCGCGATCACCGAATTCGCGGGCAAGGGCGACGATCTTTCCCAGCTTGACGATTTCCTGAACCACCTGCGCTATGTCGCGATCGACGCGCGCGGGACGGATGGCTGGGACGGGCTCAAGGCGCTGATCCGGCCTGGCGTCGTCCATGCCTTCTATTTCTCGGTCGCTCCGGCTTTGTTTGGCGATATTGCCCAACGCCTCGCCGATCACGGCATCGCCGATGCCAATAGCCGCATTGTGGTGGAAAAGCCCTTTGGCCGCGACCTTGCGACCGCGCGTGCCTTGAACGCCACGCTGGCGCAGCATTTCGCGGAAAACCAGATTTACCGGATCGATCACTATCTGGGCAAGGAGACCGTCCAGAACCTGATGGCGGTGCGTTTCGCCAACATGCTCTTCGAGCCGCTCTGGAACGCGCAATATGTCGATCACGTCCAGATCACCGTGGCCGAGACCGTGGGCGTCGGCGGGCGCGGCGAATATTACGACCATTCCGGCGCGATCCGGGACATGGTCCAGAACCACATGATGCAGCTTCTCTGCCTGATCGCGATGGAGCCGCCCTATCACTTCGATCCCGATGCGGTGCGCGACGAAAAGCTGAAAGTCATCCGCGCGCTCGAACCGCTGCTGCCGGGCGATATCGTGCGCGGGCAATATCGGGACGGCGTGGACGGGTCGGATTACCTCAAGGACGTGGACAACCCGGATTCGCGCACCGAAAGCTATGTCGCGCTCAAGGTCCGCATCGCCAACTGGCGCTGGTCGGGCACGCCCTTCTATCTGCGCACCGGCAAGAAGCTGCGGGCGCGCACCAGCGAGATCGTCGTCACCTTCAAGGCCCCGCCGCATTCGATCTTCGACGAATCCGACGGCCCGCGCTCGAACCAGCTCGTGATCAAGCTGCAGCCGAACGAGGGCATGGACCTGACGGTGATGATCAAGGAGCCGGGGCCGGGCGGGATGCGTCTGGTGCAGGTTCCCCTCGACATGAGCTTCGCCGATGCGCTCGGGGCCAATGGCACCGACATGCCCGACGCCTATGAGCGGCTCATCATGGACGTGATCCGCGGCAACCAGACGCTGTTCATGCGCGGCGACGAGGTCGAGGCGGCTTGGGCATGGACCGATCCGATCATCGGCGATTGGGAGGGGGGCACGAAACGTCCCGAGCCCTATGATGCCGGATCGAGCGGTCCCGAGGAGGCCCTGCGCCTGCTGCATCGCGACAATCGCCGCTGGAGGGAGATCAGGTCGTGAGCCTCGAATTCATCGAATATCCCGACCGCGAGATGCTGGCTTTGTCGCTGGCCGACAAGATTGCGGGCCAGCTTTCGCAGCAATTGCGCATGGGCGGGACCGCGAGCCTCTGCGTGCCGGGCGGTTCGACCCCCGGCCCGGTCTTCGACACGCTTTCGGGCTCGGAACTCGACTGGTCGCAGGTGACGGTGTTCCTCAATGACGAGCGCTGGGTCAATGGCGACCATGCCCGCTCGAACAGCCGCCTGCTGCGCCGCCACCTGCTGACCGGCAAGGCCGAGGCTGCGCACTATATCGATCTTTTCACCGGGGATGCCGAACCCGAAGAGGCCGTCGAGGCGCTGTCTGAGGCGATCTCCGGCGCGCTTCCGATCACCGTGCTGCTGCTGGGCATGGGCACCGACATGCATACCGCGAGCCTCTTTCCGGGAACGCCAGAAGCCGCCTTTGCCCTTGCCCCGGATGCGCCTGCGGTCATGGCTGTGCGCAGCGTCAAGGATGAGCCGCGCATCACCCTGACCGCGCCGGTGCTGCAAAAGGCGATCCATACCCATCTGATGATTACCGGCGCAGATAAGCGCGAGGCGCTGGAACGCGCCCAGAGCCTTGATCCGAAGGACGCGCCGATCCGGGCTTTTCTAGGCGATATTTGTGTCCATTGGGCAGAGTGATTTGACATGACCGACATCTGGAACCGGCTGAGCGATTACCGTCACGCGCAGGGAGATCTGCGCATCGCGGACCTCTTTGCCGCCGATCCGAACCGCGCCGAGGGCTTCTCGACTTCGGCCGATGGAATGGTGCTCGACTGGTCGAAGACCATGATCGATGCGGCCGCCTTCGAGATGCTGCTGGAACTCGCCGCGCCGGTCGCGGCGCGTCGGGATGCGATGTTCTCGGGCGCGCGCATCAATGAGACCGAGGATCGCGCCGTCCTGCATACCGCTTTGCGCAATCTTTCGGGCAGCGTCACCGTCGATGGCGTCGATGTCATGCCCGCAGTGCGCGAGACCCATGCCCGGATGTCCGATTTCGCCCGCGCCGTGCGCGATGGTGGCTTCAAGGGGCAGGGCGGCAAGATCACCGACGTGGTGAATATCGGCATCGGCGGCTCGGACCTGGGCCCGGCCATGGCGGTCCGGGCGTTGGCCCCTTGGCATGACGGGCCGCGGGTGCATTTCGTCTCGAACGTGGACGGGGCGGATATCGCGGATACGCTGAAGGGCCTCGATCCGGCGACGACGCTGGTGATCGTGGCCTCGAAGACCTTCACCACCATCGAGACCATGACCAATGCCGAGACGGCGCGGACATGGATGGCGAAATCCGTGACCGAGCCTGCCGCGCAATTCGCGGCGCTGAGTTCCGCGACCGAAAAGACCGGTGCCTGGGGCATCGATGCTTCCCGCGTCTTCGGCTTCGAGGATTGGGTCGGCGGGCGTTATTCCATGTGGGGGCCGATCGGCCTGTCGCTGATGATCGCCATCGGTCCCGAGGCGTTCGACCAGTTCCTCGCCGGTGGCCTTGCCATGGACCGGCATTTCCAGACTGCCCCCAATGCCGCGAACCTGCCCGTGGTTCTGGCGTTGGTCGGGATCTGGCACAATCAGGTCTGCGGCTATCCGACCCGCGCCGTGCTGCCCTATGACAACCGCCTCGCGCGGCTGCCTGCCTATCTGCAGCAGCTTGAGATGGAATCGAATGGCAAGCGCGTCGCCATGGATGGCAGCGATCTGGCGATTGCCTCGGGTCCGGTGATCTGGGGCGAGCCCGGCACCAATGGCCAGCACGCTTTCTATCAGTTGATCCATCAGGGCACGCAGATCATCCCTTGCGAATTCATGCTGGCGGCAAACGGGCATGAGCCCGAGCTTGCCCACCACCACCTGCTGCTCGCCGCAAACTGCCTCGCCCAATCCGAGGCGCTGATGCGTGGCCGCTCGCTCGATGAGGCGCGCGCCTTGATGCAGGCCAAGGGGCTGGAGGGTGCGGAACTGGAACGTCAGGCCCGACATCGCGTCTTCCCCGGCAACCGGCCCTCGACGACGCTGCTTTTCGGTGAACTTTCGCCCTTCAGCCTTGGCCAGATCGTCGCGCTGTACGAGCATCGCGTCTTTGTCGAGGGCGCGATCCTCGGCATCAATAGCTTCGACCAATGGGGCGTGGAACTCGGCAAGGAACTGGCGCTGAAAGTCGCGCCGCTGCTCGATGGCAAGGCCGCGCCCGGCCATGACCCCTCGACCGAGCATCTCGCCGCCCTGCTGCGCGACATGCGCGCCTGAGACGCTCCCCCCGCCGGGGCGACATGCCCGGCGGCGGGGAATTTTCTTCCCCATTGCCACATTGCCGCACCTCCCCCTAGTCTCGCCCCAGATTTAGGAGGAGGAAGTGACATGTCCGAGAACTGGGGCTTCGATACTGCCGCGATCCATGCCGGTACCGCACCAGATCCGGCGACCGGCGCGCGGCAGGTTCCGATCTATCAGACCACCGCCTATGTGTTCAAAGACGCGGCCCATGCGGCGCGGCTCTTTGGGTTGCAGGAACTGGGCTATATCTATTCGCGACTGACCAATCCGACCGTCTCGGCGCTGCAGGCGCGCGTTGCGGCGCTAGAGGGCGGGGCGGGCGCGATCTGCTGCGCGTCGGGCCATGCGGCGCAGATCCTCGCGCTCTTCCCGCTGATGGGGCCGGGACGGAATGTCGTCGCCTCGACAAGGCTTTACGGCGGCACGATCACGCAGTTCAGCCAGACCATCAAGCGTTTCGGCTGGGGCGCGAAATTCGTCGATCTGGACGATCTCGACGCGCTGCGCGCCGCGGTCGATGAGGATACTCGCGCGATCTTCTGCGAATCGATCTCCAATCCGGGCGGCTATGTCACCGATATCCCGGCGGTGGCGAAGGTCGCGGACGAACTCGGCCTGCCCCTGATCGTGGACAATACGCTGGCCACGCCATGGCTTTGCCGCCCGATCGAGATGGGCGCGACGCTGGTCGTCCATAGCCTGACCAAATACATGACCGGGAACGGGACGGTGACGGGCGGGGCGGTGATCGATAGCGGCCGCTTCGACTGGTCGGCCTCGGGCAAGTTCCCCAGCCTCTCGGAACCCGAGCCCGCCTATCACGGGCTGGTCTTTCATGAGGCCTTCGGCAATCTCGCCTATACCTTCCATTCCATCGCCATCGGCTTGCGCGATCTGGGCATGACGATGAATCCGCAGGCCGCGCATTACACGCTTCTGGGGATCGAGACCTTGGGCCTGCGCATGGAAAGGCATGTGGCGAATGCCCAGAAAGTCGCGGAATGGCTCGAGAAAGACCCGCGCATCGCCTCGGTCACCTATGCGGGACTTTCCTCATCGCCCTGGAATGCGACGGCGCAGCGGGTCTATCCCAAGGGCGCGGGTGCGCTTTTCACCTTCTCGATCAAGGGGGGGTATGATGCGGCGGTGACGCTGGTGGATGAGCTGAAGTTGTTCAGCCATGTCGCCAATCTGGGCGATTCGCGCTCGCTCGTGATCCATTCTGCCTCGACCACGCATAGCCAGTTGACCGATGAGCAAAAGACCGCGGCGGGGGCGGGGCCGGATGTCGTGCGCCTGTCCATCGGCATCGAGGACGCCGCCGATCTGATCGCGGATCTGGATCAGGCGCTGGCCATCGCCACGGCATAAAGATGTCGGCGGCAGAACGGGTCCTGCCGCCAATTTCCTGTCGCCTCAGGGCTGTTCGGGCGCATCGCCCGGCACGAGGTCAAAGACCGCCGTGACCTGGGCCGAGACTTCAAGTTCGCCCGCCGCGATCGGCACTGCGCCATCGGCCGCCTTGGCCTCGGCGCGCATCGCCATCATCGGCCGCGGCGGCTCCTGCGCGGGGCTGTCCGACAGGCTGCGCAACCGGCCGAGCTTCATCCCGGCCGCCTCGGCCATGACTTCGGCGCGGCGGCGGGCATCGGTCACGGCCTCGGACCGGGCCTTGTCCTGCGCCTCGGCCATATCCTCGCGGGCAAAGCTGATGCCGCTGATCTCATTCGCGCCCGTGGCGACCAGCTTGTCGAGCACGCCGCCAAGGGCCGCGATGTCGCGCACGCGCACATTGACGGTGTTTTGCGCCACATAGCCGGTCAGCTTGGGCGGCTGGCCGTTCTCATATTGCATCCGGGGCGACAGGTTCAGGCCCGAGGTCTGGATGTCGCGATCCTCGATCCCCGCTGCCTTGAGCGCATCCATCACCGCCTGCTGGCTCGTCGAATTGCCGGTCATGGCCTCGGCTGCCGTCGCTGCCTCGGTGCTGACCCCCAGGGTGATCTGCGCCAGATCCGGCTGGGCCGAAGCCCGTCCCTCGCCCGAGACGGTCAGGCGCGCGGCTCTTTGCATGCCATGATGATCGGGCATCCCCGCTTCGGGCGGATGCGGCGGCATGGGTGCCGGGCTTTGGGCAATGGCGGGACCGCCTGCCAGCAGGACAAGGGTGGCTGCCGTCAGGATCGGGCGTAGTCTTGCCATTTGGATCGTCTCCTCTGCGCCGCGGCTTGTTCCGCGGCTTCTTGTTTCGGTAGAATTGCTATAACCCGAAATGGCGCTATCGGCTCCCTCACGATGCGGTGTTAACCTTTTCAGGGGTCGCGATCTGCGGTAGTTCTTTCGAAAGATTTGAACACGTGCCCCCGCGCGGGGAACTGCAAGGCAAAACCGATAGATGTCGCTTGATTCCGCCTCCGAATATGCCCTGTCCTTCAGCGGCGAATCCGTGCATCTGCAGCGGCGTGAGCATGCAGCGGGACAGGACGGGCCGAAACCCGCCTTTCGGCATATGGGGTCGGTCGATTTCGAGGAACCCGATTTCCGCGACATGCTGGTGCGGCTGCGCAGGATGGCGACCGGCGCGGAGGAGGCCGAGATCCTTCCCGTCACCGTCATCATCCCCGATGACCAGATCCTCTACACGACCCTGACGCTGGCACCCGAGGGCGATCGCGAACATGCGGTGCGCCGGGCGCTCGACGGGCTGACCCCCTATGCGATCGAGGATCTGGCCTTTGACTGGACCGGCGAGGGCGACAGCGTGCGAGTCGCGGCAGTCGCGCGGCAGACCCTGAACGAGGCGCGCGATTTTGCCCGGCAATATGGTTTCGAGGCCCAGGGTTATTGCGCGCAGCCCGAACCCCAGCATTACCAGGGCGAGCCCGTTTTTGCATTGCATGAGACGCCGCGTCCGCGTCCCTTTGTCGATCCGGCCGGGGCCGGTGTCACTGCGCCGGCTCTCATGTTCAAGGATGACGAGGCTGATCCGGTCCCGCCTGCGGCCACGGCCTCGGTTCCGGATGGGCCGATGCCGACAGTGGCGGCCGCCACAAAGGCCGATCCGGCCCCCGATCCCGCCCTACCGTCGAACGCCGGACCCGCGCCTGTCCTGGCAGGAAGTTTCACGACGGGCGCGCCGGTCGCGGCCCGGCCCGACATGCGTCATGTCCCGCCCCGACCGGCCCCGGCACCGACCGCCGCGCCCGTCGAGCCGCCGCCTCTTGAGAAAAGGCTGCCGCCGCGGGCCCGGGCCGTGCATCAGCGCGCGGCCGAGGCGCGCCAGTCCCGCGCGGGCGGAGGGGCGGCCGCGCCGGCCCCGCCCTCGCGCGCGAGGCCTGAGCGCCGCCGCAGCATGCGGGCGCTTTTTGCCATGCTTCTGGCCTTGATCCTCGGGCTGTTGGCGATCTGGAGCCTGCTGGGCAAGAACGAGGTTCCGGCGCAGGTCGTGGCCCCGCCCGAATCTGTCGCGGCACTCGACGCGCCCCCCGAGACCGAAGCGGCGCGTGTGGCTCCGGCCTCGGCCGCGCTGGTGTCGCCGGTAGAGGCACCGCCCGAAATGGTCGAGGTGATTGCGCCAAGCGCCGTCGGGCAGACCGGCCTCGCCGATCTGGCTTCGGCAGAGACGCAGCGCGTGATAGCCGCTGCCTCGAAGGTGACTGCTGTGGTCGTGCCGCCCCAGGCCGCGAAAGTCACGCCCCAGCCCGAACCCGCACCCGAACCCGCGCAGGCCGCGCCACAGCGCGGGGCTCCGACGCCTGCGGACAAGCCGGAACCGGTCGCGCAAGCCGAGGCGCCGCCCAGAACACCCGCGCCGCCCGCTGCGGCACGGCCGGCCGCACCGGCGCCCGCCGCCAGCCAGCCGCGCGACGCGACCCCGCCGCCCCGGCCTGAGCCGGTCGCCCGCGCCGAAACGCCCGCCACTCCCGCGCCGGAACCCCGATTGATCCGATCGGCCCGCCCGCTCTTGTCGCCGCTTCGCGGTGTGCCCCAGACCTCGGTGCCGGTCGCCGATCCCCAGCCCCGCGTGCCGGGAAATCCGATGTCCTATTCGGACAGCCAGAACCCGGCGCTCAATGTCGATAGCCGGCGTCCGCCGCGCAAACCGGGTGGCGAGCAGACCCGCGCGTCCGAGCCTGCGGCTGTGCCGGATGAAAGCGCCCGTGCCGATGCCGCCGCGGCGCGTCCGCCCCAGCGCCCCGAAGGCGCGCAGCCCGAATCCGCCGATCTGGGGAATGACGCGCTTGATGATGCCGAGCAAGGCCAGCTTCGTGACTTGATCCTGGACCTGCGGGCCCATGGCCTGGTTCCGGGAAATGCACGGCCGACCGGCTACGGCCCGCGCTATGCCGAGGCGCGGCCGCGCCGCAAGCCGGGGACGGCCAGTGATGCGGTTTCGCCCTCGGCAGTCGAGGCGGCGCTGAAATCGGCAGCCGCCGCTCCGCCCGACAAGCCGTCGCGCAATGCGGGTGGCGTCTTGCAGTCCACGTCGCGCCCGCAGGCTCGGCCCTCGGGCGGGGCCTCGGTCAGCGGGCTGTCCGAGGCTGCGGTGGAAAACGCGATCAAGGCCGCGGTCGATGCTTCGCCCGCCATCCCGAATGCCGTTCGCCTCTCGTCTTCGCAGCCGCCGCCGCGCCGCTCGACTGCGCCAGCCCCGGCTGTGCCGGACGCGCCTGCGGCGGCCGCCCCCGGCGCGCCGGTCGCAGCAGCCGCTGCTGTCGCCGCGGCTGCTGCTGCCGCGACGCCGGCGCCAGGTCCGAGCGAGGCCGAGGTCGCGGCCCGGCGTGCCCTGGACGAACAGCTTCAGGCGCAGGCCGAGGCTCGCATCCGTGCCCGCGCCCAGGCCGATCAGGCCGCCGAAGCCCGCGCCCGCGCCCAGGCCGAAGCCCGCGCCCGTGCCCAGGCCGAAGCCGAGGAACGCGCCGCCCGCGCGCGCAAGCAGGAATATCGTCCGCAGGAAATCGACGACGAACCTGAGGTGGCCGCCAGCGCCGCGACCGGTGGCACCACCGCCGCCCGTGTCGCCGCCAACGCGACCGAGCGCCGGGGCATGGATACCGGCCGGACCACGATCATCGGCATTATCGGCGCAGGCAATGCCAGCCGCGCGCTGATCCGCCTGCGCAACGGAAAAATCGTCACCCTGCGACTGGGCGACAAGATCGACGGCGGAACCGTCAATTCCATCGGCAATGGCAAGCTGACCTATGTCAAGGCGGGCCGCACCCGCGAATTGCGGCTGCTGGACGGGCGGTAGATGGAGACATTCCTCCCGGTCGCCACGGTCTATCTGCTGACCATGGTCATTGCCGTGCCGCTCTCGGCGCGGCTGGGACTGGGATCGGTGCTGGGCTACCTGATCTCGGGGATCGTGATCGGGCCGGTGCTGGGCTTTGCGGGCAACGCCCATGAAATGGCCGAGTTGCAGCATTTCGCCGAATTCGGCGTCGTGATGATGATGTTCCTGATCGGGCTGGAACTTGACCCGCGCACGCTTTGGCAGATGCGGCACAAGCTGCTGGGCCTCGCGGGGATGCAGATCCTTGGCACGGTCGCGCTGCTCGCCATGGTCGTCATGGCCTTTGGCCAAAGCTGGCAGGTCTCGCTGGCGATGGGCATGATCCTGTCGCTGAGTTCGACCGCGATCGTCCTGCAGACCATGTCCGAGAAATCGCTGATGCAGACTGCGGGCGGACGCAGCGCCTTTGCCGTGCTGCTGACGCAGGATATCGCGGTGATCCCGATGATCGCGCTGATGCCCTTGCTGGCCGCGCATGGCGCGGGCGGCGCGGGCGAGCAGCACCCGCCCGGCGCGCTGCATGGCCTGCCCGGCTGGGGGCTGGCGCTGGTGACCTTGGGCGCGGTCGCCATGGTCATCCTGATCGGGCAATATCTGGTCCGCCCCGCCTTCAAATATGTCAACGCCTCGCATGTGAGCGAGCTGGACACGGCGCTTGCGCTGCTGATCGTCGTGGGCATCGCCTCGCTGATGCAGGCGGTGGGCCTATCGCACGCGCTTGGCACCTTTCTCGCGGGGGTGGTTCTGGCGGGCTCCGAGTTCCGCCATGATCTCGAGGGGCAGATCGCGCCCTTCAAGGGGCTGCTTCTGGGCCTGTTCTTCATCACGGTCGGGGCGGGGATGGATGTGCAGACCCTGATCGACCGCCCGGTATCGATCCTTGGCATGACGGTCCTGCTGATCGCCATCAAGTCGCTGGTGCTTTACGGTATCGCGCGCGTCACCGGATTGCGGGGCAGGGACCGGACGCTCTTTACCCTTTCGCTGGCGCAGGCGGGCGAGTTCGGCTTTGTGCTGATTTCCTTTGCGCTGACGCTCGCGATCCTACCGCGTGCGCTGGCCCAGTCGATGCTGCTGGTCATCGCGCTGTCCATGCTGGCGACGCCCTTGCTGTTCATGCTCTCGGACTGGATCTCGCGCCGTCTGGCCGAGGAACGCGCCGATGTGCCCCCAGACGAGATCGAAGAGCAGCAGCCCATCATTATCGCCGGGATCGGCCGTTTCGGGCAGGTGGTGAACCGGCTGGTGACCATGTCGGGCTTTCAGACCACGGTTCTGGACAATGATTTGGCCGTCATCCAAGTCATGCGCCGCTTTGGCTTCAAGGGTTACTTCGGCGACCCGACCCGCCCCGAGATCCTGCGCGCCGCCGGCATCGCCAAGGCGCAGATCCTCGTCGCCGCGATGGACGATCCCGAGGCGAATATGCGCCTGATCCGCCATGCCCGCGAGATCAAGCCCGAAATCGTGGTGATCGCCCGGGCCTATGACCGGGTGAATGTCTATCAGCTTTACGACGCCAAGGTGGACCATATCGTCCGCGAGACCTTTGACAGTTCTCTTCGCGCCGGGCGCTATGTGCTGGAACGCGCGGGCCTCTCGGAATACGAGGCCGCCGAACTGGAACGGATCTATTACCAGATGGACCGGACCGGTCTGCGCAACCTTGCCGAGGTCTGGAAACCCGGTCTGCCGCTGGAATCCAATGCCGAATATGTCGCCCGCTCGCGCGAGTTGAACCGGCAGTTGGAAAACGCGCTGATGGAGCGCTTCGCCCATGGTCCGAGCGCCGGCCCGATCTCGGTCAACGAGGACGACATTCCGCTTTATGTCGAACGCAGCCGTCCGGGCGGGCGTTGACGCGCCCCGAACACTTGCGACCCGCGCCCCAAGCGCCTAGAAGCGCAGCAACCTTGCCAAAGGAAATGCCATGCTTGACCATCTGACCTATACCTCTCCCGAACCCAAAGTCATTTCGGGTGCGAAACAGGACTGGGAACTGGTCATCGGCCTCGAGGTCCACGCTCAGGTTGCCTCGAACGCCAAGCTGTTTTCCGGTGCCTCGACCGGCTTCGGCGCCGAGCCGAACAGCCATGTCGCCTTCGTCGACGCGGCCATGCCGGGGATGCTGCCCGTCATCAACGAATTCTGCGTGGCGCAAGCCGTGCGCACCGGTCTTGGCCTGAAGGCCGGGATCAACCTGCGCTCGGCCTTCGACCGCAAGAACTACTTCTACCCCGACCTGCCGCAGGGCTATCAGATCAGCCAGCTCTACCACCCCATCGTGGGTGAGGGCGAGGTGATCGTGGACATGGCCCCCGGCGTCGCCCGCCGGGTCCGCATCGAGCGCATCCACCTCGAACAGGATGCCGGTAAGTCGATCCACGACATGGACCCGAACATGTCCTTCGTGGACCTGAACCGCACTGGCGTGGCGCTGATGGAGATCGTCAGCCGTCCCGACATCCGCGGCCCCGAGGAAGCCGCCGCCTATGTCGCCAAGCTGCGCCAGATCATGCGCTATCTGGGCACCTGCGACGGCAATATGCAGAATGGGAACCTGCGCGCCGACGTGAACGTCTCGGTCTGCGCGCCGGGCGCCTACGAGCGCTATCAGGAAACGCAGGATTTCAGCCATCTCGGCACCCGCTGCGAGATCAAGAACATGAACTCGCTGCGCTTCATTCAGGCCGCCATCGAATATGAGGCCCGCCGCCAGATCGCCATCATCGAGGATGGCGGCAAGGTCGTGCAGGAAACCCGCCTCTACGATCCGGACAAGGGCGAGACGCGCTCGATGCGGTCAAAGGAAGAAGCCCACGATTACCGCTATTTCCCCGATCCCGATCTCCTGCCTCTGGAGATCGAGCAGGCATGGGTCGATGGCATCGCCTCGGACATGCCGGAACTGCCGGACGAGAAGAAGGCGCGTTTCGTGCAGGAACTGGGCCTATCGGAATATGACGCGGGCGTGCTGACCGCCGAAGTCGAAAACGCCAACTTCTTCGAGGCTGTGGCGCAGGGTCGCGACGGCAAGATGGCCGCGAACTGGGTCATCAACGAACTGTTCGGGCGTCTGAACAAAGAGGGCCTGTCGGTCGAGACCTCGCCGGTTTCTTCGGCGCAACTGGGCGGCGTGATCGACCTGATCGCCAAGGGTGACATCTCGGGCAAGATCGCCAAGGACTTGTTCGAGATCCTCTGGACCGAAGGCGGCGATCCGGCCGAGATCGTCGAATCGCGCGGCATGAAGCAGGTCACCGACCTTGGCGCGATTGAGAAAGCCGTCGATGAAATCATCGCCGCGAACCCGGCTCAGGTCGAAAAGGCCAAGGCCAACCCCAAACTCGCGGGCTGGTTCGTGGGGCAAGTGCTGAAAGCCACCGGCGGCAAGGCCAACCCCGCCGCCGTGCAGGATCTGGTCAGCCAGAAACTGGGCCAGTAACCCGCTCTCTCGCCTGAAAAGAGAAAACCGCCTTCGGTTCGGCCGGAGGCGGTTTTTTCATGAAATGATTCCCTCCGACCAGCCGGAATTTCAGCCCCGGCGGCATGGTTTAATCCCGTAACCTGTTTAAGCCGCTTTGGCGCATTGCCGAATTTATGGCAACGCTTTTAATTTAGGCAGTCGATGCGGCTCTTTTTCATCCCTGAGATGTAATTTGCGATCGGTGGCGCATAAAAACTTCGATACCAAATCGCGCATCATATTTTTTTCAGATTTTATCGTAAATTCTTGGGGCGACTGTTTCCTGTTCACGACGGCATTAGCTCACAGGGGGAAACCATGCCGGTTTTTAATGGTACGACTGGTAGCGATTCAATCAACGGCAGCAATTCTGATGACGAGATCAACGGCCTTTCCGGTGCCGATACGCTTTATGGGCTTGCCGGCAGCGACACCATCGACGGGGGCGAGGGTGGCGACAGCATCAGCGGCGACGGGGGCAGCGACTCGCTGCTGGGCGGCGAGGGCAATGACATTGTATTCGGTGGGTTGGGCAATGACACGCTCGATGGGGGCGCCGGACGCGATAGTCTTTATGGGGAGACAGGCGACGACTCTCTGAGCGGTGGTACACAGGATGATTACCTCGACGGCGGAACCGGCGGTGATACGCTCGATGGTGGTTTGGGCGCCGACGTGCTCGCGGACTACTCTGGAAACAATTCATTGGTAGGGGGGGACGGCAACGACACCATCTACGCTGGAACCGGAAACGACACGATCTCTGGCGGAACCGGGGACGACTATGTTCTGGATTACGGCGGGGATAACAGCATTTCCACCGGAGAGGGATCTGACCAGATAATTCTGGGATTTTCAGGCGGCAGCGGTGCAGACACCGTCGACGCGGGCGAGGGCAATAACTACATTTATGATTATGGCGGCGGTGCTAATCTTTTCACCACGGGCTCGGGCGAAGATGAGGTTCATGGGGGAACGGGCAGCGATACCATCGCGACCGGGGCTGGGGCCGATTATCTGACAGGCGGTAACGGAGACGATCTGCTCGATGGTGGGGCCGGGAACGACACGATTTATGGCGGCGGCGGTGCGGATACATTCCTTGTCAGCGCCGGAAGAGATTCGATTCTGGACTTCAATCCGCTGATAGACAGGATTGATCTGTCTTCTTATTACAACCCTACGACGCTTGCGGCATATAATGCCGAGCATGGAACGACATATGCAACGCCTCTGGCATGGTTGCGCGCCGATTTCGCCTCGGAGCAGGGAGGTTCCTGGGGAACTCTCAACCTCGGCCCTGGGCACAGCCTGACGATCCAGTTCGCGGATTTCGATCACACCGAGGCCAATCTGACTTCGGCCAATGTGAGCGTGCTGTGCTTTGCCGCCGAGACGAGGATCAGGATGGCGGATGGCGAAACGATCGCGGGCGAGCTGAAAGTGGGCGACAGGGTGCTGACCAAGGATGAGGGTCCGCAACCGATCCGCTGGATCTCGAGCCGCAGCCTTGACCGCGAGACCTTGGCGCTTCATCCGCATCTGAGACCGATCAGGATCCGCGCGGGCGCGCTGGGGCCGATGATTCCGGATCGCGATCTGGTCGTCTCGCCGCAACATCGGCTGGTCGCCCGCTCGCGCATAGTCGAGCGCATGTTCGGCTTTGGCGAGGTTCTGGTCCCGGCCAAGCAACTCCTTGCGCTTGACGGGGTCGAGGTGATCGAGGATTGCGACAGCGTCACCTATGTCCATTTCCTGCTCGACGCGCATCAGATCGTCTTTGCCAACGGGGCCGAGGCTGAGACCTTGCATACCGGGCCACAGGCGCTTTCAAGCATCGGCGAGGCGGCGCGCGACGAGATCTTGACGCTCTTTCCTGAGCTGCGCTCGGGGCGGGATCGACCCACGGCCCGGCCCTTGGGCAATGGTCGTCTGGCCCGCAAGCTGGCCGAGCGGCATTGCAGGAATTGTCAGCCGATCCTGTCCTGAACCCTGACCGTGGCGCGCAAT
Organism: Paracoccus ravus; assembly: GCF_004522175.1. Classification (GTDB taxonomy): domain Bacteria; phylum Pseudomonadota; class Alphaproteobacteria; order Rhodobacterales; family Rhodobacteraceae; genus Paracoccus; species Paracoccus ravus. The sequence continues at coordinate 4,866 of NZ_SDEB01000029.1, read as the reverse complement.
GCAACCAAGCATTGCGCGCTGCGCTTTTCTTGCCGAACGATCTGGCGTAACTCTTGGATCACGGAACAGGCAGGACGATCCAATGGTATACGAATACACCGTCATTCCGGCCCCCTCGCGCGGCGAAAAGTCCAAGGGTGCCAAGACCGGCATCGAACGATTCTCGGCAACGCTTGCTGCCGCGCTCAACGAGATGGCGCAGGACGGCTGGGAATATGTCCGTGCCGAGACCTTGCCCTGCGAGGAACGTGCGGGCCTGACCGGGCGCACCACGATCTATCACAATATCCTGGTCTTTCGCCGCGCGGTGGATGATGGCGAGGAAATCCTGCCCATTCCGGTCGCGGCCCAGGAGCCGGAACCCGTCGAAGCGGACCTGCCCGCAGATCAGGCCGAACCCACGCCGGATGCGCCCGTGCGACCGCCCTTCAGCGAGCCGATGCGTGCCATGGCGCGACCGACGCAGAGCCGGGCCGGCGAGCCGCCTTTGACCGCGCCACCACAGCTGGCGCCCTCTGGCCCGCGTCTGGGCCCGGCGAGCCGCTAAGCGGCTCTCACCAATGCGGCGGGCGTTGGTCGGCCAAGGGAATCGTCCCGCCCTCGGCCTCGCGTTCGGCCTCGCGCTCCATCAGCATGCCGATCTTGCGGCTCAGGCGGGTGATCTCGCCCTCTTGCCGCGCGACAATCCCTGACAGATCATCCGCAATCCGGGTCAGATGGGCGACGGCCTCTTCGAGCCGCTCGGTTCTTTCCAGCGTCTGCTTGTCCATGCATCCTCCATCCGTTAGACCCCCGCATGGAAAAGCCCGAGGCATACCATGGCGAAAGATCAGAAAAAGCAACCACGTCCCAAGGCAGAGACGCCCAAGGGGTTTCGTGACTATTTCGGCGCAGACGTGACCGAGCGCAAGCAGATGCTCGACCGCATTGCAGAAGTATACCATCGACATGGATTCGAGCCTCTGGAAACCAGCGCCGTTGAGACTGTCGAGGCTCTGGGCAAGTTCCTGCCCGACGTGGACCGCCCGAACGCGGGCGTCTTCGCATGGCAGGAGGCCGAGGTCCCGGGCGGCGGCGCGGGCGACTGGCTGGCGCTGCGCTATGACCTGACCGCGCCCTTGGCGCGTGTCGCGGCGCAGTTCCGCAATGACCTGCCCTCGCCCTATCGCCGCTATGCGATGGGTCCGGTCTGGCGCAATGAAAAGCCGGGGCCGGGTCGGTTCCGCCAGTTCTATCAATGCGACGCCGATACGGTCGGTTCGGCCAGCGTGGCCGCCGATGCGGAAATTTGCGGCATGTTGGCGGGTGCGCTGGAACATGCTGGCATCCAGCGCGGCGATTACCTGATCCGTATCAACAACCGCAAAGTCCTGAACGGCATATTGGAAGCGATGGGCGTCGAGGGCGGCAAGCCTGCCGATGACGTTCTGCGCACCATCGACAAATTCGACAAGGTCGGGGAAGAGGGCGTCCGCCAGCTTTTGACCACCGGTCGCAAGGACGAATCCGGCGCGGTCATCGAAGGTGTCGGCCTGCGCCCGGAACAGGCCGATCCGGTGATCGCCTTCCTGACCTCGAAAGGCGCGGACAATGCCGCCACGCTCGAGAACCTGCGCGCCGCCGTCGGTGCTTCGGCCACGGGTGCCGAGGGCGTCGAGGAGCTGGCGCAGATCAGCGACATGCTGGCCGCGATGGGCGTGGGCGAGGATCGCGCGGTCATCGACCCCTCGATCGTGCGCGGGCTTGGCTATTACACCGGCCCGGTTTTCGAGGCCGAACTGACCTTCGAAATCCTCGACGAGAAAGGCCGCAAGCGCCAATTCGGCTCGGTCGCGGGCGGTGGTCGCTATGACGGTCTGGTCGAGCGTTTCACCGGCCAGAAAGTCCCTGCAACGGGCGTGTCCATCGGGGTCGACCGCCTGCTGGCCGCTTTGCGCGCCAAGGGGCTGATGGGCGGCGTCGATCAGGGTCCGGTCGTCGTGACCGTGATGGATCGCGATCGCATGGGCGACTATTATGCGATGGCGTCCGAGTTGCGCGAAGCCGGCATCCGCGCCGAGGTCTATCTGGGCAACCCGAAAAACTTCGGCAACCAGCTGAAATATGCGGATAAGCGCAACTCGCCCGTCGCCATCATCCAGGGCGGCGACGAGGCTCTGCGCGGTGTGGTGCAGGTCAAGGACCTGATCCTTGGTGCGAAAATCGCTGCCGAGGCCAGCCATGAGGAATGGAAGGCCCAGCCCGCCCAGACCGAGGTGGCACGCGGCGATCTGGTCGCCGAAGTCCGGCGCATTCTGGGATGAGCAAGCGCGCGAAACAGGCGATCGGCCAGCAGATCCTGACGGCCTTCCGCGCCGCCGGGGCCGAGGAGGTCGCGCCCGACCTGCTGCTGCCCGCCGAGACGCTGCTGGATCTTTACGGCGAGGACATCCGCGCCCGCGCCTATGTCACGCAGGACCCGATCCGGGGCGAGGTCATGCTGCGCCCCGATTTCACCGTTCCCGTCGTGCAGATGCATATGGAGAACGGCGCGGAACCGGCCCGCTACTGCTATCTGGGCGAGGTCTTCCGCAAGCAGGACCACGGCGAAAGCCGCCCCGAGCATCCGCGCGATAACGAGTATCTGCAGGCCGGTTTCGAGCTTTTCGCCCGCGACCCGGATGCCGATGCCGAGGTCTTCGCGCTGTTCCACGACATCCTCGCGCCGCTGAAGCTGCAGGCCAGCATGGGCGATATGGATCTGCTGATGGATGCCGTCCGCGCGCTGCCTTTGTCCGGTGCACGCCGCGCGGCGCTGCTGCATCATATCTGGCGACCCAAGCGTTTCGCCCGTCTGCTCGCACGCTTCAGTGCCCCGGCTGAGGGGCGAAATTTCTCGGAAGCGCCCTCGGTCTGGACGGGCCTGCGCACGCCCGACGAGATGCAGGAACGCATCGACCGACTGCAAGCCGATGCGGGTGAACAGCCTTTGGCCCCGCAATGGGTCGAGCGGCTCGAACGGCTATTCGCGGTTCAGGCTCCGGCTCCGCAGGCCTTGGCGCAGCTGCGCCAGCTTGCGAGCGAAATCCCCGATATCCACGAGGCGGTGGACCGGCTGGAGCGCAACCTTGTCGACCTCGCGCGGCGCGGCATTGACGTGGATGCGATCCATTTCGACGCCAGCCACGGTCGTCACACGATGGAATATTACGACGGCATGACCTTCAGCTTTGCCGCTGAGGGCCGCGCCGACTGGCCGCCGGTCGCCTCGGGCGGGCGCTATGACGCGCTGGCGGCAGTGCTGGGGCAGGCGCAGGGCCGTTCGATCCCGGCGGTGGGCGGGATCATCCGTCCCGGCCTCGTCTATGAACTCGGGGGTCTCGCATGATCCGGCTGGGCGTGCCGTCCAAGGGGCGGCTGATGGAGCAGACCTTCGACTGGTTTGCCGAGCGCGGCGTGACCATGTCGCGCTCGGGTTCTGATCGTGAATATGCGGGTCGGGTCGACGGGGCGGAAAACGTCTCGCTGGTGCTGCTTTCTGCGGGCGAGATCCCGCGCGAGCTTCAGGCCGGGCGCATCCATCTGGGCGTGACCGGGACCGACCTGATTCGCGAGAAGCTGGCCGGTTGGCGCAGCCATGTCGAAGAACTGGCCCCGATGGGCTTCGGCCATGCCGATCTGATTTTGGCCGTGCCGTCTTGTTGGGCCGATTGCGACGATCTGGATGATTTCGCCACCATCGCCCGCGATTTCCGCGCCGAGCATGGTTTCCGCCTGCGTATTGCCACGAAGTATCACCGTTTGGTGCGGGCCTGGCTCTCGGATCACGAGGTCGCCGATTACCAATTGGTCGATAGCCAAGGCGCGACCGAGGGGACGGTCGCGAACCTGACCGCCGAGGCGATTGCCGATATCACTTCGTCAGGTGAAACCCTGCGCGCGAACCACCTGAAAATCCTTGCCGAGGAACCGATCCTGCGCAGTCAGGCGACGTTGCTGCGCTCGATTGCCGCCGGGCATGAGGCCGAAGTGCGGGCTTTCGCCGCAAGGCTGGGCCTCTAGGGCGCTTGGACATTCAGCGGGATGCGACGACGGTCGTGCCGAGATGCCACAGTCATTCTGCGGTTTTTGGCAGGTCGGTGCTTCTGACGATTGAGGGTTGGGTGGCTCACGCCTTTGGGGTTTGAGAAGCTACCTTTCGGCAAGGCCCAGCGAGCTCATGGCGGGAAGGGTCGATTCTTTGAGGGCACGCAAGGTCGTGGGCCTACCCCCGGTGAAGACCCAGGCTGCATTGCATGTCACCGCCCGTCAGACCTTTCAAGACGACCACGCCCCTGAGAAGGCGATCCAAAAGGGCGTGCGATACCGGAACCGCTAGAAGAACCAGCATCCGTGGGGAAAAGCAGAGAATCTCTGCTTAGGAAACGATCGCACCGACACGACAAAAGGAGGGACCGACATCAGGATGCGTCTCTCCCCATGCGCCACTCTGCGAACCGCTGCCCGACGGCACTCTGTTTGCCAAGCCGAAGCTCAGCAACGTGGGTATAGCGGTCGGGATCGCCACGTTTCGATTGAAGTGACCTGCAGTGTGATCAACACTCCCGCCCTGGGTTGCCTGATAATGTTTGCAGGTTTGCCACGGATGCCTGTTCTGGGGTGCTGCGCCGCAGCGCCGGTTGTCTTGGCGAGCGTCGAAATGGGCCGAACCTGTATGCTGCAATTGCATTCGCTGCGGTCTGGAAGAATGACTGTAGGGGGCTCGGTAATCCTCCCCATGGTTAAGGGGCTGCATAAGTAGAATTTTCTCGTAGCGTGAGCTGAGGAGATTCGAATGAGAAAGAGCCGTTTCACGGAACCGCAGATCATGGCTGTGCTTCGTCAGGC
>NZ_SDEB01000028.1 GCF_004522175.1 Paracoccus ravus | reverse complement strand
CCTTGATCTTCTCCACCACCTCCGGCGCGGTTGTCTGGGGATGCGACTTGTGGATCGGCGGCAGGTCCTTCAGCCCGTCGAAGCCCTGAGTCTGGAACCGGCGCTTCCACTCGTAGAAACTGGCCCGGTCCATCCCGCGCTGCCGGCAGGCTTCGGCGACATTGCCAAGCTCCCTGGCCAGTTCCAGCACGCTCATCCGCTGCTGCGCGACCTTGCTCGCGGCATCACGCGGCGGTCCCCTCTTCACTGTCGATGACTGTCCCATCGGCTGTTCCTCCTTCCCGAAAATAGCACGGAAAGAAGGTTAAGTGGACAGATAAGTCTTCATAATTTGGGATCTTGCTGCGATGCAACCGATCTGCGAAGGCTCATAAAGCGCTTGCAGACTCGATAAACGGAAAACGGTGTAAGCGACGTGAGGCAGGCCATCCCGCGGTGACATTGCTCTGCCATCGCGATGTAGCAGGGGCCGCAGGTCATGTCGCGCCGCAGTGCCACCGCCGACGGGCCAAGCGGTCCCCATTCCTCGGATGATACAAGCGCGGAATGGACGGCGACCGTTGGGACGCCAAGGCCCGAGGCGATATGGCTCGGTCCACTGTTGTTGCCGACGAACAGGACGCTTTCGGCCATGATCCGGGGAACTTCGGAGAGCTTCGACCGGCCGACCAGGTTGAAAACCCGATCCTGCCGCTGGACCTTGTCCAGAACGCGGGACGCTATCTCGCGCTCGTCGGGGCCGCCGATCAACGCGATGCGCATGTCATCCTGATCTGCCAGCAGATCGATCAGCCTCGCGAAAAAGGCCGTTGACCATTGCCGCAGAGGAGTGCCTGCGGCCGGGTGGATCACGACATAGTCGTTTGCAAACAGTTCGTTGAACTCAGTGCGCAATGCTTCGGATATCTCGGGCAGATGGTCGTGGGGCGTCGCGATGGTGCGTCGATCCGGGGTGAAAGCCGTTCCAAGGGTCTCGACAAGGTTCAAGAGGTCGGTCGTGACGTGATTGCGCTTGTTCGTCTGAAGGGGATCGCGTTCCCATTCCAGAGCGATGTCGAGCCAAGGGAACTCCAGCGAGGCGTCGTAACCTGCAGTCAGCGGCGCGCCGCTATGCTGCAGAATATGGCGGGTATCGCCCATCTTGCGCAGATCCACGGCCAGATCAAAGCGCCGGGCGGTCAGATCAGCCTCTAGCGCGGCGTAATCCGTCTTGGACAGCTTCTTGCGGCCAAGTCCCGAGCGGGCATCGAAGAATTCGAACGGGATCAGTTCGTCGATGGCACTCTCCATTCCCGCGATGCCCATGGCCGAACGGCCGACAAGCGCGGTCAGATGGGCGTGCGGGAACAGTTCCTTGATGCGACGGAAGGCCGGCAGTGCCGTGACCAGATCGCCGATATGATCGAGCTTGACGGCGAGGATGCGCTTGATTCCCTCGCGCGAGCCAAGAGGATGGCCTGCATAGACCTCGCGGATGGGTTCTTCCTCGGGCGCGAAGTCGTCGGCGTCGCTGCTGATCGCGGGATTGAGATAGGGGTCCCCGGCAAGGCACAGGTCGCCCCATGTCTCAAGAAAACCACTGCGGTCGAAATTGTCCTTGAGATTGGCGCGGCTGGCCAGTTCGTAATGGATCAGGTTCGTATGTGGCGTGTAGATGACGGCGAGACCCGCCCGGTGCAGCCGCAGGCAGAAGTCGATGTCATTGTTCACGACGCTATGAGCTTCGTCGAAACCGTCGACGGCCTCGAAAACCTCGCGGCGCAGCATCATGCAGGCCCCGGTGACGCAAAGCACGTTTCGCTGGCTCAGCGCGAGACCGAAGTAGCAGGGGTCGTCGGCCGCGGCAAAGCGGAAGGCGTGACGCGCGCTGCCGGGCGTGGTGCGGGACAGGAACATGCCCGCATGCTGCACCTTGCCGTCGGGATACAGAAGCTGCGGCCCGACCACGCCGACCTCAGGACGCTCGGCTTCGGCCATCATCACCGTGAGCCAGTCGGGTGTGAGGACTTCGACATCGTCATTGAGGAAGAGCAGATAGTCTCCGGTGGCTGCCGCCGCACCCAGATTGTTCAGTCGTGACCAGTTGAAGGGCTCATCGACCTCGACCACCAAGTCGGCATGGGTGCGGAACCATTTTTTCCATGCGCGCCCTTCGGCAGTGATCCGGCGGCGCCGGATATTGTCGACGACCACGATCTCGACCTCGGTGTCCTGGGTCTGTGCGCGGATGCTGTCTAGACAGCGCAGGATATGATCCTTGGCCCCGATCGAGGGGATGATGATCGAGACCTTGCCCCTGCGAATCGGCTGACGCTCGAGCCTGTGGAGAAAGGGGGCGGCGCCCGCCCGGACCTTTGCGACGTCTCCGATCGCGCGAAGATGGGACTGCAACGCACGGCGCTCGGCGGCAGGGCTTTCGCCGCGACCCGTGGCCTCCAGCATCAGACCCGGAACATGGCGGATTGCGCTCGAGGCAGTTCCGGTCAGGCGAAGCACATTGGCATAATCCCCGGTCCGTGCGATAGCGGCGGGGTCCATGCCGCTTTGCGAGAGCAGCGCGCGCGACGCAAGCCACGCCCGGCCCAGATAGTTCTGCGATAGAAGTAGGTCGGGTGACCAAGCCGGTTTGAAATAGGACGCGACCCTACCCGGCGTCAGAACATCCGCCCGGCGATCGTCGCCATAGAGCAACTGGTCCCCGGGCTCGGCGGCCAGCAAAGGCTCCAGCAACCCGTCCACTGCGAGCCGATCCCCCGCATTCAGTACCATGACGAAGCCCTCTCCGCCAAGCGCCGGCAGCGCGTCGATAAGGTCTATGCGCGCCGTCTGATCCGGCATCGCGGCCGTCACGTCGTCCAGCGCCTCAAGCACTTTCGTGCCGTTACCGTCAGGCACCAACCACACCCGCCAATGCGGCCAGACCTGCCGCGAGATGCTCTGAAGACTAGCCAACAGCCGCTTGGAGAGATCGCGTTTTCCGTCCGTCCGGATCAGGATGTCGCAGACAGGCGCAGGCCCTCGCGCCGCCATGATATCAAGCCCGGTCATCGCTTCGGCAAAGGGCATCTTCTGGCGCAGCCCGTCGTTTCCCGCATCCTTGGTGACATCGATGGTGAAACGCGATTCCAGCGTCTTGTCGTTCCGGTCGGTGATGACGATCCGAATTTCGGACCGTCCGTTCGTCAGCAGCCGTACCGGAACGGACAGGGCAAAGCCGGACAGCAGAGTCTCGGGGAAATCGAAGAAAATCTCGGCAAGTTCTTCGCGCCGGATCCCGATATAGGCAAGACCCAGCGAGGCACCGTCGAGAAACACCTCGATCTGGCTGACGCCTGCGCGGGCGACGGCCCAGCCGCTGAGCCGGAACGCGCCCGTCACCGGTTTGGTGGCATGACCTGCGGCAAGCTGGAACGTATCGAGGCCAAGCACGATGTCGTCATAATGCGAAACCCGCGCCGATGGCGGTACGATCACGGCGGCGATTTCGAACAGGCGCTCGGTCCCATCCTTGAGCGCGGCCGTCACGACAAGGCTTGCGGGACCTTCCGGGAATCCAGCCGCGTGATTCAAATCAAAGCTGAAGCCGGAATTGGTACCGCTGGGCAGGTTCGGATAGGCGCGGGCGACATCGGGCCGGGGCAAGCCTAGCCGCGCTTGCCCGATGATCGCGCCGCCATAATGCAAGGTCAGGCTGTCGAGCCCTGCCAGTGCCGCGCTCCAGCCCGAAATGCTGCAATTACCGGTTGTGTCGACATCGACGACATCCGGGAAGAACCAGCAATCTTCCGAGGCCGGGGGTTTCTTCTCGGGCTCGGGCCGGGGTGGCGCGATTGCGGCTGACGGTATCGGCGCGGACGGTGCGGGCGCCGTGCTGATCTGGCGCACGCGTTGGGGCGTCGTGACCACGCGGCGCAGCGATCCGTCCCGTGCCAGGATTTCGATCGTGATGACGCCTGATGTACCACGCCCGCGCTCGGGCAAGTTGGTCGCGACAAAAAAGCCCGCGCGATCGGCATGGGGATATTGTGGGAACATCTTTCCCACGTCGGGGCGAGACAGACCGGGCAATGTGCCCGCGATCTTTCGCCCTTCGCCAAAGAGTTGGATCGAGATGATGGGGGTCTGTGCCACCGCCCAGCCCGTGACATGCAAAAGGCCCGCGGCGTCGATTTCGCATTTCTCGATATGGGTGCGCATCGAGACATTGGGGCTTTCCGACCCGCCATCGGTGCCGCCCAGAGGATGGCGCTTGACGAAGACCTTGCCCGAGGTCGAGACCGCCATCAGGATCACCTGACATGGACCTTCCGGTAGGTCCCCTTGGGTCAGGACCGCTTCGAAGCCGGTATATTCGGCATGCGGCAGGTCGGGATAAAGCTGTGCGATATCAGGTCTGTAACGTCCAACCTTGGCGCGAGCGACCCTTGTGTTCCCGATGATGACCTCAATCGTGACAAAAGGGTCGGGGCCGATCGCCCATCCGGAAATGACGCCTGCCCGGATTTTGCGCGTGCCATCGGGGGCGGTCTCGATACGCGTCACCTGCGCGGTGTCGATCCATAGCTTCCCAGCAAATCCGGCATTCTCAGAGGTGGGCGTTTTGTTTGAGTGCGGCGTGTTCATGATATCGGATCTGTCACTATCGGAAGGGAAAAGGACGGGTTCGGAACGCGGCCTCGGATCAGGGGTTGATGTAGGAGAGCAGCGCGTCGACCTGCGGCTGGAAGACCGTCGGCCGCCGGGTCGCCACCGCGCAGAATTCTACCGAAGGGCCGGGCGAGGTCTGAACCTCTTCGAATCCTGCCGCCAGCATGCGCCGCGCCAGCGATGCCTGGGTGAACCCGGTCCGATGCGCCATATAGTGGTTGCCGTCGCGGATCGAGCGGCGGTGGCCATAGATCACGTCAAGCGCGGCGATCGGACCCGAGGGAGAATGATAGAGCGTCTTCTCTAGCTCTCCCTCGTCAAAGCTTCGCACCACCGCGGACAGGTCTGGAAGGCGCAGCAGCGCCGCCCCATCGGGATGCAGGATGCGGGCGATTTCGGCGAGAACGACGGGCACGTCATGATCGAAAAAATGCTCGACCACATGCGAGCAGAAAATCATTCCCGCTGCGCCATCCGCGATCACCTGCCGCAGATCCGTCAGATCTGCGACGATGTCGGGGTTGCAGTTCTTGTCGATATCGACCCGCACCTCGCTCCAGCCGGAAAAGGCCGAGCGATCTGGAAGTTGGCTGAACAGGCTGCGGGGGCCGGAGCCAAGATTATAGAGAATGCGGGGGGCTGACATTTATGGACTCGGGATCAGAAACAGGGATCAGGCCCAGCGGGGCTGCGTTGCAGCCTGCCAGCGCCCGGCGCGGCGGGGGCGGGGATCGCGATGCTCCAGCGCAAGGGCGCGATAGGGCAGGCTGTCCGGGGCGAAAAGCGGATGGTATTGCGGATCGTTCATTACGATCCCGCGCCAGATTGCCCGCAGATTGGCGAGTTCACGTTGCAGGCGGTGGCCGGCGGGGGTGCCCTTTTCGCGACCGCGGCTGACCGATTCGTAATGGCGGATGCGCGCATGGGGCGAAAAGACGATGCGATAGCCGGCCTCGCGAAGCCGCAGGCAGTAATCGACATCGTTGAAATTGACGGCAAAGCGCGTGGTATCAAACCCGCCCAGCTCTTCGAAAAGCCGACGACGCGTCAGAAGAAAGGCACCGGTCAGCGCCGCAGGCTCTGAGGCTGCGCAAAGCAGTTCGCCGTAACCCGGATCCCCCAGCATGCGGTCCTCGAAGGCATGGACCGCGCCATGCCAAGGGCCCAGCACGACGCCGCCATGTTGAATGATATCCGAGGCGCGCAGCATCAGCGGGCCTGCCGCGCCGACCTCCGGATCAGCCAGCCTGCCGCATAATTCCCGAAGCACGCCGGGCCAGGGAAAGGCGACATCATTGTTCATGAAACAAAGCTGCGCGTGCCGGGCATGTTCACAGGCCAGATTGTTCATCAGCGAGAAGTTGAAGCCGTCGCTGAATTCGAGGATTCGTGCGCCGCCATCCTCCAGCCGGTTCAACATCTCGAGGCTTTCGGCCTCGTCCGAGCCGTTGTCGACGATGATAATGTCCAGATCGAAACCCGGATTTGCCGCGATCAGGCTGGTCACAGCATCATGCAGCATCGGGCCCTGATTGCGCGTCGGGACAATGACGCTGACGGCGCGATCCCTGGCCGGGCGCTGCAGATGAAGCGCGGGGAAAACTGCGCCTGCACGGATTGGGGCGGGCGAGATCCTGCTGCCCTCCGGCAGGCGTCCCGGCTGGGAAAGCGCAGTCTCGAGGGTCCGGCCACGCGTTTTGCAAGAGGCTGCAAGCTCCGATTCTTCGCTCCAGCCGCCGGGATGGGGCAGATGCCAAAGCCCGGTCAATTCGGGCATTCCTCCGCCTGGGGCGAGCCAATCCAGAAGCAGAGCTACAAGCGAGCGTGCCCCGCTTTGCGCGACCGCCGCTTCGGGCAGAGCAAAGCACAATGCGGCATGGCCCTGTTCCAGCAATCGCTCGGTGTCGAAGGCGGGCATCAGCAGGGGCCAGAACACGCCATCCGTTTGCCGCAAGGCCAGATCGCAAAACGCGACTCTGGCCCCTTCCATCATCGGCAAAGCCGCCGCGAGCCGGTCGGCAAAGCTCGCCAGAGGCCGGACATCTTGATGACAACAAATCACCCAGCCGGTCGTGCCCAGCCGGAACCACGCCCCGTCCTCGCCGATCCGGCCATCCGGGATGGGCGCGGGGGCAGCCTGTTCCAGTTCGGGATAGATCGCGGAATAGGCCGAAAGGGGCATGCCCAGCCCCAGGAGCCGGTCGAGCGCTGTCTCGATCTTGCGGGCATGGCTGGGCGAGCCGCCTGATGCCGGGTTCCGCAAGCCCTCGCTCAGGCGGTTTGGCCAGGCGAGGATGTCCACGGGGCTGCCCTCGAGAACGATGCCGGTCGAGGTTTCGACATGCAGCCGATGCATCTGCCCATCGGCCAGATCGGGGGAAAGATGCAGGTCGAACGCCGCTGTCCGACCCAGCGGATCCTGGGGATTGCCTACATGTTCCCAGCGATTGATCTGGCAACGCCCGACAAGCCTTTCGCCTTCCATGGCGAAAATCTCATAGGCAGGCAGTTCGGTGACGCCGTTTTCGACCGTGCCGCTCAGCATGAGGCCGCGATGCCGCGAGATCCTTGCCACTCCCGGGCCGGCCGGGCTGGGCTGGAGCCGCAAATCCGAAACACGGCGCTCGGCGATGACATGGCCCTGATTGAGGACCTCGACACGGAGGAGATCGGTCTCCTGCAAGGCCGCCGGATTGAGGCTGAACTGAAACCCGTGATCGTCGATGGTCCCGTCGCGCGCCTCGTCCATCGAATCGTCCGGCAGATCGGCGAGCGTCGCGCCCAAGAGATGGTCATTCACGAAAAGCCCGACATGCCATTGCCGCGCAGGCTGGCTTTTCCGATAGACATGTCCGCGCAAGAGGCCGGGTGCAGTAAAGGCAAGATCAGACAGGAATGGCATAATGCCCTCTCGTTTCAGCCCTTTCGGCGAGAATGTCGAGAAGCGCCGTCCTGAAATCGATAAAATCGGCCAGATTGACACCCGCCCCGCAATGCATGCTCAGCAGGCAAGCAGGTTCTGTTCCGGACCAGACCCGAAGCAAGGCGGTGGTCGGATCGACGATGCCCCAAAGATCATGCCCGGGATCGAGCGTCAGGCCGCAGCGCTGCAGGGTGTCCTGCGGGACAAGCCGCAGATGGCGGCGCAACTGACCAGAGACCCCGTCCTGCAAGCCTCGCGGCAGGTTGCCCCGCATCGGCAGGATGAGAGGCCCGCGTGGCGGCAGGGGCAGGCTCGCCCGCGCCCTGCCGGGATGCGCGATCATGTCATTCACCGGCTCGGCGGTGAAATATTCCGATGCCGCCGCAAGCAGCCCTTCGCGCGCAGGTTTCACGGGATCAAGCGCGGCGAAGGCCTTGTATCGGCGGGAATATTCGGGAAAGCGCTGCAGCAGATGGCGATGGTTCACGGCCGCGAGACGCTGTTTCTCGCGCCCATAGGTGACCGAACCGACATGGCCCACGAAGCAATCCACCGCCGCCACATGCCGCCATCCGCGCAGGCCGGCGCGCAGGCAGAAATCGACCTCTTCATAATAGCCACTGTCGTATAGTCCCGAAAGCGGTCCGATGGCGCGCAGGCAGGGCTCTGAAATCAGCATGGCGAAACCATTGCCGCTGGGCAGGTCGATCGCGACGCCCCGGTTTACCCTATAGGCCGTCTCGGCGAGCCGCTCGCAGATCTGCGGCGGGGGAATACGGGCCGGGCGGCCGGGTCCGAGCAGGGAAACCGAGCCTGCATTGTTCGACAGGGGCGTCACCGTTCCGATCTCGGGATCTTTCAGGTGCTCGAGCATGCGCCGCAGGGTCTGCGCCGGCAGCCAGGTATCCGAATTCAGCAGCAGGACGGGGCCTCGACCGATCTGGCACAAACCGTGATTGACCGCACCGGTAAAGCCCAGCGATCCCGATGTCCGGGTGACCGTGACGCCCGGCCGATGGGCAAGTCCCGCCAGCAAGGCCTTGGTGCGGGGGTGTTCAGAGCCGTCATCGACCAGAACCAGCCGCGCCTCGGGAAAACATGCGAGGTTTTGCATCACCGATTGCAAACAGGCCTCGAGCACAGGGCCGCCATCCTTGAGCGGCAGGATGATCCAGAGGCCCGCCGATTCCTGATTGTCCGGCAGCCGCAACGCCTGTGGCTCTTTTGGGGCCTCGATCTCGATCCGCGTCACTCGCGATCCGCGGCGCAACTCGATCTGGCGCGCCTGGCTGGCGTCGCGTGCGATGTGGCAATCCAGCGCGATGACCCGGTTCCGTTCGGATTGGGCGAGCGGTTCGACCCTGTCCTGCGGCCCGGTTCCAGAAAGCGCGATATTCTCACCCCGTTCCTGGACCAGCGTAAGCCGGACAGTCGCCGGCCGGTCCTGGCGCAGGGTGAGGGGCAGGGATGAGGCGTCCAGCGCTGAGACGGCGCGTCGCCGCTCGGCCGCCGTGGCAAAGGGGCTGCGCAAAAGCGCGACGGCAACGGCATGGGTTTCGGATGCGGCGCTTCGGCCCGGGGCAAGCCCACAATAGAAGGCCATGGCTTGCGGGTCCGCCGGATCAAGGCGGCAGGCATGAGCGGCATCAGCAAGCGCCGCCTCTGAATGCCCGAGGCGATGCAGCAAGGCCGCGCGTTCGAGAAAAGCCGAAGCCGCGACGGAGTCATGCATCCTGGTCTGAAGGGAGATCAGCCGTTCCACGATGTCGAAAGCATCCTGTATTTCTGCTTTCGGAATCATTTGCCGTGGGACCGTGCTGCGCGAAATCGCTTTCGAAGAAACGATCGCCCGGCAAAACCGGGCGATCGAAATGTCAGATTTAAAGGTCGATATCGTTGTCGTCGTTGAAGTCGATGCGCTCGACCCCTGCGACCGTCACGAAAGTCCCGTCGGCGAAGGTGATGACAGTGGTGCCGCTGTTGGTTTCGATGCTGACATCATCGAAGTTCGCGTCGATGACCACGGTGTCGTCGCCCGCGCCGCCATAGACGGTATCACCGGCACCGGCATAGATCGTGTCATTGCCGCCGGCGCCATTGAGGACGTCATTGCCCTGGCCGCCGTCAAGAACGTCATTGCCGCCGCCGCCATAGAGCGTGTCGTCGCCCGCATCGCCGAACAGCGTGTCATGGCCCGTGTCGCCCTGCAGAACGTCATTGCCGCGCCCGCCGCTCAGCGTGTCATTGCCGTCGCCGCCATAAAGCATGTCGTCGTCGCCATTGCCGCTGAGAAGGTCGTCGCCCGCGCCGCCATAAAGCGTGTCGAACGCATCGCCGCCCGCAAGGGTGTCGTTGCCGTCTCCGCCCAAGAGCAAGTCGTTGCCGCGGCCGCCATTGATCTGGTCGTCGCCCGCGCCACCATCCAGCACGTCATGGCCGCCGCTGCCGAGCAGCACGTCATTGCCGTCGCCGGCATCGACGCTGTCGCCGCCTTGGCCGCCATTGACCTGATCGCTGCCGCTGCCGCTGGTCAGCGTATCCGAGCCCTTGCCGGCATGGGCCGAGTTGTCACCCTCGCCAAGCTCCAGAGCGTCGTTGCCGATCCCCGTGGTGACTTTGTCGCCGCCCGAGGTGCCCAGGACGGTGCGATCGTCGCTGCCCGGGATTTCGATCTGGATCGTCCCGTCATTGTTCTGGCGGACGACCAGAGTCGCATCGGGATTGACCGGATCATCCTGACCCAGAACCACGACGTTCAGTGCCCCTTCTTGGGGCAACTTGTCGAGGATGTTGTTGATCGTTGAGGTGCTGAGCCCGGTATCATCGAGCCCGTCGCGCACATCATCAAGGGAGTTGTATTCCGATAGAGGCATTAGGCCATTCTCTCCAATAATGAACAAGTGACGATGCCCGACCGTCGGCTCTGCGGAACAGTTAGACGCTTCGGGCGGATAAAATCGGTAAGTCGAACATGGTTAAGTCGATAACAGTCCAATTTTAATGAAACAAGCACTGTTTGGGGTCGTCGGCCCGCAAATTTGCTTTTAGGCAATGTTGTGCATCGATTTGATAATGCGCAATTCCTCTGCAAGAAAATTGTTCGCATCTGCAGCATTATCCAAGCATTGCTGCCTGCTTCGCGGGCCTGCGTTAACCTTTTCGGAAAATCCGGATACGGTCGTTCCGCTTGGGCATTCCCGTGCCCGCGTTGCCTCCTTGCATCTGCTCGAGGGTAATATTCAGACGCAACAAACGATCGTCATATTCGCGGCCATGCAGGCTCACCATCGTCCCGGCGGCCTGGACGCGACCGGCCTTTTCGAATTCCGCCTCGACGGCAAGGCGCGTGCTGCCATCCGGCTCGTCGATCCACATGCGCAATTCGCTCAGTGGACGAAAACCGCCCCGGCTGCCCAAAAAATCGCCTGGTTGGGCAATCTGGCCGGTTACCGGATCTTGCAAAACGATGCGCGGGCGCCCGGTGCGGGGACGGATCAACAGCCCGGCGACGGCATGTTCGGGCGAATCGGCCCCCGTGCTGGTGCCGAAACGCCCGGGCCGGTCACCGTGCCCCGCCAGATGCAGGATATAGTCGACCGCCGCATTCTGGTCCGCTTTCGGGTCCGGCCCACGCCGGGAAAGGTAGTTCAGCTCGATCCCCCCGCGCGGCTGTGCCCCGGCTGCGCCCGCGGTGATCTCGATCCCCATCACCGCCGGAGAACCGCAGCGGATCACGCAGAATTCTCCGGGCGACAGAAGCGCGCCACTGACATTGCCGGCCTCGAACATCAGGGTCACGGCATGGCGCGAGGCCGGGGGCACGACGGGTCGGATCACGGCATCTGCCGCGCCCTCGGCCGGGGCCACGAAGGTCAGCGTCAAAATACCTGGGGTCAGCTTGACGGTCTCATACATCGTCGGATTCCTTTCGCGACGGCAAATGCCTGCTCATTCCTCGCGCATCGCGCTTTGCAGCCGCCGCATGAGCGGCCCGACGAGATAGTTCAACGCGGTGCGTTCCCCCGTCGGAAGGATCACGGTCGCCGACATTCCCGCGACCAGACGGGCGCGCTGCGCTTCGGGCAGGGTGGTTTCGTCCAGCCGGACACGCGCCTCGTAATATTCGTCCCGCGTATAGGGATCGACGATGCGGTCGCGCGAGAGGCTCAGCAATTCGCCATCGGCAGGCGAGAGGTCCAGCGACTGAAAGGCCGGAAAGTTGATCATGGCCGCGGCGCCCGGCAGGATACCGTCGATGTCATTCGGAACGACGCGGGCTGCAAGGACATATTCGTCTTCGGAAGGTGCGATCTTCAGAATGGTCTCGCCACCGCGGATCACCGCGCCCACCGTGCCGAGGACGCTTTCCTGAACCGTGCCATCGACCGGAGCCCGGATATCCACGCGTTTCAACGAGTCGTTGGTGATGATGAGATCGCGCTCCAAGGCCCGGATCTCGCGGGAAACTTCCTCGAGCTGCTCGGCCGCGCGACGCCGATATTCCTGCTCGTGCTGAGCGACCTGCAGCTTGAAGCCCGCGATGGCCTGTCCGATGCGGGCGATCTCGATGTCGGATTGCGAAATCTTTTCCTCGAGTGACAGGCTCTGCTGTTCCAGCTGCGTGACACGCGCCTGACTCGTCAGGCCCTTCTTGAGCAGGGTATGCTGGTCCTCGAGATCCGACCGGACGAGTTCAGTCTCGCGCTCGGCAATGCCGCGGCGCACCTTGTTGGCCTCGATCTCGGCATCCGCCTGGGCCATATTGGTCTGAAGCAGATCGCGCGATTGCTCCAGTTCCTTGCGCTGGAGATCGAAATGGCGCTGCTCGTCTTCGGCGACATGGATGGCCGAGGGGTTGGACGCGAGCTGCGCCTGCAGCGCCTCGGAAAAGACAAGCTCGGGTGCCATCGAGATCTCGGCTTCGAGCCGTTCCTGCCGTGCCCGGTTGCCCAGCAATTGCCGCGAAAGCAGTTCCGCCGAGGCGGTGCTCTGGGTCGAATCGAGCCGCAGGAGCAGGTCGCCTTTTTTGACCTTCTCGCCGTTGCGGAAAAAGAATTCGCGCACGATGCCGCCTTCGAGATGTTGGATCTGGCGGGTCGTGTTTGCATTTTCCAGGACGGCCTGAGCGACCACCGCGCTGTCAAGACGCGCGACGGCGAGCCAGCCTCCGATCACGCCGAAGCAAAGAATGATCGTCAGACTTGCCGCCCGCATCGAACGGCGCAGCATCCGCTCACAGGTGGCAAGGGCGGGTGAATGCGGGTCGGTTTGTGTCGTCATGCCTGTTTCACCACGCGCGGCGGTGCCTGGTCCTCGTCCGGATTTGTCGGCAGCAAGGGGTTACCTGCGGCATTCAGCCGTCCCAGCATGTCGTCGCGGGTGCTGAAGGAATGCATGTATCCGTCCATGATAACAAGAATATAGTCGCAAAGGCTGAGCATGTTCGCCTTATGCGTGCTGAAGAAAATCGTCGAGCCCGAGCGTTTCAGATCGGCAAGGCTATAGGCGAGGTTCTTTTCCCCCTCGGCATCCAGCGCTGAATTCGGCTCGTCCAGGACAACCACCCGCGGCATGCCGTAAAAGGCGCGCGCCAGACCGATGCGCTGCCGCTGCCCGCCCGAAAGGGGCGCACCGCCGTCCAGCAGACGGAAATCCAGGCCGCGCCCGCGATTTTGCACAATCTCGAGCGCGCCCGCCATCCGCAGCGCCTCGGTGACCGCTCCGGTCAGCGCGGGGTCATATGCCGCAAAGCGCGTGACGTTCTGCCAGATCGTGCCGGGCAGCAGGTCGACGGCCTGCGGCAGATAGCCGGTCGCGGGACCATGCTGCGCCGCGGGCCAGACCGCCAAGGGAAAGCCATCGATCTTGACGCTGCCCGAGGAGGGTTGTGCCGCGCCGGCAAGCAATCGCAGGAGTGTCGATTTCCCCGCGCCACTGGGTCCGACGACACCGACGATCGACCCAGCCGGAACGGCAAAGCGGATGCCGGACAGCACCGCCTTGCCATCGCTTCCGGCAAGGGACAGGTTCTCGCAGGCGACATGGCCCTCCATGTCGGGAAGCGGCGTTTTGGGCTCGTCCGGCTCGTCGGCCAATACGATGTCGAGACGGGCGGCCGCCATGCGCAATTCGTGCAGCATCGACCAGTTGCGTGCCACCGAGATGACCGGGCCGACGCCACGCATCATCACGATGAAGGCCGCCATCCCCGCCGTGGCCGTGACCTCTTCGAGCAGGTAGAGTACGGCTCCCGTGCCGATCAGAATGACAAGCTGGCCCTGCTGCAGGACGCCTAGCGCGCTGTCCAGAATCCCCGCCCGCTCATGTCCCTTGAGCAGAACCTCGGAGGCCTGATCTTCGAGCCCCGCCCATTCGCGCCGCACACCCGGAAGGATATTCATGGCGCGGATGGTCTCGCGCTTTGCGGCGGTGGCCATGCCGAAGGCCAGCGCCTTGTCCTCATGTTCGCGGGACTGCGCGCGGACGGCCTTCCAGATCGACCGGGCCCTGGCGCTGAGCAGGGCGATGACGGCGATATAGGCAATGGCGACCAGCCCGAAAACCGGGTGCAGGACGAAAAGCACCGCGATGAACAGCGGCGAAAGCGTGGCGTCCATCAGCGATTCGACGAGCGGACCGGTCAGTCCCTGTCGCAGAGTGGCGATGTCGGTATAGGCCCGAAAGGCTTCCGGGCGGTTGCCGCGATGGACGGCGTCAAACACGCCCTGCCGCAATTCATGGTCGATCCCATGGCCCACCGCCTGCAGCGCATTGGCCCGAAAATGGTCCAGGACGCCCCAGATCAGCAACAGGAAGACGATGAGAGCCGTGATGAAGCCCAATGTCTCCCAGCTGTGGCTGGTATAGACGCGCTCGCTCACCTGCATCATGTAGAGAAAGGGCGTCAGCGCGAGCAAAGCGATGAAGATGCTGTGCAGCCAGATCCGCGCATAGCTGCCGCGGGCGTTCTGTAATACAGAAGAGATCGTAATCATAAGCGTCCCGGAATCAATACGGGGTCAGGGACCACAGTTGGAAGCCGGAAACAAGCATGTACAGCATTTTTGATCGCTGGGAGGAAGCGACCGAATCAGCGTTGCGCATATACGATCCATTCGCCTACAGGCCTGCACTTTACGAGCGCATCGTGCCGGTCTGCCTCTCCGAGAGCCTGCGCCTGGCCGAGCGCTGGCCGGTCCTGTGGCGGCGCGATGACCACGGAGACCCGGAACTGGTCGTGCTGCGCGGCCTCGTTCCCCGCGCCGAACTGCCCGGGGCCCGGACCCAGAGCCGGACTTCGCTACCCTTGCTGCTGCAGGCCTTTCCCTTTCGCTACCATGATACGGCGCGCGGCGATGAGATAGGCCTTGATCGCGCCTCGCCCATGCATGAGCGCGACGCCGGTTCCTACATCCTCGACGAGCGCGGCAATCTTTCCCCCGGCGCCGAACTCAAGATCCGCGCGCTCGAAGCCTGGGGGGCTGAAATCGAAACCCGCGCCCTGCTAACAAACACAGTTTTTCGCCATGGTCTGGTCGAGCCGGTGCTGCTGCCCGACGGAATGAACGAGAAATTCGCCCTGCCGGACCTGTTCGCGGTTCTGCCCGCCCCCGATGACACGCTGATCTTTGGCGCGCTGCCGCGAGAGCAATGGCTGCTTGTGGCGCGTTTTCTCGCCGCGCAGCGCCTGTCGCTCTATACCATGGCGCGGCTCATTGCCCAGGTGGGGGAAGTCGCATGAGACATTGGTTCGAGGACCTGCCCGGCGTGACCGGATTTCGCCCGGTCGAGCCGGCGCTGCTGGCGGCATGGCCTGACAGGGCGATGGAGGCCCGGCTGCAGCATCTGCGCTATTGCCCGGTGCTGCCTCAGGAGCTTTATCAGGTGGCGCGCCAGCTTCCGCTTGTCGTGGTGGCGCAGCCGACCGGCCCGATGCTCATGGCAGAGCTTGCCTCCGAAGGTCTGCGCCAGCCCGCTTTCGATGCCGAAGGTCGCTTCCTGCGCAGTTACCGGCCGCTGGTGAGCCGCCTATTGCCTTTCTGCGCCATGCCGGGCGGCGAGACCTTGCGCCTGACCGATGAGACGGCCCCCCCCGGACCAGAGCGCGCCGAGGATCTGCAACGCCAGATCGTCCAGATGCTGCGCGGTCAGGCGGCCGGTCTGTCACGCCTGTCCGAGGCGGCCTCGCTCCTCATCGACGAAGGGTTGTTGGCGGAGGCTCCGGGCAATGGGATGCGCGACGGCGACCCCGCGCGGGTGCGGGCCTGGCATCCTGCTCCGGCGGATCTCGATGCTGAAACCGCCGCCGCGGCGGCCAATCTTGCGGCCATGCCGGTTTCGTTCCTGGCGCTTCGGATGTTGGGGGCTATTGAATTCTCGGCGTTGCATCGCCGCGAAGCGCCCGTTCGGCGATCGGATGCCGACAGCCTGCGCGAGCTGCTTGGCCGCAACGAGGCCCTGCGGCGTCAGACCTTCCTGACGCGGGATGAGATGCTCGATTTTTCGGGTCTGGTTTCCCCGGCACCCGCCGAAGCGCAAGAGACCTTGACCGAAGATTAGGTCACGCCATCCCGGC
This sequence comes from Paracoccus ravus, assembly GCF_004522175.1. Lineage (GTDB taxonomy): Bacteria > Pseudomonadota > Alphaproteobacteria > Rhodobacterales > Rhodobacteraceae > Paracoccus > Paracoccus ravus. The sequence continues at coordinate 27,911 of NZ_SDEB01000028.1, read as the reverse complement.
CCCGGCAGGGCTGCTTCAGTCCTGCCGTTCCTGCCGCAGATGCTGGCGATATCGCGTCTGGCTGTTTTTCAGATGCGCCGCCATGGCAAGACGCGCGGCCTCGGGATCCGCGTTCTGGATCGCGGCCAGAATGGCGCCATGTTCCTGTTCCAGCATGCGCAGATACTCTGGCGCGGCGGGGACATCGCGCTCGCGGTTCAGCGCAAGGCGCGGGATCATCGCGCTGCCGATCAGCATCAGCATCTCGGGAAAGCGCGGGTTGTTGGTCGCCCGGGCAATCGAAAGGTGAAAGGCGAAATCCGCCTCGGCAGTCGGGCGGTTTTGACGCGCAAGCTCATTGAGGCGTTGGAAAGCGTCAAGGATGTCCTCTTCCTGCAGCGGAGAATGGCGCGTCGCCGCCAATGCGGCCGCGTCGCATTCAAGCGCCATGCGCAGTTCGAGGATCTCGATGATGGAAGAAACCCGGTCCGGATCGACATCCCGAAAGGCGGGCAAGGTCTCGTTCGGAGGCAGAACGAACACACCTGCGCCCTGCTTGGGCTCGACGATGCCATCCGCCCGCAAGGCCGCGATGGCCTCGCGCACCACGGTGCGGCTGACGCCGAAATCGCGGGTCAGGCGCGATTCCGAGGGCAGGCGGTCCCCGGCCTTGTATTCGCCCGACTGGATTTGGCGGCGCAAGGCGTCGCGCACCGTCACCACCAGGGTCGGCGCGGGTTGGTTGCTGCCTTCGTCCATGCTCATTCTGACTCTCATCGTTGTTTCGCCCGGGTCAAAGCCTCGGCGGCGCACATCAACTATCGTCTTTCTGATAGATTGGATAGGTCGTGAAGATCCCGCCCTGATAGACCATCACCGGATCGTCGGCAGGGGGGCGGGGGACGGTGGCGTCGATCTTGGCCCGAAACGTCTCGGCATTGTCCTGCGCCTGCCACAGATCGGCAATATGGCTGTTGTCCCACCATCCGGCATCGTTCTTGGACGCGCCCCAGATCACCGGGCAGCCCAGTGTACGAGCCTCGAACACCACGCGGATCAGGGACAGGAAATCATCATGCGAGAACCAGCTTCCCAGCATCCGGTGGTTTTCCGGCTCGGGCGTGCAGGAGCCGATGCGGACAAGAGCGGTTTCCTGCCCGAACTTGTCGAAATAGAGCCGGGCCACGGCCTCGCCGAAAATCTTGGATACGCCGTAGAGGCCGTCGGGACGGAAGGTGCAATCCGGACCCAGCCGTTCGCTTTGCAGATGATAGCCCACCGTATGGTTCGAGCTGGCAAAGATGATCCGGGGCTGCCCATGCAGGCGCGCGGCTTCGTAAAGATTGTAGAGGCCGATGATATTGCCCGCGAGGATCGGCTCGAAGGGACGTTCGACCGAGATCCCCCCAAGATGCAGGATGCCGTCGCAGCCTTGGACCATGGCGGTGACGGCCGCCATGTCGGCAAGATCGCACTGTACGACCTCGTCACCCGGCAGCGTGTCCGGCACGGGGACGATATCGGCCAGCCGCAGCGTCTCGGCGATCTCGCGCAGGCGCGGCGTCAAAGCGCGTCCCAGCCCGCCGGCGGCCCCGGTGATCAAAAGTCGCTTCAGCATTGCTTTCCTCCCGAAGAAATTCGCAGGCCACCGCGGCAAAAGCCTGTCCGGTGCCGTTTCCTCGGCAGGACATCCGTCTTGCCGTCAGATGGTCCATGCTGTAATCAACATGTAATATAAGGCGTGTCAACCTATATGACATAAACCAGTATGGAGGAATTGGATGCTGACTGTCGAGACCCGTCATGCGGTTCACCCCGAGCAGGCGAAATCCATGGATACCGAGGCGCTGCGCCGCCATTTCCTGGCCTCGGAGATGTTCCGCGAGGGCGAGATTCGCCTGATCTATACGCATTATGACCGCTTTGTCATGGGGGCCGCGGTCCCGGCGGGCGGCAATCTCGTGCTGGATCAGGTCGCAGAGACGAAAACCCCGTCTTTCCTTGATCGCCGCGAGATGGGCATCGTCAATGTCGGCGACACCGGGACGGTCGCCGCAGGCGGTGAAAGCTGGACGCTCGAACGCGGTGACGTGCTGTATCTGGGCATGGGCGCGGGCGCTGTGAGCTTCGGCGGCGAGGGGCGCTTCTACATCACCTCCTGCCCGGCGCATCATACCTATCCGAACAAGCTGATTCGCCTGTCCGACAGCAAGGAAGTGAAACTCGGCGCATCCGAGACCTCGAACAAGCGCACGATCAACCAGTTCATCCACCCGCTGGTCATGGAAAGCTGCCAGCTCGTGCTGGGCTATACCCGCCTCGAGGACGGCTCGGTCTGGAACACCATCCCAAGCCATATCCATGACCGCCGCATGGAGGCCTACCTTTATTTCGGCATGGAGCCGCAGGCCCGCGTCCTGCATCTGATGGGCGAGCCGCAAGAAACCCGCCACCTGTTCATCGGCAATGAAGAGGGCGCGATCTCGCCGCCTTGGTCGATCCATTCCGGCGCGGGCATCGGCTCCTATACCTTCATCTGGGCCATGGCCGGCGACAATGTCGATTACACCGATATGGACTTCATCCAGCCGGAGGATCTGCGTTGAGCCCGTTCTCGCTGGAAGGCCGCAAGGCCTTGGTGACCGGGGCCAATACCGGTCTGGGGCAGGCGATCGCCTTGGGTCTGGCGCAAGCCGGGGCCGAGGTCACCTGCGCCGCCCGTCGCAGCACCGAGGAAACCCTGTCGCAGATCGCTGCGGCAGGGGGCGTGGGGCGCGAATTGCTGATCGATTTTGCCGATCCGATGGCGGGGAAGGATATTTTCGCGGGGCAGGGCTATGACATCCTGATCAACAATGCCGGGATCATTCGCCGCGCCGATGCCGTCGAGTTCAGCGAAGCCGATTGGGATGACGTGATGGACGTCAACCTGAAGGCGCTGTTCTTCACCTGTCAGGCCTTCGCCAAGGAATTGATGGCGCAGGAAAAGCCCGGCAGCATCGTCAACATCGCCTCGCTCCTGAGCTTTCAGGGCGGAATCCGCGTGCCCTCTTATACCGCCAGCAAGCATGGCGTGGCGGGGCTGACAAAGCTCATGGCGAATGAATGGGCCGCGAAGGGCATCAACGTCAATGCCATCGCGCCGGGCTATATCGAGACCAACAATACCGAGGCCCTGCGCAATGATCCCGACCGCAGCCGGGCGATCCTCGATCGCATCCCGGCGGGCCGCTGGGGACGTCCCGAGGATATCGCGGGCACGGCGGTCTATCTCTGCTCGGCGGCGGCACGCTATGTTCATGGCGCGGTGCTGAATGTCGATGGTGGCTGGCTCGCGCGGTAAGTTCCCACGCAACTTATCACACAGCTTATATGATAAGTTGTTGACAGCTTGCAAAGGCCTGTCATATCCATGACAAGAACCTAATCAGAGGAATCTCTCATGACGCCTGAACAGCTCAAGATCGCCCTCGGCTCCGGCCTGCTCTCCTTCCCGGTCACGCATTTCGATGCCGAAGGGAAATTCGCCGGCGACAGCTATCGCGCCCATGTGGAGTGGCTGGCAGGCTATGACGCGCCGGTCCTGTTCGCTGCTGGCGGCACCGGGGAATTCTTCTCGCTCGCGCCCCGCGAGATTCCCGAGATCGTCTCGGCCGCGAAAGAGGTCTCGGGCAAGACCGCGATCGTCTCGGGCTGCGGCTACGGTACTGAAATGGCGGTCGAGATCGCGCAATCGGTCCAGAAGGTCGGTGCTGACGGCATCCTGCTCTTGCCGCATTACCTGATCGACGCGCCGCAAGAGGGTCTCTACGCCCATGTGAAGAAAATCTGCGACTCGGTCGATTTCGGCGTCATGGTCTATAACCGCGACAACGCCGTTCTGACCGCCGACACGCTGGCCCGCCTGTGCGATGCCTGCCCGAATCTCGTGGGCTTCAAGGACGGTACCGGCGATATCGGCCTCGTGCGCCAGATCACCGCGAAGATGGGCGACCGCCTGACCTATCTGGGCGGCATGCCGACCGCGGAACTCTTCGCGGAAGCCTATCTGGGCGCCGGCTTCACCACCTATTCCTCGGCGGTGTTCAACTTCGTTCCTGCCCTCGCGAACGAGTTCTACGCCTCGCTGCGCGCCGGTGAGCGTGCCAATTGCGAGCGCATCCTGAACGACTTCTTCTACCCGTTCATGGCGATCCGCAATCGCTCGAAGGGCTATGCGGTCTCGGCGATCAAGGCGGGTGTCCGCTTGCAAGGCTTCGATGCGGGACCGGTGCGTTCGCCGCTGAAAGATCTGGACGATGCCGAGATGAACATGATGGCCGCCCTGATCGAGCCCTATCAGCGCAAGAAAGCCGCCTGATGAAAATCGCCGCCATTCGCACGCATCTTCTGGAACACCGGCTGGAGGTTCCCTTCGAGAGCGCCTCGATGCGGTTCGACCGCCGGGCCCATGTTCTGGTCGAGATCGAATGCGATGACGGCACGGTGGGCTGGGGCGAATGCCTTGGCCCAGCACGCCCCAATGCCGCGGTGGTCGCCTCCTACGCGCCCTGGCTGATCGGCCAGGATCCGCGGGCCACCGAGCGGCATTGGGCGACCCTTTACAACGCGCTGCGCGACCAGGGTCAGCGCGGCCTGACCATCACCGCGCTGTCGGGAATCGACATGGCGCTGTGGGACATCAAGGGCAAGGCGCTTGGCGTCTCGGTCTCGACCCTGCTGGGCGGGCGCTGGCGCGATTCGGTGCGCGCCTATGCCACCGGCAGCTTCAAGCGTGACGGCGTCGACCGAGTTTCGGACAATGCGCAGGAAATGGCGCAGCGCCGCGCCGAGGGCTTCCACGCCTGCAAGATCAAGATCGGATTCGATCCCGCCGAGGATCTGCGCGTCATCCGCGCCGTGCGCGAGGCCATCGGCCCGGACATGCGCCTGATGATCGACGCGAACCACGGCTATACTGTCGCCGAGGCGATCAAGGTCGGCAAGGCCGCCGCCGAATATGACATCGACTGGTTCGAGGAACCGGTCATCCCCGAGCAGCTTTCGGCCTATGCCGAAGTTCGCGCCGGCCAGCCGATTCCGGTCGCGGGCGGCGAGACATGGCACACGCGCTGGGGCATGGCGGCTGCGCTGCAGGCCCGCGCGGTGGATATCCTGCAGCCTGACATTGCGGGCTGCGGCGGTCTCTCCGAGGCGATGAAGATCGCGACGATCGCCAGCCTGCATGGGGTACGCATCGTGCCGCATGTCTGGGGCACGGGCGTCCATATTGCCGCCGCCCTGCAATTCATGGCGGCCCAGACCCCGGACCCGGTCCGCGTGAACCCGGTCGAGCCGATCATGGAGTTCGACCGTACCCATAACCCCTTCCGTCAGGCGGTGCTGACCACACCCATCGAGGCGGTGAATGGAACGGTCGCCATTCCAAACGCTCCTGGGCTGGGGATCGAGGTCAATCGCGACGCTCTCGCCGAATACAGGATGACGGACGCATGATCGCCCGCAAGCTGACCGGCGCGCCGCCGCGCGTCCCTTTTCCAATTGGGGCCGTCGATACGCAGATGCACATGTATCTGCCCGGCTATCCGGCTCTGCCGGGCGGGCCGGGCCTGCCGCGCGATCCGCTGCCCGATGCCGAGGCCTATCGTCAGGTCATGGCCTGGATGGGGATCGACCGCGTCATCATCACGCAGGGCAATGCCCATCAGCGCGACAATGGCAATCTGATCGCCTGTCTCGATGAGATGGGCGATTGCGCGCGCGGCGTCGCGGTGATCGACGAGACGGCCTCGGATGCCGAGATCGAACGCCTTGCCGCAAAGGGTGTCGTCGGCGCGCGGATCATGGATCTGCCGGGCGGGGCCATGGGTCTCACGCATCTGGAGGCCGTCGATGCCCGCGCCCATGCCGCAGGCTGGATGATCGCCGTGCAGTTCGATGGCTCTGACATCCTGACCCATCTGCCGCGCCTGATGGCGCTGAAATCGCGCTGGGTCCTTGACCATCACGGCAAGTTCTTCCGCGGCGCCGAGGCGAACAGCCCCGAGATCGACGCCGTGCTGGCGCTGATCGACAAGGGGAATTGCTGGTTCAAATTCGCGGGCGTCTATGAAAGCAGCCAGCAAACCAGCCCTTACGCCGATATCGAAGGCCTTTCGCGCCGCATCGCCGCGCATGCGCCCGAGCGCATCGTCTGGGGCACGAACTGGCCGCATAACGGGGTCGCCCGGTCGGAGGATTACCCCGACGAGGTGGATCTCGCAGAATTGGTCCTTGATTGGTTGCCCGAGGGGGCGCGCGACCGCGTGCTGGTTACCAATCCAGAGGAACTTTATCGATTGCCGCCTGTCTGAGGCGGTAATGAACGCAGGTAAATAAAAACTCAGATCTGGGAGGACTGAATATGAACCTGACCCGTACACTACTCGTCTGTGGCACCATACTTGCAGGGGGGGCAGGGGCCGCCGCCGCCGCCGATTGCGAAGTGACGCTTCGCTCGGCCGACACCCATCCCAATGGCTATCCGACCGTCGAGGCCGTCCGCTGGATGGGCGAGCAGGTCAAGGAGAAGTCGCAGGGGCGGATCTGCGTCGAAGTGTTCCCGGCCTCGGAACTTGGCGAGGAAAAGGACACGATCGAGCAGACCCAGTTCGGCGTGATCGACATGGTCCGCGCGTCCTTCGGCCCGTTCAACAACCTCGTGCCGGAAACGCAGATCGTCTCGTTGCCCTATATCTTCCGTTCGCCCGACCATATGCACAAGGTCATGGACGGCGAGATCGGCACCAAGATCGCCGAAGGTTTCGCACAGCATGATCTGATCGTGCTTGGCTATTATGACGGCGGCGCGCGCAGCTTCTACAACAGCCAGAAGCCTGTGAAGTCGCTCGAGGACCTCAAGGGCATGAAGTTCCGCGTCATGCAGTCGGACATCTTCGTCGACATGATGTCCGCGCTTGGCGCCAACGCGACGCCGATGCCCTATGGCGAGGTCTATTCCTCGATCCAGACCGGCGTCATCGACGGCGCGGAAAACAACCAGCCGTCCTATGACACCTCGGGCCATGCCGAAGTCGCGAAATACTACACGCTGGACGAGCATCTGATCATGCCGGAAGTGCTGGCTGTCTCGAAAGTCACTTGGGAGAAGCTTTCGCCCGAGGATCAGGCCCTGCTGAAGGAAGTCGGCGCGGCCTCGGTTCCGGTCATGCGTGACCTGTGGAGCAAGAAAGTCGCCGAATCCGAAGCCGCGGTCGAGAAGGCCGGTGCCGAGATCATTCGCGACATCGACAAGCAACCCTTCATCGACGCGATGGAGCCGGTTTACGCGAAGTATGTCTCGACCCCCGAGGCCAAGGATCTGGTCGAGAAGATCAAAGCCACCGAATAAGACGACCCGGCGGCGCCTTCGGGCGCCGCCTTCAACTTCCAGGAGCGCGTGATGCGTGACTTTTTGATTGCTGCGGACCGCTTCACCAGCCGTCTGGGGACCGTCGCATTGTGGATGGCCGGCACGGGCCTGGTTCTGATGACCGTCATCGTCTTCGCGCAGGTCTTTGTGCGCTATATCCTGAACAGCAGCCTTTACTGGGCCGAGCCGGGCTCTGTTCTGATCATGGGCTGGTTCATTTTTCTGGGTGCCGCCGTCGGCATCCGCGAGGGTACGCACCTGTCCTTCGACGTGTTGCTGATGATCCTGCCCAAATGGCTGCAGGGCTGGATGCACACCATTTCCGACATCGCCATCGGCGCTTTCGGCATCGGGATGACCGCCTATGGCTGGAGCCTTGCGGCCAAGGCGTCGTCGAATGTCATTCCCGGCCTTGGCCTGTCCCGCGCCTTCGATTTCGCCCCCATCATCGGCGGCGGCATCTTGCTGGTGATCTTTACCGTCGAGCGTATCCTGCGCCGAATCGTCGGCCTGCAAACCTTGCGCTTCGGCGATCTGGTCGAGGAATAAGACCATGGAACTGTTCATTCTTTTTGGAAGCTTCACCTTCCTTTTGCTGATCGGCACACCGGTCGCCTTTTGCCTTGGCATCGCAAGCTTTGCGACCGTGATGTATCTGGGTCTGCCGCCGGTCGTGGTGTTCCAGCGCCTGAATTCGGGCGTCTCGGTCTATGCGCTGATGGCCATTCCCTTCTTCATCTATTCCGGCGACCTGATGGTGCGCGGCGACATTGCCCGCCGTCTTGTCGCGCTGGCCGGGGCGGTCGTCGGCCATCTGCGCGGTGGCCTTGGGCAGGTGAATATCGTGACCTCGGTCATGTTCGGCGGCATCTCGGGCTCGGCCACGGCGGATGCCTCGGCCATCGGCGGGCTGATGGTCCCGCAGATGAAGGCGCGTGGCTATGATGTCGATTACGGCGTCAACATCACCGTGACCTCGGCGATCATCGCGCTGATGATCCCGCCCTCGCATAACATGATCATCTATTCGATCGCCGCAGGTGGCCGCCTGTCGATCGCGGACCTTTTTACCGCGGGCATCATTCCCGGTCTGCTGCTGGCGCTGGCGCTGATGGTTGTGGCCTGGCTGGTGGCCCGCAAGAAAGGCTACCCGACCGAGCCGTTCCCGGGTTTTGCGATGCTCGGCCAACTGTTCATCGGCGCAATCCCCGGCCTGATCCTGATCGCCATCATCTTCGGCGGCGTGCGCTCGGGCGTCTTCACCGCCTCGGAAAGCTCGAATATCGCTGTGGTCTATGCGATCGTGATCACCGCGCTGGTCTATCGCACGCTGAGCTTCAGCGAATTCGTCCAGGCCACGCTGGGCGCCGTGCGCACCACCGCGATGGTGCTGATGGTGATCGGCTCGGCCGCCTGCTTCGGCTGGCTTCTGGCCTATCTGCGCGTGCCGACCCATATGATCGCCTTCCTGCAGGAGATCTCGGACAATCCGCTGGTGATCCTGCTTCTGATCAACATCACGCTGCTGATCCTTGGCACGTTCATGGATATGTCGCCGCTGATCGTGATCACGACCCCGATCTTCCTGCCCGTGGCGCAGGCCTTTGGCGTGGACCCGATCCATTTCGGCGTCATCATGATCCTGAACCTGGGCATCGGTCTGTGTACGCCACCGGTCGGATCGGTCCTGTTCGTGGGCTGTGCGGTCGGCAAGATCGGCATCGGACAGGTGATGAAGACGATCTGGCCGTTTTACGCCGCGGCATTCACGACGCTCATGCTGGTGACCTATATCCCGGCCCTGTCGCTGTGGCTGCCCTCGGTCTTTAAGTAAGATGAAGGCCCGCCACTCGGCGGGCCTTTTCAATTTCCGGCCAGTTTTTCGGCCTGTTCCTCTTCATCCAGACGCATGAAGCCGCCATGGCGGCTTTTCTCGATCCGCTGCATATGTTCGCGCGGCGACAGGCCAAGGGTGCGCTTGAACATGCGCGAGAAGTAATAGGGATCGGCATAGCCCAGTTCGGCGGCGGTGGCCGAGACGTTCAGGCCCGATTCCAGATGATGCATGGCCAGCTCCATGCGGCGATATTCCTGATATTTGCGCGGTGTGCGACCGACCCGGCGCTGAAACTCGCGCAGGAAGTAATCGCGGTTATAGGGCGCGGAATCGACCGCGCGGCTGGCGATCTCGGGGTCGATCGGATTGGCCGAGATCATCGTCGCGGCCTTCATCACGGCAAGGTCCAGCGCATGCGCGCCTTCGGGCTGATAGGTTGCGCTGTCGCGCCAGCCAATGAAGGCATCCTCGACAAAGGCAATCAAGAGCACCATGAACAAATGATGCTGGCCCAGCGTCACCGATTCCGGCGGTGCGCTTTGGCGGTAATGCCGCACCATCGGCTCCAGCAGCGACCAGCGCGTAAGGCGCAAATGCGGGCGCAACTCCATCTGGCCGATCAGGTCATGCAGCCCGTAGATGTTCAGGGTGAAATGCTGGGCCACGCCGCGATAGGTCGCGGGGCCTTCATTATGGCCGCGAAAGCGTTGGCCGCGCCGGATCAGCATGGCCTCTCCCGGCTCGAGGGTCAGGGCCTCGTCGTCGATTAGGTAATGACCGCGCCCTTCAAGGCAGATCACGAGATCGTCGACCGGGTTGACTTTGTCGATGGCCCAGGTCGTCGAATGCTCCATCCGGATGGCGGCGCGGGTCAGGGTCAAGGTCAGCGCGGATGGCGGAATCGCGGCCAGAATACCACCTTCGATTTCGTCCATCTTTTTTTCCTCCTTTGTCAATTCAACCCGGGTCTAGATTTCGGTTATTCCATTCCCTGACAAGCAGTCGCTTACCGAATTCTGACAGGGAGGAGATCGGAAGCCGGCATCGGGGTGCACCTGCGCCACCAAATGCTGAGGCCCGGTCTGGAGGTTTCACTTGCACGAATCCGCATCTTGCTTTGGCGCGCCGCGGCGTCCCGAAAGGGGTCGCGCATGAGACGCCAGCGTCTTTTGGGTCTGGCCTATCTGGCCCCCTATATCGTCGGGCTTCTGGTCTTTACCACGATCCCCTTCGTCGCATCCTTTTATCTGAGCTTTACGCGCTACGACCTGATGAGCGAGCCTCGCTGGACGGGTCTGGCCAATTACGAAAAACTTTTCACCCGCGACCGCACTTTCGACAAGTCGCTTTGGGTCACGTTGACCTATGTGTTCCTGACCGTGCCGGTGAAGCTGGCCTTCGCGCTCTTCATCGCGGCGATCCTGAACTACAAGCTGAAATTCATCAATTTCTTCCGCACGGCCTTCTATGTGCCCTCGATCCTGGGCGGCTCGATCGCGATTGCGGTGCTGTGGCGCTATATGTTCGCGTCCGAAGGGTTGGTGAATATGGCGCTCGGCATGGTGGGCTTAGCCCCGGTGGACTGGTTCGGCGACCCGACCAACGCGCTGTTCACCATCACGCTGCTGCGCTGCTGGCAGTTCGGTTCGGCGATGGTGATCTTCTTGGCGGCGCTGCAATCCATCGACAAGTCGCTTTATGAAGCCGCAGCCATCGACGGGGCGAGCAAGACGCGGGTGTTCTTCTCGATCACGCTGCCGCTGCTAACGCCAGTCATTTTCTTCAATCTGATCATGCAGATGGTGCAGGCGTTCCAAGAGTTCAACGGCCCCTACATCATCACCCAAGGCGGGCCGCTGAAATCGACCTATCTGCTGCCGCTCTACATCTACGATGAGGCATTCAAGAAGTTCAACATGGGCTATGCCTCGGCCATCGCTTGGGTGCTCTTCGGCATCATCATGGTCCTGACCCTGATCGCCTTCTGGTCGTCGAAAAAATGGGTCTATTACGCCGGCGACAAGAGGAGCTGACATGGACACAAATGCCGTGATGGACATGGACGTCTTCAATGATGCGCAGGCAGCGAAACGTGCCCGTCTGCGCCTGATCTCGGCCACGATCCGCTATATCTTGCTCTTCGTGGTCGGGCTCTTGATGCTCTATCCGCTGATCTGGCTGGTGGGAGCGAGCTTCAAGACCAATTCCGAGATCTTCTCGGGCGCGGGCTTCATCCCGCAAAACCCGACGCTCGACGGCTATATCAAAGGCTGGGAAACCTCGACGCCCTATACATTCGGGCGCTTCTTCTGGAATTCGTTCCTGATCATCCTGCCGAAAACCATCGGCACGGCGATCAGCTGCACGATGGCGGCCTATGCCTTTGCGCGATTTGATTTCCCGTTCAAGAAGATCCTGTTCACCACCGTCATCGCGACACTGCTGTTGCCGAACGTGGTGACCCGCATCCCGCAATATATCCTGTTCCGCGATCTGGGCTGGCTCGACAGCTTCCTGCCGCTTTGGGTTCCGTCGGCCTTGGCGGGGGACGCGTTCTTCGTCTTCATGCTGGTGCAATTCCTGCGCTCGCTGCCCTCCGACATGGAGGAGGCCGCGCGCGTGGACGGCGCCAACAGCCTGCAGACGCTCGTCTATATCGTGGTGCCGATGCTGGCCCCGGCGCTGATCTCGGTCTGCCTGTTCCAGTTCATGTGGACGATGAACGACTTCCTTGGGCCGCTGATCTATCTGTCCTCGGTGGACAAATATCCGGTCAGCCTCGCGCTCAAACTGTCGATTGATACAACCGAAGCCTTCGAGTGGAACCGCATCCTCGCCATGTCGGTCCTGACCATCGCGCCCGCACTGATCATCTTCTTCGCCGCGCAGCGATATTTCATCGAAGGTATTTCCTCTGGGGGGGTAAAAGGCTGATGGCACGCGTCCAGCTTCGCAATCTCGAAAAAGTCTATGGTGGCTCGGTCAAGGCCGTGCATGGCATCAACCTCGATATCGAGGATGGCGAGTTCATGGTCTTTGTCGGCCCCTCGGGCTGCGCGAAATCCACCACTTTGCGGATGATCGCGGGCCTTGAGGATATTACCGGCGGTGAGGTCATCATTGGCGACCAGCGCGTGAACGACCTGCCTCCGGGCAAGCGGTCGATCGCGATGGTGTTCCAGAATTACGCGCTTTACCCGCATATGAAGGTGCGGGGGAACTTGGCCTTTGGCTTGAAGATCGCCGGAAAGTCCAAGCCAGAGATTGAAACCGCCATTGCCGATGTGGCCCGCATCCTTGAGATCGAGCCGCTTCTGGACCGCTTGCCGAAGCAGCTTTCGGGCGGTCAGGCGCAGCGCGTCGCCCTTGGCCGCGCGCTGATCAAGAAGCCCAGCGTGTTCCTTTTTGACGAGCCGCTCTCGAACCTTGATGCGAAATTGCGGGCCTCGATGCGGGTGCGGATCACGGAACTGCATCGCCGCCTGAAAGGCGAGGGCCTGTCTTCGACGGTGATCTATGTCACCCATGACCAGACCGAGGCCATGACGATGGGCGACCGCATCTGCGTCATGCAGGCTGGGCGCATCATGCAAGTCGCGACGCCGAAGGAACTGTATAACCATCCGGCCAATCTGTTCGTCGCGGGCTTTATCGGCAGCCCCGAAATGAACCTGCTGGAAGGCAATCTGCAGGGCGGTCACTTCGTGATCGGCAGCCAACGACTGACCTTGGGCGATGAGGTCTTGTCGCGGCTTTCCACCCAACCGCGGGATGCGGTTCTGGGCATCCGCCCGCAGCATCTGGCGCTGGACCCTTCGGGCCTCAAAGCACGCCTGACCAATGCCGAATTCATGGGCCATGAGGTCTATCTTCATGCCGAGTTGGAGGGGCAGAAAATCATCGCCGTGGTCGGCACTGCCGAGTTCGAGCAACTGGGTCGGACCGAAACCATCGGCCTGAAGCCCTCGGCCGAGCATATCAATATCTTTGACAAGGCCGACGGCAGCAATGTCTCGCTGCATCGGCACAGGCTGGCCGCCTGAATCCATAGGCTGCAGAGGAGGGGAAACATGAAACTGAAACGCTTTGCCGGTATTCTCGCCGGAACCGCGCTGACCACGATGGTGATCGCGCAGACCGCTTCGGCAGCCGAGTTGCGCATGTCGTGGTGGGGAGGGGACAGCCGCCATGTCGCGACGCAGAAGGCGCTGGAAGCCTGCGGCGCGAAGCATGGCCACACCATCAAGGGCGAGTTCACCGGCTTTGACGGCTATCTGGAAAAGCTGACCACGCAGATGGCCGGCGGAACCGAGGCCGACATCATCCAGGTGAACTGGCCGTGGCTGCCGCTGTTCTCGCGCGATGGCACCGGCTTTGCCGATCTGCGCGCCGTCAGCGGGCTGGACCTGAGCCAATGGAGCGAGGATGACCTGAATTCCGGCTCCGTGGACGGCAAGTTGCAGGGGATCTCGGTTTCGACCACGGGCCGGGCTTTCTTCTTCAATGAAACCACGTTCCAGAAGGCTGGCGTCGCGATCCCGAGCTCGTGGTCCGAGCTTGAAGCCGCGACCAAGGTGCTGAAAGAGAAGCTGGGCGAGGATCACTATTCCTTCAACGCGGTGAAGGAAACCGCGCAGCTTCTGGTCACTCTGGCCGTGGTTCAGAAAACCGGCAAGGATCTGGTGGACCCCGCGACCAACCGCGTCGCATGGACCCCCGAGGAACTGACCGCCGGGATCAACTTCCTTGGTCATCTGGTCGAGATCGGCGCGATCCGCTCGCAAAAGCAGGAAGCCTCGGACGGCAACGTCAACCTCTTCGAGAAACCCGACTGGGCTGCCGGCAAGATCGCCGGTTCCTATGAATGGGATTCGACCTATTCAAAATATGCCGACCCGCTGCAGGAAGGTCAGGTCCTCAAGCCTGTGCCGATGCTGCATGTGGAGGGCGCGGTCACGGATGGCGTCTATCGCAAGCCGTCGATGCTGCTTTCGATCTCGAAGAATTCGAAGAACCCCGAGGCCGCTGCGCAGGTGTTGAACTGTCTTCTGAACGAACCCGAAGGGATCGACGCGCTGGGCACGTCGCGCGGGCTGCCTTCCTCGAAGGTCGCAGCCGAGCGTCTGGCGGGCGAGGGTGAACCCGAGGTTCGCGCCGCGAATGAAATCGTGGTCGCGGCCAAGGGGCCGGTCATCTCGCCCTTCAACGAGCATCCGGAAATCCGTGGCAACTTCATCGATACGCTCGAGGAATATGCCTATGGCCAGATCTCGGCCGAAGATGCCGCCCAGCAGATCATCGACGGCACGAACGACGTTCTGGCCGAGTTCGACTGACGACTCCGCCCGCCGCGCCTGATCGCGGGGCGGGCATATCGCAAAAGGCATGACCATGACACCGATCCCCCTCGCCGTGACGGCGCGGGCCGCTGCCCTGCGGCTTCCCGTCAAGGATGCGCTTTTCCATCTGCCGCACGCTCTGGAATGGCGGTTGACCGCGCGCGGAATGACCGAGCGACGGGGCTCGGCCGGTCAGGCCGTGCTGATATTGGATGATCTGAAACCCGCGACCACTTACCGGCTGGCGGTCGAGGGGATGGATGAAATCGACGTTGAAACCGCCCCTTGCGCAGGAGCAGTTCAACCAGAGGGTCTGATCGAGGACGCCGCGCATGGCGATCTGGGGGCCGCGCGCCATAACGCTGCGATCCTCTCAGGTGCCATTGCCAGGCTGCCGCTGGGCGGGGCGTTGATCCTGCCGCGCGGCAACTGGCTTAGCGCCCCGGTCGAACTGCGCTCGGACATGACCCTGCATCTTTCCGAAGGGGCGGTGTTGCGCGCGCCCTCGGACCGATCAGCCTGGCCGATCCTGCCTGCGCGGGATGCGGATGGCCGGATGCTGGGAAGCTGGGAGGGCCTGCCTGCAACCTGCTTTGCCGCCGGGCTTTTCGCCATAGCGGCCGAACGGCTGGTGATCGAGGGCAGGGGGGTGATCGACGCCTCTGGCGATCTTGGCGACTGGTGGTCTTGGCCCAAAGAAACCCGCGATGGCGCGCGCCGTCCGCGCGGATTGCACCTGATCGGCTGCAGCGATGTGACGCTGCTGGGCTTCACCATCCGCAATGCGCCAAGCTGGACGATCCACCCGCAGGGCTGCGACCGGCTGATGGCGGCGGGTCTGACCATCGAGGCCCCGCATGACAGCCCGAATACCGACGGCTTCAACCCGGAAATGTGCCGCGATGTCGAATTGCAGGGTATCCGCTTTTCCGTCGGTGACGATTGCATCGCGGTCAAGGCGGGCAAGCGCGGTCCGAACGGCGAGGCCGATCACCTTGACGAAACCCGTCATATCCGCGTGCGCCATTGCCTGATGGAACGGGGCCATGGCGGGCTGGTCATCGGTTCGGAAATGTCGGGCGGCGTCCATGATGTCGCCATCGAGGATTGCGAGATGATCGGCACCGATCGCGGACTGCGCATCAAGACCAGGCGCGGCAGGGGTGGCGCGGTCTCGGGCATCGCGATGCGTCGGGTGGCGATGCGGGGGGTGCAGACGGCGATCTCGGTCAATGCGCATTACCATTGCGATCCGGACGGCCATGCGAACTGGGTGCAGGACCGCGCTGCCGCGCCGGTCAATGACCGGACACCCCGGATCAGCGGCATCACCATCGAGGATGTCACGCTGGACGGGCTGGCCCATGCGGCGGGCGCGTTTCTTGGTCTGCCGGAATCGCCGATCGAGGATGTCCGCGTGCGGCGGCTGCGGATTTGCTCGCTTGATCCGGATGCCATGCCGACCGCGCCTGACATGGCTGACCGCGTCCGCGCGATGCGCCACGAAACGCTTCTGGCCGAACAGGCAGATATTGATTGCGACGACGCCGCGCTGCTGTCGCTCGCCCGGATTACACTTGAATGAGGTGCGCCATGCCACTCACCGATTATTTTGACGCCTTCTGCCGCGATTACCGTGCCTATAAGGGCGGGCCCTGGTGCTATGAGGATGGCTGCATCTATCGCGGTCTGGATCTGCTTTATGATGTCACCGCCGATCCGCGGTGGCGCGCGCATCTGCGACGGCTTGTCGATGCGCAGGTCGGCCCCGAGGGCGAATTGGCGGGGTATAACGCCGATGAATTCAATATCGACAATATTCTTGCCGGTCGGGTGCTGTTTTCTTTGTGGCGCGAGACGGGCGAGGCGCGTTACCTTGCGGCGGCAAGACGGCTCGCCGACCAGCTTGACCGGCATCCGCGCATCAGCCTGGGCAATTACTGGCACAAGCTGCGCTATCCGCATCAGGTCTGGCTCGACGGTCTTTACATGGGGCTGCCCTTCCAGATCGAATACGGGCTGGTCACGGGCGAGACCGAGCGGATCAAGGATGCCCTGACCCAGTTCCAGACAGCGCTGGATGTGACCGCGACCGCCTCGGGGCTTTACGTGCATGGCTATGACGAAAGCCGCGCGCAAAGCTGGTCGGATCCCGAGACCGGCAAGTCCCCTGCCGTCTGGGCGCGGGCGATGGGCTGGCTGGCCATGGCGCTGGTCGATGCGCTGGCTTTGCTGCGCGAGGATGGTGCGACGGCGGCGTTGCGCCAGCGGACCCGGCGGATGCTGCTTGCCGTCGCGGATCTGCAGGGATCGAGCGGTCTTTGGCCGCAGGTGCTGGACAATCCGGGGCTTGCGGGGAATTACGAGGAAAGCTCGGCCTCGGCCATGTTCGCCTATGCCTTCCTGCGCGCGGCGCGGCTGGGGCTGATTTCGGGATCCGAAGGCGAGCGACTTCGCGACAGTGGTCTGAAGGCGCTCGACGCCTTGCAGGCCCGGGTCGTCATGGAAGGTGGCCAGTCGCATTTCCAGGGCATCTGCCATGTCGCCGGTCTGGGTGGCTTTGACGGCATCTATCGCGACGGGACCCCGGAATATTACCTGACAGAGCCGGTGGTGCAGGACGATGCGAAGGGGGTCGGCCCGCTGATGATGGCCTGGGCGGAAAGCGAACGGGTCACCTCGCTGGCGGCGGAATAGATCCGGGCCTCGCAGGTGCTTGTCCTGCGCGGCGGCCCAAGCAATAAAGCCATCCATGAATGAGGAGATACCCATGTCGCGTCCCGCTTATCCCGTCGCCCATCCCGATCAGGGAGTCGCCCGTCAGGTTCTGGCCGAGAATGCGGAGCTGATGGTCGTGTCGTTCCGTTTCGACCAGGGCGCCTGTGGCGCGCTGCACAGCCATCCCCATACCCAATCCACCTATGTTGCCCGGGGCCGTTTCAGGTTCTTCCGCGGCGATGAGGTTCTAGACCTTGGCATCGGCGACAGCATCGTCATCCCTTCGGGGGTGACGCATGGTTGTGAATGTCTGGAACCGGGCGAATTGATCGACTGCTTCACCCCGCGTCGCGACGATTTTCTATAGCGCCCGGTCCCGCCGCGCTTTCGCTGCGGCCTTTCTGGGACCGGCCGAAAAGGACCAAAGGGCAAGCGGAATGACCGCTTGCCCTTTCGCATAGGCAAATACCGGCCATGCGCCCAGGGAAAAGCTTCCTGCATTCTTGGTGGCTGAATGACGAAAGTTTCGTGATTCTGATGTATTCCGTAGCGTAAATTCGCAATAAATGCCAAAGCTTGGAAACGTGGCCCTTGACCTCTTGATTGGATTGGTTTGCATCGGGCCCGAAGAAAAAACTCATCTGCTGGGAGGCAAAATGTCGATCTTCTCCACTCGGTTCCTGGCCGCGTCGGCGCTTGCGCTGATGGCCGCCGCGCCGCTGCACGCCAAGACTTTCGTGTATTGCTCGGAAGGCTCGCCGGAAGGTTTCGACCCCGCGCCCTATACCGCGGGCACGACTTTCGACGCCTCGGGCCATGCGATCTACAACCGGCTCGTTCAGTTCAAGCCCGGCACGACCGAAATCGAGCCGGCACTGGCGGAAAGCTGGGAGGTCTCGGAAGACGGCCTGACCTATACCTTCCACCTGCGCAAGGGCGTCAAGTTCCACTCGAACGACAAGTTCACCCCGTCGCGTGATTTCAACGCCGATGACGTGATCTTCACGTTCAACCGTCAGGCCAATGCCGACGATCCGTGGCACGCCTATATCTCGGGCATCACCTACGAGTATTACAGCTCGATGGAGATGGACAAACTGGTGAAGTCGATCGAGAAGGTCGATGACAATACGGTCAAGTTCACCCTGAACTCGCCGGAAGCGCCGTTCCTCGCCAACGTCGCCATGCCCTTCGTCTCGGTCGTCTCGAAAGAATACGCCGACACGCTGCAGGCTGCCGGCACGATGGAAGACCTGAACAACGCGCCGATCGGCACCGGCCCGTTCAAGTTCGTCGCTTACCAGAAGGACGCGGTCATCCGTTACCAGAAGAACGCCGATTACTGGGGCGAAGCGCCCAAGATCGACGATCTGGTCTTTGCGATCACCCCGGACGCCTCGGTGCGCCTGCAGAAGCTGAAGGCCGGCGAATGCCACCTGATGCCCTATCCGGCCCCGGCCGATCTGGCCGACATCAAGGCTGACCCGAACCTGAAGCTGGACGAGCAAGCCGGTCTGAACGTGGGCTATCTGGCCTACAACACCACCGTCGCGCCCTTCGACAAGCCGGAAGTCCGCAAGGCCCTCAACATGGCCATGGACAAGAAGGCTCTGATCGACGCCGTCTACCAAGGCAATGCCGAGGTCGCCAAGAACCCGATCCCGCCGACCATGTGGTCCTATAACGCCGCCATCGAGGACGACAAATACGATCCCGAAGCAGCGAAAAAGATGCTGGAAGATGCCGGCGTCAAGGATCTGACCATGGAAGTCTGGGCGATGCCGGTGCAGCGTCCCTACATGCCGAACGCGCGCCGCGCCGCCGAGATCATCCAGTCCGACTTCGCCAAGGTCGGCGTCAAGGTCGAGATCGTGTCCTATGAGTGGGGCGAATACCTGAAAAAGTCGATGGAAGCGGGCCGCAAGGGCGCCGTCATCCTGGGCTGGACCGGCGACAATGGCGATCCGGACAACTTCCTGTCGGTTCTGCTGTCCTGCGCCTCGGCCGAAGAGGGCGGTGCCAACCGTGCCTTCTGGTGCAATGACGAGTTCTCGGCGCTGCTGGCCAAGGCCAAGGCAAGCTCGGATCAGGCCGAGCGCACCAAGCTCTATGAAGAAGCTCAGGTGATCTTCAAGGATCAGGCGCCTTGGGCGACGCTGGCCCACTCGACGCAATACGTTCCGATGGCGAAAAACGTCACCGGCTTCGTTCAGTCGCCGCTGGGTGACTACACCTTCGAAACGGTTGATCTGGCCGAATAAGGCCAAGCCGGTTTTCAAGTGATGCGGCCGTGCAGGGGTTGCCCCCCTGCACGGCCCTTAGGTTAGGGTTCGATGCTTAAATTCATCCTCTCGAAGCTTCTCTACCTGATCCCGACGATGCTCGGGATCACGCTGGTGGCCTTCAGCTTCATCCGCCTTCTGCCCGGCGACCCGGTTCTGCTGATGGCCGGCGAACGTGGGGTTTCCCCCGAACGCTATGCCGAAATCTCGGCGCAGCTCGGCTATGACAAGCCGCTGTGGCAACAGTATTTCACCTATCTTGGCGATCTGATGCATGGCGATCTGGGCCATTCAATCGTCACCAAGAAGCCCGTTCTGGCCGAGTTCCTGGCGCTGTTCCCGGCGACGGTCGAGCTTGCCGTCGTGGCCATCATCATCGCCACCGTGATCGGCGTGCCGGTGGGCGTCATCGCCGCGATCAAGCGCGGCTCGTGGTTCGACCAGATTTCGATGACCGGGGCGCTGATCGGCTTCTCGATGCCGATCTTCTGGTGGGGTCTGCTGCTCATCATCTTCTTCTCGGGCATCCTGCAATGGACGCCTGTCTCGGGCCGCATCTCGCTGATGTATTTCTTCCCGCAGGTGACGGGCTTCATGCTGATCGACAGCCTGATCTCGGGGCAGAAGGGCGCGTTCGGCTCGGCGCTGGGACACCTGATCCTGCCTTCGGTCGTGCTGGCGACGATCCCGCTGGCCGTGATCGCGCGTCAGACGCGCTCGGCCATGCTTGAGGTCATGGGCGAGGATTACGTCCGCACCGCCAAGGCCAAAGGCCTGTCGCTGGGCCGCGTCATCGGCGTTCATGCGCTCCGCAACGCGATGATCCCCGTGATCACCACCATCGGCCTGCAGATCGGCGTCCTCATGGCGGGCGCGATCCTGACCGAGACGATCTTCTCCTGGCCGGGCATCGGCAAATGGATGATCGACTCGATCTCGCGCCGTGACTACCCGGTCGTGCAATCGGGCCTGCTTTTGATCGCGGGCATCGTGATGATCGTGAACCTGCTTGTGGACCTGACCTATGGTCTCATCAACCCGAGGATCCGCCACAAATGAGTGATACCTCCGTCAAGATTTCGGACTCTGCCATCCGTCGCCGGATGCTCAAGGAGTTCTGGTTCTACTTCAGCCAAAACCGCGGCGCGGTCGTCGGCTTTGCCGTCTTCCTGCTGCTGGTCGCGCTGGCGATCTTTGCGCCGCTGATCGCGCCGCATGACCCGGTGCACCAGTATCGCGACGCGCTGCTGGTCCCGCCCTTCTGGCAAGAGGGCGGCCGCCCCGAATTCCTCTTGGGTACCGATGCTGTCGGTCGCGACATGCTGTCCCGCCTGATCTACGGCGCGCAATATTCGCTGTTCATCGGCATCGTCGTCGTCGCGATTGCGCTTCTGGGCGGCATCATCCTTGGCCTGCTGGCCGGTTTCTTCGGCGGCTGGGTCGATAGCGTCATCATGCGCGTCATGGACGTGATCCTTGCCTTCCCGTCGCTGCTGCTGGCGCTGGTGCTGGTCGCAATCCTGGGCCCTGGCCTGACCAATGCGATGATCGCCATCGCCATCGTCTATCAGCCGCATTTCGCGCGCCTGACCCGCGCCGCGGTGATGGGCGAGAAGGCTCGCGAATATGTCACCGCGGCTCGTGTGGCCGGTGCGGGCAATATGCGCCTGATGTTCAAGACCATCCTGCCGAACTGCCTTGCACCACTGATCGTTCAGGCGACGCTGAGCTTCTCGTCGGCGGTTCTGGATTCGGCCGCGCTTGGCTTCCTCGGCATGGGTGCACAGCCCCCGGCGTCGGAATGGGGCACGATGCTGGCCGAGGCACGCGAGTTCATCCTGCGCGCATGGTGGGTCGTGACCTTCCCGGGCCTCGCCATCCTGATCTCGGTGCTGGCGATCAACCTGATGGGCGACGGTCTGCGCGACGCGCTTGACCCGAAACTGAAGCGGAGCTGAGGGCATGGCACTTCTTACCATTCGCAATCTCACCGTCCGCTTTGCGACCTCGACCGGCAGCTTCACCGCTGTCGACGGGATCGACCTGCATGTGGACAAGGGCGAGGTTCTGGCCGTGGTCGGGGAATCCGGCTCGGGCAAGTCGGTCTCGATGCTGGCGGCGATGGGACTTCTGCCCGACACCGCCATGGTCAGTGCCGATGAGATGACCTTCGACGGCAAGGACCTTCTGCGCATGTCGCCGAAGGAGCGCCGCAAGATCATCGGCCGCGAGATCACCATGATCTTCCAGGAGCCGATCGCCTCGCTGAATCCGTCCTTCACGACGGGCTACCAGATCGAGGAAGTCCTGCGCTACAACGCGGGCCTTTCCAAGAAAGCCGCTCGCGCCCGCGCGCTGGAGCTTTTCAAGCAGGTCGGCATCCCCGACCCGGAAGAAAAGCTGAAATCCTATCCGCACCAGATGTCGGGCGGCCAATGCCAGCGCGTGATGATCGCCATGGCGATCGCCACCGGCCCGCGCCTGCTGATCGCGGACGAGCCGACCACCGCGCTCGACGTGACCATCCAGAAGCAGATCCTCGACCTACTAATGGAGCTTCAGGAAAAGACCGGCATGGGCCTGATCCTGATCACGCACGATATGGGCGTGGTCGCGGAAACTGCCGACCGGGTGCAGGTGCAATACAAGGGCAAGAAGATGGAAGAGGCCGACGTGCTGTCCCTCTTTGAAGCCCCCAAGCACCCCTATACCCGCGCGCTGCTTTCGGCTTTGCCGGAAAACGCGACCGGCGACCGCCTGCCCACCGTGGCAAGCTTCTTTGAAGGCGAGGTGAAGTGATGAGCGTTGTCGTCGAAGGCAAGAACATCATCCGCGACTACCATGTCCCCGGCTCGCTGACGCGCGCGGCCAAGGTGGTGCGTGCGGTCAAGGGCATCAGTTTCTCGGTTGAGCGTGGCAAGACCTTAGCGATCGTCGGCGAATCCGGTTCCGGGAAATCGACCTTGGCGCGGATCATCGCGCTGATCGACCAATCATCGGGCGGCGAGCTGAAGATCGAGGGGAAACCCATCGACATCGCCAAAGAGAAGCCCACGCGCGAGATGCGCTCCAAGGTGCAGATGGTGTTCCAGAACCCCTACGGTTCGCTGAACCCGCGCCAGAAGATCGGCGATGTGCTGATGGAGCCGCTGGAACTGAACACCGACATCCCCGCCGCCGAGCGTCGCCGCCGCGCCGAGGAGATGCTGGTCAAGGTCGGCCTGCCCGCCGAGCATTTCAACCGCTACCCGCATATGTTCTCGGGCGGTCAGCGCCAGCGCATCGCCATTGCGCGGGCGCTGATGCTGAAGCCGACGCTGCTGGTGCTGGACGAGCCGGTCTCGGCGCTGGACCTTTCCGTGCAGGCGCAGGTCTTGAACCTGCTGCGCGACCTGCAGGAAGAGTTCAACCTGGCCTATGTCTTCATCAGCCATGATCTCTCGGTCGTTCGCTATATCGCGGATGACGTGCTGGTGATGAACAAGGGCGAGGCGGTCGAGCAGGGGAGCCGCGAAGAGCTTTTCGCCAATCCCAAGCATCCCTATACGCGCGAGCTTTTCGCCGCGACCCCGATCACGGATGTCGAGGCGATCCGCGAACGCGTCGCCCGCCGCAAGGCGCTGCGCGCCGCGGCAATCTGATCGAAAGGGCCTGGTTTCGACCGGGCCTTTTCATATCGGACCGGTAACCGTGCATGATGCCATACCGCTCTCGCCGTCGATGAAATCCTAAAATTAGGGCAGTCGCGGGCAGGTGGCGACCAGGCCTCTTGACACAAGGACGGCGCGGGAACAGGAATTCCTCACGTCTGATCGACGAAAGACCCTCGCGGACTAGGTTACACGTCAAGGCCGACGAAGTTCCTCCACTCAAAATTTAGGTGATACATGCGTCTCTTTTCCGTTGCGCTTCTCGCCTGGTTCTATGCTGTGCCCGTCCAGGCGCAAAATTTCGACTTTCCCCCTGATTTCAAGACCGAGGAAATCGTGACCAATGGCGCGACCATCCATATCCGCACCGGAGGGACGGGCCCAGCGGTCATGCTGGTGCATGGCTATGGCGAGACCGGCGACATGTGGGTGCCGATGGCCGAGGACCTTTCCCGCGATCACTTCGTGATCGTGCCGGACCTGCGCGGGCTGGGGCTGTCCTCAAAGCCGGCGGGCGGTTTCGACAAGAAGACGCAGGCGGGCGATCTGGCGGGGGTGCTTGACGCGCTTCATGTCGACCAGACTGAGATCGTCGCCCATGACATCGGCAATATGGTGGCCTATGCCTTTGCGGCGCAGCATCCCGACCGCGTCACTAAGCTTGCCTTGATCGACGCGCCTGTTCCGGGGGTTGGTCCGTGGGAGGAAATCCTCAAGAATCCGCTGCTGTGGCATTTCCGCTTTGGCGGACCGGATATGGAGCGGCTGGTGGCGGGACGTGAGCGCATTTACCTTGACAGGTTCTGGAACGAGTTCTCGGCGACGCCCGCGCGTTTCTCTGAGTCTGCGCGCGCACATTATGCCGCGCTTTATGCCATGCCAGGGGCGATGCATTCGGGCTTTGCCCAGTTTGCGGCCTTCGATCAGGATGCGCTCGACAATCAGGCCTTTCTCGCCAAGGGCAAGCTCAAGATGCCGGTCCTTGCTGTCGGGGGCGAGAAGTCATTCGGCCCGACAATGGCGGTCGTAATGCGCTTTGCCGCCGAGAGTGTCGAGCAGGCGATCATCCCCGATTCCGGTCACTGGATCATGGAGGAGAACCCCGAGGCCACCGTTAGGATCATCCGCAGCTTCCTACAATAGTACGGGGCGCGAGCTCAGTTTGCGACCGACATAGGGCCAATCGCCGGGACGTTCACTTCTTCGACGTCGTGATAGTCGTGATGCTGCCCGCGCCAGTCGCGGATGCGGTAGCTACCCGGACCGGTTTCCTCGACATGACCGCTGCCCAAGGGGGCCTTGCCATAGCCGCCCGGCAGGTCCAGCACATAGGTCGGCAGGCTGGTTCCCGACATGCGCCCGCGCAGCGCATCCATGATCGCCTGCCCCTCGGCAATCGTCGTGCGGAAATGGCTGGTCCCGCGCGCCAGATCGCAATGATGCAGGTAATAGGGCTTCACCCGGTTGCGCAGCAGCGCCCGGAACAGGTCGGCCAGCGTATCGGGATCCGCATTCACGCCTTTCAGCAGAACCGTCTGCGACAGCAGGGGGATGCCCGCGCCGGACAGACGGCGCAGGGCATTGCAGGCCTCGGTCGTAAGTTCCTGCGCGTGGTTGGTATGCAGCACCACCCAGACAGCCACGCGTTGCGTCTGCAAGGCCTCCAGCATGGCATCGTCGATGCGATGCGGTGCCACGACCGGGATACGTGTGTGAAAGCGGATCAGATCGACATGTGGGATCGCCTCGAGCCGCTCCATCAGCGCGGCGATGCGCCGCGCCGACAGCACCATCGGATCGCCGCCGGTCAGGATGACCTCATGAATGGCGGGGGTTCGGGCGATGTAATCCAGCGCCGCGGCAAGATCGGGCTCGGGCAGGGTGCCTTCCTCGCCCACCACTTCGCGACGGAAACAGAAGCGGCAATAGACTTCGCAGGTGCGGGTGATGTGCAGGATGACGCGATCCGGATAGCGATGGGTCAGGCCGGGGGCGGGGCTATAGGCCTCATCGCTGATCGGGTCAGCGAGTTCCTCGGGGCGGATGTTCAATTCGCGGGCATCGGGCACGAATTGCGCGGCGACCCCATCGGCTGGCGAATTGATCGCCTGCTGCATCGCGGGGGTGATGCGGATGCGGAAGTCGCGCGCGACCTGATCCAGCGCGGGCGCATCCCTCTCCGATGCCAGACCGGCCCCGATCAGGGCTTCGACATGGGTCAAGGGGCGGGCGGATTCGGTCACTTCGGTCCTGCGGGGCAATGGAAAGCGCAGGGCTATGCGCCTTTCCGTCCAAAATTGCAATGGCCATGCCTGACGTAATGTATACATTACAAAAGCCATGTTCCTCGGAGGAGACGATCTTGAGCACCCAACTATTCGACCTGTCCGGCCGCACGGCCCTGATAACCGGATCATCCCGCGGTCTGGGCCGTGCCATGGCCGAGGGGATGGCGGCGGCAGGGGCGCATGTCATCCTGAATGGCGTCAATGCCGCACGCCTCGATGAGGCGGTCGCCGAATTGCAGGGGAAGGGGCTCAATGTCTCGGCCCTGGCCTTCGACGTGACGGATGAGGCGGCGATCAAGGCCGCTTTCGCGCGCCTCGACGCGCAGGGTGTCGCGGTGGATATCCTCGTCAACAATGCGGGCATCCAGTTTCGCAAGCCGATGCTGGAACTCGAGACAGCCGACTGGCAGCGGGTGATTGACGCCAACCTGACCTCGGCCTTTGTCATCGGGCGCGAAGCGGCGCGCCGTATGGCGTCGCGGGGGCAGGGCAAGATCATCAATATCGGCTCGCTGACCTCGGAACTCGCCCGCGCGACCATCGCCCCCTATACGGTTGCGAAAGGTGGCATCAAGATGCTGACCAAGGCCATGGCCGCCGAATGGGGCGCTTTGGGCATCCAGGCCAATGCGATCGGCCCGGGCTATATGGTCACCGACATGAATGCGGCGCTGATCGCAAATCCCGATTTCGATGCATGGGTCAAAGCGCGGGTGCCGATGCGGCGCTGGGGCCAACCCGATGAATTGGCCGGCGTGGTCATCTTTCTTGCATCCCGCGCCTCGAATTATGTCTCGGGCCAGATCATCTATGCCGATGGCGGCATGGTGTCCGTGCTGTAAGCGCCAAGAAAAAGCGGAAACTCCGGGCTTTCGACAACGGGGCCTTGCCTGCCCGCCCGGTCATGGATTTGACTGGGCGAGATCGCCTGCCGGAGTGCATATGACGAAAAGGGCTCGCCTGATCCAAGACATCGAAGCGGCGCTGCGCCTTGGGGCCGCAGGCCGAAGTCTCGAGGCCGAGCGAGCGCTGGCCCGGATTGCGAGTGATCCGGATGCGGCCCTGCTGGGCGCGCCGACCATGCTTGGCCTGCCGCGCAAGCTGCATTCCGCGCTTCTGAAGCTTGCGAAGCAGACCCGGGACCTCGCTGCCGTCACCGGCCTGCGGGCGACAGCCATTCCGCCTGCGGAAATGCTTGCCGATCTGTTTCCCATCGATGCGGCCAGCCGCGCGGCGATGATCAGGGCATCGGGTCAGCCGGTCCCGCGCATTCTGCATCAGATCTGGATCGGTAAGCGCAGACCTGCCCCTTGCGCGGTTTGGAGCGATTGGGCGAGCCGGCATGGCTGGACCTACAAGCTTTGGGACGAACAGGCGCTTGAGGGAATCGGGCTCGCAGCCGATGCCGCCTGGCGCAGGATGCTGAGCCGGGCAGAGCTGGCCGGCGCGGTCGATGTGGCGCGCTATCATGTCCTGTTGCGCGAAGGGGGCCTATATCTGGATTGCGACTGGTACCCGATCCGGCCGGAACTGGGCCCGCATGCCTTCCTTCCGGAAACGGGCCTTTCGGCGATTGCCGAGGCCGGGCCGCGGCTGGTGGCGGGGGGCAGCTTCCTGCTGGCCAATGGGCTGATCTCGACGCCGCCCGACCACCCGGCACTCAGGCGCGTTCTGGAGGCGCTGCCCGAAATGATCGCCCGCATGCCCGAGGGTCCTGCCTGGTGGCTGACAGGGCCATTGCCGTTCACGCTTGCGCTGCGGGCCGGTCCGTTCACGGTCCTCGACAGCGCGATGGTCGCGGGACGGCTGGCGAGGGGTGGAGAGCTTTCCGCGGTGATCACTGCGGCCGAAAAACTCAGGGAAGGACCGGGGATCTTGTTGGAATGGAAGGACTGGTAACCCGGTCCGTGCTGCGCAGCAACGATTTCAAATGAAGAATTATGGTATCCGGAGGCGGCTATAAACGGAGATCAACTGACCTCACGCGCAATCTGCGTTCCTGAATTTCTCTCTAAATCCACAGTTTCGCGACATCGTTAAAGTCAGCGACGATGGGTGGGCTGGGTTGGTAGGTCGTGTTGACAAAATGGATCCATTTGGCCGGTGAATCCGTGATTCAAGCTTGTCTCTACATGGGAGGCAAGCTTGGCACGTAACCAGACATCCGAGGAAGAGGGGGCCTATGGGCAGGTCCTTACTCGTGCTGTCCGACATCCGAACGGGCGGAAGTCTGCAGATCATCACCTTGTTTTTGAATAGCATTTTCTGCAGTGAGGCATGAGTCGGTAATCCTCCCCATGGTTAAGGGGCTGCATAAGTAGAATTTTCTCGTAGCGTGAGCTGAGGAGATTCGAATGAGAAAGAGCCGTTTCACGGAACCGCAGATCATGGCTGTGCTTCGTCAGGC
>NZ_SDEB01000027.1 GCF_004522175.1 Paracoccus ravus | reverse complement strand
TGGCTATGGACTTACAACAACGAGCGCCCCAACATGGGCATCGGCGGCATCACACCCGCCCAGAAACTGAAAATGGCTGCCTGAGGTCTACTTCTGCGCCCCGTTAAAACGGGGAGGATTACCGCTCCTTCGCGTCAGACTGCGGCGCGGTATCGCTACTTCTGAAACGCATCCAGGGCGGGTCTGGCCGGGAGCGGAGATGGGCTGTCGAATAGTGCGCTGTTCCACAGGCGCCTTGGCGTTGCAACCTCGCAGGCCATGCCCTGACGCTGCCCTGTCCGATCCGGCGCAATGGGAATCGCGCGCCTTCCGGCGGATCGGATCTCTAAAATCTTAGCTTTTTCCCCCGGGCGAGTTTCTTCGTCCTGACGAAAATAGCCAATCTTCATTTCGAAAGGCAAAGCACCACACCTTCGAGCGGTGGAGTCAAAGCGCAATCGTCGAAGGAGACGGGCCGGATGCGTATCCCTGCCTCTCGCCCTCTACCCCGCAAAGTCGGCGGCGCGCGGGGCGAGAGGGCGAGAGGGCGAGAGGGCGAGAGGGCAGAAAGACAGACAGATAGACCAACGAAAGAGAACCGAACTCAGAAATCACGCTGCTTGACCGCCGTCACGATCGACGGGGCATTCGAAGGAGATACGCCATGTTCAATCGCAACTGGAAAAGCCTTTGCATCGACGCGCAGCTTGAGGCCGTCCGCACCCATTTCGATGACCACCGCGTTGCGATGATGAATGCCTCGGGCCTGATCGGCGGCGAGCTGGCGCGTCGGCGCGTGCTCCGCCTCGTGACCGAACTGCGCGAGGCAAACCGTCTGACGCGGCATGCCAAGGCGGAGCTTTTGGCGCTGCACCGCCTTCTCACCTTCGACCCGCTAGGTCTGGAGCCGGAGGTGTGGGACGACTGCCTGATGCTCGACCCGGGCAGTCGCGAAGTCGAAGAAATCTGCCTGCTTGCAGACCGGCTGAGGGACCTTCTCGAAGCGCTGGCCAGGATGGAGGACGACCGCGCCGCGGACGCGCAGGCGGTTCCACTTACGGGCGCGGCATCACCCACACAGCGTCGCCGCCCGAGTGGGCGGCGGCTTGAAGGTCGGGCGCCCCCCCTGGCCAGAACAGGGGAAAGATCCCATGAGACAAGCTTCAACTCCACTCGACATCTGTGCCGATCTTCTGCTTGCGGCGAAGGGAGTCGCCGACGATCTTGCGTCGCAACCCGAGCTTTGGCCTGAAAATGATCTCCGGCAGCTCCGTGCGGCGGCTCAGGCGCTGATCGAGGGACCTCCTCTCGGAGATGGCTTTGCAGCCAATCTCGCGACGATGCAGCGCCTTCTCGAGGTCGCGGTCGATGAAGAGACCACCGGCTGCAGCAGCTATTGCGACGGGCGCTTCGATTCCGAGCTCGGCCAGCTTGGCGATATTGTCGAGCTGCGCCATCTCACGCCGCGCGGTGAAGCACTCGCCCCTTTGCTCGGAAGAAGCCGTCGGATGAGCCACCTGCGGGACATTCTCTGGGCGCGTATAATGGCAGAGCGACATGTCGCACAGGCGCTGCGGGCTTAAGGCCCAACATATACGCTTGATCGCGGTCGTCAGGGCCGGATCGGGCATCTTGT
This sequence comes from Paracoccus ravus, assembly GCF_004522175.1. Lineage (GTDB taxonomy): Bacteria > Pseudomonadota > Alphaproteobacteria > Rhodobacterales > Rhodobacteraceae > Paracoccus > Paracoccus ravus. Next base: position 48,667 of record NZ_SDEB01000027.1, on the reverse strand, counting down.
GCCATCAAGAAGGCCGCGGATTGCTCCGCGGCCTTTTTTGCTTTCTGGGATGCGCTTGCTGATTTGCGTGCTGCCGGTGTTCAGTCGGAGGCAGCCCGCTGCAACTTCCACCACAATCCCGTTTGCTGTCCGTGTGAAGGTGAGCCCGCCTGCGGGCCAGAAATGCGATTTCGTCGAAACCCGAGGGCCCTCGTGCGATGGTCACGAATTGGTTGGAGAATGGCGGAAAAATCGCAGAAATGGCGTTGTTTTGCCTGTCGCCACAGCCGCCCCCAACGCTCTCAGCCGCATTTCGAATGGCCGCAAGAGGGGCAGGTCATGCATCCCTCGATCATACGCATTCCGAATTGCCCGCAAGAGGGGCAGGCTGGGCCGCGCGGACGCTCGCCCACCGCCATGACCTCGGCCTTGGGATCGGATTTCAGGCCCATGCCCTCGCCCGCAATGAAACCCGTGGCGATCATATGGCGCTCGATCACGCCGCCGATCGCGGCGAGGATCGAGGGCACATAGCGCCCCTCCATCCATGCACCGCCGCGCGGATCGAAAACGGCCTTGAGTTCCTCGACCACGAAGGAGACATCTCCGCCGCGCCGGAACACCGCCGAGATCATCCGGGTCAGCGCCACGGTCCAAGCGTAATGCTCCATGTTCTTCGAGTTGATGAAGACCTCGAAGGGGCGGCGATGGCCGGCCTGCACGATGTCGTTGATGGTGATGTAGATGGCGTGCTCGCTGCCGGGGAATTTCAGCTTATAGGTCGCGCCCTCCAGCGCCGCCGGGCGGTCCAGCGGCTCGGTCAGATAGACGACATCCGCGCCGGTATCGGCCTCGGGGGCGGCCTCGGTCTTTTCGCTGACCGACAGGACCGAGCCGGTCACGTCATTCGGGCGATAGGTGGTGCAGCCCTTGCAGCCCTGATCCCAGGCGGCCAGATAGACGTCCTTGAAATCCTCGAAGGAAATATCCTCCGGGCAGTTGATCGTCTTCGAGATCGAGCTGTCCACCCATTCCTGCGCCGCCGCCTGCATGGCGACGTGATCGAGCGGCGCAAGTGTCTGGGCGTTCACGAAGTAATCGGGCAGGGGCGCGTCGCCCTTGAGGTCGCGCCACATCTGGACGGCGTAATCGACGACCTCTTCCTCGGTTCGGCTGCCATCCTTCTGCAGCACCTTGCGGGTATAGGCATAGGCGAAGACCGGCTCGATCCCCGAGCTGACATTGCCGGCGTAAAGCGAGATCGTCCCGGTCGGCGCGATCGAGGTCAGCAGCGCATTGCGGATGCCATGCTCGCGGATCGCGTCGCGGACATCCTCATCCATCCGCGACATGAAGCCCGATTTCAGGTAGGGCTCGGCGTCGAACAGCGGGAAGGCACCCTTTTCCTTGGCGAGATCCGCCGAGGCGAGATAGGCCGAGCGGGCGATGGCCTTCATCCAGGCGCGGGTCTGCTCGACCGCATCCGGCGCGCCGTAGCGCAGGCCCAGCATCAGCAGCGCATCGGCAAGCCCGGTGACGCCAAGGCCGATGCGGCGCTTGGCCTGGGCCTCGGCCAATTGCTGCGGCAGCGGGAATTTCGAGGCATCGACCACGTTATCCATCATCCGGATCGCGGTGCGCACCAATTCGTCCAGCCGTTCGGGGTTCAGCTTGGCCTTGGCGGTGAAGGGATCATCGACCAGCCGCGCGAGGTTCACCGAACCCAGCAGGCAGGCGCCATAGGGCGGCAATGGCTGCTCGCCGCAGGGATTGGTCGCCGAGATATTCTCGACATAGTTCAGGTTATTGGCCTGATTGATCCGGTCGATGAAGATCACGCCCGGCTCGGCATAGTCATAGGTCGCGCGCATGATCCGGTTCCACAGATCGCGGGCCTGCACGGTATGGAAGACCTTGCCCTCGAATTGCAGGTCCCACGGCCCGTCATCCTTGACCGCCTGCATGAAGGCATCAGTGACCAGCACCGAAAGGTTGAACATGCGCAGCCGGGCGCTGTCCTGCTTTGCGGCGATGAAGGCCTCGATATCGGGATGGTCGCAGCGCATCGTCGCCATCATCGCGCCGCGGCGAGAGCCTGCCGACATGATGGTGCGGCACATCGCGTCCCAGACATCCATGAAAGAAAGCGGCCCCGAGGCATCGGCGGCGACGCCCTTCACCTCGGCCCCGCGCGGGCGGATGGTCGAGAAATCATAGCCGATGCCGCCGCCCTGCTGCATGGTCAGCGCGGCTTCTTTCAGCATCTCGAAAATGCCCGCCATGCTGTCGGGGATCGTGCCCATGACGAAGCAATTGAAGAGCGTCACATCGCGACCCGTGCCCGCACCCGCAAGGATGCGCCCGGCGGGCAGGAATTTGAAATCCTCAAGCGCCGCATAGAAGCGATCTTCCCATGCGGCGGGGTCTTTCTCGACGCGGGCGAGATCGCGCGCGACACGCCGCCAGCTATCCTCGACAGAAAGGTCCAGAGCCTGTCCTTCGGCCTCCTTGAGCCGGTATTTCATGTCCCAGATCTGTTCTGCGATTGGGGCGGCGAAGCGGGTCATTGGCGATTCCTCCGGCTCTGGAATTGGGAGGATAGCAGATAATCCCCCCGCGCCGATGTCGTAACCCCGAAGCCGCCCGCTTTGCCGCGACAAAAAGACCTAGGCCGCCCCGGTCAGCTCGTCGATGACGTTTTGCCACAAGGCGGCGGGCTGCGCGCCCGAGACGACATGGGTATCGGCGACGATGAAAGTCGGGACGGAACTGATGCCGCGCTGTCGCGCATGGATCTCGCGCGAGGCGATTTCATCGCGATCCTCGGTCGTCGCCAGCAGGCGGCGGATCATCGTGCCGTCCATGCCCGCGCTTTCGCCAATCGCGACCAGCACATCGGGGTTGGAAATATTCTTGCCCTCGCGCCAATGTGCCCGCATCAGCCCCGACATGACCGGAGTCTGCGCGCCCTCAAGCCCCGCCCAATAAAGCAGGCGATGGGCGTTCAGCGTGTTCGGCACCCGCTCGATCAGCGAGGGGTTGATCCAGAGCCCCAACCGTTCCGAGGCCTCCATCACCGGCTTCATCGCAGCGAGGATGCCTTTCTCGTCGGTGAATTTCATTTTCATGTAAGCCACATAATCCATCCCGGCCTGCGGCAATTGCGGGTCAAGCCGATAGGGCTGCCAAGTGATTGCAAAGGGATGGTTCGGGCGGCTTTCGAGGGCGCGGTCAAGCTCGGCCTTGCCGATCAGGCACCAAGGGCAGACCGGGTCGGCGAAAATATCAAGGCGGATTTGAGCGGTCATGGGCGGTCCTTGCGGTAGGTTTCGCGCAGGGCGCGGCGGTTGATCTTGCCCGTCGCGGTGCGGGGCAGCGTTTCAAGGCGGATGTATTCGCGCGGTTGCTTGTGGTGTGCAAGCCCCGCCTCGGCATGGGCGCGCAGCGTCTCGGGTGCGGCGGCTCCGGTCCAGAAGGCGGCAATGATGCTGCGGCCTCCGTCCAGGGACAATTCGGTCACGGCGACCTCGCCGAGTTCGGGGAGGGTTGCGAGCCAATCCTCGACCTCGCCGGGCGAGAGGCGGATGCCGCCGGCGTTCATCATATCGTCATTGCGGCCCAGAAGTTCAAACGCGCCATCTTCGCGGCTCCGGGCCAGATCGCCGGTCAGGAACCAGTCGCCTTTATGGCACGCGGCGGTTTCCTCGGGCTGGTCGAGATAGCCCAGAAACAGGCCCGGATCGCTGCGATGAATGGCGATGGTGCCTGCCTCGCCGGGGGCGACCTGCGCGCCCTGATCGTCCAGCAATGCGACGCGGCGACCGGGCTGGGGATAGCCAACCGTGCGTTCGGGGGCGGGGCGGTTAGGGCTGCCTGACAGGAAGGTCGAGCATTCCGACATGCCCATGGCCTCATGCAGTTCGGTGCCCGTGCGCGCGCGCCAAGCCGCCCGCAATTGCGGGTCGAGGCGTTCACCTGCCGTCAAGCCGTGGCGCAAAGCGGTCCAAGGCTGCCAATTCGCCCGCAGCATCCGGCGATAGATCGCGGGTGCTGCGCCAAGGATCGTCGCCCCATGGCGCGATGCGATCAGGGGGATCTGTTCCGGCGTGATACCGGGCGCGGGGATCAGTGCGGTCGCGCCCATGGTCCAAGGGTCAAGAAGCCCTGTCCCCAAGGTGAAGGTCCAGTTGAATGCCCCGGCATGCAGCAGGCGGTCCTGTGCCGTAAGGCCGTACCACCCCTGGAACATCAACTGCCGAGCAAGGATCGTGCGATGGGCATGACAGACCGCGCGCGGCGCGCCGGATGTCCCCGAGGTCAGCACGATATAGGCTAGCCGCTCGGGATCACCTTGGGCGAATGTGGCGGCGGGCAGCGCGTCGAAACCGGCAAGCGCGCGGGCGTTCAGGACCGGGGCGGGATGATCGGGCAAAGCGATGCCCTCATCCGCGACAATCAGCCTGGGCCGGATGGTCGCAGCAATGGCGGTGATCTCGGGCGCGGTCAGCGCCGCCGAGGTCAGGACCGGCACGATCCCCGCAGTGATCGCGGCGAGGAAAGTCACCGGAAAGGCCGCGCTGTTTCCCAGCCGCATCAGCAGCCGGTCTCCGGGCTCTAGACCTGCGCCCAGAAGCCCGGTGGCGGTCCCCAAGACGGCTTGCCGCAGCCGCGCATGGGACCAGCGATCGGCGCGGCTCAACCCGATGATCGACATGGCAAGACGATCCGGAGCGTTCAGCCCTGCCGCCAATACATGTTCAGCCAGATTCATGCTGCCACCCTTCTTGCCTAGAAGCGCGAGATAGGGCCAATGGGCCGGAGCGAAAAGAGGGGGTGAAGCTGCACGGGGGCTGCGGAACGGAAAAGGCCCGCGAAATCGCGGGCCGTGAGAAAGCGCCGTCGGGCAGATAGCTCAGAGAAGCTTCAGATCCGAGGCCGAGCTGCGGCCGTCGCGGCCCGATTGCAGCTCATAGGCGATTTTCTGGTTGTCGTTCAGGCCGGTCAGGCCAGCACGCTCGACGGCCGAAATATGGACGAAAACGTCCTTGCCGCCATCATCGGGTGCGATGAAGCCATAGCCTTTGGTGGCGTTGAACCATTTAACGGTGCCGGTAGCCATAATACCGTCTCTCCTTCAAATCATCCCGGTGCGATATTGCCCCGGGCCGTGCAGCCCTTTCTCGTCCATTCCGGCTGCCCGTAAGGTAGGGAGGCGGTAGAAAGTCATGCTCACGCGTTCGAGAGGATGAACGATTCGTTAAAAAAGGCAAGGAAGAAAGCACCGAACGCGAAAGGCGCGTTCGGTGTCATGGGCGAATTATCGCTGATCGTCGCCACCAATTTCAGCGCATGTCAGGCGGGGTTGCTTCCGAGCAGAGCAACTGCACCGCGTCCTCCAATTTCAGCGCTTCGCTGCCCTGCTTGTCAAGCCGCCTGACAGAAACGCTGCGTTCCTCGACTTCCTTCATGCCGATCGCCATGATGACCGGCACTTTGCCAACCGAATGTTCGCGCACCTTGTAATTGATTTTTTCATTGCGCGTATCGGCTTCTGCCCGCAGGCCCGCCTTGCGGAGCGTTTGCACGACCTCGTTCACATATGCGTCAGCGCCCGAGACGATCGAGGCGACCACGATCTGGCGCGGGGCGAGCCACAGCGGCATCTTGCCAGCGTAGTTCTCGATGAGGATGCCGATGAAACGCTCGAAGCTGCCCAGCACGGCGCGGTGCAGCATGACCGGCATGCGCTTGTGGCCGTCCTCGGCGACGAATTCCGCGCCCAGACGGTCGGGCAAGTTGAAGTCGCACTGGAACGTGCCGCATTGCCATTCGCGGCCGATCGCGTCGGTCAGCTTGAAGTCAAGCTTCGGGCCGTAAAAGGCGCCGTCGCCCGGATTGACCTCGTAGGGCAGGCCAAGATGCTCGATGGCACCGGCAAGCGCGGCCTCGGCCTTGTCCCAGATCTCGTCGGAGCCGACGCGGATATCGGGGCGGGTCGAGAGCTTGATGTCGAATTTCTCGAAGCCGAGATCCTTGTAGACCGAGGACAAGAGTTCGATGAAGCCCGCGCATTCCGCCTGGATCTGGTCCTCGGTGCAGAAGATATGCGCGTCATCCTGCACGAAGCCGCGCACGCGCATCAGCCCGTGCATCGAGCCCGAGGATTCATAGCGGTGGCAGGAGCCGAATTCCGCGAGGCGCAGCGGCAGATCGCGATAGGATTTCAGGCCTTGGTTATAGACCTGGACGTGGCAGGGGCAGTTCATCGGCTTGAGCGCGTTGATGCGCTTTTCCTTCGCGCCTTCCTCGTCCACTTCGACGATGAACATGTTCTCGCGATAGGCTTCCCAATGGCCCGACTTCTCCCACAGGATGCGGTCGACGACTTGGGGCGTCTTGATTTCCTTGTAATCTGCGCGGATCAGGCGGCGGCGCATATAGGCTTCAAGCTCGCGATAGATCGACCAGCCATTCGGGTGCCAGAAGACCATGCCCGGCGCTTCTTCCTGGAAGTGGAAGAGTTCCATTTCCTTGCCCAGCTTGCGGTGGTCGCGCTTGGCGGCCTCTTCCAGCATGGTCATATGGGCTTTCAGGTCGTCGCGATTGCGGAAGGCGACACCATAGATGCGTTGCAGCATCGGACGCGAGGCATCGCCCAGCCAATAAGCGCCAGCCACATGGGTCAGCTTGAAGGCATCGGCGGGGACCTGCCCGGTATTTTGCAGATGCGGGCCACGGCAGAGATCCTGCCAATCGCCGTGCCAATACATCCGCAGATCCTCGCCCTCGGGGATGCGGTTGATCAACTCGACCTTGAAGGGCTCGTTCTGCGCCTCGTAATGGGCGATCGCGCGGGCGCGGTCCCAGACCTCGGTGCGGACCGGCTCGCGGGCGGCGATGATCTGCTTCATCTTGGCTTCGATCTGACCAAGATCTTCGGGGGTAAAGGGCTCGGCGCGGTCGAAATCGTAGAACCAGCCCTGATCGCGGACCGGGCCGATGGTGACTTTGACGTCGGGCCAGATCTCTTGCACGGCGCGGGCCATGATATGGGCCAGATCGTGTCGGATCAGTTCCAGCGCGGGCGCGCTGTCCTTCATCGTGTTGATTGCAATCTTGCCGGAATTCTGGATCGGCCAAGCCAAGTCGATATGCGCGCCGTCAAGGCTGGCCGAAATCGCGTTCTTGGCAAGGCTGGGGGCGATGGAGGCTGCGACCTCGGCGGCGGTGATGCCTGCGGGATAGTCGCGCGAATTGCCATCGGGGAAAGTAAGCGAGATCTGGGACATGTCGGTCCTCCTCGTCGGTTTGGCGCCCACGGAACGCCCGGTTGCGGGTTATGTCGGGCGGGTTTGGACGGATTGAGGCGGCTTGTCAATGCGGCTAGGGAGGTGGGGAAGGCTGAGCAAGGGCAGGGACATGACCGATTTTCTCGAAACGCCGCAGGGTCGGCGCATTGCCTATAACCGGATCGCGGGGCAGGGGCCGGGCGTGGTGTTTCTGGGCGGCTTCCGCTCGGACATGCAGGGCACCAAGGCAATCTGGCTGGAGGAATGGGCGCGGGCGCGGGGACAGGCCTTTCTGCGGTTCGACTATTCCGGCCATGGCCAATCCGATGGCCGCTTTGAGGAGGGTTGCATTGGCGACTGGTTCGCGGATGCGCTTGCCGCGATCGAGGCCCTGACCGAGGGGCCGCAGATCCTCGTCGGATCCAGCATGGGCGGCTGGATCAGCCTGCTCATCGCGCGCCATGCGCCCGAGCGGATCGCCGGGCTGGTGACCATCGCCGCCGCGCCGGATTTCACCGAGCAGGGCTTCTGGGCGGAATTCGGCCCGGTAGAGCGCGAGGCTTTGATACGCGAAGGGCATGTCGCGATCCCCAGCGATTATGGCGACCCCTATGTCATCACCCGCCGGCTGATCGAGGATGGGCGCAATCATCTGGTCTTGCAATCGCCGCTGGAGCTGCCTTTCCCGGTGCGATTTCTGCAGGGCACGGCGGATCTGGATGTCCCCGTGGCCTGGGCGCTGGGCTTGCTCGATCACGCGAGCGGGATGGACCTGCGGCTGACGCTGGTCAAAGCGGCGGATCACCGCTTCTCCTCGCCGGAATGTCTGGCGCTTGTCGGCACGGCAGTCTCGGAACTCTTGCCGCGCTAGGGCCCTTGGGCGGACAGGGTTCCTGTCGCGGCTGATCTCTGTTTCAGGTTGAGGGCCGCCGCTAAGAGCGCGGGATGGCCTTCGGCATGGTCAGGTTCATTCATCGCGCCCGACCTATTCGCGCGGGGCGAAGGGCCGCTGGCTATCCATGTTGGTGGATCGGGCCGTCATCAATCGGTCGCGCTTGCAGCGCGTCGGACCGGTCAGGTCTTTCCGAATACCTCTTTGGCCGGGTTGGCATCATTCATGTCGTTTGATCCCGCCCAAGCTCGTTTCGCGCTTCAGGCGATAGCCGTAGGGGACATCCTTTGCATCCCCCTCGGCCAGAGCAAGTGCGTTGGCGGGCGTGACGCCGCTGCCGGGCATCTTGCCCCTCCGATGGGTGGCCGCATCGGCGTCAAAAGGCGCGTCGCTCCGACCGGCCTCGTGGCCCGGCATCCGCAGCGGAGGGGCTGCCGCCACACGTTACGGAAGACGACATGGCAATGACGCCGCCAACTGGCATCTCGTTGCAAGCAACATAGCCGGAGGGTGACTGCCCACAGAGCCCGGACCAGTTCAGACCGCGATCATGCCATCGGCGTCATTGCTCGAGCCGCGTCCGCAATCGACCGGCGTCGTGCTGCGGCGTCGCCGGGCGGGCGCCGTCGGGGTGGCAAGCTGCTCGTCGATGAAGTCGAGAACCAGAGGCCGGATGTTCAGCCGCCAGCTTTTCCCGGCAAAGATTCCGTAATGGCCCGCGCCGGGTTCAAGATGCTCCTGCTTGCGCGCCTCGGGAACGCCCGAGCAGAGTTTCAGGGCCGCGACGCACTGACCGGGCGCGGAAATGTCATCATTGGCACCCTCGACCGTCATGATGGCGACATCGCGGATCTTGGTCAGATCGACGGGCTTGCCCTTGACCGTGAATCGGTTCTGCGCAATCTCGAGACCCTTGAAGATGCGCTCGACCGTCGAGAGGTAGAATTCCGCGGTCATGTCCATCACCGCCAGATATTCATCGTAAAACGTATTGTGCTTATCGCCCTCGGAGGCTTCGCCGCGGGCTTCGGCATAGATCTTGTTCACGAAGGCATTGGCATGGGTGTCGGCGTTCATCGCAATGAACGAGGCAAGCTGGGCGAGGCCGGGATAGACCATCCGGCCCGCGCCGCGATATTTGAAGCCGACCTGCTGGATCAGCAGAAAATCCAGCTCGCCCATGGTCATGCGATTGCCGAAATCGGTCACCTCGGTCGCGGCGGCATCGGGGTCGATCGGCCCGCCGATCAGGATCAGCGAGCGGGGCTGCGCGGCCGGCTCTTCGGCGGCCAGAATCGCGGTCGCGGCCAGCGCAAGCGGCGCAGGCTGGCAGACGGCGATGACATTCGTGTCCGGACCGAGATGGCGGATGAAATCGACGAGATACTGGGTGTAATCCTCGATATCGAAACTGCCGGCGCTGACGGGGATATGGCGGGCATTGTGCCAATCCGTCACATAGACTTCGCAATCGGGCAGCAGTGATGTGACCGTGGTACGAAGAAGGGTGGCGTAATGGCCGGACATGGGGGCGACCAGCAGAACCTTGCGGGGCATCGGCTCGCGCCGCGCGACACGGAAATGCACCAGATCGCCAAAGGGGCGCGTCAGTTCGTGTTCGACATAGACGATGTGATCCTGCCCGTCCTCGGAGACGATCGGTGGAATGTTCCAGTCCGGCTTGATGACCATGCGCGAGAAGCTGCGTTCGGTGACGCGCCCCCAGGCGGCCATCAGCTTGAACATGGGATGGGGAATGAGCGCGAAGGCGGGACTAGAGCCGATCGCCCGCGCCGTGGCGCCAAGCCACTCATTGGTGTTTCGGATTGTCTCCATCGCATCATAGGAAACAATGCCCTTCACGCCTTTATATGCCGCCATCCAAGAAACCCGCCTGTTTTGGTGTCGTGCCGGTCAGGACTCGCCTTTACCTGCGTTTCCGGACAGGCATAATGATTTGACGGTCAGGGAGGATTGTCAATTATGACGAGTAAAGACGGCAAACGCGGCAGCAAAACGCAAAAAAAGGATGCAGCGGAGGCCGGCGACCGTCAGCAGCAGGCCGAGATGCCCGTTCTGCCCGAGGCCGACGAAACCGTGACCCCTCGGCGCAGGATCAAGGCCAAGGCGGACCTTGCCGCGCAGGACAAAGAGGTCGAGACGGCTCCGGTCGGCGCCGCTTCAAAGGCCAGTGGCCCGAAGCCGGCGAAGCGCCAAACGGCGACGCGCGCGCGCAGTGCGCCGCGGGCCGACACGCGCACATCGACCCATCGCAAGACCGCAAAGGCGCGCGCGGCCGGGCCCGAGCCCGACGCCGAACCGCCGGTCGAAACCGCCAACGAAATCGCGCCCGGCTCGCCCCCCGCAGCGCCCGGCACGCCTGCGTCGGCCGCGTCTGCGGCTCCGAGCAGCGCGGCATTCATGGAGGCGGCCTTTGGCCCTAGCAGCCGCCTGCCGGAACAGTTGCTGGGCAATATTGAACGGATCGAGACGCTGACCCAGCGCCTGGTCGCCGCACTGGCCGCGCGCGAGGTCAAGGACCCCGGCGTAGAGGGGCCGGGACCCGACCTTTATGCGACGGCCGCCACGGCCTGGATGAAGCTGATGACCCGTCAGCCCGAGCGGGTGATCGGCCAACAGGTCAGCTATTGGGGCGATACATTGCGCCACTTCGCCGAGGCGCAGGCCGCGCTTGCCCGAGGCAAATTTCGCGCGCCGCCCGACGCACACCCCGGGGACCGGCGCTTTTCCAACCCATTGTGGGAAAGCCATCCGTTCTTCAATTTCGTCAAGCGACAATACCAGATCAACGCCGATGCGCTGCGACAGGCAGCCGCCGATCTGACCATTGATGACCGCATCGACCGCAGGCGGATCGATTGGTTCACCCGGCAGATCATCGACATGATGTCTCCGACGAATTTCCTGGCGACCAATCCGGACGCATTGGAAAAGGCCGTCGAAACCGAAGGCGAAAGCCTGGTCCGTGGCCTCGAGAACTTGGTCCGCGATGTCGAGCAGCATGGCGGCGAGATGATCGTCTCGCTTGCCGACCGCAATGCGTTCCGGGTCGGCGAGGATATTGCCGCGACGCCAGGGGCGGTCGTCGCGCGCTCGGATCTGTATGAGCTGGTGCAATACAGCCCCCTGACAGAACAGGTCCACGCGCTGCCGATCGTGATTTTTCCACCTTGGATCAATAAGTTCTATATTCTCGACCTGAAACCGCAGAACAGTCTGATCCGCTGGCTCGTGGAGCAGGGCCATAGCGTCTTTGTGGTCTCATGGAAGAATCCCGACGCCTCTTACGCCCAGAAGGGGATGGAGGACTATGTCTCTGCCTATCTTGAGGTGATGGACCATGTCCTGCGGCAGACCGGCCAGAAGAAACTGAATGTCGTCGGTTATTGCATCGCCGGGACGACCCTGGCCCTGACGCTGGCCTTGCTGAAGAGACGCGGTGACGCGCGTGTGAATTCCGCGACCTTCTTCACCACCCTGACGGATTTCTCGGATCAGGGCGAGTTCACGGCCTTTCTGCAAGAGGATTTCGTTTCGGGAATCGAGGCCGAGCTTGACCGCACAGGCGTGTTGAGCGCGCAGTTGATGACACGGACCTTCAGCTTCCTGCGGGCGAATGACCTGATTTGGGCTCCGGCAATCCGCAGCTACATGCTGGGCGAAGCACCTCCGGCTTTCGATCTGCTGTTCTGGAACGGCGACGGAACCAACCTGCCCGGACGGATGGCGCGGCAATACCTGCGGAGCCTGTGCCAGCGCAACGCCTTTGCCAGCGAGGGTTACGACCTCTTCGGCCAAACGCTTCATCTGCGCGATGTGGATGTGCCGCTTTGCGCGATCGCATGTGAGAGTGACCATATCGCGCCCGCCGCGGACAGCTGGCGCGGGATCGAGATGATGGCCTCGCCCGACAAGACTTTCATCCTTGCCGAATCCGGGCATATCGCCGGCATCATCAGCCCCCCCAACAAGAATAAATATGGGCATTTCACCTCGCCCCAAGGCGTGTCCGGCCCGTTCGAGGCCTGGCGCAGCGGCGCGAGTTTCCAGCCGGGCAGCTGGTGGCCTAGATGGGCCGAGTGGCTGGCGCAGCGTTCCGGGCCGATGGTCGCGGCGCGTGATCCGGGCGACGGACTTGCGCCTGCGCCCGGAACCTATGTGCATGAGCGCGCATGAGCCAGTTTTCGCTGCGGCGCAGCAAAAACTCTTGAATTGCTGCAGTGCAGCATGTATCTTTGGAACCAGCAAACTTCACCGGCGCTTTCGGTTCCCGCGCCTTCTCAGGAGACGGATACATGGCCAAGACCCCTGACTTCACCAAGACGATGCAAGAAATGATGGCGAAATTCCCCGTGGATACCTCGTCGCTGCAGGATGCCTTCAAATCCCAGACCGCTCTGGGCGAAAAGATGGCCAAGGTCGCATTGGCCGCTGCCGAACGCTCGACCGAGATTTCGGCACAATGGGCCAAGGACACCATCGCCCGCATGGGCGAGCTGACCAGCTCCAAGGAAGAACCCGCGGAATATGCCAAGGCAATGAGCGACTTCGCCTCGGCTGCGGCCGAGGTTGCGGCCGAGCATATGGCCGCCTTTGCCGAAGTCGCGAAAAAGGTCCAGATGGACACTGTCGACCTGATGCTGACCGCGGGTAAGGACATGACCGCCGAGACCCAGAAAGTGGCCGAGCAGGCCAGCCGCGAAACGCAGGCCGCCGTGAAACGCGCGACGGCCGGGGTCGCTTCCAAGGTCTGATCCCGACCATATTTGCTTGATGCAGGGGGCGGCACCGCCCCTTGCCATGCCATCCCTGCCTGCCACCTCGGCGCTTGCCGCGTCTTTTTGCGCTGCGGCGATTTTCTTTGCATTTTTGCGGCTGATTTTCCATCATGCTGCCAATGCATTACGGAGGGCCCATGGCCGGGATAGACAACACGTCTCCGCTTTTGATCAAACGCTATGCAAGCCGCCGCCTCTACAATACCGAGACGAGCGACTATGTCACGCTTGAGGACATTGCAGGCTTGATCCGGGCCGGCCGCCAGGTCCAGATCGTCGATCTGAAAAGCGGCGACGATCTGACGCGACAGTATCTGCTTCAGATCATCGCCGAGCATGAGGGACGGGGTGAAAATGTCCTTCCTCTCGAAGTGCTGACGGATCTGGTGCGCAGCTATACCACCCAGGCGCAATCCGTCGTGCCGCAGTTCCTCGCCGCAAGCTTTGAGATGCTGCGCGAGGGGCAATCCAAGATGTTCGAAAACCTCTCGACCTTTCCGAATCCGATGTCGTCGATGCCCGGTTTCGAGGCCATGCGCCGCCAGCAGCAGATGTTTCTCAAGGCGATGGCTTCGGGCTGGGGCGCGGCAGGATCTTCTGGACCTATGGCAGAAACGGATGATGATGCCGCGGCGGCGCCATCCTCGCGCGGCTCATCGGGAGGCGAGGATATGGAAGAAATACGCAGGCAGCTGGCCGAGTTACAGAAGCGGATTTCCAAAATGTGACGTCTTGCGCCCGTCTCGCGATCAGGCTAGACGGGGCCGCAACGGACAGTTGGCCGAGTGGTCGAAGGCGCACGCCTGGAAAGTGTGTAGGCGGGGAACCGTCTCGAGGGTTCGAATCCCTCACTGTCCGCCATCTACCTGCCCAATACGGGCCAATAGGTAGAAAAACCCAGCAAATACAGTAAAAACCTGTCCATCCTGTCTGGATTACGTCCAGCTTGTCGCGCTACTTGTGTGGGTCTGTGCAAGGGTTCGGAGGACGCATTGCCCCGTGGTGCGATTCACAAGCTGCCGTCAAACATCGTCAAGACCGCCGAGGCGGGCCTATTTGCTGACGGAGGCGGATTGTATTTGACGATCAAGCCGAGGTCCAAAAGCTGGTCCTTCCGATATTCCCAGCCGGGCACCGGGCGCAGGCGCGAGAAAGGTCTAGGCAATGCCGATGACCTGCCCTTGGCAGTCGCGCGCCGTAAGGCAGCCGAGTTGCGCGAACTGGTCGCGCAGGGTGTGGACCCGCTGGGGGCACCCGAGCCGCCCAAGCATGGCGCAGGGCGCGCTATCACCTTCGGGCAAGTATTCGATCAATTCTACACGGTGAACTCGCCGGGATGGCGGCACCCAAAACATGCCCAGCAATGGCGGAATTCAATCGGCACCCATGCCGCCGAACTGGTCAAGATGCCGGTGGCCGAGATCAGCACGGCTGACGTGCTGGCCTGTCTGATTCCGATCTGGACCACCAAGCGCGAGACCGCGCGCAGGGTGCGGGGGCGCATCGAGGCGGTGCTGGATTACGCCGTGGCGCATGGTCACCGAGAACCGGGGCCGAACCCCGCAAGCCCCGGAGTGATTCGGCAGGGCCTTCCCAAAACCAAGCAGGTTAAGAAGAACTTTTCCGCCGTCGCCGTCGCAGATGCGCCCAAGGTCTTTGGGATGATCTGGGAGCGCCGACGTGAAGGTCAAGGCGCAGCGGCCTTGGCCCTGCAAATCCTCGGGGCTTTCCGGCCCGGTGAGGTTCGGGGCCTGCGCTGGGATGAGGTGCAGCCTGACATGATCGTCATACAGGGCGAACGCATGAAGGCTGGCCGCCTGCATCGGGTGCCGATCACCGCACCCATGCGCGAGTTGCTGGAGCGCGAGAGGCTGGCCGAGACGGTCTTTTTCGGATCGGGCGGCAAGCCTCTATCGGACAACACGTTGGCCGCCTGTCACGAACGCATAGGGGTGGAGGAAACCTGCCACGGTTGGCGCAGCACCTTTCGAGAATGGTGCGCCCAGAACGGCTGGTCGCGCGATCTGGCGGAACTGTCCATTGCCCATAGCCTTGCGAAAACCGCCGTGGAATCCGCCTATTTGCGTAGCACCGATCTGCTAGACCAGCGCCGCCCCCTCTTGGAAGCATGGGCGGCCTTCCTGCTGGGCGATGAGGAACAACGGGCTTGATTGGCTAGGATTGGACCGGCTAGGCTGGCTGCACTCGGAACGGGGCCACGGTCCCGAGTTTGAAAAGGCCGCCTGACCAGCCGCCAGCCGAGCGCGGCATACATGGTCCCTCAACGCGGGCAGGGAAGCCCGCCTGACCTGTATGCCGAGATGCACCATGCACGACGACGACACCGGGGCCGCGCTGCCCTCTGACCGCCTGCTGACGACCCCTAAAGCCTGCGCTTACCTTAACGTGAGCCGCCAGACCCTTTACCGCCTGCACCAAGCCGGGCACTTCCCTTGCGTGAAAATTTCTGCCGGTTTGACGAACTGGAGGTTGTCCGACCTGCGCGCCTATGCCGACAGCAAGACCCGCCGAGTGCGGCAGGAATAGAGGGCAGCGCAATGCGCTGCCTTTCCTCATTTCTGGAACCTGACGCCCGATCCGCCTTCGGCATCGGCCTCAATGATGACGATGCCCGCGCGTTTGATTGTCGCCTCAATGGTGGCAATCGTGACCGCCCGACCGGGCGGGATGCCGTTTGCCGCTTCGATCTTTTGCAAAGCATTACGGGACAGGCCGGTTTCGCTGGCGAGTTGTTCCAGCGACCAGCGCAGAAGGCCACGGGCGGCACGAATTTGGGGGCCGGTGATCAAGGCGCAATTCCTCTCAATTCGCCTTGTTTTATGCACAAAAACCCCCGGCAGGCCAAGGGAATTATGGCCTATCGTATTACTATGGAATCACATGACTCCAATAGGGATTCAAATGATGGTAATTTGACCACGAATCAGGTTGGCCCGGTGCCCGCCGTAATACGAACGCAGGGACCGCGCCTATGAACTTCGCGCTGATACAGGTGGCCTTTGACAGCGATTTGGACCCGCGCGAACGCATTGTTTTGCTGGCCTTGGCGAACCATTGCCAGAAGGACGGAACCACCTGCTACCCGTCTGTGCCACGGTTGAAGGAAAAGACCGGATACAAGGACCGATCCGTGCAGGGCGCGCTGATCGCCTTGGAGGAACAGGGCTACATCACCGTCAAGAAGAACGAGGGGCCAAACGGCAAGAACCTCTACATTCTGCATGGTGACCCCCGCAAAGTTTGCGGGGGCGCAGATTCTGCGGAGGCGCAAAGTTTGCGCGAAACCCCCGCAGATTCTGCGCAAAACCCCCGCAAATCCTGCGGGGGAAATATAAAGAAATATAAAGAAGGACAGCGCGGGCGCGCGAACGCCTCGCCCAAGCCGGGGGCCAGCGCCTCTGACGACGCGCCCCCGGCACCTCGGGAACTGCCCGACATGGCAGCCCGCCAACGCCTCATTTCCGAGATGACCGGCAAGGCCACGGCCCATCTCACCTCGCACAGAAAACCGGGGGCAGGCCCACGGCCCAGCGACCCGGCACCCGAAACCACCGACCACCCCGAAAAGGAAACCACCGAATGAATACCAAGACCCTCGCCCTGACCCTCGGAGCCGCTGCTGTGGCCGCTGGAGCCGCTTTCTGGGCCTATGCCAGCCCAACCCCCTAGGAAGCCTTTCTGACGGCCTGTGAGGGCGTCCTGAAAGATCGCCTTAAAGCCCCGGCATCCTATCGCCGGATCGAGGCCAGCGCCCCGCGCGTATTCGACAGCACCTTTGACCAATACCGGAACTATGACCTTGTGCCCGACAGGAAGGCTGGCGACGAGGAACGGCTTTCGATGGGTGGCGAGGATGCCCGCAAGTCTGACGAGATCACGCGCAAATTTCACCAAATGGCCCCGGCCATGCAGGAGTCGATCCTCACCTATACCGCGCAGAACTCTTTCGGGGTGCCGATGCAGTCTCGCGCGATCTGCCGGGATGACGTTTGGACGGACGCCACGAAGGGCAGCATCGTCGGTCCTTCGATCAACGGCTTTACCAAGCTGGATTGGCTGACCTATCAGGCCACCGGAAAGCCCTGACCCCCAAAACGCTAACGGGCCGGAGTGGCTAACGCTTCACTCCGACCCGCCATCGCGCATTTTGGATGCCCAGCCAGATTACCCGATCTGAATAGCACGTCAAGCCTTTCCATTATCCTACAGGACCGCGCTATTCCGGCGCGGTCCTTTTCGTATTACGGTCAGCCCTAAATAAACCAGCCGTAATACGGAATTGAAATCCTGTAGGGTAACAGAATGTATGGTTTGTATGGTTACAGGGTTTACCGGGACTGGTAAACCTGCGGAGGTTCGCACCGTAATACGGTAAGTGTCTGGTATAGAACCGTATTACGGTTTCTCTATATTGAGGATGATGGGCCTATCTACGGTATGCAATGGTATGCCTAGACTCAGCTTGACTCGATAAACCGGCGCACCATACCGTGAATTACGAAAGCCGCCCCTCTGGCAAAGGGCGGCTTTCTAAAGGGCCGTTTGCTGGACGGCTAATAGGAATCTAGGTCGGTTCCTTTTTCCCGTCCAGCTTAAATTGAAGGATGCCGGAATATGCCGGTGGAGGGGATTAAAATGAATAACGTCATCCGACGCCCCAAAGGCAAAGACCTGACGGAACTGGCCGGGATGCTACGCGAAGCAACTGGCGTCCACGCCCAAGAGCGCATTCGCTACGCCCTCCAAGCCGGGGCGATCCTTTCGGCAGGCCGGGCAATCTGCGAGTCACCGGATTGCGGCATCAAGGGCGACAACCCCGATGCCCGCTTTGGCCGGTGGGTCTCGGACATTATGTCCGACACCCTTAACACGAAAGCCGCGCATCGCTATCGCACCCTTTATGAAGCCTTCGGGCATCTGTCCATTGCCGAGGTGGCGCGCATCGGCTTGACGAATGGTTACAGCCTCGCGCTGGCACCCGAAGAAACTCGCGCCGAGGTCATCGAATTTGTTCAAGGCGGGGGCAGCATGACCGCCTCGGACGCGCGCAGGCTGGTGACCCTCCAGACCAAGACTGACCCAGCCCCAGCACCTGCTGCGAAGGCCGCGCAGGTGATCGAGGATGCCGTGATCATCGAGAGCGCGCCCGAACCCGCCGAGATGCCCCAGACAGCCCCAGCAGGCGAACTGGAGGCGCTGCGGGATGAGAACGCGAGACTGGTGGATGAGAACACGAGACTGCGGAACGCACATGGGATGCTCTGGGATGAAAACTCGATCCTGCGCGATGAGAACAAGAGGCTGACCACTCTCTACACCGAGAAAAATATCTCAAGCTGGAGCGTGAACGGGACGGTTTGCGCAAGAAACTCGAACGCCTGACCGAGGAACTGGACGCCCTCAAGGCAAATCCTGATCGAGTGGACGCCGAACCGCAAACAATCGCCGCGCGGCGCGCGATCTGAACCAACGGAGGAACCATGACCGAGGAAATGCGCGTCAACGGCATCCTTGTGCCCGAGCATCTGCGCGAAAGCACCGCGCGTATGATCAGAACCATATGCAATTTTGAAGATGATCCCATCAGGAAAGCGCATCTGGCCGGCATCATCGGGCGCATCTGGCTTCGGCTCAATGCGGAGGACCGCGCAGATATACAGGACTTCTTCATCGAAGATGATGCGTTGAACATCATCATCGGGCGCGGGGAACCCGACGAGGAATTCTGCACAACCGCACTTCGCATTGCGCGTAAGGCTGCACCTATCTGGTTGCGGGCTGGATATGGCGGGATTGCAATCCTGAACATCGGATTTTGGCCGTTGCTGGAATGGCCTTCGATGAAAGGGGTGATCTGATCTGACGACCGATCCGGGGCTGGCACCCCCGGCGCAGCGGTCCTGCGAAATCAACCTGACAAGCCCCGAGCAACCGAACGAACCGAACCCTGAAACAGGAACGGCCCCCGGAAAACCGAGGGCCGCACTAGGTCGGAACTGCGAAAAGCTGAATTCCCGAGGACAGGAAGATTTTAGCGCGGTTCCGGCCTTCAACGCAACAACTCTGCGCAAAAGGCTACGCCAATGCTGACTATCCCCGAACAACCCACCAATTCCGGCAAGATCATCATCACCCCGAATTTCGAGGTGCTGCGCGCGGTTCTAGGTGAACGCGCCAAGCTGCGCGCCTTCCTATTGTGGAAGCTGGTGCCGAGGCCCGGCACCCCGAAATTCGACAAGCAGCCGATCAACCCGGAAAGCGGGGAACCGGAAAGGCCGAATAGCGCGGAGGCCCGCGCGGTGCTGACGCTGGATGAGGCCGAGGCCGCGATCAGGAAACTTGCCAAACGCGGCATGGAGCGGGGCTTGGGCTGCCTGCCCAAGCGGCTAGGGTTGGCCGGTCTGGACTTTGACGATGTGGTGCTGACGACCGGCAAGCTGATGGGCTGGGCATTGCCCGCGACCCAATGCAGCTATGCCGAGATGTCGCCATCAGGCCAAGGCTATCGCGTCCTGATCGAGAACCCGCCCGCCTGTTTCGAGGAAATCAGCAATGGCTTGGAGCGCGGTTCCTTTGGCGTCTACGGCACCAAGGCCAAAAAATTCCTGACATTGACCGGCGCGGGTGCGGTTCGGCCCATCGGGGAAATCCCCTTGGAGGTTGCCGAGGCCCTGCGCGAGAGGTGGCGCGTAGCCGGGGTGCGGCAATGGACGCCGGGCGAAAGGGGCGACGGATACCCGAGGGGCGCAGAAGGGCTGGAGGTGGCGCTGGAGGACGTTGTGAGCGGGGCTGCGCTACATCCTGCCATCATGGCCGCAGCGGTGCGGGCGGCCCGCCTGATGCCGCTGGATGAGGCCCGGCAACTGGTGCAAGGGGCCTTTGACCAGAGCCGGGCACGGATCGAGGAACCGGAACGCTGGACCGCCCGCGCGACCTCAGTTGAGAGGGCTTTCGCTTGGGTGGTGGAGCGAGGTGGATACCGCGCCGAAAGCATCAGCGACGAGAAACGGGCACAGGTTAAGGCGGTGGTGATCAGTTTCAAAGCCGCGCGCGAGAAACTGGAGCAACAGGCGCGGGATACCGTGATCGAGGCGGAGGACTTCGACCCCGAGGACATTGGAGTCGGGCCTTGGACCTTGCCGGGCACAATCTTTGCCGATCCTGTGGAGATGACCGAGCATGAGGCGCGCGAAATCCAGATCATGCTGGGCTGCCGGTGGCAGTACATGGGAAAGGATGGCCGCCTGATGCTGGAGGTGATGCGCGAGGATGCAGGGGCCCAAGCTGCGCGAGATGAGCGGTTCCCCTCTGATCCCGTGGACCTCTGGGGCAATTTCGAGCCGCCGGAATTGCCGCGCGGATTGCTGCCGCAGGTGATCGAGGACTATGCCCGCGCGCAGGGTGAGATGAAGGGCGTGGAGGCGGGCGCATTCGCTATGGCGGCCTTGGCAGCAAGCGCCGCCGCGATCCCTGACTCGGTTTGCGTTAAGGTGAAGCGCCACGACAACTGGACGGAATCCGCGCGTATCTGGGTGCTGCTGGTCGGGCCGCCAAGCGCGCGGAAAAGCCCGGTGATCAATACCGTCATTCGCCCGCTGGTCTCGCTCAATGAAAACGCGATCCGCCACAACAACGCGGAATGGAGAGCATGGGACGCGCTGGATAAGGAGGACAAGGCCCGAACCCCGGAACCGCGCAAGACGCGCCTAATCCTCAATGACGCCACGGTAGAGGCCACGCATGAAATCTTCGCCGGATCGCCTAACGGGGTGATCCTGATCCAGCACGAAATGACCAAGTTTCTGGGCGATATGGACCGATACCGAGGCGGAAAGGGAGGCGACCGAGGATATTGGCTGCAAACCTATGATGGCGGAAGCTATGCGGTGGAGCGTATCAAGCGCGGTTCGGTGCATATCTCGAACCTGAGCGCGTCCATGCTTGGCGCGGTCCAGCCTGAGCCTATCCGCAAGCTGACGGCAGAGTCGGTGGATGATGGGCTTATCCAGCGCATGTTGCCGGTCCTGATGGCCCCGGCAGGCGACGATCAGGACATTCCAGCCGGGACTGAATCGGAAGCCTATCACGAGGCCGTCGCCTGCCTGTTTCATATCGAGATGCCGGAAGATGTGGAGGCGCTGCGCTTTGATGACAGGGCACAGGCGATCCGGCACGCCGTCGCCAAGGAGCATGCGGAATTCCAGGCGCTGGAGCAAATCAGCCCCAAGCTGGCCTCGCATATCGGCAAGTATGATGGCCTATTCGCCCGGCTATGCGTGATCTGGCATTGCGCGGAATATATTCAGAACAAGCGCCGTCCGGTAAACCTGCCGACCACCATCACCGGCAGGACGGCAGAGCGCGTGGCCGACTTCATGCGCCAATTCATCCTGCCGCAGGCATTGGCTTTCTATGGCGGCACTCTGGACCTGTCAGGCAATTCCGACCTGATGGAGGCGGTTGCCGCCCATATCCTGACCAAGCGCCTAGAGCGCGTCACCATGCGTGGTCTCTCAACCTCGATCAGGGCCTTGCGCAAGGTGGATAGCAAGACCGCCGAGGCGGTCATGGATAACCTCGCGCGGTTCGGCTGGATCGCCAAATCCGAGGCGGTGAGATCGGACTCGGTGGCTTGGGACGTGAACCCGACCGTGCATGACCTCTTTGCCGAGCGGGCCCTGATCGAGGCCGCGCGGTTGGAGGCTGCCCAGAAGGCAATGAGCCGGGCCTTTACCCAGCGGAGGAAAGCGAAATGAGGGCAAGTGCTGACAGTGCTGACAGGTTTTTTACACTGTCAGCACTTGGGGCCTGCGATAGCCGCGCGCAGGCCCTTGATAAGTCGAAAACAATCCCGCGCGGGGTGGGAAGTGCTGACAGCGCTGCTTGCGCGCGATTAGTGGCTATCCACTCTCTTTTTTCTCTTATTCCGCACTTTCACTCGCGCGCGCGCAAGCAGCACTGTCAGCACTCGCCAAAATGCTGGGAAATCTCGCTTGATACTGATCCCTGACGATTTTGCGCGTCAGATGGAACGCACCACCGGTTCTCCTAGCCGCCATCTTGGCCGAAGGGACCAGTGGCCCGATATCTAATTTGCGAGTGGTCCAGATCAAAGATGAATATGTTGGTAATTATGGCTGTGTTATGGCCTTTGCCTTCCCAAAAGGTGCAAACTCTACCTCTTCTACCTTGACGTTATCGACATAGAGTATCGTGTTATCATCAAAGTCGAATATCCAAATCACCAGCTGCAGCCGCTTCAACGGTAAGTTACTAACCCCATCAATTGTTTTTAACGGAAAGTTTTGAATGGTATTCGAAAATGCAGGGGCGGAAGTGCTCAGTTCTATGGTGCCGCGTTCTGATTGCCTTATCAGCCATCTAAGCTTGATCGGAGCGCCCTCGGTGGAATAGCTTGTCATTCCCGTTCCGGCACAACACCAAGTACCGATGTTCCCTTCGTCTATCCCGCCGACGAGCTGATGAGAGTACAGGCTGCCGATGCTTCCACCGCCGCGATATCCCCAGACGGAAAACCCACCCAGATAGCTACCTGGACCACTTTCCCCAGGGCTGGAGTTCTCTGCCCGAATACCCACCCAAACCTTCCCTGAGCCAATCAAGCGTATGTCAATGCCCCCTCGGACTTTGACGCCAGGCTCAGTGAAAGGCTCGGTATAAGCAAGAAGCACCTGAGCATTCTCTCGAATACCCTGATTTCCGCCTCTTATTGTCCGTACTTCATTGCCAATCCCAGGCGTCATGACCACACGTGAGGTGGCAAACTGAGATGTCCATAGTAATGAATCATCTGGGGGATTTGGATCTGGGGTAATCACGGGTTTATTGCCAACAGGTTCGGAATCGAAATTCTGCTGAAGCTTGGGTGTCGTTTCACAAGCGGCGGTGAATGAGATCAATGTGAGGATATATAGATTACGAAAAATGGCCAACATTTCACAGACCTCCGCGATGTGGGGCAGAGCAATGTCAGGACAAATCTAACTCTTGCGATAAATAAGGCGAAGAATCTCGATTCGCATCAAGGAATATTTCCACATAAGGGCCTTCGTGCTTGTGAGATCGGCAATAATCAGACTTGGTGTGCTAGGTCATCAGCCGTCTCGGCCGATGTGTAGTAATCGGCGGGGATGGCTTCGCGCAGGACAATGATGTGTGCACGAGGGTCCTGTCGACCATCTGACAACTTAGCGCAGAATTGGCGTTTGTGCATATCGTGCAGACGCGAGTTCTAATACCCAATGCTCTGATGGAACGAGGGGCGATTGTCCATGGACCATTGGCCTCTGAACAATTCCCTGACGCGCTAGGCCGCCCCCGCACATTTCCCGCCAAATCCCCGCCGCCTCCCTTCCATCTCGCGCAGCCATGCTAGGCTTACCCCCGTTCCAAGGCAGGGACATTGGCCCGGATCGCCTCGCGCGGTTCGGGCTTTCGCTTGCCGCCCCGCAACGCCCCCAAATCTGAGTCGGTCGGAAACCTCCCGCGCCGCCGTCCAACCACCAACGGTGGACGGACCCGCCCGGCTGTCGCTGCCCTCACGCCTCGACCGTAGCAGCCGTCACCCCTTCGACCCCGCCGCGCGTTGGCAGTCTTGACCACCTGCCCGCGCGGAGGCGAGACTCGACCGACACCGAACCAAGGACCGCACCATGCCCCTTACACCGGAAGCCAAGATTTCCGCCCAAGTCGATATGGTCTTGCATGAGGCCCGGCTTGCCAACCAGCGCCAGCGCAAGCAGGACCGGGCCGAGGCCATAGCCCGCGAGACGCCAGACGAGCGAGTCCGTCGCCTCTGGGCCGAGGCCCACGCCGGTCTTGATAAGGCCACCCACGCATTGCACCGGCTCAACATCGAGCGCCAGAAATGGGATGCCCGCCCGCGCGAGGTCATTTACGGAGTCGAAATCCGCAATCCGCCATTCCCTATTGATCCCAAGTTTACCGCGCAGATGCGCGGCATCTCTACCCGCGCGGAACTGGCAATCCGCGAACTCGGGATGGATCAACAGGCCATTGAGCCAGAATGACCACCTCGACCGTAGCGGCTGTGGCCCCGTGCCCGGCTGGTCCTGCTGGTCCTGCTGGTCGCGTGACTGTGCGAATGCGAGGACGACAGGACGTTGAGAGGATCGAGAGCGGAGTCGATGTGTCACAAGGTCCAGCGTCCTTGGTGCAGGTGGTGCCCCGGTCCTGCCGTGCTGGTGGCCCCGTGACAATGTGAAGGCTTGGCTAGGTCACAGCCCCCGGTCTTGGTGCTGGCTGTCAACGTGTCACTTGGTCCTGCGGTCTTGGTCCTATGCCCTTGCCCTCGATCATCGTAATGCGAATCGATTCGTATTCCGAACCTGATTCGCACCGCTTCACCCCAGTTACCCCCCGGCCCGGTCAAGAGACTACGGGGGGTGTATTACGTTTTTTCGGAACGGAACCCCAAGGACCGTGCCGGGGTCCATTCTGAAAATTAAAACCCCGCCCAAAAGCACCCGACACCTTCGCCAAACGGTTGCCAGTCGCAATACACTCTGGACTCGGCATTTCTGATCGGTTCTGCCCGCAACTAACCCGGTCGGCACCCGATCTGGCTAGCTTTCTGCCTATCCACTACACCTCAGCTCGCGCTCATCGGCAGCAATGCGGACCTCGCTACCATTCCTTGCGCACGCTTTGTAAGGCACCCGTTGCACGTCAGCGACAAAGGGGCCTGTGGTCACGGCTCAAAGTTAAAGATTTGGTCCACTGTCTTTCGCAACTAGAATGCCGTTGATCCGACCTAGCCCGAAGCTATGTTGGTGGAGAATCGACGAGATTCGTCGCCAACAGCAACCCGTGCTGCCTCTGCAACTGGCAGTAAAGAGCCACACACGGCCCCAATAGCAAGTCAATCAATGATAGAAGCTGCAAAACGTCTAGCTTTGAACTCCTACAAAGTATGCGACGACATAGACACGCGAAAGATCCACGGATTTAAGCCACCAATACAACAAAGCAAGCGCGCCAGAATAAAAATCGCGGTGATTGACGATCAACCTTTCGAGGCTGGCAGTCTTTTAAGGAATTATGGGTATGCTATTGAGGAGAAGGGCGACGTCAAGAAGCTAAGCGAGATTGAGGAATACCCTATTATCCTTTGCGACCTCATGAATGTGGGTATGTTTTTCGATACGGATGCTCAAGGAGCATCACTCATTAAAGAAATTAGACGAAACTATCCTGCAAAATATATTGCAGCGTATTCAGGCGCCAGTGCTACATCAACACAGGCACAAAAAGCCAAGCAACACGCAGATACATTTATCAAGAAAGACTCGGAAATTGAAAGTTGGGTCGAGAAACTCGATGACTTGATTTCCGAGGCAACTGACCCGCGCAATGTCTGGTTGCGAACTCGCGCTGCGATGATAGCTGAAAACATTGATACGAAGACTATACTCTTACTCGAAGATGCATACGTTAAGTCTATTCAGAGTCCCATTCCAGACCTAAGTCGTGTTCGAAAGATTATCAACGAAGAAAACATTGCATCAGCAGCAAAGAATATTGTCCTTGGCTTGGCATCCTCTGCCATTTTTGAAGCTTTAAAGTGAATGATTGAAAATTACATTGTACCATGCTTGATCGATAGAGCTGACGAACTGAAATTTTCGGATGGGCTTCTCTTTAAGCTGCATGCCGAACTGGGCGGCGTTGCGAAAATTCGGCAATATGCAGCTCAGACGCGGCTCGGTTGGCACAAGATAGATTTTGAACATTGGATGTATATACACAAAAGTGACGAACTCGGTTTAGTTCGTTTCATAGGTCTACTCCCATCGGATTCGAAGCCGCGAAAATTAACGAACACTCCCCTCCCATACACCAAAAATGATTTCGAAAATTACGTTCAAAGTCTTGTCGATTCAGAGAGACAGAGGCACGACAGCATAAAGGATGAAATCTCTCTACTCATCCATGACTTGAGAAGGTTCTCCAACTCGATATACCAAAATGCGGTCGCAACTAAAAAGGCTTTATTTGAAGGGGCGGGCGAAGAAGCTCTCATAAAAATAGAGAATACGCTTGCAGCCCAAGCGATGCTGAGTATACGCACCGACATTCTGGACCTCGCAGAAAGTCGAGAAACGCAGCTTGACGAGGATAAGGTCCCAGTTTATCGGAAGTTTGATAAGGTCGTAAAAAGTTTTCAGCCAGGAAGTCTGCTGAAAAGAATAGACCTGAAGATTTCTGGATCATCCCACAGCCTTATCTTGGGGCCAGACTGCGTCGAGATCATCGCCTACATTTTGATTGATAACGCCATCAAGTATTCTCCAACAAATCATAGTATCTCAGTAGAAGTTGCTGAGGTCGATGGCAGCGTTGACATCTCGATCACCTCGCTTGGTCCAATAATCGGCCTGGATGAGATGGAAGCTATATTCGAGAAAGGCTTTAGGAGCAAAGCGGCACGGGACATCGAAGCAAGTGGCACAGGCTTCGGCTTATATTTGGCCCGCTCTCTTGTATCTCGCTTCAAGGGTGCCATTTCTGTGGAGCAAACTGGCAACGCGATAACTACCGTAAAGGGTGTCTATAGAGACACTGTTTTTAGAGTTAACTTCCCAATATACCAGAGACTGGAACGCCCGGTTCATACTCATCAGGAGAGGAAGGGTCCGGCGCAACAACTTGTTCCACCGCAACGACGGGGCTCCAAGAGCGGTACGAAGGCTAATGCACCTGCTCAAAGTCCATTGCCTCAAGCTTCAGTTCGGAAAGTTCCACCGAAACTACCAAATGACCCTCTGGCTGTTAGAAAGGAGTTTTCAAAGTCAGATCAGAATCGTGACATCAAACGGAGTAGATGGAAGAAGCGAGGCAAGTCCCCAATCAACTCCGAGTCAAAAAAATAAGATTCCCTGAGGTGGAGGCAATATTCTGCCATCGAACCTCAGAAATGCACGAGTCTCCAATTGAATTTGCCTAATTTTCTAACGTCAGCACGTGGATTTCGCTGAGGCGGGTCTGAATGTCTCTGATGGCTCGAATCTTATTATATGTCCAATGAGAGCGGCGGTGAAACCTAGCGGTGTCTAAGCCGGAAAGAAGGGCCGTTGCAGTCGAGGCAAATGGATTCTCACTCTTGTGACATGAATGAATCAGTGAACGGGAACCGATCTTTCGCTGCGCGTCTCATAAATGACCGAGATCGCAGCATCAGCACATAAAATTCAATTGCCGTTTACTTAGTTCAAACTATTTTTTCAGCTGTTCTGCCAGTGCTCTACCCAACCGCAGAACGGCTTCTCGATCTGTCCCCATAATTTCGGTATCCGCTTCATTTGCCGAGGCAATTAAGATATCCCTGTAAGTTATGCCTTTATCAACTACCATGTAAGACTGCAAGTCGCATAATCCTTGGAGATGCATAGTTAACCGTGCGTCAAATTGCTCGAAGTGTGAAGCGCCGCTGTCCAGTTTTTGAAGGAACTCCGTCCTTAAGGCCGTGATGTATTTTGATGCTGGAGTAATGTCGCGGGTTCTCAATGAAAAGTGAGCGCGCTCGAATATCGCCAGAAGTTCTGAGCAACGAATCAGGCATGACTTTCGTTTTCGTCGAAAAAAATCAATGTCTTCTGCATTTATTTCACTTACAGGTTTTTCTGCAATCCGGATCATATCTTTGCCTAAGTAGAAGAAATCTTCTTCCAATTGCTTCTGGCTAACAAGGATCCACGAGGCTAAGTCGTTGCGAAACGCGGCCCATTTTTGTTCAAATATCCTTGCCGCAGATCGTCGCACAAACCACCCGCCAAGCATTGAAACAACGACTAGAGTTGCGATTATGCCAATGAGTTCCGAGGTCAAGTTTAGGATCATGTCGTCTGAACTAATGTAATCCCACGCATTATCGATTATCCGTTGGGCGTCATGTTTTATTGGTTCTGACATCCGGTCACTCTTAGGTAGCTGAAGCCAACGCCGTTGGAATCAGGCAAGGGCGGCTTTGTCAATGGTACTCCAAGTTAAGTTCTACGCTTGTTGTTAATAATGGAAATGAAGGCTGCACCTGAAACATATAGACGCACGGGCCGATGGCAGGTTTGGGCCACGCCTTCCGTCGCACTGCGACACTCGGACTATCCTGCCGCTTGCCCTAATGTCTGGAAGGGCCAAAGCGATTTTTCGTTTTTCCGCGATGATCCAGATACTCAACGAAATCACGACGACAATGTGAGAAACGCAGCACCCACTCGACCGAGCGCGCGGTTCTGACGTGTCCTATCACTCTTTCCGATACTGACCGCACCCGCGCCCGATGCGTCGCACCTCGACCGCCCCCAGGATTAGGAACCGCGCATATGGGCCGCCATCCTTCACCGCATTTCACTTGGACTGCCGACGAATGGATTGCGCATTGGCGCGCGAACCAATGGGATTACAACCGAGCACCGGCCCAGCTTCACCGCGATGTGGCCGCCTGTATTGCGGCCCGCACCGAGGACCGCGTGACACTGTATTACGCTTTCGCCCGGCTGGCTGCCGCCATCGCCGCCCTCGGTGCGCTGGAGATCAGAAACAGGGCCACATTCGGGTTGCCGGTTTCTGACGATGATCGCCGCAACATGCTGGCATGGGCCTCCGACATCCTCGCGCGGCCTAATCCTGATGCCGCCGACCTCTGGTGTAATACATCAACGGAAAAGGGCCGCATTGGGCGGTTTAGATAGCCCCGATCGTAATACACTTTTCCTGTATTTTCATTGCCTTGACTCATTTTATCCGCAGGCGCAAACTGGTCTGGACGTGACTCAAACCCATGAGGCCCAGCGATGACGAGGCACCTTCGAGACACCGACATTGACGCCCGTTCTTTCGGGCTGGCACTCGCCGTCACGCGCTGCCGATCTGCAATCATCGCCATCGAGAACGCATTGGAACTAGCTGCCGAACTGGCTGCCGTCCTGCCTTGCCACGATGCCCGAACCGTCGCCGCCGATCTGGAGCGCGACTTGTGGACCCTGCGCGACCTCGCCCAGCATCTCGACCGAGAGGCCCGAACCCCATGATCGCACGAAAATTGAGCCGCCCGGTTTTCGGCTTCTGCAAAGGCCGGATCGCGTTGAGCGCGGCGTATCCCAGCATCCTTGGCCGCGTCGTGAATAAAGCCGCGTTGGACCTGCTGGACCGCGTTGGCAACCTCGATCCCGACGCCGCCCTTGCCCGGCTGCGCGACCTGCAAGCCGACCTTCGGACCCTAGAGGATTTGGTGCGCTGCGCCGATAAGGCAGCCAAAGACCTCGACGCCGCCGCCCGCGCCTTGGCTGGCGAGGATATTCTGGACGGAGGCAAGGCCACCACCTGCGCGATGGAAGCCCGCGCGACCTTGGAATTCTTGAACCGCCTCGCCCCCGATGCCGACAGATCATCGGTCGCCGCGACCATCGAGCGCCTGCGCAAGGCAGCCCATGCGATGAGCGAATCCGCAGACTCCGCGTATAAGCGCGCCTCGGAAATCCGCAAACACCTCGGATATGCCACCGAGTCCGCGTTGGCGCATCCCGGTTCCAATCCGACCGCCATCTTGCAACGGTTCGATTGCAGCCCCGTCACGAAAAGCCAGATCGACTCCGCGCTGGCTGCTGGGGCCTCGGATGCCCGACTGCGCGAGATTTGCGCCGAGGCGGCCCAATCGAGGGTGAAGGCTGCGCGGGCTGAAAAGAGGTCGCGGGCTGCAAGGGTGGTCCATGAAATCGAGCGAGCAGCGGAGGCCGCGTGGCAATGACCGACTTGGAAAACGACCCTCGGATCGTGAAGGCTAAAGACCTGCGAAACCGTTGGTGGGCGTGGAAACAGAAAGCCCCGAATTCCCCTCTCGCGCGCCTCAATGCGTGGGAACTGATCGAATTTGTGGAAGCCAGAATCGTGGCCTTCTCGGTTCGGAATGCGCACGACATTTGCAAGACCGTCCGGGCGGCGCAGCTTGAGACTCACGCCGAGGTCGCGCGGACACTGGTGGAGGTGAAAACCGAACTCGAACGCAAGCTGGCCGTGGATCAGGCAGGCGAGGCGGTTCTGGCTTGTCATCTGGCAAGCCTCGATCAGCTTTGCGCCGACCTGACGGAAAAGCGCGCAGAATTGACGGAAGGCGTGGCCGAGGGCCTGTTGGCTGCAAGCCTGCGCGTTGGCCGGGGGGCACCGGCATGAGCGCCATCGCCCTGCACGAAATGCGGCATGTTCTCGCCCTTGGTCCTGCCTTGATCGAACTAGGCGTGACCCGCCTCGAATACGACCTGTTGCGGATAGTGGTCTTTGCCGATGGCGAGGAAGGCGCGGTGGCGCTGGCCGAGGGCCACGGCTTGCCCGAACCTCTGGTCAAGCAGGTGCTGGCACTGACCGCGCTGGGGCCTCTGGCTGCCCTGCCAGACGGTCCTGCGCGCTTGGCCGTGGTCCCGATGGACGAATTAGGCAGCAAGCAACACCGCGCCTCTATAGCCGCCATGTTGTCGGATGCCGATTTGGCCTTGGCTGCCGGTTGGAGCGGTCCACCTCTGACGCCGGGCGTTGTCCTACGCGCGGCCCAAACCCTCGACCAGAGGATTGGACTCAGGGGCCGCGCCCGGTTGGTCAAGGCCATCACCACAGCCACGCAGGAAGCCGCAGGAGAGCCACTTCGCTTGCCTGCCTTCCTACCCTTCCTTGAAGCCGAGAGGGCGCTACGAGCCGCCCGTGAGGCCCTGACAGCAGGAGTCCCGACATGACCGACCAACCGCACTACGCCATTGAAGATCGCGCCGCCATCGCCGCCGCTTTTTCCCGCTTCCTGCACCTGCCGGAACGGGAATTCGTGCAATGCACCCTGCGCAGCCACTACAACCAAAGTCAGTTTCGAGACCTGCGCCTAGCTGCCCGGCGCGATCCGCACAGTGAACAGGCCAGCACCGACATGATGCTGGCGAAGCTGGGCGACGATCTGGAATCCATGCTGCGCGATCTGGAAAAGGACTTTGGGGGGATCACCTGCCGGTCGGTGGAAGCCTTCGCCCAGATGCTGGTCAAGAATTGCCGCGTGAATATCTATGACAACTGACTCCTTTGCCGCCGTGCTGGCCGAACTTGATAGCGTCTGGTTGCGTATTACGAACCATCGGCCTTTTGTCCGACCCTTGTTGCGGCACGAAATCGAGGCCACCGAGACCGCGCTGCCTGCCGGTGCCGAGGGGCTGGTTTTGGTCAGGATGGGCGAGGATGGAACCATTCACCGGCATTGCGCCGCCGTGACTTCCGAGGCGTTGATGGAATGCGGAATGCCAAGTGCTAAGAGGCTGGCCGCGTTGCTGGAGGCCGACGCCGAGGCCGCGCGGGCGCGGAGCCTGAACTGACGGCTTGACCGGCTGGAATCCGTGGCGCTAGGCTTGACGTAATGCAGCCCCGGCAACGGGATGCAGGGCGCGGCGCGGCGAGTCGTGGTTCGTCCGGGTTTGGAGTGGCTCGGTGAGGCGTGGCGGTCACGGTATGGATGGGCAAGTTACGGCAAGGCGTGGTAGGTCACGGATTAGGGGCGGTTCCTTTTTGGAGCCGCCTTTCCATTTCGGCCAGATCGCGCAAAGAGGGTCTGTGTGTGGGTCCAGCGAATTATCCTTTTTTACCAATACTGACCAAGGACTCACTGTCCGCCATAACATCATGATTTATTATTTATAATCAGATAAATATCGGCTCAGATGAGGTGCCTCAGGTTACACATCGTGTTCCTGCTCTTCGAATTCGGATCTTTTCGTGTCATGTGTCGGCACATCCAGCTCAAGTCCAATACCGACTATTTCCGCCGCCGCATCCCTGCCGATTGTCGTGAATTGCACCGTGATCCGGTGACGCGAAAGAAGCCTGATCAGCTCTTCTTCTCCCTGAAAACCTCGGACAAGGCTCGGGCCTGCAAGCTCGCCAACAGCCATACGCTGCGGCTTGATGCGCTGTGGAAGGCCATCGGGCTGGCAATGCTGATCCCAAGGCCTCTCTGGCTCAGTTGGAGGCTGCTGGCGTTGGCCGGAGAGGTTCCGACGAAGAAGACGGCGACCGGGAGCTCTCAGCTCAGGAGAAGCTCACCCTCGACATCCTCGATACGGGGCGGGTTCCTCGTCTGCTCAGCGACGCCAAGGACAAGCACATCGAACTTGGGAAGCTTTCCAAGGAGCCCAAGCAGATCCAGCAGTTCATGTCCAAGTTTCTCGAAATCGCGGCCCCAGCCGTGCGCCGTGGCACACGCCTCCATGGCGATGACACACCGAGGAACCTGCGACTTGAACCCCAGTAGCGGATTACGGCTGAGTTTCTTGCGAAACACGATAGACCCGTCGCCGTCAGCTCCGTGCAGGTGGAAAATGCGCTTTGCCAGATCAATCCCAATAATTGTAACCCCGGACATGGATGCTCCCTCCCTCTGTGATGGCTTCAACACTCATCACATTGGCACATTGCGATGCCGTCAGATGGGGGCATCCACGCCATCAACATGACCTAGCCGGATGCACCGCTGCCACCCTTCCCCCACGGTGGCTATACGGTTCAAGCCGCACCCTAATATCACCCGTCACCACAAACCGCTGCTCGTCCATTCAGGCGTCGCTTTGGGAAAGCTCGAATCAGACATCCGCCGCAACAGGAATCTGCATGTCCACGGGCCCTAGACTCAGCGGTCCTTCGGCGCGCAGGTCACTTACCTGGCACTACGCAATTTCAACACGTCATCTACCAAGGCAGAGGTGTCCCCCTTCAGGAGGATTACCGATCCAAGATCCGATGCCTCGACGCCGGTGACCTCGGAGAATACGGCCGCTACGCCGGTCGCGACGACCGCATCATTCTCGAAATATTCTGTTTGAAGCTGATACACGCCTTGCGGCAGTTGCGTTCCGGCCTCGTCAAATCCGCTCCATTCGAACTCGGTCGCCTCGACGGGAATTGTCTGGCGCATGATCTCGGTACCCGACGAGTCCCGCACCACCAGATTTGCCGAGGTCGCGGCAGAGTAACCAGCGGTCTGCACGGTTATGGGATCGCCGTCATATACCGCAGGGCTATAGGTGAGAACCTCGCGCCCGATCCAGTCGGCATATTGCGCAAGGGTCGAGCCGGTGGTGCCCGACAAGATTTGTGACAGCAGATTATTCGTCTGGATCTGCTGCTCGACCCCCGAGAATGTCGCCAGTTGCACCGCGAAGTCGGTGCTTGCCATGGGATTCAAAGGATCCTGGTTCTGAACCTGGGTGGTCAACATGCGAAGAAACGTCATGTAATCGCTGCCGTCGGTTGCGGATGCCGAGGAGGATGCGAGGCTGGTTGTCGCCGCAGCGACGCTGCCCGTTCCGGAAACGCTGTTTACCATTGCTGTCAAATCCTCATGTCCAGCCGGCGAAGCGATAGGGCCTCTCTGATCGTCTCAGGCCGTTCGGCAGCGCTTTCGAGTAAGGGTTCAGCCCCGACGAATGCTGAGTTTCGTTGGGTGAACTTGGGGTGCTGGGCGCCGCCTTCCCGGTCTCCGAAGGTCAACGAGGCCCCCGAAAGGCCGGCGTCGCGCAATTCGCGGCTGAGGGCGTCGGCATTGCGGCGCATCAGTTCCAGCGTCTCGCGGTTGTCCGCATAGACCGAGATGGTCAGCTTGTCCCCGTTCACCACGATCAGCCGGACCTTTCCAAGCTCCTCGGGTGTCAGCGTGATCTCGATCACGTCGTCATCGCCGGCGCTCAACCGTTCTGTGAGATGGCGGGCGATTTCGCGCGGTTCCGCAGCGACCGGAACCGGAGAGACAGCTTGCGCAACGACATGGCCGGGCATGGGGGCTGCCTTGTGCCAGATGATCTCAGAAGGAATTGGCTCTGATCTATCCGAGATCTCCATCTTCTCGATCGGGATGGATATTTCTGACGGGGGCGGGGGCGGGGTCGCCTCAGAGGATGGGGGCAAGGGCGCAGAAAGGGGGCCGTCCTTCGCGATCGGCCGAGAGGGGGGCATGGCCGTTTCGGACGGCTCATCGCTGGGAGGCGAGATCATGTCCCGAGGCGAGGGCGGCTGAATTATGGGTTGGAGATCATACCCCCTTGAGAGAACCAGCCTGTGATTTGCGGAAGGGACCGGCCATGTCGCGGTCGTGACGGGGGCCGAAAGAGGGCCGGGGATGTTCGCTATGTCTGGAAGTTGGGCGCTGTCCTCGGGAAGGGAGTTTTCCGACCCGACCTGCGATGGGGGAGCCAGGGTCGCGGTCGCGCCCGGGATGCTGTTCACGGCTTGCGGGATCGTTGGGGGCAGGGGTCCGGCGGAAAAAGCCTCGCCTTCCAAAAACTCGGGGGTCAGCTTCGTTTCAGCGGTTTCGCCGTTCTCTTGGGGAAGGGATCCGGGTGCCGCCGAAAGCGAGAGTGTCGGGCGAATTGGGTTTTCCTCACGTCGTGAGAAATCCGGATGCGGCAAGGGTAGGGGCGCGCCAATCTCGGTCGGTTGTTCGGAAGCCGATGGTGGATCCGTCTGATCTGCGGGCCGAGAAGTCCTCGGCCTCGGTATTTCGGCCAATGCGCCCTTATCGGTAAAATGCGTGTCAAAAACACCGGGGGCCGATGCTTCGTCATCGGCAGTCTCGGTGCTTGACCGGGGCACGATCGACGGCTGGACAGGATCGGCGACGATTTCAGCTGTGACATCAACGCGGGAAATCCGGGATTTCTGGCCTTCGTCTTTTTCCCCGGCAGGGTCGCCGTGTTTGAAGGACAGTTCCACGAGTTCAGGGGCCGGTTCGTCGCTTTCGGCCAATGGCAAGGCCTCAGCCGGTAAGGTTTCCTTCGCGATGGTTTGCCTTAGGAACTGTTCGAAATTGACAGCTTCGCTTTCGGGAGTTTCCAGTTTCTGTCCGGTGAGCACCGGAATGCCCGGCAACAAAAGCGATCTGACATTTTCCATCAAGGCGTGATTCCTTCAATATCGCCTCTCTGTCTTACCTTTGAGAAATTACCAAATTTTTACTCGGGCAGGTTATGGAGGGTGCCCGAGAGCAAAGGGATGACGGCAATGGAAATCCAGAATAACAATATGGCGGCCATTTCGACCGCCGGCAAAAAAGCAAGTGCGACCACAGGCATCGAGAAACTGTTCCTTGCGGAAATGCTCAAGGTGGCGGGGCCCAAGCCGATCTCCGGTGCGTTCGGCGGCGGGATCGGCGAGGAGCAGTTTTTCAGTTGGGCAAATGAGATCACCGCAGAGTCCATTGCGAAACGGATCGATCTGGGCCTCGGCCAGGCACTGTAAGCGCCGATCACGCGAACTGGGGCCGTTGCGCCACCGTCAGGAGGCAGGGGCGGGCTTGGTCGCGCCTTTGACCACGTTCAGTTCCCGGCCGAACCGTGACACCAGATCCCAGCGGACCCGGTCGCGCTCGGCGGTGCGCACCCAGGGCCAGCAGGTGAATGTATAGGCGTCGCCGCTGACGGCGCTCAGCGTCAGGCTGGGGGCCGGATCGTCAAGCACGTCCGGATGCTCTTCCATCAGCTTGCGCAGCATGGACTCGGCCTCTTCGAGGCTGTGCTTGGAGGCGTCCACCTCGATTTCCAGCGAGAGACGGCGGGTGTCGGCACCCGTCGAGTTGACGATCACATCCTCCCAGATCTTGTTGTTGGGAACGATGACCTTGCGGTTCTCGGCTGTGCTCAGATGGGTCGAGAACAGGGAAACGCGCTCGACCTCACCAGCGACGCCGGCCGCCTCGATCTCGTCGCCGGAATCGAAGGGGCGCAGGAACAGGATCAGCATGCCGCTGGCGAAATTGCTGATCGTGTTCTGCAGCGCGAAGGCCAGGATGAAGCCTGCGGCGCCAAGGCCCGCGAGGATCGGGGTCATATTCGTGCCGATCCATGACAGGCCGATGAGAAATCCGATCAACCCGCCGATCCTGGCGATCCAGCGGCGAAGGAAATGCCGCATCAGCTTCGAGGTCAGTCGCGTCTTGCGCAGCCCCAGATTGACGATGAGGCTGAGGAACCAGCCGACAAAGATCCCGCCGATCGTCCAGAGCAGAACCGTCACGATCCTGCGTGCAAGGCGTCTGCCGCCATCCTCTGCCTCGGCCCAGACCTTGAGAGTGAGCCAGGCGGAATGAAGGTTGGTCATGTCCAGATCGACGCCGCCGACATCCTTGATATAGGCACGGTAATTGGCGGTGTCCTCGGGCGGTCCGCCCTTGTCCTCATAGGCGTCCATGACCTCGCGAAAGCGGTCCGAGATATGGGTTCGCGTCTCGCGCAACCCGCCGATTTCTTCGGTCAGGGCCTCTTGTTCCGGGGTGAGTTGAGTTTCCGCGCCTTCGGGCTGCGCATCTGCGGGCTGGTCCTTTTCCAATTCGGCGTTCAGGCGCGCCAGATCCGCCTCGGCGGCGCTGAGATCGGCCACGGCTTTGCGCAGACTGTCCTGCCAGCCCGACATCTCGATCTTGAGCTGGTCCAGCGTCAGGGGTTTCAGCAACAGATCCAGTTCTTCGGTGGCAATCTCGAGATTGGCGTTGGTGATGGGCTTGCTGTCGTCGCCGGGTGCGATGATCTCGGTCAGGGCGGTGCGGACATCCTCTTGCGAGACGGGGGGCGGCGGATCATCCGCGGGCATCAGCACCTGCGCATGAAGAGCCCCGGATGCGCCAAAGAGCATCCCGCCGCAAAAGGCCAAGGTGGCGACAAGCCGGCTCTTTCGATTTCCGTCATTTCCCAAGAACATCATGCAGATCGTCCCCTTTTCGAAATGTCGTGTCACCGTAGGCGACGAGCCTGCCGGTCCTTGCTTTGCGTCCTCAACCACGGAAGGTAACACAGCAAAACGTGGCATGTGCGGCTTTTGTCTGCTTTTTGTTCACGCCTCAGGGCGTCGCAGGACCGACCTTCCAAATATCCGCCATATAGCCGCGGATGGTCCTGTCGGACGAGAAATAGCCTGACCTCGCGATGTTCAGCGCGGTCATCCGGTCCCAGTCTCGATGATTGCGGTATGTGGCGTCGATCCGGCGCTGGCAGGCGAAATAACTTTCGAAATCGCTCGCGACAAGAAAGGGATCGTCATTCCAGGTCCGGTCGAGCAGCGCAAAGTACTGTTCCGGGCGACCGAAGCGTCCTTCGGCGATCAGTTGCAGCGCAACTTTCATGTTCTCGCTTTTCTCGATCGCCGCACGAGCATGGCCGGGGCGTGCCTTTTCTGCGGCGGCCTCGGCGGCGGTCAGCCCGAAGAGAAAGAAATTCTCGGCCCCGACCATTTCGCGGATCTCGACATTGGCCCCGTCGAGCGTGCCAATGGTCAATGCGCCGTTCATGGTGAATTTCATATTGCCCGTGCCCGAGGCTTCTTTCCCGGCGGTCGAGATCTGCTCGGACAGGTCGGCGGCGGGGATCAGCCGCTCGGCCATGGAGACATTGTAATTCGGCGGATAGGCGATCTTGAGGAATTTCGAGGTCACCGGGTCGTCATTGATCTTGCGCGCCACGTCATTGATCAGATGGATCACGGTCTTGGCTGTCCAGTAGCCGGGTGCCGCCTTGCCGCCAAAGATCTTGAGGCGCGGCGTCCAGTCGCCATTGGGGGATTCGTGGATGCGGTGCCACAGGGCGATCGTCTCGAGAATGTTGAGAAGCTGGCGCTTGTATTCATGCATGCGCTTGACCTGCACATCGAACAGCGCCTCGGGGTCTGGTTTGATCCCCAGATCCGACAGCAGCCCGTTAGCCAAGACCACCTTGTTCTGGCGCTTAGCCCCGCGCAGCGCGGCCAGAAATCCCGCGTCTTCGGCATGGGCCTCGAGGCCTTCCAACTGGTCCAGATCGCCGGTCCAGCCCGCGCCGATCGTATGGTCCAAAAGGCGCGACAGCGGCGGGTTCGCGAGGCGCAGCCAGCGTCGCGGCGTCACGCCATTGGTCTGGTTCAGGATGCGCTCGGGGTGGAGCTTGTGCAGATCGGCAAATACCGTGCTGCGCACCAGATCGGTATGCAGCGCCGAGACGCCATTCACATGCCCCGCCATGATGAAGGCCAACTCGCCCATCCGCACCTCGTCATGCTCGATGATGCCGGTATGGGGCGGGCGATGCGTCGCCGCGCGATGCGCCTCGTCGATCATTTGGATGATCTGCAGATGTCGCGGCAGGACATCGCCCATCAGCCAGGTGGACCAGCGCTCGAGCGCCTCGGGCAAAAGCGTGTGGTTCGTGTAGTTCAAGGTGCGCCGGGCAATGTCGAGCGCCTGATCGAAGCTCAGCCCGTGTTCGTCCATCAAGAGACGGATCAGTTCCGGTCCGGCAATGGCGGGATGGGTGTCATTGAGCTGGATCGCCACCTTGTCGGGCAGCAAGGCCAGATCCTCGCCATGTTCTGCGGTGAAGCGGCGGATGATGTCCTGAAGCGCCGCCGAGGTCAGGAAATATTCCTGCTTCAGCCGCAATTCCTTGCCCTGATCGGTCGTGTCATCGGGATAGAGCACGCGCGACAGCGTCCGGGCCAGAGCCTCGGGCTCGGCGGCAGCGGCATAATCGCCCGCGTTGAACCGGTGCAGATCGAACAGGTTCGTAGGCTGCGCGCCCCAAAGCCGCAAGGTATTGGCCCATTTTCCCTGCCAACCGATGACCGGCGTGTCATAGGCCCGCGCGATGACGCTTTCGCCGGGATGCCAGACGCTGTGGCCGTCCACGTTCTCGACATGGCCCTTGAAGCCGATCGTGTAACTGTAATCGATGCGGGTGAATTCCCAGGGATGGGGCTGGTTCAGCCAATCCTCGGGCGTCTCGACCTGCTGGCCGCCTTCGAAACGCTGGCGGAACAGCCCATGCTCATAGCGGATGCCATAGCCGAAGGCCGGAACTCCCAGGCTCGCGAGGGATTCCATGAAACAGGCCGCAAGCCGCCCGAGGCCGCCATTCCCCAAGGCCGCGTCGGGCTCATCTTCGAGGATATCGGTCTTGTCGAGGCCAAGCTGGGCCAGAGCCGCATCCATCTGCTGATCGAGGCCAAGATTGACGATGGCATCGCCCAGAATGCGCCCGATCAGGAATTCCATCGACAGGTAATAGACCCGCTTCAGCTTGCCATCCCGCGAGGCACGGTGCCCGGCCATCCAGGGCGTCACGATCAGGTCGCGGATTGTATAGCTGACCGCCAGCCGCCAGTCGAAGACAGTGGCGAATTCGGGTCCGCGACCCTGCGTATGGGTCAGGTGGTACAGGATCTGATCCGCGAGATCTTGGGCAGAAGGAAGCTCGGACAATTCTGGCCTCATGGCTGGTGAAATCGGTCGGGATGCTTCGTCGAACAGGCTGACAGCATATTGCTGCCAGTTTTGCCCCGCATTGCATACTCGGCCGTGAGGCCGAGGGGGCGGGGCCAGCGGAACTGCCCGCAAAACAGCGCCTCTGCCCCGGAAGAAGGCCGATCTCAGGCGCTCCGGTCCCGCTCATCTGCGAGCACGAAGGCCACGACGCTGTCAGCGGCAATATGTTCGGTTTCGCCCGCAGGCTCATCGACGGGGCCAAAGCGGCTGCTGTCGATCTGCCTGCGCCAGATGCCGCGCCGGGCGGTGTCGGGCAGATGCACGGTCACATCGGGTCCGGCATTCAGCACCAGAAACACTGCGCCGCGCAGCTTGGCGTAATCTGGCGTGCCCGAGGCCATGCGCATCTCGGCGGCGAGCAGGCGCAGCTCGGGATCGGACCAATCCTCGACCTCCATCGGTGCGCCATCGGCGCGACGCCAGAAGAGATCGGGGATACCGTCCTGTTCGCGGGGCTGGCTATGCAGGAAACGCTTTTGCCGCAGGATCGGGTTGGCCTTGCGAAAGGCGATGACGCGCTGGCAGAACTCAAGAAAATTCGCGTCCTGCGCATCCCAGCCGATCCAGCCGATCGAATTATCCTGACAATAGGCGTTGTTATTGCCGCCCTGCGAATTGCCAAGCTCGTCGCCAGCAAGGATCATCGGCGTGCCCTGCGACAGCAGCAGCGTCGCCATAAGGTTGCGCCGCCTGCGGGCGCGGCGGGCATTGATCTCGGGGTCGGGGCTGGGACCCTCGACGCCGCAATTGTCCGACAGGTTGTGGTTGTGGCCGTCGCGGTTGTCCTCGCCATTGGCCTCATTGTGTTTCTCGCTGTAGCTGACCGTATCCATCAGCGTGAAGCCGTCATGGGCCGAGATGAAATTCACCGAGGCCGTCGCCGCCCGCCCGTCATGGTCGAAGCGCGCGGCCGATCCGGCGACGCGCTTGGCGAGCTTGCCCAGACGGTCCGCATCGCCGCGCCAGAAGCCCCGGACCTGATCGCGGTAGCGGTCGTTCCATTCGGCGAAGGGCGCAGGGTAGCTGCCCAATTGATAGCCGCCCTCGCCAATATCCCAAGGCTCGGCGATCAGCTTCACGCGGTTCAGGACCGGATCCTGCCCGACGGCGCGAAAGAACGACCCGTCCCGATCGAACACCCCGCCCGAGCGTCCCAGCACCGAGCAAAGATCAAAGCGGAACCCGTCCACATGCATGACTTCGACCCAGTAGCGCAGCGAATCCATCACCAGCCGCAGCGCAAAGGGCTTGTCGAGGTCGAGCACGTTTCCCGTCCCTGCGTCATTGACGTAATAGCGCGGGTCCTCGGCCAGCCGGTAATAGGAGGCATTGTCCAGACCGCGAAAGGACAGAGTCGGGCCAAGCTCATTGCCTTCGGCGGTGTGGTTATAGACCACGTCGAGAATGACCTCGATGCCTGCCTGATGAAAGCGCGAGACCATCTGCTGGAACTCGGCGATATCGCCATCGCGCATGTAGCGCGGCTCGGGGGCGAAAAAGCCATAGGACATGTAGCCCCAGTAATTCCGCAGGCCCTTGGCGGTCAGGAAGGCGTCATCGGCAAAGGCATGGACTGGCATCAATTCGATCGCGGTGATGCCGAGGCGGTTCAGGTGGTCGAGGATCGGCTCCGAGGCCATGGCGAGGAACGTCCCGCCATCGCGGATATCGGACCGCGCGGCGGTCAGGCCCTTCACATGCGCCTCATAGATGATCGTGTCGATCATCGGATAGCGCGGCGGAAAATCCGCGCCCCATGAGAAGCTGGGATCGACCACGACCGAGCGCGGCATATAGGGCGCGCTGTCGCGGGGGTCGAAGCTCAGATCGTCCTTGGTGCTCGCCATATAGCCGAAAAGCGCGTCGTTCTGGATCGGCCCTCCGGTCAGGCGCTTGGCATAGGGGTCGATCAGAAGCTTGTTCGGGTTGAAGCGATGCCCCGCGGCGGGAAGGTATGGACCGTGAACGCGATAGCCGTATTTCTGGCCCGGCCGCAGCCCCGAGATATAGCCATGCCAGACATGCCCGTCGCGCTCGGGCAGGGCGATCCGGGTTTCCGCCCCGCGCGCATCGTAAAGGCACAGCTCGACCCGCTCGGCGAATTGCGAGAACAGCGCGAAATTCACCCCCGCGCCGTCGAAGGTCGCGCCCAAGGGGGCCGGATGCCCGGCGGTGATTGCAAAGCCCGGTGTCATGGTCCCGCAATCAGCCTTTCGTAGAGCTGCGCATAGGCACGGGCCGACTGGTCCCAGCCGACCGGCTGCGCCATCGCGTTGCGCTGCATTTTGGCCCAGACGCTGGGGTCGGCATGAAGGCGGCAGAGCGTGGTCAGGGCGTTGCGCAGCGCCTCGGCGGTGACGGGGGCGAATTGCAATCCGGTCGCGACGCCGCGCGCCAAGGCGGCGGGCGAGGCATTGATGACGGTATCAGCGAGCCCTCCGGTCAGGGCGACCAAAGGCAAGGTGCCATAGCGCAGCCCGTAAAGCTGCGTCAGGCCGCAAGGCTCAAAGCGCGACGGCACGAGGATCGCATCGCCCCCGGCCATCATGCGATGCGACAACGCCTCGTCATAGCCGATGCGGACGCCGACATTGGGCTGGTGCTCGGCCAGCGAGGTAAAGGCGTGTTCCAGCCCGCGCTCGCCCGAGCCCAGCAGCGCTAGTTGCCCGCCGTGATCCAGCAATGCGGGCAGGGCCTCCAGCACCAGATCCAGCCCCTTCTGATGGGTCATGCGCGAGACAATGATGCAAAGTGGCCCGCTGGCTTCGGGCAGCCCAAACTCGGCCCGCAAGGCGGCCTTGTTCGCGGCCTTGCCGCGCGCAGTGCTATAGGGGGTGATCGCGGGATCGGTCGCGGGGTTCCAGACTTCGCTGTCGATCCCATTCAGGATGCCGGTCAGATCCTCGCGGCGCGAGCGCATCACGCCGTCGAGGCCGAGGCCAAACTCCGGCGTCATCAGTTCTTCGGCATAGCGCGACGAGACCGTGGTCAGAGCATCGGCCCCGATCAGCCCGGCCTTCAGCGCCGAGATGTTGCCCCAATATTCATAGCCCGCCGAATGAAAACGCGAAGGATCGAGGCGCAGCGCGTGTAGCCTTTCCGCCCCGGCTATGCCGTGAAAGGCGATATTATGGATGGTCAGGACGCTGCGCGTGTCCTCATTGCCCATCCGGTGCAGATATTCGACCATGAAGCCCGCCTGCCAGTCATGGCCATGCAGGACCTGCGGGTGCCAACCGCCCGCGCCAAGCGTGGCAATATGGGCGGCGGCCCAGGACAAGGCGGCAAAACGCTCGGGATTGTCGGGCCAGTCATGGCCATGCGCGTCGCTATAGAGTCCGCTCGTGCGGGCATAGAGATGTGGCGCGTCGATCGCGATCAGATCGAGCCCCGCCGCGTGCCCGGCGATCAGCCGCGCGGTTCCGCCAAAGAGGTCATCGAGTTCGGCGATCTGCGCGGCATCGCTCCCCAGCGCCGCGATGACGGCAGGATAACCCGGGAGCAGGGTCCGCATCTCGACCCTTTCGGCGGTCAGCGCGCGGGGCAGGGCGCCCACGACATCGGCCAGCCCCCCGGTCTTGACGAAAGGGGCGCATTCGGATGCGACCGAGAGAACCCTCATCAAAGCATGGCCGCCCGCTTGTCCAGCATGTCCTGGGTGATCAGCGTCACGCCGCGCGGGCTGACGCGGAAATATTTGGCGTCCTCCAGCGGGTCCTCGCCGACCACCAGCCCCTCGGGGATGGTGACGCCCCGGTCGATCACCACCTTGCGCAGCCGGGCCGAGCGATGGACCGTGACATAGGGCAGCACCACCGCGTAATCCAGAACGGCAAAGCTGTTGGTATGGACCTCGGTGAAGAGCAGCGAGTTGCGGATCTCGGTGCCCGAGATGATGCAGCCGCCCGAGACCATAGACGAGATGGCAACGCCCCGCCGGTCCTTTTCGTCATGGATGAATTTCGCGGGCGGCACGCTGATCGCATTGGTCCAGATCGGCCATTCCCGGTCC
The DNA here is from genome assembly GCF_004522175.1 of Paracoccus ravus. GTDB lineage: Bacteria > Pseudomonadota > Alphaproteobacteria > Rhodobacterales > Rhodobacteraceae > Paracoccus > Paracoccus ravus. The sequence continues at coordinate 5,337 of NZ_SDEB01000027.1, read as the reverse complement.
CAGAGATTCAGTTCGGGCACGAAATCCGTCAGGTCGATATTGGCCTGCCAAAAAGCATCAACCGTCCCGACATCCTTCCAATAAGCCGGAGCGCCCTCGTCCCGGACGCAGGAAACATCGAAGCGATGCGCCATGGCCTTGCCGCGTGCCACGATGTCGGGGATCAGGTCATTGCCGAAATCATGGCTGGATTGCGCATCCTCGGCATCGGCCAGAAGCAGGTCGCGCAGGAAGGCCCAGTTGAAGACATAGATCCCCATCGAGGCCAGCGCATGATCCGGATCGCCCGGAATCGCCGGAGGATCCTTGGGCTTTTCGAGAAACGAGGTGACGCGGCCCGTCTCATCGACCCCCATGACGCCGAAAGCGGTGGCCTCGGCACGCGGAACCGTCAGGCAGCCGATGGTGACATCCGCGCCGCTTTGCACATGCTCGCGCAGCATGATCTCGTAATCCATCTTGTAGATATGATCGCCTGCCAGAATGATGATGTAATCCACGTCATAGCTGTCCACGATGTCGATGTTCTGCGTCACCGCATCGGCCGTGCCACGATACCAATGCTCTTCCGAGGTGCGCTGAGAGGCGGGCAGGATGTCCAGGAACTCATTGCGCTCGGCGCGAAAGAAATTCCAGCCGCGCTGACAATGCCGGATCAGACTATGGGCCTTGTATTGCGTGGCGACGGCGATCTTGCGGATGCCGGAATTGACGGCATTGGACAAAGCGAAATCGACGATCCGGGTCTTGCCGCCGAAATAGACCGCGGGCTTAACCCGCCTGTTGGTCAATTCGTGCAGCCTGCTGCCGCGCCCGCCTGCCAGAACAAAGGCCATGGCCCTGCGTGTCAGTCGCCCGTTCTCCACCATCGCCCGTCACCTCCCTTACCGATTTTCCGTCCCAGTCAGGATCACCACCGAAAGCGGCGGCAATGTCAGTTCGACAGAGGCGGGCTGGTCGTCCAGCGGCTCTGCCGCCGCCCTGACGCGGCCCATATTGCCTTGCCCGCTTCCGCCATAGACGGCAGCGTCAGTATTGATCGCCTCGCTCCAAACGCCGGCATGGGGCAATCCGATCCGAAATCCATGACGTGGAACGGGTGTCATGTTGCAGATTGCCACCACAGAGGCATCGCCGTCGTCGCCGCATCGCTGATAGGCAATCACCGATTGCTCGGAATCGTTGCGGATCCACCGAAATCCCGCGGGATCCGCATCATGGATGTGCAGGGCAGGGGTGTCGCGGTAAAGGTGGTTCAGGTCGCGTACAAGCCTTTGCAGGCCGGCATTCAGCGGGCGCTCGGCGGCGTTCCAGTTCAACTGGTCATTGTGGTTCCATTCCTCGGCCTGGCCGAATTCGCAGCCCATGAACAAGAGCTTCTTGCCGGGATGAGTCCACATGAAGGCGTAATAGGCGCGCAGGTTCGCAAATTGCTGCCATTCGTCGCCGGGCATCTTGCGCAGCATGCTGCCTTTGCCATGAACCACCTCGTCATGGCTGATCGGCAGGATGAAACTCTCGGAATAGGCATAGATCAGCCCGAAGGTCATCTGGTCGTGATGGTATTTGCGATGGATCGACTCGCGCGACATGTAGCGCAGCGTGTCATTCATCCAGCCCATGTTCCATTTATAGCCAAAGCCCAATCCGCCCGCATCGACCCGGGCCGAGACCTTTGGGAAGGAGGTGCTTTCCTCGGCCACTGTGATGATGCCGGGGACCGCGCCATAGGTGGCGATGTTCATGCGCTGCAGGAAATCGATCGCCTCGTAGTTTTCGCGCCCGCCATCCTTGTTCGGGATCCATTGCCCCGGCTGGCGCGAATAGTCGCGGTAGAGCATCGAGGCCACCGCATCCACGCGCAGCCCGTCCAGATGGTATTCCTGCAGCCAGTAAAGCGCGTTGGCGATCAGGTAATTCTGCACCTCGGTCCGGCCGTAATTATAGATCAGCGTGTTCCAGTCCTGATGGAATCCTTCGCGCGGGTCGGCGTGCTCGTAGAGCGCCGTGCCGTCGAAACGCGCCAGCCCATGCGCATCGGTCGGAAAATGACCCGGCACCCAGTCGAGGATCACGCCGAGGCCCGCGCGGTGCGCCGCGTCGATCAGGTCGCGGAACTCATGCGGCGGGCCAAAGCGGATGGTCGGGGCGAAAAGCCCGACCGGCTGGTATCCCCATGAGCCATCGAATGGAAACTCGCTGACCGGCAGCAGTTCCAGATGGGTAAAGCCCATCTCCTTGGCATAGGTCACGAGGTCGCGGGCAAGCTCCTTGTAGGAGAGTGGACGGTTCCCTTCGTCGCGGCGGCGCTTCCAACTGCCCAGATGCACCTCGTAGATGGAAACCGGGGCGCTGCGATCCTGCTTTCCCGCACGATGCGCCATCCAGTCCTGATCGTGCCAGCCATAGCCGGTGATGTCGCGCAGGATACTCGCCTTTTCTGGCGGGTGCTGGCTGCCATATCCGAAGGGATCGGCCCGGAGGGTGACATCGCCTTGCGCATCGAGGATCTCGTATTTGTAAAGCGTGCCCTCGGACAGGCGGGGCAGGAAGATCTCCCAGACACCGCTTTCGCGCAGGCGGCGCATGGGATGACGCCGGCCGTCCCAGGCGTTGAAATCGCCAACCACCGAGACGCGGCGGGCATTCGGGGCCCAGACCGCGAAATGCGCACCGGCGATCTCGTCATGCGTGATGAGATGCGCCCCCAGCGCCTGCCAAAGGCGGCGATGGGTTCCCTCGCCGAAGAGATGCAGGTCCATCTCTCCTAGAACGGGGCCAAAGCGATAGGGATCCTCGAATTCCCAGGAGGTGCCGTCGCCCGCTTCGGCGAAAAGCCGATAGGGACCCTCGGGGATCGGGCCGAAAAAGACATCTCCCTGGTAACGGGGCAGGGGGATCTGTCCCGAGGGCGTGACGACGCAGAGCGCCGTCAGTCCCGGATGAAATGCCGTGAGCCAGCGTCGCCCGTTCGCCTCATGCGGACCCAGCACGTCGAAGGGCATGCCAAGGCTGCCTTCACGCAATGCCGCAAGGTCTTCGTCGCCCGGATATGGGGGTGATTTGAGCTTTCCCATCCAAACCACTCTACCAAGGCCGAAGATTCGGGCAATCGGCCTAATTCGCGCATAACAGGATTTGCCGAACGTTCGGCGCGTGCTTTGGTGGCAGGACGGGAATGCGGTGAAAAAGAGGGCAGTGATGGTCGAATGGTGGCGCGACGCGGTGATCTATCAGATCTATCCCCGCAGCTTTCAGGACAGCAATGGCGACGGAATCGGCGATCTGCCCGGCATCACGCGCCGGCTCGACCATGTTGCCCAGCTGGGCGCGGATGCGATTTGGCTGTCGCCGATCTTTACCTCGCCGATGAAGGACATGGGATATGATGTCTCGAATTACACCGATATCGACCCGATCTTTGGAACGCTGGCCGATTTCCGGACGCTGGTCGCACGGGCGCATGAATTGGGGCTGAAAGTCATCATCGACAAAGTCATCAGCCATTCCAGCGACGTCCATCCCTGGTTCGCAGAGAGCCGCCGTGATCGCAGCAATCCCAAGGCCGAGTGGTATGTCTGGGCCGATCCGAAGCCCGATGGCACGCCGCCGAACAACTGGCCCTCGGTCTTTGGCGGCCCGGCCTGGGAATGGGAGCCGCAGCGCCGACAATATTACATGCATAATTTCCTGACCGAGCAGCCCGACCTCAACATCTGGAACCCCGAGGTGCAGGAGGCCCTGCTCGAGACGATGCGGTTCTGGCTGGAACTGGGCGTGGACGGGTTCCGGCTGGATACGGTGAATTACTACATCCATGACCGCGAGTTGCGCGACAACCCGCCCAATCCCGAACATACCGGCCCCGACACGTTCGGCTTCCAGAAGCATGTCCATTCCAAGAACCGCCCCGAGAATGTCGCCTTCCTGAAACGCCTGCGCGCCCTGACCGACCTTTATCCCGAGCGCATGATGGTCGGCGAGGTGGGCGATGGCGGACCGACCGCGATCGAGATCATGGCGGCCTATACGGCGGGCCATGATCGCCTGCACATGTGTTACTCCTTCGAGATGCTCAGCCCGGAATTCAGCGCCGCCCATTTTCGGCGCGCGATCGAGGGGGTGCGTCAGGGTGCGCCGGACGGCCATTCCTGCTGGAGCTTCTCGAACCATGATGTGGTGCGCCATATCTCGCGCTGGGAAAGGCATGCGGTCAGCCGCGAGGCGCTGGCCCGCCAAGCCATTGCGATGCTCTGCTGCTTTCCCGGCGCGATCTGCCTTTATCAGGGCGAGGAGCTCGGCCAGACCGAAAGCGAGTTGGTCTATGAGGAACTGACCGACGCGCAGGCGCTGCGCTTCTGGCCCGAGATCAAGGGCCGCGACGGCTGCCGGACGCCCATGGCCTGGGAGGCCGATGCGCCCAATGCCGGCTATACGAGCGGCAAGCCTTGGTTGCCGGTGAAGGCACCGCAGGCGGCTCTGGCCGTGGATCGGCAAACGGGGCCGGAAAGCACGCTTTCGGCCTATCGCGCGATGCTGGCCCTGCGCAGGTCGCGCCCATCGCTGCGCTGGGGCGATATTGCCTTCATTGACATGCCGGAGCCAATCCTCGCCTTTCGCCGCACGTATGAGGGCGAGGTGACGACCTGCATCTTCAACCTCTCGCCCGGGCCGCAGTTGGTGAAGCTGCATGGGGAGGCGTCGCTCGACCCGCTCTCGGTCGCCGAGATCGGGGCAGAGGGGGTGACGCTTCCGGGGAATGGCTATGCTCTGCTGCCGGGATCGTCGGTCGAGATTTCGGCTTTCCGGGGCAAGCGGGCGCCGAAGGCAGCGGTCCGGATCTGATGGCTCGCGGTGATTCACGGGGCGGGTCGGCGTGGCCCGTGCGACGGGATTGGCCCAGGAATTGCAGGGCCTTGAAGCGGGTTTCCGGAGGCTCGGCAGGCGTGGTTTGCGGAGTGTGGCTGGCCTTTGCGGAAGGGGCCGTGGCCTGGGTCGTGCGGGGTGTCTACGGTAAATCTTAGTAATTTCAGCGCCTTGTCATTTAATTCGCATTTTCGTCATTTTTCGTCTTGCGGTCTTTGGAGCTGCGGCCTAAATACCGCCTCACCGAAACGGCGAGACGCTGAGACGGGACGGAACGGGGCGCTGGGAACGGCGGTTGGTTCTGGGAAAATCGGGAAGTCTGATGGCTTGACGGCGCCACGAAGGAAATGGCGCGGTTCAGGTTGTTTTGTTTCCCCTGCTTTTTGACATTGCGAGATATCTGAAGAGATATGCGGGCGGTCTGATCGTTATACGATTGAGAAGTTTGCATATCGGCTCTCTAGGGAAACC
>NZ_SDEB01000026.1 GCF_004522175.1 Paracoccus ravus | reverse complement strand
GGTTTCCCTAGAGAGCCGATATGCAAACTTCTCAATCGTATAACGATCAGACCGCCCGCATATCTCTTCAGATATCTCGCAATGTCAAAAAGCAGGGGAAACAAAACAACCTGAACCGCGCCATTTCCTTCGTGGCGCCGTGCAAGCCATCAGACTTCCCGATTTTCCCAGAACCAACCGCCGTTCCCAGCGCCTCGTTCCGTCCCGTCTCAGCGTCTCGCCGTTTCGGTGAGGCGGTATTTAGGCCGCAGCTCCAGAAGGCGCAAGACGAAAAATGCACGTCGATCGAAGAAAAATGACAAGCTACTGATTTACTGTCATTTTTATGTCGTAGATTCGGGCAGATAATTCGCGCTTTGCTATCTGTGCCAGCAGAACGCAGTAGCGCACCCACAAATACCTGACGCAAAAGCCAAATTATCCCCAAGGATTTCTCACGCGCGCATCGCGCCCACCCGTATATGCGCGATCTCTATGCAGCGCGGGGGCAGATCGGGGCCGTTTCAGGACCTGGAAATGACAAACGCGGCCCCGAGGGACCGCGTTTTCCGTATTCCAATGAAGAGCAGATTAGCGCTTCGAGAACTGGAACGAGCGACGGGCTTTCGCCTTGCCGTATTTCTTACGCTCGACGACGCGCGAGTCGCGGGTCAGGAAGCCAGCGGCTTTCAGAGCGGCGCGCAGCGACGGCTCGTGCAGTTGCAGAGCTTTCGAGATGCCGTGCTTGACCGCACCGGCTTGACCCGAAAGACCGCCACCGGTCACGGTCGCGTAAACGTCGTATTGACCGTCAACGCCGGCAACCTCGAAGGGCTGGCGCAGGATCATTTGCAGAACCGGGCGTGCGAAGTAAGCAGCCATGTCCTTGCCGTTCACCACGACTTTGCCCGAACCCGGTTTCACCCAAACGCGGGCGACAGCGTCTTTACGCTTGCCGGTGGCATAGGCGCGACCCAGCGCATCGCGCTGAGCTTCACGGATGGGGGCCTCGGCAACAGCGCCGGTGGTGACCGATTTCAGGTCGTCCAGGGTTTTGATGTCTTCGACCATGATCATGCGCTCCGGGTATTCTTGGCGTTCATGGATTTGACATCCAGAACTTCGGGCTGCTGAGCTTCATGCGGGTGCTCGGCACCGGCATAGACGCGCAGATTGGTCATCTGCTGCTTGCCCAGTTTGTTGCGCGAGATCATGCGCTCAACGGCCTTGGTCACGACGCGCTCGGGGTGAGCGCCTTCCAGGATCTGGCGTGCGGTGCGGTGCTTGATGCCGCCCGGGTGGCCGGTGTGCCAGTAGTATTTCTTGGCATCGCGCTTGTCGCCAGTCATCTGCACCTTGTCGGCGTTGATGATGATGACGTTGTCGCCCATGTCCATGTGGGGGGTGAAGGTCGGCTTGTGCTTGCCACGCAGGCGCATGGCAACGATCGTTGCAAGGCGGCCCAGAACAACGCCTTCAGCGTCGATCAGGATCCACTTCTTCTCGATCTCCGCCGGTTTCGCGGTATAGGTTTTCATGGTCGTCCCTTTGGGGGTGTAATTCGAGTTGTGGGTATATCGGCGAAACCGGTTTTTGAATCAAGTGTCGCAAGCGCGAATTAATCATTCAAAAACAATGCGATATAAAATAGGTATCAATTTACCGTCAAATAAGTATCGATTTCACGGCGCTTTTGGCGGAATCGAATAGGTCATCGAGCAGCGCGCAACGATTCCCTCGACCCCTTCCGAGCGGATCATCACCTCTCCCACCGCGAGCACCCGGCCAAGCTTCAGAAGGCGGCATTCGGCGATCAGATCGCGCCCCGCCTCGGGCTTGCGCATGAAATCGACCGAGGCATTCGTCGTCACCGCCAGCGCCACCTCGCCGATCCGCGCGAGGATCGCGAGATAGATCGCGACATCGGCAAGGGCAAACATGGCGGGTCCGCTGATCGTGCCGCCGGGGCGCAAATGCGCCTCGCCGACGATCAACCGCGCGATGAGGCGCTCCTCGTCCGAGGTCTCGACCCGGACCTGCCCGGCGATCTGCGGGAATTCCCGGTCCAGAAACGCGTTCGACTGCGCCACGCTCATTGCCAATGCCATGCTGCCCCCCTTTGGTTTTGCGGCAGACTGGCCGGGGATGCCGGGTCAGGGCAAGACCTAACCCAGCGTGGCAAGCCAAGGGAAGGTTTCGAGCAGCCAATAGGCGAAGGCCGGGAAGGCACCGGTCAGCAGCGCCATGCCCACTATGACCAAGAGCACGCCCATGATGCGCTCGATCAATTTCAGATGCGGCTTGATGCGGTTCATCAGCCCGATGGCGCGGTTGATGAAGATCGCCGAGAGCAGGAAGGGTATCCCCAGACCCAGCGCATAGATCGCCAGCAGCGAAGCCCCCCTGCCCGCCTCGCCCCCCGTGGCCGCGAGCGACAGGATCATCCCGAGCTGCGGCCCGATGCAGGGCGTCCAGCCGAAGGCGAAGGCGAGGCCAAGGATATAGGCCCCGAAGGTGCTGCCACCACGGTCGCCAGTTTCAAGGCGCGCCTCGGTATCGAGGATCGGTATGCGGATCACATGCAGGAAATGCAGGCCAAGGATGATGACCACCGCCCCTGCCCCGCGCGACAGCAAATCCTGCCATTGCAGAAACATCCGCCCAAAGGCCGAGGCCGCCATACCCATCAGCAGGAACACCGTGGACAGGCCCAGCACGAAGAACAGCGCAGGCAAGACGGCGCTGCGCTCGCCGGATTTCAGCCCGCCGACGCCCACGCCGGTCATATAGGCCAGATAGGGCGGCACGATCGGCAGCACGCAAGGCGACAGAAAGGACAGGAAACCCGCCAGCAACGCGACCAGCGCGGCGGGCAGGAAGGCGGCATCTGCAAGTTCGATTCCCAACATGGGCGGCAGATTGCGTCATGAGAAAGGCGCGGGAAAGTCCCGCGCCTCTCAAACTTGTGTCATGTGGCGAAATGTCAGCCTTGCGACCACCAGCCGCGACGTTTCGGACGCTGAGATTCATCCTCGGCAGTCAGCGCGGGTTCGGGCTGCGCCACGGGCTCAGGTGCGGGCTCGACTTCCGCGGCGACAGCGACCGTTTCGGTCACCTCGACCTCCGGCCGGGCTTCAGCGGCAGGTGCTTCCGGCTCGGGCGCGAGAGGCGTCTCGATTACGGCAGGTGCTGCAACCTCAGCGACCGGCGCGGGAACTTCCGCAACCTCGGCAGGCGCTTCAACGGTTTCGGCAATAGCTTCAATCGTCTCAGCCGGAGCCTCGACCGGAGCCGCGCTTTTGCGGCTGCGCGAACGCGAACGGCTCGATTTCGGCTTCACCTCTTCGGCAGCGGCTTCGACCGTCTCGACGATCTCGGCCAGCACGACTTCCGCGACCGGCTCAGCGGCAGGCTCATCACCCTCATCCGCGTCGTCGTCCGCGCCCTGATCCTCGTCGGGCTTGCCCTCTGCGCCATTGCCGTTTTCTTCGCCGGGCTTGCTGCCCCGACGGCGACGGCGACGACGACGGCGCGACTTGCTGGAACCCTCGCCATTCTCGGCCCCGGCTTCCGCACGGGTTTCCGATTGGCTCTCGGATTGCGCCTCGGTTGCGGTCGCTTCCTCTTCGGCAGCGTCCTCTTCGATCTCGTCTTCGAGCAGATCCTCATCGTCGATCTGTGCCATCAGGCTGGCATCGACCGAAACCACCGGGGTCACGACTTCCGGGACATTGCGCGTCGCGGTCTTGAACTTCTCGATCGCATAATCGGGCGAGATCAGTGTGGGATCAGCCTCGACACGCACGGACATGCCGTAGCGCGCCTCGATATTGGCGATATGCTCGCGCTTGGCGTTCATCAGGAAGTTGGCGACGGCGATCGGAGCCTTGACCAGCACTTCGCGGGAACGCTTGCGGGTGCCCTCTTCCTCGATGGCGCGCAGGATGGTCAGCGCGAGGCTGTCATCCGAGCGGATCAACCCGGTGCCGTGGCAATGCGCGCAGGGCTGCGTGGTCGATTCGAGCATGCCCGGACGCAGGCGCTGGCGCGACATCTCCATCAGGCCAAAGCCCGAGATGCGGCCAACCTGAATGCGGGCGCGGTCGGTCTTGAGCTTGTCCTTGAAGCGCTTCTCGACGGCGGCGTTGTTCTTGCGCTCTTCCATGTCGATGAAGTCGATGACGATCAGACCGGCCAAGTCGCGCAGGCGCAGTTGGCGGGCGATCTCTTCGGCGGCTTCAAGGTTGGTCTTGAGCGCGGTGTCCTCGATCGAGCCTTCCTTGGTGGCCCGGCCCGAGTTCACGTCGATGGCGACCAGCGCCTCGGTGACACCGATGACGATGTAGCCGCCCGATTTCAGCTGGACGACCGGGTTGAACATGCCCGCGAGATAGCTTTCCACCTGGTAGCGCGCATAGAGCGGCATCGCGTCGGTATAATGCTTCACGTTCTTCGAATGGGACGGCATGATCATCTTCATGAAGTCCTTGGCGGTGCGGTAGCCGCGATCGCCCTCGACGAGAACCTCGTCGATTTCCTTCGAATAGATGTCGCGGATCGTCCGCTTGATCAGATCGCCTTCCTCATAGACCGGCGCGGGCGCGATCGACTTGAAGGTCAACTCGCGGATCTGCTCCCAGAGGCGCATCAGATATTCGTAGTCGCGGCGGATCTCGGTGCGGGTGCGCTGGCTGCCGGCGGTGCGGATGATCAGGCCAGCGCCTTCCGGAACCTCCAACTCGGCGGCGATTTCCTTGAGCTTCTTGCGATCCGCGGCATTGGTGATCTTGCGCGAGATGCCGCCACCGCGCGCGGTGTTCGGCATCAGAACGCAGTAACGACCGGCAAGCGACAGGTAGGTGGTCAGCGCCGCGCCCTTGTTGCCGCGCTCTTCCTTGACGACCTGAACCAGCATGATCTGCCGGACCTTGATCACTTCCTGAATCTTGTAGCGGCGCGGACGCGATTTCTTCGGCGGCGCGATTTCTTCGGCGACATCCTCTTCGGCGACCGACTCGATCGCGTCATCCTCTTGGATCTCTTCCGTCTCGTCCTCGGCCGGGCGAGCCGCATCGGCGCGTGCAGGCTCGATCAGGGCAGCGGATTCCCCCTCGCCCTCGGAGGGATCGACAAGGGCCATCCCGGCAATGTCTTCCGAAACGACGACATCGCCCGCATCTGCCGCAGCGGGTTTCGCCGATTTGCGCGACCGCGACGAGTTGCGCTTGGGCCTGTCGGCCTCGTCGCTTTCGGCGGCGGCGGCTTGGCGTTCTTCTTCCAAAAGCGCCTTACGATCCGCGGCGGGGATCTGGTAGTAATCCGGGTGGATCTCGGCAAAGGCGAGGAAGCCGTGGCGGTTTCCGCCGTAATCCACAAAGGCGGCCTGCAGCGAGGGCTCGACCCGCGTCACCTTGGCCAGATAGATGTTGCCCGCAAGCTGCCGCTTGTTGACGGTCTCGAAGTCAAACTCCTCGACCTTGGTTCCATCCACCACGACAACCCGAGTTTCCTCGGCATGCGTGGCGTCGATCAGCATTTTCTTTGACATGTTTCCGACTTTCGGACGGCCTCAGGCCCGCGCGCAAAGGGGGCGCAGGCGGGAGGCCGTGCAATGAGAGAACGCGATGCGCCACGCAGACAGCAGCAATCGCGGCGTCGGGGCTAAGTCCCCCGAGCCGTTTCCGATCAAGCTGCTCAGCGCGATCCATCGCGTCTGTTTACCTTTCTTGGCCCGTCCCCAAATCTGGTCCGGGCGGCGATCACGGATGCCCAGAGGCCCCGTTTGGGGCATGGGCGCGATTTTCCGCGCGTTGCGCCACCGGCAACCGAATTGCTGTCGCGGCTGGCAGACGCGCTGCGAAACTGGCAGGGGCAAACAACCGATCGTTGCGACAACCACCCCTTATGGGCAAGATAACGGGGAAGGCCGCGCCGTTACAATGGGTTTTTGAACCTTAGAGGTAATCACCCCGGCTCAGCCCATATTTCGCCATCTTCTCGTTCAACGTCCTGCGGGGCAGGCAAAGCTCGTCCATGACGGCGGCAATGCTGCCCTTGTGGCGGCGCATGGTGTTGTCGATGAGCATCTTCTCGAAGCTTTCGACATATTCCTTGAGCGGCTTGCCTTCGGTTGTCGTGGCCTCGCGGGTATCCTCGCCATCCGCCATCAGCAGCGAGGCGATCGAGCCCGAGCCGCGGCGATTTTGCAAGACCGCGCGCTCGGCCACGTTGATCAACTGGCGCACATTGCCCGGCCAGGGCGCCTGCAAGAGCTGCGCCGCCTCCTGGGCGGTGACCTGCGGCGGCTCGCAGCCATATTCCTCGGAAAACTGCTCGGTCATGCGGGTGAACAGCGACAGGATATCCTCGCCCCGCGCACGCAGCGGCGGCAGGGTGATCTTCAGCGCCGAGAGGCGGTAGAACAGGTCAGGGCGCAGCGAATCCTCGGCCTTGCGGCCTTCGGCGCGGGCGTTCGAAATCGCGATGATGCGGGTCTCGGCGGGGATGCCCTGCTCGGCGATGAAGGCCAGAAGGCGCGCCTGCAGCGGGTCCGAGAGCGCCTCGATATCCTCGAGGCAAAGCGTGCCGCCGCGCGCCTCTTCGACGGCGGGAAGGCCGTTCTCGACCGGGCCAAAGAGCTTGCCAGCCAGAACTTCGTCATTATAGGCGGCGCAAGAGATCGGCACGAATTTGCGCGTCGCACGCGGCCCCACCGCATGCAAGGCATGGGCGACCAGCGTCTTGCCGGTCCCCGTCTCGCCGTCGATCAGCACATGGCCATCGGCTTGGCCCAGATCAAGGATATCCTCGCGCAGCCGGTCCATGACCGGGCTTGCGCCGATCAGTTTGGACATGACCTGCTGGCCTTCCGACAGGTCACGGCGCAGGGCGCGGTTGTCCAAGGTCATGCGCCGCGCCTGCCCGGCCTTTTTGACCAGCTCGGTCAGACGCTCCGGGTTGAAGGGCTTTTCCATGAAGTCCATCGCGCCGATGCGCATGGCCTCGACCGCCATCGGCACGTCGCCATGGCCGGTGATCATAATGACCGGCAGGCCCGAATCGATGCCCATCAGCCGCTTGAGAAAGGCCATCCCGTCCATCCCAGGCATCCGGATATCCGAGATGATCACCCCCGGCCAATCCGAGTTGATGACCTTCAGCGCGTCATCGGCGCTGGCGAACGTCTCGGTGTCGAAGCCCGAAAGCGCCAGCCATTGCCGGATCGACTCGCGCATGTCGGGTTCGTCATCGACAACGGCTATCTTCATCGTGCGGCTCATGCGCGCTTACCTTTCCATATTCATTCCGCCGCAAGCTGGACCCCGGGCTTGCGTCCCGGATCGTGCAGCGGAAGCTCAAGTTCGAATACGGCACCACGCCCGTTTTCGCCTTCGGCGTTATGGGCGGTCAGCCGGCCGCCGAAATCCGACGCGATACCGGACGAGATGGCAAGGCCCAGCCCTGTCCCCTCGCCGGGTTTCTTCGTTGTAAAGAAGGGTTCGAAGAGTTTTTCCAGATCGGAAACGCCCGGACCATTGTCCTTGACGGACAAGAATGCGTGAGAGCCCGAACTGACGGTGATCTCGATCACGGGGTCGCGGACCGCCTTGATCGCGTCGATCGCGTTCCTGAGCAGGTTGATGATCACCTGTTCCAGCCGGATGCGGTCGCAATAGACCATGACCGGATAGCGCGGGATATTGCGCTGCAATCGGATCGTGCGGTTGCGCAACTGTGGCTCCATCATCACCAGCGCGCTTGACAACGCGGCGCGCAGATCCACCGGTTCAAAGGCCTCGCCGCCCTTTCGGGCATAGGATTTCAATTGCCGGGTGATCGCCCCCATCCGCTCGACGAGATCGTCGATACGCTGGAAGCTGGACAGCGCCTCTTCTGCGCGGCCGCGCTGCAACAGCAGCCGCGCCCCGGCGAGATAGGTTTTCATCGCGGCAAGCGGCTGGTTCAACTCATGGCTCACGCCCGCCGACATCTCACCCAGCGCGGCCAGCTTGCTGGACTGCTGCACGGTCTGCTCGGCCACGCGCAATTCCTTCTGCACCCGCTCGCGCTCGGCGATTTCGCGCGTCAGCCGCAGGTTCAGCGCCCGCAGATCCGCCGATTCCCGCATATAGGCTGCGGATTCGACCCGCGCCCGGCGCGACAGCAGATAAAAGGCCGCCGCCAGCATGATGGCAAAGCCCATGATGACCATGGCAAGAACCGCATTGACCCGCTCGCGGACCGACTCATAGGTCGTGAAGGCGATCATCTTCCAGCCGCGGAACGGGATGCGGGTCTCGGCCTGCATCACTGCCTTTCCCTGCACATAGGCATCGACCGGATGAGAGGTCCAGTCCGCCGTCACCTGAAAGGCGCGTGCGATGGCCGAGGGAGCGGATCGCACCGCCAGCGCCTCGGGCAGCGTCAGCCCGCGCCAGCGCGGCTCGGTCGAAAGGATGATCTGCCCCGAACTGTCCGTCACCGCGATGGCATCGGAAATTCCCGCCCAAGAGCGCACCAGCCGGGTCAGATCAGCACCCACCACAACCACGCCCAGCGTGCGCCCCTCGGAGACCACGGCACGGGAATAGGCGAATTCAAAGCCCCCTTGGGACGAGGGCGAGACGGTAAAGACCGTGTCCTTCGAGCGCAGGGATTCCACATAAAAGGGCTCCTGCACGTAATTCGTGCCGATGAGATTGCGTTCGGTCGAGCCGACCGTCCGCCCCGAGGCATCCAGAAGCCGGATCGAGGCCGCGCCGATCTCTTTCTGGGCCGAGATCAGCCGGGCCGAGGTGCCCGAGAAATCATTATCGACCAGCGCCGAGATCAAGGCCGGGTCCCGCGCCAGAAGCTGCGGAACGACCGAAGTGCGCTGCAATTCCGAAAGCAGGTTTCCCGTATAAAGCGCCGAACGCAGTTCCGTCCGAACCCTTGTCGTTTCCGAGAAACGCGCGGTCAGCCAGTTATTGGTCAGCCAAATCGTCCCGACGGCCAGAAGCAGCAGCGCGACGAGCGCGCCGCGCATGCCCCAGCGGTGGCTTGCTGCCCTTCCGCCTGCCGGCTGCCCGGCCAATGGATCGTCCTGCTTCATGCACCTCCGGCTCGCCCCGGCTTCGGGGGACAAGACAATCTAGTGCGTCATTGCCCCGCGCTCAAGTCGGGCCTTTGACTCAGGCCGAGACAAGATCCTGCACGAGCGAGGAAAACAGGCGCGCGCCATCGGTGCCGCCATGCGCCGCTTCGGCCGCGCGTTCGGGATGGGGCATCATGCCCAGCACGCGACGGTTTTCCGAAAGCACGCCCGCAATATCCTCGATCGAGCCGTTGATGCCAGGCGCATAGGTGAAAGCGATGCGGTCCTGATCCTTCAGCCGCGCCAGCCCCTCGGCGTCGATCTGGTAATTGCCATCGTGATGGGCAACCGGCACGCGGATGGTCTCGTTTTGGCGATAGGCCCGGGTAAAGGGGCTGTTCGCGGTGGCCACGTTCAACTCGACCTCGCGGCACAGGAATGTCAGGCCCGAATTGCGCATGAGCGCGCCCGGCAGCAGGTTCAACTCGGTCAGGACCTGGAACCCGTTGCAGATGCCCAGGACAAAACCGCCCTTGGTGGCATGGTCGCGCACGGCATTGGCGATGGGAGAATGGGCCGCGATCGCGCCGCAGCGCAGGTAATCGCCGAACGAGAAGCCACCCGGCACAGCGACCAGATCGGTGCCCTCGGGCAGCGCCGTGTCCTTGTGCCAGACCCGCGTCACCTCCGCCCCTGCCTGCGTCAGGGCGACGGCAAGATCGCGGTCGCAATTCGAACCGGGGAAGGTGATGACGGCAGCTTTCATGGCAGGCACTCCGGGGTTTTGCTGGGCGTCCCATACTGCACTGCGCCCGAACTGTTAAGTCGAGAATGTCAGCATCCCGCAAGACACGCGCCATCTTGCGATACAAATCGCCAAATTGACCGCGAGATTGGTGTTATTATCTTTGCGAGAGTCAGATTTCCCCAGCGGTGGACCACGATGCAGGACTCAACCGAGGATGAACGCGTCGCCGCAGAGATACGCAGGCTCGAGCGGGAAACGCGCCTTCTCCGGGCTCAAGCCCATAAAATCGAGGCCGAGCGATACAAACGCGAGGCCGAGATCGGGCCCCTGCGTGCGGCCCTTTGGCCCGCACTGGCGGGTGCGGGTCTGGTTCTCTTGGTTTTCGTTTTGGCGCTACTCAGCAGATTCTGAGAGGCCCAAAGAACTCAGGTTGAGAGAATCAGAAAGGGCCGGAGTTTCCCCCGGCCCTTCCCAAATCTGTCGGGCGATCAGCCGACCAGCGCCTTGTTCAGATACGCGTCGACCTTTTCCAGATAGCCCATCGTGGTCAGCCATTTCTGGTCCGGTCCGACCAGCAGCGCGAGGTCCTTGGTCATGTAGCCGTCTTCCACGGCCTGCACGGTGACCTTTTCCAGCGTCTGGGCAAAGTTCAGCAGGGCGGCGTTGTTGTCCAGCTTCGCGCGATGCTTCAGGCCGCCGGTCCAGGCAAAGATCGAGGCGATCGAGTTGGTCGAGGTCTGGTTGCCCTTCTGGTGCTCGCGGTAGTGGCGCGTCACGGTGCCGTGCGCCGCCTCGGCCTCGACGGTCTTGCCATCGGGCGTCATCAGGACCGAGGTCATCAGCCCGAGCGAGCCGAAGCCCTGCGCGACGGTATCCGACTGCACGTCGCCATCGTAGTTCTTGCAGGCCCAGACATAGCCGCCCGACCATTTCAGGCTCGAGGCCACCATGTCGTCGATCAGGCGGTGCTCGTAATGGATGCCGGCCTTCTTGAACTGCTCTTCGAACTCGCTCTCATAGACCTCTTGGAAGAGATCCTTGAAGCGGCCGTCATAGGCTTTCAGGATGGTGTTCTTGGTCGAGAGGTACACCGGATAGCCGCGCTGCAGACCGTAGTTCATCGAGGCGCGGGCGAAATCGCGGATCGAGTCGTCAAGGTTGTACATCGCCATCGCAACGCCCGAGGACGGTGCCTGGAAGACTTCGTGTTCGATGGTCTCGCCATCTTCGCCGACGAATTTGATCGTCAGCTTACCCTTGCCCGGGAAGCGGAAATCAGTGGCCTTGTACTGGTCGCCGAACGCATGGCGGCCGACGATGACCGGCTGGGTCCAATGCGGGACCAGACGCGGCACGTTCTTGCAGATGATCGGCTCGCGGAAGATCACGCCGCCCAGGATGTTGCGGATCGTGCCGTTCGGCGATTTCCACATCTTCTTGAGGCCGAATTCCTCGACGCGCTGCTCGTCGGGGGTGATGGTCGCGCATTTCACGCCGGCGCCGTATTGCTTGATGGCATTGGCGGCGTCGATGGTGATCTGATCGTCAGTGCGGTCACGCTCTTCGATGCCAAGATCGTAATATTTCAGGTCGATGTCCAGATAGGGCAGGATCAGCTTTTGCTTGATGAAGTCCCAGATGATCCGGGTCATCTCATCGCCGTCGAGTTCGACGAGCGGGTTCTCTACCTTGATCTTCGACATGGGTGGTCCCTTTGAGTTAGGATGCGGCTGCCTGCGCTATAGTCGCAAACCACAGCAAAGAAAAGAGTTGTATGCGATTGCATACCGTTCGCGCCGGCACGTATTTAAGATAACTTCGCGTATTGATCGGCAAGATCGTTTAGGCGCGCTTCGATCTCAACCAGCACAGCCGCCAGTTCTTTTCGCTGGGCATCGGTCATATGCCTGAACGACCAGCCGTCTTGGGAAATCTGACAGATGATCGCGCCAACGTCTTGGAAGATAGTTGGCAGCCCACTGCACTCTATGCTCCATGACTGCGGCTTGAAATGTGTGAAATCGTTTCGGAATACGAGCAACCGCTTGAACGCAGTGCGCTTCCGGAAGCTTACACAGATGCGCACAGCCGGGGATTCCCGATTGCGCCTTGAAAGCGAGCGACGCAGGAGGTCCAGTGGCGATGCCAAATACGGGTCAGGGATGACCGCAGAACCATCGCGTACTTCAAGTGCCGCAAGAGTTTTTGTTTGCGACCTAGTTGCAAGGGCTCCGGTCTGCGTACTGCCAGACAGGTGACAGACCAAAGCACCGCTCACAGCGCCGAACATGGACAGGATCGCCCATTTCCACGCCGCGACGTCGCCTTTGACACGATCTAGTTGCCGCGCTGTCTCGACAAGACTGTCGAGAACATCCGATGGGGTGTCTGTTTCGTACCAAACCCCATTAACCACGGAAATAGACCCGCGAGCTGATCTCGAGCCATTCCCAGATCGCGGGCGCACCGCGCTGGATGCGCAGCCCGACGCGCTCGACAAGCTGCTCATAGGTCACGTTGAACTCGATCCAGCTTCCTCCGCCCGAGGCGATGTTCTGCATCACCGGTTGTGCGCGGTCGAGCGATTTGGCAAAGACCGCGTCGGCAGACTGATTGGCCTCGAACTCATCCCATAGTGCGCGCAGTTCGCGGCCCTGTTCCACGGGAAGCAGACCGAACAGCCGATCTGCGGCGGCCTCCTCAAGCGCCAATTGCGCGGCCGCACTATGGGCCGCACCGTTTTGAGAATGGATCGGGACATCTCCCGCGTCGATCTCGACCAGATCATGCAGGATCAGCATGCGGATGACGCGCCCGATATCGACGCCCTCGCCCGCCAAGGGGGCCATGACCAGCGCGTAAAGCGCCAGATGCCAGCTATGCTCGGCGCTGTTCTCGCGGCGCGAGGCATCGCCCAAAGTGCTGGCGCGCAGCACCGATTTCAGCCGGTCGGCCTCGGCCAGAAAGGCGATTTGGCCCGCCATATCGCCGCTGACCGGACGGCCCTCGCGAATGGCTTGCGCGGCCTGCATCGCCTCGGGCCATTCCTGCCACAGCCGCGCGGCGCGGCCGGTGGTCATGTTATCGGCGACGATCGCCAGATGCTCGGGCAAGGGCTCGGGCGCGCAGAGAACCTGAAACAGCGGCTGGATATGATCCATGCGCTTGGCAATTTTGGCGTCCGGTGTCTGGGCGGCCTCGAATTCCTGCCAGAGCGCAAGCAGATCCGCGCCTTCGGGCAGGATCCCGAACAGCCTGCGTGCAGCCGAAAGCTCGGCGGCGGCGACCGCCGCCAAGTCATGGTCAAGATGGATCGGATGGTCGCCGCAATCGATCTCGACCAGATCATGAAGCAGGATCATCGCGATGGCGCGGTCGCTTGCGCCAAAGATCAGGGCGTAGAGCGCGACATGCCAGCTATGTTCGGCGCTGTTCTCATGACGCGAAAGATCCATGAGCACATTCGCGCGGGTGACGGATTTCAGCCGGTCTGCCTCGTTGAGAAAGCTGAAACGGACGGTCAGATCGCTCATGCGCGGCTCCTTTGCATTCCGCGCGTGTCCTAGCGCGAAGTGCAGTCCGCCGCAAAGAAAAACGCCCCGGCTTGCCGGGGCGTCAGGGTCAGCGGGTGTTTTCCGTCAGGCGGCGACGGACATAGGTCTGCACCTTGTCGATCATCGGCTTCATGTGGACCTCGTCGTCGCGGAAGAAGTGATCCGCCCCCTCGATTTCCTCATGGGTGATGGTGATGCCCTTCTGCTCGCGCAGCTTGCCCACCAGCGTATTGGTGTCTTTCGGCGGTGCCACGCGGTCGGCGGAACCGTTGATGATCAGCCCCGAGGACGGGCAAGGCGCGAGGAAGCTGAAATCATACATGTTCGCGGGCGGCGCGACCGAGATGAAGCCGGTGATCTCGGGGCGGCGCATCAGAAGCTGCATCCCGATCCACGCGCCGAAGCTGAAGCCCGCGACCCAGCAATGCTTGCTGTTGGGGTTCATCGCCTGCAGATAATCCAGCGCCGAGGCGGCATCCGACAATTCGCCGATACCCTGATCGAACTCGCCTTGGCTGCGGCCGACGCCGCGGAAGTTGAACCGCATGACGGTGAAGCCCATGCGGTGGAAGGCGTAGTGAAGGTTATAGACGACCCGGTTGTTCATCGTTCCGCCATATTGCGGATGCGGGTGCAGAACGATAGCGATGGGGGCGTCGGGAATGGGCTGTGCGTGATAGCGCCCCTCGAGACGACCTTCGGGACCGGGGAAAATCAGTTCGGGCATGGGCTTCCTATGAATCGCGGGTTTTCTTGACCCTGTGGCGGCGCGGCTCTAGATCATCGTCAATCTGGGTAGCGCACCAGACATAGGCAAGACGCAAACAAAGACGACCGCCGCGGATTAGCCCGAAAGGTTGCAAGGCGTCAATGGAATGGCAGAGGAGGCCAAGATGAAACTCTCGACCAAAGGCCGCTACGCGATGGTCGCCTTGACCGATCTGGCGATTGCCAAGGGGGATGACCTGACCTCTCTGGCCGAGATTTCGCGGCGACAGGATATCTCGCTGCCCTATCTGGAACAGCTTTTCGTGAGGCTGCGCCGGGCCGGGCTGGTCGATTCCGTGCGCGGACCCGGCGGCGGCTATCGCCTTGCCAAGGCCCCCGAGTTGATCCGCGTGGCAGATATTCTCGAAGCCGTGGATGAAACGGTCAGCGCCATGCATATCGGTGCGGGTGCCTCGGGCGGCATTTCGGGCTCGCGGGCGCAGACTCTGTCGAACCGGCTCTGGGAAAGCCTTTCGGCGCATGTCTATGTCTTTCTGCACAACCACACTCTGGCCGATGTTGCGAAAAACCAGCTTCTGCCCTGCCCCGCCCTGCCCAAGATCCTTTCGATCGTCGACGAGTGACCTTGGGACGCCGACGCGTCACAGACTGGTCACCCTTCCTTGCGAAACCGAGAGAACGGCCCTAAATGGGCCACTTCCTTCGACCGGGTCTCGCCATAAGGGATTTGTGCCATGTCCGAGCTTCAGACGCCCTATTACCTGATCGACCTCGCCAAATTGCGGGTCAACATGGAACGCATCCAGTATCTTCGTGAGCAGTCCGGCGCGAAATGCCTCTTGGCGCTGAAATGCTTCGCCACCTGGTCGGCCTTTGATTTCATGCGCCCTTTCATGGATGGCACGACCTCGTCCTCGCTCTTCGAGCTGCGTCTCGGCCATGAGGAATTCGGCAAGGAAACCCATGCCTATTCCGTCGGCTGGGCTGATCACGAGATCGACGAGGCGCTGGGATATTCCGACAAGATCATCTTCAACAGCCTGGGCCAGCTCGATCGCTTCGGCGCCAAGGCGGCCGCGCGCGGCATCACCATGGGCCTGCGCCTGAACCCGCGCTTCTCGACCAGCGGATTCGATCTGGCCGACCCGGCCCGGCCCTTCTCGCGTCTGGGCGAATGGGACCTGCCGCGGCTGGAAAGCGCGCTTGACCGCATCTCGGGCGTGATGATCCATTACAATTGCGAGAACGCCGATTTCGACCTTTTCGACGCGCAGCTTTCGCGCATCGAGGCCGAGTTCGGCGGCTTCCTCGAAAAGCTCGACTGGGTCAGCTTGGGCGGCGGCATCCATTTCACCGGCGAGGGCTATCCGCTGGACAAGCTCGCCGTGCGGCTGAAAGCCTTCCAGCAGAAATTCGGCGTCCAGCTTTTCCTTGAACCGGGCGAAGCCAGCATCACCAAATCCACCTCGCTGGAAGTGACCGTCCTTGATGTCATCCATCACGGCAAGGATGTCGCGATCGTGGACAGCTCGATCGAGGCGCATATGCTGGACCTGCTGATCTATCGTGAAACCGCGAAGCTGCCGCAGGAGGGCGATCACCTCTACCAGATCGCGGGCAAGACCTGTCTTGCAGGCGACATCTTCGGCGAAGGCCGCTTTCCGGCGCCGCTGCAGATCGGCGACCGCATCAGCATCGCGGACGCGGCCGGCTACACCATGGTCAAGAAGAACTGGTTCAATGGCGTGGCCATGCCCTCGATCGCCATCAAGGCCGAGGACGGAACGATCCGCGAAACCCGCCGGTTTACCTATGACGACTATAAATCCAGCCTGTCCTGAGTCCTGACGCTCAGGCGAAAGCGAGGTCCTCCCCCCTTTCTTTGCCCTCAAAAGGAGACTGAATTGGCAAGAAACGTGCTCATTATCGGCGCCGGTGGCGTCGCCCAGGTGGTCGCGCACAAGATTGCGCAGAATGCTCAGGAATTCGGTGCGCTGCATATCGCCAGCCGCACCGTCGCCAAGGCCGACAAGATCATCGAGAGCATTCGTGAGAAAGGCCATTCGGTCGAATTCACCTCGCATCCGCTCGACGCCATGGACAGCAATGCCGTGGCCGAACTGATCCGCAAGGTCGACGCCAGCATCGTCGTCAACGTCGGCTCGGCCTTCGTGAACATGACCGTGCTGCAGGGCTGCATCGACACCGGCGCGGCCTATATCGACACCGCAATCCACGAGGACCCGGCCAAGATCTGCGAGACCCCGCCGTGGTACGGCAATTACGAGTGGAAGCGCCGCGAGGCCTGCGAGGCCGCCGGCGTCACCGCCATCCTGGGCGCGGGCTTCGATCCGGGCGTGGTGAACGCCTATGCCCGCCTCGCCGAGGACGAGTATTTCGACAAGGTCGAGTCGATCGACATCGTCGACATCAATGCCGGCAGCCATGGCCGCTGGTTCGCGACGAATTTCGATCCCGAGATCAATTTCCGCGAATTCACCGGCACGGTCTATTCTTGGCAGAAGGGCGCGTGGCAGGAAAACAAGATGTTCGAGGTGGGCCGCGAATGGGACCTGCCCGTCGTCGGCAAGCAGACCGCCTACCTGTCCGGCCATGACGAGGTCCACAGCCTTTCCGCCCGCTACAAGGATGCCGATGTCCGCTTCTGGATGGGCTTCGGCGCGCATTACATCAATGTTTTCACCGTGCTGCAGAACCTCGGCCTGCTCAGCGAGCAGCCGGTCAAGACCGCCGAGGGCCTCGAGGTCGTGCCGCTGAAACTGGTCAAGGCCGTGCTGCCCGACCCGGCCAGCCTTGCGCCCGATTATGTCGGCAAGACCTGCATCGGCGACCTGGTCAAGGGCTCGCTGGACGGCAAGCCGGGCGAGGTCTTCATCTACAACGTCGCCGATCACAAGGAAGCCTTCGAAGAGGTCGGCAGCCAGGGCATCAGCTACACTGCCGGCGTGCCGCCGGTCGCGGCGGCGATCCTCGTCGCGCGCGGCACCTGGGACGTGAAGAAGATGGCCAATGTCGAGGATCTTCCGGCGCGGCCCTTCCTTGAGCTTCTGGGCGATCTCGGCCTGCCGACCCGCGTCATCGACGCGACGGGCGACCACCCGATCTGAGGGCTCCTGCCCCCGATTTGACCAATTTGGCCCCGCGGACAGGAACTTGCCCGCGGGGCCAGCGTTTTCTGGCGGCCTGCTGAAGCGATACGAGGCGCCTCGTGACACCACCTGATGACCTGCCCCATATGTTTCCTCGCCTCGAGCGAGAGGAAGGGGCGGAGCCGCGACGCGTCGCGAACTGGGCCGTGATCGGGATCTTCATCCTGTTGCTTTTCTGGTTTGTCGCACAGGCCCGGGATTTCCTGATGCCGGTCACGCTCGCCTTTCTTCTGTTCTTCGTCTTCGTGCCGTTTCGGCGCCTGATGGAGCGCTGGGGCTTGGGTCCGGGCGTCACCGCGACCATCGTGTCGCTGGGTCTGGTGGTGGCGCTGGCCGTCATCGGGCTTTTGGTCTCGGGGCCGATCGAAAGGGTGATAGACAACGCGCCCCGGATCGGTGTGCGGCTGGAAAACCGCATGGCCGAGATCAGGCAGAATTTCGAGGGCATCGAGCGCGTCGCCCGCAAGATCGACGAGATCGCCGGTGCGGTCCCTCCGAGCCCCGAGGAGAAGGAAACCGTCCCCGCCATGCCTGGTGCGGAGCCCGACCCCGACGTGATGGGAACCGTCACCGGCAGGGTGACCAGCATCCCGGCCCCCGGTGCGCCCCAGCCCCCCGATCAGCATATCGAGGTCGAAGTGAACCAGCCCCAGACGTCGACCACGCTGAGCAGCCTCATCGACCTGGGTCCGGCCGTGGCAAGCCAGATCATCTTCACACTGTTCCTGCTGTTCTTCATGCTCTCTTCGGGGGATCTGCTCTATCTGAAGATCGTGCAGAGCTTTGACCGCTTGCGCGACAAGCGCGCGGCCTATCTCGCCCTGCGCGAGATCGAGGACCGGCTGGGGGCCTATCTCGGCGCGATCACATTGATCAATGCGGGTCTGGGCCTTGCCCTCGGTCTGGCGATGTGGGCCTGGGGGATGCCCTCGCCCGTCCTTTTCGGGCTGGTGGGTTTCCTGCTGAACTTCATCCCCTATATCGGCGCGGTCTGTGGGGTCATCATCGCGGCGTTGGTCGGGGTCTTTGTCTTTGACGACCTGTTCACCCCCTTCATGGTCGCGCTGACATATCTCGCGCTGACCGCCATCGAGGGGCAACTCATCACGCCCTATTTCGTCTCGCGCAAATTGCAGTTGAACACGGTCGTGGTCTTCCTGACCGTGGCGCTCTGGGCATGGCTCTGGTCGGTTCTGGGCATGATCGTCGCGGTGCCGCTGCTTGTCGTCCTGCGGGTTCTTGCGGATCATGTGCCCCAGCTTGAAAAGCTTGGGAACTTTCTTGCCGGAGAAGCGCCACCCCGGCTCGAGGATGATCCCGAACCCGAACCCGAAGAGCGCGCCGCCACGCCGCATTGAGGGCTGGATCATGCGACCCGCAATGTCATGATGGCGTCATGTCGTCCTGTCGATTCGCGCTGAATGTCCAACCCTCCTGACCCTCTCGCGCCGCGCCTGCGCATCGGCTTTCTTCTGGCGCCGCGCTTCACGCTCTCGGCCTTTGCGAATTTCGTGGACGTGCTTCGACTGGCCGCAGACGAAGGCGATGGATCACGTCCGATCCGCTGCCAATGGAGCGTCCTCTCGGCACGGGCCTTGCCGGTCCTGTCCTCTTGCGGGGTGCGGGTCGAGCCGGCCGCGCGGTTGGGCGATCCGGGGCGCTTCGACTATATCGTCACCGTCGGCGGTCTGATCGAGGGTGGCCCGGGGCTATCCCCCGAGGAAGAGTCTTTTCTGAAAAGGGCCGCTGCACAGAGGGTCGGGCTGGCGGGCATCTGCACCGGCGTCTTTGCTCTGGCGCGGCTGGGGCTGATGGACGGCTATCGCTGCTGCGTAAGCTGGTTTCACCATCAGGACTTCCTGGCTGAATTCGAACGCATGCAACCTGTCTCTGACCAGATCTTCGTGGTGGATCGCGACCGGCTCAGCTGTTCGGGCGGGGTCAGCGCCGCCCATCTCGCGGCATTCCTGATCGACCGCCATCTGGGTCGCGCCGCCGCCCGCAAGAGCCTTTCGATCATGATGATCGACGAGCCGCTCGAGGGCAGCCGCCCCCAGCCCGGCCTGCCGCTGGAACTCGGCGCGCGCGATCCCCTCGTCCGTCGCGCCTTGCTTGCCATGCAGCAAAACATGAATGCGCCCCTTTCCGTCGCGCGGATCGCGCGTGACCTTGGCGTCGGAAGACGTAAGCTGGAACGGCATTTCAGCGCCGATCTGGGGATACCACCTGCCGATGCGTCGCTGCGTATCAGGCTGGCCCAAGCGCGGATGCTGCTGGCGCGCCGTGACCGGACAGTGACGCGGATCGCCGAGGAAACCGGCTTTTGCGATGCGTCCCATCTGATCCGTGTGTTTCGCGAGACCACCGGGATGACGCCCGACATCTGGCGCAACTCACGCCCCGAAGAGGATCGTCCGAACCGGGTTTGACGCCGGGATTTCAGGGTCTTGCGGCAAGATATTGCCAATGGCGATCTTCCGCCTGCGGGTCGGCTTGCCGTTACCTGCGGCTCCGGGCAATCAGGTGGGGTGACGAACCCCTTCTTCGGAAAACAATAATGAATTTGCGCAATATCGGCTCTGCTCTGGTGATCTCGGCCCTGTCCGTTTCCGCGGCCTATGCCGACCCGCCCTGGCTGAGGCCGGGCCACGGCCCGGCTCCGCATCATGACAACCGTGATCATCACGGCCGTCACGACCGCCGCCCTCACGACGATCGCCATGATAACCGCCGAAACGATGACCGTCACGGGGACCGCCATGGGGACCGCCACGGGGACCGTCACGACAATCGCCGCCATGATGATCGCCGGCCGGATCGCGACGTCGTCCGCGCCGAATGCCCGCGCGGCATGTCCCTGCATGGTTCGCGCTGCTATACCGCAGACGGCTGGCGCGAATTCCAGAAACGCCAGCAGGATCGCAAGCTGCGCGCCGGGGATCGCTTCGAGCCGGCCCGCTATAGCCAGCTTCTGAACCCGCAGAGCTACAATCTGCAAACCGGAAGCGGTTACAATTACTACACCGACAACAACCAAGTCTATCAGGTCGACAGCAAGACGCAGAAGATCATGTCGGTCCTCAGCCTGATGCAGCTTATGAACCGCTGACAGAAAGAGGGGCGGACTTGTCCCGCCCCTTGACCCGATGCAGGCATCCTGCGGCGGGGATTGACATCAGGGGCGGGGATGCCCGATCTTCGGCCTCGCCGCCTGCCAGGCCGGACGGTGCAAGGTTCTGACAGGGACCGTTCGGAGGCAGCGGATGCGCAAACAGATCTCGGACCTGTCGAGCCCGACCGATGCGCCGCCAACCTATCCCAGGCTGTCCGAGGCTGCCTGGGTCTGGGCGCGGATCGCGCTTTTGTCCTTTGGCGGACCGGCCGGACAGATCGCGGTGATGCATCGCATCCTTGTCGAGGAAAAGCGCTGGATCGGCGATGCGCGCTTTCTTCATGCCCTGAATTTCTGCATGCTCCTGCCCGGCCCCGAGGCGCAACAGTTGGCAACCTATATCGGCTGGCTGATGCACCGGACCTGGGGCGGCCTGATTGCGGGTCTGTTCTTTATCCTGCCCGGGCTCGTCACCATCATGGTCCTGAGCTGGGTCTATGTCGGTTTCGGCGATCTGGGCGTGGTCGCCGGGGCGTTCTTTGGACTAAAGGCCGCTGTGCTGGCCATCGTTCTGCAGGCGGTCCTGCGGCTGGCCTCGCGCGCGCTGCGAAATCGCGCGACGCGGCTCGTTGCGGCAGCTTCCTTTGCCGCGATCTTCCTGTTCGGAGCGCCCTTTCCTCTGATCGTCCTTGGCGCGGCACTGATCGGGCTGCTGGCCGAGCGCGCGGGGGTCGCGGCATTCGCCCCACGGAATGGTCACGGCGCTCTGGGCCCGTCTCAGGTCGCCGACGCGGCCACGCTGCTGGGAGAGGAACTCGGCACGCTTCCCGAACCCGCCAGGCGCGCGGCGCTGGTCGCGGGATCGGTGGCTCTGGCTTTGTGGCTGCTGCCGGTCGCCGTCCTCGCCCTGACGTTGGGGCCCGGAAATGTCTTTGCCGCGATCGCGATTTTCTTCTCGAAGATGGCGGTCGTGACATTTGGCGGGGCCTATGCCGTGCTGGCCTATGTGGCGCAAGAGGCCGTCGGGACCTATCGCTGGCTCGCCCCGGGCGAGATGCTCGACGGTCTTGGACTGGCCGAGACGACGCCCGGCCCGCTCATCATGGTGCTGCAATTTGTCGGATTCCTTGGCGCCTTCCGTCAGGCAGGATGGGACAGCGCCTTGCTCGCCGGCAGCCTTGGCGGCTTGCTCGCGACCTGGGTGACCTTTGCGCCCTGCTTCGCCTGGATCTTTCTTGGCGCGCCCTTCATCGAGCGTCTGCGCACGAACCGGATGCTTTCGGCCGCACTGACCGCTGTCACCGCGGCCGTCGTGGGTGTTGTCCTGAACCTCGCGATCTGGTTCGCGCTCCATGTGATCTGGAGCGAGCTGCACCGGATCGAGGCTGGACCCCTGTCCTTTGAATGGCCGGTCGCTGCCTCATTCGACGCGGTATCGGCCGCGCTTACCGCTTTGGCTCTTTTCCTGGTCTTTGGGCTTAGGCTTGGAATGGCCCCGGTGCTGGCGATCGCCGCGGGGCTTGGCGTTTTGTGGCAGGCCATCGAGCCGTTTCGCCTGATTTTCGGATGAATGGTGACCCCGACAGGACTTGAACCTGTAACCTGCCCCTTAGGAGGGGGCTGCTCTATCCAGTTGAGCCACGGGGCCGCCGCAGATCCTTTTGCCCGCTCGCCGCGAGATTGGCAAGGTTGCCGCGCGACCCCAGACGCGATAACGGTAACAGGACTGTCGCTGGATATGCCATGACCATGAAAAGACCCCGTCGCCCCCTGACCTTGCGTGATGTTTCCGAAGCCTCGGGCGTCTCGGAAATGACCGTAAGCCGGGTGCTGCGCAACCGTGGCGATGTCTCGGCGGCCACGCGCGAGAAAGTCCTCACCGCCGCCCGCACCCTTGGCTATGTCCCGAACAAGATCGCGGGCGGGCTCGCGAGCCAGCGCGTGAACCTCGTCGCGGTGGTGATCCCCTCGCTCTCGAACATGGTCTTCCCCGATGTCCTCGGCGGGATCTCGGCCGAGCTCGACGATACCGGGCTGCAACCCGTGGTCGGCGTGACCAATTACAGCCCCTCGCGCGAGGATGCGGTGCTTTACGACATGCTGTCCTGGCGGCCCTCGGGGGTGATTCTTGCGGGCCTTGAACATAGCAAGACAGCACGGGCCATGCTCGACAATGCGGGCCTGCCCATCGTCGAGATCATGGATATCGACGGCGAGCCGATCGATACCGCCGTCGGCATCTCGCATAAGCGCGCCGGAGCCGAGATGGCGACCGAGATCCTGAATGCGGGCTATCGCCGCATCGGCTTCATCGGCACCCACATGCCCGAGGATCATCGCGCCCGCAAACGCCTGGCCGGTTTCGAGGATCGACTGGCCGAAGCAGGCGTCACCCTCGCCGCGCGCGAATATTACCAGGGTGGCTCGTCGCTTCTGAAGGGCCGCGAGCTGACCGAGCGCATCCTGACCCGCGAGCCGGATCTGGATTTCCTGTATTTCTCGAATGACATGATCGGCGCGGGCGGACTGATGTGGTGCCTCGAGAAAGGCTATGACATTCCGGGCCAATTGGGCCTTGCGGGTTTCAATGCCGTCGATCTTCTGGACGGGCTGCCGATGCGCCTGACCACAACGGATGCGCGCCGCATCGATATCGGTCGCCGTGCTGCACGCATCGTCTCGGGTAAAGAGCCCGCGCCCGAAAACGGCATCGTTGCCCTGTCGCCCACGTTCCGACCCGGCGACACGATCCGCAAACCCTGATGCAAAACGGGCGCGCCGCTCGGCACGCCCATCTTATTCAGTCGAAATCGGGGTAGAACAGCCCGCCGGGCGAGAGCGTGAAGATCTCGCAGCCATCGGCGGTGACGCCGATCGAATGTTCGAACTGCGCCGAGAGTGACTTGTCGCGGGTCACGGCGGTCCAGTCATCGGCGAGGATCTTGGTCTCGGGGCGGCCAAGGTTCACCATCGGCTCGATGGTGAAGAACATCCCCTCTTCCAGCACCGGGCCTTTGCCGGGGCGACCGAAATGCAGGACGTTCGGCGGCGCGTGGAACACCCGGCCCAGACCGTGGCCGCAGAAATCGCGCACCACCGACATGCGCTGGCTTTCGACATAGGATTGGATCGCCCAGCCGATATCGCCAAAGGTCGCGCCGGGGCGGACCGCCTCGATGCCCTTCATCAGGCTGTCATGGGTGACCTGGATCAGGCGCTTGGATTTCACCGAAGGCTTGCCCGCGACATACATGCGCGAGCTGTCGCCATACCAGCCATCGACGATCACGGTGACGTCGATGTTCAGGATGTCGCCCTCGGACAGGATCTTGTCACCGGGAATGCCGTGGCAGACGACATGGTTCACGCTGATGCAGCTCGCGTGCTGATAGCCGCGATAGCCGATCGTGGCGCTGACCGCGCCGGTTTCCTCGACACGGTTGCGGATGAAATCATCCAGCGCCCCGGTCGTCGCACCGGGCTGGACCAGGGGTCCGACCTCGTCGAGGATCTGCGCCGCAAGCCTGCCGGCCGCGCGCATGCCCTCGAAATCCTGAGGCTCATGGATACGGATCCCCTCTCGGGTCTGGCGTGCGTCGTTCATCTTATCCTCATGCATGGTTGCCCCTCAGATAGTCCCGCGACGCCACTTGTTCCAGTCCTACAGGCGGACCTATAGATTGATCCCAGATATTGAACGCCCGAGGAGCGTCCCATGCAATCCGACAATCCCACCGCCGCCATCCTCGTCATCGGGGACGAAATCCTTTCGGGCCGCACCCGCGAGGGCAATGCCCATCACCTCGCGGGCGTGCTGTCGGCGACCGGATTCGACCTGCGCGAGATCCGCGTCGTGGCCGATGACAATGAACAGATCGTGGCGGCAATCCGGGCCTTCGACAAGAGCCTTGGCGGGGCCTATGACCATCTCTTCACCTCGGGTGGCATCGGGCCGACCCATGACGATATCACCGCCGATGCCGTGGCCGAGGCGCATGGTACCACGGTCGAAATCCATCCCGAGGCTCGCGCCATTTTGCAGGCCCGTTGCGACCGGCTGGGTTTTGAACTGACCGAAAACCGGCTGCGCATGGCCCGTATCCCGGTCGGGGCCACTCTGATCGACAATGCGGTTTCGGGCGCGCCGGGATTCTCGCTTGGCAATACCCATGTCATGGCGGGTGTGCCCGAAGTGTTTCGCGGCATGGTCGCCTGGCTCATCCCGAAAATTCCCGGCGGGCGTCCGGTGCAGTCCGACACCATCCTCGTGCGTCGCGGCGAAAGCGACGTGGCCGAGGGGCTGAAGGCCGTGGCCGAGGAATTCGCGGATCTTTCGCTTGGCTCCTACCCGTTCCACGACCCGTCCGGTTGGGGAACCAATCTTGTAGTGCGCGGGCTTGATCCTGCGCGCGTCGCCGAGGCCATGGAGACGCTGCGCCAAAGGCTGGACCTGTGACACCCGACGATCCGGACCTTGCCCGCGCCTTCGAGACGACCTGGCCTGCCGCCGAATATGCCGATCACGGCGCGCTGCGCAGTGGCCGGGGGCTTGGCGCGGGCGGACGGGTCAGTTCGACACGCGCCCTGTCGCCTGACTGGAGCGCTGAGGATATCGCGATGGCCGAGGCACGGCACCGAGACTGGGACCAGCGGCCCATGTTCCGCCTGCCCGACAGCGACCAGCGCCTTTCCGAGGCCTTGACCGCGCGCGGCTACCGTCGCGAGACACCGACCGCGATCATGGCCGCGGAATCTGCGGCGCTGGTGCGGGCCTATCCGGCCATGACCACGTTTGCGATCTGGCCGGCGCTGCAGATCCAGCGCGACATCTGGGCTGCGGGCAATATCTCGGGGGCGCGGCAGGCGGTGATGGATCGCATCGCCCTGCCCCGCACGACGCTCCTGGGCCGGATAGATGACCGCGCGGCGGCCGCAGCCTTTGTCGCGGTGGATGGCGAGGTCGCGATGATCCACGCGATCGAGGTCGCGCCGCAATTCCGTCGCCGAGGCATGGCCGGCTGGCTGATCGCCCGCGCTGCGGAATGGGCCGCCGGTCACGGCGCGACCCGCCTTGGCCTGGCGGTCAGCCGCGCCAATACCGGCGCAAGGGCCAGCTATGACATGCTGGGTTTTCGCGAGATCGGCGGATACGGCTACTGGGCCAAGGATTAATCGCGCGCGGCGGCGAGCCTGCGAAATTCGCGCTTGAGCAGGTCCAGTTCATTGCGCATCAGATTCAACTCGGCCAGCAGATCCTCGTCCAGCGGCTTGCCGGCCACGATATTCATGCTGCCGAGATGGGCGGCATCGGGCGCGACGGGATCGCCCTCCTTGCCCTCGTCCTCGAGCAACAGAAAGCTTTGCAGCCCGTCCGAGAGTTTCTGCGAGGGAATGCCGACCGCCACGCGCCAGAGCCCGTCCTCCTGCGCAGTGACGCGGGCCTCGGCCAGACGTGCGCCCAGATGGACCAGGACAATGCGGGCCGGGGCCGTGTCGCGCCGAAGAAGCCCCTGCCAGATCCCGCTTTTCAGGCCAAGCGACTCGAACTGTTCCATGTCATGCCCCTCAGAATTCGGCCCGCGGATGGCGGGATAGGAAAAGCTCGCGGATCTCGACCGCATTCATCTCGGGCCGCTCGAAGATCAGGTCGAGCCAGATCTTTTCAAGCCGCTGTTCGTTCATATCGATCAGAGCAAGGTCGAACTCGACGATCTGCTGGCTTTGCAGCCCGGCCTCGATCCCATGCAGCGGTTGAAGCAATTCGTCGCTATTGGGGCCGTGGCCGATATTGAGCCGCGCATAGACGGTCAGCGGGCGCTCGACGACCAGCGACGCCTCGAGCCGGACAATGTGATTGCGCGTGAGCCCGTCGAGCGCCTCGGTCGGCAGGTCGATCGAGATCGACAGGAAACTGCCCGAAAAGCCAAAGACCTCAAGTTGCAGACCATAGGGCGAGAGATCCGTGGCGCGGGGATTGGTGATCTGCTCGAGGATCATCGCGTGGCCCTCGCAATCATGCCAGAGCGCCGCCCGGTCCCCCAGGCGCGTCCCCGAGGCCGGACGCGCGATCCCCCGCGGCGAGATCGGCCCGGCGAGAAACCCCGGCCGCCAGCGCCAGTCCGTTCCCCCCGGCAGATGCAGCGCATCGAGTGCGACCCGCGATGCGGCCGCACGCCGGTCCCCCCGCATCAGGAAACGATTGAGGCTGGCCCGCAGGGCCATGGCCTCGTCCGAAAGACGCCGGATGCGCTTTGGCGGCATGAATTCGACGCTCTCGGCCATTTCGGCCCATTGCAGCAGCACCCTCTGGCGCGCCTGCCTTTCAATCCATTGCCGCGGACGGACCGCCATATCCCTACCCCGTGTTGGTGGAGGTGATTAAAATCTATTGATCCATGTTGGAAAATTCGTAAGACCGCAGGCGCTTCGGGGCAAGAGGTCAGGTTCAGCCAATTGCGCGATTGATCCGAGCTGCCATGATCAGGTCATTCAATGTCACAGAATTTGCGGAATGGGTGGCAAAGGTGACACGAACATGCCCCCAACCGAACAGGATGTCGGGATGATGGTTCGCATCCTCGGCCTGCCATGCGACAAGATTGGCCAGCGCAGCGGCTTGCCGGAAATTGCGCATGCGCCATTCGCGCCGGATCGACTTGCTGTCCTCGGCCAGTACCCATCCGGGCAAGTCCGGCAGATGCGTCGCGATCTCCTCGGGCGTGAGCGCGCCTGCGCCCTGCACCACCTTCTGTTCCACCAATCGGCTCATCTTGCTTGCCTCACAGGATCGGCGCGGCCAGCGCCAGCAGGTTGTTGCGCAGCCGCCGCCACAGCGACCACGCCCGGATCTCGCCAAGGGTAATGGTTTCGGAACGCGTGATATAGCCTTCCTGCCGGGCATCCAGCTTGGCGGTCAGTTCGCCATCCACGAACAGCATGTTCATCTCGTAGTTCAGCTCGAAACTGCGGCGGTCCATGTTCGCGCTGCCGATCATCGCCATGCGCCCGTCGGCGGTGATGATCTTGGAGTGCAAGAGCCCGCCTCGGTAGAGCATCAGCTTCACCCCGGCCGAAACCAGCCCGTAATAGAACCCTTCGGATGTGGCCTGAACCACAAGCGAGTCGTTTCGTGCCGGCAGGATCACGGTCACATCCACCCCCCGCCGCGCCGCCGTGCGAATCGCCGAATCAAGCGAACTGTCGGGGACGTAATAGGGGGTCGTGATGACAAGGCGCGCGCGGGCCGCATGGATCATCGTGGCCATGCAATCGGACAGCGTCCCCTGACGATCGTCCGGGCCCGTGGCGACGACCTGCGCGATCTGCCCCTGCTCGAAGGCTTCCGGGATGACCTGAAGCATCTCGCCCAGATCCTCGCCGCGATAGCTCATCCAGTCCTGCAGAAAGACCGCCTGCATATGCCGCA
Source organism: Paracoccus ravus (assembly GCF_004522175.1). Lineage (GTDB taxonomy): Bacteria > Pseudomonadota > Alphaproteobacteria > Rhodobacterales > Rhodobacteraceae > Paracoccus > Paracoccus ravus. The sequence continues at coordinate 26,216 of NZ_SDEB01000026.1, read as the reverse complement.
CCACGGGGCCTTCGATGCGCAAAAGCACGTCGATCCATGGCGCGAAGCGCGGCTTCACCGCGAATGCACGATCCGCGCAATTGCGGCTGCCGGTAAATCCGATGCGGTGGTCGATCACCACGATCTTGCGGTGATTGCGCACATCCATCCGTTGCAGCAGATTGCCGATGATCGGCAGGCCCAGAGGCAGGGCCTCGACACATTCCACCCCGGCCTCGCGCATCTGCCGCCAGCTTTCGGAATAGCTGAAGGCGCGCGAGCCAAACGCGTCGATCACCGCCCGGACCGTGACGCCGCGCCGCGCCGCGCGGATTGCGGCCTGCGCCACCGACCGCCCAGCAGAATCGTCGAGCCAGATATAGAAGAGCAGATGGATATGGATATCGGCTTCATCCATCGCCCGCACCAGATCGGCAATGGCGCTGTCATCCTCGGCCAGAAGATCGGCGCGATTGCCGCCGATGGCGCTGAACCCCGTCGTCGCCCGATTCGCCGCAATGAGCGGTGCCGCGAATTCGGGCGGCTCGCGCACGCGCCCCGGAATCGGCCGCCAGAGCCCGGAAAGCCGCGAGCGGACATTGGCGAGATGTTCGACCTCTGCGCCGCGTGTCCGGATCTCGCCGAAAAGCACATAGGCGAGGATCCCCAGCAAGGGCACCAGTTCGATGACCAGAATCCATGACAGGCGGACGCTTGGCTCCAGACGCGGACGCAAAAGCACGCGGACGGAGACCGCCAGCGCGACTGCATAGTGAATGAACACAAACATCTGGGTCCACATCCGCGCATCAAAGCCCGCGGCGCGCGGAATTGCAATTCCGCCTCCATTTGCCTAAGTGGACGGCTGGAACGCTGCGCAAGGGGACTTCTCGGATGAACTGGATCACCAACTACGTGCGTCCGCGCATCAATTCGCTGTTCTCGCGCCGGGAAGTGCCCGAGAACCTGTGGACGAAATGCCCGGAATGCGGAAACATGCTGTTTCACCGGGAACTCGCGGACAATCTGAATGTCTGCACCCATTGCGACCATCACCTTGCGATCACGCCGCGCGAGCGCTTTGCCGCGCTGTTCGATGGTGGCGTCTTCAATGAGGTCAAGGTTCCCGAGCCGGTCGCCGACCCGCTGCAATTCCGCGACCAGAAGAAATATCCCGACCGGATGAAGGCCGCGCAGAAATCCACCGCCGAGAAAGAGGCCATGCTGGTCGCCGAGGGCGAGATGGGCCGCACTCCCGTCGTCATGGCGGCGCAGGATTTCTCGTTCATGGGCGGCTCGATGGGCATGTATGTCGGCAATGCGATCATCGCCGCCGCCGAACGTGCGGTGAAGCTGAAACGCCCGCTGGTGCTGTTCTCGGCCGCCGGTGGCGCGCGGATGCAGGAAGGCATCCTGTCGCTGATGCAGATGCCGCGCACCACGGTCGCGGTGCAGATGCTCAAGGAAGCCAAGCTGCCCTATATCGTCGTGCTGACCCATCCGACGACCGGCGGCGTGACCGCGAGCTACGCGATGCTGGGCGATATCCAGATCGCCGAACCCAATGCGCTGATCTGCTTCGCCGGTCCCCGCGTCATCGAGCAGACCATCCGCGAGAAACTGCCCGAGGGCTTCCAGCGCGCCGAATACCTGCTCGATCACGGCATGCTCGACCGCGTGACCCATCGCAAGAAGATGCGCGAAGAGCTGATCTCGATCCTGCGCATGGTGATGCGCCAGCCCGCGCCGATCGCCGCCGACCTGCCCGCACCGGGCAATATCGCTCCGGCTGCCTCCGAGGCGGCGCCCGAGATGGGTGCCGTAGCGGCCGCAGGTGCGCCCGCCGCCACTGACGCCAAGACCCCGGCCTGATCGGGCAGCGCCATGACCACGTCGGATGCCATCCTGTCGCGCCTGATGCAATTGCATCCCAAGGTCATCGACCTGTCCCTCGACCGGATGGAGCGCATCCTCGCGGCACTGGGTAACCCCGAGCGCCGCATCCCCCCGGTGATCCATATCGCCGGCACCAATGGCAAAGGCTCGACCCAGGCGATGATCCGCGCGGGCCTTGAGGCCGCGGGCAAGCGCGTCCACGCCTATACCTCGCCGCATCTCGCGCATTTCCACGAGCGCATCCGCCTCGCGGGCGAGTTGATCGGCGAAAGCGAATTGGCCGCGATCCTCGAGGAATGCGAGGCCGCGAATGGCGGCCAGCCGATCACCTTCTTCGAAATCACCACGGCAGCGGCCTTCCTCGCCTTCTCACGGGTCCCGGCGGATTACACGCTGCTCGAGGTCGGCCTTGGAGGACGGTTGGACGCGACCAATGTGATCGACCATCCGGCGCTGACGGTCATCACCCCGGTCAGCATCGACCACACGCAATTCCTGGGCGAGACCCTGCCAGAGATCGCCGGTGAAAAGGCCGGGATCATCAAGCAGGGCGTGCCCTGCATCGTCGGCCCGCAGGCCCCCGAAGGCCGCGAGGTCATCGAGACCCGCGCCGAGGCTCTGAACGCCCCCCTGCGCATCGCGCGTCAGGATTGGGACAGCTATTGCGAGCATGGGCGGCTGGTCTATTTCGACGAGCAGGGCCTTCTGGACCTGCCCTTGCCGAACCTGCCCGGCCCGCATCAGATCCAGAATGCGGGCACGGCCATCGCCGCCCTGCGCGCTCTGGGTTTTGGCGAGAGTGCCGCCGAGGCTGCCGTCACCCGCGCCGAATGGCCCGCGCGGATGCAGCGCCTGACCTCGGGTCCGCTGACCGAGGCGGCGGCTGATTGCGAACTTTGGCTGGATGGCGGCCATAATCCCGCCGGTGGCGAAGCGCTCGCCGCGACGCTGGCCGCGATGCCACCACGCCCGACGCATCTGGTCTGCGGGATGCTGAACACCAAGGATGTCGAGGGCTACATGCGTCCCCTCGCCCCGCAGATCCGCAGCCTGATCGCCGTACCAATCCCCGAGGCCGACGCCACGCTTTCGGCCGTGGAAACCGAGACTGTCGCCGCCGCTTGCGGGATCGCCGCGACCACTGCGCCCGATGTGCTGGACGCCGTGCGCCGCATCGCGCTGGAGGAACCCGGCTCGCGGATCCTGATCTGCGGCTCGCTTTATCTCGCGGGCGTCGTGCTGCGCGAAAACGGCTGAGATCCGACCACGGGGTAACTGCCTCCGGCTCGCCGGGCGATTCGCGGCGATTGCAGACGGCACCCGCCCTTCGTCTGCCGGCTGAACCACCTTTGGGTGAATGCCCTTCCGGACCACGCAACTCCGGGGGTGTGTATCTCCACCGCTGAGCGTGTTCGCGTCGGAGATTCGCGGAAAATTAACTGTCTTTTTGTTCAGAATTAGGCAATTAGCGCGCAGCTCGGGTTGCCGGGCGCGCCCTCGGCCATAGGCTGATCCTCGTGTGTATGTGTAACGAGTTTCTGCGAGGTAAGCGTGCCTATAGTCGACATCACTTTTTACGTGACGGTCATCAAGAACAGCGTCGTCGAGTCCGATTCAAAGCTCATCACGCTCAAGATCGATGACAAGAACGGTGACGGTTTCATCGATCGCGCGGAATGGATCCATCATATCGGTGCCCCGCCCGGCCATCTTGCCGGAAGCACGACCCCTCCGGCACTCTGGACCGGAGACGGCACCGGCAATTTCAAGAATGGAACGCTTTACTCCCGCCTGCAGCTGAGTGCCGGAACCAATGTCAAGGAGCTGCTGAAGAACCTGAGCCACGGCGAATACAAGCTGGGGGTCAAGGAATTGCGGATCTGTTATCTCGCGGGCACGATGATCGCGACGCCCTCGGGCGAACGCGCGGTCGAGACGCTGGCTGCGGGCGATCTGGTCCTGACCCGAGATCACGGGGCGCAGCCACTCGTCTGGAAAGGCGCCTCTTCGGTCACGGCACAGGATCTCAACCTGTCGCCCGACCTGCGGCCGATCCGGATCCGTGCAGGCGCCTTGGGAGACGGGCTGCCCCGCCGCGACGTCGATGTTTCGCCGCAGCATCGCGTGCTGGTGCGCGATGAGGCGGGCGAATACCTGATCTCGGCGCGCCATCTGATGATGGCCGGACATCCGGGGGTCGGTCTGCGCCCGCTTGACGGAGCATTTGAACTGATCCACCTCGCCTGCGGACGGCACGAGATCCTGCTGGCCGAAGGTGCGCCGATGGAGTCGTTCTTCTGCGGCAAGATGGCGGTGCGCGCCTTGACCGCAACGCAGCGGCTCACCCTCTTCGCGGCCTTTCCCGATCTGGCCAGCGGCAAAAATCCGATGGAACCCGCCCGCCCCTTCATCAAGCACAAGGATTATCGCGAGATCCTTGCCCGCGCCGCGGTCGTGAAATGACCCGATGGTCAGCCGCGACCCCAGTCCGCGTCGCGCATCTCGCGTAGGCGGCTAGCGGTGCGCTCGAATTCGAACGCCCCTTCGCCCTCGGCATAGAGGCGTTCGGGATCGTCCGCACCGCTGGCGATCAGCCGCACCTTGGCCTCGTAAAGCGCGTCGATCAGCGTGACGAAGCGCTTTGCCTCATTGTAATTCGACTGGCTGAGGCGCGGGATGCCGTCGATGAAAAGCAGGTCCAGCGCCTCGGCCAAGGCAAGGTAATCCGCCGGGCCAAGGGGCTTGGCGCAGAGGTCCCAGAAACTGGCCCGGGCGATGCGCCCGACATGGCGGGGCAGTTCGACCTTGCGCCCCTTGACCTCGAGGACAAGCGGCGTGGCGGGCGCGCCGCCGGTCTCTTCGCGCCAGATCGCGTCAAGATGGCCATGGGCGATGCTGTCGGCGGGCGAGAACCAGACCTGCCCGCCCTCGTCCCGGTTCTGCCGGTGATCCGTGGCGCTGGCCAGTTCGATGACCTCCATCCGCTCACGGAGCAGCCCGATGAAGGGCAGGAAAAGCTGCCGGTTCAAGCCGTTCTTGTAAAGGTCCTCGGGGACGCGGTTCGAGGTGGTCACGACCGTCACGCCCTCTTCGAACAGCACCTGAAATAGCCGACCCACGATCATCGCATCGGCGATGTCGGTGATCTGCATCTCGTCGAAGCACAGCAGCCGGGTCTGCTGGGCGATGGCGCGGGCGACGGGGCGAACGGCATCCTGCTGGCCGGTCTTGCGCACGCCTTCCAGCGCGCCCTGCACTTCCTGCATGAATTCGTGGAAATGAACGCGGCGCTTTTGCGTCAGCGGCGCGGCCTCCATGACCAGATCCATCAGCATGGATTTCCCGCGTCCGACCCCGCCCCACAGATAGATCCCCTTCGCGCTCGCGGGCGACGGCGCGGCCGCGCCCTTCACCAGCTTGGACAGCCAGCCGGATTTCTGCGGCGCGGGCGCAGGCTGGGTGGCAAGGTCCCGGACCAGCCGGTCCAGCGCGGGCAGGACGCTGCGCTGCGCGGCATCGGGTGCAAGCTGGCCGGCGCGGACGCGGCCCTCGTAAAGTTCGGATACAGTCGCCATGCGAGACCCCTGCCAAAGAAAACACCGGCCCGCAAGGGGCCGGTGCGTCGTCCGTGGTGATGCTCAGCCGATCGCCTTGTTCCGGGTCTCGGCAGGGATGGTCAGGGTGACGATCGCGGCCAGGACCAGCAGCCCCGCAAAGACGCCGATGGCAATGCCGAAGCCCTGCGCCACCACGCTTCCCAGCAGCGAAGGCGCGAGCAGCCCGCCGACCCGCGCCATGGCGCTGGCCGTGCCCATGCCGGTCGCGCGCAGCCCGGTCGGGTAAAGCTCGGGCGTAAAGGCGTAAAGCGCGCCCCATGTGCCCAAAAGCGCGAAGCTCATCAGCAGAAGCGCCAGCCCCCCCATCAGCGGCGTGGCTGCCAAGGTGAACAGCGCACAGCCGATCGCGCTGAGGATCAGGAAGATCTGCAGCGTCCGCTTGCGGCCCCAGGCCTCGACGCCATGGGCGGCCAACGCATAGCCGGGGATCTGTGCGAGCGCGAGCAGCACAAGAAAGCCGTGGCTTTTCACGAAGCCCGCACCGCCGCTGGCGAGTTGCGAGGGCAGCCAGACAAACACCCCGTAATAGGATAGCGAGACCAGAAACCAAGTCGCGAAGATCGCGATGCTGCGCTTGCGCAGGTCCGGGCCGAAAATGCCTTGCCCGACCTCTGGCGCAGGCGGTGCCGCCAGAGCGACCTCGGGAGCCAGAGCGCGCGCGCCATTGCCAACCAGCACCCGGTTGACCACGGCACGCGCCTTGTCCTCCTGGCCGCGGCGCAGCAGGAACATCGGCGATTCCGGCACCCAGAGACGCAGGAAAACGCCCAGCAGCGCGGGCAGTGCGGCGACGGCAAAGATCCAGCGCCAGGCCTCGGCGGCTCCGGCCAGATGCGCGATCCAGGCGGTGAGTGCGATGACGATGGTGCCAATGGCCCAGAAGCCTTCGAGCCAGACCAGCCAGCGGCCGCGATTGCGCGGCGGCAGGAACTCGGCCATCAGCGCATAATCCACCGGCAGCGTGCCACCAACCGCCATGCCGGTCAGGAAGCGCAACGCCAAGAGCACGGTGAAATCCTGCGCAAAGGCCGAGGCCATGCCGAAGACCGCGTCGCAAAGCACTGTCAGGAGCAGCACATTGCGCCGCCCGATCCGGTCCGCGATGCGCCCGAACAGGGTCGCGCCCGCGAACATGCCCAGGAAGAACAGCGTCCCGGTCTGCAGGGCCTGCGGCACGGTCAGGCCGAAACTTCCCGCGATCGAGGCCGCGGTGAAGCCGATCGCCAGCACCTGCATTGCATCCGCCGCCCAGACCAGTCCAAAGATCCCGAGCAGCCGCCTCTGGAACCGTCCTGCCCCGCCCTGCGTCAGGGCGTCGTCGACCGTCATGCTCATATTGTCCCCCAAATTCCGAATCGGAAATTTGGCGGCATATGTTCACAACTTCGCGGGCGATGCCACCGCAGCAGTGCACGCAGCCAAGCCATGTCTTGCCTGACGGCCGGATCCGGGCCAAACCAACGTCATGCAGCCCGCGATCCAGCCCATTGCGCAGAGGATGCCGCACCCGGTCCGGGCGTGGCTGATCGCCTTTGCCGTGGTGCTGATGGCGGCCATGCCGGGACCGCAGGCCCCAGATGGCAAGGCCGATTTCGTCCATCTGACTTTGCTGCACTCAGTGCTGACCGGCCACGAAACCCGCCAGATCGTCTCGCGCAGCGATGCCGTGCAGGCCCGGGCAACGCCCGATGTCGACCTGCCGCACCAGCCGGGAGCGCCCCCTCCGGCCGCGCCCGCGATCCTCATTCTGAGCGGGACGAACCCGATCCAGCCCGGTGCGCGCAGCCCACCCCCGGCACGAGCCCGCGCGCCCCCTCTGTCCTGACGGTCGCAAAGCCTGCCGCGCGTTTCACGTGGAAACGCGGGCGTTTTGACCTATTCCAAAGGATAGCAGATGGATTTCGAACCACATGTCGTGCCGCCACCGGAAGCGGCCCCCGCCCCCATGGACAGCGCTCCGCGCAGACAGACGACCGAGCATCGCAGCCGCGCCTCGGTGGCGCTGCATTGGGCGCTGATGCTTGGGGGCTTCGCCCTCGTCGGATTGCTGGGACAGCTTCTGGGCTAAGGAAAGGGCGGCCCATTGGGCCGCCCGTCTTGATGTTCAATAGCTGATCGCGGCATGCTCGCGCAGTTCCGCGACCGAGGGACGCCCGAAGCCGAAGAAGTCCAGATAGGCCGGGATCTGTTCGAACAGCATGTCCGTGCCCACCTGATAACGGCAGCCGCGTTCGGCGGCGGTAGCCAGAAACGGCGTCATCTCGGATTTCATCACCACCTCGCCCACGAAAGTCGCGGGATCGATGCGCGCGACATCCATCGGCAGCGGATCCGCCGCATTCATCCCCAAAGGCGAGGCATTGACCACCAGATCGAAACCGGCCGGATCGTTGGAACCGGTCGAGACCGCCAGCGACGGATAGGCCTCGACGAGCCGGCCCCCCAGCGCCTCGGCGCTTGCCGCATGGGGGTCGAAAAGCGCGATCCGCGCCACGCCCGCCTTGGCCAGCGAGGCCGCGATGGCGCAACCCACCCCGCCACAGCCCACGACCAGCGCGGCGCGCCCCGCGAGCGCCTGCCCCTTGCCCAGCACGCCCGCGACAAAGCCTTCGCCGTCGAACATATCGGCCTCGATCAGCCCGTCTTCGGCGAGGCGCAGCGCATTGGCCGAGCCCGCGATCCGCGCCGTGACCGAGACGCGGTCGGCCAGATCCACCGTCGCCACCTTATGCGGCATGGTGACCAGCGCGCCGTGAATATTCGAGAGGCGGAACAAGAGTGGCAGGAAGGCCGCGTAATCCTCGGCCTTGCAGCCCATCGGCATGACCACCGCGTCGATGCCGCGATGCTCGAACCACGGGTTGTAGATCATCGGCGCCTTGAAGGTGCTGGTCGGATAGCCCAGATGCGCAATCAGCTTTGTCGTTCCGCGGATCATGTCCTGCCTCGGTTCTGCATTCGTCGCGCGGGTCTGCCGCGCCCCATGCAGATGGCAGCAGGTCGCCTTTACGTCAAATATCAATCTTCGCCCGGATATAACATCGTGTTAATCCACCCTTACCACAAGGGAGAGCCAAGCCATGAGCCAGCTGACCATCAGGCAGGTCGAGGTCATCCGCGCCGTGATGATGGCGGGCACGATCCAGGGCGCGGCGGCGCTGCTCAATGTCTCGGCCCCCGGCATCTCGCGGCTGGTGAAATATACCGAGGAATCGCTGGGCATCCGGCTCTTCGACCGCAAGGGCGGGCTGTTCGTGCCCTCGGCCGAGGCCGCCTCGATCTTTCAGATGATCCATCAGGTGCATCGGCAGATGGAGAACCTCAACAATGCCGTGCAGGCGCTGCGCAAGGGCGAGGATGTGCGGCTGTCCTTCGCCTCGGCGCCCTCGATCGCGCAATTCATCGCCGCGCGGGTGATCCGGGGCGTCCGGGCGCGCTTTCCCGACCTGTTCGTGGACCTGAACATCCTCAAGATCGAAGAGACCACCGATTATCTGCTGCTCGATCGCGGTGAATTCGTGGTGATGAGTTCGGCGGTCAGCAACCCGGCGCTCAGCAGCGAGCCGCTGGCCACGGGTCGGCTGATGGTCATCGTCCCCGACGGGCACCGCTTGGCAGGGCAGAAGGCGATCTCGATCCATGACCTCGAGGGCGAGGATTTCATCGGCGTCGATCCCGACGATCCCTATGGCGCGGCCTTGGCGCGACCTTTCTCGGATGCCGGGGTGGTGCCCCGCTATGCCATGCGCGGCCGCTTCGCGCAGACGGTCGTCAGCCTAGTTCGGCATGGGCTGGGCGTCGCCCTGATCGACGAGTTTTCCGTGGCAGAGGTCTATATGCCCGGCCTCACGCGGCGTCCGCTGGTGGAAAAGGCAGGCATCACGGCCTGGGTCGTCACGCGCAAGGGTCGCCCGCTTTCAAGTTTCGCCGAACTGACCATCGCGCAATTCCGCCGTGAAATGGCTGCCGCGACCGCGCGCAGCAATTGGGACAGCTAGGCCGCCCCACGCCTGCGCCAGATCGCTGCGGCATGGCGCAGGCGGGCCCTTTCCAGGCCCGCCGAGAGTTTTCGGATCAGAATGCGTAGCTGGCCGAGATCATCCCGGCAGCGTTCTCGTCCTGATTGCTTCCCGAGGCCGAGATCGTCAGGCGGTCCAGCTTGGCGCTGATCGAGGCCCCGACACGGAACACATCCGCATTGTCAAAAACCGAGATCTGGTCGATCGAGACGCCCTCGATGAAGCCGCGGCTTGTCGTATCCGCCCCGTCCAGCGCATGCTCATAGGCGATGCTCAGGGCCGGCGCGACGGTCCAGTTGCCCAGTTGCGCGGGCTTGGCCTCGACCCCGAGCCTCGGCAGCAGATCGCTGCGGTGCTCGTCCAGTTCATCGACGGCAAGGGCAAGCTCGCTGCCGGTTTCGGCAACGGCTTCGCGCTTGAGATGGCTCAACCGCATCCCCACGGTCGGCGTCACACGGTAATCCGCGGTGACGTGATCATAGCCGAGCTTCACGCTCGCCCCGAAAAGATTGCCATCTGCATTGCCCTGGGCACCGCCCAAGCCCGCGCCGATCTGGCGGCGGCTTTCGTAATCGAACGGCGCCGCAGTCAGGTTCGCGGCGACGAACATGCCCTGGTCCAGGCTGTGAAGGCCAAAGCGGCCGCCCAGCGTGACAAAGACCTGATCGGTATCCACCACGCCATCCGCAGATGCCGTCGAACCGTTCAGCGTTCCCCCGGCGAGATAGCCCAGCAGTTGATCGTCGAAGCGGCGGGTCACGCCCATCATGAAGCCGTCCGCATCGCTCTTGCTGCCCGCGATTCCCGAGCGGGCATCGATGTCCTCGTCAAAGGTCATGGCCGTGGTCCAGACCCGCTGCTGGCCGTTCTCGTCACCCCGGCCCGACACACGGGGAACCGCGTATTCGACCAGCGAAACCTGTCGCAGCAGCGAAGTGGCCGCATCGGCATGGACCTGGCCGCCCACCATGGCCTCGACTCCGCCGAGCGTGCCGGCATCGATCGTGGACTGGCGGTAGTAATTGTGATCGGTTTAGGCCCCCGACAAATAGCTATCCTGCAAATCGCTCAGAAATTGCGCACCGGCCGCGGCGTTGCCCGTCAGGTCCTGCTGACCGGGAAGTTGGTAGCGCACCATCTTGCCGCGCAGGACATACAGCGTTTCCCGCGATAGCCCGAGCCCGTCGAGAACGTAGTTCTCCATCGAGCCGAATTTCGCCGCGACCTCGTCAAGCCCGGCCTGCAGGTAGCTTGCCTCGCCCCCCAGAAGGGGCTCCATCGCATCGGCAAAGGCGGCACCATAACTCGCCGCGTAATCGTCATAGGTCGCGGCGACGCGCTCGGCGGTATAGTCGTTCGTCGCGAGATAGTCCGCCATGATGTCGGCATTGCTGACGCATGCAATGCCCTGCAGCACGGCGGCGGTCCAGCCGGTGCGGTCCTTGCCGGCGGTGCGCTGGAACAATGCCGCGTCATCGGCCGCGGCCAGCCCGTTCAGAAGCGTCGCGAACCGATTCTGGATGGCGCCGTCATTGACGAAAGAGCGCTCGGCTTCCTGCATCATCGCGCGCGAGACCTCGGCGCTGGTCAGGGTGAAATGGGTGGCGTCATCGCCCATGATATTGACATTGTGCCAGCTTGCGCCGGCGGCAACGCGATCCGGAACAGATGCAATCTCGCTGGTAGAGCTCAGGTCATAGACATCGCTGATGCCGAGCGCCTCGACTGTGGCGTGATCCTCGTCCGAGAGGGCCCAGCGCATTCGAGCGATAGAAAACGCCCGTGCGCATGGTCCCGTACTTGGCCGTGCTATAGGCCGAACTCGTGCCGGCAATGTCGCGGAAATTGTCGGCAGAAGCCAGCCGGGGTATTGATGGGATCCGCAAACGCGGCATTCGCATAAAAAAGTGCCAGCGCGACGGCAGTCGCGGACACGGAATTCTTCAGGTCGTCCAATAAACTAAAATCTCCAGTCTTGTCCTGCTGGCGCAGGAATATTCCGGAAGGCGGGATAACGGCCTGTCGGTAACAGCCAATCACTGCGGCATGACTCTTTTGTGAAATTTCGCCTTTTCTTCGCAGCGGCGGGAAGCCGGGATAAAAGACAAGAAAACCCGCGCAAGCCGTTGAGCCTGCGCGGGTTTTTCTATTTGGGAAGTGGTGCCGATGAAGGGACTCGAACCCCCGACCCCATCATTACGAATGACGTGCTCTACCAGCTGAGCTACATCGGCACTTCCGTTATGCCGCGCCGGATAGCAGGTTCCGGCGCGGGCGAAAAGGGGGGCTCAGTATTTTTTTCCCAGGACACGCACATCTTCTTCGGGCGGCTCGACATCCGGGCGCACCGGCAGCAGATCCTCTTGCGCTGCGATATGGGGCCGCGTGGTCTTGGCAGGCTCGGTCGAGTCCGGAACGGTGGGACCGGGCTTCTCATCGACCGCAGGTTCGGGATCGGTGACCGTCATCGCCGGTTCCGGATCGCCTCCAAGCGAAGAGACCTTGCGGTAATCCGTCTCGCGCGGGACGATGCCGGGGGCGACATCCGCGACTTCGACGGGTCCGCTTCCCGTTTCGGGCAGGGGCAAACCCGGCTCGGGATGCACCGGCTCGGGATGCACCGGCCCGTGCATAGGCGCGGAGGCCTGGCTTGGCGGCTTTCCAACCAGAAGCGGCAGCATCTCGACCCCATTGGAAACGCCACCCGCCGCAGCCGTCGCGCCGTCCGGCTCGCGCCAGGTCAGCGTATCGAAACCGCCGCAGCTGTCGCAGACCGGATTCCAATCCGCCATGACATTGTGACATTTGTCGCAGACCCATTGCGGGCCGCGGCTCGAGACCAGCGCCTTGGCGAGGATGCCACGCACGACCGAATCCTCCGCGCCTTCGCCACGCTCGACGGCGGCCAGGATCGAGAGCGAACGCACCGTCGGATGTTTCTCGGCCAGATCACCAAGCGCCCGGCGCGCGCCCGGGAAATCCTCGGCCGCGAGCAGCAGTTCCGCCTTGAGCAGCCGGGTTTCCTCATGTTCGGGGTTCTGCTTGATCAGCGCCTCGAAGCGGCGCAGCCGGGCAGCGGGCGTCTCGTCGGGGATGATCTCGGCAAAGGCCGCAGCGATCGACGGATGCGGGCGCACGCTCCAGGTCTTTTGCAACACGCGCGCGGCATTGCGCGCATCATTCTGCGCGACATAGCTGCGCGCCGCCAGCACTGCGGCCGGTATCAGGTCGGGGCTGGCCCGGTTGGCCGAAATCGCGGCCTCGCGGGCGCTGATGGAATTGCCCTCGGCCAGCACGTCCGAGGCCTCTTTCAGCGCCAAGACGGCGTCGCGGCGGACATGGACGTCCTGCGGCAACTGCCCCTGCTTGCGCTTGTCCTTGAGAACGGCGCGAGCCCCTTTCCAGTCGCCCTGACGGGTCTGGAGTTCCAGCAGCTTGTCCTGCACCTCGGCATGTTTGGGTTTGAGCGCATAGGCCTTTTCGGCAAGCTTCAGCGCGGTCGCGGTGTCGCCCTCGTCCAGCTTCTGGCGCATCAATCCGCGAATGCCGACAAAGCGGGTGCGATCGTCGGAAAGCAGACGGCGGTAAACCTCGCCCGCCTTGCGGCTGTCGCCCGCGACCTCGGCCGCCTGCGCCGCCAGAAGGTCGGTCAGATGCGGCTTGTCGAGGAATTTCGCGGCCCGATGGGCCTTGTCCTGCGCCAGCCGTCCCTCGCCCGAGGCGACGGCCAGCATCCCTTCGGACAGCGCCTCATAGCCCTTGCGCTCGCGCGAGCGGGCAAAATAGCGATTGATCGCGGTTTCATCGCCGGCAAGAAAGCGGATGAAGGCCAGCGCCACGCCGACCAGCTTGATCAGCAGCCAGCCCAGCACGAAGAGAACCAACAGCCCGATCAGGGCTTGCACCGGGCCAAGCGTGTATTCGACCCCGTCATAGACCAGCCGCAGCGCCTGGCCGGTTTCCGCAAGATGAACTGCGCCCAGCGTGACGGCGAGGATCAGGGCAAAGAAGATCAGGATCTTGAGGGCGGAAAGCAGCATATTCGTATCCTTACTTTCCGCTCGCAGCCAGTTCGGCAAGCGCGGCGTTGGCTTCGATCCAGGTTTGCGCGCGGGCAGTCCAGCCGGACATGGCCTGCTGGCCGGGTTCGGGCAAGGCCGAGATCTGTTCCAGCGCGCCCGAGATGTCCCCCGCCTCGACCGCCGCATTGGCGCGCGACAGGACGGCATCGGGGTCGTTGCCCTCGCGCGGTTCGACCGAGCGGGCGCCGGTCTGGACGCGCAGGAAATTCCCGATCATGCCCATGGCCCCCTCATCTGCGGCGACGGCATCGAGCGAGGCGCGCAGCCCTTCGCGGGCAGCGGGGGCAAAATCGGCGCGCAACTGGTCCAGCCGTGGCACATCCCCGGTCAGGACAGCCGGAACCGAAACGCCCGCCCCGCTCAGCGCGGCCAGGGCCTCGTCGCGCGGCGCGCCGCTTTCGATCGCGGCCTTGAGCGACGCGGCCGCCGTCGCGCCCTGTGCGCGGCGATTGGCCTCTTGCGTGGTTTTCTGCAGGTCCTCGGCCTGTTTCACCAAGGTCTGGACCTGTTCGGCGGTCGAAGGGTCGACGGCCGGGCGCGCCGCCAATTCCTCGAGCTGCGCCTGCTGGGCATCGACCCGCGCCGCAAGCGCGGCCAGTTCCTCGGGCGAGACACCGGGCGGCGGCGGCGGGGGCGCATTCGTGACGGTGCTGTCGGCCGGCGCGGCCGCAGGGGCCGGGCGCGCGCCCAGATCCGCGACGCTGGCCTCCAGCGCCGCCATCCGGTCGCTGATTTCGGGGGGAAGTTCGGCGAGGGTTGCCGGCGCGGGCTGCGCGGCAGCGGAATCGGCAAGGCTCTGACGCGCGGCGTCGGCCCCTGCCTGCGCGGCGCGGGTGGTCATGACCTCTGCCTGAGTCGCAAGCTCGGCGCGGACGGTCTCGGTCGCGACCTGGCGCGCGGCGTCCAGCTGGGCTTCGGGCGAGACGGCCACCGCGGTGCCGGGACGCCAGGCCTCGGGCAAATGCGGAATTGCCCAATAGGTCGCAGCGGCCCCGAGCCCGGCAGCCACCACGCCGCCAAGAAAGGTCGGGAAGAAACCGACCTTTCGCGTGACGACGGGGCGGGTCTCTGCGGGGGCAGGATCGGGACGACCGACCGCGGCTGCAGGACCGACCGGCGCGGCAGTCGCGGCCGGTGCTTCGGCAGCGCCCCGTTTCACGGCGGCCTGCGTTTCGGAGCCCGCCCCGACCAGCGACGATTCGATCATCGGCTTGGCTCCGGTCGCGACCGGGCTCTGGCCGGCAGGGGAATCGACCGCGCGACTTTCGACGACAGTCGCAGGTGCAGCCGGTTTTTTCTTTCTGCTTGAGGGGGTTGCGGCAGATCCGCCCGTCTTCTTCCCGGTTTCTTCCACGATGCTTCCCCGCTCCTTCTCAAATTTGTGCCTGACGCGCGGCGTGCGCGAAGCCTGTCGGCATCCGGCATGGCACGGCATGTCTTATATGTCAGTCTAGTCGCCGCCTCGCGGGGCCTCAACCCGCCGTGCAATCGGCGGTTCCCCCGCAAGCAGGGTTTCGATCGCCGCGCGCATCCCTGCCGCATCGGGCGTCATCGCGGTCACGGATCGGGCGGCATCGGCATGCCAGGCCGCGCGGGCCGCCGCGCTGATCGATGCCAGCCAGAGCGGCGCGACGGCCCTGCCCACCCAGTCCGAGACCAGCTTGGCCGAACGCGGCGAGAAAAGCGGCAGGATCACCGGGCCGGACCCCGAAAGCACGTCGCGCGCGCGGGTCGAGGGCGAAAGCGCGACCTGATCATAGACGATCATCCCCTGAACCGGCAATTCCCGGGCGATATGCGCGCCATGAGGATGCAGCCAGCCGGGTCCGAGATCCTGCAGAAGCGGCAGCATCCCCTCGGCGTCGCCCGGCCCCTCTGTCACCTCGAAGCCAGCCTTGCGCGCCGCCTCGGCGGTCGCAGGGCCGACGCAGATCGCGGGCCGCCCGCGCGCAGCGCCCGCCGCAGGAATGGCGTGAACCGAGGTAAAGACCAGCCCCCCCGCCCGAGCCAATGCCCTGCCATCATGCGCGACGGGCAGGATCCGCAATGCGGGCGAGATCACGACCGGCAGACCAAGATGAACGAGTGCCGCGGCAAAGCGTCGCGCCGCCGCTTCGGGCCGGGTGAGTAATACGGTCGGCAGCATGGCATTCGGCCCGCTCAGATGCTAGTTGACCATGACTAGGCCCTTGGTCGGGCGGGAACAAGGATGAGCATGGGACTGACCTTTCTGGGCATCGAGAGCAGCTGCGACGACACTGCCGCGGCTGTCGTGCGCGAGGACGGCACGATCCTCGCCTCGGTCGTGGCGGGACAGACGGATTTGCACGCGGATTTCGGCGGCGTCGTCCCCGAGATCGCCGCCCGCGCCCATGCCGAGAAGCTGGACGGATGCGTCGAGCAGGCCTTGACCGAGGCAGGCCTGTCACTGGCCGATCTCGACGGCATCGCGGTGACGGCGGGTCCGGGGCTGATCGGCGGCGTGCTCGCGGGGGTCATGCTCGCCAAGGGGCTTTCCGCCGGAACCGGCCTTCCGCTCATTGGCGTGAACCATCTTGCGGGCCATGCGCTGACGCCACGCCTGACCGACGGGATCGCATATCCCTATCTGATGCTTCTGGTCTCGGGCGGGCATTGCCAGTTCCTGCAGGTCGCGGGCCCCGAGGATTTCACCCGCCTTGGCGGCACGATTGACGACGCGCCGGGCGAGGCTTTCGACAAGGTCGCAAAACTTCTGGGCCTGCCCCAACCCGGCGGCCCCGAGGTCGAGAAAGCCGCCAGTCGCGGCGATGCCACCCGCTTTCGCTTTCCCCGTCCGCTGCTGGACCGGCCCGGCTGCGACATGAGTTTTTCAGGCCTGAAAACCGCCGTGCTGCGCCAGCGCGACGAATTGGTGGCCGCGCAAGGCGGGCTGCACGCGCAGGACCGCGACGATATCTGCGCGGGTTTCCAGACCGCCGTGGCCGATGTTCTGGCCGAAAAGACCCGCCGCGCCTTGGCCGTGAGCGCGGCCCCGACGCTCGCCGTCGCCGGAGGCGTCGCCGCGAACCAGACGCTGCGCACTGCTCTGGAAGTCGTCGCCGCCGAGGCCGGGGCCACGTTCCTCGCCCCGCCGCTGCGGCTTTGCACCGACAATGCCGCGATGATCGCTTGGGCCGGGATCGAGGCCTATCTTGCCGGGCAACGCGACGGCATGGATCTGACCGCAAGGCCGCGCTGGCCTCTGGACCAGAAATCCGCCCCGATGCTGGGCGCGGGAAAACGCGGGGCCAAGGCATGAGCATCGCCGTTATCGGCGCGGGGGCCTTCGGGACCGCGCTTGCCGTGAGCCTGGCCGGAAAGGCTCCGGTCACGATCTGGGGCCGCGAAACGGATTGGGCCGCCTCGCGCGAAAATCCGCGCCTGCCGGGCGTCACCCTGCCCGAGGCATTGACCGTCACCGACGACCTTGACCGGACCCTTGCCCGGACCGTGCTGCTGGCCCTGCCCGCTCAAGTGCTGGGCGGCTTTCTGGAGCAACATGCGGCGCGGCTGAATGGTCGTCATCTGGTCAGCTGCGCCAAGGGGATCGATCTTTCGACCCTGACCGGGCTGTCCTCGGTGATTGCCAAGGCCTGCCCCGATTCCCCCGTCGCCGTTCTGACCGGGCCGAGCTTCGCCGCCGATATCGCGCGCGGTCTGCCCACCGCTTTGACGCTGGCTTGCGCCGACCCCGAGGCGGGTCACGCGCTGCAACACGAACTCTCGACCCCGAGCCTGCGGCTTTACCGCACGACCGATGTCATCGGCGCGGAACTGGGCGGCGCGCTGAAAAACGTCATCGCCATCGCTGCGGGCGCGGCCATTGGCGCGGGCTATGGCGACAGCGCACGCGCCAGCGTCATCACCCGTGGATTTGCCGAGATGACCCGGCTGGCGATTGCCCTTGGCGCACGCCCCGAGACGCTGACCGGGCTGTCGGGGCTTGGCGATCTGGTGCTGACCTGCACCTCGGAACAGTCGCGCAACTTCCGCTATGGCCTCGCCCTTGGCGCGGGCCGGGAATTCGCCTCGGACACCACGGTCGAGGGTGCGGCTACCGCCCGCGCCGTTGCAGCTCTTGCCCCGCGACTTGGCGTGGACCTGCCGGTTTCGCAACTGGTTGCAGGACTTGCCGAGGGCCGCGTCGCCATGGAACATGCGCTCGACATCCTGCTGAACCGCCCATTGAAGGAAGAATGATGCCCCTTTTCGCCGTCATTTGCCGCGACAAGCCCGACCATCTGGAAACCCGGATGGAAACCCGCGAGCGCCATCTCGCCTATCTGGCCGAGACCGAAGTGGTGCAATTCGCCGGCCCCTTCATCGAAAATGGTGCGCCCATCGGCTCGCTTCTGGTGGTCGAGGCGGAAAGCCGCGAGGCCGCAAGCGCGTGGGCAGCGAGCGATCCCTATGCGCTGGCTGGGCTCTTCGCCTCGGTCGAGGTAATCGAATGGCGCAAGGTGATCGGCTGATGGCATATTGGCTTTTCAAATCCGAACCCGATGTCTTCAGCTTCGACGACCTGATCGCCAAGGGCGAAAAGGGCGAGGAATGGGACGGCGTGCGCAACTATCAGGCCCGCAACAATATGCGCGCCATGAAGCTGGGCGATCGCGGGCTGTTCTACCACTCGAATATCGGCAAGGAAGTCGTCGGCATCTGCGAGGTCGTGGCGCTGGCCCATCCCGACAGCAAGGCCGCTGATCCGAAATGGGAATGCGTCGACATCAAGGCCGTGGCCCGGGTCAAGCGCCCGGTTACGCTGGATGAAGCCAAAACCGAGGAACGCCTGTCGAAGATGGTCCTTGTCAATAATTCGCGCCTGTCGGTGCAGCCGGTGGCGGATGACGAATGGCAGGTGATCCTAGAGCTGACGGGCGGAACCGAGCCCGTCTGATCCGGGACCGAGGGAGGGAATATGGCACGCGGCCCCAAGATCATCGCTGATCGTCCGACAACGAAACGCATCGGTGCGCTGCGCGCGCTTTGGCCCTTTATCCGGCCCTATAAGGGGCTTCTGGCCGCCGCCATGGTCGCGCTGACCGTGACGGCGGGGATCAGTCTGACCCTGCCTCTGGCGGTGCGCCGCGTGGTCGACGGGTTCGACGCGGGCGCGCATCTGCTCGACCAGTATTTCGGCGCGGCGCTGGCCATTGTGGCGCTGCTCGCGGTCGGAACGGGGATGCGCTATTACCTTGTCACGCGTCTGGGCGAGCGGGTCGTGGCCGATATCCGCGAGGCGGTTTTCAACCGCGTCATCACCCTCAGCCCCGCCTTTTACGAACGCGTGCTGACCGGCGAGATCATCAGTCGCATCACCACCGACACGACGCTGATCCAGTCGGTGATCGGCTCGTCCGTATCGATTGCGCTCAGGAACTTCCTGATCCTGATCGGCGGCATGGTCATGCTCGTCTGGACCTCGGCCAAACTCTCGGGGCTGATGCTGGTGCTGGTCCCGCTGATTGTCGTCCCCATTATCGTATTGGGCCGCCGCCTGCGGGCGCTGTCGCGGGAAAATCAGGACTGGATCGCGCAAAGCTCGGGTGCCGCGTCCGAAGCCCTTCTCTCGGCGCAAACCGTGCAGGCCTTTACCCATGAAGCCCCAACGCAGGCCCGTTTCCGCGACGTGACCGAGAAATCCTATGCCTCGGCCATGAAGCGGGTCGGCACGCGCACCGTGATGACCGTGATCGTGATCTTCCTGATCTTCTCGGGCGTATTGGGGGTATTGTGGATCGGCGCGCGCGACGTGCGGACCGAGATGATGACCGTCGGCGAACTGGTCCAATTCGTGATCTATGCCGTTCTGGTCGCTGGCGCTGTCGGCGCGCTGTCCGAGATCTGGGGCGAGTTGCAGCGTGCTGCCGGTGCGACCGAACGACTGACTGAACTGCTGACCGCCCGCGACCAGCTGACCGATCCAGCGACACCCAAAGCCCTGCCCCGCCCCGCCAAGGGCGCGATCAGCCTCAAGGATGTCACCTTCCATTATCCGTCTCGACCCGATGTCTCGGCGCTAGAAAATATCTCGCTCGAAATCCCTCCGGGCGAGACGGTGGCGCTGGTCGGGCCCTCGGGCGCGGGTAAAACCACAATCATCCAACTTCTGCTGCGTTTCTGGGACCCGGCCTCCGGCCATGTCGCGATTGACGGCATTGACCTACGCGAGATGGCGCGGGCCGACTTCCGCCGCGACATCGCCCTCGTGCCGCAAGAGCCGGTGATCTTTGCCGCCACCGCGCGTGAGAACATCCGTTTTGGCCGGCCCGAGGCCACAGATGCCGAGATCGAGGCCGCCGCACGCGCCGCCCATGCCCATGAGTTCCTGACCGCCCTGCCCGAGGGCTATGAGGCGCAAGTGGGCGAGCGCGGGGTGATGCTCTCGGGCGGCCAGCGTCAGCGCATCGCCATCGCCCGCGCCATCCTTCGCGACGCCCCGATTCTGCTGCTGGACGAGGCGACCAGCGCCTTGGACGCCGAATCCGAGCGTCTGGTGCAGGCGGCGGTGGATGACTTGTCGCGAGACCGCACCACGATCATCGTGGCGCATCGGCTGGCCACAGTGAAGAAAGCCGACCGGATCGTGGTCTTCGATCATGGCCGGATCGTGGCGCAGGGCCGCCATGAGGATCTGGTGGCCGAGGGCGGGCTTTATGCGCGCCTCGCCCGGCTGCAATTCACCGAAGGGCCGGTGGAATATTCCGAAGGTTACTCTGCGGCGAGCTGACGCGGCCCGGACGGCTCTCATCCAAGGAACCGCCGCGAGACCTGCGCGTTTTCCAGCGCAGCAACGCGGAAAGGATGGACCATGGCTATCTGGGACTTCGTGAAGGACGCCGGGAAATCGATCTTCGGATCCGAGGCACATGCGGAAGAGGCGCCGAAAACCCCTGCCGCCGCCGAGAGCGATACCGACCGCAAGGTCGCGGCGCTGAAAGCGGAACTTACCGAACTTGGCCTGACCTCGAAGGACGTGCATCTGACCCTGCGAGGCGGCGATACGGTGGTGATATCGGGCGCGGCCCGCGATCAGGAAACCATGGAAAAGCTGATCCTTGCCTTGGGCAATATCAAGGGCATCGCCCATGTCGAACTGGCCGAGACACCGAAATCCGCGGGTTTTGGCGCGGCCAATGCCGCCCCGCCGCCCTCGACCCCGCCGGGTGGTCCGAATGTAACCGCCCCCGCGCCCGAGACGGCCACGACACCTGCGCAAAGCGCCACGGAGAGTTCCGCCACAGAGGCTCCGGCCTTCAAGGAGCCGGTCTTTCACACGGTCCAGAAAGGCGAGACCCTTTCCGAGATCGCTCAGGAATATCTGGGCAAGGCGAGCCGCTATCCGGAGATCTTCGAGGCCAACCGCCCGATGCTCAGCGATCCCGACAAAATCTATCCGGGGCAGATGCTGCGCATCCCTCAGGCTTGACGCCGCATTGACGTCGCGTATCAGGCGCGTTCGGGGCAGGGTTCCACCCTTGCCCGGTTGACGCATTTTGGAACATCCTCCTGCCCGGGGGAGCCCGCTGGACGACTGGGAGGAATGTCATGGCCAAGTTTGCAACTGCCTCGGATCGCATCGCGATCGAGGCCGAGATGCCTTACGATCAACGCGATCTGCCGCATTCCATCTACCAGATGCTCACGCGCACCCGCGAGCGCTTTCCTGATCGCCCGGCGATCAGCTTCCAGCTTTTCTCGGACCCGAAATCCAAGGCCATGACGCTGAACTGGAACGAGTTCCATGAGCGCGTGACCGAGACCGCGAACCTGTTCCGCAGCCTGGGCATTGGTCAGAACGATGTCGTGGCCTATCTCTTGCCCAACACGCTCGAGACCCCGATCGTGCTGGTCGCCGGGGCGACGGCGGGGATCGTCAATCCGATCAACCCGCTCCTGGAGCCCGAACAGATCGCCGCCATCCTGCGCGAGACCGGGGCGAAGGTTCTGGTCACGCTGAAGTCCTTCCCCAAGGCCGATCTGGCGCAAAAGGCCGCCAAGGCCGTGGCGCTCGCGCCCAATGTTAAAACTGTCCTGCAGGTCGATCTGCGTGGCGCGCTGTCGGGGCTTAAACGGCTGGCCATCCCCTTCCTGCGGCCGAAACTGACCCCCGCCCCGGATGCCAAATATCTGGATTTCGACGCATCGGCGAGCGCGCAGCGCCACAACCGACTGACCTTCGAAGAGCCCGAGGGTGACCGCGTCGCGGCTTATTTCCATACCGGTGGCACCACCGGAACGCCCAAGGTCGCGCAGCACAAGCAATCGGGCATGATCTATAATGGCTGGCTCGGCTCGACACTGGTCTTCAACGAGCAGGACGTGATGATGTGTCCGTTGCCGATGTTTCACGTCTTTGCCGCCTATCCGGTGCTGATGTCCTGCCTTGCCTCGGGGGCGCAACTGGTCATGCCGACGCCTGCGGGCTATCGCGGCGAAGGTGTGTTCGACAATTTCTGGAAGCTGATCGAACGCTGGCAGGCCACGTTCCTGATCACCGTGCCGACCGCGATCTCGGCATTGATGAACCGGCCCGTCGATGCCGATGTCTCGTCGCTGCGCACGGCGATCTCGGGTTCGGCCCCGCTGCCGGTCGAGCTCTACAACCGCTTCAAATCCGCCACCGGGGTCGAGATTTCCGAGGGCTACGGGCTGACCGAGGCCACCTGCCTTGTCTCATGCAATCCGATCGAGGGTCGCAAGAAGGTGGGCTCGGTCGGCATTCCCCTGCCCTATACCCATGTCCGCATCCTGCGCCGCAATGCCGAGGGCTATCACGAATGCGGCACGGATGAGATCGGCGAGATCTGCATCGCGTCGCCCGGCATCTTCGAAGGGTCGACCTATACCGAGGCCGACAAGAACCATGAGCTTTTCGCCGAGGACCGCTTTCTGCGCACCGGCGATCTGGGCCGGATGGACCCGGACGGCTATCTCTGGATCACTGGCCGGGCCAAGGATCTGATCATCCGGGGCGGCCATAATATCGACCCCGCCTTGATCGAGGACGCGCTGCTCTCGCACCCCTCCGTGGCCTTTGTCGGCGCGATCGGCCAGCCCGACAGTTTCGCGGGCGAGTTGCCCTGCGCCTATGTCGAGACCGTGCCCGGGGCATCACTCGATGCCGCGGAACTGCTGGCCCATGCCCGCGAACACATCACCGAGCGCGCGGCGATCCCCAAGCATATCGAGATCCTGTCCGAATTGCCCAAGACCGCCGTGGGCAAGATCTTCAAGCCCGATCTGCGCAAACTCGCCATCAAGCGGGTCTATGACGCGGCGCTGTCCGAGGCCGGAATCCCTGCGCATGTCGCCGAGGTGATCGACGACAAGAAACGCGGTCTCGTCGCCCATCTGCGACCCTCGGGGATCGTGGACGAGGTGAAATTGGCCAATTGCCTTGGCCAGTTCACGCATCCTTGGGTGTGGGTCCCCAGCCAGAAACAACCATAGATTGATTTTTTCCGGCAAGCGCATATGATCTTTCCAGCGCAAGTGCGGAGGAAGGATCATGCGGGACCGCGACTTCCCGGCGGCCAAAGAGAATTTCGACATATCGGACGATCCGGCCCCCCTGCTTGTTCCGACCGGGCCCGCGCCGCAATGGCTTCTGGACCTGCGCAGCGCGCCCGGACGCGGCTTCTATCAGTCGCTTGGAGAACACGCTCTGGTCTTTGCCGATCGCGACAGTGACACGCTGCTGGTGAGTTTCGACAATCTCTCTTCGGCTCGCGACGGCGCGACGGATCGCAATCCCTGGGGCTATGAATTCGTTGCCAAGAATGGCTGGTCGCAGCTTGGCGTCCTGGCATTTGGCGCGACATGGTATCGTGACGAGGCCCTGTTCACCGCCATGCGCAGACTGGCCTCCGACGGGTTTTTCGCGCGATTCCGGCATGTCGTGCTGACCGGGACGTCAATGGGCGGCTATGCGGCCTGCGCCTTTGCCGAGCTCGTTCCCGGCTGCACGGTCCTAGCATTTTCCCCGCAATCGACCCTGCGAAAGGATCTGGTGCCTTGGGAACCGCGCTTCTCCATTGGCCGCAAGGCGGATTGGAGTGGCGATTTCGCCGATGCCGCGGCGAGCGCCCGCGCCGCCGGAAGCCTCTGGCTGATCCATGATCCCTGCTTTCGGCCCGATCTTCTTCATGCCGGGCGCTTCGTCGGGCCACATGTCCATCTTTTGCCAGCAAGATACTCCGGTCATAAATCCGCGCTCTTCCTGCGCCGCGCGGGCATTCTATCGGCGGTCACCCGGCTTGCGGTCGCGGGCGAACTGACACCGCAGGCCTTCGCCGCGCTTTATCGCAAGGGGCGCAGCCTGCCCTGGTACCTGGATGCGCTGGCCGAGGATCTGATCGAGAAACGCAAGGCGGGCTTGCTCGCCCGTCTCATCGCGATCTGCGCGCGCAACGGGAATGCCGTGCTTGCCCGCCGCCTCACGGCCCGCGCGGGAAGGGCCGGGCTGACCGTCAGGGCAAGGCCAGCTTCGCGCGCGCCTGCACGCCATGCCCTCATTGGGGCCGAAAGTGCATCGCGACCGCTTCCCTTGCCGCCCGGACCGGTGCCGATCTGGACGCGTCTGCGCGAACCATTGCCGGCGGGGGGCTTTTCGGGACTGCTTAGCTAGCGCATCGCTGCCCCAGGGCTTTCAGCCTGCCGCCCGCAAATCCGGCATGGCCGTCCCGGGCGCATTGATCTGCGCGGCGATGCGGAAATAGCCCTCGCGCGTGTAATGGTCGCTATCGACGCATTCGGCAGCCGGGATGATCTCGTCGAGATCCAGAAATGCCGCATCGGCATGGGTCGCGCAGAAATCGCGGCACATGGTATTATAGACCATGCGGTCCGGCAGGGTCCGCTCGGCCAGTTCGCCCCGGCGCGACGCGCCCAGCACGAA
The DNA here is from genome assembly GCF_004522175.1 of Paracoccus ravus. Lineage (GTDB taxonomy): Bacteria > Pseudomonadota > Alphaproteobacteria > Rhodobacterales > Rhodobacteraceae > Paracoccus > Paracoccus ravus. The sequence continues at coordinate 1,702 of NZ_SDEB01000026.1, read as the reverse complement.
GATCCTGCATCCCTCGCGGCGCATACCCGCTATCCGCTCGAAGGCGGAGCGCAGCAGCGTCGCGCGCCGCTCGGCCGGCAGGCGAAGGTGGTGCAGATGGCGCAGCATCCGCACCGACATGCGGGGATCGCGCGTCAGTGCCGCTAGGCGTTTCGGGGGAATCGTCACAAGATAGCGATCAGGCTGGCCACAGCCCTCGATGGTAAAGAGATTTCGGGTGTGAAAGGCAAAGAACATCGACAGGATAATGACCTGAGCGCGACCAAGGCTTTCATCAACCGCAAGTAGATCATCCCGCCCATAGCCCGCGACGGCCTGAAAGACCGGATGATGCGCCAGTTCAGGATCACGCGGATTCAGCAGGAAACCGGCATCGTCGAAACGCACGATCACCCCGGCATCGTCCTGCGTATTGACGAATTCGCTGCGCCGCGTGCCGCAATAGAACGACACCTGCTGGAGATCACAACCGCCGATCAGCACGACCTCGCGGTCGGGAACCACATCCGCCGCATCGTCGTCGAAATCCTGGCACAGCGTGATCCAGTCCGGCGCAGCCGGCAGGTCCAGCCCATTCGCCACGGGCCCCGCGATTGGGAATTGCGGCGCGCCGACATGGCGCCAGACCCATTGCTCGACGCCCATATTGAGCGTGCGACAGGAAAAGGCGAAATGCTCGACGCTGGTGCCGTTATAGCGCTTACGGATGCAAAAGAAGCCGACGAAGCCATAATCTCCATAGCGGTCGCGGACCTCGACCAGCCCGGCATGGACCCCCGGCACACGCAAGAGGTTCGCCAGCTCGGCCCTGCCGGTATCTCCGACGATCCGGCGCTTGGTGAAGTTCAGCTGATTGCTGCGATTGATCAGTTCGATCACGCGATCCATATGTTCGGACAGGTCGGTGACCAGCCGGAGCCGGATCCCGGATTGGCGCAGAAAGGCATCATTCGACAGGCCCCTCATCTGCTGATCGGCCTCGCGCGCCTCGATCAGCTGATACTGCGCGAGCCGCGTCCATTTGCGGTCATCCTTCCCCGCCATTTGCGGTAGGTTCAGAAGCCCCGAAAGGTCCTGCCCATCGCTGACATCGCTCGCATCCACGCAGGCGATGCCGGGCGAGAAATAGCGCACCTCTTCGCGATTCAGCACGTTATCGTCCAGAAAAACCACATTCTCGGGGCGCATCCCCATGCGCCTGATAATGGCGGCGACCGCCTCGCCTTTCGGGCTCCAGCCGATATGGGCAAAGACGAAACGGTCGCGAATGCCCAAAGCCTCAAGTTCGCGCCAGACCGGCTCGGGGTCATTTTTCGAGCAGATCGAGCACATGATCCCGCGCTGCACGAGGCTTCGGACCATCTGCACATGGGCCGGAACGGGGCGAATTCCCCCCTCGGAAAGCGTTCCGCGCCAGAAGGTCTCATCAAGGTCCCAAATGACCAGTTTGACCTCATTCTCGATTTCGGAATAGCGGTTCTGAAACATGAAAATCTCCGCGCAAGCAGGAATAACTGGAGAATATCTACTGGGTATAATCTACCCCAGGTTGTTATTTGTCCAAGAAGAATCTTTTTGCTGTAGCAACCATTCAGAACTGTCCCAGTTCTGGCCATTCAGAAATGTCACCGTGCGCGGCATTGGCGGGCAGCCGGGCAGGGCGGAGACCTCCGCCATCGCAGCCCGGACCGGCTGCCCCGGG
>NZ_SDEB01000025.1 GCF_004522175.1 Paracoccus ravus | reverse complement strand
GCGCCTGTCTCTGGTGGCAAACCCCAAGCGGCTTCTGATCCTGTGCGAGTTGGTCAAGGGCGAGATGTCGGTCGGTGCATTGCAGGCCCGGATCGGTCTGAGCCAGTCGGCGCTGAGCCAGCACCTCGCGCGGCTGCGCGACGCCGGCATGGTCGCCACCCGACGCGAGGCGCAGACGGTCCACTACCGCATCGCGGACCCAGATCTCGAAGTGCTGATGGCCGCGCTTTACGCCGCCTTTTGTCAGGAAAAGTGATTGGCCCGCCCTTTCTGCCCGCAAACCACAGAGCCAAGTCGGCTCCGGGGCGCGTTGCAGCCACCCGGCACAGGGTTGTTGCGTCCCTTGCGCCCTCACCGCTTCTCGAACAGTTCATGATGGAAGCACTCTTCTACTGCTACACCCTGCGCGGCGAAATCGGCGCGCAGGGCGGATGCGAAACCGTTCGGACCGCAAGACCGCAGGGCCGCCTCCGCCAAGCTGGCACCACTTCGCGTATATGCGCGCCGTTCAAGCGACCGTCGCGGGTATCGATCAGCAGATGCAGTCGGACATTCGCGGCGCGCGCGTCGGCGGCCAGTCGCTCCAGTTCCGCCTCGTCCACCTCATTCGTGATGTGGAAAAGATCGACCCGCGGCAATTCGGGCCCAAGTTTACCAGCCGCGCGTTCCTTCATGCGCGCGACGAAGGGCGTGATGCCGATGCCTGCGCCGATCCAGATCTGCTGATCCCGCCCGTCATCGAAGGTGAAGCAGCCGTATAAGCAACTGCTCCATCCTGTCCGATTGCGCAAACCTGGAAATTGCAATTCGCCAGGTTGATCGCCAGCATCCTGATTGCCGTCTTCATCGATGTCCCAATCCGTTCGGTTCGGATGTAACCATCGTGGCATACGAGATGCGGTTGGGTGGGAGCATCCATCGCATCGGTTCAGTTGCGCCACCCGTGGCTACATCCGCATCCACCGCCGCATCCTAAAAGATCGTGACCTGCGTGCCGACCTTCGCCACGGCGTAAAGCTGCGCGATATGCTCATTGTAAAGCCCGTAGCAACCGCTCGAGGATTTGCGACCGATCTTGCGCGTGTCGTGGGTACCGTGGATCAAGTATGCTGGCCATGACAGATAGAGCGCATAGATGCCCAAAGGATTGTCCGGGCTACCACCGGCGACGCTTTGCGGCAGGGTTGGATCGCGCTCGCGCATACTCGAGGTTGGCGTCCATGTCGGCGCCTGCGCCTTGCGCACGACCTCGGTCCTGCCGCGCTTGGTCAGTTCTTCCGAAACAGGGATGGAACAAGGAAACAGCAGATAGGTGCTTTCATCGCCCGACCAGAAATGCAGCGCGCGCGACATGATATCGGCCAGGATCACTCCCTTTCCGAGGCTGGGATAGAACTCGCTCCAATGCCGTGTCCGAAAAGAGGAAAGGTTGCGGCGCGTGTCCTGCGTCGGGTCGATCTGATAGCGCCCCAGATCCGGTGCCCGGCCGACGGGGGCCATGCCTTGCACGACCGCTCCCGTCGTCGGATCAACGGTCTGCGCCGCCGCCGACCGGGGCAGCGAAAGCCCCGTCGCCAGCAGGCCGCCCAGAAAGACGCGACGGCTGGCGCCCGTTTGGCAACCACTGGTGAAAAGAGGTGGGCGATGGACAGGTTGCGCCATGGGGAATGCTCCAATCGTTCGAGGCAAAGTGCCGATGGCGCCCTGATGGCTGACCCGGCTTAAGCCCAGCTTAAGGCGCGCAACCTAGCCCCTGCTCCGAACCATCGAAGGAGCAGTCATGGCACATCTTACCTTCCCCTCGCGCAATCGTCGGAATTTCCTGCAACTTGGCCTTGCCTCGGGCGTGGTCGCGCTGGCGGCGTCCCCCCTCTCGGCGCAAGAGAACGAGATGCCTGCCGCGCTGCGGCAGGCGCTCGAGCGCGAGCAGCTGGGCGCGGTTCTGGGCAACCCGGCGGGTGACATCACTCTGACGGAGTTCTTCGACTACAACTGTCCCTATTGCCGCAGCATGGTCGCGGACCTGCACCAGGTGATCGCGGATGACCCCGGCTTGCGTGTGGTTCTGCGGGAATGGCCGGTTTTCGGCGCGGGGTCGCTTTACTGCGCCCGTGCGTCGCTCGCGTCACTTCGGCAGGGGCGTTTTCGGCAATTCCACACGGCGCTTCTGGCCATCAAGGGCCAAGCTGACGACAAAAGCGCCATGCGCGTCGCTGCACAGGTCGGGCTGGATATTACCCGCTTGCGCGCGGACATGGAGGATGTCGCCCTCGCCCGGCAGATCGAGCACTCCTGGATCCTCGCCGAGCAGATGGGGCTGGTCGGCACCCCGAGTCTGATCGTCGGCAATCTGGGCGGCGTCGGCAAGCAGACGGCAGGGGAAATGCGCCGCATGATCCAAGAGGCGCGACGCAGCGGCACCTAGCGCAGATCCGCGATCCCGGAGGGCAGTCGCGCGCGGAAAATCTCTGCGCTTTGACCCGCGCGCAGCCTGTCATCGCGGTTGATAGACAGGGTCGCTGGCGGCCCCATCACCGCGCATGAGACAGAATCTGCATCAAGGGATCCCGCAACTCAGCAATCGTGATGCCTCATTCGCCCTGATCGACGAACTGGCCTGGCACATGAAACCTCTGCCCCGCCACCCCGGCCATCTCCGGCATCTCGCAACGGTCAGGTGGACGCCCGCTCATCTGATGACGGCCGGTGCCGTCTGCCAGTTGGGGGCGGAAACGCGGCTGCTTTCCCGCCGCGTCGGCTCCAGCGCGGAGCACAGCCCCAATACCCGCCCCTTGCCGGTTGATCGCGAAGAATACCCGACGTCCCAGCAATCTGGCCGCCATCAGCCTGACAACAGGCCAAGGGTTCAAATCGGCCGCCGATCGGAGGAAAGGAGCGGCGGCCCGAGCGACGTCCCGCCGATTAGCCGCCGCCCTTGAGGCGGGTCGCGGCGAGGATCAGTTGCGCCGGATCGACGCGGCCGATCAGTCGGCTGCCTTCGATCTCGTGACCATCAGCATCCAGAAAGATCATCGTCGGCGGACCGGCCGCGCCCATCTGGCGCATCAGCGCCTGCCTTTGGTCGTCCAGCGTGGTCACATCGGCCTTGAGCAGTCGCATGTCCTGCAATGCCGCAGCCACGGCGGGATGGGGAAGGACGCTCCGCTCGATCCCCCGGCAGGTCACGCACCAGTCGGCAGTGACATAAATCATGCTGGGTTGCGCCGACGCGCCAAGCGCCTGCTGCAACTGTTCCGGGTCCGTGATGGTGTCAAACGCCAGCGCTGCGGCGTTTTCCCTTGGGCCAGCGGCGACCGCGAGCGAGGCCTTGGCGGAAAACTCCGAGCCCTCGCCAAAGACCGGCCATTCGCGAAAAATCACGCGCAACGACTTGTCCTGCGAGATCAGGGCATGCACGCTTTTGACCGAAGCCCGGCAATGTGGGCAGTTGTAGTCGAAGAATTCGGTCATGGTGATGTTGCCGGAGCCGTTGCCAAGCACCGGCGCATTCGACTCGCGTTCCAGCGCGTTTCGCAACGCCTCAGGCATGGGATTTTCCCGGGCCGCAGCGGGCAAGGCGCCGACTGCCACGCCACCCGCCAGCACCAGCCCGCCCGTGATGAGATTGCGCCTTTCGATCTGCTGCATGTCCGACCCCTTTCGTCATCTGCACCTGCGCGCACCGGAATGTGTCCGGCACGGCGTGGTCCCTGTCGCCCGCCTGCCTTAAGCCAACCTTAAGGTCCGGGGGATACGCCTCGCCTCCCTCAGGATAACGGGAATCTTGGATGCGCGTTTTGATTGTGATGGACACCTGCGCCCCGCCATGCGGCGGGCGCGGCTGCATCAGGTTGCGAGATGCGCGGTCACGACCGCGCCCGCGCAGACGCACCCTCGGCCAGATAGCGCCAGACCTCGGAGATGACGACCGAGCCTTCTCCGACGGCCGAGGCCACGCGCTTGACCGACCCCGCGCGGATGTCTCCCACCGCGAAGATCCCTGGATGCGAAGTCTCGAAGGAGCGGTCCCGACCCACCGCCGCGCCGGTCAGGATGTAGCCCGCCGCGTCCAACTCGACGAGGCCCGACAGCCATTCGCAATTCGGCGCCGCGCCGACCATGACGAAGACGCCGCAGGTGGAAATGCGCCGGGTCTCGCCGGTCGCGGTCGCGATCTCGGCGGCGGCGAGCGCCCCTTCGCCATGCAGCGCGGAAAGGGTCGTGTTGTAATGAATGGTGATGCCGGGATGGGCGGCGAGCCGGCTCGACAGGTAATCCGACATCGAACTGGCAAGCGAGTCGCCGCGCACCAGCAGATGCACATGGCTGGCGCTGCGCGACAGGAACATCGCCGCCTGGCCCGCGGAATTGCCGCCGCCGACCACAATCGCCTCGGAATTGCGGCAGCGGCGGGCCTCGAGTTCGGTCGCGGCGTGATAGAGGCCGTGGCCGAGAAACTCCTCGAAACCGGGGATGGCAAGGCGGCGGTATTGCACCCCGGTCGCCACCACCAGCGCGCGGGCGCAGATCTCGTTCATGCAGTCGAGGGTGACGCAGAACAGCCCGTCCTCGCGCCGGGCAAGCCGGATGACGCGGCGCGGCATGGCAAAGCTGGTGCCGAACTTCATGGCCTGCACCTCGCCGCGCCAGACGAGGTCGGCACCCGAGATGCCGGTCGGGAACCCCATGTAATTCTCGATCCGGCTCGAGGTGCCGGCCTGCCCGCCGATCGCCATATCCTCGACCACCAGCGCGCGCAGCCCCTCGGCCCCGGCATAGACACCGGAGGCGACCCCGGCCGGGCCGCCGCCGACGATGATCACGTCGAAGACCTCGCCGGGTTCGGCCCGCAGGTCGAGGCCCAGCCGCTGCGCCACCTTTTGCGGCGTCGGCGCCTCGATGACATTGCTCTGGCCAAAGATCACCGCAGGCGCGCCGGGCGCAATGCCGCATTCCTCGGCGACGGCATGGGCGCCGGGGCAGTCGAGATCAAAGACCCGCACCGGCACATGGTTGCGTTCGGCGAATTCCTCGATGCGGCGGATACCTGCATCCCGGTCCGGACCGATCAGCGTCAGCCCGGTCGCGCGGCTCTCCAGAAGCAGGCGGCGGCGGGCGGCAAAGACGGTGATCACGATATCCGAAAGCTCGGGGATCTCGGACATCAGCCGCAGCATCTCGCGCCGCTCGACGGTGATGGCGCGCGTGGGCCGCATCGCTCGCAGCGGCAACTGGTGCGCGCCGCCGCCGAGAAAGGCGATCTCGCCCGCGAATTGCGTGGGTCCGATCGTCGCTTCCATCACGCGGTCGCGCGAATAGGGATGCAGGACCTCGATCTCGCCATCCTCGACATAGATGAAACGGTCCATGGGATGGCTGGTCTCGGCGACGATCTCGCCCTGGGCGAAGACCACCTCGCGCCCGATCCTGCGCAGGGCCTCGACATGCTCGGCATGAAGTGGCGTTCGTTGCATCTGCCGCAGGTCGTGGCCGATCGCTTCCATCGCATCCTCCGCGTTTGGGGGCGCAGAAATCCTAGCAGAACCCCCCGCCCCTTGTCCTGCGGCCCGTGCAGACAATGGCGGCCCGTGTTTCCACCCGTTCCCCAAGCTGGCCCTTGGCATCGCGCAGCCCGCGCGACCTCCGCGCCGCCGCGAACCGCTTCGGATGGGCCTCCTCGGCACTGCGCCCGGCTGCCCGCAAAGGATCATGCCGGGATGCATGGGACATGGCGCTGGCAGACATCGGCCAGTTCCGCTCGGGGCCAAGTGCGCAGCTTGGCCCGGCTGGGCAGGTCACCGGGCCAGTCGGGGCAAGCACATCCTGACCCGCCGCCTGATCACTGAGTTGAAATGCGCACGGGGCCGGCACGTTGAGCCCGCACTCGTGGACCTGCATGCGGCTCACTCGGCCAAGGTCTTCACGCGGTTGCGCACGAAGCTTGCGATGATCTCGGCAGCCATTTCGGGGACTTCATGCTGCGGGCCATGTCCCATCTGCGGCAGGACCAGAAGATGCAGACTTTTCCAGCGTCGGCTGAGGGCGAACCAGTTGGGCGCGGGAAAGACGATCTCATGGTCGCCGGTAATGACGAGGATCGGAATGCCGCAACGGGCCAGAAATTCGCCATATCCGGCGCGATCGGGAAAAATCTCCTCGCCCGCGCGTTCCTGCAGCAGGCGTAGATAGGTCTCGGGCGGGATTGGCGGGCTCTTGTCGCCCGCGCGCGCCGCAATCCTGTCATGCGAGCGCGCGGCGGCAGCGCGACTTTCGGGGGCGTCCGGCTCGAAGAACAGGATGGTCTCGTCGGTCAGATCGTTTTCGGGCTTCAGCGCCCTTTCCAGAAAGATCGGTTCGGAGGGTGGATCGAGCGGGCCCGGAGGCGAGGTTCCGATCAGCACGACATGGCTGACCCGCTCGGGATGCTGCGCCGCAAGAACCTGCGCGCCGATCCCGCCGAGCGACCAGCCCCCGATCACGAATGTCCCGAGGCCAAGGCTGTCGGCCAGGTCGATCGCGTCCGCGGCAAGCGCCTCGGCCTGATAGCTCGGGTTGCCGGTCGATTGGCCAAGGCCGGAATAGTCAAAGGTGATGACGCGGAAATCTCGCGCCAGCGCATCCAGAAAATCCGGGTCCCAGCTGTCGAGTATGCCGCGGAATCGCAGGCAGAGCAGCAAGGGCGGACCCGAGCCGATCTCGCGATAGGCCAGCTTTCGGCCCCGGCTCTCGACAAAGCGGGTCGGGACGGTGCGTGCAGAATTGATCTTGGCAGGAGTATTCATGGCATTCTCCTTGGATGGATGGGCGGCAGCATGAACCAAAGGCCCAAGGCGTGACATTCTTCGAACCGGTGCTGGCGCCATACCTTGGGATAGGGTCGCCCTTCGCCCGGAACCTCTGCCAGCAGCGGCGGCGGTTTCGGCGAACCGGCTTGGTTCAGACAAGGCGGGCGCGGATCGCGGGGGCGGTGGGGAGACAGGCGATCCGCGCCCTTCCCTCAGGCCGCGCGCGTCTGCTTCGCGCCGGAAAAATCGACCGGCACGTCGCGCGTGACTTGGAGGCAATCGGGGACCAGACCGAGGCCAATATGGGCGAGGTTCTCGGTCCGTTCCGCATGGTCATATCTCGCAGCGCGCCGCGCCGCCCCATCCGCCTGTCCGATCTGGCCGCGCTGCTTGGCCCGACGGATGGCAAGGCGATGGCACCGTCCGGCCTGCGGCTCGGCCGTTCCTCGGCTGTGCCGGTGTTCGGCAGTTGCTCCCGTCGCACGGGGTGGGTCGACTAGGTTCATGCGGCTCATCCCAGGTCGTTGCGTGCTGCAGGTGGCTGGTCAGACGACCTCGGCCATTAGGGCCAGGTATTCCTCGGTCGAAACCGTCTTGGCATAGGCGAAGGACAGCGCCGACATGAAGGCGGCATGGGCCATCTCGGCCGGGACATGAACGCCATCGAACTGCAGATCGCGCGAGGCGCAGGCATCATGGACCAGCGTCACCCGATAGCCGAAATCGGCCGAGGCCCGCGTCGCCGCATCCACACACATATGGCTCATATTGCCGCAGATCACGAGTTCCGAGACGCCGTTTGTGTCGAGATGCGCCTTCAGATCCGTGCCCAAATAGGAATTGATCCTATGTTTCAGCACGACATGCTCGCCCGGGACAGGCGCGACCGAGGCATGGATCGCGGCGCCCTCGCTGGCCGGGCGGAAGAACGGCGCGTCGCCACTTTCGAATTCATGCCGGATGTGAACGACCACCTCGCCCGCGTCCCTTGCCGCGGCAATCAGCCGAGCGGCATTCCCGGCGGCGCGCTCGACCCCGGCAAGTGGCCAGTCCCCTTGGGGGAAATAATCATTCTGGATGTCGATGACGATCAGGGCTTTCCGGGGCATGGCCTTTTCCTCATTCCGGGGTGATCAGCTTTGGAAAAATGCGAGCAGGTCGGCATTGATCACGTCGGGATGCGTGGTGCACATGCCATGATCGAAGCCGGGATAGGTCTTGAGTGTGCCGTTCTTCAGCAATTTCGCCGAAAGCGGTGCGGAATCGGCATAGGGCACGATCTGGTCATCATCGCCATGCATGACCAGAACCGGCACGTCGATCGCCTTAAGATCCTCGGTGAAATCGGTTTCGGAAAAGGCCTTGATGCAGTCGTAATGCGCCTTGGCCCCGCCCATCATGCCCTGCCGCCACCAGTTCTCGATCACGCCGGGGCTGGGCGTCGCGCCGGGGCGGTTATAGCCGTAGAACGGCCCCGAGGGGACATCCTTGAAAAATTGCGCGCGGTTCGCGAGAAAGGCGGCGCGGAACCCGTCAAAGACCTCGATCGGCAGGCCGCCAGGATTGGCCTCGGTCTTGACCATGATCGGCGGCACCGCGCCGATCAGCACCGCCTTGCCGACCCGGCCGGGCTTGGCGCGGGCGACATAGCGCGCAACCTCTCCGCCGCCGGTCGAGTGGCCTACATGGATCGCGGCCTTCAGGTCGAGATGGTCGGTCAAAGCCGCCACATCGGCCGCATAGGTGTCCATCTCATTGCCCGTGAAGGTCTGGGTCGAACGGCCATGCCCGCGCCGGTCATGCGCGATGACGCGAAAGCCCTTGTCCAGAAAGAACATCATCTGACTGTCCCAATCATCCGCCGAGAGCGGCCAGCCGTGATGAAAGACGATGGCCTGCGCCTCGGCCGGGCCCCAATCCTTGTAGAATATCTCGGTACCGTCGGAAGTCGTGACATAGGACATGGTGAAGTCTTCCTTTTTCAGGGTGGTGTCATCGCCGCGAGCGGAAAGAGTCGGCAGGACCGCCGCGCCGATCGCGGCGCCTCCTGCCACCAGAACATCGCGCCGCGACAGCGTGGGAAGTATCGGTTCGGTTCGCTCGCGCATCCTGTGCTCCATTTGACGCTGCTGGGAAGATGCTGCGGTCTAGCCGGGGCGCTGGCGAGTAAATCGTCGCAAAAAATTGCAAAACCGATCACCCGGCGGCCGGGCCGCGCCTGCGGCTACCGTCCGAAAAGGGCAAAGAAGTTAAGGCCGAACCCGATTCCAGTCAATTCCACAATTCGGAAGGCAGACATGGCCAAGCGCCGAACCTAAAATCACCGCGTCTTTCCATCGGCGGAGAGCGGGCATGGACAAGCAGAACGACGACAGCAACGAGATCCGGTTCGGTCACTACCGCTATTTCCCGGGGCGGGGTGTGCTGCTCCGGCAAAGCGAGACGGTCAGGATCGGCAGCCGGGCGATGGCGCTGCTGGACCGGCTGGCGCAGGAACCGGGCCAGATCGTCGGCTCCGCCGAACTGATCGCCTCGGCCTGGCCCGGCACCCATGTCGACGAGGCCAATCTACGGGTGCAGATGTCGGCACTGCGGCGTCTGCTGGACGCGGGCGCGGCGGGTCCGTCGCATATCACCAACGCGCCGGGCCGGGGCTACGCGCTGACCTGCCTGCCCGCAGCCTGTCCCCGCCCCGAGCCGGTGCCCTCCCACGGCACGGTCGGGCTGGTCTCTCCGGTGACGCCGATGATTGGCCGGGGCGAGGCCGTGGCTCTGGCCCTGGACCGGATGCAGAGACATCGCTGCCTCAGCGTCGTGGGGCCCGGCGGGATCGGCAAGACCCGGCTCGCGATCGAGCTCTGCTGGTGTCTCGCGGAAGAGGAAGCCTTGCGCATCTGCTTTGTCGACATGGCGCCGCTTGCCTCGGCAGAACTCGTGGCCGCCACGGTCGCGGCAACGCTTTGTGCGCCCGGGGTTTCCCCCGACCCGCCCGAAAGCCGCATCCTTGCGGCGGTGCAGATGCCGACGCTGCTGGTGCTCGACAATTGCGAACATGTGCTCGAAGCCACGGCAGCGCTTGCGGCCCGGCTGCTGCGTCAGGCACCGGAACTCCGTATCCTGGCCACCAGCCGCGAGCCCTTTCTCATCGAGGGCGAGGCGATCCTGCGCCTGGGCGGGCTTGCCCTGCCCTCCGAGCAGGCGATGCCCGCCACGATGGGCGCGGCGCTGGATTATCCGGGCGTCGAACTGCTGGTCGAACGAGCGATGGCGGCGCAGGCAATGGCCTTTTGCGACCAAGACGTTCCCGCGCTGGTCCGGATCGCCAGCCGGCTGGACGGCATCCCCCTTGCGATCGAACTGGCCGCCGGACGGATCGAGGCGATCGGTCTTGAACCTCTGGCCCGCGCGCTCGAAGGCCGGATCTCCCTGCTTGACGCAGGCCGCCGCGCGGCCCTGCCGCGCCATCGCACCCTGGCCGCGACCTTGCAATGGAGCTTTGATCTGCTGAGCGAGGAAGAGCGCGACCTGCTGGTCGTGCTGAGCGCCTTTCAGGGCGAATTCCAGCTCGAGGCGGCGCTGCGGGTCTCGGCGCGCGACTTCGAGACCTTGCTGCGTCTGGTCGCCTCGCTCGTCACCAAATCCTTCGTGATCGTCAGCTGCTCGGGGGAAGCTATGCGCTACCGGCTGCTCGAGACGACCCGCGCCTTTTGCACAGCGCTTCTGGCCGCGCGGCGCGATGCGCGGGACATCCAACACCGTCACGCGGCGCATCACGTCAGCGAACTCGCACAGGCCATCGGGGCCGGCGCGGGCGATCTGGGCTTGGACCGCAATGGCGAGCTGCGCCGCATCGCCGCCGACGTGCGCGCGGCGATCTGCTGGGGGCTCGGCAAGGACGGCGATGCGCGGCTTGCAGTGGAACTGATCGTGGAAAGCGGCCCGATGTGGCTGCGGCTTTCGATGCTCAAGGAATATGCGCTGATCATCGAGCGCGCGATGGATATCCTGGCCGCGCATCCCGAACTGGACGAGACGGATCTGGTCTGGCTTGCCCCGAGCATGCATAAGGCATGGTACAATTCGCTTGGCCTCTCGCCCAAGATCCAGCCCATGCTGATCAAGGCGATCGAGGTGGCGCGGCGAACCGGGAACCGAAGCTGCCTTCTCGATTGTCTCTGGACCATGTTCGGAACGCGCCTGACACAGGCAAGATATGGGGACGCGCTGACTTATGCCCGCGAGTTTCAGGCGGTCGCCGAGGCCTCGGGGGACGCGGCGCAGATCGCGATGGCACATCGCATCGTCGCGCTTGGCATGTGGCGGGACGGCAATCTGGGCGATGCCGGGCGGCATGGTCGTGCCGCGCTGCGCTCGACGGCGCAGATGACCGCGCATGTCCAGCTTGACCTGATGTACAAGCAGGGCGTGACCGCGCGCGCGAATATGTCGAACCATCTCTGGCTGACGGGTCAGGCCGACGCGGCGCTGGATCTTGCGCATGAGGCGGTCACCGTCGGGCTATCTGGCGATCTTCTGGGCCTGGCCTATGGCCTGGGCATGATGATCATTCCCCTGACCTTCTGGGTGGGCGATATCGAGCAGGCAGAGGCGCTCTCTGCGCTGCTGATGAAGGTCTCGGTCGAGAATGATTTCAGCTATTGGGCAAAATGGGGCCGGACCTATCAGGGCGCGGTTCACCGCCTGCGCCACGGCGCGCCCGCCGCCGATGATGCGATCGAGCTTTATGGCGACGAACTGGACGGCCTGCATCGTCATATCCTCGCAACCATCCTGCCCGGTCTCGCCATGGACTGGGTGACCCGGCTTGACCCGGACGCGCCGCGCGGAAGGCCGCATTGGTGCAGTGCGGAATTGCAACGCATCGCAGCGCTGCACTTGCTCGCTGACGGCGATGCCGAGGCCGCCCGCGCCCAGCTTGAATTCGCAAGCCGCACGGCACGGGCGCAGGGTGCCGTTGCATGGGAACTTCGCGCCGCGACCAATCTGGCGGAGCTGGACCGTGAGCGCGGCCAGCCGCTTTCCGCACAAAGACGGCTGGGCGATGTGCTTGGGCGCATCCCTCAGGGACAAAGAACCCGTGACGTCACGCAGGCACGGACGCTCATGCAGGCCTTGTAGCGGGACACCCGTCCCGCGCCACCAGCCACGGGCCTTGGCAAGAGCCCGCACACGTCACGCCCGGGCCGCCGCGCCTGCGAAAGCGGGCACGCGGTGGTTTCCCTAGAAACGGTCATCCAGCCGGATCCCGACCTCGCGACGGTCGCCAAGGGTCGCCATGGCGCCCGGACCGTATTCATAGAGGAAATATTCCTTGTCGAAGAGGTTCGTCGCATAGGCCGTGATCCGCGCCTCTTCCCAGGCATAGCCCGCGGCAAGGTCGACAAGGCCGTATCCCGCCAGTTCGACCGGCTGGGGCACATAGGGTTCCAGCCGCGAACTTGTGCTGCTTTGCGCAGAGAAATGGCCGTTCACGAAGCGACCAACCTCGTCGTTCCAGGCAGAGCCGAGCGAGATATTGCGTTCCGGCGCGCCGGGGAATTGCAGCCCGGTGCAGCAGCCCGACCGAGGCGGTCAGGTCCAGCATCACCGTCGCGGCACAGGCCAGTTCAAGCTCGGCCCCGTAGGATTCAGACTCGCCGACATTGGCGATGAAGCTGGTCTCCCAGTCGGCGGGATCGCGGCGCAGTTCGACCTGCTGATCCTGCCATTCCTGATAGAAGACATTGGCGGCAACGCGCAGCCGATCCTCCATGAAGTGGCCACGCCATGCCAGTTCGAGGTTTCGGGTCGTTTCCGGGTCATATTCGTATTGGGTCCCGTCCACGACATAGATCGCCGAACCGCCGGGGCGGTAGCCCTCTTGATAGATCAGCGCGACGCTCTGATCCGTGCCGAAACTGTATTCGATGCCAAGCTTGGTGATGAAGACGCTGTCGCTGAAATCGCTGTCGGCATCGGTCGTGACCGCGCCATCGCTGCGGACCCAAGCGGATTGATCCTGCTCGATATAATCGAGACGTGCGCCAGCGATTACACGCCAGTTCGGAGCGGATTCGTAGCTGGCCTCGCCGAACAGGGCATAGTTCTGGATAGACCGGCAGGGCAGTCAGCACTTGCGTGCGGTATTAATCCGGCAGAAGCGCGCCCCAGCTATCGCCGCGCCGCGCGCCGTAGCCCGGCGAGCCGGTGGACCAGAGCGGCCCGACGATATCATTCTGGGTCGGCCCGTCGAACGAACGCGAATAGCTCAGGATCACGCGGGTGTCGTCATTCTCGGTCGGCAGCCACAGGACATTGCCGCGCAGCACCCAGTAATCGTCGGTGACGTAATCGTCGTAGCGGTCATACTGCTCGTAGGACGGGTAGCTCAGATCGCTGTCCTTCTCGGACCATTCGCCGCTGAAGCGGTAGGCGACGCGGTCGTTGATTGCGTCGCCAAAAGCCAGCCCGACCTGTTTGTGATCATCCGGGCCATAGGTCAGTTGTGCCGCGCCCGAGCTCTCGAATTCCGGGTCCTTGGTGCGCAGATAGATCTCGCCAGCCAGCGCCGCGCGGCCGGTCAGGGTCAATTGCGGGCCGCGATAGACCTCGACCTGCTCGGTATCGAAGACGCCGCGCAAGCCGCGTCGCGTGCCCTCGACGGTCTGCTGCACCCCGTCGATATAGAAGGAAGCCAGCGGCGCGCCCAGCCCGCCGGGCGTCAGCCCCTCGGAATTGATGCCGCGCAGGACAAAGCCGCTTTCAGTCCAACCGCCCGACGAGACGTTCGCCATTTAGCGGAACGTGTCGGTGTAATCCTGAATGATCGGCTGCCGGTGTCGGGGTCGGTCAGGATCGCGACCTCGACGCCAAAGACCTCCGAGATGGCCGGGGCGGTCAGGACCTCGGTGGGCGTGCCCCGGGAATGGACGCGGCGCTTTTTCAGCAGGAGAAGGTGATCTGAATAGCGCGCGGCTTGATTCAGATCATGCAAGACGGCCACGACCGTGGTGCCGCGCGTCTCGATCAGATCGCGGGCCAGGTCCAAGAGTTCGATCGGATGGGCAAGGTCCAGATAGGTCGCCGGCTCATCGAGCAGGATGCCGCCCTGCTGCGCCAGCGTCATGGCGATCCATGCCCGCTGGCGCTGGCCGCCCGACAGCGTGTCCAGCTTCGCATCGCGCATATGATCGGTCGAGGTCAGATCCAGCGCCTCTTCGACCGCTGCGGTATCCGCCATGCTCCAACCGCCAAAGAGCGTGCGATGCGGGTAGCGGCCTTGCCGGACAAGATCCAGAACCGTCATCCCCTCGGGCCTGGTCGAGCTTTGCGCCCGAAAGCCGATGCGGCGGGCGACGGATTTCGTGGGCAGGCTGGCGATCGCCTTGCCGTCGAGCAGCACCGCGCCGGATTGCAGCGGATGCAGGCCCGCAAGGCTGCGCAGCACGGTTGATTTCCCCGACCCGTTCCGCCCCAGAAGCGCGGTGAAAGACCCCTGCGTGATCTCGAGGTCCAGCCCCTCGACCACCAGCTGGCGGGCATAACCGATGCTGGCCTTGCGGGCGATCAGTTCGGGATCAGGCATTGCGCCGTTTCCACAACAAGAATCCAAAGAAGGGCGCGCCCAGCAGCGCCGTGAACAGCCCGACCGGAAGCTGGACAGGAGGCATGATGCGCCGCGCGGCAAGGCCGACAAACCCGATCAGTCCCGCCGCCGCGATCGCCGCCCCCGACAGCGCCGCGCAGATCAGCACGGCCATCCCGCGCAGCAAGTTCACGCGCTGCCCGAGGCGCCGCGCGACGGTGTCTCCGAAGGCGATCAAATCCAGTTCCCGCGCCGCAATCCATGCCGCGACAAAGGGCGGGATGGACCACAGAGCCAAAATCCGGACCCGCTCCCACCGGCTGTCTTGCAGGCTGCCCGAAAGCCAGATCATCGCCCTTTGCACCGCAGGCGGATCGCCGAAGCTCGAGATGAAGCTGGCCCCTGCCCCGGCCAGCGGCCCCAGTCCGATCCCGATCAGGATGATCCGGACCGAGCTTGTCCCCTGCCGCCATGAAAAGGCATAGATCGCCGCCGACATGACCAATGCGCCCGCGAATATCAGCAGCGTCAGCAGGTCCTGCGGGATGGTGCGGAACTCGACGATGATCGCGGTCGCGGCCAAGGCCGCGCCTGAATTGATGCCCAGAAGGCCCGGCCAGGCCAGTGGATTGCGCATGATCGCCTGACGGATGGCGCCCGCGACGCCAAGGCTCGCGCCCACCACCACCGCCTTCTGCGCGCGCGGTAGGCGCAACCTGTTGACGATCATGCGCGTGGCGGGGGTGTCTCCTGCGCGCCGGGCAGTGCGCCCAGCACATGCCCAAGGCCCAGCCTCTGGTCGCCAAAGGCCAGCGCGGCAAGACAGGCAGCGAGCAGAGCTGCCAGAAGCAGGGGCCAGACGGTTCTCATGCATTGGCCTCGCTACGGGCATTGGCGAGCCAGATGAAGAAGGGCGAACCGATCTGCGCCATCGTGATGCCCAAGGAAATATCGGTCACCAGCACCGCGCGCGGCAAGGTGTCGGCCAGCAGCGCGAGACCCACGCCACCAAGCGTGGCAAAATGCAGGATCTGCCGGTCATCCGGGCGGAGAGCCCGCCGCACGACATGCGTCACGACCAGCGCGACAAAGCCCAAAGGTTCCGCGATGGCGACAGCGCCCCCGGCAAGGCCTACGACAGCGGCCCCGAGACCAGCCGCCAGAGCAGCGGGTTCTGGCCCAGACCGCGCGCGGTTTCGGCCCCAAGGCTCAGCGCGGTGAATTGCTCGCGCACGACCATGGCGGCAATCAGCGATGCGCCAAGCCAAGGCAGCACCGGCAGGACCTGCGCCATCTCGCGGTTCTTCAGACTGCCTGCCGACCACATCCGCACGACATCCAGCGTCTGCGCATCCCGCAGCAGAACCGCCGTTCCGACCGCGCCAAGCAAAGTCGAGACTACCACGCCCGCAAGGACCAGCTTCAGCGGCGTCGCGCCTCCGCGTTCTGCCGGACCCAGCAGATAGACCGCGAGCGCCGCCAGCGCCGCCCCTGCGAACGCCGCCCACACCAGCGCCCCGCCCACCGTCACTCCGGCAAGGGAAATCGCCAGAATGACCGCGAAGCCCGCGCCCGGATTGATCCCCAAAAGGCCCGGCTCGGCCAGCGGATTGCCGGTCACCGCCTGCATGATCGCGCCCGCGACCGCCAGCGCCGCCCGTGCGGCCAAGGCCGCGATGACACGCGGCAGGCGCACCGAAAGGATCACGATATCGGCCCGCTCATCCCCCGGCGCGACCACCGCCTGCCAGGCGCGCGGCAGCAAGATGTCCGAGGAACCGACCGTGACCGACCAGATCGACAGCAGCACAAGCGCGAACAGCAGGCCGAGGAACAGGGCGGAAACCCTCACGGCGACCCGTTCACGAAACAATCGATATCGTCCAGCACGCGATGGGCCGAGGCCAGCCCGCTAAATTCCATCCATGTCGCAGGCGAGATGCGATGGACATTGCCGGATTTCACTGCGGGCAGCATCTGCCAGAGCGGGTTGGCCAGCACTTCCTCGTGCCGCCCGTCCTTGTCGGAATCGTTCGTGCCGCCGAGGATGTAAAGCAGCACCTCGCCGTCAAGCTGGGAAAGCTCCTCCAATCGGGGCGCTTCATGGACAGCGAGGGGTCGTCGGTGACCTCATAGGCGCTGCGTTTGACGCCCGCCTGTTTCATGATCTCGAAAGGCGCATAGCTCTGGGGCGCATCCAGATAGACCTGAAAATCCCAAGAGGTGATCCGCAGGACCGAAACCGTGCGGACCGGCACCCGCGCCTTGATCCCGGCCAGCCGTGCATCAAAGGCGAGGAGCTGCTCGGCGATCTCGTCTTGCTTGCCGGTAATCCCGGCCAGCACCCCATAAAAGCCGCGCCAGTCGGTCGAGCCGTAAAGCAGGGTCGGGGCAAGCTGGGCCAATTGCGGATAGATCGCGCCCGCCATCGCATGGTCGCCGGTGTAGCCAAGGATCAGATCCGGTTCAAGCGCGACGATGGTTTCGAGGCTGGGCTCTGCCCAAAGGCGGTGCGGGTCACGCCCCGCTCGGTCGCGCGCGCCTTCAGGGCCGCGTCGCTCATCATATCGAGCGGAGCCCCCACGATCGGCAGGCCCACATCCATCCCGACGCTCAGCCCGAAACTCGCATCCAGCACGACGACGCGCTTTGGCGCCGCGGGCACGCAAAGCGGGCTTGCGTGGATTTCGGGCGCATCAAGCAGCCAACCCTCGCAGGCCAAAGCGGGTCCGGCCAGCCCCAGGGCCGCAAGGGCCATGGCAAGCATTTGCTTGAGTTTCGGCATTTCTCTCCCCTTCCGCCGCTTCGCCATGTGGCGCGGCTCCCTTGCCAAACGTGTGGCGGAATGCCAAGAATCCCGAGTTATTCACTCTGAAATGCCGCCAGTCGCGGCGAAACGGGACAGGCGAGGGTAAATGGCGGTCAGACATGCAGCACGGATCGGTTTGCCGCTGGACCGCGTCGGCCGGATGCTGGGCGAGGAAGCGGCCGAGATGGGGCTGGACCTGCAAACCACGCCCTCCGGCTTTCTGATGGATCTGGGGGATTCGCGTCTGTCGCTGGCCGCCGCGGCGGATGGATGCGCTCTGGTGCTGGAAGCCGAGACCGACGCGCGCCTTGCCGAATTGCGCGAGGCGGTGATGCATTTCGCGACCGAGCATCACCAGCCGCCGCTGCATCTGGATTGGGAGATCCGGCCGCAGCCTGCCAGCCCCGCCAAGCTGACGATTGCCGAGGTGATGTCGAACCGCGTCCTCTCGCCCTCGTTTCGCAGGCTCCGGCTGGCAGGAGATTTCGCGCGCTTCGGCGCGGGCGGGATGCATTTCCGTCTGATCTTTGGCCCCGAGGGCGCGGGGCTGCCTCATGCCGACGAGAATGGCGCGATGGTCTGGCCGGGCGGTGTCGATCGCTGGCACCGCCCGCCCTATACCGTGCGGTCGATCGCAGCGGATTGCCAATGGATCGATGTGGACATCTTTTTGCATGAGGGCGGCCGCGTCACCGATTGGGTCCGCGAGACACAGCCCGGGGACCGCGTCGCCCTGACCGGCCCCGGCGGCAAGACACCCCAAAGCGCCGAATGGATCGCCTATATCGGGGATGAGACGGCCTTGCCGATCATTGCGCGCGCGCTTGAGATCCTGCCTGCCGATACGCAGGGCATCGCGCGCATCGTCGTCGCGGATCTGGCCGACCGCCAGCCGATCCGCCATCCCGAGGGGGTGGATCTGCAATGGCTTCTTCGGTCCGAAACCTCGACCTTGGCCGCGCTTCAGTCCATCGCGCCACCGGAAACCGGGCGCTATGTCTTTTTCGCGGCCGAAAGGCAGGATTCTATGGCGGCGCGCGACTGGCTCGTGGCGCGGGGATTTCAGCGCAGTGAATTCACCAACGCCCATTACTGGACCCAGGGCTGGGAGCCGCCTGCCGATCAGGCCCGTCCGAGGCGGCAAGCCGGGGGCGCTGCCAGCCCGGCCCGGTGAGGCCGCGGGCCGGCAGGCCAGAGGGCCGGTCTCAGGCCATTCCGACCGGATTCGCCCGATACTTGGCGCGATAGTTCCGCACGAAGCCGATCACCGTGAAGAGCAGCCACGCGGTTTGGGAAATGAAGGCGCCGAGGTTCCAGTTCCAGGTCAGAGAGCCGATCAGCGCGGCCGCCCCCAGGATGTTCAGCGCGGCATATTGCCAGTCGCCCAGGCTTAGCTTGCCCGTCTGAAGCAATGCATAGGCACCAAGATAGAATGCTGCGCCGGCAAGGCCGACAAGATCAGGCAAGCTCATGCCCAGAACTCCGAAATGGCACGGCAGAATGGCCGGCCCGCGTTGCGTTTTCGCCCGATAAAGATGGCGGCCGGGCGCTCCGCCCTCTTATGTCAGGCGGAACAAAGCACAAGCAGCGCTTGCGCATGGAGCCATGATGAAATTTCATGCCCTTCCGGGCCGGGATTGACCGCGTCCCTTCGCCCTGACCCTTGAACTCGGAACCGCTCCATGTCCGGCCCCAGAATCCCGCCTTTTCCAGCGCTTGTCGCATTTCAGACCGTCGCGCGATGCGGCTCGATCTCGGCTGCGGCGCAGATCCTCGGCCTGACCCAAAGCGGCGTCAGCCGACAGATCGCCCGGCTCGAAGACCATGTCGGCGCGCTGCTTTTCGACCGCACAGCCTCGGGAGTGACGCTGAATGGCTTTGGGCAGGATTATGCCCTGCGCGTCGGTCAGGCGATCGACGCGCTGTCGGAACTTGGCGAAGGGCTTCAGGGAACCCGGGATCGGGACCGGGTCGTGTTGGCCTGCTCGCAGGGGGTGGCGGATCTCTGGGTGATGCCGCGGCTGGCCCAAATGCGTCTGGACCTGCCCTGGCTGGAACTGAAACTGCGCATTGACGAGAATATCTCGCAGCTTCGGCCCGACGAATATGACCTCGCGATCTATCACCGGCCGGTTCAGATGGCGGATTTCGTCATGCAGCCGCTGGGCCCCGAGGAAATGATCCCCGTCATGGCGCCGGGCCAGCCACCGCTGATCGAGCGTAAAGCCCCCCTGCTGCTGACCATGGAGGAAACCTTCAAGGAATGGACGGATTGGGGAAACTGGCTGTTCAATGCCGAGTTGCAACTGCCCGAAGCCACGACGCGCTGGAAGATGGGCAGCTATCGCCTGGCCATCGAAGCCGCGATGCAGGGGATCGGCATTGCCATGGGCTGGACCTGGGTCGTGCAGGATCTGATCGACCGCGGCGCACTTGTCGAGGCACATCCCTACCGGCTGCTGGGTCAGGGCCGCTACTATCTGATGCGCTCGACGCAAAGACATCAGCGCAGCGCCGCAAAAAGGCTTGAAACCTGGCTGATCGCCAGCAACCGGCATGGCGGGATCCGGCCTGACGCCGCCCGATGATTGCAGTCGCGTCACAGGGGTATGACAGAAAGTCATTTGCCTCCGGACCTGGCTTCTCTAGGTTGTGATGAAAATCAACAAACCGCCCTTCGGGGCATAAAAAACTGGGAGGCGCGGCGCTTGTCCGCGTCGGATATGCACATGACTGACACTCGTCTCTTTCAATTCGGCCGGCGCGGTTTTCTTGCCGGAGCCGCAGGTCTTTCGGCGCTCTCCATGCTGCCCGGCGGCCTGAGGGCCCAGGAACAGCCGCAACGCGGTGGCCTGCTGCGCATGGGGATCGGCGGCGGCTCGACCACCGATGATTTCGACATCCGCAAGCTGAACGATTGGGTGCCGGTCAACCAAGCCTATATGGTGATGAACGGTCTGGTCGAGATCGACGCGAGCAATACCGCCCAGCCCGAGCTTTTCGAGTCGTGGGAAGCTGCCGAAGGTGCCGTGGAATGGGTCTTCAAGGTCCGGCAGGGCGTCACTTTCCATAACGGCAAGTCCCTCACCGCCGATGATGTCGTCTATTCGCTGAACCTGCATCGCGGCGACAGTTCCTCGGCGGCGCGCTCGGTCGCGGCGGGTTTTGCCGACATCCAGAAAATCTCGGATTTCGAGGTCAAGATCACCCTGACCTCGGGCAATGCGGACCTGCCCTATGTGCTGTCGGATTACCACTTCCTTGTCGTGCCCGAGGGTTTCAGCGACTGGGCGAACCCGATCGGCACCGGCCCCTTCATCCCCGAAAGCGTCGAGCCCGGTGTGCGCGCGCGCTTCACCCGCAACGAGAATTACTGGAAGCCGGGCTGCGCCAATGTCGACGCGGTCGAGGTCATCGTCATCAATGACGTGTCGGCGCGCACCAATGCGCTGATGTCGGGTCAGGTCCATGCCATCAACAGCCTCGATTTCAAGACCGTGGACCTGCTGGCGCGCAATCGCAATCTGCAGATCGTACGCTCGGCCGGGGGCCAGCATTACACCTTCCTGATGGACTGCACCCGTGCGCCCTTCAGCGATGTGAATGTCCGTCAGGCGATCAAATACTCGATCGACCGCGAGCAGCTCCTGAAAACCGCGCTGATGGGCTATGGCTCGCTGGGCAATGACCATCCGATCCCGGTGACGGATCGTTTCTTCAACAAGGAGTTGAAGCAGCGGGCTTATGATCCGGAACAGGCGAAATTCCACCTGAAAAAGGCCGGAATGGACAGCCTGTCGGTCACCTTGCAGACCTCGGACGCGGCCTTCACCGGCGCGGTCGATGCGGCGGCGGTCTATCGCACCGCGGCCAGCGGCGCGGGCATCGACGTTTCGATCCAGCGCGAGCCTGCCGATGGCTATTGGGACAATGTCTGGATGAAAGCGCCCTTCTGCATGTCCTATTGGGGCGGGCGTCCGACCGCGGACCAGATGCTGACCATCGCCTACCAGTCGAGCTCGGCCCAGAACGACAGCCATTGGGCGAATGCCGATTTCGACCGCCTGCTGACGGAGGCCCGCGCCCTGCTCGATGACGAGAAGCGCCGCGAGATCTATTGGGAACTCCAGCGCATGATCCATGACGATGGCGGAGTGATGATCCCGATGTTCGGGGATTATCTCGACGGCGTCTCGAACAAGGTGCAAGGCGTCACGCCGCATCCGATGTTCAACCTGATGGGCGCGCGCATGGCCGAAAAAGTCTGGCTCGCGGCTTGATGGGCAAGCTGATCCTGCAACGCTTGGGGCTGGGGGTCGTGACCCTCGCCCTCGTCTCGGTGCTGGTCTTTGCCGGCACCGAGATCCTGCCCGGCGATGTCGCCGCCGCCATTCTGGGCCAGAATGCGACGCCGGAATCGCTGGCCGCCTTGCGCGAGCAGCTGGGCCTCGATGCCGGGGCGGTCAGCCGCTATTTCGCTTGGGCCGGAGGTATCCTGCACGGCGATCTGGGCGTTTCACTGGCAAACCGCCAGCCCGTCGCCGACCTGCTTTGGCCGCGTTTTCTCAATACCATGGCGCTGGCGGGCTATGCCGCGATCATCGCCGTGCCGCTGGCCGTCGGGCTCGGCATCCTTTCGGCGGCATGGCGCGGCTCGCTGTTTGATCGGATCGCCAATGTGGTGGCGCTGGCCACGGTCTCGCTGCCGGAATATTTCCTTGGCCTGCTGCTGATCCTGTTCTTCTCAGTGCAATGGGGCTTGCTGCCGAGCCTTGCCGATACATGGTCGGGTATGGGGCTTGGGGCATGGTTGCAAGCGACCACATTGCCCATGCTGGTGCTGGTTCTGGTGACGGTCGCGCAGATCATGCGGATGACGCGCACCACCGTGCTGGGCGTGATGGACCAACCCTATATCGAGACCGCCTATCTCAAAGGCATCCCGAATGGCCGTGTCGTCCTGCGTCATGCCACGCCCAATGCGCTTGCGCCGATCATCAATGTCGTGGCCTTCAACCTGACCTATCTGATCGCGGGCGTCGTGCTGGTCGAGGCGATCTTCAACTATAACGGCCTTGGCCGCTTCATGGTCGATGCCGTCTCCAAGCGTGACCTGCCCATGGTTCAGGCCGCGGCGATGGTCTTTGCCGCCGTCTACGTGATCCTGAACATGATCGCCGACATCTCCGCCATCGCGCTGAACCCGCGTCTGCGCCATCCGCGCTCGAAGGAGGCATAAGCCATGACCCTCCGTATCTTCGGACGGCCGCTGCCGATCTCGGCAGCGATCGGCCTGATCATCATCGCCGCCACGGTTTTCCTGTTCATCTTTGGCCCCAGCCTCGCCCCCTTTGGGCAAGAGGATGTCGTCGGCGCGCCCTTTGCCGACCCGAGTGCCGAGCATCTGCTGGGCCTCGACCAGAACGGGCGCGACATGCTGTCCCGGCTGCTTTACGGGGCGCGCATGTCGGTCGGCGTCTCGCTGACGGCGGTGCTGATTTCCTTTGCGATCGGCGTGCCGCTCGGCTTTCTGGCCGCGCTGAATGGCGGCTGGCCCGACATGATCGGCGCGCGTTTTGTCGACGTCATCATGTCGATCCCGGTGCTGATCTCGGCGCTGGTGGTGCTGCAATCTCTGGGCTCGAGCCTGCCGGTGCTGATCGGAACCATTGCGCTTTTGGACAGCACGCGGGTGTTCCGCCTGTCCCGCATCGTCGCCCAAGGCATCGTCGTCATGGAATATGCCGAGGTTGCCCGCCTGCGTGGCGAGGGGCTGTGGTGGATGCTGCGTCGGGAAATCCTGCCGAACGCCCTGCCGCCGCTGCTGGCTGAATTCGGCATGCGCTTCTGCTTCACCTTCCTCTTCGTAGCCGGCCTCTCTTATCTGGGTCTGGGCGTGCAGCCCCCCTTCGCGGATTGGGGCGGAATGGTGCGGGACAACCAGCAGGGCATCCTTTACGGGCTTTACGCCCCCCTCTTCCCGGCCGGGGCCATTGCGCTGGTCACCATCGGGGTCAACCTCGTCGTGGATTGGGCGCTGGCCGGTCGCACCATGGTGCAAGGAGAGAACCGTTGAGCGCGAATGTCCTTGAAATCCGCGACCTTCGGGTCGAGGCCCCGAATGGCGCGGTCTTGCTGCATGGCGTTTCGCTGGATCTGAGACCCGGCGAGGTCCTGGGCCTGATCGGCGAATCCGGGGCCGGGAAATCGACCATCGGCCTTGCCTCGATGGGTTACGGTCGCGGCGGTTGCCGCATCACCGGAGGCGAGATCCGTCTCGTTGGGACCGAGATGCGCTCTGCATCCCGGCCGCAACGCGAGGCCCTGCGCGGAGCCCGCATCGCCTATGTTGCGCAAAGTGCGGCGGCGGCCTTCAACCCGGCGATGCGTCTGGACAAGCAGGTCCTTGAGGGGCCCCTGCTGCGCGGGATGCCCGAGGCCGAGGCCCGCGCATGGATGCTGGAACTGTTCCGCGCCCTGCAACTGCCCGACCCCGAGCATTTCGGCGAGCGCTATCCGCATCAGGTCTCGGGCGGGCAATTGCAGCGCGCGATGATCGCGATGGCGATGGCCGGAAAGCCCGACATCCTCGTGCTGGACGAGCCGACCACCGCCTTGGACGTGACGACCCAGATCGAGGTTCTGGCGCTGCTGCGGGACGTGATCCACCGCTATGGCACGGCGGCGCTATACATCACCCATGATCTGGCCGTCATTGCCCAGATCGCCGACCGGCTGATGGTCCTGCGCCATGGCCGCGAGGTCGAAATGGGTCCGACCGCCGAACTGCTGGAAAACCCGCAGCAGGACTATACCCGGCAGCTTGTTTCCGAGCGTCGCGAAAGTCTGGGGGCGACCGCCGACGTGCATCACCGTACCGGCGAGACCCTGCTGAGCGTGAAAAACGTCAATGCGTCTTATGGCTCGACGCCGGTGCTGCACGATGTCTCGCTGGAGTTGAAGCGGGGCGAAACGCTGGCGGTTGTGGGTGAATCCGGCTCGGGGAAATCGACGCTGGCGCGGCTGGTCTCGGGGCTTTTGCCGCCGCGCGCGGGTGCGGTCCGCTTTGGCGGCGCGGACCTGCCGCCGCGCTTCCGCGACCGCTCTGCCGATCAGCTTCGTCGCATCCAGCTGGTCTATCAGCTGCCCGATGTGGCGCTGAACCCGCGCCAGACCGTGGGCGAGGCCATCGGGCGACCGCTTGCGCATTTCCGCGGCCTTACAGGCAAGGCGCAGCGCGACGAGGTGGCGCGGCTTCTGGAACAGATCGGGCTTCCGGCAGATTTCGCGGCGCGTCTGCCCTCGGCTTTGTCGGGCGGCCAGAAGCAGCGGGTCTGCATTGCGCGTGCGCTGGCGGCTGAACCGGATCTGATGATCTGCGACGAGGTGACCTCGGCCCTGGATCCTCTGGTGGCCGAGGATATTCTGCGGCTTCTGCGCAAGTTGCAGGACGATCTGGGCATGACTTATCTTTTCATCACCCATGATCTGTCCGTGGTCCAGCGCCTCGCCGATCGGGTCATGGTGATGAGCAAGGGCCGCGTTGTCGAGACGAACGACACCGCCACGCTCTTTGCTGCGCCGCGCGATCCCTATACCCGCCGCCTGCTCGATGCCGTGCCGCAATTGCGCACCGACTGGCTCGATGAGGTCATGGCCGCTCGCGCCTGACCCTTTCCGAAATCACCCAAAAATTCAGGGGGCGCCTTGGCGCCCTCCGGCCTCACGCATTCTTCTGGAGGGCAAGATGAGCCTTGAAGTCATAGAAAACACGTGGATCACCATGCGGGACGGCACGCGGCTCGCGGCCCGGATCTGGCTTCCCGCTGGCGCGCGTTCGACGCCCGTTCCCGCCGTTCTGGAATATATCCCCTATCGCAAGCGCGACGGGACCCGTGGCCGGGATGAGGCCATGCATGGCTATTTCGCGCAGAACGGCTATGCCGCGATCCGCGTCGATATGCGCGGCAGCGGCGATTCCGAGGGCCACCTGGCCGATGAATATCTGAAGCTGGAACAGGACGACGCGCTGGAGGTGATCGACTGGATCGCGGCGCAGGATTGGTGTTCGGGCAATGTGGGCATGATGGGGAAAAGCTGGTCGGGCTTTAACTGCCTGCAGGTCGCCGCGCGCCGTCCCCCGGCGCTGAAGGCGATCCTGACGGCCTATTCGACCGATGACCGCTTCCGCGACGATATCCATTTCATGGGCGGCTGCCTCTTGAACGACAACCTCTGGTGGGGGTCGATCATGCTGGCCTATCAGTCGCGCCCCCTCGATCCCGAGATCGCGGGCGAGGCCTGGCGCGACCGCTGGCTGGAGCGGATCGAGAACCTGCCCTTTTTCCCCGCGCTCTGGGCCGCACATCAGAGCTATGACGATTATTGGAAGCATGGCTCGGTGCAAGAGGACTGGTCGGCGATCCAATGCCCCGTCATGGTGATCGGCGGCTGGGCGGACAGCTATACCAATTCGGTCCCGCGTATTCTGGAACATCTAAAGGTCCCCTCGCGCGGGATCATCGGGCCTTGGGGCCATGTCTATCCGCATGACGGCGTGCCCGGCCCGGCCATCGGCTTCCTTCAAGAGGCCGTGCGCTGGTGGGATCATTGGCTGAAAGGCATCGATACCGGCATCATGGATGAGCCGCAGATGAAAGCCTTTATCAATGATGCCTGCCCGACCAGCGGCACTCGCACATCTCAACCCGGACGCTGGGTTGGTGAGGCCAACTGGCCCAGCCCCGCAATCAGCCCGGCGCTGTTTCATCTGCGTGCGGATGGTTCACTGTCGGACAAACAGGAAACCTCGGACGCGGCTTTGTCGGTCTGCTCGCCGCAGGATCATGGCCGTGCGGCGGGGGAATGGATGGGAACCGGCTGCGCGGGAGAGATGCCGACCGACCAGCGCCTTGACGACGGCGGCTCGCTGAATTTCGTCACCGCGCCCCTGCAAGCCGATATCGAAATCCTCGGCGCTCCGGAGTTGGTGCTGCGGCTCAGCGCGGATGCCCCGGTCGCGCAAATCGCGGTGCGGCTCTGCGACGTGCTGCCTTCGGGCGAGGTGCTGCGCGTCTCTTATCAGGTGCTGAACCTGACCCATCGCGACGGCCATGAAAACCCCGCGCCGCTTGAACCCGGCAAGGCCTATGATGTCAAAGTGACGCTTTCGGCCTGTGGCCACCGCTTTGCCAAGGGCCATCGCATCCAGGTTTCCGTCGGCACGGCTTACTGGCCGATCATCTGGCCCGCGCCCTATGCGGCCGCGCTCTCGGTCGTCCCTGCCCGCTCGACGCTCAGCCTGCCTTTGCGAAGCCCCGAGGCGGCGCAGGTCCCGGTCGCATTCCAGCCGCCGGCCCATGGCCCGGCCACCCCGATGAGCCAGCTCGATCCCGGACTGATGCTGCGGCAATCCTCCTTTGACCACCTGACGGGCACGGCGACCTATGTCACCGAGGGGCGCGGCGGGTTGTTCGGCGAGGGCATTGTGCGCTTCGACGAGATCGGGACCGAGATTTGCCACAATCTGCGGCGCGAACTGACCGTTCGTCCCGAGGATCCGCTCTCGGCCCGCTACGTTCTGACACAAAGCTACGAGATGGGCCGCGACGGCTGGCGCTCGCGCATCGAGACGGTGACGGAAATGACCTCGGATCTCGACAGTTTCTTTATCTCGGGCCATCTGATCGCCTTCGAGGGCGAAACGGAAATGGCGCAGCGCGACTGGAGCGAAACGATTCCGCGCAGGCTTATTTAAGCGTTCAAAGCCAGGCACATGCATGTCGAGGGCGGCCCCAGCGCCGCCCTTTGACACTTTACCGGGTCAGAGATCCGGCCCAGTATTGCCCAATCGTCAGGCAGTATGGATTTCAATCCATAGCCGGAATGCATCGGAAGCATTGATCGCCCCTATTTGTCATCCGCCCCCGGTGATGGTTCAAGCGAGCGAAATAACCAGACCAACAGGAGAACCCCATGTCGAATTCCAGAGCTTTCCGCGCCGGTCTTGCAGGAATGCTGCTCTCCGCCTCGGCGATCTGCCTCGCCGGACCCGCGGCCGCCCAGACGACCATCCGCATCGGCCATGTGCTGGCCGACAGCCATAGCTGGAACGTCGCCGCGCAGGGCTTTGCCAAGGAGGTTGGCGAGAAAACCGAAGGCCGCGTGAATATCGAGGTCTTCCCCAGTGGCCAGCTGGGCAATGAAAAGGACATGATCGAAGGGCTGCAATTCGGCGCGGTTCAGGGCGGCGTCATCGGCGCGGGATCGTTCCAGACCATCGAGCCCAAGCTTGGCATCATCGAGATGCCCTATGCCTGGGCCTCGCGCGACAAGGCCTTTGCCGCGCTGGATGGCGAGCTTGGGACCGCGCTGTCCGGCCTGCTCGAGGACAAGAACATCAAGGTTCTGGCCTGGTGGGAAAACGGCTATCGCAACGTCACCAACTCGAAGAAACCGGTCGTGACGCCGGACGATCTGGCTGGTCTCAAGATCCGGGTGACGCCTGACAAGGTGCGTCTGGAAACCTTTGAGGTGATGGGCGCACAGCCCGCGCCGCTGGCCTTCGGCGAGCTTTACTCGGCGCTGCAGCAGGGTGTGTTCGACGCGCAGGAAAACCCGCTCTCGATCATCTGGTCCTCGTCCTTCTTCGAGGTGCAGAAATACGTCTCGAACACCCAGCATGTCTGGGGCGCAGCCTCGCTGGTGCTGTCGAAGCCGGTCTGGGACAAGATCTCGCCCGAGGACCAGCAGATCGTCGAGGCAGCCGCACAGGAATGGGGCGAGAAGCAGCGCCAGATGGTCGCGGATTCCGATGCCGATATGATCGCCAAGCTCAAGGAAAAGGGCATGGAGTTCAACGACGTGGACAAGGCGGCCTTTGAAGCGGCGGTCAAGCCGGTATGGGACGCCAATGCCGACCTCTATGGCGAGGAACTGCTCGGCCTCATGGAGAAATATCGTCAATGAGCCCACGCGCGCCCGAACTCCGCCAGCTGGATCAGATCGAGCCGGTCCAGCTCTTCGACTTCAGCCAGAAGGTCCTGTTTTCGCCAAAGGAACGGGGCGAAGGCTTCATCAAGCTTGCGGTGACGACGGGCAAGAAGGGCGCGCGCAGCGTGCCCCATGCCCATCCCCGCGATGAGGTGACGCTGACCCTGAAGGGTGAAGCCGTGCTGCGCGCGGACGGGCGCGAATATTTCATGACCGAGGGGACGGCCCTGCGCCTTCCCCCCGGCGTCGTCCATGAGGTCGAGGTTCTGTCCGAGGAATGGGTCGTGGTCGCCGCCTATTGCGACGAATGCCAGCTTTGCGTCCCTTTGAAAGCACAGGACAAGGCATGAGCAGGATTTCCAACCGGTTGGATTGGCTTGCCCGCAGCCTCGGCGCGATCGGCGTCGCAGCGCTGGCCGCCATCGTCGCCTGGGTCGTGTTTTCCCGCTATGCCCTGGGCGTGACCCCGCGCTGGTCCGAGGAATTGCCCCGCCTGATCCTGGTCTGGGTCAGCTTCATCGGGATCATCTCGGGCTTCGCGCGCGGCTCGCATTTCGAGGCCGGGCTCACTGACCTGATCATCCGCCCCGGTCGGCTGCGCGAAGTCATCCGCCGTCTGGCGACGGGGGCCAGTGTCATCTTCTTGCTGGTGCTGCTGGTGACCGGTTGGCAAATCACCGGGTTCACCTGGCATCATGCGACCACGGCGCTGAACCTGCCCGGAGGGTTGTTCTACCTGTGCCTCCCCATCGGCGCGGCCCTGTCGCTGATCGCAATTTTCGCCGGAAGGATCGGCAAGTGAGCTTTGAACTTGCACTATTGCTGGGAACCTTCGTGTTCCTGGTCCTCATCGACGCGCCGATCGCCGTGGCCCTTGGCCTTGCTTCGGTCCTATATCTCTTTATCGCCGATCTCGCGCCCATGATGGTCGTCGCGCAGCGGATGATCGCCGGGATCGACAGCTTCACCCTGCTGGCCATTCCGCTGTTCCTGATGGCGGGGATGCTGATGGTTCAGGGCGGGCTTGCGCCCCGCATCGTCAATCTCTGCGCGGCGCTTGTCGGGCGCAGCACAGGCGGTCTGGCCATCGTGATGATCGCCGCCTGCATGCTCTTCGGCTCGCTCTCGGGATCGGGCGTGGCGGATGTGGTGGCGATCGGCACGATGATGCTGCCCGCCATGCGCGAGCGGGGCTATCATCCCGGATTTTCATCGGCTGCACTGGGCTGCGCGGGTTCGCTTGGGACGGTCATTCCGCCCTCGATCGTCCTGATCGTCTATGGCACGGCCACCAATACCTCGATCGGCCAGCTGTTCATCGGCGCGATCATTCCCGGCCTGATGCTGGGCCTTGCGCTGATGGTCGTGGCCTGGTGGATCTCGCGCCGCCACGGCTGGCGCGGCGGAGAGCCTGCGACAGGTGCAGTGATCGGACGCGCCTTCATCTCGGCGATCCCGGCGCTCATCGCCCCTCTCATCATCGTGGGCGGCATCCGGGCGGGCATCTTCACCCCGACCGAAGCGGCGGGCGCGGGCGTCGTCTATGCCCTGCTCGTGGGCGGTCTTTTCTATCGCAGCCTTTCCTGGGAAGGCTTCAAGGGCATTCTGCGCGACACGACCGAAATGACCGGCTCGATCCTTTTGGTGATCGCCTCGGCCTCGGTCTTTGGCTGGATCCTTGCCGCCGAACAGGTGCCGCAGCTTGCCGTGAACGGCATCCTCGCGATGACCGATAGCGGGATGGTCGCCCTGCTGCTGATCATGCTGATCGTGCTGCTGCTGGGAACCTTCATGGAATCGCTCGCGATCATCCTGATCCTTGCGCCCATCTTCGTGCCGGTCCTTGCCGCCTATCAGATCGACCCGGTCTATTTCGGCATCCTGCTCTGCATCAACCTGGCGATCGGCGCGAATACGCCTCCGCTCGGGATCGACCTGATGGCCGCCTGCCGCACCGCCGGCATCCCGATGTCGGCATCCTTCCGCTACCTGCTGCCATTCCTTGGCGCCATGGTCGCGGTGCTGGTCCTGCTGGTTCTCTTCCCCCAGATCATCACGGCCGTGACCGGCACGTCCTGATCCGGATCTGACTTAAAAATAAAGAACGAGGTAATGAGATGAGTTTCTCTGCAGAGACTCGCGTGGATCTCGCACGCTTCTGGTCCACCATTGAACGCTCGGCCGAGATCGGACAGGGACGTCCGGGCGGGCTGGCCCGCCTGACCCTGACGGATTCCGATCGCGAGATCCGCGACCAGTTTGTCGCGTGGTGCCGCGAGGCCGGGCTGAGTGTCGAGATCGACGAGATGGGCAATATCTTTGGCCGCCGCGACGGGCTTGAAAACGACCTGCCCCCCATCCTGATCGGCAGCCATCTCGACACCCAGATCAATGGCGGGCGTTTCGACGGAATCGCGGGCGTTCTGGCCGGGCTTGAACTGGTCCGCAGCCTGAACGATGCGGGCCATGTCACTCGCCGCCCCATCGTGATCGTGGACTGGACGAATGAGGAAGGCGCGCGGTTCTCGCCGCCCATGGTCGCCTCGGGCGTCTATGTCGGGAAATATGACACGCAATGGGCGCATGACCTGATCGCCGACGACGGCGCGCGCTTTGGCTCGGAACTCGAGCGCATCGGCTATCGTGGTGAGCAGACCTGCAAGGCGGGCGAGATCGACGCCTATTTCGAACTGCATATTGAGCAAGGCCCGATCCTTGACGCCGAAAGGCGCGAAGTGGGCGTGGTGACGGGCGGCTATCCCAGCCACGGGATGCGCGTGATGTTCAAGGGCCAGACCGCCCATACCGGCCCGACCCCCATGGACCTGCGCCACAATGCCTTGATCGCAGGCGCGCGCTGGCTGACCGCGGTGGACGATATCGGCTGGGAATTCGCGGTCCATGACGGCAAGGCCACCGGCTCGCGTCTGGCGGCTTGGCCGAACAAGCCGGGGATCCTGTCGGAATCGGCGCAATGCGTCGCCGATGTCCGCCATCCCGACCCGATCACCGCACGCGTCATGGCCGAAAAGATGCGCCGCGCCGCGCAATCCGCAGCCGCCATGGCCGGATGCGAGGTCGAGGTCGAGGACGAATGGACATGGGGCGGAGACATCTTCGACGCCGGGCTGATCGGGCTGGTCCGTGAGGAAGCGGTGCGTCAGGGCTGGAACTGGCGCGATATCCAGTCGCAGGCCGGGCATGACGCCTATCACATGGCGACGCATTGCCCGACGGCGATGATCTTCACCCCCTGCAAGGGCGGGATCACCCATAACAGCGAGGAAAACTGCGACCCCGAGGATTTCCGTGCCGGTCTGAACATGCTGCTGCACGCGGTGGTGCGGCGCGCCGACCGCTGATCTGCCTGACGCCGCGGCCCAGTCACCGGGCCGCGGCGTTCACGCCATCCCGGGATAGAGTTTGAGCAGCTCATCGAGCAATTCGACGAATTGCCGCTCGGGAACGGTCAGATCATCCATTGCGCTATAAACCAGAAACACATCCGCCCCCAGCGGTTGTCCGGCCAGACGCAACGGCCAGAGCTGACCCGCCTCGACGGCATCGCCGGCGGTCAGGTCGGGCAGGATCCCGATGCCCAGCCCCGCGATGATCATGCGGCGGATCTCGGCCAGATCATGGCTTGAGCCGCTGATCCGGCGACCTAGTCCAAGCCCGTCGCGCAGCATGACCATGGGTTCCAGCCCCTGCCCCTCGGTCGCGCAACTGAAGGTGACAAAGGGCTCTTGCGCCAATTCGCGCAATTCGACCTGGGCCTGCCCGAACAGCGGATGCTCGGCCCCGCAATAGACGCTGAACTCTTCGCGAAACAGCGGCCGGCATTCCAGATTGATGATCGGCTTGTTGAGCAGGCAGATGCCTATACCGCTGCGGTCCTGCGCGATCTGGCGCACCGTCTCGATCGAGTTCTGCACCTGAATCCGCCAGCTGATCGAGGGGTGGCGCTGGTGATAAAGCCGCAGCGCCTCGTCGATCAGCGGCGAATGCAGACGGCTGATGATATTGAGCCGCAATTCACCGAATTTCTCGTCATTGCTGTCCTCGGCAAGCTGCGAGATCCGGTCCACGCCGCGCAGGATCTCGGCGCATTCCTGATAGATCTTTTCCCCGCGCAGCGTCAGCGCGAAATGCCGGCTGCCGCGAAAGACAAGCTGACAGCCCAGCTGATCCTCGAGCTTTTGCAGCGCGAGACTGACCGAGGGCTGGCTCATGTTCAGACGCTTCGCGGCACGGGTGATGCCCCGCTCTTCCGCGATGGCGTGGAAGCTGCGCAGCAGGTTCCAGTTCAGTTCAGCAAGTGTCGATCGTGTCGGCATCGGCTTGTTCGCGAAAATCTGGGCATGCCCACATCGCACCGATTTCAGCCATAGGCAACCGCTATGGGACCAATGACCGCCCCGCCGAGACGCGGCTAGGCCTGCCAGGTGATGCCCGGAACATCCGCGAAATCCTCCCGCAGCGCGGCAAGCACATGCGCCCAGTTTTCCTTGCGCGCCATTCCGCCGAAATGCAGGCCCAGCACGGTCGCGCCGCTGTTCTGGAACTCGACGACGCAGGAGCCGGAATTGCCCCCCAGCGTGCTGGCGTCATGGCTCATGACCCATTTGCGCGGATCGCCGGCCAATTGCCCCGGCCCCGCCTCGATCATGCCGGGCGCCCATCGCTTGCTGCCAAAGCGGTTTCGGAACAGTTTTTCAAGGATTTCAGCATATTCATGACCGGGTCGGGGCGGCTCCGCATCGGGCGCGCCGGCATCCGTGAAGGGTTGCGCCGGAAAACCCATCACATAGATCTGCGGCTGGCCCGCCCCGACCAGGCTGGCCGCGGGATCGGGTGCGATCGCGAGCGGCTTGGGAAGATCCGGCGCGGCCTCAAGCTCGAGGATGGCGTAATCGGGATTGTTGAAATTGATCATCCGGTTGATCGCGGCTGATCCGGTCTTGAGAACTCGAGCGGGTTTGTGGATTCGCTTGCCGTCGCGCTGATACTCGCCGACGAAATCGATCTCGACATCGAATTTCCAGGCCCAGCCGCCGGGCGAGGCCGTGGCGATCGCTTCGAGCACATGGCGATTGGTCAGCACGAGGCCCTCGCCGATCACAAAGCCGGTTCCGACACGGCGCGGCGACCCGTCTTCGCCGAGAAAGGCGGGCAATTGCACTGCGCCCACGGAAAGGGCGACCTGATTGATCCCCGAGATCAGGCGCGCCGCCGGTTCGCGCCAATGCGCGCCCCGCTCCGAGGTCAGGTCGGGCGAAGACAGATCTATCGTCCCATCCTGAACGAACAGGACCGGACGGCTGCCATCCGCCTCGATCACGGCCTCGGTCGCAAAGGCCTCGGCCGATGTCAGCGCCGCGCCCTGCCCTTCGGAGTCGAGCTTGCGCAGCGCCTCTTCCGCATCATGGATCATCCGGTCCACATCGGCCTCGTCAACCTCGCCATCCGTCTCGGCAAGGCGCTTGAGCAGGGCCGTGGCCTGTTCCAGACGGCCCTTGGCGTCGGACACACCCGTCGGGGCGGGAGGGCTTTCCACCCCTTGCGAGGCCGTCCCGCCGCTGCCCGGCACCTCCATCCGCCGCAAAAGCTCGCCCGGCGACGGCACGACGGACCAGTCGGAATCGACGCGCATAAAATCATTCATGGCTGTTTCCTTGATCAAGGGCCGTCGGCTGCGCCGCGGCGTGACAGGACAATCTGGATCAGAGCCGCTTGCGTCGGGTCGGCGCTGCCGCTTTCGATTTGCCCGCTGCTGGCAAAGCCCGCGACAATGGCGCGGCCCTTTTCCTCAAGCTCGGGGTAAACCCCCGAAATGCTCGAGGGAAAGACCATCGGCTCGGAGGGAGATGACAGGTCGCCGCATTCCGCCAGAGCGGCCCTGCGGCCGATCTCGCGCAGCAGCACCGGCTCGTCGAACGGCGCGGTATCGGGGCGCGGCACCGCTTCCGGAGCCGCCTCGACCACCGCCATCTCGGCCACGCCCCCAAGCGGCGGGACGGCCATGCCGAGCGCTTTGGAAATGGCCTCGACGAACAGCGCGGCGACGCGGCGATAGCCCGCATCGGTCGGGTGCAATTCATCATGCCATTGACCGGCAGCCACCGTGCCGCGCGTGTCGATGACGCGGACCTGAGGGAAGCCTGCGGCGACCTCGGTCAGTGCCTTGTGGAACCGATCGACGATCGCCCGGATGATCGCCCTTTGCAGACCGGCATCGCTAATGCCCAGAGCCTGCATCGGCTGACCCAGCCACCGCCCCCCTGCTGGCAGGGCATAGTCATAGACATGGGTCAGGACCGGCACCTGTGGCGCCACTTGCCGAAGCCGCGCGAAAAGCTGGCGATAGCCGTCCAGCACGACCCCGAGATTCTCGTCAAAGGCCCTGCCGAGATAATCGCCCGCGCCCAGACCCGGCTCGAAGCGGCGCAGCGCGCGGGCAAGGTTCGCGGCACCCAGAAGGTCATTGCCACCGCCGCTGAGAAGGACCGCTTTCGGCCGCTCCTGCACGACGGCGGTGATCAATTCGCCCTGCCGGACGATATCGGACAAAAGATCCCCCGCCGCATCCAGCGACATTATCGCATAGGGCCCGGACAGCCAGTCGATCACATCGGTCAGCAGGAACGGGTATTGAAACCAGCTGTCCCCCTCGGACACGATGCGGAGGACCGAGCCGTCCCGGCTGCGCCTGCGATAGCGCTGCATCCGCCGCCAGCGGTCCAGCCCGTTCAGCGAGGCGAGAGCCACCGCCGCCTCGACCATCCCCTCCACGACCTGCTGCGGCACGGCGCGGATCTCGGGCCGGAAGGCTCCGGAGACGGCCTCATTGGCCATGAGATAGGGCCGGATCTGCTCGTCGGGGACATCCGGATCCAGAAGCCGCCTTTCAAGTTCGGCAGCCTCGATCTGCGGCAGGGGGCCGGCAATTTCGCCGATCTGGTTCATGGCTCGCTCCTGGGTGCAAAGGATTAGAGCTTGGCCTCCTGGATGAAGGCCAGCGCATCGGTTGTCAGTCTTTGCTTCAAGGGTTCCTCAAGCACGGCCAGCAGGCCGTTATTGGCGCTGAAGGTCGTGGTGGCGCTTTCGAACTCGGCGGTCGCATCGGTGATCGACAGGAAAAGCACATTGGTTTCGTCATTCTCGACCATCAGCCGCGCCGCGACATGGCGGATCACGCTTTCGCTTTCATCCGAACTGACCGCGGCGAAATGCATTTCCCGCGATGAGAAATGGCGCGATTCCTGATCGAAGAGCGTGATCCAGGATCGGTCGGCATCCATGTCCTTGATCTGTTCGAGCAGGCTGATGATCACCGGGCCCACGCCGACCCCGCCAAGCGCGGTCATCAGAAAGGGCACCAGCGCCTTGTGGACCATCACGCCGCGCTTGCGAAAGCGGTTGAGCGTGGTCGCCGTCTGCGAGGCCCGGAAGCCAAGCTTTCCGAGGCTCTGCTGATAGGCTGCGAACCAGTCCTGCTCGTCATCGCCCTCTTTCATCGCGGCATCCGCGGCGCGACCGGCAAAGATCAGCGCGAGCGACAAGCCGCCCCTGACCTCCATCCGGGCGGCCGAATAGTCGATCAGCGTATTGCCGCTGACCACCCCGTCGGGCAGCTGGTCCAGGGCAAGGGGCGGCGTTCCCTCGGCTTCGATCATTGCCGCGGTTTCGACCCCGCCGCGCAGGCTCAGCGGGGCGGCTTCGACGAATTCAAGGGCATTCGCATTGGACATCGCGCGATCTCCTGGGGTTGCACGCGGGAAAGCACCGGCTCAGACTTGGGCGATGCCATTGTTGACCAAGGCCTTGAGCATGACCGCCGCGCCGCATTGGCGCGAGACGGCGGTGGGGCTGTAGCGCCCATCCGCGACATATTTCCCCTTGCTGTAGTGGTTCGAGAAGCTCCACAGATAGGGTGAAAAGATCCCCCGCCGGCGATAGCCGAAGCCGTTATAGGCCTCGAACCGGTAGAGCGTGCGCGGGATGCTCCAGTCCGATTGGTTGGCATGGCCCGATTGGGTGATCGCATCCACAGCCGAGGATTGCCAATCATTCGGCGGGCTCCAGGTCACGGGCCTTCCGCGCGGAACCTGAACCGTCCGGGCGGAGAGCGGATCGCCATTGTGAAGATGCCCGGTAAAGCTGAAGCTGGCCTCGAGCGCATGAACGATCCCGATGAACCACCAGGGCGCACGGGTCTTTGCGGCAACGACCTCATAGCGTGGCCGGCCATGCAGCAGCCGATTGACATGCCAGGCCACCTCGCCCCGGCGTTCTTGACGGATCTGGCAGCTTTGCCACAGGCGGTTATACTCGTCGCCCAGTTCGGCCGGACTTGGCGCGGCTTCGACCATCTCGGGATCGTCGGCCCGGGGCTGGCGCGCGTTTCGTGCGAGAAGCTCGGTCAAGGCATCCTGCGCCGCCAGAAGATCGCGCAGCACCGGCCCCTCGGTCGCGCCCGCGCCCAGCGCCGCCAGTGCATTGCGCACCAGCGTTTCCTCGTCGGGAATATCCTCGGCAATCTCGACGGATTCGACCGATCCCAGCGCGCCGATCGCCCAGGGCTTGGCATCGTCGTAATGCGCCTTGGTCGCCTTGACCGAGATATGGCAATGCTTGCTATGCGGGTTTCGCCCGGTATAGGCCCGCCAGGTCCAGGGCGCGGCATTCCCGATGGCCGAGGAATTCGCGATCCGACGGTTCCAGATCAGGTATTTGATGCGCGGATCGCGCGAGGCGTGAAGCGCGGCGATCAGCCGCCCGGCATCGCAGCCATTGCGGGGATCATGGGTGATATCTAGCGCCGAAACCACGCCCATCGCGCCTTCCCTGATATGCGGATTGTGGTCCGAGTTCCGGCTCCGGTGTAAGGCATCTCCGATGGTTCCATCACTCGCCTTGCTCCGTCCCGGCGCGGCCGCGTTGACCTGCTTGCGCAAGCTGTCGAGCGCCCCGCAATTGCGCCAGGGCGGCGGGCCTTCGACCGCGCCCTCCGGACCTTCTTCCGGCATCATGTCCTCGGGCAGCCAGTCCTCGGGCGGCATTGCCGGATCGGCATGGCCATCGGCTTCTTCGAGTTCGGTTTCGATTTCGAGTTCTTCGGACATTTTCGGAAATCCTTGCTATTCGGGTTGAACGGGATTTCGAATTCCAGAGCGGATGCCGAGATTGCTTCTTGTTACGTCAGACGCCCCGCCACTCAGGGTTGCCTGCTGACTTCGCGAAAAAAGGTGACGGCATTGATCGGGCCATAGCCGGATTCGAAATTATGCATCTTTGGAAAATCCTGCGTCGAGCGGTTCAACATCTGACGCAGCTGATTTGCATTGAACTGCCTGCGGCCCTTCTGCTTGTGGCGATAGGACAGGGCCAGGGCAAAGACCCCCGTGACATGCGGGGCGGCCATCGAGGTGCCGCTGGACAATCTTGCGGCGCTCGGGCCCTGATTGCTGCCCGCCGCCACGATCCTGTAGCCCGGTGCGCAGACATCGGGTTTGGCGCCACCATAGCGCGTCGGCCCGCAGGACGAGAAATCCGAGATGCAGGCATTCAGGTCGCAGGACGCGACCGTTACGACCGTTTCCGCCGTTCCGGGGACCGACAGGGTGTAGTTCCGCTCGGGCGTGACGAAACGCAGCGGCGAGTTGATGCGCCGCTCGAACCACAAGTCCAACACCTTGTCGACGCTGGCCAGCTGCACGGCCCTGACTTCGAGGCACCAGAGCCCGCCATGGATCATGGCTGCGCTCTGGGCGATCTCGACCGCGAGCATGTGATCGCCATTATCGGGGTGATATCGCGTCAGCCGCAGCGACACGAGATTGCCGCCCAGATCATCCAGCGCCGTCGGCTGATCCGGGCTGACCGCAACCGAAGCAGCGCCTATCCCCGCCGGCGCATGCAGCCGGAATTCCAACTCGTCGCGGCAGTTGAACCATGCTTCGAGATAGTCGCGGTCGCGGGGCAGCGGATCGGATTGCCATTCGATCCGCTGCCAATCCGTAGTCGGCGCCAGACGGGCATGGCCGGAACTGCCCCGTTCGTTCCCCGCCGATTTGACGATGACCTGACCGGGGCTGCGCCCGA
This sequence comes from Paracoccus ravus, assembly GCF_004522175.1. GTDB lineage: Bacteria > Pseudomonadota > Alphaproteobacteria > Rhodobacterales > Rhodobacteraceae > Paracoccus > Paracoccus ravus. The sequence continues at coordinate 17,870 of NZ_SDEB01000025.1, read as the reverse complement.
TCCCGGTAATCGCGTCGATGGCCGCCTCGAGCGTGGATTTTCCGTCATGCGCCCCGGCATTGCAGCCAAAGCTCATATTGACGACGACAGGAAGCGGCGCGGCCAGAAGCGGATTGCCGCCCTTGGCGACCTCGGTGATGAAGCTCAGCGCATCGACATGGCTGATCGAATAGCCCACGCTTTCCGGATTGTCCGGGGCGACCGAGAGATGCGGGATCACCACCAGAATGCGCGCATCCGGGGCCACGCCGCGCCCCACCGATCCGAAATCCCGTCCCGCCGCGATCGAGGCCACATGAGTGCCATGCCCACCCTCATAGGGGTCGCGTAGGATCGCGGGGATTTGGCCCTGCCCAGACCTGTCCGCAATCAGCGCGGCAATTTCGGCCCCGGTATAGAGTCTGCCGTAATCTTGCGTGAATCCCGGATGGACCGCATGGGGACCCTGCCCCCCGCCATCCGCCTGATGCCAGATGCCGATGATCCGGCTTTCGCCATGCGCGTCCAGAAAGGCCTCGTGCAGAATGTCGATGCCGGTATCGATCACCGCGATCAGGGCGCAATCGCCGCGCTCGGTGGCATTGTCCGGCGGGTGGCTAAAGGCATTTTCCTGCTGCAGCCGGGCGTCGTCCGCCTGGATGAAGTTCAGCGTGTCGACAAGCTCGGCCGCGCCCTCTTCACGCCCGATCGCGGCGAACTTGACCGCCGGATCATGTGTCAGCAGATCAAGCTGTTCGGCGGTGAGCCGGGCGGTGAGGTAATTCTCGACCCGGGACTGGATGCGGATGCCTTCGGGGGGCGTCCAGCCCCATTGATCGACCTCGATCAGCACCGGGATCAGGCTTGGACGCGGTGGCGAGAGGGATTCTGTCGCGGACTCGATGCGTCGCTCCATCACCAGTTTCTGAAAGGCGACCGTCGCCTGCGCCGTCTTGGTCAGGGTCGAGCGCTGTTTGCGAAGCGCGTCCACATTTCCGGCACCAAGCCGGCGCAGGACGCGCAGATAGGCGTCGATCTCATGGGCGCGCAGTTCGGGATAAAGCCCCTGCAAGGTCGCATCCACACCCCGCCCCGCAAACAGATGGGCCGTCTCGGCCGAGGCGGCGGTTCGATCCATCCATTCGACATCGTGACGCAGATCGACCAATTCGTCGCTCTCGACCGGGGCGGCAAGCGCCCGAGGCATCTCGCCCACCTCGCCCCATTCGTTGATCCATATGGTGTGGCCCAAAGCCGAGAAACCCGCGACCAGACGTGCAAAGAGGTCGTTGTCATTGACCACCCGGATCACGTCGAGGAAATCCACCGGGGTGACGGGATTGACGACCCGAGGCGCGCCAAGCGCCACCACTTTTGCGCGCCGTCCGAGTTCAAGCGCACCCAGCGTCGAAAGCCCAGCCCCGATGCCGTGGCCCGTCAGATAGAGGCCGCGCCCGCCCTGATCCGACACCATGGCGGAAAGCGGATCAAGAAAGGGTTTCAGCCTGTCGAAGCATCCCTGATGGGCTTGCCCATAGGGGCGCGAAACCGCGTCATCCCGCGCCAGCGTCGTCCAGTCCAGGCGGCTGCTGCGACTGCCGAACACGGCGATCTGCGCGACATCGTTTTCCGCCAGAAGCAGAACCGTATCATCGCGGAACAGGATCCGAGGCTCGGCAATTCCCCAATATTCGCGCACGCATTCGCGAATATAGTCTTCGTCCCGTTTCAATAACTTCGACGCAAGTGCAAAACCGTAGCATTGCGCAGGATCGAAGCCCTTTTCGGGAAAGGTCAGCTCGATCAACATTTACGCACCAGAATACGAAATAAAACACCAAAATATTATCAAATTTCGAAAGAATTGCAATTGATTCTGCGGCGCGTTCCGCTGTCCGACCCTAGCCAGTCACGCCCGAGAAAATCATCTTCCGGCCCGTAAGATGCAGCGCATTCTGCTAAAAAGACGCCGCCTCAAAGGGCGGCGTCCTGTATCAGATTTCTTCGTCCCAGCCGCCGGCATCCTCGAAGGCACCGGCATCTTCCTCTTCCTCCTCCGGGGCGGGGGCGGCTTCGGCCTCACCGGCAAACATGCCCATCACGGCATTGCCCAGCATCATGCCGCCCGCGACGCCCATCGCGGTCTGGGCCGCGCCGGCCAGGAATCCGCCGCCACCTTGGCCGTGCCCGTGATGCGGGGCCATCGGCATGGAGCCCTGCCCATAGCCCTGCGGACGGGGTGCCGGACGCGGCGCGGGGGCGGCGGCGCCACCGAACATGCGCGACAGAAAGCCCCCCTGCCCTGCGCCCTGACGGGCGGATTGCAGCTGATATTCCAGTTCTTCGAGCCGCGCCTGCGCCGCGTTCAGGGCCTGTTCCTGCACGATCACGGTTTGGGCCATGAAATAGGGCGCGCCCGGCTGACGCATGATCTGCCCCGAGATGAACTGTTCGGCTTCGGCATCGCGCTGCGCGCTTTGGCGCTCGACCTGCGCAAGCTTGTCGAACAGACCCTCGATGGCCTGCCTGTCATTGTAATCCATGCCTCGTTTTCCTTCTGGCGGGTTATTCCTCCTGCTGGCCGGTCAGGCTCAGCAGAAGCTGGAAGATGTTGATGAAGTTCAGATAAAGCGACAATGCGCCCATGACGGCCAGCTTCTGGCGGGTCTCGCCGTCGTGATGCTCGGCATATTGCAGCTTGATCGACTGGGTATCCCATGCGGTCAGGCCGACAAAGACGATGATGCCGATGATCGAGATAGCGAATTGCAGCGCCGAAGAGCCGAGGAAAATGTTGAGAATGCTGGCGATCACGACACCGATCAAGCCCATCATCAGGAAGCTGCCGAACTGGCTCAGGTCACGCTTCGTGGTGTAGCCGTAAAGGCTCATGGCCGTGAACATGGCCGCCGCGCCGAAAAAGGCACGCGCGATCGAGGCTCCGGTATAGACCAGAAAGATCGAGGCCAAGGACAGCCCCATCACGCCGCAGAACGCCCAGAACAGCGTCTGTGCCGTCGCCCCCGAGACGCGTTCGATCCGGAAGGACAGGAACATGATGAAGGCGAGCGGCGCGAGCATCACGACCCATTTCAGCGGCGTGCTGAAGATCGGGACATAGATGGCCGGGACCGACGCCACCAGCATCGCAACGATCCCGGTCAGCGCCAGGCCAAGACCCATGTAATTGTAGATGCGCAGCATATGGGCGCGCAGCCCCTCGTCATAGATGGCAGCAGACTGGCCGAAACCGGCACTGCGCCCGCGGGTGATATGATCCATTCCCGTTCTCCGCTGTTGATCAGTAAAGGGTCGATGACAGGCTTTCCGCTGTCTTCAGGAGTTCGGCCGGAGGGCCGCTTTCGGCGATCAGCACATGTGCCGTCTCGCCCAATTGAAACCAGGCGACATTCTGGCCGCGATGTTCTTCCAGATGTGGCAGGGTGACGTCGAAACCGCCGGTCCGCACCGCGAAATGCGTCACCCGGCCCAGATCGCCCGCATCAAAGACGATCTCGACGCCCGGCCCCTGGGGCGAGGGAAAGATCTGTGCGTCGCGCATCTGCCAGTCCCGGTCAAAGGCGGGCAGCAGGATCCCGGTCGCGGCCCGCAGTTCGGCCGGATCCAGATCCGGCGTCTGGGGCTGCGACCGCATCGGCAGCCGGATCAGGCTGGCTTCGCGCGCCGCAAGCGCCGCGGCGACCACTGGCGCAGGTTGCTGGGCCGCGACGACCCGACCGACCGAAAGCGGGCCAAAACCTTCATGTGCCAGCCAGCCCGTCGCCAGCAGCACGATCACGGGAACGATCCGGACCATGCGGCGCAGGCGCTGGTCGCGCCGCACGGCCCGGTCGAACCGCGCCGCCAGAGCCCGCTGCCTGCCGCTTGGTGCAGAGCCCGTGGCCAGCGCCAGCCGCAATTCGCGCCGGATCCGGATATCTTGCATCACGCGCGCCGCCTCGTTCGGGTGGCGGGCCAGGAATTCCTCGACATTCAGGCGCTGCCATTCGTCAAGCTGATCGTCGACATAGGCGTTCAGATCGAACTCCGATACGCCGTCACTTGCGGGATGCATCGCGTCCTCCCACCAGTTTCAGGGCCGGGGGATGGGCCCTGCCCTCTTCGAAATCGCGCAGGCGGGCGCGGGCGCGCGACACCCGCGACATCAGCGTCCCCAAGGGCACGCCCGCAAGTTCGGCGGCCTCGGCATAGCTCAGCCCGTCCACCGCCACGAGGTACAGCGCCTCGCGCTGGTCGTCCGGCAGGTCCGAAAATGCACGCTGCAGCTGCGCGAGGCGGACCGCCGCATCCTGCGGGGCGTCCATCGCCTCGGGGAGGGCGGCCGCGAATTCCTGTTCACGCCGGCGCTCGGCCTTGCGGCTGCGCAGGCGGTCCAGAAAGGTGTTGCGCAAAATGGCAAAGAGCCAAGCCCGAAGGTTGCCGCCCGGCCGAAAGCCGCGCCGCTTCTCATGGCCGCGCAGCAAGGCCTCCTGCACGAGGTCGTCGGCCTCGGCATGGTCGCGCGACAAAGCCAGCGCATAGCGCCGCAGCGCCGGAAGCTGGTCGGAAATCGGATCGGGCTTCGTATGCATGTCCGAGATATACGAAGCCCGCGCGGTTTCTCATCCCGCAGCAGAGAAAAAATTTCTAGCCGCGGCCCGCCTTGGCCAGCCGATTGGCGCGAAGCTGCGGCAGAACCGCCGCCAGATCGACCGGCCTGCCCTCGCCAAATCCGAAATAAAGCGCGCGGAAAAGCGCGAAGAGCGTGTCATAAGCTGCCCGCGTCTCGGGTCGCGGGACAAAGACCCGGCTCGGAGGGCAAAGCACCTTCTGGGCGGCATCGAAGCTTTCGAAAGCCCCGGCGGCGACGGCGGCAAAGATGCAAGCCCCCGTTCCCACGGGCGAGACCGCGGGCACATGCACCTCGCGGTTCAACACATCGGCATAGACCTGGTTCAGGACATCGTTCTTTTGTGGAATGCCCCCGGCATTGACGATGCGCGCGGTCGGCGCGCCGCCGCTTTCGATGCGTTCGGTGATGATGCGGACATGCATGGCCATGCCCTCGATGGCCGCATGCATCTCGTCGGCCGCGCTATGGTTCAGGTCCCAGCCCAGCGTCACCGCACCCAGATCCGAGCGCACCAGAACCGTCCGGTCGCCATTGTCCCAATTGATCCGCATCAACCCGCTGCCGCCCGGCGGCATGGTTTCAAGCCCCGCACAAAGCGTCGCGACATCGCTGCCCGCGCGTTTCGCGATGGCCTCGAAGACGTCGCCGGTGGCGGATTGCCCGGCCTCGATCCCTGCCCAACCCGGCAAAACGCTGCCCGGCACGACGCCGCAAAGTCCCGGAACAGGCGGGAATTCCGCCGGCCCCATGGCGATGATGCAGGTCGAGGTCCCGACGACGTTGACGATATCGCCCGGCCGCGCGCCTGCCCCGATTGCGTCCCAATGCGCATCGAAGGCCCCGACCGGGACCGGAATGCCCGCTTTCAGGCCCAGTTTCTCGGCCCATTCCGGCGAAAGATACCCTGCGATCGCGTCCGAGGTGACGAAGCGCCCGGCGAGCTTTTCATTGATCCCGTCGAACAGCGGATCGACCCGGCTCAGAAAATCCTGCGGCGGCAAGCCGCCCCAGCGGGCGCCATACATCCATTTATGACCGGCAGCGCAGATGCTGCGCGGCAGGGCCTCAGGTTCGGTGATCCCGCACAGCGTCGCTGCGACCATGTCGCAATGCTCAAGCGCGGTGGCGAAGCGGCCTCGCAATTCCGGGTTGCTGCGCAGGAAATGCAGAACCTTGGCATAGCCCCATTCATGCGAATAGGTCCCGCCGCACCAGTCGAGCGCCTCGAGCCCCTCGGCGCGGCCCAGCGCGGTGATCTCGGCGGCCTCTCGATGGGCGCGATGGTCGCACCAAAGGTAGTAATCTGCGAGCGGCTGCAGGTCCTTGTCCACCATGACCACGCTGGAGCCGGTGGTGTCGCAGGCCAGGGCCGCGACCTGATCGCCACGAATCCCGGCCTTGGCCACCGCCTCGCGCATGGCGCGGGCAAGGCCCTCCATGTGATCGGCATGGGCCTGCCCGCCCAGATGCGGATCGGCGGCGCTGCGCTTGAGCGGATAGCCCGCGGTCGCGCCGGCCAGCGTCGCGCCGGTCTCGGTTTCCATCAGGGTCACGCGCACGCTGAGCGTGCCGAAATCGACACCGGCGACGATCATGTTCAGTTCCCCTGCCCGTAGGTCGCCTGCGCGCCATGCTTGCGCAGATAGTGGCGGTCCAGCAGCGCCTGCGAGATCGGTTGCGGATCGGGATTCAGCGCCATGACATGCCAGGCCATGCGTGCGACTTCTTCGAGGATGACCGCATTATGCACCGCCTCGTCGGGCGTGCGGCCCCAGACAAAGGGGCCATGGCCCGCGACCAGCACGGCGGGAATGCTCAAGGGATCGGTGCCCGCGAAGGTCTCGACAATGACCTCGCCGGTCTTCAGGACGTAATCTTCGGCGATCTCTTCGGGGGTCAGGTCGCGGGTGACCGGGATCGTGCCGTAAAAGTAATCGGCATGGGTCGTGCCCAAGGCCGGGATCGGGCGGCGGGCCTGCGCCATGATCGTGGCATAGGTCGAATGGGTATGAATGACCGCGCCGATGCCTCCGAACGCGCGATAAAGCGCGGCATGGGTCGCAAGATCCGACGAAGGCCGCAGCCGATTGTCCAGCGCCCGCCCGTCTAGGCCGCAGGGCACCATGTCTTCGGCGGTCAGGCTGTCGTAAGGCACGCCGCTCGGCTTGATCAGGATGCGCCCCGCATCGCGGTCGATGCCGCTGGCATTGCCGAAGGTCGAGAGCACCAGCCCGTACCGGACCGTGTCCAGATTGGCCTGCAAAACGGCATTGCGGAGGGATTGGTCAGTCATGGGGAAGTGCCTTGCAGATAACGGAACGGGCCGCGCGGGGTCAGTCGCGCGGCCCAGGGGCCTTAGCGGGCGGCGGTCCAGCCCTGATAGCCTTCGATGTTGTCCTTGGTGATCAGCTCGGGCTCGAGCAGGACGGTGTCTTCGGCGGGCTTTTCGCCCTGCAGCACCTTGTAGCCAAGGTCGAGCGCCTGGCCCGCCATGGTATAGGGATCCTGCGAGGCCGAGGCCTTGATCAGCCCGTCGCCCGATTTCAGTTCGCCCTCGATATCCGGCGCGCCATCGACCGCGGTAATGATGAATTCGCTGCGGTTCGCCTGCTTGGCGGCAAGCGCAAAGCCGATCCCGGTCGGATCGTTGATCGCGAAGACGCCGTCGATCTTGTCAAAGCGGGTCAACAGGGTCTGGCCGACATTCATGCCTCCATCGCGCGAGCCCTGGGCGTTCTGGTCGTCCGACAGGATCTTGATCTCGGGATGCTTGGCGAACTCGTCCTTGCAGCCCTTGACCCGGTCGAGGATCGAGGACGAGGCCGGGCCATTCACGATGACCACGTCTCCCTTGCCGCCCAGATGTTCGGCGATATAGGCGCAGGCCTTTTCGCCGGCCTGGACGTTGTTGGTCATGACCGTGACATCCGCGCCGGGGGCCGAGACGTCAAAGGCCGCGACGACGACGCCCGCGTCCCGCGCACGCTTGACCGCGGGTGCGATGGCGGCGGCATCGACCGCGTTCAGCATGATGATATCAACGCCCGCGGCGATGAAGCTGTCGATCTGGCCGACCTGCTTGTTCAGGTCGTAATCGGCCGAAACCGAGGTGACCTTGACGTCGGGATTGATTTTCTTGGCCGCGTCCTCGATGCCCTTGATGGTGGCGACGAAGAAGGGGTTGCCCAAGAGACCGACCGAAATGCCGATGCTGTTGAGTTCTTTTGCCGCGACAGGCACTGCCGAGACAGCAGCCAGCGCGATGGCCGAAGCCAGGGTTTTCGCGAAACGCATGAGGTTCCCTCCCATTATATGCGTTGTTGGAAATTCGATCAGGTGCGCGCGCCGGTCTGGCGGTAGCGATCCAGCGCCACGGCGGCGATGATGACGAGGCCCTTGACGATATATTGCCAGATATCCGACACGCCGATCAGGATCAGCCCGTTCGACAGGACGGCGATGATCAGCGCGCCGATCAGTGTGCCCCAGATCGAGCCGACGCCGCCGACAAAGCTCGTGCCGCCAAGGATCACCGCGGCGATCGCGTCAAGCTCATAGGCTTGGCCCAGTTGCAGCCCGTTCGCGGCGTAAAGCCGGGCAGCCGCCATGGCCCCACCCAGCCCGGCGAAAAGCCCCGAGACGCCATAGACGAAGAGCAGCACCAGCGGGACCTTGATCCCGGTCAGGCGCGCCGCCTCGGGGTTGCCGCCGGTGGCGTAGATCCAGGTGCCCAGCACGGTGCGTTTGAGGATGAACCAGGACAAGAGCACCACGGCCACGGCGATGATCGCGAGCCAGGGGATCCCGAACAGGCTGCCATTTCCGATCACGTCAAAGGGCAGATCCGCATTGAACACCGTCGTGTCATTGCCGAGAAGTCGTGCAATCCCCCGCACCGCGGTCAATGAGCCCAGCGTCACGATAAAGGGTGGCAATCGCAATGCCGAGATCAGGATGCCATTGGCGAGGCCGCAGGCCAGGCCCACGCCCATCGCGGCAGGAACGCCGAGCCAGCCGATTCCGGGAAGCAGCGAGACGATCACCGCGACCATGGCCGAGGTCGCTAGGATCGAGCCGACCGACAGGTCAATCCCCCCGGTCAGGATGACGAAGGTCATGCCCGAGGCCAGAACGATATTGATCGAGGCCTGCTGCATCACGTTCGAGATATTGTTCACGCTCATGAAGCGCCCGCTCATCATCTCGAAGACGATGGCCAGCAGGATCAGCACCGGCAACATGCCGACCACGCTCATCATGCTGCGGAGGCGCTGCTTGGCGGCGGCCGAGGTTGGGGCGGTATTCGTATCTGTCATTGCATTGCTCCTTCCTGGGCCGGGGCGGGTTCGGAAACCGAGCCGGTCGAAAGCTCCATGATGGCCTCTTGACTGATCGCCTCTCCGGGCTGGGCGGGAACCTGCCCGGCGATATGGCCTTCGCGCATGACCAGCACGCGGTCCGAGACGCCGATGATCTCGGGCAGTTCGCTCGAGATCATGATGACGCCGACGCCCTTGCGGGCCAGCCCGTCGATCAGCTTGTAGATTTCGGATTTGGCGCCGACATCGACGCCGCGGGTGGGCTCGTCAAGGATCACGACCTTGGGCCCGGTTTCCAGAAGCCGCGCGATCAGCACCTTCTGCTGGTTGCCACCCGACAGCCCGCCGACGGGCATGCGGGCATGGGGGGCCTTGACCGCAAGCGATTTGATCGCGTCATTCGCACGCCGCGCGGCGGCGCGGAAATCCAGCCGCCCGCCGGATTTCGCGTCCTTCTCGATCACGCCGATATTGACGTTTTCAAGGATTGACATGTCGAGGAACAGGCCGAGCTTTTTGCGATCTTCGGTCAGATAGGCAATGCCCGATGCGAGTGCGGCGCGCGGGCTCGACGTATCGACCGGCTGGCCGTCGATCGCGACCGTGCCGCTGATGCGGGCATCCGCGCCATAGATCAGCCGGGCCAGTTCCGTCCGGCCCGAGCCGACAAGACCGGCGATGCCCAGAACCTCGCCGCGGAAAAGATCGAAGGAACAGCCCTTGACCAGCCCGCCATCGGACATGTCGCGCACCGAGAAAAGCGGCGTGCCGCTGTGATCGGGCGAGGCGAGATGTTCCTTCTTGTAGAAGCTGTCCAGATCGCGCCCGACCATCATCGACACGAGCCGCTGCGCCGACAGGTCCGAGCGATCCAGCGTGCCGATATAGACGCCGTCGCGCAGCACCGAGCAGCGGTCGGCCAGGGCATAGACCTCTTCCATGCGGTGGCTGATATAGATGATCGCGATGCCGTGGGATTTCAGACGGGCGATGACTTCGAAAAGTCGCTCGGTCTCTCGCGCGGAAAGCGAGGTCGTGGGCTCGTCCATGACGATCAGCCGGGCATCGGTGGTCAGGGCGCGGGCGATCTCGACCATTTGTCTTTCGCCAAGCGACAGGTCGCTCACCATCGTCTGTGCGCTGAAATGGACGCCCAGCCGATCAAGGATGGGCTGGGCCCGTTCCAGCGCGGCGCGGCGGTTCAGCACGCCGCGGCTGGCGATCTCGCGGCCAAGGAACATGTTTTGGGCGACCGTGAGATTGGGCGCGAGCGACAGTTCCTGATAGATCACCGCAACGCTGCCCGCGGCTTCTTCGCGGGACTTGCCCTCGATGATGACCGTGCCGCCCGGGTCGGCGATATAGGCGCCCGAGAGGATCTTCATCAGCGTCGACTTGCCCGCGCCATTCTCGCCCATCAGGGCGTGCAGCTCGCCCGGCAGGACGGTCAGGCTGACATCCTTGAGCGCGCGAACTGCGCCGAAGGTCTTGGAGATGTTGCGCATCTCGAGGATCGGGCTTTGGCTCATTGTTCCCTCTCGATCTGGGCGATGGTGATTTCGACGCCCGCGCGTTCGAGCATCCTTGCATGGGCGTCCGACAGGCCGTCATCGGTCACGACGCGGGCGATCCGCGAGAATGGCAGGGCGACGGTCGGCGGATGAACCGAGAACTTGCGGCTGTCGGCCAGGAGGATCACCTCGGAAGCCGTCCGGCTCATCTCGTCGCAGAGCCGCACAAGCAGCGGATGCTGTTCCAGGATACCCTGCTCGCTGATCCCCAGCGCGCCCACAAAGAATTGCGCCGCATAGAAACGGTGGCTGGTCGTCGCGACATCGTAAAGCAGCCCCGGCTCGCGATGCAGGTCGCCGCCGCCGACGGTCAATTGGCAGGTGCCGTGCTCACCCAGATACGAGGCCAGCGGCAGCGAGTTCGTATAGACGCGCAGGTTGCGATGGGCGATGCGACAGCCGAAATGGAAGCAGGTCGACCCGGCATGGACGATGATGGAACTGCCGTCCTGCACCAGCTTTTCGGCCTCGCGGGCGATGGCGCGCTTGGCGGCGACGGCAATGTCGCGATTTTCGACGAAAGGCAGAGAGGCGGCGCGGACGCCCCGTTCGACTGCGGCGACCCCGCCATAGACCTTGCGGGCCCGACCCGCCTCGTTGAGCTTTTCGATATCGCGCCGGATCGTCGCGCCCGAGACACCGATCAGGTGCTGAAGGTCACGCACCGATGCAAAAGGTCGCTCATCGAGCAGCATGACGATTTTTTCCTGGCGCTCGAAATCGGTCACATCGGTCTCAGAATCGCTTCAATCCTGAGCAAAGGCTATCTTGAAGGGCTCGGTATGTAAATACTTTGTCACAGATTGCTCATACTGCGTCGCAGCATGAGCAATCCTGTTTCATTGCGTCGGTTCCGGCGGTCAGCCTTTGGGATAGAGGAAGACCACTGCGGCGCGCATGCCCCAATCGTCGGCGGCATTTTCGGGTGCATCCGCCCAGTAGCGCGCACCAAGCTGAAACTGCACCGGGCGGCCATTCAACTTGGTCAACTTCGAGACCGCCATGTTGATCGGCACACTCCATTCCTCGGCTTTCCAGTCATAGGTGCTCTCGGTATTCAGCGAGAAGGTCCAGGAGGTCGGCGTGGTATAGGTGACGAAGGGCTGCAGGAAGGTCGAGCTGACATCCGAGCGATCGTCTTCGCCGGCGACGGACCAGATATGGTTGGCAAGCCCGCCCAGCGTCCAGGGACCGCTTTGCTTCAGCACGACCGCGGTCGGGCCGATGCCCCATTTCTCGCCACCCAGCAATTCATCCGTCGCGGTAGGCAGCAGGAAGACCGGGCCCACGCCCCAGATCAAGCCGCCCGGGCCGGGCTCTTTGGGCGAAAAGAAGAAGCTCGCGACGGTATCGCCAAGCCCCGATTGGCTGCCCGAATCCCCGGCGATGTCGTCTTGCCAGACGAAGGGGACGATCGTCCGCGAGATCACGTTCCAATCCGCATTGAGCGAGATCGGGATGACCGGTTGGAAGTTCAGGACCGTGCGGTCGCCATCGTTCGGCCCGTATCCACTATCATGGTTCAGCTGGAACGGGACGCTGATGAGCGAGGCGACAGGGTTCGAGAGCTGCTTGGCAAGATCCTCGGAATCCTGCGCCGAGGCCGCCGTCGCGGCCAGCGCAAGCCCCGTCAAAAGGCCGAATGCGTTCGCGAATGAAGTCATGGCAGTCAACCTTTCCACTTGGTTTCAGTGAGGCGGTCTTCCGACGAATGCCCGGCGCGCCGGCCGGGTCAGGCCAACGATTCGTCGGCAATTGCAATGGATGCTAGCAATTGGCCGGGAAGTCACCTAGCCCCCGGCCACAATCGGCACTTGCACTGTTGCAGCCGCGCCGCTGAAGCGCGATCCGGGCCTCAGCCCGGAACCGGCCACATCATGCCCGCCGGGATCAGGCAGGCTTGAAGCGCGTGATAGATGTCGGGTTTGCCGGCAAAGACACCTGTGGCAGGGCGGCCCTGCGCGTCGATCTGATGGAACCAGCCGCCATGCTTGTGGTCGATCAGGAAGCGATCGGTGAAGTCCCAGACCTCGGCACAACGCGCGCGGAACCAGGGATCAGGGCGACATTCATCCAGCGTCGCCGCGGCCGCGATTGCCTCGGCGCAGGGCCACCACAGGCGCCAATCCCGCGAGACCGCACCCGAATTGTCGAGCGTATAGGCAAAGCCTCCATCGGGCAGCCAGCCCAGTTCGAAGGCGCGTCGGAACAGGCCCTCGGCCGCTTCGGGCATCCAGTCATCCCGCCGCCCGTTGCGCTGCCACAATTCCAGAACGAGACGGCTCCATTCCAGAGCATGGCCCGGCGTGGTCCCCGAGGGACGGAACATGGCGTCACCGTCGAAATCGGGATCCTCGCGCCAGTCGCGGGTGAAATGCTCGGGCACGACCCAGCCGGCATCTCGGGCGTGGCGGTTGATGAGTCGCTCGGCAATCCCGAGCGCCGCGGCCAGATGATCCGGATCCCCCCAGGCGGCATGGGCGGCCAGCAGCGCCTCGGTCAGGTGCATATTGGCATTCTGCCCGCGATAATCCAGCCCGTCGGACCAATCCGCCTCGAACGTGTCGCTGACCGCGCCATGATCTTTGTCCCAGAACCGTCCCATCAGCGCATCCAGCGCAAGGTCGCGCAGTTCCGTCGCGCGGGGATGGCCCGCGCGATGCGCCGAGGCCGCCGCAAGCAGCACGAAGGCATGCCCGTAAGCCTGCTTGCGCGAATCCACCGGGCCGGCATCGTCCACCGACCACCAGAAGCCGTCATGCACCGGATCATACTGACGGTCGAACAGCCAGTTCATGCCGTGATCGACGATGGCGCGGCCCTGCGGATGACCGGCGTGAACGGCCAGCGCATAGGAATGGATCATACGGCAGACATCATGCAGGGCACGCTCGGCCCCCTGCCCGCGCGGTGTATCGGCAAGTGGCTGGCCGGTCAGGTCCAGCGTGCGGAAACCGCCGCTGGGATCCAGGCCCGCCGCATGGAAATCCCATAGCCGGTGGGCCTGCGCGATCAGCCAGTCCCGATCCGGCGCCTTGGCGCTGCCCCATGAATGTTGGTTCGACATCTGGCTGTCCTCATCTGCCCGCATCGCCCGAGTAATGCGATGATCCGGTAGCAAGGAGCAAGCCCGCGGTGACGGCTCAGTGCCCCCCGCCGCCTCCGCCTGCCGCTGCCGGCTTCTCGACGAATAGCAAGAGCGCCCCGAGGCCAAGGAAGATCCCGGTCAGAAGGACAAAGATATCGGCCAGCGACATGACCACGGCCTGAAGGCGGACCATGCCATTGATCGTCGCGAGCGCCGCGCCCTCGGCGGCCTGGCCCAGCTCGGAATAGATCCGGGACAATGTGCCGATGCTTTCCATCGCACTCGCATTGCCCGCGGTCACCCCCTCGGCCAGTCGGGAAAAGTGGAAATCCTCGCGATTGGACAGGATCGTGTTGATCAGCGCCAGTCCGACCGCGCCCCCCAGATTGCGCGTCAGGTTGAACAGGCCCGAGGCGTTCTTGACCTTGTCCGGCGGCAGCATTCCCAGCGCAATGTTCGACACCGGAACCATGCAGAGCATCAGAGACACACCGCGCAGGATCTGCGGCAGAAAGATCTCCCAATAATCCCAATCCTCGGTCAGCCCGGTCATCATCCAGCAGCTTGCGGCAAACATCACCAGCCCGATCCCCATCATGATCCGCGGATCGGCACTGCGCGAGAAACGTCCCGCAATCGGCGCGGTCAGGAACATCGAGATCCCCGAGATCATCATGGTCTCGCCGATCTGCAGCGAATTGTAGCCCCGGACCCCGGACAGATAGACCGGAAAGATATAGATCAGCCCGTAAAGTCCGATCCCCAGCCCAAAGGAAAAAAGCGATCCCATCACGAAATTCTTGTCGGCAAAGGCATCGAGCCGGACCACCGGCTCTTCGGCCGTGAAGGCGCGCCAAAAGAACAGAAAACCGCCCAGCACCATCATTGCGGTCATCAGGACGATGAACTCGTCGGCGAACCAGTCCTCTTTGGCGCCTTCTTCCAGGACATATTCCATCGAGCCCAGGAAAAGCGCGAGACCGATGAATCCCAGCCAGTCGAAGCGGTTGAAAAGGCTCAGGTCGGGCTTGTCGAAATCGATCAGGGTAAAGGCGGCAACCGTGACAATGATGCCGGGAATGACATTGATCAGGAACAGCCAGTGCCAGCTCATGAATTCGGTCAGATAGCCGCCGAGCGTCGGTCCGACGGTCGGGGCCAGCGTCGCGACAAGCCCGATCATGGGCGAGACGATATGCATCTTCGAGCGCGGAAAGATCGTATAGGCGCAGGCAAAGACCGTCGGGATCATCGCGCCGCCAAGGAAGCCCTGCAGCGTGCGCCACAGGATCATCTCGCCGATCGAGCTGGACATGGCGCACATCAGGCTCATCAGCGTGAAACCCGCCGAGGAAATGGTAAAGAGCCAGCGCGTCGAGAGCATGCGCGACAGATAGCCCGAAAGCGGGATCATGATGACCTCGGCAATCAGATACGAGGTCTGGATCCACGGGATCTCGTCGCCCGAAGCTGCCAGCCCGGACTGAATTTCGGGCAACGAGGCCGAGACGATCTGGATATCCAGGATCGCCATGAACATGCCCAGCACCATCAGTAGGAAGGTGACAAGGCGGCGCGGGTCGATCCGGTCCTGATCCTCCGCTGCCGGGCCCGAGATGGCCCCTGCCTGGGCCGCCATGGTCAGCCTCCGCTACGGGCGAGGGTCTTCAGCGCCCCGCCCTCGCGCTGGCTGACGGCCGGAGCTTCGGGCGTTTCGGCGGGGGGGCTCTGCGGCGACACCGCCGGCTCCTCGTCCAGGCCGGTGCGGATATCGACCGAGACGATAACGGACATGCCGGGGCGCAAGGGCAGCAAAGCGCGGTCCTTGTCATCGATCGAGATCCGAACCGGAACGCGCTGCACGATCTTGGTAAAATTGCCTGTGGCATTCGAAGATGGCAGCAGGCTGAAGACCTGCCCCGTCCCTGCCGTCAAGCTTTCGACCCTGCCCCGCAAGGGATGATCCGGCCAGGCATCCACGGTGACCAAGACCTCGGCTCCGGGCTTGACCTCTGCGATCTGGGTTTCCTTGAAATTCGCCTCGACATAGATGTCGGCCACCGGGACCAGCGTGCCGATCCGGGTTCCGGATGTCACGAAAGAGCCCGGTTCGATCTGCCTTTCGGTCAGGATGCCGGCAAAGGGCGCGCGGATCTCGGTGAATTCCAGGTCACGCTCGGCCTGACGGATGGCGGTCTGCGCCGCACGGATCTCCAGCCGGGCGCTTTCGCCGCGGGCTTGCAGCACGCTCAACTCGGCCTGGCTTTGGGCGATGGCGGATTGCGCCATGCGGACCTGGGCAGCGGCCGATTTCGCGGTCGCTTCAGCGGCGTCCAGCGCGGCCTGCGTTCCCGCCGACGAGGATTTCAGTTCTTTCGCCCGGTGATAGGCTTTCTGCGCGCCGTCATTCGTGGCCTCGGCCGCGGCAAGAGAGGCATCGGCCTGCGCGATCGCGGCGCGGTTCGAGACGATCTGCGCCTCGATCTGGCTGACCGCCGAATTCGCGCTGGCAAGCGTATTGCGCGCGCGTTCCAGGGCCAGAAGTTGATCCTCGGGATCGATCCGGGCGATGAGCTGGCCCTTGGCGACGGGAGCATTCGGGGCAATCAGCAGTTCCGAGACATAGCCCGTCGCCCGCGCCTGCAAGGTGATCAGATCGGCCTGAAGATAGGCGTCATCGGTTTCCTCGTGAAAGCGGCCGTGACTGTACCAGCCCCAGCCCGCATAGCCCGAAAAGGCAAGCACAGCGGCGCCGATCAGCAATAGCACCCGCTTGGCCTTGCCTGCCTTTGGGGTCTCTGCCCCAGCCTGCGCTTGCGCGCCCATATCGTCCTTGGCTGCCATGATCCGGCCTTTCTGCAGCGCGCCGCTCGTTGTGGGGTTCCCTTCCGGGAAACGCCCGATGCGCGAATGCGCGAATCCGCCTCTCGAGGCAGAAGCACCATACCATTGACCGAACCGTTCGGTCAATGGTATGGTCGCTTGCCGCAGCGGGTGTTTTTGCATTGAATGCGGATCAGGATCACAGAGTTTGGAAAACCGCGACATGAGCGATGAACGGCCGGTCGTACCGGGCGAGGAAAACCCCAAGCGCCAGCAAATTCTGGACGGCGCACGGCAGATGTTCCTGTCAAAGGGCTTCGAGGGCGCTTCGATGCAGGATATCGCCAGCGCGGCAAAGGTCTCGAAGGGAACGCTTTATGTCTATTTCGACAATAAGGAGACCATGTTCGAGGCCCTAGTGACCGAGGAATGTAGCCGGTTGCAGGAAACCGTCCGCCGCATCGGAACCGGAACCGGAAGCGTCGAGCAGGAATTGCGTGAAATCGCGCGCCAGATGCTTGAGACTTTGCTGCGCCCCCAAATTCTCGCGGCAATCCGCGTGATGATCGGCGCGGGCGAGAAATTTCCCGAGCTTGCGCGCAAGATTTACGAGGCCGGCCCCGCCAGATCGGCGACCACCATCGGTGATTACCTGCAATTGCGCGCCGCCCGCGGAGATCTGCATGTCGAGAACTGCGCTGCCGCGGGCAGCCTTTTCGTGGATATGGTCCTGACGGGGCTGCAACGCCGCGCGCTTCTGATGATGCCCCCGCTCGCTCCCGCGGCGTTGGAGGATTACCTCGCGACTCGCGTGGCGCTCTTCGTCGCCGGCCATGCGCCTCGGTGACCTTGCCCCGTGATCCCGGACCGGGAGTTGTTTTAGTCTCATGGCAAGGTGGCGAAGTTTGAGAAGCAATCGGCCGCAGGTCAGGCCAGGTGCGCAGGAGCCAGGCATAACCGGTGCCGGGCAATAGCGGGAATGCGTGTCGACGATGGTCAGGATCCGCAGCTTTTTGAGACCTTCATGCAAATCCGTTCCAACGTTCGGACCACATCTTCGCCACGATATTGCAACCGCTGCCTGGGCGATGGACTTTGTCCATGACCAGCTGGCTTTGGGACCCGACGGCTTCCGCACGGTCGTCACGCAGTTTAGCCTTCACTCGCTTAGGGGTTTTGTTCCGCAGCTGCAACCTAACGCTCTATAGACATTGTAGACCATCTTGATGCTGACCTCCCAGCCTTTGACCTGCCCCCGCGAAGTCCCTCACCTAATGTATGACCTGCCCCCCGGTCGTCGCTCGTTCATAACGAGAGTCCTTGGGGTTGATAGCGGTCGGTTTCCGGTGTGGCAAGCGCGCCGGGCGCGTTGCCATCAAGTAGCTCAAGCGTCCGGGGCGCTTCTGCTGGTGTTCTGTTCCCCAGCGAGGAATGCGGCCTGACGTTGTTGTAGTCGT
>NZ_SDEB01000024.1 GCF_004522175.1 Paracoccus ravus | reverse complement strand
AGTTATAGGATTTCCAGTTCGTGGTTCGGTAGCGGGCAGGTGCGGAGTTCGTCATGCCGAGCGGATTAACCCACCAGAATCGCCGAGTGAATCCGTCAGATCCGAAAGTTCTGCAACAATGCCTCTCCGATGTCACTGCGATAATACAGCGATGCATCTGATCCGAATACCTCCGCCAAAAGGAATGCTTGCGGAGATGTTTCGTCTGTTCTATAATTAGACATGAAGTGCCTTTCAAGGGTTTAAGGGTCACGACCTTGCTCCTTGTTTCAGCCCTAAGCCTGCCGCATTAGTCCTGCGGCAGGCTTTTCTAATTGCGAAGGTGGGGCATCTTTCATCCATCGCATATTCCGAATAGTTGCGTGGGGCGCGTCTAACTAGCTTATGCCCCATCGCTGTGATCACAAAGCGCAGATTTAGTATCAGCCAGATGCTTCTTCTTTATGGCGACCTGAATATCATTCACCTGTTTCTGCACCGACCAGAGTTTCTCGCGGACTGCGCCCTCGGGGCTCATTTGGCGTCCGAGTGTTTTGAGTTGTGCCGTGAGAAGCGCCACCTGGGCGGCCAATTGATGCTCCGGTTTCACCAATTCCACCTGCTTGCCCTCGAAATTGACGCGATAGGCGCCTTCCGCAGCGAGCGTCTTTTGATAAGCCCTTGACTGGATGAGCATTTGGACCACGGGCAGAAGCGCCTGCATCTCAGCCGGTGACAGAATTTGGCGGCATTCCTGCTTGAATCCGATAGCCAGCGGTTTGGCCCATTCAGCGCCTTCCAGCCACGGTTCCAATGCTCCGGGGAAATTGAATCCGAGCAGCTTCTGCAATTGACGCAATTCCGCCTTTACATCCGGCTTTTTGAATACCGGTTTATTTTCGGGCCGTTTACGGACAATCCGTTTTTCCATCTGCGCACCTTCCCTGTTTCTGCCACGCATATTCATGGGCAAGAAGTGCTTGCCCAGCTACATGACCGCGTTATAATGATGACGTGTTTAACAGTCATGTTGGCACCTCAGGATACGTTTAATAGGGCCGGGATTTGCGCATAGGCGTCCCGGCTCTTTAGTTTAGACCCATCCCACATGACCACAAAACATTTTGTTTTGCTGATACGCAGACAGGTGTTATTGTAGCTGCGTAACTTAACCTCCACGATCCAACCAGAAGTTTCATTACCATTCGCTACGCAATCGCGCAGCGGCGTTGGTAGGTGGGAGTTAGTTTCGATAGGAATTTCATATAGGCCGCCACGCAAAGGGCGGCCTATATTATTCTGTGTTTGCACGATGTCAAAAAGCAGCTATGCTAATTGCACGGTCAACCAGTCCGTTTAGTTGCAAAAGCGAGAATATGGCGGGGCTTGAGCATTCGTTCGCCCCGCCATTTTCGTTTAAGCGGCGTCGTCTTCCAAATAGCCACCATTCGCGACGATGATGGGTTCCATCCCCGTGGCGATAGCCATCAGAATGTAGCGGTCCTCCATCTTGAGGATCTCCCCTGCGATGTATTCGCGTATGGCACATGAGAGACCGGTCAAGAAGATGTCGCGGTCCTTGACGCCTTTAGCATCGCGCTGCTTTTCGCGGCACTTGTGGCAGCGGCCGCAGTCGCAGTCGCAGTCGCCCTCGTCGATCACGTCATCGTCCAAGTCGTCGTCCAAGTCGTCGTCCTCGACGGGTTCGGGTGGTCCTACATCCTTTGCCATAGTCGGCCTCCGTTGCTGTTAGACATGCGCAGGCAGACTTCGGCTTATCGCACAGGACAGCTCACCTCGGCTGCATGGGTGCAGCAGGGGGTGAGCACGCCCAGAGCGCGCCAAGATAGCCAGCGATGTCCTTGTTTGTGCCGTCCTGCTAAGTGAATCGCAGCAGGGACGGCTTATGAGTGACGTTACGAAATCTGGATTCGGTCTGTCCAGAGCGCCACCCCCTGTAAAAACAGGGTTTTGGTGAACTAAATCATAAGCATCGGATGTTCCTCGAAACATTTTTCCGCCCTGTGGATAAGTCGAGGTCCGAAAGATGCGCTAGGTGCGCGTTGACGCACCTAGTCAGCAAGTAGGCCACAGCCAACACCTTGTTTTTGCGAGGTAATATGCTGATATTGCAGATGTAATTTCATCTGAGCAACGCACTTACCATTAAGAAAGGGTAAATCCGGCATGGTGCCACGGGGGAACCATGCCGGCAGGCCGACGTCAGGGCTGGGCCAGCCCAACGCCTCCGGCAGAGGCCGCGCTGAGTGCGACGAAATTCAGCGCCCTTTGCCGCACAGCATTGGCCAGGTCCTGCCGCGCGGACAAAAGCGTGCGCTCGGCGTCCAAAACGGGAAAGAAGCCCGCCTCGCCCAGTTCGTAAGAGGTCCGCGCAAGGCTGACGGATTCATCTGCATTCGAGACCAGCCGGCTTTGCGCCCCGACCGCGCGGCCGTCCCGATTATAGGCCGCCAGCGCGTTCTCGACCTCTTCGACCGCCTTCAGGACCGCGCCCTGCCAGGCCAGGCGCGCCTGTTCCGCCCGAGCCTCGGCGGCGGATAGCCGGGCGCGGTTGGCTCCGCCGGTAAAAAGCGGGACCGAGATCTGCGGCCCGAATCCCCAGGTCTTGAGACTGCCGCCGCCCGCCAGATCGATTGGGGTGACCGAGCCGGACAGGGTGAGCTTGGGATAGAAGGCGGCTTCTGCCTCGCCCACGGCAGCCACTGCCGTTGCCAGATTGCGCTCGGCGACGCCGATATCGGGGCGGACGCGGATCACATCGGCCGGGATGCCGACGCTGGCGCTGTAGCTCGCACGCGGTTGACTGCCGCCCTTGCGCAGCCGCGCGGCCAGATCGGCGCTGCGCCCTGCCGTCAGCGTCGCGAGCCGGTTCACCGATTGGTCGAAACCCAGTTCCAGCGCAGGCAAAGCGGCCTCGGCCTGGGTCACGAGTTGCTCGGCCTGCAGCACTTCGACACGGCTCACGCTGCCCAGGAAATCCTGTTCGCGGGTCAAGGCCAACGTGCGCTTGCGGCTGTCGAGACTCTGGCGCGTCAGCGACACGGCCTGCTGGTAATAACGCAGGTCGATATAGGCCGAAGCGATGGCGCTGGCGACGGTCAAACGTGCGACCTCGGCCGACAGATAGGCCGCATCGACCTGCGCCGAGGCCCCGCGCCGCGCCGCGCGGTTCGCACCGAAAATGTCGATGAGCCACGAAACGCCCAGCGTCGCGGAACTGCTTTCGGCAATCGAGACATCGCCGGAATTCAGCCCGCGGCTCGCCGCGCCTTCAAGGCTTGCCTGCGGCAAGTCATTCGCGCCGACCAGCCGTGCATTGGCCTCGGCCTCGCGGATGACGGCGATGGCGGTCTGGACGTCGAGGTTTCGGGCCAGACCCGCGGCGATCAGCGCATCCATGTTCTTATCGCGGAAAGCCGCCCACCAAGCATTCGAGCCCGCCCGACGCGCCGGGGAATCCGAGGCAAAACGTTGGGACGTTTCGGCGATCGGCGCGGTATAGGCGCCGGGGGAACAGGCCGAAAGCGCGAAAGCCGAGGCCAGGCCGCCCAAGAGAAGGCGACGCGAAACAGACGGAAATTCGGTCATTATATTTCTCGGAATCTATGGAAAGGGCGCGGGCAGCAGGAGCAAGCCGCCCGCGCGTCGGCTGGACCTTAGCCCGCCGTTGTCTGGGTTTTCGCCCCGCGTCGCGTCAGGCGGCTGAACAGGTCCAGCACAAAGACGAAGAACACCGGAACGAAGAACACCGCGAGCACCGTCGCCGCGATCATGCCGCCGATGACGCCGGTGCCGATGGCGTTCTGGCTGGCCGCCGAGGGTCCGGTGGCGATCGCCAGCGGCACCACGCCCAGGGTGAAGGCCATCGAGGTCATCAGGATCGGGCGGAAGCGAAGGCGCGCGGCCTCCACCGCGGCCTCGATCAGGGTTTTTCCCTCATCGCGGAGTTCCTTGGCGAATTCGACGATCAGGATGGCGTTCTTGGCTGATAGCCCGATGATCGCGATGAGGCCCACCTTGAAGTAGATGTCATTGGGCATGTCGCGCAGGATCACCGCCACAACGCAACCCAAGACCCCCAGCGGCACCACCAGCATCACGGAAAGCGGGATCGACCAGCTTTCGTAAAGCCCCGAAAGCAGCAGGAAGACAAACAGGATGCTCATCGCAAACAGCATCGTCGATTGCGAGCCGGACTGGATTTCCTCAAGCGATTGGCCGGTCCATTCATAGCCGAAACCCTGCGGCAGGGCGTCGGCCAGACGCTGCATTTCGTCCATCGCCGCACCCGAGCTGTGACCCGGCGCAGCCGAGCCTGCGATGCGGATCGAGGGGTAGCCGTTATAGCCCACCACCTGCGATGCACCCTGTTCCCAACTGACGCTGGCGAAGCTCGAGAAGGGTACCATCCCGCCTTGGGCATTCCTCACGGTCAGTTTCAGGATGTCCTCGGCCTGCATCCGCGAGCCTTCCTCGGCCTGCAGCATGACGCGCTGCATCTTGCCCGAATTCGGGAAGTCGTTGACATAGGCCGAGCCCAGATATTGCGAGACGGTGGCCGAGATATCGGAGAAACTCACGCCAAAGGCATTTGCCTTTTCGCGGTCGATGGTGACGAAGACCTGCGCCGCATCGGGCAGACCCTCGATGCGCAGACCGGTGACGATGTCGCCCTTCTGCGCCTCGGCCATGATTTGCTGGGCTGCGGCTTTCAGCGCGGCCTGACCCTGACCACTGCGGTCCTGAAGGCGGAAGCTGAAGCCGCCCGATGTGCCGAAACCCGGAATGGGCGGCGGCGACAGCGCGAAGGCCTGCGCGTCCTTGTAG
Source organism: Paracoccus ravus (assembly GCF_004522175.1). Taxonomy (GTDB): domain Bacteria; phylum Pseudomonadota; class Alphaproteobacteria; order Rhodobacterales; family Rhodobacteraceae; genus Paracoccus; species Paracoccus ravus. The sequence goes on along the minus strand of NZ_SDEB01000024.1, from coordinate 53,126 downwards.
GTGAACATCTCCATGTTCGCGGCCCCGGCAATGTCTTGCGCCGACTGCGCGCGCTCGGCCCAGTCCTTGAAGGTGATGAAGATCAGGCCCGCATTCGGCCCCTGACCCGAGAAGCTGAAGCCCCGGATCGAGACGACGTTCTCGACCGCGTCATTGCGGTGATACATGGTCGTGGCCGTGGCCAGCACCTCGTCGGTGCGGTTGGAACTGGCCGTCGGCGGGGTCTGGATATCGGTGATGATGAAGCCCTGATCCTCGTTCGGCAGGAAGCTCGTCGGCAGGCGCACGAAGCCCAGACCGGTCAGCGCGACCAGAACCAGATAGAAAGCCATCATCACCAGACGCCGCCGCGTGACCAAGGTGACGCTGGCCGCGTAGCGGTTGGTCATGCGGTCAAAGCCACGGTTGAACCAGCCGAAGAAGCCCGTTTTCTCGTGATGGCCGCTGATCGGCTTCAGGAAGGTCGCGCAAAGCGCGGGCGTCAGCGTCAGCGCAAGGAAGGCCGAGAACAGGATCGCCACCACCATCGTCAGCGCGAACTGGCGGTAGATGATGCCCGAGGAACCGGGGAAGAAGGCCATCGGAATGAACACCGCCGCCAGCACCAGCGTGATGCCGATGATCGCGCCCGAGATCTGGCCCATTGCCTTCTGCGTGGCCTCCCGCGGGGGCAGCCCCTCGGTCGCCATGATGCGTTCGACGTTTTCGATGACCACGATGGCGTCATCGACCAAGATGCCAATGGCCAGCACCATCGCGAACATGGTCAGCACGTTGATCGAGAAGCCCGCGACCAGCATGACCGCGATCGTCCCCATCAACGCGATCGGCACGACGATGGTCGGGATGATCGTGTAGCGGAAGTTCTGCAGGAACAGGAACATCACGATAAAGACCAGCACCATAGCCTCGACCAGCGTGTGCAGCACCTTTTCGATCGAGGCTTCCACAAAGGGCGTGGTGTCATAGGGGATCGAATGGGTAATGCCCTGCGGGAAAAAGCGTGACAGCTCCTCCATTTTGGCATGGACCGCCTCGGAGGTGTTCAGCGCGTTGCCGGTGGTCGAAAGCTGGATGCCGATGGCAGCGGCCGGCTTTCCGTTGATACGCGAGGAGAAGCTGTAGCTTTCCGAGCCGACCTCGACCCGCGCCACGTCGCGCAGCAGAACCGCAGAGCCGTCGGCATTGGCGCGCAGCACGATCTTGCCGAATTCCTCGGGGCTGTCGAGCTGGCCCTTCATCAGCACGGTCGCGGTCAATTGCTGGGCGATAGGGTTCGGGTCTGCGCCGACCTTGCCCGCCGCGACCTGCGCGTTCTGGGCGCGGATGGCGGCGACGACCTCGGCCGTGGACAGGTTCAGACCTGTCATCTTGTCCGGGTCGATCCAGATCCTGAGTGCGCGTTCCGGGGCAAAGACCTGCGCCCGGCCCACGCCCTCGATCCGGCGGATTTCGCCGGCGACGTTGCGGTTGATGTAATCGCCAAGCGCGATGTCGTCGAATGTGCCGTCTTCCGAGGTCAGCGCGACCATCATCAAGAAGCCCGAGCCGGCTTCTTCGACCAGCACGCCCTGATCGACCACGCTTTGGGGCAACAGGGGTTCAACGCGGGCGACGGCGTTTTGCACATCGACCTGCGCGCGGGCGATGTCGGTCCCCGGCTCAAAGGTCGCTGTGATCGACATGGCCCCGGAACTGTCCGAGACGGATTCGAAATAGGCGAGGCCCTCGACGCCGTTCAGCTCATCTTCAATGGGCTGGGCGACGGATTGGTTGATCTCGCCGGGGGATGCCCCGGTATAGGAGGTCCCGATGGTGATCTGGGGCCAGGCGACCTGCGGATATTGCGCCACCGGAATCGAGGGCAGAGAGATCAGCCCCGCGATCACGATGAAAATCGAGATCACCCAGGCCAGCACCGGCCTGGTGATGAAGAACTGTGCCATGATGGATTATCCCTGCTGTCCGGCCCCTTTGGGGGTCTCGGCCGGAATTTCGGCGGCGGCGGCCTCGGCTTTGGGCTCGACGGGCTCGGCCACGACCTTGGCATCGGGGTAAAGTTTCTGCGCGCCCGCGACGACGACCTTGTCGCCGGTCTTGAGACCATCCTCGACCAGCCAGCGGCTCTCGGTGGTTTGGCCCAGACGGACATTGCGGCGCTCGACCGTGTCGGCATCCTTCATCACATAGACATAGGCTTGGCCGGATTGGTCGCGCTGCACCGCCATTTGCGGGATGGTCAGGGCGTTTTCACGCACCGCCTGCTCGATCCGGGCCCGGACGTAAAGCCCCGGCAGCAGGTCGCCCTTGGGGTTCGGGAATTCCGCGCGCAAAGTGATCTGGCCGGTGGTGCTATCGACGCTGGCTTCCGAGAACAAAAGCTTGCCCTTGGGACCATATTCGCTGCCATCGTCAAAGATCAGGCTGACGCTGGCCTCGTCCGAGGACGCCATCATCAGCGTCCCGGCATCGCGGGCGCGCTTCAGGGCGAACAACTCGGACGACGACTGCGTCACGTCGACATAGACCGGATCCAGCTGCTGGATCGTCGCCATGATATCATTTTGGGCATTGACCAGTGCACCCTCGGTCACGAGCGCACGACCGACGACGCCCGAGATCGGCGCGGTCACCTCGGTATAGCCAAGATTCAGCTGCGCTTCCTGCAAGGCGGCGCGGGCAATCGCGACGTCCGCCTCGGCCTGCGCCATAGTGGTCGCCGCGTTTTCCAGATCGACGCCCGCCGTCACCTTGCGCTCGCGCAGGGCCTCGGCGCGCTTCAACTGGTCCTTGGCATTCTGGCGCGAGGCTTCGGCGCGGGCCAAGGTCGCCTCGGCGCTGGCGACGCGGACGGCAAAGGATGCGGGGTCGATCTTGAACAGGACCTCGCCTTCCTTGATCAGGCTGCCCTGTTCAAAGACCCGGCTGACGACGATGCCGCCGACGCGCGGACGCACCTCGGCGGTACGGGTCGCGGCGACGCGGCCCGGAAGCTCGTTCACGATGGGCAGCGGTTCGGGCTGCATGGTCTGGATGCTGACCATGGCGGGCGGCAATTGGTTTTGGGCGAAAGCCGGTCCTGCGATCAACAGAAGCCCGGCCATGAGGCAGGAGAACCTGCCAGGCATCGACTTGGAAATCATATGTCTGACCTTCAGATCAGGAGGGGTGAGGGGAGGAGGAAAACGGGTTCAAGTTTGGGGGTTCGGCGCGCCCTCGTCGCTTTCGGCGATGGCCATGAGGTCGTCGAGAAGCGTCGTGCGTGAGCTTTCATCGAAACGGTGCAGATCGTAGAATTCAAGAAAGGCCATGCCATGCAGGGTCAATAATGTGCGCAACATGCGTTGGGGATCCGCCGCCTCGGCGCGGATGCGCTCGGCATCCATGCGCATCTCGGTGCGCATGATGTCGCGGCATTCCGAATTTGCCCCCATGCCCACGCTGAGCAGAAGTGCCATCGCGACATCCTCGTCGGTCGGCGCGGTTCGGAACGTCTCGATCAGGGATTTCAGGCAAGCATTGGGCTGACCGGCAAAGCGCAACGCGGTGGCGTCGAATTTGGCACGGTGCTGGGCCAGTTGGTGGCGCGTAAAGGCAGCCAGAAGGCCCGCCTTGGTTTCACAATCATAGACCACGCTCGATTTGCTGACGCCAGCCTCTTTCGCCACGGCGTCGATGCTCAGCCCGCCGATACCGTCGCGTCGAACGACGGCCTCGACGGCACCCATCAACTCTTCGCGGTCGATCGTACGTTTGCGTCCCATCATGCGGCCCATTTATTTCAGTACGATCGTTCGTAAATAAATCCGCGCGATGCGTCAACCCGTCGCAGCGCTGCTGCCAAACCTGCTTCCAGACTTGGGAAACCGGCAAATCACCTTAAAACTCAGGTTTGGCAATTCTACGAAATTCCGCATAGAAAACTCCGGCGGCAGAAACGTTCCAGCCCGTCCGCCTTAGATGGACAGTGCATGAACAGACAAACTTCGGCGCGCCGCTCCGGTGCGCGACGTCTTCTGACAACGGCAATCGCGTTCGCCCTTCCGGTCTGCGCTATCGCACAGGATTCGGCGTGCGTGACATTGGACTCCGTGACACTGAACGCGCGGGCGGCATCGGCTATGTTGTGCGCGCGACGACGGCAGGGACCAAGAAGAGCACCCCGATCGAGGAAACGCCGGCGGCGATTTCGGTCGTGAGCGATGAGCAGATGCGCGATCAGGCCGTCACCTCGGTCGCCGAGGCCCTGCGCTACACGCCCGGCGTCACCTCGGAATGTCGCGGGGCCTCGAACATGTCGGATGAAGCCTGTATTCGCGGCTTCGGCTATGTGCCGCGCTATCTGGCGATCAGCGGAAAGGGCCAGCAGATCGATCCCTAGCTTCTGAGTTCGGTCGTCGTGGTCAAGGGCCCGGCGTCGCCTCTATATGGCCAATCCAGCCCCGGCGGCCTGATCGACATGGAACTGAAAAAAGGCCGATGGCAGCCAGCTCACGCGCCTTGGCTATGAGTTCGGAACCAATTCGCGGGCGGGACTGCGCTTCGACGTCGCGCGAAACGCAGGCCCGGACCTGTCCTGGCGTCTGGTGGGCCTGGCCCCCGATGTTCCGGATGTGTCAGGCGACATCCGGGCGCGGCGGGCCGCCATTCTCGCCACGGCGCAGCGGGATCCGCTGAACCACATCCCTGGCCGGAAGGTGCACCGGATCGTTTCAATATTCCGTTCTGGCGCTTTCCGACGCACCTGTGCAGCCCGGCACCCCGGCTCTGCCGGAATCCGCTCCGGTGCTCGAAAGTTTTCGTTTTGCCAGCGCCCTTTGGGCAATCGCCGCCAAATCACCTTGTCCCGGCCCGCAAATTTCGGCCCGAAGGATCCCGAACTTGTCGTGGCACTGATCTTTGACGGCGTGCGCGCGATCTCCGAGATGGACGCCCCCCGGATGCTCGACAGCCTGACGCGGCAGAAGCGTCTTCCCCCGGTCTTGTCGGTGTTCATCCCGTCGATCGATTCTGAAACCCGTTCCCGAGAACTTCCCGAGAATGCCGATTTCGCCGATAGCCTTGCCGACGAGTTGCTGCCCGAGATCGCCCGCCTCACAGGCATCCGCCCCTCTCCCCAAAGGACGGTTCTGGCAGGCGCGAGCTATGGCGGGCTCGGGGCCGCGACCATTGCCCTGCACCGGCCCGAAGCGTTCGGCAATGTGCCATCGATGTCGGGTCCTTCTGGTGGGCACCGCAAGGCGTCAGCACCGAGGGCACGCCCCATGTCGCGGCGCGCGTGGCTAAGGAGCCGTCCCTGCCCATCCGCTTCCTTCTATCCGCGGGACGTTTCGAGACCTCGCGCGGCGAAAGCGGTAGAGTTTTGCAGACCTCGCGCATTCTGCGGGACACGCTCCGGCTCAGAGGCTACGACGTGGTCTGGCGCGAATATGCGTGCGGGCATGAATATCTGGTCTGGCGCGGCGCGCTGGCGGATGGGTTGATCGCCCTGTTCGGAGAATAACGCAAATCGCCGCTCGCCCCGAACGACGAGGCCGTCAGACCAAGGAAAATTCCTGCCGCGATTTGCGGGCCGCGACCATATTGATCTTGCGATATTCCTGCAGGCCCGTCACCTCGCGCCCGACCCAAACGGGCAGCACCAGATCATGGTCAGCCCGCGGCAACTCGACCTCGGCGATCGAAATCCCCGCGAGAAGGCCGCGATAGACATCCACGGTCCAGGTCAGATCGCCCTCCGGGATATAATAGCGGGTCTTTTCGACGACATCGCTGCCGCAGAGCCGCTCGATCATCTCAAGCGCGTCGGCCAGCGGAATGGGATATTCGAACTCGTCGCGAACGATGCCCTTACGGGGGCCCTTGACGGTCAGAACGGCCGTGCTGTCCTGAATGCGGACCCGGACCTTGCGCCCATCGGTGATCGAGATCAGACCGTCCCGCAACTCCTGACGCCGCGAGACGCGGTGCTTCCAGCCATCGGTCGCGACCAGAAATTTCCGCTCGATTTCCTTCGCCACAAGATCCCCCAGCTTCGTTTCGTTGATCGTGGAATAATGCGGGCATGGCACAGGATAAATCGACAAAACGTCAGCGCATAGCTGCCATGCAACCAATTGTGCCCACCCACGCCAAGGCCGCGACGAGCACCACGGCATTCGCGTGGAACAAGATCTTGAAACGCCCTTGATAAAGTGAAATCATGACGTCACTTTTGCTCTGGGTGGGACGATGCCGAAATCCAAGAAAGCCAGCACCGATACGGCCAAAGAAGGCAAGGCCAATACCTCGCTTCGTCTGGATCGAAAAACGCTCAAGGCGTTGAAGGTCCGCGCGATCGAAGACGACACGAGCGTTCAGAAGATCATCGAGAAGCTGATCGAAACCTATCTCAAGAAAGCGGCGAAACGGGAATCGTGAGCAAAACCGCAGACCACATCATCATTCTGGACGGGATTCCGGAAACCCCGGAGATGATCGGAAAGTTGAAGGCAAGATCCAGCGATGACAGCGAGGGGACACCCTTCGTGCTGCTTGACTGCCATGACGAATCCATCCGCAAGGCGGGACAGGCCCTGATCGAGGCGGGTCCGACCCTGATTCTGCATGGCCCTGGCCAGGTGCTGACGCAGCCGGCAAAACGATCGGGAAACTTCGTCGCGGATCTTGCCGAGGGTCCGGTGAAAGCCGCGCTCGAAGACACTTCGCCCCTGCGCAGCCTGCTGCCCATCGGCACCGGAACGCTGCGCCATTCCCGCATCACGCTGGTTGATGACGAGGGCAAGACCCATGCCCGTGCGGAACTGAGCCTGTTGCGGCCGGCAGGGCAAGGCCAGACGGTGACCCTCGCCGCCCTGCATAGATTGCGTGGCTACGACAAGGCCGCGGTCGCACTTTCGACCCATCTGCGCGGAAACCAGGCGGGGCGGTCACCCGCGGTCTCGGATCTGACCGGGATGCTTTTCCCCGAGCATGAAACCTATGATCCAAAGCCCGATACCGCGATGGCGGCGGATGAAACCGCCTACGATGCCGCAAACGACATCATTCGCACCCATCTTGCGGTCGCGCGTCGGAACGAAGAAGGCATCATCGCCGATCATGACACTGAATTCCTGCATGATTACCGCGTGGCCCTGCGCAAGATCCGCTCGGTGATCAGCCTGTTTCGCGGTACCTATGGCGCGGAAGAGACGGATCTTCTGAAGCGGCGCTTTTCGGAGCTGATGGTGCCGACGGGGCGTTTGCGCGACCTCGATGTCTATCTGCTGCAGCGCAAGACCTATTACGATTTGCTGCCCGAAACCCTGCATGACGGCCTGGGGCTGATGTTCGACATTTTCGCGCGTGAACGCCGCCAAGAGCAGCGCAGGATCGCCAGACATCTGCAAAGCGCGCAATATCGCGCGTCCATGGCCGCACTCGAGGCGCAATTCGCGCCTGAGGCGGGTCCGGCGCGCGGCGGAGAGGCCGAGCATCCCGCGCTGGACTATGCCCACGGCCTGATCTGGCGGCGCTATCGCAAGGTCTGCAAGATCGCATCGCGGATCGGCGCCGACACGCCGGACGAAGAGATCCACGAATTGCGCATCAACTGCAAGAAACTGCGGTATCTGATGGAGCTTTTCGCCCCGCTCTTTCCGCGCGCCCGCCTGAAAGCCCTGCTCGCGCCGCTCAAGGAGCTTCAGGAAAATCTGGGCCTGTTCAACGACTATTCCGTCCAGCAGGCCTCGCTGCAGGAATTCTTGCTGGAACATCCGCTCAAGGCGCAGCGCGACAGCCGTGTGATGGCGACCAGCATCGGTGCGCTCATCGCCATCCTGCACCAGCTTCAGATGCAGGAAAGGTCTCGGGTCGTTTCGAGCTTCGCGCATTTCGACAGCCCGCCCATCCGGTGCGCGTTTGCCAGCCTGTTCCATGGGAAAGGAGCGTGACGTGAAAATCATTGCCTGTTACAGCAACAAGGGTGGCGTCGGCAAAACCGCGACGGCCGTCAATCTGGCCCTTGCCTTTGCAAATGCCGGCGCTCAGGTCCTGCTCTGCGACCTTGATCCGCAGGGGGCTTCGGGCTTCTACTTTCGGATGAAGCCCTCGAAAAAACTTCTGGACGAGGCGTTTTTCAAGGATGTCGATCGCTTTGCCAAGGCGATCCGCGGCAGCGATTTCGACAATCTGGATATCCTGCCCGCGAATATGAGCTTTCGCGATTTCGACGTGTTCCTGTCGCAGATGAAAAACAGCCAGACCCGGCTGCGCAAGGCGCTGAAGGGCGTGGCAAAAGAATATGACATCGTCATCCTGGACTGCCCGCCCAATATCTCGATGCTGGCCGAGAATGTCTTTGAGGCCGCCGATCACATCGTCGTCCCGGTGATTCCGACCACGCTCTCCGAGCGCACGTTCGAGCAGCTTCTGGAATTTCTGGCCGATAAGGCCGACCGGCAAAAAATCGTGGCCTTTTTCTCGATGACGCAGAAGCAAAAGACCCTGCATGCCGAAACCATGACACGGATGCGCGCGAGCTATCCGGGGCGTTTCATTGCCGGCGAGATACCGTTTTCGACGGATGTCGAGCGCATGGGAACGCATCGCGCGCCGGTCGCTACATTCGCGCAGAACCGACCGGCGGCCAAAGCCTATGACGAGGTTTATCGCCAGTTGCGGGCCCATATCGAAGGACCCGTCGCATGAATGTCCGCCCGCAAGAAATCGAGCGCAAGTTCCTGTTGCGGGCCCTGCCCGATCTGGCGGGTATTTCCGCCGTCGCGATCCGACAGGGCTATGTCACCGCGCCGCAGGATTCGACCGAACTGCGCTTGCGCCAGGCGGGCGAGAGGCATTTCCTCTCGGTCAAGGGCGGCGAGGGCCTTGTCCGCACGGAGAGGGAAGTGCCGCTGACGGCGGAGCAATTCGAGGCGCTCTGGCCGGAAACACGCGATCGGCGGGTGGAAAAGACGCGCTACAAGGGCGCAGTTGGCGGCGGTCTTGTCTATGAGCTGGACATCTACGAGGGCGCATTGAAAGGGCTGATGACGGTGGAGGTCGAGTTCACGTCAGAGGCCGAGGCGGTCGCCTTCCTCCCGCCGGACTGGTTCGGAAAGGATGTGACCTTGGACAAACGCTATCGGAACAAGGCCCTTGCGGTCGCCGATGCAGCCACGCTCGAGGCACTCGTACGCATATGAGAAAGCGATATGGAGCCATCTGCTACGTCCGCGGCAAGAAGAATGACGACGTGATTCTGGTGACCAGCCGGCGCAGCAAGAACTGGATCTTTCCCAAGGGGCGCAAGATCCCCGGCATGTCGGGCCCGGCATCAGCCAAGCGCGAAGCTTATGAAGAGGCGGGCGTTCTGGGGTCGATCGACAAGCGCAGGAAGTTCCGCATCCTCTCCGAGCAGGACGGTGCCAAGGTCGAACTGATGCTTTATGCCCTGCGCGTCGAAAAGATCCTCAAGCGTTGGCCCGAGGCGCGATGCCGCAACCGGCTCATCATCTCGCGCAGCAAAGCCGAAAAGCTCTTGGAATGCCCCGATACGGTGCGCGCGCTCAGGAAGGTTCTGGAACTACGCAAGCGTTGACGCTGCCCAGATGCGCTCCGTCGACGGAAATCCCGGCCTTGATGCTGACTGACCTTTCCCGTTTGAACGTGCTGTGCGATGGCTGCCCGGATCGGGCGCGGGGCTGCCGTAATCTGGTTCATCGCCGCCTCCCTGAGAACGGCTGTAACCCCGCGTCGCTTTGGCCGATTCCGTCGAGCATCGCGGACAGGTCTGCGATGCGATGGACAATCGGATGTCGTAGTTTCCCCTCGGGCTGGATGCATCCCCGCGCGGCGCCCATGCCTGCCGTCAGCATGATACGCCCATGCCTCAAGCGCTTGGGGCAGATCACCAGATTGGCGATGCCGGTTTCGTCCAAATCGCGATGGACGGCACCGGTGGCCAAGCCGGGCTACTGGCGGACAAGGATCAGGCCCGCGGTCTTGACCCCCTGAATGGACTAAGAGGGCATTTCAAAACCATGTGGTCAGCGCGCGAAAGCAGATGATGGCGCAGGCCAAGATGGTGAAGGCGAGATGAATGTCGGCCCTTCGCTCGTATCTGACAGCGAGGCGGCGGAATTTGGAGAGCCAGGCGAATGTTCGCTCGACGACCCAGCGATGCTTTCCGAGATGGGCGCTGCTTTCGACACCCTTTCGGGCGATGCGATGCTTGATGCCGCGTTTGGTGCAAGCCTTGCGACAACGGGGTTAGTGATAACCTTTGTCGGCATGCAGCTTTCCGGGCCGATGCCGTGGTCGGCCACGCTTGCCACGAATGCGGGGCATGGCGTCGAGCAACGGGTCGAGCATCCTGCTATCATGGACGTTCGCGCCGCTGAGGCGCACTGTCAGGGGTATGCCGCGTCTGTCGGTGACGATGCGGCGCTTGGTGTCGAGGCGCCCACGATCGGTGGGGTTAGGGCCGGTGACCTCGCCCCCCTTTTCGCCGCGATGGACGCGCTGTCCATGCAGGCCCGGCTCCAGTCGAGATGACCGGCGCGATGCAGTTGGTGCAGCAAGACCCGATGCAACAGATCCCAGACACCGGCCAACTGCCAATCCCTGAGCCTTCGCCAACAGGTCACGCCCGAGCCGCAGCCCAACTCCGCAGGCAACATCGGCAGGGAATGCCGCTCTGAAGGACAAACATGATCCCGGCCAGAGCGGCCCGGTCCGAGATCCGAGGCCGCCCGCCTTTCGCGGACCGAGACGTGGATGGCAACAAGGGTTCGATCACAGCCCAAAGGCCGTCAGAGACAAGCGTGGCAGACATAAGCCGCTAATCTAACAGGACGAATCCGCCTGCAAGTGGTTTTGAAACGCCCTCTAAGGGTGATGGGACCCCGAGTGGAAAGAAGACCAGTTGGCGTCGCAGCGAAAGCCTGCCCCGTGCAAAGCAGGATGACGCTGGGCGCGGCGACAAGAAATGGCAAATCCGTTTCGGGCGCAAGACCGGGCTCAAACTGTCGGCCTCGGCGATTCGGGTCGTAGTGGATGCCGCACACCTTCAATTCGACGGTTGGGCCGGAGGAAACAGCTTGGTCTCGCGGGACGGGGCTAATGAAGCGGCCCGACAGCGCTTCATCTGTCGCTGCTGCCGAAAGCATCCTCTCCCTCGCAACGAGAAGGTCAGCGATCGAGCGGATTCCGAGATCGCGGAACGTCCGGATTCTCGCGGATGATGGTGCAGCCTGTCTCGGCCGTCCAGCGCATCAAGTGATGCGCCGGAAGCTTGCGACAGCGGGAACGAGAACGGCCCCTCGGACCATTGGACGCCGGTGGCAAGCGCGCATCGGGATGGATCCGCGCCCGCAAGCATGGGCCGCGAAATCGTAAACCGTCATGCTTGGGCCTTTCTGCCGCTCGCGACGGCAACGATCGCAATGATGATCACCCCCGTCGACAGCAGGCGCACGCCTGCCCCCAGCCCATAGGAATTCAGCATCGAGACAATGAGATACATGAACAGCGCACCGGCCCAGATCCCCGGCACGTTGGAATCGCCCCCCGCGATGGAGGAGCCGCCGATCACCGTGACGGCAATCGACATCAGCAGGAACTCGGCCCCCATGTTCAACGCGGCCCCGCCCGAGAAGCAGGCCAGCAGAAAGCCGGTCAGCGCCGCCATCTTGGCGCAGGTGACATAGGTCGTGCCCATGATGCGGGCCACCGGCACGCCGGCCAGCCGCGCGGCGCGCGGGTTCTGCCCGATGGCCGAGAGCCTGCGTCCGAAGCCCGAGCGGTTCAGCGCCACCCAGAAGCCGATGCTGATCACCAGCGCGACAAGGGCAAGGTTCGGGATGCCCAGAATGGCGCGCCCGGTGGCGAACTCGGCCAGCGCCGCGGGTGGCTTGATCCGCAGCCCCCGGTTCGACCAGATCGCCAGCGACTGGTAAAGAAAACTTGCTGAAAGCGTCGCAATGATCGGCGGAATCCGCAAAAGCCGGATCAGCGCGAAATTCACCACGCCTGCACAGGCCCCGACAGCCAGGGCCGAGACGAGCCCCGCAAGCATGATGGCCCAGACCGGCCCCGTCATCTCGCCCATCAGCTTCAAGGACAGTGTCCCGGCCAGCGTCATCGTGGCCGGGATCGACAGATCGACATTGCCCGGCCCCATCGTGATCACCAGCATCTGCCCCAGCCCCGTCAGGACCGAGAAGCTGGCGAAGGTCAGGGCGGCGACGGCAAGCGCAGCACCTCCTCCGCCGCCCGCGCTGATCGACCAGGTCGCAAGAAAAGCCGCGAAGGCCGCGACCCAGGCCCAGAACCATGGCGCGCGATGGATTCTCATGCCCTTTTCTCCGCTCGTCGCACCAACAGCCTTGCGGCCAGGACAAGGATGAGGATCGCGCCCTGCGCCCCGATCTGCCAATCCGGCGAGAGCCGCAGGAAGGACAGGAAGCTGCCCGCCAGCGTCAGGGTCAGCGCGCCGATGACGGCGCCGATGGGCGAGACGCGCCCGCCGGTGAACTCGCCCCCACCAAGGATGACCCCGGCGATCGACAGCAGCGTGTAGCGCAGCGCGATATTCGCGTCGCCCGAGGTGGTCAGCCCGACCAGCGCCATCCCCGCCAGTACGGCAAAGACGCCGGCGACCGCATAGGCCATGGCGCGCAGCCGCACCGTCGAGCGTCCGGCCCGCGACACCGCCCGCAGATTGCCGCCCAAGGCCCGCAGCCTGACCCCGAAGCCCGAGCGCATGATCAGAAGATGCGCCACCGCTGCGATGCTTACGCTCGCGATGATGGCCATGGGCACCAGCGGCGGCTTTGCCTTCATGATCGCGGTCAGCCATGCCGGAGAACTCCCCCCCGGCGAGGGCAGGATCAAGACCGCCGCGCCCCCCCAGATGAAGGACATGCCCAAGGTGACGACGATGGCGGGCAATTGCCGCGCCTCGATCAGCGCGCCAAGTGCGGCATAGGTCAGCACGCAGCCCGCCAGCATCGCCCAGCCCAAGGCCGGATTTTCCGGCAAGATCGCCGCGGTGATACAGGCGATCAGGCTGACAAAGGCCCCCATCGACAGGTCGATATCGCCCACCATGATGATCACCATCTGCGCCACCGTCGCCAGCGCGATCGGCACGGCCAGATTGAACAGCAGGTTCACGCCGACATAGCTCATGGCGCGGGGTTGCAACCAGAAGACGGCGGCAACCAGCACGGCAAGGGACAGGACGGGCAAGAGAAGGCGCGGATTGATCACGCGGCATCCCCGAACTCGAAACTGGCGGCGAGGATATTCGCCTCGGTGATCCTCTCGCCCTCCAGTTCCGCCGAGATCGCGCCGTCGCGAAAGACGAAGACGCGGTCGCAATTCAGGATCTCGTCCATCTCGGTCGAGTACCACAGGAAGGTGCGACCCTCTGCGGCCTCATGGCGGATCATGTCATAGACCTCGGTCTTGGTGCCGATATCGACGCCGCGCATCGGATCGTCCATCACGACGACGGCGGCGGTGGTCGCAAGGGCGCGGGCGAACAGTACCTTTTGCTGGTTGCCGCCCGAAAGCGACAGGATGGGGTTGGCCATGTCGGGTGTGCGGATGCCGATGCGGGCCTGCCAATCGGCGGAGAGCGCGTTTTCCGCCGCCCGGTCCACCATGCCGAGGCGGCACAGATGCCCCAGCGCCGCCAGCGCCAGATTGCGCCGGATCGACCAGATGGGCATCACCCCGTCGCGCTTGCGGTCGCCCGCGACAAAGACCACCGCGGGTTCTGCCAGGCTGCGCCAATCCGAGCTTTGCGCCAGATAGAAGCGCGCCAGCGCCTCGGCCTGACCGTGTCCGGCAAGCCCGGCGAGACCGACGATCTCGCCCTTGCGGGCCTCGACCCCCTCGGGGGTGCGCAGGATCGCGTCAGACCTGTTCCCCAGCGCCCGGATCCGCAAGGCCGACGGCTCGTGGCTTTCATCGGCGACATGTCCCATCGCATCGACCAGCCCCTGCCGGGTGAAACCCTTGGCAGCGCGGTCGGCGATAATGTGGCCGTCGCGCATCACGACGATGCGATCCGCCACTTCGAAAACCTCGCCCAGCATATGCGAGATGAAGACGACCGCGCCGCCCTCGGCGCAGAAACGGCGCAGATGCGCCAGAAGCTGCGCCGAGATCGAGGCATCCAGCGACGAGGTCGGCTCGTCCAGAACGACCAGTCTTGCCGGATGTGCTCCTTGGGCAAAGCCGATGGCGATCTCGACCATCTGCTGTTCGGCCAGCGTCATGTCAAAGACCGGCATCTCAGGACGGATGCGGTGGCCGGGAAAGATCGCGTCAAGCGCCGCCCCTATCCGGCGCGCGGCCAGCCTGCGCCAGCTCCAGCCGGTCAGGTCGCGCTGCACCACCTGCAGGTTCTCAAGTACCGTCAGGTTGGGGCAGAGCATCCCCTCTTGCGAGATGGCGCGGATGCCCGCCTGCCGGTGATCCTTGGCGCCGGGATAGATGACCCGCCCTTCGGACGCGGCGAATTGGCCGGTCACGAGGTTCACCAGCGTCGATTTTCCCGCGCCGTTATGGCCGACAAGCCCCAGGCATTCGCCCGGATCGATCCGCAGGTCGACATGATCCAAAGCCCGGAGCGCGCCGAAGCTTTTCGACGCGCCATCAAGGATCACGACCGGTTCCGGCCCGGTCGTGTTCGGTCTCGCCGATGCCATCACTTGGACTCGGCGATCACTTTCTTCGCGTCATCCTGCGAATAATCGACATTGGTGACCCCGCCCTCGGGCGTGTCCTTGAGCGCCTGGTCCAGTGTCTCTTGCGTCACCGACAGGAAGGGCACGGTCAGATCCTTGGGGACCTCCTGCCCGTCAAGGATCTGCTGCGCGACCCAGAAGGCCAGGGTCGAGACGCCCGGCGCGATCGAGGTCGAGACGGTCTCATAGCCATTGGCGTCGCGCTGCTCGGCCCACCATTTCAGCTCGTCCTGGCGATTGCCCATGATGATGACCGGCGTCGGGCGTCCGGCGGCGGCAAAGGCCTGCGCGGCACCGTAGCCGTCGCCGCCCTGCGTCACCACGCCCGCGATCTCGGGCAGCGAGGGCAGGATGCCCGCCACGGCCTTTTGCGCCACGTCCTGCGCCCAGTCGCCATTGACCGAACCGACGATCTTGAAATTCGGATGCGCCTTCACGCCTTCCTCTATGCCCTGATGGATCTCGTCATCGACCGAGACCCCGGCCAGCCCGCGGATCTCGAGCAGGTTGCCGCCCTCGGGCAGGCGGGTGGCGAGATATTCGACCTCGTCCCGGCCCATCTTGACGAAATCGACCTTGACCCGCCAGGCGCAGGGCTCGGTCACGATGCCGTCGAAAGAGACGACGGTGATTCCGGCATCGCAGGCCTCCTTGACCGCGCCATTCAGCGCCGTTGGCGAGGCCGCGTTCAGCACGATCGCGTCATAGCCCTGCAGGATCATGTTCTGGATCTGCGCGGCCTGCTCGGTGGCCTGGTTTTCTGCGGTGGTGAAGGCGTCTGCGCTGGCCACGACCCCGTCGGCCACGGCCTTTTCGGTCACGCGTGCCCAGCTTTCCAGCATGGCCTGACGCCAGCTGTTACCGGCGTAATTGTTGGACAACGCGATTTTTTTCTCGGCTGTATCGGCCAGCGCAGGCATTCCAAGCGCAAGACCCAAGGCGGCAGTCAGCAGCAATCCCTTGCGGGTCATCTCGTCACTCCTCCCCTCGGCCCGCCCCTCCACGGACCGTTCCCAGGCGAAGGATAAGCCGAATCGCCCATTTGGCTAGCCCCCACGTCAGGTTGAGGTCCGCAAACAGTCAGCGGGAGCCCATGATGATCGCGGGCAGGTTCCAGTTGGAGGCGTTGCTGCATGCCCTGCGGCGCTCTTCAACTCTTGGGCGCGACGTGGCAAGAAAAGGAAATCGAATGGATTTTCGAATGCCTGTCGCGCAGATCGTCGAGGTGGATTCCCTGAATTCACGCTTGCGGTTCGATCGGGGTCATGCCCCAGCCATCTCTGCCCGCGACGGGGCGACGAGCTGGTCAGACCACAACGCAGCGCTGCCTCGCAGTCGCTCGGGTTCGACGCGGAACTGGTCTGGTTTGCAGAGAAGTCAGGACGGCGCAGAAGATCCGAAACTTTCCGATGCCGCAATCCAAACCTGCCTGACTTCCTGTTCCGTCTTCGGTCGGGGCCAGAGGATGGGGCTGGTCGAAAGCCTGATCCGGCTGGCGGGGCTCGTCTGCGCCCTGCCCTTTCACGGGCGATCCTACCACTGGAAGGCTCGCCGACCCTCCCCAATTTCCCACGCGGTCTTGACGCCGGATCCAAATCGGCACCCTGCGCACCCTCTCTCGGATCGCTGGCGCTCGCCCGAGACGTCATGAACCGGATCGAAGCCGTCACCTTCACACACCGCTCGGACGGCTTGCGCAACGTCGCCCCTGTCAGGGGGCAACTCGGCCCAACTCGGGAAACGCGCCGCGTTTACCGTTTCGTCATAGGAGCAGGTTATGACGGCCCTTCCTTGCGACTTTGGCGCAAGGTGACTCCGCCGCCCGCGCGTCGGACTAACCTGAACGAGACCCGAGATAAAAGACATGCCCCATTTTTATGGCACCCGCCGGGTCCCGCAGATGATGCAGAAGATCCGGCTGCATCGCGCGCTTGTCCGTGCCAGCGGCAATATGGCGCTCGAGGCATCTTGGGACGAGATCGAGCAATTCATTGACTTCCTCTATGCCGAAGTAGGCAAGCGGGACGCTACGCAATTCGTCGAGCTACCTTCAGAGGCGGCTTGAAACCAAGCGTGCTTGCTGTGAACGGTCGAAAGCAGGCTCTGAACCACCGGCTCTCGCTGCGGATATCACCGTCCAAATCAAAGCCTCATCTCGGCCCGCGCAAGGCGTGCCGCCACGATCCGCATCAGCCGGGCTCATCACCGTTTTTCTCGAACAGCTTCCAATTTTTACAAATCCGTCAGTCATTTATCACGAGAATGTTACAATCGTGACCTAGCTGCACCGGTCGATATTAACACCGGGGAATTTCCTTGAAACTTAAGACACTAGCCTATGCGACCACCGCGCTTTGCGCAGTTCTCGTCGCGTCGGGAACACATGCCCAATCCGTCGCGGATATCAAAGCGAATCATCTGCTCGACGGCTTTTCCTTGCTGATGAACACGCCCGAGGGGCGGCACGTGCTGGATCAGAACCTTGCAACCGTCATCGCCACGAACAGCAATGCGACCGAGGCCGAGCGCAATCAGGCCGTACGCGACAACACACTGGCGGCGCTGCTTGGTTCGACCAATAACGGGTTGCTGGTGGCCGATGCGCTCGGCTCGAAGCTGAACTTGGCATTCCAGGCCACGAACTCGATTGCCAAGAACTATAGCTCGACGACGTTCTCGCCCGCCTTCCAGTCGATGATGTCGCAGGCGACCGGTTTTGCGATGTCGGCAGCCAATACCAGCAAGGATTTCTTTGCCAATGGAACCTCGCATGGCGCCCCGGCTACGGGCGTGACCCTGCCGGCGGGCGGCCAGTACGGCATCTATGATCTGGCCTACACGCCGGACCCGGCCCATGCCAATGTCAACGGCAATTCGCGCCCCCTCCAGGTCGCGCCGGATGAGATCCAATCCTTCACCGGAACCGACTATTTCGGTGACGAGGTGGATGTCGCGAGCAGCATCCACTCGACCGTGACCTCCAGCCCCGCCTTCCCCAGCGGGCACAGCGCCTTCGGCTTTTCCTCGACGCTGCTTCTGGCCACGATGCTGCCCGAGAAGTATCAGGAACTGATGGCGCGCGGCGCGGAATATGGCAACAGCCGGGTCGTTCTGGGCGTGCATTACCCTCTGGACGTGATCGGCGCGCGCATCCAGTCGACCTACACGCTGGCGCAGATGCTGAACAACAACCCGGATTACACCGGGCAAAATATCGCGAACCTCTTTGGCCAGCCGATTTCAACGGCGGATGACTTCCAGACGCTCTGGGCCGAGGCGCGGGACGATCTGCGCAGCATGCTGGAAGAGCAATGCGGCGCGTCGATCGCCAGCTGCATCGCCGAAAGCGACGCCGACCGTTTCAGCGACAGCGAGGCCAATGACGCGGCCTACCAGTATCGGCTTACCTATGGCATGAACACGGTCGGCGACACGACCCTGGCCGCCGTCGTGCCCGAAGGGGCCGAGGTGCTGATCGCCTCGCGCTTCCCCTATATGACCACCGAGCAGCTTCGCGACGTGCTGGCCTCGACCGAGTTGCAGTCGGGACATGTGCTGGATGACGGCTCGGGTTGGGCGCGGCTGGATCTCTATACCGCGGCGGGCGGCTATGGAGCCCTCGACAGCGATGTCGAGATCACCATGAGCCAGGCTGCGGGTGGGTTCAGCGCCTCGGACGCGTTCAGCAACGACATCACCGGAACGGGCGGCCTGACCCTGCGCGGCAATGGCACGCTGGAGCTTTCCGGCGCGAACACCTATTCCGGCGCGACCACCGTCGCGGGCGGGACGCTGAATGTCTCGGGCAGCGTGACCAGCGCGACCGAGGTGCAGGATGGCGGGCGCATCGGCGGCAATGGAACGACGGGCGACCTGACGATTGCCTCGGGAGGCAGGCTGGCACCGGGCGAAAGCATCGGCACGCTGCATGTCGATGGCGACCTGACCCTGGCCGAAGGCGCGATCTATGAGCTCGAGGCGGATGCCGAGGGCAATAGCGATCGTGTCGCGGTCTTGGGCACGGCCAGTCTGAATGGCTCGGTCTTCGCGCTGGCGCAGGATGGCGATTACGGCATCTCGACCGATTACACGATCCTGACTGCCGCAGGCGGCGTCAGCGGGGCCTTTGCCGGGTCGAACGTGGATTCCGCCTTTCTGGACACCAGCCTGACCTATGGCAGCAATGACGTGACGCTGCGCCTCGATCGCAATGACACGAGCTTCCGCTCGGTCGCGACGACCGGCAATGGCGCGGCCGCCGCCGAGGCTGTCGAGGCCTTGGGCGAGGGCAATGCCGTCTTTGACGAACTGGTCTTTGCTGATGCCGGTACCGCAGCCGCATCCTTCACCAGCCTCTCGGGCGAGTTGCACGCGACCGTCGCAGGCGCGCTGACCCAGATCGCCAATAACATCGACGGCGCGGTGCGCGACCGTATCGCCGAGGCGACGGGCGACCAGGCCAGTGCCGCGACCAATGTGGCGGAAATGGGCGACGGTCAGCTTTGGTGGCAGGCCTATGGCAATTGGGCCGAGAGCGATGCCGACGAGGTTTCGGGCTATGAGCGCGATGCCGCAGGCACGCTGATCGGTTTTGACGCCGAGGCCGAGAACGGCTGGCGCGGCGGTTTCTATGCGGGTTTCGGCAGCGGCGCGGTCTCACTTGACGACAGCGACGCCCAGGCCGATCTCGACAGCTATCACCTTGGCATCTATGGCGGTACCCGCCGCGAGGCGCTTGGCATCCGTCTGGGGGCGAGCCACACGCTGAACAAGGTCGATACCCAGCGCCACGTCAGCTATGGCAGCACTTCGGAGATGCTGACGGCGGATTACGACGCCTCGACCACACGGTTCTTTGGCGAGGCAAGCTGGCGCTTCCAGACCGGTCAGGCCGCGCTTGAACCCTTCGCCGCGCTTGAGCATGTCATCCTGTCCTCGGATTCCTTTGCCGAAAAGGGCGGCAATGCCGCGCTGGAAAGCGACGGGCTGGACAGCGACACCACCTTCGCCACGCTTGGCCTGCGCGGCGAGCGCGAGGTCAGGTCCGGCCAATCCTCGGCCGTGCTGCGGGGAGAGCTGGGCTGGCAGCATGCCTTTGGCGATGTCGATCCCACCGCCGCCCTGGCCTTTGCCGGCGGTTCCGCCTTCGAGGTGACCGGCGCGGCGATCACCGAGGATGCCGCCATTCTGCGTGGCACGGTGGATATGGACCTGACGCCGGGTGCCAAAGTGTCGGTCGGCTATGCCGGTCAGTTCGGCAAGGATGCCCGCGACCACGCCCTGACCGCCGATCTGCGCGTGCGCTTCTGATCAGGATGGGGCGGGGCATCGCTGCGCCGCCCCTTTCCCGGCACGTCTTTTCCGGGACCCTGAGGACTACCCGACAGCGCGCAGGATTGTGCTTACCGCCATGAAAACGATGATGAGCGAGCCGGGCGTCCAAAGCGCCGCGCGAATGTCGTGAATCTGCGCGGTGTAATAGGCGGCGAAATGCATAAAACGCGTCGCGACATAGCCGTAGAACAGGATTTGCGCGAGCAGAAGCGACGGCTCTGTCGTCACATAGAGAAGCCCTGCAATCAGGAAATAAGGCAGGTTCTCGAGATCGTTGAGTTGAATGCGGCGAATCCGCTCAACGCGTTCGTTGGGAGCCAGTTGATTGGCATGTGGCCGCGGATTCGCCATCGTCTGCTTCAGGTCTTCAGGATTTCGGAACCCGCCATTTTCCGAGACCATTCGGAACACCGTCAGCCAGGACATGGCGACCCCCTTCAGGATCATCAGCGCTGCGGCGATGGCATAAGCAGTGAATACAGGATTGCTCAGGCTCAATTGGTCCATGTGAAAATCCCCGGCACCGGATTGGCGCGTCAAGTGATGGATCATAGTATTTTCTGACCGATCCTCGAAGAGGCACTTCGATGCCGCAGAACGCCCCGTTTTCGCGGCGATCCAGCCCGCGGCACGACGCGATCTTTCCTGTTGATGGCGGGGATGACGTCCCGCGGCGGGCGACACTCCGGCGAATGGCTCACGTGCCGTTCAGGCCGGGATAAGACCGTGGCGCTCCATGATCTCTGAGAGTCTGGCGGGATCCGGCTTGCACGGAACGCTGACCGCGTCGAAGTAGTTGCGACCGATCGTTCCGGGCGTGATCACGGCGAGAATCTTGGCGGTTCCGGCATGCGGCTTTTCGTGATGGTGCACCGCGCCGCGCGGGTTGAACACCGCTTCGCCGGCACGAAGTTTCGCCCCGCGGCTATTGACGGTCACCCTCAGGACGCCCTCTAGGCCGTAGTAACTCATCCGCATCGCGATGTTATTGGACCGCAGGAGCCCATGCCTGAGACGGCACGGTAAACTCAAAGGCCGTCGCGCAGACGTCGCATGCGACAAAGCGCAGTTCCAATTGCCCGATGCGCGGGATCGCGTCGTCTTTCGCTTCTTGTTTCAGCGCATTGCTCCTGCTGGTCTGGCGACCTGTCCGCGAGCGCATGCCGCACTCCATGCACGAAGCGGATTCGCCGTGTTCTCCATCCACTGCCGATCGCCCAGCGACCATCCGATTTGGCGCGCCACAAGCGCATGTCGCGACAGCCCGTCAATTCTCGGGAGGCGCGCACCGGAGAAAAACGTCCGGCGTCTCATCCACCTGAGCCCGCAAGGTCAGGACCTGGCCGAGACGATGTTCGCCTGCCTAAGCGCAAGCCGGACACAGCGAGGGTGGCAATCGCAGAGAAGATCCGGCCGGGATCCCGCCCGACGACACGCCGAAATGCCATTGGAGCCGTGTCAGGCCCCACGGCGGCTTCGGCTTGCGCAAGCCTTCGGGCTTCGAGCCATTGCGGGACGGCCCGTGCTACTTTCCAGCGAAACAAACAATGTCCCAGCGGCCTAGAGACCGATCATTCGCCGTCCCGGCCTATTCGGCAAGCCAGCGGATCGTGATCCTGACGCCGGGCTGATAAAACTGATGCAGGAACTGATCCATTTTCCAAGTTTCCCTGCTTTGAACAGGGCGCACAGGATCAGTGTCTTCGGCCTGACGGGCCACGCAATCCAGCCTTTTCACATGCGAGCGCCCAGCAAGTTCCGAATGGCGCTAGAAAGCTACAAAATCCAGATTTCAGAAGCCTATTCCTATAGTTACACGACCTTTCGCGGTGCCACCATCTACCCCCAGCCATCTGCTTGAGGTGAAGGGATGAGAGACATCTTGTCCGGCCTTGGCCTTTCTCTGAAGGATGAAGCGGATTCGTTGTCGGCGGTCACGCCAGGTTGGTTCGGCTTCGATCTGGGCAATCTCCATGCGACTGAAGACATGGGGGTTCAGACCCATAATCGCGGCCTCTTGGATATGCCCGGGCGTCAACGGTTTGCTCTCTGCAAGTGCCGTTCCCGCTACAGCGTAGAAAGCCAGCGCGGCGAGAGAAATTTTCATCTTCATCGGACCTCTCCAAATCTGACATGGGGCGCGATTTCGCCGGCGTTGCGCTGGCCCTCGCCGACGGCCCGGCTGCAAATGCGTCTAAGCCACGGCCAAACGGTAAAGATGCCATGTCGCGTGGCCCAGTATGGGCAGCACGACGATCAGCCCCACGAAGAGCGGGATCATCCCCAGAGCCAGCGAGACCGCGACGATCAACCCCCAAATCGCCGTCGCTCCCGGATTGCGACGCGCGACGGCGAGCGAGGTCGCTAGCGCGACCGGCACGCCGACAGGACGGTCGATCAGCATCGGGAATGACACCAGACTCACGCAGAGCACGATGACGGCGAAGAGAAAGCCTATACCGCAGCCGATCACGATCATCATCCAGCCCGCGCCGGTGGTGAAGGTTGCGCGCAGAAAGCCCAGAAGGCTGTCATAGGGCTCGGGTCCGAGGGTGGCGGCCCAGATCGCATGGGCGGCGAAGAGCCAAAGGGCAAAGATTACCGCGAGAAGGCAGCCCAGAGTTAACACCGGCCCCAGCACCCGGCCTGTCAGCGTGGCCAGCGCGGGGGTCCAACTGGCATCCTCGCCCTGCTCGCGCCGGCGGCTCATCTCATAGATACCGATCGCCGCGACAGGCCCGACCAGGGGGAAGCCCGCCGCCAGCGGAAACAGCAGATGCACCTGTCCCGCATTCAGCGCCCAAGCGGCAAGGACAAATCCGATCACCGGATAAAGCGCGACCGCCGTGATGACGTCGGTGCGCAGCGCGGCTAGGTCCTCAATGCCCTTGCGGAGCGCCGCCCGGATATCGCCGAGGCCGATCTCGTTGACCTCGGGCAGGGTCATGTCGTGGCTGCCGATCCCACCCACCGCCGCGCTGGCGCTGCGACCGGCATCGGCCAGCCTTTGTGCGCTCCAACTCAGCGGATTTCCAATTGTCTCTCGGTGCATGGCTGCGTCCTCGCTTTCTGGAGGGCCCGGTATCGGGCGAGGCGTCAGCCGGAGACCCGGCTCCGCCCGCGAAGCTGCCGGGTCGAACCGTAATTGAGCTACATCATAGCAGATTCAGCGTGGGGTTGCACTCTTGCAATGCAGCAGGCGGCTGCGTCCGTAAAATATTGGTCAGGCCCAGAGAACGACACGCACCAGAGATCGGCTTGTCCGCTCTTCTTCTTTAGCGGCAATTAGCTCACGCCTCGACGCCCGAGCGCCCGCTTCGCCGCATGCCGCGTGGCAGGAGAATGGACAGGCTTCACAACCCGCGATCGCTGTGATGGAGCAGCCCTATTCTGTTGGCCGGACGACGATCCTGGACGGCCTGTTCCAATGCATCGAAGACGAAACCCGAATGCGGGGAGGTGTGGACGCGTCAACCTATGATCTTGCTGAAGCCACCATTGGTCCGAGCCACGACAATCGACCGGCCGCGTAAACCAAGGTACCATTGGCGCGCATCGGGACCAAGGCGGGCGGCAATCGCGCACTGAATGGAAGCGATCAACCAAGTATTGCCACCCGCTTCCTCTCAGCCCGCAGCGTCAGATGCACCAGCGCAGGTGATGGGCGGTCCCAGCAGGAGGGCTGCCAGCAGCCGTATTTAGGGGCATGGCAAAGGCCATGTCCGACCCGGTATCAGGGCAATTGACGCGATCATGTCTCTGCTGCCCAAAACCGTCGCCGGACAAGGCGTCATCAACTTCGCCCTTTGCCGTTCAAGGCGGGGCTCGGGTCCTCAGCTTGCCCGGCTTTCCTCGAGCAACCTGATATCGGCCTCGATGCTGACTTGCCGCGCTCGGGTGATCGGATAGCGCCAGAGTGCCAGCGATGCCGCCAGGAATAGCAGCGCCGGGATGAGCGTCAGGCCGATGTGAAGCCCCGACAGGGCCTCGGGCGTTTGCTCAAGCACGCTTTCGTCGAAGCCAGTCGTCTTGAGCAGGATGCCGCTGAAGAACATGCCCAGACCGATCCCCAGCTTCATGACGAAGGAGAAAAGCGCGAAAACGATCCCCTGACGGCTGTCGTGGTCCCGCCGCGCGAGGCGGTCCACCTCGGCGATGTCATAGGTCGCGGCGACGCCGAGGATGTAGAAGGACCCGAAATACAGCGCGATGCCCAGATCGAAGAAGTAGATCGTGGTGAAGGTGAAGCCCAGCTTCCAGAAGGCGAAGAACAGCGCCACGTTGATCAGATTGCAGGCCAGCAGCACCGCCTTCTTGCCGAAGCGGTTCGCCAGCGCGCCGATGATCGGAGAGGCCGCGACAACCATCACGCCATAGACGAGGAAGATCGTCGAAATCTGGCCTTCGGTCGCGCCCATGTAATAGATGAAGTAATGCACGGCCAGCGCGGTCAGCATGTAGCCGCCGACTTGGCTGATCAGGCAGAAGGCGATCAGCGGATGGAACTCGCGGATCTTCATCACCGAAAGGTAGCTCGCGAGGAACGAGCCCTGCTCGGACTTGCGCTCGGTGTGGCGTACCGGTTCGCGACCCTTCGTCGCCCAGAAGGCGATGGCGAAGCTGACGAAGGTCAGGGCGCCGATCAGCATGGCAAAGGTTTTCCAAGCCGAGGGATCGCGGAAGGCGGCCTCGCCCGGGAAGACCACGGGATCGGCGAAATAGGTGACCAGCGGAACCGTCCCCGCGGCCACGAGGATGAAGCCGACAAAGTTCCACATCGTCGCCATCGTCCGGATCTGTGTGCGTTCCTTGCCCGAATCCGACAGTTCTCCGCCAAGCGCGATATAGGGCACGTCGACCAGCGTGAACATGGTCCAGAACAGGATGTTCATCACCAGAAAATAAGCCACCTGCGCCATGCCCGAGAGCGCGGGGATGGTGGTGAACAGCAGCACCAGCGTGGCCGCCAGCGGGGCGCAGAAGCGGATGATGAAGGGACGCCGGCGACCCGCGCGGCTTTTGGAATTATCCGAAAGGTAGCCGACCAGCGGATCGGTGACCCCGTCCCACAGGATCGCGACCAGCGAGATCGCGCCGGCCACCGCCGGGTCGAGGCCCACCACGACCGTCAGGAAGATCAGGAAGAATACGTAGAAAAGATTGTAGGCGATGGATTCGCCGAACGTCCCGAAGGAATATCCGAGCTTGACCAGAAACGGGACCTCACCCGTCTCGTGGTTTTCGGCGCACTCTGTCACGAGCGTCATTTTGCCTCTCCTGTTGGTTTATCTTTTTGCCCGGCTTCCGGGGCTTGCCGCGGATCACATCTGCCGACGGCACGGCATGGGGGTGGTCTCGGCCGTGTCGGCAAAGACTTCGCGCAGTTTCTCGATGTCGATGGCCTTCACCACCAGCCCGGCGGGTTTGAAGGTCGGCACGTCCTCGCCCGCCACCAGCGCATTGATCACCGCCTCGTTCACGCTTTCCACGGTGGCGTGGTAGAAAGGATCAAGGCGCTCGTTGTTGATATGCGTCATCGTCAGGACCGGCGCGTCGAGCTGGGGCATACATTCGGCCCGGTTGGCGGTCGAGAAGGCGAGGAAGATGTCGCCCGAATTGTTGCCGCCGGGGGTGCCCGCGCGACCGATCCCGATCGCGGCGCGCTTGGCGAATTGCCGCAGCTGCAGGGGCGTCACGGGGGCGTCGGTCGCGATGATCACGATGATCGAGCCTTGCTCTTTCGACAGCAGCAGGTGGTCGTCGAATTCCGGCCAGAGTTCCTTGCCGGCGATGGTCAGCCAGGGCCGGATGCCGTGATTGGCCTGCACGAGCGCGGCGACGGTATAGCTGGTCCCGGCCAGCTCGACGACGCGCGAGGCCGTCCCCGTGCCACCCTTGTATTCATACGAGATCATGCCATTGCCGCCGCCGACCGAGCCTTCCTCGACCGGGCCGTCCTTGGCCGCGTTCAGGGCCTCGATCGCGTGCCGGGGCTCGACGAACATGGCGTTGATGTCATTGAGCACGCCCGAATAAGTCTCGGCCACCACCGGCATGGCCCAGGCATGTTCCTTGTCGAAGAAATCGGCATAGTGCTCGATCATCCATTTCGTGGCCCCGCTATGGCAAGCCCCAACGCCGTGGGTGTCGGTGATGCAGATCGGACCGATGAAATAGCCGGCATCGTTGATCCAATGCGTTCCGGTCATCTCGCCATTGCCGTTCAGGTCGAACTGGCCAGCCCAGACCGGCGTCGGCATGCCGGCCTCGTCGCCGCGCGGAATGATCGCGGTCACGCCGGTGCGCATGTTCCTCGACGGATCGGTCAGCGTGGTAAAGCCAACCTTGACGCCCTCGACATCGGTGATGGCATTGAGCGGGCCGGTCCTGCCCTTGAACGGGATGCCCAGATCCCTTGCGCGCGGTTTGCTCACATTGTCCTTCCTTCTTCCTCTTGCAATTCCCGAGGGGGCAAGCCCACCCCAAGTCGGATCGCTACCTGCGCGCAGCCGTCGATTTCTGCTTGTCCCGGCTGGTGGCCACAGGTCGGCCCCACGACTGCGCGTGTTCGGGGCCTGCCTGCCATTGATCTTCCTCCTTGCGGCGTCCGGTTTGTTTCGGTGAACTCGCCGACGAATCGCTTCCTCACGCCCAGTAATGACAGTTGTCTGTCATAAATCAATAATGTTACCATTTATATCATGACCAAGCCGACAGAACCCCTGCCCGCCTCGCGCTTCTCGGCACGCCTGCATGAGATTCTGCCAATGCTGAGCAAATCCGAGGCACGGATCGCGCAGTTCCTGTTGCTCAACCAGAGCGACCTTGGCGACGAGACAGGTGCCTCGGTCGCCAGCAAAAGCGGCGTAAGCCAGATCACGGTGAGCCGCTTTCTCAGGCGCATCGGGTACAAGGGCATCTCGGCCCTCAGGGACGAACTCCGGGCGGACCGGGTCGAGGCGCAGGTCAGTGGCAAGGATCGGCAGCTCAGTCTATTGCCCGGAGACCTCTCGGGGATCATCGCGCGCGAGGCCGAGGCCGTTATCGGTCTTGCCGCGCAACTGTCGCGGCCGGAATGGGCAATCGCGATCCAGGCGCTGTGCCAGCGCGACATCGTCTATGTCGCGGGTTTCCAGACGATCCGCGGCCTTTCCGAGGATTTTGCCCGCCGGCTCGGCATCACCCGTGGCATGGTGCAGATGCTTTCGCCGCATGACACCGGCCTGTCGGAATGGATCTCGCATCCCGGTGAGGTCCGGCGCAGCGCGGTCCTCGTGCTGGTCGATATCGTGCCTTATGCCCGCGATGCCGCGGCCCTTGCCCGGATCTGCAAACGCAAGGGGATTGATCTGATCGTGGTCAGCGACGAGTTCAACAACTGGGCCTATGCTGAAACCCCTCTGGTCTTCCATGCCGCGACAAAGGCCGGGGCATTCCTCGAAAGCACCGGTCCGCTGGCCTCGCTGCTGAACCTCATGCTGCATTGCGTCGCGAGCGGCAATCCCGAGCAGACCCGCCACCGGCTGGAGGCATGGCCCGGGCTTTTCAAAGAGTTCGACCTTTACTGAGAATGGGGCAACGCGCCGTTGTGAACCGTCGTAGCCCCTGCTGAGTGTTTCGACGCCGCGGGGGCGGCATTTCACATCCGAGCGCGAGAGCGATGTGGCCGCCGCGTCTCGGTCTCACAAAAAGCAGCGCGCCGCCTGATCAGTGCCTCATGGGGTGGTGCGCACGGTTTCGCTCAACCGAACTCGAAGCCGGAAAAATCGGTCTTGGCCTTCATGGCAGGTCCTCAGTTCCAGGAAGGTGATGATGATGCCGACGCACTGGCTTGCGGAGATGTCGCGGTTCTTGATGATTGTGATCTAGGTCACGGCGCCGCTGTGCCTCATCACGAGTTTCAGGCGCTTCCAGATCAGCTTCAGCGCCTCGACGATCTCGTCTTCGGTCGCGGTCAGGATGTCGGTGACGCTATTGCGGACAAAGTGCCAGGTCAGTTCCTTTAGCGACACTTTCAACCCGTCGGCCACGGTCTCGGGCGCGTTCTCGGCGATGACGGAAGCTGCGGGCGGCGTCATCGGCATTCAGGGGCTCTGCGGCTCTGCGGCTCTGCGGCTCTCTGCGGCTCTGCGGCTCTGCGGCTCTGCGGCTCTGCGGCTCTGCGGCTCTGCGGCAAAGATCCAAGTCTTCGGCGCGACATTCAACAGCGTCAGGCAGGCTCCGAGACCATCCCGCCGCCCCCGATCGGGGCCACGACAGCGTCCAGCCACCGTACCTGCTCGACCAGTTCCGCCGAGCAGGTGGCCTGACCGGCGATCACTCGCCAGTCATTATAGGGATGGACGAACTCGGCCCCGGTCAGTTCATTGATAAATCGCGAGGTCAGCGCCATCACACGCACATGCGGCGCGATGCGTTTCCGCGCCACCAGCATGTCCGAGAGCGAAGGGATTTACATCTCGTCCCGCATCTTACGCCGCCTTCCGAAGCGCCGTCCGAGGTGCGGCCTCGAAACGCGCCGCAACGGACCCCGCGACCAGTTCTGCGGTCGCCGCCGACAGTGTCCAGCCAAGATGGCCGTGGCCGGTATTGTAGAAAACCCCCGCGCGACGCCCCGGTCCCACCTTTGGCAGCATCGAGGGCATCATCGGCCGCAGCCCAGCCCAGGGCACGCATTGCCGGGTCGAGATCTCGGGGAAGTGACGGTTCACCCAATCCACAAGGGGGCGGATGCGGCAGGCGCGGATGTCGCGGTTTTCGCCCGCGAATTCCGCCGTGCCCGCGACGCGGAAGCGATCCGGGCCAAGGCGGCTGGTGACGATCTTGGCGGCATCGTCGAGCAGGCTCAGCTCCGGCGCGGCGTCGCGCGAGGCCGCGTCGCACAGGTTCACGGTGATGGAGTAACCCTTGACCGGATAGATATTGATCCGGTCGCCGAGCATCTGTGCGAGGCGGCGGCTGCCGGTCCCGGCGCAGATCACCACCGCCAGATGGCTGGCCTCGAGGCGCTGGCCTGCCTTGTCGCGCAGGGCGATCCGCACCCCAGTGCTGTCATGGCGGCAGAACAAGATCTCGCTTTCCATCTCGAAACGCACGCCATGTCGCTGGCTGGCCTGCGCGAGTCCGGAAGTGAACAGATGGATATCCCCGGTCGCGTCAGAAGGGGTGTGGAAGCCGCCCGCGAAATCGCCCTGAAGGCGCGGTTCGAGGCGGCGGATGGCCTGAGCGTCAAGCTCGATGCGCTCGACCCCGCCTTGCGCAAGCAGATCGGTCACGCGGCGGGCATGCGCCATCTGGGCCTCGGTCGCGTAGAAATGCAGGATGCCGCGATCAGAGCGGTCGAAGCTGATCCCCTCATCCGCCGCGATTTGGACCATGCGCGCCCGCGCCGCGACCGCCAGCCGCGCGGTCTGGGTGGTATGGCTGGCGTAATGCCGGATATGCCCCAGAAACTCGGCCAGCCAACTGTATTTGTGCCAGCTTGGCGCGAGGCTCAGCGACAGCGGCGCGTCGGATTTCAGAAGCCAGCCCAGCCCCTTGAGGATGGTCGAGGGGTGGTTCCAGACTTCGGCATTCGAGGCCGAAAGTTGGCCGCCATTGGCAAAGCTCGTCTCCATGGCAGGGTAGCGGTTGCGGTCATAGACGGTGACCTCGAACCCGCGCAAAGCCAGTTCATAGGCGGTGGTGACGCCGGTAATCCCGGCACCGATCACGGCGATGGATGTCATTTTCTCACTCCGGTGAATGGTCAGAACACGCCGCTTCCGGCGCATCCCCCCTCTGTCCTTTTGCCTGAGAGCATCGCCGCAATGCGGCTTTCTCCTTCGGCGGATGCGGGCGCATCTCTCTCCAGAGTGTCGGTCCGGCAGTCTTTTTGCCTGAGAGATTCCGGGGCGTTGCTCCGTCGGCGTGGGGATAGCCCCAACTCTCCTGTCCGAACCGTCGTGATCGCGCGCCCGTTCTCACGGGCGCGGGTCTTGTCAGGCGGCCTGTTTCGGGCCATTGGCGGCGCAGATGCCGCGATTCGTGGCCACGCTGAGCACGATGGCGAGGATCCCCGCCGCCGCCGAGCCGAAAAGCTCGGGGATGGGCGAAAGGAAGATTGCAAGCCCCGCAAGGATGCCGGTCATGGCATTGCGCCGCGTTGCGCTATTGGCAAAGAGGACCAGCACCGCGCCATAAAGGGCGGGCAAGGTGTAACTCTTGATCGCCTCGGCGGCGGGGCCGGGCAGGACATTGATGAGGCTGCCCCCGATCAGAACCAGCGCGATCAGGAAGGCCAAGTTGACCAGCACCGAGATGGCGATGCCGATCACCGCCGCAACCTCGGCCTTGCGGCTGCCAGCCTCGGCATTCACCGCGCTCTGGCACGAGATCACCACGGGCATCCGCATATTGCCGATATTGCCCGACAGGAAGCTCATGTAGGTGCCGGCGACGCCGAGAACCGGAAAATAGGAGATCGGCTCGACCACCCACATCACTCCGACAAAGGCCAGGATGGCGAGAAAGCCCGTCACGATCGGCCCGATGCCCGGAAAGGCCCCCAACACGAAGGACAGGTATAGGGCCGGGAAGGTGCAGACCACCATCGCGATCAGCAGGGTCATCCGGCCGATCAGATGGGCGCGCGGGCTGAACTGGGTCTTGTAGAAGTCGTCTTGGGTCTGGTTGTGCATGTTGAACTCCTCCCTGTTCAGGCCAGCGCTTGCCCGGCGGCGTAGCCGGTCGCGAGACCGGCGACGAGGCTCAGACCCACGGCCCATTCCCTCAGCCAGGCCCGATGCTTGCCCGCCGCATGCAGAAGCACCATGCACAGCGCGCTGGTGACGATGGCAGCCAGATCATCCCAGGCGACCGAGATGTTGCTGAGCCAGCTTTTGTCGACCGCCGCATTCGCCCCGAGAATGAAGAAAATCGCGACCGGGGTAGCCGTGCCCGCAGCGCGGATCAGCTGCGGATTGCTGATCGACAGCTTGTCCTGCGCCCGGTCAAGGCTGCGCGTCATGAAGAAGGTCGTGACGAGCCAGCCCATCCCGCCCAAGGTCATGACCCAGACCGAAGCGGCAAAGGCCTGCAGCGTATAGCTGTCCTTGCCCAGTTCAGCCCCGACGGCCTTCGCGCCCTGATCGGCTGCGATGAATTCGAAGATCGCCGAGCCGATCACGCCGACGCGCATCAGCGTCACCGGCCCTCCGACCATGGCGATCAGCGAGACCGCGACAAAGAAGATCGCCACTGCGGGGCCGATCGAGTTGATGGCGGCGGTCTTGTAGACGACCTTCTTTTCCTCGGCCGAAAGGATGTCGTAACGGTTCGAGAAGGCCAGCGTCATGCGCAAGTAAAGCAGCGACTGGATCACGACCACGGCGATGATCAGCGAGGCCAGAAGCCAGAACACCGTGCCATTGGCCGTTTGAAGAACCTGTTCCATATTTCCCCTCCCTATGGCGCGGTTCAAACAAGTTCGGTCTGGATCAGGCGGCAGAAATAGCTGGCCGCGATGCTCGTGATCTCGTCATTGTAATCGAAGGCGGGATGATGCGGCGCGGCACCGGGGCCTGCGCCGATCATCACATAGTTTCCAGGCACGAGTTCGCACATATAGGCAAAATCCTCGCTGCCGGTGAAAGGCGCGATATTGGCGTTGACGCGCTCGGCGCCGACGGTCTCGGCCGCGACTTTCAGCGCGATCTCGGTGGCCGCAGGATCGTTGATCTGGGGGACGAAATTGTCGTTGAACGCGATCTCGGCGCTGCCGCCATAGGTCAGGGCCACGCCTTTCGCGACCTCTTCGAGACGTGCCTTCAGCAGATTGCCGACGGGCTTCTCGAAATAGCGCAGGCAACCCTTGAGCACGGCCTTGTCGGGGATGACGTTATGGCTGTTCGTCCCGGCATAGACATCGGTGAACGAAACGATGCCCGCATCATTGGGGTTAAGGTTCCGCGCCACGATGCTTTGCGCCGTCACCACGATATTCGAACTGATCTGAGCGGCGTCCACGGTGGTCTGCGGCAGGCCGGCATGGCCGCCCCGCCCCTGCACCCGGATGGTGAAGAACGAACAGCCCGCCATCATCCGCCCCGGCCGGGTCAGGACATGGCCGAAATCGAAGCCGGGGGCGTTGTGATAGGCATAGAGCCGGTCGCAGGGGAAGCGGTCGAAAAGCCCGTCCTCGATCATGGCGAGCGCGCCGCCCAGCCCCTCTTCGGCGGGCTGGAAGATGAAATAGACCGTGCCCGCGAAATCGCGCGCCTGCGCCATTCGCCAGGCCACCGCGAGCAGCGTCGCGGTATGGCCGTCATGGCCGCAGGCATGCATGATGCCCGGCACTTTCGAGGCATAGGGCTTGCCGGTTTCCTCATGGATCGGCAGCGCGTCCATGTCGGCGCGCAAGCCGATGGCGCGGTTCGAGGGGCGGTTGCCGCGCAGCACGCCGACGATGCCGGTGCCGCCGATGCCGGTATGCACCTCGTCGAGGCCGAATTCCTTCAGCTTCTGTTCGACCATTTCGGCGGCGAAGGTTTCCTGAAAGCCCAGCCCCGGATTTTCGTGCAGCGCGCGGCGCCATGCGAAAATCTCTTCCTCTTGGCCGATAATCTCATCCAGCAGTCCAGGCAGCATGTCACGAATCTCCCACTTCGTTGCTAATCAAGATAGTTGCATGGTAAGACAATTGCTCAAAGCGATAGTTTCACTTCATATGGCAAAACGCTTCTCGAAATTGCGCGACGTGTCCTCCGGCGGATACGGGAAAGGTCAGGATGCTCAGAAACTGGTCACAGGGCTTCACCGCAGGAAACGCAGCCTATCAATTGAACATGCTGGCAAATGCCTCGATCAAATCAGTCGATGAGGATTTTGTGAGCCTTGTCGGCTTGGACATCCGCTCAATTCGTGTGCTGCGTCTGATCGGCGACCGTCCGGGCATCACATTTGCCGATATTGTCGTTCTGGCGGCGCTGGAACGCAGCCTTGCTTCGCGCCTGATCCAGAATCTGGTGCGACTAGGGCTTGCCGAACGGCAGAATGACGAGAACGACGCCCGCCGCTTTGGCCTGTTCATCACCACGACCGGAAAGACCGTCCGCGAAAAGGCCGATTTCCTGTCCGAGGAACTGACCGATCTGCTGTTCGCGAGTTTCAGCCCTGACGAAGTCTCGGCCTTTATGGCCATGATGGCAAAGCTCGCCTTCTGGATCGACAGCGACGAATACGAGAACAAATCAGCAGAGATCCTGAAGGCCGCTGCAGTCAAGCTGGAGAAGGGACGAGAGGCCGTCTAGGCCCCGCTTGCCAGGATGGCTGCAAGGTCCCGAAAGCGTGTGCCCTGTACGAGGACATGCGCTGGCATTTCCTTTCCTGCCGAGGCCTCGTCGCCCGAGCCTATCGCCTCGGCGATGCGTCGATGCGCGTCAAGCGAGCGGCGCAGCCGACCCCGCGCCCACAATTGCCGCCGCCGATAGGGTTGCAGCATGGCCCTCAGGCGCAGCGTCTCGGCTTTGAGGAAAGGGTCGCGCGCGGGGTGGTAGATGGCCTCATTGGCTAGGTTCAGAAGGCCGCGCTGCGCAAGACCTATGCCGAGATCCATGGCTGAAACCTGACCAAGAGGCCCGCCATGATCCCCGGAACCGAGAAACAGGCCCAACAGGGCAAGAGGCCAGAATGACTAGTGAAGCCGCAAACCGCGCCCGCGACGCCCACCGGCAAGACCCTTCCGTCGCTGCCTCGGGCGATCCGACCGAACTGGGCGTCGTCGATCTCGTTCGCGCGATCCGCAGCAAGGAATATTCCTGCCGTGAGGTCATACAGGCCTGTCTGGCGCGGATCGAGGCCAAAAACCCGACCTATAATGCCATCGTCTCGCTGCAAGACCCCGAAAAGCTGCTCACCGCAGCGGAGAAGGCTGATCGCGCTTAAACCTCGGGCCAGAGCTTCGGGGCGCTGCCTGGCGTGCCGCAAGCCCCGAAGGACCTGAGCGCCACCGCCGGCATCCCGACGACGCAGGGCTCGCCGATCTTTCGCGACAATGTCACGAAATTCTACGCGCGATTGTCGAGTGCGCGCGGCGCGAAGGCGCGATCCTGATCGGCGAGACCAATACCCCGGAATTCGGAATTGGCTCGCATAGCTATAACGCCGTCTTCCGCACCACGGTGAATGCGCTCGATCCACGGCTGTCGGCGGGCGGGTCCAGCGGCGGCGCGGCGGTCGCGCTGGCGCGCCACATGCTGCCGGTCGCGGATGGCAGCGACATGATGGGCTCGCTGCGCAATCCGGCGGGCTGGAAAAATGTCGTGGGCTTCCCCCCGACCCAAGGGCTTGTGCCCTATAGCGCCTGCGGGCGAGGTCTTCGTCCAGTCGCGGATACGGCTTATCTGCTCTCGGTTCAGGCCGGATACGACGCCCGTGCGCCCTTGTCGCTGGATGTCGATCCTATACAATTTCGTCAGGGACTGAGCCGCGATTACAAAGGCGCGCGGATCGGCTGGCCGAAAGAGTTCATGGGCAAGGCCATGGATACCTATCATCGCTGGATGGAGGTGGTCATCGGCCCGACGCTTGCCGGTGTGCCGGTCGCCGCGGTCCCGGCGGGCTTTGGGCCGAAGGGTTGGGGCCAGCCGATGGGGCTGCAGATCATCGGCCCGCGTCGCGCCGAGTTCGCGGTGCTGCAGATCGCCCATTCCTATGAACAGGCGAGCGGCTTCCGAAAATCTCGGCCGCGCTGAAGCAGCAAATCGCGTGAACGCCCGCTTATTCCTACGCGTTTCAAGTCCTTGGGCTATGCGAGAACGTTGTTGACGGCCCCAGTCAGGCGGCAGTTTGACTGCTACTTGATCCCGTCCCGGAACTCATTTTCCTGAATGATCTCCGCCATGCGGTTGTCGCCAGCGAATTTGCGCCATCTGGCCTGCGCAGATGAGCAGCCGAATTGTCATGGTGACCGGTCTTTCTGCTGTCGGCGCGCCGAGGCGAAGGTGCTCTCGATCGGATTGGTTAAATTTATGCAGCTCTGGTGCGGATGTTCGGCCTCGATGGTCGGATCACGGCGTATCCTGCGAACATCCAAGGCAGAGGCCCCGGGGCCATGAAAGTTCGGGACGGCCGATCCTTACGAGGGGGTAGCTCTATCCCATAGGCGCTGACGCCGGATGGGGGCTATTTCCAGCCCCGCAAGGCCGAAGACGAGCAACCGACCTTGGTGCTGATCAAGGCGGATGCATGGGGCAGCAAAGAGGCGCTGGGGCTGGCCGACGGCGACCGTGACGGCAATCGACGCTGGATCGAACTGCTGCCTTGCTTCACTTGGGCTTGCCATCGGCGATGGCGCGGCGCTGATCGAAGCGACAAAGTCTTGCCCGCACCATGTACCGAAGCTGCCGCCCGAATGCTGTGCAGGGCGCGCGGGTGACCTATCGTCGGGCATCGGCCCGCTGGTCCACATCTGCCAGTTGCGTCAGAAAGCGAAGCGCATACCGACAAGCAGGTCGAAGGTTTCGAATTCGCCGTCGAAGCTCTCTTGGTCGGGGCCCTCGAACTCGCCCGACTCGGTCTGGAACCAGCGTGCCTCTGCGTAGAGGCTCCTGCCCGGGTCCAGTGTGTAGCTGACGCCACCGATCAATTGGTAGGCAAACAACGTCTCGGAGTCGAAATCCTGTCCGCCCGCGCTCATTTCCGCCTTGGCCCCTCCGATGCCGCCGCCGAGATAGGGCTGGACCGCCCCGGACGCACCCATGCCGTCGAACATGTACAGCGCATTGAACATGATGGCATTTGCAGAGGTATCGCCGTCGGTCTGGTCGCCTTCGTCACGGTCTCTGACGGTGAAATCTGCCTTGCGATAGGCGTATTCGATCTCCATCGAGATGCGCGGCGTGACGGCCGCTCCGACCGCAACGCCGAGAGTATATCCTGTGTCATGGTCGAAGCTGGGAAGCGCGATTTGCGTCCCATCCTCTTCGAGTGTCGTGTCGAAGTTTGACGGCCAGGTCGCGCCGCCGAAACCCTTGATGTAGAACTCTTCCAGAGACAGGGCCTGAGCGGAGGCCATGCCGGAGCCCCCTGCCAGCGCCGTGATCGCCGCCGCTGCGGCCAAAAGTCCATGCTTCATGGTCCGCTCCATTTCTCTGTTTTCTCCCAACTCGATCTTACACGACCGCAATCGAGGCGTCACTGATTTACGCGTAACGAACGCACCGAAGGCCGGGCTGAAATCGAGCCCCGCTTTGGTTTGGGGGCCCTTTCATGCCCGCCGGACCGAGCGATATGGCTCTAAAGGCTGCGCGCCTCGTACAGGTCATGCAGATCCCGGAAGCGGTCGATACCCCTGAAAAGGTGGCCGGGCGAGAAGTGCGTTCGGGATCGAACTCGTCAAACAGTCTGGCGGAAACTTCCTGCCTTCCAGGCATCCCGATCCTTCCCTATCACCTGAGTCAGAAGCCCCTGTCCGCTCAAGCACGGAGTTTTTGAAAGGGATCAGCGCGAAGCCGACGCTCAGACCTGCCGCAGCCAAGGCATGTATGAACGGACGCATGGCCGCGCCACAGCGCGCATTTACGTGTATTTTACGCCCCCGGTCGCAGATCCACATGGCGCTTTTACGGGGTGGCACCCGGCCTCTGCTGCATTCCGTCTGAAGGAGAATGTAGATGTCAGACATCCTTTATCTCGCCCTCGGCATCGGAGGCTTCGCCCACTTTGCCGCTGCGCTGCGCCTCATCGAAAGGCTGGGAACCGGCCATGTTCGACCTGATCCTCGGCCTCGCCACCTCGGCGGGGATTGTCGTATTCCTGTTGGTCGCGCTTGCGCGGCCGGGCCGTTTCTGAACGAGGCCCACGATGCAGGATATCCTTGCCTATGTGCTTTACTGCGCCGTTCTGACCGGCGCGGCATGGCTTCTGCCTGCCCACCTCGCCCGAGTCTTCGCGGGCGAGCGCAACTTTCTTTCCACCCCGCTCGGCCCGATCGAGCGCGGCCTCTACCGCCTGGCCGGGATCCGCCCGGAGACCGGGCAGGATTGGCGTGGCTATGCGCTGGCCGTGCTGGCTTTCAACCTTTCGGGCTTCGTGCTGCTCTATCTCGTGCTGAGAGTGCAGCATGTCCTGCCGCTGAACCCCTATGGCATCGGCGCGATTTCTGCCGATCTGGCTTTCAATACCGCGATTAGCTTTGTCACCAACACCAACTGGCAGGCCTATTCCGGCGAGGCGCAGCTTTCCTACCTGTCTCAGATGGCGGGACTGACGGTGCAGAACTTCGTCTCGGCCGCGACGGGCATGGCGTTGGGCGTCGCGGTGATCCGCGGCTTCACCGCGCCCAAAGGCAGGATGCTGGGGAATTTCTGGGCCGACATCACGCGGGCGGTGCTTTATGTGCTGCTGCCATTGTCGATCATTCTGGCGCTGGTCCTGATCCTGCAGGGCGTGCCGCAGACGCTGCTGGGCGGGGCGCATGTCACCACGCTGGAAGGCGCCCAGCAGGTCATCCCGCGCGGTCCCGCCGCAAGCCAGATCGCGATCAAGCAGCTTGGCACCAATGGCGGAGGCTTCTTCGGGGTAAACTCGGCCCATCCGCTGGAAAACCCGACGATCCTGTCGAACATCCCGCAGTCGCTGTCGATCCTGCTGATCCCGGTCGCTTTCTGCTTCCTGTTCGGGCGCATGGCGCGGGACGTCCGGCAGGGCTGGGCGATCTATGCCGCCATGGGCGCGATGTTCGTTCTTGGCCTTTGCGTGATCTGGGCGGGCGAGACTTCGGGAAACGCAGCCATCGCGGCGGGCAGCAACATGGAAGGCAAGGAGGTCCGTTTCGGCGCGGCGCTGTCCTCGCTCTGGGCGGCGGCGACGACGGCGGCCTCGAACGGCTCGGTCAACGCGATGCATGACAGCTTCATGCCGCTTTCCGGCATGGTTGCGCGGGTCAACATGGCCATCGGCGAGGTGATCTTTGGCGGCGTCGGCGCGGGGCTTTACGGCATGCTGCTTTACGTCGTTCTGGCAGTCTTCCTTGCCGGGCTCATGGTCGGACGCAGCCCGGAATATCTGGGCCGCAGGATCGAGGGGCGCGAGGTGACGCTGGCCATGCTTGCCTTCTGTCGATGCCGCTGGGCATCCTTGTCGGGGCGGCGATCTCGGTCACCGTGCCGTAGGCCGCCGCGATGCAGGAGGCGGGGCCGCATGGCCTGACCGAGACCCTCTATGCTTATTCCTCGGCGGTCGGGAACACCGGTTCGGCCTATGCGGGCTGGGGTGCTGCGGGGCAATGGCAGACGACCGCCATCGGCCTGCCGATGATCCTTGGCCGCTATGCGATCATCGTGCCGATGCTGGCCATCGCGGGCGCGTTGGTCGCCAAGCAGCCAAGCCCGGCCACGGCGGGCACCTTCCCGACCCATCGGCCGCTGTTCGTGACACTGCTGATCCTCACCGTGGTGATCCTTGGCGCGCTGACCTTCGTCCCGGTCCTCGCCCTTGGCCCCATCGCCGAGCAAACGGCGGTTCTTGCCAACTGATCCCGCGGCCCCGCGCAGCGGGACCGCCCCCCTCATTCATCAAGGGACAAGAGACATGTCCATTGACACTTCCACGCGTCCGGCGCCCTCTCACGACAAAGTGCGATCCTGTCTGCGGTGATCTTCAACGCGCTGATCATCGTCGCCCTGATCCCGCTGGCGCTGCGCGGCGAGCGCTACGCCCCTGCCAGCGCGGCCGCGCTTCTGCGTCGCAACCTCACCCTCTACGGCCTTGGCGGCCTGATCGCACCCTTCATCGGCATCAAGCTGATCGATCTGAGCGTGACCGCGCTTGCTCTGGCATAAGGAGTGCCAATCATGATCTCGCAAATCCGCCCCGCCCTGACGATGCTGATCGCGATGACCGCGCTGACGGGCATCCTTTACCCCGTCGCCATGACCCGGTTCGCCGCCGCCATGGCCCCCGGGCTGTCGGCCCGCACTAGCCCGAGGCCCTTTGACATCCCCGCCCTGGGCATCGTGCTGGCCGCGACGGCGGGCACGACATTGCTTTGCCTTGCGGCGGATCGCTTCATCCCGGTGCGCAGCCTGTCGCTGATCTACATGACCATGGTCGTCGCCATCGCGGCCCGCTTCGGGCTCTGGCCCTCGGTCTGGGCCGGGTCGCTCGGCTTCCTGTGCTACAATTTTTTCTTCACAACGCCGCGCTTCACCTTCCAGATCTGGAATCAGGGACAGTTCCTGACGCTGATCCTGTTCCTGATCGCCTCGATCATCACCGGCAATCTCACTGCCCGGCTGCGCAGCCGGATGATGGCGCAGAAGGCCATCGCCGACCGCACGCGCAAGCTTTACGACTTTTCGCGCAAGGCAGCATCGGCGGCCTCGTTCGATGATGCGGTCTGGGCTGCGGTCAGCCATGTCGCGACGGTGCTGGAATGCGAGAGCATCCTCTTGACCCCCCATGCGGTGGGAGAACTTCAAATCGTCGGGCCTTCCCGCCCGAGGACCGGCTGGAACCGCGCGAGGTGACGGCGGCGCGCTATGCCTTCGACAAGGGGCGAACCGGCGGGCCGGGGCTCCGGCACGCTGCCCTCGTCGCGCTGGCTCTTCCTGCCTTTGGGCGTGCCGAACCGCCTGCTCGGCGTGATGGGGATTGCCTATGCGGATGGGCGCGAGCCCAGTCCGGCCGACCACCGTCTGCTGGGCACGCTGGTCGATCAGGCGGCCCTCGCGCTTGAGCGGATCCGCCTCTCCGAGGATCTGGCGCAGGTCCGGGTGCAAACTGAGACCGAGCGCCTGCGCGGCGCGCTGCTTTCCTCGGTCAGCCATGACCTGCGCACCCCGCTCGTCTCGATCCTTGGTGCGGCCGAGGGGCTTGAACAGGTGGGGACGCACAGCGAGGGACCGCAGATCCTCGTCGAGACCATCCGCGAAGAGGGCGAGCGGCTGGACCGCTATATCCAGAACCTGCTCGACATGACGCGGCTTGGTCCCGGTGCCTTGCGGCCGAAATCCGTGCCGACCGATCTGCGCGAATTGGCCGGCGCGGCGCGCCACCGCCTGCGCGGTCCCCTGCGCGGGCACAGGATCGAGGTAAGCATTCCCGCCGAAATGGCCGCCGTGCTGGTTGATCCCATCCTGATCGGGCAGGTTCTCGTCAATATCCTCGACAATGCCCACACATATGCCGGGCCCCCGACGCCGATCAGGATCGGCGCCACCACATGCGGCACCCGTGCGAAGCTCTGGATCGAGGATGAGGGGCCGGGTCTGCCGGTATCCGGAATCGACCCTGTCTTCGACATGTTCTGGCGCGCCGAGCAGTGCGATGGCGGTCAGGCCGGGACCGGTCTGGGGCTTGCGATCTGCAAGGGAATCGTCGAAGCCCATGGCGGCACGATCCATGCCGAGGCGGTCCATTCCGACGGTCGGGGCACGCGGATCGTGATCGACCTGCCCTTGGCCAGTCCGGCGCCGACCCAATGAGTGTGCGTATTCTTCTTGTCGAGGACGAGATCCCGATCCGGCGTTTCCTGCGGGTCGCCCTGGAAACCGCGGGATATGTGGTCTCCGAGGCCGCGACCGCGCGCGGCGATCATACTGGATCTCGGACTGCCCGATGCCGACGGGAAGACGGTGCTGGACCGGGTGCGGGAATGGTCCGCCATGCCGGTCCTCGTCTTGTCGGTGCGCAGTGACGAGGCGGGCAAGATCGCAGCGCTTGACGCGGGCGCGCAGGACTATGTCACGAAGCCCTTCTCGACAGGAGAATTGCTGGCCCGGCTGCGCGGCTTGCTGCGCGACCGGGCAAGCGAGGGCGGCGATGCGAGCCGGACGCTGGGGCCCTTGAGCATCGATGCCGTCGAGCATGCGGCCCGACTCGATGGTCGGGACCTAAAGCTGATCCGGAAAGACTTCGACCTTCTTTGGCTTTTGGCCAGCCATGCCGGCCGGCTGGTGACGCAGGACATGATCCTGAGAACGATCTGGGGACCCGCCCATGTCGGAGACAGCCAATATCTGCGCGTCTACATCCGCCAATTGCGCGCCAAGCTGGGCGACGATGCTGCCGATCCGAGCTGGATCTTCATTGAACCCGGCATCGGCTATCGTCTGGCCACGAAATGACATGGTCGCGCGGTACGACCGGCGGATTGGTTCCTATGGCCCCTTTTTCACCGGCCTGACCTTGCCCCGTGATCCGGACGGGGGTCGATTTGCTGTTGCAGGCCCGGCAAAGCCGGCTGCCGCCGCGACGAGGACGACTATTACTGGATCACCGGCCGGGGCAAGAAAAAGCGGCACCCGCCCAGTGGGAAGCTGAGCCCCGAAAGAAGCGGCCGATCCGCCTGCCAGCGCTTGCCAATGGGGAGCGCGTCGCGGATGAGTGAATCATCGACCGGCTTGGCGTTTCATTCTGCCGAGACAACAGTAGTATTCGTCGCACAACCAAAACTTGGAGATTGCGCAATGACGATCATGGGCAAGCAACTGTTCACGACACTGGACCCGGATGGAACGCTCACGGTGGCGGTTGAGCAAGTGTCCGTCCCCGATCCGACCGGCAACCAGGTTCTGGTGAAAATGGAAGCCGCACCGATAAACCCGTCTGACCTCGCCATTCTGGTCGGTGGCGCCGATCTGGAGACGGCAAGCTACTCGCCCGGCAAATTCGTCGCGACTGTCCCCGAGCCTTTCAACGCGGGCTCGAAAGCGCGCCATGGTCTCAAGCTGCCTGCAGGAAACGAAGGTGCCGGTACGGTTGTCGCAGTTGGCGACAGTGACACGGCCAGATCGCTGCTGGGCCAGCGCGTCTCTTGTGTTCCGGGCAATGCCTATAGCGAATATTGCATTGCCGACGCCGCGATGTGCCTGCCCTTGGGCGATCATTCGGCCGAGGATGGCGCGAGCGCCTTCATCAATCCGATGACCGCTCTGGGGTTCGTCGAGAATGCCAAGCTGGACAGGCAAGACGCGTTCCTGCACACGGTCGGGGCCTCCAACCTGGGCCAGATGCTGACACGCATCTGCAAGGAAGATGGCATCGGTCTGGTCAATATCGTCCGAAAGGACGGCCAAGTTGATCTGCTGAAAAGCCTTGGCTCCACCCATGTCGTCAACTCTTCGAATGACGACTTCATGGGCCAATTGAGTGCCGCGATCGACGACACCGGTGCATTTTATGGCTTCGACCCGGTCAGCGGCGGCCAAG
Organism: Paracoccus ravus; assembly: GCF_004522175.1. Lineage (GTDB taxonomy): Bacteria > Pseudomonadota > Alphaproteobacteria > Rhodobacterales > Rhodobacteraceae > Paracoccus > Paracoccus ravus. Next base: position 10,860 of record NZ_SDEB01000024.1, on the reverse strand, counting down.
GCGTCGACAATGCCTTCAGGGCCATGGAGCAGGTCGCGGTCAGCAGAATGACGGAATATTCGCGCTATGGCTCGAACCAGCCGAAGCGCATGTTCATCTACGGGCGATTGAACATGGCCCCGACCATTTTGACCCCAAGCTACGGCTTTGGCTGGACGCTTTCGGGTTGGCTGCTGTTTCCCTTTCTGCAAACCGCCGGAGCGGAAATCGTCAGCCGCATGCGCAAGCGCGTGCGCGAGAGCCTTACCACCACCTTCGCCAGCCATTACAAAAAGCGCGTCAATCTTGACGAGATGCTGACCAAGGAGGCCGTGATCGATTACAAGGCCATGAGGACAGGCGAGAAATACCTCGTTACTCCGTGGTCGTGATGTTGGTGTACGGATCTGATCGGTTCGTGTCAGGGCTGGGAAAAGGCGTGATTGTCGCTGCGGTTTAGCCTCAGTCCGTAGGCTGATGCCCGGTCAGGTGGATTGCGGTGCAAAGCACATCGTGAATGCTGCCTTTTTGGGGACGCAAGCACCATGCTTACGCTTCGGACGAAGACACGCGCCGGCGCGAAAGGTTGCGTGATGTTCGAATGACTGCTGCGGGGGATGGCGCCCCGCAGCAAGGTTTAAGACCGAGTGGCAGGAATGGGGGCAATCCCCCCAGAGCCCGCCTCGGATAAGTGAGTTGCGCGCGGTGCGCAGCATATCATCCCTGTCCAGCTTTCATCGTTTCTGCTGATGAACCAGGTTCGTGACGTGAATACTGTCCCTAGGTGGGAAACGAGGCCCGCCACTCTACGCGGTTTGCGCGTAGCCACCGTTATAGGCTTCGCTCTTCCTGCGCACTTGGGAATGTTGGACCACCCTTTCGCGGGCGACCCCTCGAAACTCTTCGATCGAAGAATAGCCCTTGCGCTGCAGGTAGTCGCCAAGATCGCTCGTCAGCTCCTTGATGAGGTTGACGCCGATCCCCCCGCTGCCCTTTTCCTCCATCGCGGCCGTGCAGACTTGCAGGTTCCCGGCACCATGAGCGATGAAATTGAAGGCCTCGCGGAATCCCCTGATGCCTCCGATACCGGAAATCGATTTGTCGGGGAACGCGCGGGAGACCTCCGAGACGCGCTGTATGGCCTGATGCAGGATCGCCAGACCACCCAGGCCGCCCGAGGCGACCAGCCCGTCCACCTCGACCTCGAATTTCAAGGTCTCCGGATCCATGAGCGGCAGAGAGGGGAAGGTGTTGCAGAGCGAGATCGAGGCCGCCCCCGCAGCATAGGCCGCCCTGGCCCCCTCGACGAGCGAGGCAGATGAGGGCGTGAGCTTGACCCAGATAGGAACATCGACCGCCCCGGTCACGGCCTTGAGGATCGACCGGATGATGTCTTCGTCATTCGCGATATGCGCCCCCATGTCCTTGCGGTCCATATGGGGGCAGGACATGTTCAACTCTATCGCATCGCAGCCGGCGCCCACACAAGCCCGTGCGAGCTTGCGCCAATGTTCCATTTCTTCCGCGTTGCCGGCACCCGCCATGATCGAGGCAATCAGCATGCGGTCCGGGTAGGTGGTCTTGATCTCCTCCAGATCGGGAAGCCACTGATCAAGCGGCTGGTCCGAGATCAGCTCCCAGTTCCAAGAGGAATGCGACACCGTGTCGGGCCGCTTGTTGCGCGAGACATAGGGCTTCGCTTCGCTGGCACGCTGAAAGATGGTCTTGGGACCGGCGACATTCTCTACCGGATGCATGCCGATGGTCTTGGTGACGACCCCGCCCCAACCCGCCTCGAAGGCCCTCAGGATCTTTTGCTTGCTTTCCGTCGGTGGCGCGGAGGCCAGGACGAAAGGGTTCACAAATTCAAGACCAGTGAAGTTCGTAGCAAGGTCATATGGCATCGCGGCCTCCCGTTTCTAAGAAACAGGACCCAATATTTTTACCAACCAGTCAATAATTTTCTCGACGCCCGCGCCACGCGCCTGCGTTCCGGGCCACGATTGCGTCAAGACTGTGCTCTCGAACCGTGCTGGTGAAAAAATGCTACGCAGAGCATCAAAGTCGGCTTCGGGAACGGCTCTGCCGCGCGACCGACCGGTCTGGACCGGCTCCCGCTGGCCTTTAATTGGCACAAAAGCTGAAGTCAGCTTCTCGGGACAGGTCGCCATTCATCCAGCAGCAAGACGATCCCTTTCCTTGCCTGCGAAAAGAGTTCAAGGCTTTTCCGGCCTTTCGAGACGCGGTCTGCAATTCGCCGTCGCCAGCCGCTTTCGTCCTATGGCCGAAATCCTCCGCAACGCCCGCGGGAAAGATCACGATGACCTCTCCCGCGGGACGCCTGTGTCAGGCGGGGCCGTCCATGTCGAATTTCGGCAGCGCCATCAACTGCTCGCGCGTCCAGGGCAAATAGATGCGCAATTCCGTGTCCTTGCGATAGGCGACCAGTTCCTCGACCGGGACGGCGACGCGATGCTCACCCATCCCGAGAAACCCCCCGACGTCGATCACCGCCTGCGCGATGTCATCTGTTCCCGCAGCACTTGGGGGGGACTGCATCTCGGGTGTCGCTTGGGCCGTCGGGCTTGCCTGCGGCACCGCGCTGCCAGTTTCCTGCGTGGGTGGCGAGGTGGCATCGGTTGGGCTTACCGTGTCATGGCCGACATTCTTGATCGCATCACCATCGGCGGTTGCGGTGCCGCTCGCCGTATTGGTCGAATCGGTTTCAAGCTGGGCCGCCTCGCCCTGCCCGGCCGCGCCCGCGTTCGGTTCGGGCACCGCCGCGCCGGTCACCCCGCCAACCTCGGTCGTGCCGCGGGTGGACATCGGCGGCGCCTCGGGACCGGGCTGGGCCATGCCGGGTGCTGCGGTCTGATCCATCCGGTCGGTCGAAGTCGAGCCATCGGCAAACACCAGCCCATGTACCTCGCCAATCCTTTCGCCGGTCGCATCATAGACTGTCGCGCCGTCGAGATTCTCGGGGCTGAGGGCCACATTCTCGGCCATGAAGCCATCGGGCGGGGTGATTTCGGCGGGCATCGCATCGGTCGATGTGGCCGCGGGCATGGCAGGCTCGGCGGGTGTCGCCGGATCGGCGGTCTGGGCCTGCAGGCCGGACGTTCCCAAGACCAGAACCAGAGCGGTCGTCGTGAAAAGCCTATGCATTCTTTTCCTCCTTCGCGCTTGTCTGCGTGGACCACGCAAACCTGCGAAGGGGCGGTTTGTTCCCTACATCGCGCGTTGGCCGGCCGGTTTCACAGATCCGGTTCAAGCACCTTGCGCAGCATCTGCCGGGCGCGGTGAACCCGGCTCTTGATCGTGCCGATATCGCAGTCAAGCACGCGGGCGGCCTCGAGATAGCTTTCCCCCAAAGCCCCGACCAGAATGATCGCCTCGCGGTAATGTGGCGGCATGTCCCGCAGCGCTTCATGCAGTTCGATCGCCTGCATATGCCATTCCTGTCCGGCCTGAACGCGCGGCTGATCGGCCACGCAATCCATGCCGCCGGTCTGTTCGCGCGCAGACTTACGGCAATTGGTATAGAAGCGGTTGCGCAGGATGGTGAAAAGCCAGGCCCGCAGATGGGTGCCGGGCCGGAAACTGTCGGCATATTCGATGGCGCGCAGCAGGGTTTCCTGCACGAGATCTTCGGCATCGGGCAGCGAACGGCAAAGCACCCGTGCATAGGCTCTGAGCGCCGGGATCTGCTCGAGGATCTCCTGTTTCATGCTACCCCCTCCCTTGCGTCAAGACGAACGCGCGAAACCGCCGCGAGGGTCCGGATGATCGCCCGCAAGGGCGATTTTCCGCCAAGGTTCAGCCGCGCGGCTTCTCGAGCGCCTGCGCAAGACGCCCGGCCAATTCGCGCAGCCGTGGCGAAATCGGTTCGCTCCGCACCTGCTCCAGAAGCTCGGAAACCGCCTTTTCCAGTTCCGGGCCCAGGGGCGGGCCTTCATCATTTTCCTGCATAGATGCCCTCTTTTCTGCTGATCGACCTCTGTTCCGCGTCTCAACCGGAAAATGCCTGAAATGTTGCGGCCAAGGCCTGCATATCGCGTCACGATCAAGCGAAGTCTAGCGCGAAACCCGGTCATTTCCAACGCGCGTTGGACGCGCGGCGAAGATGCTGGCGCAAGGGCCACAGGCGGGTGGACGGTTAATCCAATTCCGGATCCACCACGCAGCGCCCCTCGCGCGCGCGCAGCAAGTTATGGATCCGGGTCGCGGCCACCTCGCCCTGAGCCATTGCCACGCCGATCTGGTTCAGTCCCGTCACCACATCGCCGATTGCAAAAAGATTGTTGACCGAACTTTCCTGATGGGGATCGGTTGGAATACATCCCCGTCCCGCCAGCCTGACACCGGCGCGCGCCGCGAGGCTGCTCTGGGGATCGCTTCCCAATCCGGAATAGAGCGCCCGGAAACGATGCGAGGTCCCGGAGCCAAGCTTGATCGTGACGCTATCGGGATCGAACTGCCAGTCAGCGACAGAGGATCGAATGATTTCGACACCCGCGGAAGAGAGCTTTGCCGAAACCTCGCCTGAAAACGCGGGGGTCCTACCCAGAGTGAGCAGGCTGACGCGTCGGGTATATTGCCGCAAGAACAGTGCTTCTCCCGCCGCATCGTCCCCGGAGCCGATCACTGCGACGGACTCGTCGCGCAATTCATAAGCGTCGCAAACCGGACATTGTCGGATCAGGCCGGCGCGAATCTGGCGCAAAGGTGAGGCGATATCGGGCAAGCGATCCCGTGTCCCGGTTGCAAGGATGACATGATCCGCCAGCAGAATGCGATCGGCTGCGACCTGAAAAACAGCGTCGGGCAGCACGGTCAGATCCTTGACCTCGGCGGCGACCGGGGCAATTCCCAGCTTTTCCAACTGCCGGCGCATCCGCGTCAGAAGTTCCGGCCCGCCGATGCCGTCAGGAAAGCCAGGATGGTTGTGGGATCGGGGGATCAGCGAGGCCCTGCTTTCGCCCTTGTCGAAAATCGCCACCTTTCGCAGGAACCGGGCCAGATAGATCGCGGCGGTCAGGCCGGCGGGTCCGCCTCCGATGACGACGCAGTCCAGACGCTCGGTCACGGCTCACTGCAGGCTGCGCAGGCCGCGCTGGCGGAACTCGTCCTCGAGCAGGCCCAGCAGCCATTCGGCGAGCTGCTCGGAGGTCGCGCCCGATTCCGTCTCGGCGATGGCGCGCAGCAGCGTGGCCTCGACAAGCCGTTCCGCCGCACCCGCATCACAGAGCAATGCTCTGGCACGGGCGATGAGCCGGATCACGACCGCTTCCATGCCATCATGGCGCTGCGATGCCTCGGCATGCTGGATATGAAGATCGCGCAGCAGCGGTCTTGCATGGCTTGGCTTGAGATAGATGTGCTGCGTCCGAAAGCGCGGCGGAAACAATTCCCGATCATATCCCGTCAGAAATACGAAAGGGACATCGCAAGAGATCAGCAGATCGGCCACCGGAAAGGACTGGTGATCCCTGATCCGCACGTCGAGAATAGCGATATGCGCCTCCCTGGCATTGCCGAGGGCCTGATGAATATCGGCAAAGGGGCCGACGACCTCATCGCCGAAACCTCGGATTTCATCGGCAAGTCTTTCGGCCATGAAATAGTCGTCCTCGACGACCAAGACCCTTAGGGATTCCTGATTCATGCTCGCTCCGGATCCCGCCCCCCTCGTCGGGGCTTGTGGATGGCGCATCCGCGCTGCTTTTCCGGCCCCAAGCCGTCACGCGATGCCTGTGCCCCACCGTTGCAGGTCATTGCGACGAATACAATCCTTTTGGCCGCCCGGCATGTCTCAGTCATGGATCAGTCATGGATCAGTCGTCCCATGATCGAGGTGATGAGATCCAGATCCGCGGGTTTGCCGCAACAGACCACATGCGCGAAACGCGGCGGGATGATGGAGGGATCATATCCCGTCGTGAACAGCATGGGCACGTCTCTCTGGGTCAGCAGATCGGCAGCGGGAAAGACCATTTCCCCCCGAAGATTGATGTCGAGCACCGCGCCGTCGATCCGTTCCTCGGCGTGAATCAGGTCGATCGCTCCGGCCAGCGAGCCGACCGGCCCCAGAATGACGGCACTGGCTTCGGCGAGTTCGTGGCACAATTCGGCGGCAAGGAGATATTCGTCCTCGACCACAAGGATGCGGCATTGGTTCAAGGTGCGATCAGTCATGGATATCGACCGGATGGTTGGTGGAAGAAACCGGCAGCGACATCGCGCAATGCACGCCGTCGCGCCCCAGAGTATAGCTGGTCTTGGCGCTCAACTGATAGGGCAAGGCGCGTTCGATCAGCTCGCGCCCCTGGCCGGAGCGGCGGGCGAGGGTATCCATGGATGGCATCTCGACCCCGCTTTCCCGCCAGTCGATATGCAGCCATGGCTTACCCTCCGCCCCCGCGGGTTCGAAGCGCCAGACAATGGACAGACGCCCCCGAGGCTGGCCGAGCGCGCCATATTTGACCGCATTGGTTGCAAGCTCATGCAGCGCCATCGCCAGGGTCTGCACGGTCGATGACCGCAGGCGGATTCCCTTGGGCCCGTCTAGCGTCACCGTTTGCGGGCTGACATCCATCGCGGCGAGTTCCGTCGCGATCAGTTCGTCGAAGGTCACGCGGTCGAGGTCGTCGAGCCGCGACAACAGGCTTTGCACCCGCGCCAGCGCGTCTAGCCGGTCGTGAAATCCGGCGCGGAAATCGGCCAGGCTTGCGCTGGCCCGAGAGGTCTTGTCCGCCAGCGAGCGCACGACTCCCATGATATTGCGGGTCCGGTGCTGCAATTCGGCGACAAGGATTCGCTGGCGGTCCTGCAACATCCGGTTGTCGTCGATATCCGTGGATGTTCCCAGCCATTCGATGATCGTGCCGCCTTGGTCGCGCAAGGCCGTCGCCCGGGTCTGGAACCAGCGATAGGACTGGCTGGGCTGATGGCGGATGCGTCCCTCGAACTCCAGAATGCCGGTCCGGCCCGCCTGGTCCCATGATTGCAAGGCCGCCTCACGGTCCTCGGGATGCAGCGCCTGCAACCAGCCCCGCCCGGCACTTTCACGCGCGGATAGGCCGGTATAGACCGCCCATTGCGGACTGGACCAGGTCCATCGTCCCTGCCCGACCGCGCGCCAGACAAGCTGCGGAATGCCCTCGAGCAGCGTGGTCAGGCGCTTTTCCATCTCGTGGCTTTCCGTCAGGTCATGGCCGATCCCGCCGATCATCGTGATCCTGCCAGAGCCATCCGTGATCGGAAAATCGGTGCTGCGAAGCCAGCGGATCGTGCCATCCGCGGGACGGCGGACGCGGTATTCAAAGGTCACATGATCGCCCCGGCGAACCCGGGCGATCATCTGCTCGGCACGGGGCCGGTCCTCGGGCAGGATCAGGTCGAGCCAGCTTCGGTAATTGTTGCCCTGAAGCGCTTCTTCGCGGGTCAGACCGTAGATCGTCTCGAAGGCGGGTGTCAGATATTGCCATTGCAGCCGTTCAGCATCCCTGATCCAGATCACATCCTGCGAGGCCTCGCCGAATTGGCGCAGACGTTCCTCGACCCGCCCGCGCTCCGACGCCTCCTGATAATGCGAGATGATGATGGACCCCGCCTGCGCAATCGCAGATGCAAGCTGCCGCTCCCGGGCCTGCATGCGATGCGGCTCGTCAAAGCAGAGCGCAAAGGAGCCGACCGATTTGCCCGCCGCTGTCTCGACCGGGAAGAACCAGCCGCGCCGATGCGCCGGGCCGGAGGTCGCGGGTTCTGTCACGAACTCTGCGCCGATCTCGTCGCGGGCTGCGCCGCGAGGCCCGGCCTGCCGGGGGAGGTCCGGCCCCGGCGAGTTTCCGATGACATGGCGAAACTCTGCGTGTTCCGGGTCAGCGATATGGAAAGCGCCGCGGCAACCCCAGCCTTTCTGCTCGCTCACAAAACGGGTCAGCTTGCCCAGGGATTCCTCGGGGGCAGCGCCGTTCATTGCGGTGCGAAAGGCCTCTTTCTGGGCCGCGAGCCAACTCTCTCTTTCCCAAAGTAGCTCTTCGTGAAGTTTTCGGCGCGTGATGTCATTGACGAGAATGCAGAGCCGGTGCTCCCGCGGGTCTCCGCTCGGAAAGGCATAGACATCGAACCAGCGACCCAAGGCCACGGCCTGCTGCTCGAACCGGGCCGTCCGACCCGTCCGGGCGATCCGGGCACGAATCTGGCGCCAATATTCCGCATGTTCGGGCGCGAGCGCGCTCAGTCTGGTCCCGGTCGCATCCTCCAGTCCGGTCTGGCGGGCAAAGGCCATGTTGCTTTCGACGAAGCGGAAATCCGCGGGCTCGCCTGCCGGGTCGAAAAGCAGTTCGACGATGCAAAAGCCCTCGTCGATCGAATTGAAAAACTCGCGATAGCGCGCCTCGCTCTTGCGCCGCGCCGCCTCGGCCCGTGCGCGCCCAAGGGCGGACCAGAGCCGCTCGGCCGCCGTCTCGGCCAGAGACTCCTCGCCGGGTTGCCAGACATGGGCTGCGGCGTGATGGACATTGAGAATGGCGACCAATCCTCCGTCCTGGAACAGCGGCACGCACAGCCCTGAGCGCATGCCGGGCGCGGCCAGCGCTAGCAGATCAGAACGGCCACGGGGCGGCTCGCCGATATCGTCGAACCGGACCGTCCTTCCCGTCCGCAGTTCCGCGAGCAGCGGGCCGCCAAATTCCGAGAGCCGCAGAATCGCGGGATGCGTCGGACCCCGCACGCCACCCCAACCCGGCCGGAAATGAGCCAGACCTGCCTCTTCGTCGATCTCGGCAAATCTGGCCCAAGTCGCGCCGAGCTTCTCGCCCAGCATCCGGCTGGCCTCGGCAATCATCGCCTCGGGCGTCTCGGCCGCATGCAGCCGGTCGCTCAGAGATTGCAGAAATGCTTCGTTTTCGCGGGATGCGCGCAGCCCTTCCTCGATCAAACGGCTCTCGGTGATGTCCGAGGCCGTGCCCAGCCATTCCAAGATTGCGCCGTCGGGTCCAAGGACGGGGACGGCGCGGGAATGAACCCATCTGACCGATCCATCCGCCCTCCGCATCCGGTGCTCAGCATCAAAGGGCTGCTGCGTGCGCATCGCCCGCCCGATCGCCTGCTGCATCTGCGCCCGGTCCTCGGGCAACAGATATTCGTCCCTCCAGTTGCGGTTTTGACCGGCGGTATCAGAAAACGCTCGGCGTCCATCGATCTGCCGCATTTGGGTCCAATCCGCATTCATCCGATAGACGATATCGGCGCCTGAATTGACGAAGCTCCGGAACCGCGCCTCGCTTTCGCTGACCCTTTTTGCTGCATCGTCGCGGGCCCGTGCCGCATGATGCGCCCGGCTCGTGTCGCAGGCGGTGACAAGGATCCCGACGACGCGGCCCGCTTCGCGGATCGGACCATAGGTCAGGGTGAACCAGCCTTCTTCGGTTCCGGCATGGCGCGTGACGGGCAGCTTCTGATCCTCGAACGTGAGGCTCTCGCCCTTCCAGACCCGGTCATAGATCTGCTGGTTGGCGGATTTGCGCTCGGGCCAGCAATCGTGCGTCTGCTTGCCCAGCCCGTCAGGGTGCCGTTCGCCCATCAGGTCACGGAATCCATCATTATAGATCTGGACGAGGTCGCGCCCCCAAAGCAGGAGAGATGGAAAGCCATGATCCAGCACCATCTGCACCGTCGCGCTCAGCACCGCAGACCATCCGGCGCGGCGTCCAAGCGCCGTTGCGGACCAGTCATGCTGCTCGACAAGCCGAGCCATGGCTGATGCGCCTGATCCCGTCATCCTGCTGGGTTCCATCCTTCACGCGTGATCGACAGGTGATCGGTTGACCGAAATCCCGCCGGCGATTTTCTGATAGCCTGCTTCTCGGACCGAAAATTCCGCCGCAGTTTGCTTGCGGCTCCGGAGGGATGCCCCTCCGGAGCCTTTTCACGGGGTCAGGCCGCCGCCTCGTCCGCGGCGTCATATTCCGCGGCGGCATCATTGATCGAGCCCTCGGCCAGACCGTTCAGCTTGCCATCCGCGGCTTTCTCCTGCTCGAGGATCGAGTCGATATGGTCGCGGATCTCATCAAGGCCAAGCTCTTCGGCAAAGGCACGGATCGAGCCGTAGCGGGTGATTTCGTAATGCTCGACCGCCTGACAACTGAAGATGATCGCCGCATCCGACGCCACGCTGTCACCGAAATCCTCGAGCAGGCTCTCGCCCTCCTCGATGATCCCGTCGATCGCCTCGCATTTCTCGCCGCGGGCACGCTTGCCCAGGATCTCGAACACGGTCTCGAGGGTCTGGATCTGGCCCTCGGTTTCGGCGCGGTGGTCTTCGAGCGCCTGCTTCAATTCGGGATGATCGGCCTTGCGGATCATCTTGGGCAGGGCGCGATAGATCTTCTTTTCCGCATAGTACATGTCTTTCAGAGCGTGCTCGAGCAGATCCGAAAGCGATTTTTGTGGCCGCGCGCGCTGCGCATCGGCTGCGGATTTCTTCGCCACGGCCTGCGACCGTTTGCTGCGCTGCTCGCGGCTGGCCTTCGGTGCCGATCGGCCCTCGCTGCGGGCGCTTTTGCGGGTGGTTGATTGGGTTGCCATCGTCATCCTCCTGAACTGAGAACCCGTCTTTCCTGGCTTGAAATGCCATGCGCCGCCGGGTTGTTCCGGAGAGGAAAAATACAATTTGTTGAAGCGATCGGTCGGGAACAGGCAAGGATGATCCGCGTTAACGCGTCTTTTGTCCCGAGCGAATGGCAGGAGACCGTGGGTAATCCTCCCCGTTTTAACGGGGCGCAGAAGTAGACCTCAGGCAGCCATTTTCAGTTTCTGGGCGGGTGTGATGCCGCCGATGCCCATGTTGGGGCGCTCGTTGTTGTAAGTCCATAGCCA
>NZ_SDEB01000023.1 GCF_004522175.1 Paracoccus ravus | reverse complement strand
CCTTGATCTTCTCCACCACCTCCGGCGCGGTTGTCTGGGGATGCGACTTGTGGATCGGCGGCAGGTCCTTCAGCCCGTCGAAGCCCTGAGTCTGGAACCGGCGCTTCCACTCGTAGAAACTGGTCCGGTCCATCCCGCGCTGCCGGCAGGCTTCGGCGACATTGCCAAGCTCCCTGGCCAGTTCCAGCACGCTCATCCGCTGCTGCGCGACCTTGCTCGCGGCATCACGCGGCGGTCCCCTCTTCACTGTCGATGACTGTCCCATCGGCTGTTCCTCCTTCCCGAAAATAGCACGGAAAGAAGGTTAAGTGGACAGCTGGGCAGAGCCGGTGACGACGTGAAGACGCTGCATGAGAAAATCGGTGAACTGACATTCGAGAATGATTTTTATCGGTAGCATTCGGCAAGGTGGGAATGCTGCCGAGCGCATAAAATGATCGATACCGCAGCAATGCCGATCACCAGCGAACATGCCAGGATCCTCGGGAACAACTTGGGTCGCTGTTTACTGTGAGCCTCGCCCGGTCAGCGAGGCGAATCTGAAGCTGATGAGTGGATCAACCGGCCGCATTTGGTTCGCCTCGTCGCAGGCCGCCGGATGACGCGGGGGATACTGCTTCAGAAGCTCTCCCGGATCGGCCGCAAGCAGGTTCGCACGCGGATGAAGCGAATGAGGATCTCTGCGCTCAATCTCAGGCCGATCACCTCCGAGAGTTATAGCTTCTCCCTGCCCAAGCCTCGACTTTTTGCGCGGCATCAAGCACAGGCCTGATTGGAATGGCTCCGATGGCAGCGGTCATCTCGGAAAGTATCTCTGGTTCGTCGCACGCAGATTCGTTTGGTTTTCTCGAAGCCGTCGCATCTCCGTCAGAAACGAGCAATGGACTGACATGCAGCTCGCTTTCGTCACGCTGGCATGCGCCCTCATTTGGCTGCGAAATTTGACCGAGACGCTTGGAAAGGCGCTCTAGGAAAAGGAAAAATCCGCGTGCCATTCGCCGCCATAAATTCCGCCGAGAAAATCTTACCATTCTCAGAAAAAGCACGATCGCATATAATTCTGGGGATATCTCTGGCTTGTGTCTCTAAGCGTTGCTACACAACCCTCAGGTGACTTTGCTGAATGGGATGCCGTCTGAGCATGTAGTCCCGCAGCTGCAGGTTAAGAGGGGCAGTAATTGAATTATCTCAGTCATATTTTAGCCGATATCCCCGACCGGCAAAGCGCCATGCCTCGATTCTCGCCGTTGCAGCCCACGATCAGCGTCGTCATGCCCGCGTATCAGGCCGCTTATTTCCTGCCGCGATCGCTGCCGCCGCTTTTGGCGCTGGCGGCCTCGGGCGAGGTACTTGAGGTGATTGTCGTCGATGATGCATCGACCGATGGAACGGCCGAAATCGCGCGCGATTTGGGGGCACGGGTGCTGAGGCTCGAGCAGAATAGCGGCCCGGCAGGTGCGCGCAACCATGCCCTGAGCCATGTGCAGGGGCAGATCGTCTGGTTCGTCGATAGCGATGTCGTGACCGGCGAGAATGCCACTTCCGCAATACGAGCTGCCTTTGACACGCCGGGCCTTGTCGCAGTCTTTGGCTGCTATGATGCGGAGCCAGCTGATCAGCATTGGTTCTCGCGCTACAAGAACCTGATGCATCGCTATTATCACCTGCGGTCAAGCCGCGAGGTACATACATTCTGGAGCGGCTTCGGGGCCGTGCGCCGCGACGTTTTGCTCGAGGTCGGCGGCTTTGACCCGAATTGTCTCACCGTCGAGGATATCGAGCTTGGCCACCGCATCTCGCAGGCAGGCCATCGTATCGAGATCGAGGCCGCTTTGACCGGCAAGCATCTGAAGGCCTGGCGGATTCCGGGCGCCTTGCAGAGCGACATCTTCGGTCGGGCAATCCCCTGGGCGCGCCTGCTGATCGCCGGAAAGGGCGAGCCGCGGGAACTGAATGTCGATACCGCCGAGCGGTTTCGCGCGGCTGTCGCGGTCGGGGCGCTGCTCTTGCTGCTGGCCGCCGCTTTCTCGCTGGTGCCCGGCTGGATCGCAGGTGCGGCATTCATCCTATCGCTGCTCCTGAACTTGCGCCTTGGCATGTTCCTCCTACGGCATGGCGGTCCCATGGTCGCGGCGGGCGGCGTGCTCTATCATCAGTTTTACTATCTCTATGCGAGCGGGGCCTATCTGTTCTGCCTGGCCGAGCATTACCTGATGCGTCGTGGCAAGAGCCGGCCCGCTCCGGATGACAGATCGCAGGATGATCCAGGGGGTCGCTCATGAACCCGGAAAAAGCCACTGTGACCGTTGCCATCCTGGGCGGCGGGCCGGCGGGCCTGACGGCGGCCTATACGCTTCAGAAAGAGGGCGAAGGTTTTCGACCTGTGGTCTTCGAGGCTCTTGATATTCCCGGCGGAATATCACGGACCGAAAGCATGGACGGGTACCGCTTTGACATCGGAGGACACCGCTTTTTGACCAAGGTGCCCGAGGTTTCTGCGATGTGGCGCGAGATACTTGGCAGCGAATTGATCCGCGTTTCCCGTCTGAGCCGCATCTATTATCGTGGCCGCTTTTTCGATTATCCTCTGAAGCCCCTGAATGCCCTGCGCAATATCGGACTATACGAGACGGTCCGAATCCTTTTGAGCCTGCTGAAATGGCGTCTCCGCCCGTTCCCGCGCGAAGACAATTTCATGCAATGGGTGACCAACCGCTTCGGCGGCAGGCTCTACATGCATTTCTTTCACAGCTACACGATGAAGGTCTGGGGCACCCCCCCGACCGAGATCCGCGCCGACTGGGCCGCGCAGCGGATCCAGAACCTGTCGCTTTGGAAGGCCATCACCACCGCGCTCGGAGCGCGGAACACGACCCGCTCGCTGGTCGAGGAATTCGACTATCCCCGCCTCGGTCCCGGACAGATGTGGGAGGAAACCGCAAGCTGCGTCGCCGCTGCGGGCGGCGAGGTCCGGATGGGGACCGAGGTCGTCGCGCTGCGGCGCGAGGACATGCGCATGACCCAGATCGGAACCCGTCCCAGCGGAGCCGATCCCGAGACACCGATCACCTGGCAGCCGGCAGATCATGTGATCAGTTCGCTCGACCTGCGGGCGTTGATTGCGGCGATCGACCCGCCGCCGCCGCCCGAGATCCGCAAGGCGGCGGCAAAGCTGCGCTATCGGGATTTTCTGATCGTGACGCTGATCCTGGATCATCCCGATCCTTTCCCGGACAATTGGATCTATGTGCATACGCGGGTGAAGGTCGGCCGCATCCAGAATTTTCGGGCATGGTCGCCCGATATGCTGCCCGATAAGCATACCGCTTCGATCGGCATGGAATATTTCTGCCAGGAAGGGGACGGGCTCTGGACCATGCCCGATGACGAGCTGCGCGCGCTTGCCGCCGCCGAGTTGGAAGAACTGGGTCTCGCAGCAGCCAGTACGGTCATCACGGGCACGGTGATCCGCCAGCCCAAGGCCTATCCCGTCTATGACAGCCATTACCAGGAGGCGCTTTGCGTGATCCGGACATGGTTGTCACAGTTCGAAAATTTCCAGACCGTTGGGCGCAACGGGCTGCATCGCTACAATAATCAGGACCATTCGATGCTTTCGGCCATCTATGCCGCGCAAAACATCATGGGCGCGCGGCATGACCTCTGGGAGGTGAATGTCGAGCGCTCCTACCATGAGGAATTTCAGGTCAAGGACATCGGGGCTGAGCATGGTTCGGCGGTCTCGCCGGCGCAGGGGTGATCATGCTGCGCCGGCTGGTCAGCCAGTGACCGCCCGTCCCGCGGGCCGAGGCCCGAGCAGTCGCGCCAATTCCACCAGCGCAAAGAATGCGACCAGCCAGACCAGTCGCGACTGGTAACGATCGACGGGCGCCGAGAGCCCGCCGAAAATCAACCCGTTCAGAACCAGACCCAGGGCGAGCAAGGCAAGCGTGACGGTGCGGCCCTCGTCGGGCCCGTCCCGCCTGCGTCGCAGCATGACGAAGAGCCCCAACAGAAGAACGGAAACCAGCGTGGTGGGCGGCAGCAGCCGGTCATAGAAGTGCAGCAGCCGCGCCCCCGCCTCGCTGCCAGCCGTGACCGGTTCGAAATCCGCGCTCAGATGGTCGGCGGCGTCGATATCCGTCGTTCCCACCATGCCGATCTGGCGCAGCGCATTGCCGAAAATGGCGTTGAATTGGGCCATTGGATAGGCCCGGAAGACCAGAAAAAGGATCTTGAACTCTTCCTCGCGGATCTGCTGCATTTCCTGCTCGGTCAGGCGGTTGATGCCCGTCTCGCTCCATAGCAGTTCATGCATGCTTTCCGGCACATGGTCCTTGAACAGGCGGCAGAAGGCCAGATCCGCCTCGGGACAGGCCTCTTGCAGATACCACAGGCCCGGCCCATCCCCGATCGAGCGCGCCAGCAGGATCGGCAGGCGCAAGGGCGATACGCTTGTCGTCTCGAGCGCGACATTGCTCGCCGCGAGATTAGCGACCGGAGAGAACAGCACCGGCAGCAGCAATGCCAGCAATTTCGCACCGCTCAGAGCCCGCCGGAATCCCAGAAAGATCGCCGTCGCGCCAAAGAGCGCGAGGGCAAGGGGCGGATTTCCGTAATGTGCCGCCACCGCAAAGCAGGCAAGCAGCGTGCTGCACCGTCGTGGCCAAGGCCCCAGCCGGTCGAAATGCACAGCGACCACAATGGCGTGAAGCAGGATCAGGGCCGCGAGGATATCGGGCATGAGCAGCGACGTGTAGATCGCAACCGGGCTGGTCAGCGCCAGAATTCCAGCGCCCAATCCCATCAGAACGGGACGCGCCCGCAGATCGGGTTCGACCACAAACAGCGACATCAGCACAACCAGCGCGGCCTGCAACAAGGACAGCACAAGCGGCCCCCCGGCCGAAACCACCAGGTAAGAAACCAGCGAATAGACGAATGAGCGCACGACGGCCGGGCCGTCCTGGCTCTGCGCAATGGCGGCCATGCCCGGCTGATCCGGTCCCGGCAAGGACAGGCCCGGCAAGGACAGGCCCGGCAAGGAGAGACCCGCCAGTTTTTCCTGAAGCATTCCGGGAATGACCGCCCCGCCCTTCAGGTAGCTGGTCGTGTCCTCGAAGATGAAAATATCCTGCGTCACGAGAACCGGCCAACACAACAGCAAGGCTCCGACCGGCACATAGATTGCATGGGGCCAGCGGCGGATCATGCGGGCACCGCGCTGCGCAGCATGGTCTGAAACTGCTTGAAGGGCATTTCGCCGATCTGGATCCGGGGCAAATGCAGCAAGCTGCTTCCCGGCGCGCAGCGGCCAAACCGGCTGGTCGTGGCCGAGGTGTAACCCGCCTGCCGGATCAACTCTGCGGTATCGCCGCCCGCCCTTCCAAAGGGCAGCGCAAAGCTGCGCAATTCCTGTCCCGTCATCCGCCGCAGATCGTCCCGGTCGTCTGCGATTTCCCGCGCCGCGACGTCGCGCGCGGCCCGCGACAGATCGATGTGATTCCGGGTATGTCCGCCGATCTCGACAAGGGCCGAGCGCGCGAATTCGCGCAGCTCGTCCGGCCGCATCGGGCGCTCTTGCGCGGGGCGTCGGCTGCCGGACCATTTGTCGAGATCCTGCACGACCCTTCGTCGGGCCTCGGGATCCAGCGGCGCGAGCTCCTCCCAAAGTGCCAGCAGCAGGCGTTGGCGCGGGCCGGCGGCGGGCTGAAGATCCGCGCTCCAGGTCCGGCAGGCGGTCAGCAGCTTCTGCCCCGCCTCGGCCTCGGAGCCGAGCGAGCCCGTAAAGCGGCGTCCGCTGGGAAGTTGCAGTTCCAGTTCACGCGGCAGGCTTGGCTCTTCGAGCAGGATCCGGTGCAGGCGGTCCCACCAAAAGGCGTCGTCCCGGCCTATCGCGCCGCTGGTGACATAGAAGCTCGCCGGAACCCCGTGACGTTCGAGGATCGGCAGCGCGACCTCTTTATTGTCCAGATAGCCGTCATCGAAGCTGACCGCGATCCGCGGCGCGCCTGTCGCGCCGCGGGCCAGGTGATCGGCCAGCCCGCTGACGGTGCAGGCGGTTCCCAGCCGCGCCAAAAACGCCATCTGCCGGTCGAAATCCTCGGGCCGGACGGCCATTCTCCAAGGATCGGAAGCGACATCCTGGACACGGTGGTACAGCAGGATCATTCCGCCGGGCTTGGGCGCGAAAAGACTTTGCCAGGCGAGCTTCATCCGCTGCAGTCGCAAATGGGTGCGAAGGGAAGGCATCACGCGGTCGGGCCGCCCGCCTTCGTCGCGCGGACCCCGATCAGCATCTGGTAATCGGGATCCAGATGATCCAGTTCCGCTTGGTCGAGTTCCTCATATCCCAGCCCGGCCAGAAAGGCGATTGTCGAGAGCATGTTGCCATAGGCCCGCGCCTCGACGCTGCCGCCCGGAAAGGCATCCTCGAAGAGCCGCTGCGACGACGCCTGAGTAAATCCCCAATACCAGGTATGGCGCCAGTCCGGATCGGCGATCTGGGTCAGACCGGCCTGGGTCGCCAGAACCGTCCCGCCCGGCTTGAGGATCCGGTGAATGGTGCGCAGCGCCGCCGGGACGTCATAGATCAGCATCAGCGTTTGGGTGATGATGACGCAATCGAAACTGTCGGAGGGAATATGATCCGCATCCGTCAGATCACCCGTCATGGTCGCGGGCGGGGCGGGATCGTCATAATGCAGCACGTCGCTTTGCGTCACCGCCGCCCCGCCAAAGCGGTAGGTATAGGTATTCTCCGAGACTTCCAGCACCCGGCCGCGAATGACCCCGGCATGCTCCTTGAGAAAACCTTCGATATAATAGCGGTCGACGGGCGTGCCGCGATCCCAGCCATACATCCGGCTAAAGGGCTCCAGCCGGCGCAATTGCCCCATCCGCACCCGGCCGGGACGTGTGGCAAAAGCCCGGCCATTGCGCAGGGCGCGCAGCCGGAAAACGATCGGATCGGGCAGCCGCAAGGCGGTCCTTTCCGCCCAGGCGATCAATCTTGCGCTCAATGGCAAAGCGTCCCGGCCAGTTCGGCTATCGTTGTCCTGCAATAATCCCGCCCCGCATGAATATCCACGAACAGAACCCACAAGGATCAGGAACAGTAGAAATGCCCGGCCCAAGGGACTTGGCTTTCATTACTGTTCCGCCAGCCGCCTTCGCGCAATGAATTTTCGACAGAAGCGGCTGCGTGATCCGCGATTGCGCGGACAGGGCCCGCTCGGTAGCCTGCGCAGCATCGACCTGGGCGCGCGGGAGAGACCGGAGCAGATGACCGAAACGTCCTTTCCTAACGTTTTGCCGGGCGGAGGGCAGCCGGAAGCTCCTCTGGTGTCCTGCATCGTGATTTTCCTGAATGGCGAAGACCATATCGCCCAGGCCATCGAAAGCGTGCGGGCGCAGAGCTATCCCAACTGGGAACTCATTCTGGTCGATGACGGCAGCAGCGACGGGGCCAGCGGCATCGCCCGGGACTATGCCACGCGCGAGCCGCATCGCATCCGCTATGCCGAGCATCCCGGCCACGAGAACCGGGGCATGAGCGCATCGCGCAATGCCGGGATTGCACTGGCGCGGGGCGACTATGTCGCTTTGCTCGACGCCGATGACATCTGGCTGCCCGAGCGGCTGGAACGACATGTCGCGGTCATGGAGGCCCATCCCCAAGCCGCGATGTCCATGTCGCCGACCCTTTACTGGTCCAGCTGGAACCGCAGAAGCCAGTCGCGCTTTCGCCCCTGGCGGTCGATGGACCTGCGCAATGATCTGGGCGTGCCGCCGCTGGTGCTACTGGAACCGCCCGATTTGGTGATCCAATATCTGGAAAGCCACGGAGCGGGGGTGCCGGGGATCTGCAGTCTGCTGATCCGGCGCGGCCCCTTGCTGGCCATCGGCGGTTTCGAGGACCAGTTCCGGACGCTCTATGAAGATCAGGCTTTCTACTTCAAGATCTTCCTGGCCTATCCGGTGATCGCCATTGACGAAGTGCTGGATTTTTACCGTCAGCACGACAATTCCGCCTGTGCCCAGGCCGCCGCAGCGGGGGGCGGCGACGCGGTGGCGCGCCCCGGCTTCCTGTCCTGGCTCGAAGGCTATTTCCAGCGGATGCAGGTCAGCGATCCGCGCATCTGGCAGGCCCTGCGCGACGAGCAGGAACGCTTTGACAACCCGGCGGCCTATGCAAGGCAAAACATCGCCAATGCGATTGTCGATCAGTGGAATGCCGAGACGCGGCAATTCGTGATCTGGGCCTGTCGCCCGGCTAACTATCAGCGCCTGCGCCGGATGTTTGGCCTGCAGGAATTCAAGGTTCTCTATACCGAGAACCCGGCCGCGATGGAGCGTCGCAGCCGCCTGCCTGACAGCGCTCAGGCAAGGGCGAAGGGCTGATCCTTCGGGGCCTCGATGCTGACGATCCGGTCGGCCCATTTCCGCGCTTCAGGCCGGTGGCTCACCACGATCAGGCTCCGTCCCGCCATCATCTCGCGGATGCGGCGGTGAATGCGATCCTCGCGCTCGGGTTCCAGAGCATTCATCGATTCGTCCAGGATCAGGATTTCGGGGTCGCGGATCAGCGCGCGGGCAAGGCCCAGCCGCTGCCTCTGCCCTCCGGACAGGCTCGAGCCTGCTGCCCCGATTGCCGTGTCGAAGCCCTGCGGCAAGGCCTCGATATCGGCAAGGATCTCGACCGCCGCGCAGATCTCGCGCAAGCGTTCGGCCGAGGCATCGGGGCGGCCGAAACGGATATTCTCGGCCACCGTGCCCTCGATCAATTCGACATCCTGCCCGGCCACGCTCAGCCGCCGCAACCAAAGCTGGCGCGGGATCGAGGCCAGATCGACCCCGTCAACGAGGATCCGTCCGCTATCGGGCTGGTAGAGCCGCAGCAACAGGTTCAGGACGGTGGTCTTGCCGGAACCGCTCGGACCCTGGATGAGCGTGCAGCCGGACAGGGGAATGGTGAAATTCAGCCCGCGCAGCTCGGCCAAGCCGCTTTCGGAATGGCGAAAGCTCAGCCCCTCGAAGCGGATTTCCTTGCCGCGCGCAAGATCGGCCCCCTCCGCCTCAGCCATATCACGCAGCGGGGCAAATGCGCTCAGCCAGGCATTGACCTCGTGGATCGAGGCGGATCGAGCCTGCAACTCCATCCGGCTTTCCAGAAGCTCCGCCAGATAGGGTTGCAGGCGCAGCAGCAGCAACGCCTCGGCGATCACCAATGGCGGGGTGACATCCAGCCATTGGGCGCTCAGCGCGATCAGGATCAAGAGCCCTGCCCCGAGCACTTGGCTGAGCGGGGCCGAGAGCGCGCGCAGCCGTTCCATCCGCGCGGCCGCCGTCCGCAGATTGCGCGACGCCTCGCCAAAGCGGCGCAGCAGATCATCTTCGCGGGCGAAAAGCCGCAGCGTCCGCATCCCGGTCAGGCTGACCAGCATCCGCTGCACCATGTGCTGATGCGCCGACAGGGTGGCGTCGCTCAGCCGCTCGACGGGACGCATCACCAGCCGCAACAGAAAAAGCGATGCGAGCCCGCCGGCGACGGCCAGCAGAGCGATTTTCCAGGACAGCAGCACCATGCCCGTCGCCAGAACAGAAATCGCGCAGAGATCGACCCCCATTCGCGCGACGCTGAGATAAGCGTCGCCGACATTCCAGCTTTCGGTTCCCAGCGTATGCATCAATGCGGCGGGATCGCGCTTCTGGACGACGCGATAGGGCGCGCAGATCAGTCGCGCATGAAGGAGATCGCGCATGCGCTCGGCCAGCCGGTTCAGGACGACCCCCAGCAGCGCCTGATTGGCATAGGTCAGCCCCGCCTGGCACAGGATCAGGCCAAAGAATACCGCCCCGATCACCGTGGGACTGTTTCCGACAAAGGCCACAAGTCGCGCATAGAGCCCGGCCAGCATTCCGCCCGCTGCCGCGATCTGCTCGCCCTGGTCGAGGATCGCGAAAAGCAGCATCACCGCAAAGCCCACGCCCAGCGTCTCGGCAATCGCCACTGCGGCTCCGAGCAGGATCACCAAAAGGATCAGCCAGCGTTGCCGACCAAAAATCTTGGAGAGTTCAAAGGTCGCCCGCAGCGTCGATCCCCGCTCGGAAGGCAAAGCCGGTTCGGACAGAGCTTCGGCGCTCACGCGACCCGCTCCCCGTCTTGCGCCGACCATGACGGGCCATCACGCCCTGATAAGGCGCGCCGGACCAGCCGGTCGGCCTCGTGCAGCCGCATCTCGTGACGTGGCGGCAGCAGCATCGGACGGGACCAGACCGCGCTTGTCGGGTCGGCGTCGGCAAAGTCCAACCCCAGGGCCGGGTCCGGCTTTCCCCCTGCCCCGCGACCGTGGCGCAGCCCGTGCCGCAGCACCCGCAGTGCCATTGCCGTCGTCGCGCCGGGCTGTTCATGCCAGAGCCGGGCCAGCAGCTTCAACGCGGCGACCGGATGGCCCGCCAGCGCGATCAGGGGCACGAAACCCACGACCCGAGCGCGGGCCTGATCGACGACCCAGCCGGGCAAGGCCGGATAGTCGCGCGCCACCATCTCGATGACGCGAAGATTCGAAGCGGCGGCGCGGCGCGCATCGCGCGACATGTTCGTCGCATGCATCCGGTAACCGACCAGCGCCTCACGGCAACATAAAGCGGGTCCAAAGCGCATCAGCTGCAATTGCATCAGCAGATCCTCGGCCCCTTCGACGCCCCATGCCCGCAGGCCCGGCTCATGGCCGCCCAGATGGCGCACGAACTCTGTTCTGGTCAGGATACTGCTGATGTTACTGAAGAAATTCGTCGCCATCTGCAAGCACAGCGTGTCGCCGCTCAGGTCGCTCAACGGGCGATGCGCCGGGATGATACGGTCCTGCGCATCAATCATCCGGTATCCGGCATAGACAAAGGCCGGAGGGGTCTCTGCCGCGGCATAAAGCGCAAGCTGCCTTGCAAGTTTCTCGGGATGCCACAAATCGTCGGCGTCGATCCAGGCGATGAACTCGCCCCGGGCGGAGGAAAGCGCGGCATTGCGCGCCTTGGCCACGCCGCCATTCCGTGTCCGGATCAGGCGCAGACGCGGGTCGCGCCGCGCCAGCGCCGCCCCGATCTCGCTGGTGCGGTCCCGTGAACCGTCATCGACGACCAGCACGTCCAGCGCCTGATGGCTCTGGTTCATGACGCTCTCGAGTGTGCGCGCCAGCGTCGCCTCGGCGTCATGGGCCGGGACGACGACCGAGACCAGAGGGCCGCCCGGCGTCACGATACCGCCTTGGCCCGGATTGCGCGGGCCTGCTCCCAGGCCACAGCGGTTGCGAGCATCCTGTCGAGGCTGCTGCAATCTGGCGTCCAATCCAGAATTCGCCGCAGGCGCGACGGATCCGCGGTGATCCGCGCAATATCTCCGGGACGCCGCGCGCCTTCGGTCACCACAAAGCGATGCGGGCCAAGCGCCAGCCCGGCGGCAATCACCTCGCGGACGGAATAGCCCCGCCCGCAGCCGCAATTCAGCACCGCGCTCGGGCCTCCGTCCAGCAGGTATTCGGCTGCCGACAGATGGGCCCGGGCAAGGTCCGAGACATGGATGAAATCGCGGATCGCCGTGCCATCGGGCGTGGCGTAATCGGTGCCATTGATCCGGACGAGGTCGCGCAGGCCCGCAGCGGCCTCGGCCACGATCTTGATCAGATGCTGCGCCCGATCGCCCGGCCCGGCCCGGCCCTGCGGATCGGCCCCAGCGACATTGAAATATCGCAGGATCACATGCCGCGTCCCGCTGGCCTGCCCGACATCCGCCAGCGCCCATTCCGCGGCCAGCTTGGCGCGGCCATAAGGCGACGCCGGACGCAGCGGGCAGGCTTCGTCGACCGGGACTTCGCCGGCCTCGCCATAGACCGCCGCGGTCGAGGAATGGACGATGGCCCCTACCCCGGCCCGCGCCGCCGCGGCGAAGAAACGCGCAGCCTGCCCGGTATTCGTGTCGTAATAGCCCCCCGGCAGGCGCACAGATTCATCGACGCTGGTTCTGGCCGCGAAATGCAGGACCACATCTGGCATATCGCGGGCGAGCAGCGCCGCCGTCTCATCCGCGCCTATGCCAAGCTCGTGAAAGACCACGCCCTTGGGCACGCGATCGCGATGCCCCATCGACAGGTCGTCGATCCCGGAAACCTGCCAGCCGGCATCCAGAAAGCACAGGGCGGCGTGGCTTCCGATATAGCCAGCAACGCCGGAAATCAGGGCGCGCCGCGCCGATCGCGTTGCAGTCATTTCCTGATCCAAAGAAAAATTTCCTGCGAATTTCAACCTGAGCTTAGCGAGGGATGAGCCCTGCCGCTATCGCTAATCTGTCGCTGCTGCCCCTCAGGCCGCTCGGATCCTGATCCGCGTCACAAGCCCGTTGGCGGATGGCAATTTTCGCAATAAGCTTGAAAGCGATCCGCGCGCGAAGCGGCTGGACTCTGGAAAGGCGCAGCATGCCTCACGGAACCGCCTGTCGACCATCTGTTGCAAAATCGGCCGGGCGGGGTGCAGTCGCGGCCCTTGTCCTGACCTCCATGGCCGGTCCCGTGTTGGCCCAGGATAGCCTGCCCTGCGGCAGCCCGCATGTCGTCGCCAGCGGCGAGACGCTGAGCCGTCTCGCGGCACGGGTCTACGGGGATTCCAATCTGTACGGCCTGATCCTCGAGGCGAATCGCGACGCGCTTGGCGGCCGGCCCGAGAACCTCGCGGTGGGGATGACGCTCGACATTCCCTGCGCCCGGATGCCCTCGGCCGAAATGCGTGCCGCGATCAGCGCCGAAGGCACGCTTTCTGCGGATGAGCTCGACACACTTTTCGGGGCGGTCGCATTGTTTCCCGACCCGCTTCTGACCCCCACGCTTGTCGCCACGACCTTTCCGCTGGACGTGGCAAAGGCGGGAAATTTCGTGGCGGCAAATGCCGGGGCCTCGGACAAGGAGCGTGCGAAACAGGCCGCCGCCGAGACCTGGGATGACAGCGTCCGCGAACTCGCCGCGGGCTTTCCCGATGTCGTCACGCGGATGAGCGACAATATCGACTGGACCGAGCAGGCGGGCGAGGCGGTGGTCGGGCAGACCGACGAGGTGCTGGCCTCGATCCAGCGGCTGCGCGGCAAGGCCGAGAAAATGGGTTTTCTCTCGGACAGCCCGGTCCAGAATGTCGAGACGGTCAATGACAAGATCCAGATCGCGCCCGCCGATCCCGGCGTGGTCTATGTCCCGACCTATGACAGCAATGTGGTCTATACCACCCCTGCCCCCTCTGGTCAGCCGCCCTATCACTATGGCTACAGCTATGCCGCCGACGA
This sequence comes from Paracoccus ravus, assembly GCF_004522175.1. GTDB lineage: Bacteria > Pseudomonadota > Alphaproteobacteria > Rhodobacterales > Rhodobacteraceae > Paracoccus > Paracoccus ravus. The sequence goes on along the minus strand of NZ_SDEB01000023.1, from coordinate 49,494 downwards.
TACCGACTGGGACGACATCCTGCTGACGGGGGGCGTACTGCTGGGCGGGGCGGTCATCCTTGACGAGATCTTTGACGACGACGATTGGCATGGCCGGGATGTCGATGACGATATCGACTGGGATCGTGGCGACATCACCATCGATCGCGGCGACCGCAATATCCAGCGTGGCGACATCAATATCGACCGGGATCGCGTGAATATCGACCGCGACAGGATCGGCGGCCAAGACCGTATCAGCATAGGTGCTGGCGACCGCCCGCGGATCGACCGCGGGAATATCCAACAGGCCATCGGCAATGGCCCGGATGGTCGCCCGAACCATCGCCCGATCGCCACCCCGGCCAATCGCGAGGCGGCTAAGAAAAAGATCGAGGCCCGCAAGGCATCGGGGGCAAAACCGGCGAACCTCGCGGCCGTCAAGAAAAAGGCCGGACAGGCGGCGGCCAAGCGCCAGCCCCCGGCAAACCGTCAGGCCCGGCCCGAGACGACACGGCGGCCGTCGGGGCAGCACGCCGCGCCGCGCGCGCATGTCTCGAAGCCCAAACAACACAAACTCCCCAAGGCCCATGCGCCCAGCCGACCCGCAAGCGCATTCCATCGGCCCTCGGGACCGCGCCCTTCGGCAGCAAGCCATCGCGGGCGCAGCAGCATGGGTTCGCGGCCGCGTGGCGGCGGCGGAAGAGGAGGAAGACGATGAAGGCGCTCTTGTCCGGCCTGATGCTGCTTGGCTCGGCCTCGCTGGCATATGCCGCGCCCCAGGTCTTTGCCAGCCCCGAGGCCGCCGTCGAGACCCTGGTCGCAGCCCTTGACGCCAAGGACCGGGCGCAGGTGCTCGCGATCTTCGGTGCCGAGAACGAAGATGTCGTCTCGACCGGCAACCCGGATGAGGATCGCGAGATCTGGGGCCAGTTCCTTGCCGACATGCATGTGATTCACCGGCTGGAGCCTGCTGGCCAAGACCGGCTGACCCTGATGGCCGGGCGCGAGATGTGGCCCTTTCCCGCCGATCTGGTCAAGGATGCCTCCGGCTGGAGCTTTGACGCCGAGGGCGCGCGCGAAGAGGTCCTGGCCCGCCGGATCGGCCGCAACGAATTGCAGGTCATCGCGCTTTTGCGCCGCGTCCCGCAGATCCAGTCGCACTACCGCCAAGCGGACCGGGACGGCGATGGGGTGCTGGAATTCGCGGCGTCGATCCTGTCCGCGCCGGGCCAGAAGGACGGCCTATACTGGCCCGCCGCCGCCGGCGAGGACCCCGCCCCATTCGATGAAAGCCTTGCCCGCGCCAGTTTCACCGGCTTCAGCGATGATGCGGGCGAGGACCGAGAGCCGGAACCCTATGAGGGCTATTACTTCCGCATCCTGCAGGGCCAAGGCCCCGCCGCGCCGGGCGGGAGCTATGACTACATGATCGGCGGGAACATGGTCGCGAGCCACGCGCTGGTGGCCTATCCCGCAGCCTATGGCGACAGCGGTATCATGAGCTTCATGGTCGGCGAGTCCGGCATTCTCTATCAGGCCGATCTAGGCCCCGAGACGCTGGACAAGGCCGCCGCGATCGAGCGCTTCGACCCCACGGCGGAATGGACGCCCGTCGATTAGGCCGGTCCCTGTAACGGCACCATGACGCTCCCTGACCGCAAGAAACCGCGCGATGGATGTCCAGACCGCGGGCGCGCTGATGACCGCGATCAACAGCTTGCCGCCTAGATGACCTCCGGGGTCAGAGTTCGTTGTTGATCATGGTCGGAAAATGACCGCCGCGGCGAGGAGAAAGGCGCATCGGGTCGCGACCTCAGAGGCGGATCACCACACAGTCCGGGGGCCGGCTTCCCGACGCTTTGCCAGTGGCTGAGGCAGCCGAACATGATCTCGATAGGTTTGCGTCCTTTGCAGCGGCGCCCGTTTACAAGGTTCTCTTTTGCCCCTTCCGGCCGGGCGCTTATATCTCTGTGCTTCAACACTGCGCGTCAGCGTCGTAGCCCGGTCTGCCAGCCGACAATCGGCCCGTCGGCAGAATGCTGAGCCGTGCCGCTACTCCCTTGTCATGGCCGAAAGGAAGACCTTCGGGCACTGGTCGTAGCGGGTGGCCACACGCCTCCAATCCTTGAGCCTTCCGCACATTATCTCGATGCGATTGCGCCGCTTGTATCGGCGTTTTTCGTGTTTGACAGGTGTCTTGCGCTTCTTTCGGCTGGGGATGCAGGCGCGTATCCCCTTGTCCTGCAACGCTTCTCTAAATCAGTCAGCGTCATAGCCACGATCCCCGAGCAGTCATTTGACGTTTGGGAGGCCGCTGAGCAATGCGCGTGCGCCGATGCAATCGCTGACCTGTCCGGCGGTGACGAACAGGTCGATCCGTCGTCCCTGACCGTGGCAGCGTGCAGCTTGGTGGTCATGCCGCCTTTGGTGCGACTGATCGGACGACCACGCCCCCTGTTTGGCGGCCATGCTGATCGCCGTTCGAGGGGCCTTGAGATATGTCGCGTCGATCATCACGGTCTTCTCTTCGCCGTGCTCAGCGGCCAGACCTGCCATCATCCTGGCAAAGATGCCGTTCTCGCTCCACCGCTTCCACCGGCTGTAGACCGTCTTATGCGCACCATAGGCGGCAGGAGCATCCCGCCAACGCAGGCCATTGCGATTGATGAAGATAATCCCGCTCAGAACCCGCCTGTCATCGACCCGAGGCTTACCATGAGGCTGGGGGAAGAAAGGGGCAGGCGCGCCATCTGCGCGTCGGTCAGCCAGAAAAGATCGCTCATGTCACCGCTCCGTCTTCGAGGCCGTGAATCATGCTGTTCGCGCGAAAACAATGCATCCTGACCCTAGCCCTTGAATCCTCTGCTCTCACCCGCAGATACCAGCTTGAATCATGCGTCGAGCCCCGTGAGAGTGGCTTTTGTCAACAGGACCTAGCAGACGGCGCAAAACAGAAAGTGGGTCGATCCTTGATGAAAATGCCAGGCCGGTTTTCAGTGACAATCAACAGGTACGATCGACATTCCTGACAAGAGAGAGTTGCAGGTAAAAACATGATCAGGGTTGGTATCATAGGCACCGGGTTTGTGGCCGATCTTTACATGCGGTCCTTTCAGCTTGGCACGAATTTCGAGCTGATCGGTGCTTTTGATCGGCGGCCCGATCGGCTTGCCCGGTTTTGCAGTTACTGGAAATTACCCCAGTTCGGCAGCCAGGAGGCCCTGCTTGACGCGATTGGCCCTGGCGGCATCCTGCTGAATCTAACCAACCCCTCCTCGCATTTCGCTATCGGCAAGGCCGGGCTTGAGGCCGGTTGTCATGTCTATACCGAAAAACCTTTGGCCATGACGCTTTCTGATGCACAGGCGCTTTGCAATCTGGCGCGCGATCGCAAGCTGATGCTGGCCTCAGCCCCCTGCAGCTTTCTTGGCGAAGCTGCGCAAACCGTCGGCGCGGCTGTTCGAGAAAACGTGGCGGGTAAGATACGGGTGATTTACGCCGATCTCGATGATGGTTTCATCCCACAGGCCCGCTACGCCGACTGGATCAGCGAAAGCGGTACGTCTTGGCCCGCTGAGGATGAATTCGAGGTAGGCTGCACACTGGAACACGCAGGCTATTACCTGACCTGGCTGATCTCGATCTTCGGTTCGATCCGCACCGTTGTGGCCGCGTCATCCCGACAGGTCGCCGATTTGCTGCCGGTTGAGAATCCCGCGCCGGATTTTTCCGTCGCAACATTGTTTTTTGAAAGCGGGGCCGTGGCTCGCCTGACATGCACGATCATCGGCCCGCACAATCATTCCCTGAAAATCATCGGCGACCGCGGGGTGATCGAACTGAACGAAGCGTGGAACAACGCGGCCAAGGTCCGTTTCCGCCGCCGTTTTAACCTGCGTCGCAGGCTGATGGAGGCGCCCATTGCCAAGCGATTGAAACTGGGCCGAGAAACTCATCCCAAGGTAGGCAGATGGGGCGCGGCCTCGATGAATTTTGCCCTAGGTGTCACCGAAATGGCAAATGCTATCGCCGAAGGCCGTCCCTCGCGCATGTCGATCGACCTGGCTCTGCATTTGACAGAGGTGACCCTTGCGATTCAGGGTGCGGGAGAAACCAAGGGCGCGCAGCAGATGGTGACGCGCTGTGAGCCGATTGCACCGATGCCCTGGGCCGAGACGCTGGGATGAAGGAATAAATGGCGGATCAGATCAGACTGGGAATTGTCGGCACTGGACGCATGGCCGCGCGGATGATGCAGGCCTTGGCCTCCGCCCCGGATTATTCGGTGCAGGCTGTCGCCTCGCGGAACACCGCCCGCGCGACGGAATTCGCCAGCGCATTTGGCATCCCGCGCGGGCTTGGCTCGATGGCGGAATTGGCCGGGCAGGCGGATGTGGATGCCATCTATGTTTGCTCGCGTCCGGGCGCGCACGTTGGCGATGCGCTGACGGCAATCGAGGCAGGCAAACCCGTGCTGGTGGAAAAGCCGCTGACCACCAATCTGGACGATGCCAGAAAGCTTGCTGAGGCGGCGCGGGACAAATCCTGTCTGCTGGTCGAAAACCTCTGGTGCCTGGCGCTCCCGGCCTACCGCAGGCTCAGCGAGCGGCTTAAAAGCCAGAGCTACGGCAAGCCCGTGCAGCTTCAATTTGCATTCGGCTATCCTGTCACACCCGCGACGCATGCGTCTTTGTTTGACCCTGAGGATGGCGGTGCGCTGCTGGATCGCGGCGTGTATGGCGTGTCTTTGGCCCTCCATCTGCTTGGTCCGATCGACGCGACCCGGGCCTGCGCACAGCGTGACCCGGCAGGCATCGACCTGACCAGTGACCTCAGCCTTCTGCACAGGTCGGGTGCAACCTCGCAGATCACCGTGGCACTGAATGCGCACACGTCCAACACGGCCACGGTTTCTTGCACGCATGGGGTCTTGCAGCTCGGCGCGCCGGTTGTCGGGTCGGAAACGCTTATGAGCTTAAAGATGAACCTCGAAACGGGCGATTCCACATCAGACGCCCTTCAGGGCCACCCGCCGGGACTCAGAGCACGCCTCAAGGCCAATCCGCTTTTGCGCAGGGTAAAGCGCCTGCGTGATGCCGCCGCCGGACAATTTCTGCCCTATGGTGCCGATCAATATGCCCCGATGCTAGACCATTTCCGCGATCTGGTCCGGGCAGGACGCAGCGAAAGCGGCCTCGTACCGCTTGAACTATCCCTCGCGGTTCAAAGCGTTCTGGATGAGGCACGCCGCCAGATCCGGGGGGGACGCCTATGCGCATAGGCTATCTGATGAACGCCTATCCGATGACCAGCACCACTTTTATCCGACGCGAGATTCACGCGATGGAAGAGCAGGGTGCTGAAATCAAACGCTACGCCATCCGCCCCTGGTCTGAAGCGCTGGTCGACGATCAGGACAAGGCCGAGAAGGACCTCACCTTCTATCTGCTGGTCGGACGTCTGCCCGCACTTCTGGGAGACTTTGTCAAAGAAACGGTCTCGAATCCTGCAGGCATGTGCCGCGCTTTCGCGACATGGGCAAAGTTGTTGCGCAATGCCGGACATGGGTTCGTGCCGCATGTGGCCTATCTGCTTGAAGCAGTCTCGCTCAAGCGCCGCGCTCTCCAGGACGGTATCAGCCATCTGCACACCCATTTCTCGACCAATTCCGCTGCTGTGGCGATGCTGTCCAAACACCTTGGGGGACCGGAATACAGCTTTACCGCCCACGGTCCGGACGAATTTGTCGATTGGAACCGGTCCTCTCTGGGGTTGAAAGTGGCCGAGGCGCGCTTCGTCATCGCCATTTCCAATTACTGCAGGGTGCAATTGGCCCGGGCAGCGGGGATGGGCTACTGGGATAAGCTGCACATCGTCGGTTGCGGTATCGATGTCGATGAATTTGCCCCGAGCGAGGCGCCCTTTGACGAAACGGCACCCTTTGTTTCGGTCGGGCGGCTATGTCCGCAAAAGGCGCATACGCTGGTGGTTGAGGCCGTCGCGAAAGTGGCTGCCACCCATCCCGAAGTCCGCGTCATCGTGATTGGCGATGGCGACTTCCGGCCCGAAGTCGAAGCCGCCATCGCCCGTCACGATGTCGCCGAAAACGTCACTCTGATGGGGTGGCGCGACAATCAGACCGTCAGGGCCGAATTGGGACGTGCCCGCGCGCTTCTGTTGCCCAGCTTCGCAGAAGGTCTGCCGGTCGTTATAATGGAGGCCCTTGCTCTGGGCCGACCGGCCATATCTACGTATATTGCGGGCATTCCCGAGCTGGTCGATGACGATTGCGGCTGGATCATCCCTGCCGGATCGATGGACGAGATCGCCAGGTCGATGGAGGCGGCGCTGACCACCGCACCGGCTCGGCTCAAGGTCATGGGCCAAGAGGGCCGACGACGTGTCCTGAAGCGCCACGACATCCGTGCAAACTCGGCGGCATTGCTAGAGTTGATTAAAAGGAGCCCGTATCCCGCAGCGAAGGCTAAGTCCGGCGCCGCTTCAGAGCGCAGAAGCCGGTGACAGAGCGCACCAGGGTATATTGGGCCTTCCTCGATGAAGTTCCCATTATGAAATAATGGTAACGGTGAGCGTTGTTGCGTAAATCGGGTTGGGGATTACTCTCGTGAATTCAGAGCGAAATCTGGCAGGCATGAGCAGGCCCACACCCCTTAGCTACAAAATCAGAACTGGGCGGCCTAAAACGAAGTGCTCAAGCGTCCCGGCTCGTTGACGATATGATTCGATCACGACAGGGCAGGTTATGCCGACCGGCAAGCCTGGCCGACAGCGGGCTCATAGTGATCATGCCCTCCAGACCTTCCCGACGATAATAGCGCTGTTCGGCTTGGCGCTCCGATAGACGAAACCGCGAGCGCATCCTGCGCCTCAATGCAGACCACCGGCAGACCGATCCGCTGTTCATGTCAGAGCCAGCTTGATGGCGCCGCTCCCGAAGCCAGCCCTTCTGCCAGCGCTGCCTTCTTTGCCAGAATTGCAAGCAGCGCTCCTCGATCCGAACGGCGTTGTAGCAGAACTTGCCGATCTACAGCATTCACCAAGCGATTTCTGTAGGTTAAACGTCTTAGTATGACGAAGTCCGCACCAGCCCACTACCGCAGGAAGAACTGGAAGCTCTCCAACGATAGCTTGATGAGGCGTAGGCCATTGGGGGCCTGGCTGGACAAGCACATGGCTTGGCTTGCCCTCAAGGCGGGTTGTCCGGCGCGTCCGCCGGTGTTCAGCAATGCTGGAATGGAGTTCTGCCTGATGGTTACGTGTGAGGGCGCCGGAAAACCACCCGGTGGACTGTTTTCATCCCTGCACGGGCGAAGCCCTGGCACGGTTCGGCCTTCCGCTGCAACAGACGACTGGAATGTTGGGCCGTATCATCAAGATGGCCGCACTTGACTGGCCCGTGCCCGACTGTTCCACTGAGCCGCAGACAGCGAAAGATCACGGTCCAGATTACGAACCGCCGCGGCTCGGGGCCTCTCAAGCTCTTGGTCGACACTGAGCCATCGAGGCGCCATCGGCTCAAGCGCGATGGCGAACGGATCGCGCAACGGGATCCCGATCGTCAGACTGCCGAAATCCTCACTCTTCGCAACCTCTCGCGGACCAGTGGCGTTCGCCTGCGAAGTCATGAACCGCTTCACCCTCGGCCCTGCCGAAATTGAGCGCGACGCCTGAACCCAATGAGGAAAGGGAGAACTCCGACCCAGCTCTGAGTCCTGCAAAATGCCGAATAGACTTGGCCCGGCTTGCGAAGATCACGCGGCCAACCTCGTCGAAAACACTGACCGCAATTGTCTTCTGCCAGACAGCTGCCGATTTCGTCCGTATCTTGGCCGTGATCAACGACTGCCCGAGACAGTGTTTGCGCCTCGTGGCGGACACCAGTCTGTCCGGTACGCGGGTTGCCCGGGAACTCTGCACCCTGATCCGGATCTACAGCAAGCCCGGTACCATAGGGGCCGACGATGTCCTAGCTCGGGAAGGTAACGCGGTTTTGGGCGTCAGGTCACGGGGCATCCGAGCGAACGGGTGCCATAAGAATAGTCGCCAGGCTGGCTCCGCCGTCAGGAATTGGTCTCTGCCATTGGAGGAGAATCAGGAAAGGCCCCGGTGGGGCGTTTCCCCGACGACGCCGAACATTATCTACGAGGTCGCGTCATGCGCCTCCCCGGCCCTTTGAGAGAGAGGTCCTTTCGCCTGGGCTCGTCCGTTCGAAGAAGGGCGGTAGGGTTCGCCGGATTTGATCACGGCGTGAAGGGTGCGGGCCATCTTTGCAGCGGTGGCGGTGTAGGCCTGGCGGCGCAGATCTGGATTGTGGCGATCCTGCCCGATGTCGCGCTCGAATGCCAGCCACAACGTACGGCGCAGGCGAGCATTGCCATATTTGGAGATCTTGATCCGGCCGCGCAGAAACTGACGGAGACAACATGAGGGCCTTCTAGACCTTGGGTCCAACCCCCGCCCACGCGGCCTTGGCGAACTCCTCCCTGGTCAACGCTGAGATCATATGCGGAGAAGGAAACATCTCGAGAAAGGCCAGGAACCAGTCCATGCGCGAGCTACGATGGAAACGGCCGGCTTCCGGAAAGTAAAGCGGCAGATAGTGGGTCAAGATGCGGTGCCACAGCTCAGCCTTGGTCCTCGACGCTGCATCATGGGTCTTGGCCAACTCCTGAATGTCGTGCGTGCCAGCCACAATCGGGTCCTGAAAGATCCGCACCGCGCCGGAGATCTTCGACAGCTTGGACGACGCATGGCGCAAACTGGCGCTCTGGCTTGACGACTGCAGCACTTATGGACCGAGTTCTAGGCGGTTTCACCAACCCGCCGCCGTGACCAACGCCGGAAACTCCGGCTTCAGACGGTCCAAAATTGGTAGGCGGGGCAAACCAATCCAGAATCCCGTTATGAATGTGGGAACAGCAGGGGGCAGGTCGATAGAACCAGCAACCTGATGACCGTAAGAGAGGTGAAGCCGTTTGCCACGACTGGTTCGGCTTCGTGGTTTCTTTCTGGACTCCTCGCCAGCCGCGATCACGAGATGCGCCGGAAGCTTCTGAGACGAAGTAGCTTTTCCTGTCTGAAACGCCGGACCAGCTGCTGCGGCGACAGGTCCTTCGGGCCTTGCCCTCTGGCCAAGGGCGGGCAGGCCCTCACCGTCCAGGGCCATCTCAACATACCTTTATCTGGGATGCGGTTCCGACCCGGCCTGGCCAGCTTGCCGATCCTCGAGTCGCTCGGGGCCGACTGTCACCTAGCGATCATACCAACATGAGACAGGTAGGGGGTTGGATTACCGGCTTCGCCAAGATGCGCCACCTGCCGGATGATTTCGATTTTCTCTGAAGAATGGTATCTCCTGCGTCGTCGCCACTGTTTGCGCACTCTCTTGAAACCAATGGCCTTCGTGGCCTCTCCGATCCTGCTTTTATTGCCAATCGCTTCTCAAGTTTAAGGTCCGCGACCACTTTTTTTAGCGCAGCCGCCCCGGGCGGGCATGCGCTTCACCTCAACGCTATTTGGCTGCCGGGCCGGGGCGCCCCCCCACGCGTCTCTTTCCGTTCGGCATGGCCTCGGACCGATGGTGGCTCATGCCTCGATGAGAAACTCTCTCGACCACCTGAAACAGACGCTCTGGGCTAACCCTTCTCGCCGGCACGACTCGGCGATGCTGTCTTCACCGCGCAAGCAGGCCGGGATGATCCGGAGCGTTTCCTCTTCCAAGTGGGCCTTTCGGGTCGTGCGGCGAATATCATTGCCGCGCGAAAATCCTGGCACCTTTCGATGCGCGGGGGAATGTGTTGAATGTTGTTCTCCGGTCGGGTCAGGCTGCGATGTGCCGACCGTCGCACCGCGTTCAAGGGCGTGTTCTTCGACGCCCTTCTGATGGACAAGATTTTCGATGTGGATCTTGGGACGCTCTGTTTTCCCCGAATGTGCCGAACCACGCCAGCCCATTGCCCGAAGGTTTCGGCAAGGATATCAAGAACGCAGCAGCAACCGCAGGACAGGGCCATGACCACCGGTATCCACCATGTCACGGCAATCACGGCGAATGTGCAGAGGAATGTCGATTTCTATGTCGGGTTTCTGGGGCTTCGCCTTGTGAAGCAAACCGGGGGTTATGAGGATGCCCGGCAGCTTCATCTCTTTTACGGTGATCCTCTGGGCAGCCCCGGCTCGCTGGTAACTTTTCTCGTCTGGGAGGCCGGCGCGCGCGGGCGCACCGGCCTTGGAGTGGTCTCCGAAATCGCTTTCTCGGTCCCTCAGGATTCGATGGGGGACTGGTTGACGCGGGCGATTACGGCTGGCATCCCCGTCACCGGCCCCACGCGCGAGATGGGCGAAGCGGTCTTGCGGCTGCGCGACCCGGACGGAATCGTCGTCAAGCTGGTGGGAATGGAGATGCCTCCGGCATCCGCGCCGCATCGCATCCACAGCGTGACGATCCTGACCGAGGATGCCCGGCAGACCGCCGATTTCATCGCCCGTTTCGGTTATGCCGAGGCATCGCGTGACGGCCCTTTCCTCCGGATGAGATCCGACACGGATTTTGTCGATATTCGCGCCTCGAAAGGCTTCGTGCCGGCAATTCCGGGGACGGGGATGTTCGATCATGTGGCATTTCGCGCCAACAATGTCGAAGCCGTCCAGGCGATGCGTCTTGCCCTGAAGGGGCATGAGGGGGTCACGAACGTCCATGACCGCAAGTATTTTCTGTCGCTCTATGTCCGCGAGCCGATGGGAACCCTGCTTGAATACGCGACTGACGGGCCGGGTTTCGCGGTCGATGAGGCCCCCGACGATCTGGGCGGGACTCTCATGATCCCTCCTCAGGACAACGCGCAGGCCGAGGATCTGCGCGTCATGCTGCCGCAATTCGCGCTGCCGGGCGCGCCGCGGATTCCCATGCGCGATCTGCCCTTCATCCATCGGTTTCACGTCCCGAATGACCCCGACGATTCGGCCATCCTGCTGCTGCACGGCTCGGGTGGCGACGAATCCGATCTGATGCCGCTGGCGCACCGTCTGAACCCACGGGCCCGATTGCTGGGGGTGCGCGGACGATCGAACGAAGAAGGCGTCAATCGCTGGTTCCGTCGCCTTGACGCCACGCGCTATGACCAGAGCGATATCCGCGCCGAGGCCGAGGCCTTTGCCGATTTCATCGCCAGCGCCAGCCGGGCCTATGGCCTCAACCCCGAGCGATTGCTGTTTCTGGGCTATTCCAATGGCGCCAATCTGCTGGCCGCGTTTCTGCGTCTGCAGCCGGGCTTGGTCAAGCGGGCCATTTTATTGCGCGCCGTCGATGTGCTCGATGACCCGCCCTCGGCAAATCTGCCGGATGTCCGGATCCTGCTGATAACGGGACAAGACGATCCGCTGGCCGAAAAGGCCCTGCCGCTCGAACCTGCCCTGCGGATGACGGGCGCGGATCTGGTGGCCTGCACGATCCCTGCCGGACATGATATCTCGGCCGAGGACCTGGATAGGGCAAGGGTATGGCTCGCCGCTGACTGAAACGAGTTGGGCTTGCGGGAGAAGTCGGACAGATCGGCTTGCCTTGCACAGTCCCGCACAGCAGAACTTGCGCGGCGCGAGCGCTGGCAATACCGTAACCGGCGCAGCGGATGAGGACGCGTTTCCGGGTCGCGCCCAACTATTCCGGCCCTGCGCCGCGCGGGACAAGCAGAGGGAAAACCTCGGCGGCCCAGACCGGGCCGCCGCGTCAGACAGTGGCGCTCAGCGTTGGTTCGGGCGCTCGTCTTTTTGTTGGTCCTGCCCTTGGCGCTGACCTTGCCGCTGATCCTCGCGCTGGTCGCCTTGCTGGCCACCGCCGCCTTCTTGACCTCCCTGCTGGTTCCGGCGCTGCTCCTGGTCATTGCCCTGGTTCTGGTCGCGATCCTGGTCCTGAGACATTTCCTCTCCTCCAGCGCCTGAAATGGCGCGGATCATGTAACCGGCGGTTGAGAGGGATTGTTCCAGAAATCCTGCCATCAGTTTTGGCAAGGCGACCGGCACCCGCCGGGATGGCATCACTGTGTTGCCCTGACCTCATGCAGCCTGTCGCGGTCAATGATGCGGATCTCGCCCCGGCCGAATTCGATCGCGCCATTTTCGCGAAGCTGTCTCAGTCGCAGATTGACCGTCTGGCGTGTGCAGCCCGCCAATGTGGCAATGTAGCTCTGGCTGACGCAAAGCCGGGGCTGGGCCGGGCTGGTCAATTCGCGCAGATAATGGTCGATCCGCTGATCCGCCGTCATGAAGTTGTCGACCGAGCGCTGACGGTTGTCCCGCACCAGCCGCTCATGCAGCAGGGCGGCAAGGTTGCGGATCAGCTGGGCCAGCGGCAGATGCCGGAACAGCACGTCTGGCGTGCAGACCAGAAGACGGGCGCCGCTCTGCGCTTTGCAGGTCGCGGCGCAATCCCGGCCGGACAGGGCCTCGACCTCGCCCAGAACCTCGCCGGGGCTGGCGATATGAACCACGATGGAATTGCCTTCGGGATCGAGATAGCTGACCTCGACCTGCCCCTCGGCGATGATAAAGAAAATCTCGGTCGAAAGGCCCTGTTGCAGGATGTCCTTGGCGTCGGGAAAGCTGCGGCTGGGGCAATCTGCAAGAAATGCCTGTCTCTGCGGTTCGGAGATGCCCTGGAGCAGACCGTTGTCCAGCTGGTGACGCAGAATTCCGTCCATGAAGATGTCGGCCCCGAGATGAAACTGTCCTTGGCCGCGAGCAGAAGGAACAAGCCGGGCCGACCCGTGCCATCAACGCATATGGAGCAGGGCGACGCAAGTCGCCCCACTCATCAGCAGACCAGAACCGTTACACTCGTTACGCAGAACGCCCACCACGACATCCTGATGCTAGCCTAGCCCCGGCCGGGTCGCGGACATGTCGGCTGCCCGACAGTCAGGGCAAAAAATTCCGGTCACGCCCATCCTACCAATAGCCGAGCAGCTTCCACCAAGCCCCGCCGATCACGGCGTAGACGGCAAGTTCGATCACGCACATTGCAAGCCCGACGCCCCACCAGCGCCCCAATCCGACATAACCGCTGCCAAAGATGATCGGCGAGGTTCCGGTGGCGTAATGGGTCAGGGACATCATGATGGTCGAGCCCGCCACCATCATCAGGATGAAAAGCCCGTGGTAATCGGCGGGCACGAGCTGCACGCCCACGCTCAGAAAGGCAAGCATCATGGCCGAGATATGTGCCGTCGTGCTGGCAAAGAAATAATGCGAGAAAACAAAGACCAGGACCAGAACCGCCGCTGCGGCGGGCCAAGCCAGCCCGGCGCCCAGGATGGCGTCGCGCAACAGGTCCGAGAACCATGTGATCACGCCCAGCTTGTTCAGTTGTTCTGCCAGCATGACGAGCGCGCCGAACCAGATCAGCGTGTCCCATGCGGTCTTCTCGGCCAGCACATCGTCCCAAGAGATCGTTCCGGTGATGATCAGCGCGAAAAGCCCGACGAAGGCCGTGGCGGTCGGGTCCATGCTCAGCGCCGGCCCAAAGAGCATCGCGGGCACATTGGCCCAAAGCAGAAGCAGCAGCGCGAAAACCGCGATCATGGTCCATTCTCCGCCGGAAAGCGGGCCCATCCGGTCAAGCGCGCTGCGGGCGAATTGCACCGCCTGCGGCGTCTGTTTGAGTTCGGGCGGCGAAAGCAGCAAGATCGCCAGCGGCATGAGCAACAGGCAGACCAGCCCCGGCACGAGCATCGCAAACGCCCAAGCCGTCCATGTGAATTGCAGGCTCCCGCCCGAGGCGCGGGCGACGTAATCCACGACCAGCGGATTGGGCGCGGTCGCGGTGATGAACATTCCCGAGGTGATGGGGTTCGAATGCATGTTCACGAGCGCAAGATAGGTCCCGATCCGGCCCTGGGTGCCTTCCGCGGGCTCGGACCGAAAGGCGGTGGCGATGGATCGCATGATCGGATGCACGATGCCTCCGCCGCGCGCCGTATTGCTGGGGGTAAAGGGCGCAAGCACCAGTTCGCAGGCCGCCAGACCATAGCCGATGCCCAAAGTGCGCCGACCGAGCGCCTTTATGAAGAGCAGGCCGATTCGATTGCCCAGCCCGGTCTTTTTCAGCCCCCGGGAAATCAGGATCGCCACGACGATCAGCCAGATCAGCGCGCTTGAAAAGCTCGACAGGGCGTCCGCGACCGCGCCGCGCGAACTGTCCGACGTGACCTGCGACACCGAGACGATCACGATGGCCATCAGCGCCATCACCCCGATCGGCATCACCTTGAGGATGATGGCGACGATCGTCGTCAGAAAGATCGCGACCAGATCCCATGCCTCGGGGGTCAGCCCATCAGGTGTGGGGGTAAGCAACAGCCCGACCAGCACGGCGGTCGCGGCAAGCGCCGGCCGGAGGCGAAACGGGATCGTGCGGTGGAAATAGCGGAAAATGGCCTGGATCTTGCGGGACATTGTCTCTCCTGCATCAGTCCGGACGCGGCCGGGCTTCACCGCGCGGCCGCGGAAAAAGTCAACCCAACTGCAAGAGGTCGCCCCCGCCAAGTCTAACCCAGGCGAGGGCGCGGTAAATCCTGAAATCATCCGCTGGTCGGCTGGGCGGATCGCGCCCGCGCCGCCGTCAGGTCATGGCCTCAGCCGGGCAGCTGTCCGGGAAAGCCGCTTGCCTGTTCATAGGCATGGGCGATCTGCAGCACGGCCAGATCCGCACGGCGCGGGCCGATGATCTGCAGCCCCATCGGCTGGCTTGCCCCCCTTGGGCCGAAACCGGCGGGGACCGCCGCGACCGGGGTTCCGGCGAGTGTTGCGGGAATGACGACCTCCATCCAGCGGTGATAGCTGTCCATCGACCTGCCCGCGATTTCCTTGGGCCAGTCGAGCTTGGCGTCAAAGGGGAAAATCTGCGCCGTGGGCAGGACCAGGAAATCGTGGCGCTGGAATGCCGCCAGCATCGCCTGGTGAAAGGCCGATCGCGCGGCGCTCGCGGCATAGATATCCGTCCCGCTGAGCTTCAGCCCCATCTCGATCTCCCAGATCGCCTCGGGCTTCATCTGCGCGCGGGCGGCCTCGTTTTCATAAAGCGGCCGCGCCACGCCCGCGATGGTAAAGCTGCGCAGGGTCAGCCAGGTCTGCCAAAGCGCGTCCATGTCATGGTCGATACGCGCCTCTTCGACCTCACAGCCGAGCGCGGTGAAATGACCCAACGCCTTGCGGCAGGTCTCGAGCACACCCGCTTCGGTCGGAAGGTGGCCGCCAAGATCGCCCAGCCAGCCGATCCGCATCCCCTTGACGTCGCGCGACAGGCCGTCACGGAACTGCCGTCCGTCGATATCCAGCGACAAGGGCGCGCGGGCGTCGTAACCGGCCTGAACCGACAGCAGATAGGCGGTGTCCGCGACCGTGCGCCCCATCGGCCCTTCATAGCCAAGCTGCTGGACGAAGACCTCGCCCGTGGGCGCATAGGGCACCAGCCCCTGGGTCGGGCGGAACCCCACGACATTGTTCCAGCCCGCCGGATTGCGCAGCGAGCCCATCATGTCGCTGCCATCCGCGACCGGCAGCATGTGGCGCGCCAGCGCGACCGCCGCGCCGCCGCTGGACCCGCCCGCCGACAGCCGGGGATCGAGGGCATTCACCGTGGTGCCGAAGACGGCGTTATAGGTGTGCGAGCCCAGCCCGAATTCCGGCGTATTGGTCTTGCCGATCAGGATTGCGCCCTCGCGCCGTGCGCGCTCGACGATGACGCTATCGGTCTTGGGGACATAGTCGCGAAGGATGGCAGAGCCCTGCGTCGTCGGGATGCCCGCAGTCGCGGTCAGATCCTTGGGGGCCTGCGGGATGCCGTGCAGCGCGCCCAGTTCCCGCCCCTGCGAGAGCGCGCGATCGGCCGCGTCGGCGGCGGCCATCAGCTTTTCGGGGTCCTGCAACGAGACGATGGCGTTATAGGTCGGGTTCTCGGCCTCGATCCGCGCCAGACAGGCCTGCATGACCTCGCGGCACGAGACGTCCTTGGCGCGGATCGCGCGGGCAAGATCGACGACGCCAAGGCGGCTTGGATCACTCATCGCGCTGCCCCCCTGCGCCGGTCGTGCAGCAATCCCGATCATCGCGGTCGCGGCGATGCCGCTGGTGGCGTTCAGGAACTGGCGGCGGTTGAACCTGCCGGAGCGGCCTTCGGAATTCGTGCTCATCATGGGCCTCGTGGCTGCGATGCCGCTTCCTACGCCGCGGCAAAAGGGGGATGTCGCAGCCTAGGGCCGGTCTGGCGGGCCGATCTTTGCCTTGTGCGCCAGATATGTTGCCATTCGCGCCAAACCGGATCATTTCTCGGCGACCGCGATCCAGCCACCACGCTTTTCGCTTTCGGCGATCGCGTCCAGCACGCGCATCGAGCGTATCGCGTCCTCGACCCCCCAGCGCAATTTCCCCTGTCCCAGCGCCGCCAGCGCAAAGGCCTCGGCCATATCGGCATATTGATCCGAGCGCGGCAGGATCTCGCGCCGCGCAAGCGACCCGTCAAGCGACGCGCCCTGATCGACAAGGAGGGCCGTCGCACCATCGGCTGGCGCGTTGAAGGGGATCACGATCTCGACCCGCCCCCGCGTTCCGACGATCTCGAGTGATTGGGTCGGGACAAGCTGGGTCGAGACGGTAAAGGCAAGCTGCCGCCCCGCCCCGAAATCAGCGATCACGCTGGCAAGGCGGTCGGTGCCGAAACCGGGGTCGCGTTCCATCAGCGAGACCACCCGGCGCGGTTCACAATCAAAGAAAAACCGCCCCGCAGTGACCGGATAGCAGCCGATATCCAGGATCCCGCCGCCGCCGATATCGGCGCGGTTGCGTACATTGCCGGGGTCATCGTTGAAATAGGAGAACAGCGCCCGGACCAGCCGGACCTCGCCCAGCTCGCCCGAGGCGGCGATCTCATGGGCGCGCTGCCATTGACGGTGAAAGCGGACCATGAATCCTTCGTGGATCAGCAGCCGCTGGTCGGCCCCGCGCAATTGCGCCGCCTCGGCCTCCGTGAGAGCGATGGGCTTTTCGCACAGCACATGCTTGCCCGCGGCATTCGCGGCAAGGGTCATGGGCACATGAAGATGGTTGGGCAGGGGATTATAGATCGCATCCACATCGGGGTCGGCCAGCAGGGCCTCATAGGAGCCATGCGCGCGGGCGATCCCCAGCCGGTCTGCCGCGGCACGGGCGGCGGCCTCGCTGCGCGAGGCGATGGCCACCACCTCGGAATGGGGCGATTTCATGATGGCCGGTATCACCTTGGTCAGGCCGATATTCGCGGTGGACAGCACGCCCCATCGGATCTTGCGGTTGCTCATCTTCTCTCCCTCTCCCCGGTTCGCCCCCTGTGTCGGGGAAAACGGCCATGGGCGCAAGTTCGGCAAGCGGCGGCCGGGGCGCGGGCCCGTCCCGGTCGCGTCGCAAGGGGCGGGTTTGCGCCCATGCGGCAAAGCCTGTATGGCCGGAGCATCGTCAGGGATTTCCGCATGCTGCCCAGTCTTCGCCATCTCAGGATGTTTCTCGCATTGGCACGCAGCAATTCCGTCACCCGGGCCGCCGAGATCTGCCATGTCTCGCAACCGGCGGTCACGCAGGCCATGGCCAAGCTCGGGCAGGACACCGGGCAGGTGCTTTTCCAGCGCAGCCCGCAGGGCCTCTATGTGACCGAGGCGGGCGAGATCCTGGCCCATCGCGCCACGCGGGCGCTGCGGCTTCTCGACACGGTAATGGCCGATATGGCCCGCTCGGTTCGGGTACAGGCGACATGGGCGCAGCTTTCCGCGCTGATCGCCGTGACCGAGATGGAGAATTTCACCCTTGCCGCGCGCAAGCTGGGTCTGGCGCAGCCCACCGTGCATCGCGCCGCTTCGACACTGGAGCAGGCCGCCGGAGTCAGCCTGTTCCAACGCACCGCGCATGGGCTGATCACCACCCGCGCGGGTCAACATCTGGCCCAGGCCGCGCGGCTTGCCATGGCGGAGCTGGATCAGGCGGAATCGGACCTTGCCGCGCTTGGCGGGCGCGAGGTCGGGCGCATCGTGATCGGGGCGCTGCCGCTGTCGCGCTCGGGCTGGCTGCCTTCGGCCATTCTGGAATTCCGCAAAGCGCGACCCAGCTTTCCCTTTGAGGTGATCGACGGGCGCTATGACGAATTGCTGACCGGCTTGCGGCGCGGCGAGATCGACATGATGCTGGGCGCGCTGCGCCTGCCCAGTCCGATCGAGGATATCGCGCAGGAGCGCCTTTTCGACGATGAGGTCGTCGTCGTGGCGCGCAAAGACCATCCGCTGCTGTCCCGCTCGGGTATCGAGACCCCTAATCTTGCGAGCTACCCTTGGGTCATGCCACGCCGCTCGACCCCCATTCGCGGCATTCTCGACGCGCTGTTGCTCGGTCACAGCCTGCCCAATGTGATCGAAACCTCGTCCGTGATCATGATGCGCGAGATCCTGCGCGGCAGCGATCATCTGGGCGGTGTCTCGCGGATGCAGGCCGAGGTCGAGGCCGCATCGCTTGCTATCCTGCCCGTTCCCCTGCCCTTCGCGATGCGCCCCATCGGCGTGACGACCCGCGCCGGCTGGGAACCGACGCGGGCGCAGCGCGAGTTTCTGGACATCCTGCGCCAAAGCGCGGCACGGCTGACCGCACCCTGAAGCGCTCAGCCGAACATCGAGTTCGGGATGAACAGCGCGATCTGCGGCACCAGAACGATCAGGATCAGCCCCAGCAGCATCGCCAGCAGGAACGGCATCACGCCCCGGAACACCGTCGCCAGCGGAACATCGCCGGCCACCCCGCGTACGACGAACACGTTCAGCCCCACCGGCGGGGTGATCATGCCCATCTCGATCACGATCACCGCGATGACGCCGAACCAGATCGGGTCGAAGCCGAGCTCGGTGATCACCGGGAAGACGATCGGGATCGAGATCACCAGCATCGACAGCCCGTCCATGAACATGCCCATCACCACATAGGCGAGGATGATCACGGTGAGCGTGCCATAGGGACCAAGGCCGAGGCCCTGCAGCCCCTCGCCCAGAAAAGCCGGGATCTGCGTCACCGCAAAGAACGGGTTCAGCACATTCGCACCAATCACGATCATGTAGAGCATGGCCGAGGTCTTGAGCGTGTCCATGACGGCCTCGGAAAAGCCGCGCCAGCCCAGCTTGCCGCTGGCGAGCGCCAGCAAGATCACCAGCGCCGCACCGATGCCCGAGGCTTCGACCGGAGTGAAGGCGCCGACATAGATACCGCCAATGGTCAGCACCATCACCACCAGAAGCGGTGCAGCGCGGCCAAGGATGCGAAAGCGCTCGGCGAGTGGCACATTCGGACCTGCGGGCGCAAGCGCCGGATCGCGCAAGGCGACCAGCCAGACGGTCGCCATGAACAGCACCATCAGCAGCACACCCGGCCCGATGCCCGCCATAAAGAGCCGCCCGATGGATTGCTCGGTCAGGATGGCGTAAAGCACGAAGCCGGTCGAGGGCGGGATCAGGAAACCCAGCGTCCCCCCCGCCGCGACCGATCCGGTCGCCAGCCCGTCGGCATAGCCCAGCCGCCGCATCTCGGGCAGCGCGACCTTGCCGATGGTGACGGCGGTCGCCACCGAAGATCCCGAGACCGCGGAAAACGCCGCGCAGCCCAGCACCGAGGCCGAGGCCAGCCCGCCCCGGAAATGCCCGACCCAGGCGAAGGCCGCGTCATAGAGACCGCGCGAGAAGCCCGCAGCCGAAGCGATATTCCCCAGAAGCACGAACATCGGCACGACGATCAGGGTCTCGCTCGCGACCGCCGAAAAGCTTTCGGTCATGATCAGCGCGCCGGCGGTGCGGAACCCCTCGAGCGCCCACATGCCGAAGAAGCCCGAGAGCAGCATGGCAAAGGCCACCGGTGTGCGGAAGATCATCAGAAGAAACAGGAACGCGATGCCCAGAAGGCCGATCGTGGTCGGTTCCATCAGCGGGCTCCTTCGCGAAGAAGGCCGAAGATCTGCACGGCGAAGACCAGCACGCAAAGCGCCATGCCAAGCGCCAGCACGCCGTAGAAGGGCCAGATGGGCAGGCCGAGCATATTGGTCGTATCCTCGAATTCATAAGCGTCCAGCGCCTTGGCGACGGCGCGGCGCACCAGCACCGACAGCACAAACGCCGAGAGCAGCCGTGAGCCGATATCGCCGGCAAAGCGCCCCCAGCGCCCGATCGCATTGTCGAAGACATCGACGCCGACATGGCCGTTGCGGGCGGTGCAATAAGGCAGCGCGGCCATCACCAGCACCACAGCGGTCATCTGATTGATCTCGTTGAGGCCCAGCACGGGGATGCCGAAGGCATAGCGCAGCACGACGCCCGCCGAGATCACCGCCACCATGAAGAGCAGCGCCCCTGCGGCCAGCATCGCCAGCCACAGGGTCGCCCGGTCCAGACAGTCCGACCGGGCAAGGCCAAGAAACCGGCGCATGGCGGTTACTGGACCTTCAGCGCATCGGCGATGGCCTGCGCGCCTTCGGTTTCGGCCAGCACCGTCTGGGTGACGTTCTCGGCGGCCGCATCGAATTCGGCGGCGGCGGCGGCGTCCAGCGTGATGACTTCCTTGCCGGAGGTGGCGGCGAAATCGGCCAGACCCTTCTCGGCCACAGTCAGTTGCACCTTCTGCCCGTCCAGCGAGGCCTGCTTGCCCGCGGTCCTGACGGCTTCCTGCTGTTCCGGGCTCAGCGCGTCGAACGCGTCCCGGTTCATGATGATGAAGAAGGGCGAGTTCGTCGTCTTCATCCCCTTGGTGATGGAATTGGCCACCTCGGCCAGCTTGAAGGCGTTGATCCCGGTGCCGTCGATCATCGCCGCGTCGATCACCCCGGTCTGCATGGCGTTGTAAATCTCGGACACCGGCATCGAGACCGGCGTGCCGCCCCAGGCCTCGACCAGAAGGCCGGTATTGCGCGAGGGCACGCGGATCTTCATGCCTTTCACATCGGCCAAGCTGCGCACCGGCTTCTCACGGCTGAAGAGCAGGTTCTCGGCGCTGGACCACAGCGCGACCAGCTGCACGCGGCGGTAATCATGGTCGAATTCGCTCAGATGCTTCCACAGGTTCTCGGTGCCGGTGGCCTCGTCCAGCACACCCGGCAGTTCCGCCGTCAGCGTCAGCGGAAACTGCGAGGCGGTATAACCGGGCAGCGAAACCGCCAGTTCGGCCACGCCATCGACGACACGGGAATATTGCTCGACCGGGCCAGCACCCAGCTCGCCGCCATTGTAAAGCTTGACCGTGACCTCGCCCTTGGTGGCGTCCGTGACGGCCTTGGCGAAGGGCTCGAAAGCGCCCGGGACATAAGGATGCGTCGGCGGCATGAAGTTGGCAAATTTCAACTCATCGGCGAATACGGCGCTGCTGCTCAGGGCCAGGCCGAACAGGGCCAGTTTGAATGCGGATCTCATCATTATCCTCCCCTTGGCGGAGCGCCTGGCGCGCCCGCGGATAGGAAGGAATTACGCCGCCCGCCTCGGAAACCGCCAATTCAAAGCCAGCCCACGGTCATAAATTTGCGCTATAGCAGATTCGACATTCGCCGCGCGCTCAGATGATAGCGGAAAGTGATATAGCACAAACTTATCACGGATGCCGCGCTTCCAATTTGCCCTTTCGGCCGGCCCGCGACAGATTTCCGGCAACTGATCCGGAGGAAGAAAGATGTCCGCCAAGAAGACCGCATTGGTCATATCCGCCCATGCCGCCGATTTCGTCTGGCGCTGTGGCGGCGCGATCGCGCTGCATGCCGAGATGGGCTACGATGTGACCGTCGCCTGCCTGTCCTTTGGCGAGCGCGGCGAAAGCGCGAAGCTGTGGAAAGAGGGCAAGTCGCTAAACGAGGTCAAGGCGATCCGCCGCGCCGAGGCCGAGGCCGCCGCCGAGGTTCTGGGCGTCGCGCATCTCGAATGCTTCGATCTGGGCGACTATCCCCTGCATCTGGAACGCGAGGACAAGTTCAAGCTGGTCGATCTGATCCGCAAGGTCCAGCCCAGCTTCATGATGAGCCACAGCCAATACGATCCCTATAATACCGACCACATGTACATGTCCCAGGTGGCGCTGGAATGCCGCATGGTCGCGCAGGCCTGGGGCCATAACCCCGGCGAGAAGGTGTTGGGCGCGCCGCAGCTTTACCTGTTCGAGCCGCACCAGACCGAGCAGATGGGCTGGAAGCCCGACACCTTCCTCGACATCACCCCGGTCTGGGAAAAGAAGCGCACTGCGATGGAGCACATGAACGGGCAGGTCCATCTGTGGGACTATTACACCCGCGTCGCCCAGCAGCGCGCCAACCACTTCAAGCGCAATTCGGGCGGCCAGTCCGGCGGGCGCGACTGCAAATACGCCGAAGGCTTCCAATCCGTCTTCCCGCGCACCGTGGACGAACTCTGATGGAACATTGCCACGACATCGCGCATTTCGCCCATGTCGAGATGCTGACCGACCGCTTCGAGGAAAGCCTCGATTTCTTCACCCGCGTCTACGGGCTGAAACTCTCGGGTCAGGACGAGACCAGCGCCTATCTGCGGGCATGGGACGACTATGAGCATGCCTCGCTGAAGCTGACCCGCGCGGACCGGACCGGGGTTGCGCACATCGCCTATCGCGCGGCCTCTCCCGAGGCATTGGCGCGCCGGGTTTCCGCCATCGAGGCCTCGGGTTACAAGACCCATGGCTGGGTGGACGGCGATCAGAGCCACGGCCGCGCCTTCCGCTTCGAGGACCCCTTCGGCCATGTCTTCGAGATTTATTACGACACGGTCTGGTTCCAGGCCCCGGCCGAGGACCGCGCCGCGCTGAAGAACACCGCGAGCGCCTTCACCGGGGCCGCGCCGCGCCGATTGGATCACCTGAACCTGCTCGCTTCGGACGTGACCGAGTTCCGCCGCTTCATGGAGACCTGCCTCGGCAGCCGCGTGACCGAGATGATCCAGTTGGATAACGGCCGGATCGGCGGCTGCTGGTTCACCGTCAACAACAAGACCTATGACCTCGCCTGCACCGAGGAACATGGCGGCGGCCCCATTGTTTCAGGAGGGGGTCGGCTGCATCACGTGACCTATGCCACCGACCAGCGCGAGGACATCCTGCGCGCCGCGGACATCTTCCTGCAGAACGGCGTCCATATCGAGACCGGGCCGCACAAGCACGCGATTCAGGGCACCTTCTTCCTGTATGTCTGGGAACCCGCCGGCAACCGGGTCGAGCTCGCCAATTCCGGCGCGCGGCTGATTCTTGCGCCCGACTGGCAGCCGGTCATCTGGACCGAGGCCGACCGCAAGAAGGGCCAGGCTTGGGGCCTGAAGACCATCGAGACATTCCATACCCATGGCACGCCGCCCGTGCAGAAGCTGTGATTTCTCGGACTAAATGGGAGCAAACCGAATGACGAAACTGACCACGCTGGCCGCCGCGGGCCTGATGGCCGTCATCAGCGTCGGCGCAGGTCATGCGCAAGAGGCCGAGCCCGCGATCCGGGTGACATTGCTCGGAACGGCCTCGCCCGCCCCGCGCCCGGACCGCAGCGGATCGAGCACCCTGGTCGAAGCCGGCGGGTTGCGACTGGTCTTTGACGCAGGGCGCGGCGTGCCGGTCCGGCTATCGCAGAAAAATATCCCCGTCGGCGCGATCGACGCGCTTTTCGTGACGCATTTCCATTCGGATCATGTCAGCGGCATCCCCGACCTTTGGATGACCGGCTATATTCCGGCGCCTTACGGTCGGCGTGAGACGCCGTTTCGGGTGATCGGTCCGCGCGGCACGGGCGAGATGATGCAGCATATCGACGCGGCCTTCTCGATCGACAAGACCACGCGCATCGAGGATGAAAAAATCACCCCGGAAAGCGTCGCGATGGATGTCAGCGAATTCACCGAGGAAGGCGTGGTCTTTGATCAGAACGGCGTCACGGTGACGGCTTTCACGGTCAATCACGGCGAGCTCATCGAACCCTCGGTCGGCTACCGCATCGCGCATGACGGCCACGCGGTCGTCATCAGCGGCGACACCAAGTTCGACGAGAACCTGATCGAAAGCAGCAAGGGCGCTGATGTGCTGAGCCACGAGGTCGCGATGGCCCGTCCCGAGCTTGCGACGCAGCCTGTCCAGTCGCGCATCCTTGGCCATCACACCCTTCCGGCCGAGGCGGGCGAGGGCTTTGCCCGCGTCGCGCCCAGGCTGGCGGTCTATACCCATATCGTGATGCTTTCGACCCAGGACATCCCCGAGCCCAGCATTGACGACCTCGTGGCCGAGACGCGGACGACCTATGACGGCCCGCTCGAGGTCGGTGAGGATCTGATGACCATTTCCGTCGGCGAGAAGGTCACCGTCGAGCGCTTGGCGAAATGACGCCAACCATATCCGACAATCCGGCCAGCCCCGCGTGGCCGACCCAGCAAGGGAAGCGGAACTGCACATGAATATTGTCCTTCAGAACATCGAACGGGCCGATCTCGAGACCGTCGCGGGCCTTGCCGAGGCAGGCGTGGCCACCGTCCACGAGGCCCAGGGACGGATCGGCTGCCTCGCAAGCTATATGCGCCCGATCTATGCGGGGGCCCGCATCGCGGGTTCGGCGGTGACGATCAGCGCGCCGCCCGGCGACAACTGGATGCTGCATGTCGCGATCGAGCAATTGCGCGAGGGGGATATTCTTGTCCTTGCCCCGACCTCGCCCTGCGAAAATGGCTATTTCGGCGACCTGCTGGCGACCAGCGCCATGGCGCGGGGCTGCAGGGGTCTGGTGATCGACGCAGGCGTGCGCGACATCCGCGATCTGACGCAGATGGGCTTCCCGGTCTGGTCCAAGGCGATCAGCGCACAGGGCACCGTCAAAGAGACACTGGGCTCGGTCAATATCCCGGTCGTTTGTGCCGGGCAGGCGATCGAGGCCGGGGATGTCATCGTCGCGGATGATGACGGGGTCTGCGTCGTGCGCCGCACCGACGCCAAGGCCGTGCTGGCCGCCGCCCGCAAGCGTATGGATGCCGAAGAGGCCAAGCGCCAGCGTCTGACCAGCGGGGAACTGGGCCTCGACATCTACGACATGCGCCCGAGGCTCGCATCCAAGGGGCTGAAATATGTCTGAAGGATCAGGGGGCGCTCGCGCCCCCTCTTGCCCGTTCCGGGCAATTCACCCCCGAGGATATTTGGACAAGAAAGATTGAGAGCCTGCGATGAGCGCTGAGCAAGACGGCATCCCCTGCCTGTGGATGCGTGGAGGGACCTCGAAAGGGGCCTGTTTTCTGGCCTCGGACCTGCCCGCCGAGCCTGCCGCGCGGGATGCGCTGCTGCTGCGGATCATGGGCAGTCCCGATCCACGCCAGATCGACGGGATCGGGGGAGGCGATCCGCTGACCTCGAAAGTCGCGATCCTGTCGCCGCCCTCTCATCCGGATGCGGATGTGGACTATCTGTTCCTGCAGGTCTTTGTCGATCAGGCTCTGGTCTCGGACGCGCAGGCTTGCGGCAATATTCTGGCTGCTGTCGGCCCTGCCGCGATCGAATGCGGGCTGGTCGAGGTCAATGGCGACGAAACTCCGGTCTGCATTCACATGCTGAACACGGGCGAGATCGCGCGGTCGCGGGTGCAGACGCCGGGGGGCCGCGTCTGCTATGCCGGTGTGGCGGCGATCGACGGCGTGCCTGGCACGGCCGCGCCGATTCCGCTGATGTTCCAGAATATCGCGGGCTCGATGTGCGGGGCGCTGCTGCCCAGCGGGCAAGAATCTGACAAGATCGACGGCGTGTCCTGCACGCTGATTGATAATGGCATGCCCTGCGTCATCTTGCGGGCCAGTGACCTTGGCCTGACCGGAGAGGAAAGCCCCGCGTTTCTCGACGCCGATGCGGGCCTGAAAGCGCGGCTCGAGGCGATCCGATTGCAGGCCGGAAGGCTGATGAACCTGAGAGATGTCACCGAGAAATCCGTGCCCAAGATGACGCTGGTTTCGGCTCCGGTGTCGGGAGGCACGATCGGGACGCGCAGCTTCATCCCGCATCGCTGCCACGCCTCGATCGGGGTCTTTGCCGCCGTCAGCGTGGCGACGGCCTGCACCCTGCCCGGCTCGCCCGCAGCGGATCTGGCCGTGCAGCCCCCCGACGGCCGCTTTCTGATCGAGCATCCGACCGGTGCCGCAGAGGTTCTGATCGAACAGGATGCCCAAGGCCGGGTGACCGGCGCAGGGACCCTGCGCACCGCCCGAAAACTGTTCCAGGGGCGGGTGTTCCCGCGCGATCCGGGCTGATCCTTCGGTCCCGGTCCCGGTCTCGCGCGGGGGTCAAAGGCCCCGCGCGATGCGCAGCGCGTCATATATCGCGGCATGTGTATTGCGGGCAGAGACGGCATCGCCGATGTGAAAAAGGCGAAAGCGGCCCTGCGGATTGGCAAGGACCGCCTGGCTGCGACCTGTGACGAGCGCCTCGTAATCGACCTCGCCCAGATTGCTCGATTGGGGTTTCAGCTCGAAATAGATCTCGTCCATCGGGCGGGTGCCGCAATTGACCACGACCTGATCCACGACGCGTTTCCGGCTGACATCGCCGTAGTCCGAGCCCAGCACCGCGCAGATAGGGGACCAGATTCATTCCCATCACCTCGGGCGCGAAACTGCGATCCGGGGTGACGATCTCGACCGCGGCCCCCGTGGCGCTGATCAGATCCGCCGCCTGACGACCAGCATGGTCGCCCGCATCGTCAAAGATCAGGACCTTGCGTCCCGGCTTCACGTCGCCCGAGAGGATGTCCCAGGTCGAAACGACAAGCGCGTTGCCCTCTGCCAGGACTTCGCTATGCGCCAGGCCGCCTGTGGCGACGATGACGTCGTCCGGCTCGGTGCTGGTGACGTCCTGCGCATCTGCGAAGCGGTTGAAATGAAACTGCACGCCCAGCATGGTGCATTGCGCAAAGCGCCAGGCAATGATCGCGGCCATTTCGCGGCGGCGCTCCTGCAGCGCTGTCAGGCGGATCTGCCCCCCTGGCTGGTCGGCGGCCTCGAAAACCGTCACCTCATGGCCGCGCTCGACCGAGACGCGGGCGGCTTCCATCCCCGCGGGGCCTGCGCCGACGATGGTCACGCGCTTTTTCTGCTCGGCCTTGGTGATATGGTGCGGCTGCTCGATCTCGCGCCCCGTCGAGGGATTGTGCAGGCACAGTGCCATGCCGCCCTGATAGATCCGGTCGAGGCAGTAATTCGCGCCGACGCAGGGGCGGATGTCATCCTCGCGGCCCGCGATGAGCTTACGCACCAGATGCGGATCGGCCATATGGGCGCGGGTCATGCCGACCATGTCGAGCTTGCCGCTGGCGATGGCATGGCGGGCGGGCGGGCGGGCGGGCGGTGGCGATATCCGGGATCCGGGCTGCGTGAAAGGTCGGAAAATCCGTCGCGGCGCGGATCTCGCCGGCGAAATCCAGATGCGGCGCGCTGCGCATCCCCTGGATCGGGATCAGGTCGGTCAGGCCGGGATCGGTGTCGATATGGCCCCGCACGACATTCAGGAAATCGACCAGCCCACTGGCATTGAGACGGCGCGAGATCTCCAGGCCGTCCTGCATGACTGGTTTGACGCGCACTGGCTCATCTATGGCGAACCCCGCGGGCCCAGTGCTCGCCGGCGCAGATCGCGGCGGATCTGGTCAGCATAGCCCGAGATCTGGCGCAGCGACTTGAGCATGCGTTTGAATTGCCGGGCATGGGCATAGCGCCGGACCTGAGAGGCCAGCCTTGACCCAAGGCGGGCGTAGCTCTGGCGCAACTCCGGCCTCTTTTGCCCGGTCCACCAGGACTGCAGCAGCATCTTCCGGCGCTTTCGCAGGTACCGACAGGGGCATTTTCGACCGCGCCTTTTCTAAGTGATCCGAGGGAAGCCCGATTTCGACTAGGCGCTGCTCGACGGCCATATCCTTCAGATTCATCAAATGGCGAGCGGCACAAAGGACATGAGCTCACGCGGCGGATGGACCAGCAAGATTGCGGCCTTGTTCGACACGCTCGCCAACCTGCGAGATTTTCGTGCTCCTGCCCCGTTCGTTACCACCTGCAACGCGTCACACCGCTGATCGAGGGCTTGGCCTTCGCTGCGGATTGGTTGCGGGCCGAGATGGACCAGCGGGGCGCGAGCGCAGTCGTCAAAGCGAAGCGCAAGATCCAGCGCGACTTTGACAGACAGGCCTAGAAATGACGGCTGGCAAGAACTCCTCGCGAAGATCTGGGCGCTCCGAGCCATCGCCACGCGCCAATGCCACGATCGTCATCGCCTCACGCCGAATGTCTATGGCCCCTCATCCAGCGCCTCGCGAAATTCGCTGATCAGATGCGTGACGACGGCGCGATGCGCTTCTTCGCGATTGGCTCCGGCCGATGTCGCGGCGACATGCACCGCCCTCTGCCGTTGCGCGGAATTCCCCTGAGCGACGATCTCGCGCAATCTTGCCACGCTTGGCTGGCTGCCCAGGTGATCGGCATCTTCCGAGATCAGCGCCAGCCATTCCTCGGCCAGTTCGTCATGCGGCTTGATGCGACCGCCGCCGAAATCGATCAGACCCTTGTCCAATCCGTGGCGCAGGGCGCGCCAGCGATTTTCGCCCAGCAGAAAATTGTCATATTGACGCCAGCGCATGTTCCGCCGCGACAAGCGCCATAGCATGCGCAGCGTCGCCTGGATCAGCGCCGCCATCGTGATGCTGTCCAGAAGCCGAGGGCAGGCATCGCAGATCCGGGCTTCGAGTGTCGGGAACTTGGCCGAGGGCCGCAGATCCCACCAGACCTCGCTGCTGTCCTCGATCACGCCGAGATCAACCAGCGCGCCTGTCGCACGCTCGAAGGCGCTCCAATCCGTCAGTTCCGGCGGCAGGCCGGTGCGGGGATAGCCTGAAAAGACCGTGGTGCGATACGAGGCAAGCCCGGTATCCTCGCCCTGCCAGAAGGGGGAAGAACCAGATAGCGCCAAGAGATGCGGCAGGAAATAGCGGAACTGGTTCATCAGGTCGATGCGAAGGGCCTGATCCTCGATGC
Organism: Paracoccus ravus; assembly: GCF_004522175.1. Lineage (GTDB taxonomy): Bacteria > Pseudomonadota > Alphaproteobacteria > Rhodobacterales > Rhodobacteraceae > Paracoccus > Paracoccus ravus. The sequence continues at coordinate 20,431 of NZ_SDEB01000023.1, read as the reverse complement.
CGACATGGACATGCATGCCGCAGATCAGCATCCGCCGCGCCATGCCACGCATTTCCTGCGACAGCCGGTTATAGCGCGCCTTGTCGGTGTGGTCCTGATCGCGCCAATCAGCCAGCGGATGGCAGGCCGCCGATATCGGTGCCAGTCCGAATTCTGCGGCATGGTGGGCAATCGTCGCGCGAAGCCGCGCGAGATGAGCGCGCGCCTCGGCGATATCGGCCGAGACGGGCGTGCCGATCTCGATCTGGCACCGCAGGAATTCAGGACTGACCTGGTCGGCCAATTCCGCCTTACAGGCCTGCATCAGGGCATCCGGCGCATCCGCCAGCGCGCCGGTCTCTGCTTCGACCAGCAGATATTCTTCTTCGATGCCAAGGGAAAAAGCGGGTTCGGCGCTCATCTGCTTCCTCATGCGGGTTCTGTTCCAGGAATAAAGGTCCGGGCGGGAGGCATCGTTCCTTGCCGGTCGGGGATCCGCGCTCAGCGATAGGCGAAAAGATCCGCGTCAGGATCGGCCCGCCCCGCGATCCGGGCGGCGGTGATCTGGGCGGCGATCATCGAGAATGTGATGCCATTGCCGCCGAAACCCATGACAGCATGGCTGCGGCGAAACCCGGGCACGCGGTCGATGATTGGCAGCCCATCGGTGGTATTGCCGAAAGGCGCGGCCCAGACATAGGCCGGGCGTCCTATATTCAGACCGCAAAGCGCCTGCAGCTTGTCCCGGATGCGCTCGGCATTCACGTGCATCCGGACCGGATCCTGATAGGCCTCGGGCGCGCTGCTGTCCTCTCCGCCCGCGATGATCCGCCCGCCCGGAGCCGTTCGGAAATAGAGGTAGGGATCCGCTGCCTCCCAGACCAACATGTGATCCAGCCATTCCGGCCGCGCCACCCCGGCGCGGCTTGCCAGAGCCCAGGTCGAGGTGATCCGATGCGACCGGCTTTCCATTTGCGGCAGGAATTCGTAGCCGGTGCAGAACACCACCTGCCCCGCCGTCAGGATCTTTCCCGCCGATGTGGCCAGCGCCACGCCCTCGCCGGGTTCCGCGACATCGGTGATCTCGCAGGGCGAAACGATCTCGGCACCGCGCTGGACCGCCAGTCGCAGCAGCCCTGCGGTCAGGCGCGCGGGATTGGCCGAGGCCGAGGCATCCGACAGGATCGCGCCCGTCCGCTCCATGCCGAAGCGCTCTCGAAGAACCTTGTGATCCAGATAGTCGCAGGCGATGCCCGCCTTGCGCCGGGTCTCATATTCGCGGCGCATGGCGCGATGCCCCATCTCCGAGCCGCAGAGATAAAGCGCGCTTTGCGGCTGCATGTCGCATGGGATGCCATGCCGGGCCACCAGATCCTGCAGATCGCGCACCGCCCGGACCGAACGCAGCCAGGCGCGAACGGCTTTTTCCATCGTGATCTTTTCCGCGAGCCGGTGCAGGGGAATGTCGATCTCGTGCTGGATCATCGCCGTCGATGCGAGGCTGGAGCCCCGCACCGGTGGCCGACGATCCAGGATCAGCACGCGCCGCTTGCGCCGCGTCAGCGCCTCGGCCATCAAGGCGCCGCTGATCCCCGTGCCGATGATCACGATGTCCCATGCCGTCCCCGAGGGGCGCGGGACCGAGGGCGCCGTGATCCCCGGTGTCGCGCTCCAGAACGGTTTCGCGACATGCAGGGATCGGCGGCGGGTACGGGCCGAAGCCTCCGACACAGATGCCACGCCTCAGGCCAGATCGCGGAGTTTCGGCTCGCGATCCCAGTAGCGCAGCGTGGCGGCCTTGGGCAGAGCCGCCAGATCCGTCACGCCCTGATCGGGCATGATCCCCGCCCGGTCCAGCAGCGGCTGGGCATTATCGTCATGGCCGATGGCCTTGAGATGGGCATAGGCATCCATCACGAAACCGATCGCCGCGCTGTCCTTGGCAAGCTTTTCCGCCGCTTCGCGCGTCAGGACCAGAGCCACCGCATCGAAAAGCCAAGAGGGCGAGCCGGCCAGCTGGCCATCTGCCTTCATCTCGCCGCCTTTCAACATGATCCCGCCGACCTTGGGGGCAATGGTGAAGGGCGTGCCGCCGGCATCGCGGATCGCCTGAAGCAGATTGTCGAGGCTCGCCTTGTCCGACCCCTCGTCGAACAGCACGCCGACCTTTCGGCCCTGCAACGTCGCCTGCCACCGCTTCTGGATCGACAGGGCGTCCGACGGGTCCAGATCGACCGGCGGGCTTGCGGGCGCGGCCGCTTCGGGCAGATCCATCGCCAGCCCCTTGGCGACGCGCGCGGCCAGGTCCTCGTCGACATTGCGCAGATGCGACAAGACACGGATCCGGACATGCTCCAGCGCCACCTTGGACAGCTCAAAGGTGATGGCCGAGGCGATATGGGCCTGTTCATTCTCGGTTTGGGATTTCCAGAACATGCGCGGCTGGCTGTAGTGATCGGCGAAGGTGTCGGCGCGGATGCGCAGCTTTTCCCCCGCCACCGGTTGCGCGGCCGAGCGGAACCCGTCCGGCCGGGGGCGCGGACCGCCTTCCTCTCCGGCCTGAGCGAGGCTGTTGGGCTCGTAATTGGCGCGCCCGGTATGGACATGGGTCTGCATCATCCCATCGCGCATCATATTGGCATAGGGGCATTTCGGCGCATTGACCGGGATCTGATGGAAATTCGTCGTGCCCAAACGCGATTTCTGCGTGTCGAGATAGGAAAACAGCCGTCCCTGCAGCAGCGGATCATCTGAAAAATCAACCCCCGGCACCACATTCGAGGGCAGGAAGGCCAGTTGTTCATTTTCCGCGAAATGGTTCGCCGGATTGCGGTCCAGCACCATCCGGCCGATGATGCGCAGCGGCACGATTTCTTCGGGGATCAGCTTGGTCGCGTCCAGCACGTCATAGGGCAGGCTCGCCGCAAGTTCCGCGTCAAAGACCTGAATGCCGAATTCATATTCGGGGAAAGCCCCCTCGGCGATGGCGTCCCACAGGTCGCGGCGGTGAAAATCATTGTCGCCGGCCTGCAGCTTCAGGCTCTCATCCCAGACCAGCGATTGCGTGCCCAGTTTCGGACGCCAGTGGAACTTGACGAAATGCTCCTGCCCTTCGGCATTGACCAGCTTGAAGGTATGGATGCCAAAGCCCTCCATCATCCGGTAGCTGCGCGGAATGCCGCGATCGGACATCGCCCAGACGACGGTGTGCAGCGTCTCGGGCATGAGCGAGACGAAATCCCAGAACGTATCATGGGCCGAGGCCGCCTGCGGAAAACCGCGATCCGCCTCCATCTTCACGGAATGGATCAGGTCGGGAAACTTGATCGCATCCTGGATGAAGAAAACCGGGATATTATTCGCGACCAGATCCCAGTTGCCCTCGTCGGTATAGAATTTGGTGGCAAAACCGCGCACGTCACGCGGCGTATCGACCGAACCCGCCCCGCCCGCGACGGTGGAAAAGCGCACGATCACCTCGGTTCGCTTGCCCTTTTCGGCAAACAGGCTGGCGCGGCTCAGATCGGGGATCGGGTCGGTGCATTCGAAATAGCCATGCGCGACCGAGCCGCGGGCATGGACGATGCGCTCGGGGATGCGCTCATGGTCGAAATGAAAGATCTTCTCGCGCAGGATGAAATCTTCGAGCAGGGTCGGACCGCGCGCACCCGCCTTGAGGCTGTTCTGATTGTCCGAAAGTGGCGTGCCGTGATTGGTGGTCATCACCGGCGTATCGCCAGAACCCAGCTGCTGGGTTTCGCCGCCTTCGCCGATCGTGCTGTCATAGGGTTTGGCCATGGTCTTTGCCTTCCGAATGGGTGGGGAAAGGGGCGGTTCGGGTGCCGCCCGGCTTGGTGCGGAAAACGTTTGGGACAGGCCGGGGTTCCTGCCCCACGTTGTTCAGAACCGAAGCTGAAAGTGATCGCCGATATCGGGCTTGTCGCCCGTCAGATTGGCCTTGGCGATCTGATAGAGGAACCCGATCCCGCCCGTGGTGGACCAGATTTCTGCCTCTGAAAGACCAAAGCGCAGCAGACGCAGATCGGGATCGCGCTTGCCCTCCTCGAACCAGGCCGAGGCGACGCTGTTCCAGATTTCCTCAAGCTTTGCAGGGTCGTCGGAGAGTTCAAGCCGCCCCTCGATCCGGGCCCACAGCTTGCCCGCCGCATCGCCGACGACATGGATGGCGGGTTTCGCGCCACCCTTGACTTCCTCGACCAGATCCGTGCCTTCGGCAGTGATGAACCAAAGCGCCTTTTCGTCAGGATCGGCATAATGCGACATCGGCACCAGCTTCATCCGCTCGTGGGTTCCAAGCATCCCGGCGTTGATGTCCTGCAGGCGCTTCCAGAAGGTCTGTTCCTCATCCGACATGGGGCATTCCTTTCCTGTCATGGTATGTGCTGCTCGTCGCGCCGGGTCTGAACCGCCGGGCGGGCTCAGAGGTTCCCAAATCCGGAATCTCCTTCTTTGCGGAACCAACAGGCCGCTCGGCTGTTTCGGGCAAGGATCTGCGGCAGGTCTTCAAAGGCGGCGAGGTGTGACGCATGACCGAAGAAATCCGGCCTCCGCCGGTGCGGGCGGACGGTTTGCAGCTAGAGGAACATCGCGGCTTTCAAGAGCGCTATTGGCGTGTTCAGCGCATTTCATGGCTTGGCTATGGGCTGGCGATGGTCCTGGCACTCTTGGGGTTCAGTGGCAGCGGTGGCCTGTTTCACATGCAAGAGATCCGGATGGGCGGGGCCGTCGCCCAATTGCCCCGGATCGCCCGCTGGGAGGCGTGGGACGAATGGACGGTCACCTTCTCGAGCGCACAGGACAGTCACGAGATCGGCGTCGCGTCGCGCTATCTCGATTTCTTCGAGTTGGGCCAGATCCGTCCCGAACCCGAAGAGAGCAGCCTCGCCACGGATGGACAGGTCATGCGCTTTTCTGCCCGTGACGCGCCGCCGCATGTCGTCCGGATCTCTACCCGTCCGATGCATTTCGGCTGGATCAGCTTCGAGCTGACACTCGAGGGCGAAAGCCGGACGGTTCACATTCTTGTGCTGCCATAGGAGAGGCGAATGGAATCGGTCATCCGCGGCATCGCGATCTATGCCATCTTGCTGGTGATCACGCGGCTCTCGGGCCGTCGGACCTTGGCCCAGTCGACGCCTTTCGATTTCGTCCTGCTGCTGATCATCGCGGAAACGACGCAGCAGGCGCTGCTGGGGGACGACTTTTCGCTGGTAAATGCGCTTATCCTGATCCTGACGCTGTTCTCCGTCGATATCCTTCTGTCCTATCTCAAGCGTTCGTCCCCGCATCTTGCCCTCTGGCTCGACGGCGCGCCGACCGTGCTGATCAGCGGCGGCCGGATCGACGCCCATGCGATGGCCCGCGCCCGCATCGGCATCGGCGATGTGCTTGAAGCCGCCCGCCATCAGCAGGGCTTGCGCAACCTAGACGAGATCGACGCCGCGGTGCTCGAGGTCAGCGGCGGAATAAGCATCATTCCCAAACGCGACGCGGGCTAGCCGCGACGGCGCTTGGAACAATGGCGCCGCGCGCGGGTTTTTCTCAAGCGCCACGACCCTTGCGCCAGCCGCGCGAGACCGTGGCATCTGACCATCCCGACCTATGAGGAACCGTCGATGAAGGATTATCCCAAACCCCCGTTTCCGGAACAGAGTCAGGAGCTTCCCGGCAGTTTCAGCGCCATGGATCCGCGCCCCGATCACGGCGAAACCTCTTGGCGCGGGGCGGGCCGTCTGGACGGCATGGCGGCTCTGATCACCGGGGGCGATAGCGGGATCGGCCGCGCGGTCGCCATTGCCTATGCCCGCGAGGGGGCGGATGTCGCGATCGCCTATCTGGAAGAAGGCGACGACGCCAAGGATACCGCCGATCTCGTGCGCGAAGCCGGGCGCGACTGCATGCTGATCCCCGGCGATCTGGCCGATCCCGCGCATTGCCGCGATGTCGTGGCCCGCGCCGCCGAGCGCTTCGGACGGATCGACATTCTGGTGAACAACGCGGCCCATCAGATGAAATTCGATACGATCGACGAGATCTCCGACGCGGAATGGCGACGCACCTTCGCCGTCAATATCGACGCGATGTTCTATCTGACCAAGGCGGCGGTCCCGCATATGAAACCGGGCAGCGCGATCATCAATACCGCCTCGATCAACTCGGACAATCCGAACCCGACCCTGCTGGCCTATGCCACGACCAAGGGGGCGATCCAGAACTTTACCGCCGGGCTTGCGCAACTGCTGGCCGAAAAGGGCATCCGGGTGAATGCCGTGGCCCCCGGCCCGGTCTGGACCCCGCTGATCCCGGCCAGTTTCCCAGCCGACGAGGTCGCGACATTCGGCGAGAACTATCCGATGAAGCGTCCTGCCCAGCCGGTCGAACTGGCCTCGAGCTACGTCATGCTGGCCGAACCCATGTCGAGCTATGTCTCGGGCGCGACCATTGCCGTCACCGGCGGCAAGCCGATGATCTGAGAGAGGATCCCGCGATGAGAAATCTGATCATACGCCTCGGCCTTGGCATCGCCGCGGGTTACGCTCTGAAGACCGTGCTGGATACGCGCCGTGAGCAGCCGACGCCCCGGCTCGAGAAGGTCCGCGACGCCGGTCCCGAGGCGATGGAGGAGCCGCCCCGCGACTGGGACGCGGTCGACGAGCAGGCCGACGAGTCCTTTCCCGCCAGCGATCCTCCGGCCAATTACTGACAGATGGGCCCCGAACTGGTCTTTGTCTCGGATCGCGATCCGGGAATTTCCCGACGTCGCGCCGGCAAGGGGTTCAGCTATCGCGGGCCGGGGGGAGAGCCTCTCGGCCCCGAGGAGCTGACCCGAGTGCGGGCCCTCGCCGTCCCGCCCGCCTATCGCGATGTCTGGATCTGCGCCTTGCCGAACGGGCATTTGCAGGCGACCGGACGGGATGATCGCGGCAGGAAGCAATATCGCTATCATCCTGACTGGAGCGCGGCCCGCTCGCGGACGAAATATGACCAGCTCCCGGCCTTTGGAGCGGCCCTTCCCGCCTTGCGACGCCGTGTCCGGCGCGATCTGCAAGGCGAGGTCGGTGATCGCGACTTCAGCCTTGCGGCGCTGGTTCTGCTTCTGGACCGGACCTGCCTGCGTGTGGGCAACCCGGCCTACACGGCCGCGAACAAGAGCTTCGGCGCTTCAACCCTGCTGACCCGGCATCTGCGCCTGAGCGAGCAAGGGCTGATCGAACTGAAATTCCGCGCCAAGGGTGGCAAGCTCTGCCGGTACCTTCTGCGCGACAAGCGTCTCAACCGCATCCTTCAGGACATCGGCGATCTGCCGGGGCGCAATATCTTCACCTATCTCGACGAAGAGGGCGTGGTCCGCAGCCTGACATCGCAGGATGTGAACGGTTATCTCGCGGAGATCGCGGGCGAGGGCATGACGGCGAAGACTTTTCGCACCTGGGGCGGGACTTTGGCCGCGTTCGAACTGGCGTCGAAACTGTCGCCAGACACGCGGCTGACCTGCCGGATGATGGCGGATGCGGCGGCGGAGCGGCTGTTCAACACACCGACCATCTGCCGCAAATCCTACATCCACCCAGCCGTGCTGGAATTGGCTGAGACGCCCGCCGCCCTCAGAGCCGAGACCTTTCTTGGCCTCGCCAGACCCGAGATTGCAGATTTGCGCAGCAGCGAGCGCAGTCTTCTCGCCTATCTGGAAACGCCGCTCTAGGCCGCACGCGCCCAGTCGGCGATCTTCCATGTCCAGCCGATCCGGCGCGAACGGTTGGGACGCAGGTAGGCCCAGTTCAGAAGCGCCGCGGGCACGCCCAGCAGCACTCCGATCGCACCGGCCCACAGGAAGGTCGCAAACGACACCTGCCCCATCGCAAGACCGGCGATGACCACCGCTCCCGCGACGCACGCCACCCAGAGATGGATCAGGATCAAACGAAGATAGGGAATCATGGGACTTCTCCCCGATTGTTTCCTTGCCGGGAAAACGCCGGTCCGGGGCGTCGGTTCCCCGGCACAAGCGCCCAAGAGCAAAACGATCCGCTCGCGAAATCTTGTCCGAACTTTGGCGCTTTTGACCGGTTGAGCCTTCATAACGCAAGGAAACAAAAACTTAGGAGCGTATCATGAAGGGAGTTGTCGCCTGGTTTCTGGGTGTCCCCATCGTCGTCATCATCCTGCTTTATGTGACCGGGATATTCTGACCCCCAGCTTCGAGAAAGGAAAAGCCGATGTCGCATAACACTGATCCAGAGCGGGCGGCGCGTCGCCACCCGGCTGCCATTCTAGGTATTCTCGTGGCTCTGGCCATTGCTGCCGTTGCGCTGTTCTGGTGGATGGGGGCGGATCCGGTCGAGCATGAGGATGTCAGCCGCATCGAATCTTCCGAGACCCCCGAAGGCGGTGCCAATCCCGAACCGCCGGGCCCTGCCCCCGCAGGATCGCCCGCGGCGGGTAGCCCTCCGGAAAACTGACGACATGGCGCCGCGGGTCTTCTGGAAAGGTTATCTGAAACTGTCCCTCGTCACCTGTCCGGTGACGATGACGCCCGCGACGACCGAGGGTGAGAAAGTGCGCTTTCACACCCTCAACTCCAAAACCGGTAATCGGGTGCTGAGCCAATATGTCGATGGCGTCACCGGAAAACCCGTCGCGGATGACGATCAGGTCAAGGGATATCCCCGCGGCGAGGATGAGCATATCCTGATCGAGGATGACGAGCTTGAGGCAGTCGCGCTGGAAAGCGCCCGGACCATCGATATCGAAATGTTCGTGCCGGCTGATTCCATCGAATGGATCTGGCATGACAAGCCGCATTATCTGAGCCCGTCGGACGCGGTGGGCGAAGAGGCCTTCTCGGTGATCCGCGACGCGATGGAGGCCACGGGCATGGTCGGGATCTCGCGTCTGGTGCTCTATCGCCGCGAACGGGCGGTGATGCTGGAACCACGCGGCACAGGCATCGTGGCATGGACGCTGCGCTACGGCGATGAGGTGCGGCCCGAAACGGATTATTTTGCAGGTTCCGGCAAGAGCAAGCCCGACCCCGCTCTGATGAAGCTGGTCACGCAGTTGATCTCGGATCGCAAGGCCTCTTGGGATGAGGCGATGGTCCGCGATCCGGTTCAGGAAAACCTGCTCGAAATCATCGCCGCCAAGAAAAAGGGCCGCAAGAAAGCGAAGCCCAAGGCGGCTGCGCAAAAGCCGGACAATGTCGTCAATATCATGGACGCGTTGAAAAAAAGCCTTGCCGCCGAACGCAAGGGCAAGCCGGGCTGAGGGGGTCACGGCTCGGCCGGACCCGTGCCCGGCAATTTGCTGCGCAGGTCGGGGGCCGCGCCCGTTCCCTTGACCGCTGCATCCACACGCTGGATCCGGCCATAGGTGCTGACGAGGCGGCTGACGATATTGTCGAGGCGACGCCCGATCCGGTCACGCTTGACCAGACGCACCCCGCCTTCCAGCCGCTTCAGATCCAGTCGCCGCGCGTGATAGCGCTCCAGACCCGGTCGATGCGCGACGCTGATCAGCGCGGCCTCGGGCAGTTCCTCGACAAAGGCTTGCATCACCTTGGCCTGGCTGTCATCGTCCAGCGCCGATGTCGCCTCATCCATCACGACAAGGTCGGGGCGTTCGAGCAGCACCCGGGCAAAGGCGATGCGCTGGCGCTCGCCACCGGACAGGACATGGCTCCAGCGGTCCTCGTCATCCAGTCGGGGCAGGAAATGCTCTAGCCCCACCCGCGCGAGAACCCTTTCTGCCGCCTCGTCGGAAAGCGATGCGGGGGCATTGGGGTAGCTCAGGCAACCCCGCAGGCTGCCCAAAGGCAGATAGGGCGTTTGTGGCAGGAACATGATGCGCCAGCTTCGCGGCAGGACGATCTCGCCGCTGCCCCAGGGCCAGAGACCCGCAATGGCGCGGATCAGCGTGCTTTTTCCGGTGCCGGATTCGCCTCCGACCAGCACGCGCTCGCCACGCGAGATGACGCCCTCGGCCTCGTCGATGACGACGATCCCATTGTCGCGCCGCACATTCAGACCGACCAGACGCAGTTCCTGCCCGTCATTCTCGCGCAGTTCGATCAGAGAGCCATCCGGGCCGTGGATGGTGCGCTCCAATTCGTCCATCCCGCCGATCAGCACCGAAAGCCGGTTGGCCGCGGCGCGCCAGCCCGCCAGCACGATGAAATTGTCCATCACCCAGTTGAAGGCCATCTGCACCTGCACGAAAGCGGCCGAGACCTGCATCAACTCGCCCAGAGACATGCTGCCCTGTATGTATTTCGGCGCGCCGATGAGCAAAGGGATGACCGGCAGCATGATGGCGCTCATATTGGTCAGGATGGTGATGCGGCCATGATTGGCACCGATGGTCCAGATCGCGCTGGCAAGGCGGGACAGGGACAGGGTCAGGCGGCGCTTTTCCTCGTCCTCGCCCTTGATCAGCGCGATGGACTCGGCGCTTTCGCGCACCCGTGTCATTTCAAAGCGCAGATCGGCCTCGGCGGCGTTCTGCTCTTCGACCGCGGCAATCAGCGGCCGGCCGATCACCCAGGTCAGGAAGGACATGACCAGCGCATAGACGATGGCCGAGGCCACGAAACCATAGGGAATGGTCCACATGCCCTCGCCCCGCGGTATCCGCACCTCGCCCCCGACCAGCGCCAGCACCCCGATAAACGTCACCGTGGCAAGCAGCGCATTGAACAGACCGACCGAAAGATCGACGACCGGCGTCAGCGCCTGTTTCAGATCGTCCGACATCCGGGCCTCGGGGACATCCACCCCGTTGGAGGCCACCTCGAGCTTGTAATAGGTCCGATCGCCGAGCCAGCGCCCGATCAGGCGGCCGGTCAGCCAGCGCCGCCATTCCGCCTGCAGCCCCATCCTGAGCCGGACCATGCAGTAATTGATCAGCGCGCTGAGGATCAGCAGCCCCAGAAAGACGAAAATCATGCGCGGAATGGCGTCTATCTGGCGGCTGTCGAGCGTGTCGAAAAAACCCTTGCTCCAGCGATTGATGGCGAAGAGCACGGCGACATTGGCCGAAACGACAATGACGACGCCGATGGTCAGCGACCATGCCATGCGCCGCGCCGAACCGGTCCAGAACGGCAGGGCGATCTCGCGGAAACTGGGGCCGGGAATGACCTCGGGCGGGGCGGGCGGCAGATGGTGGGGAAGATTACTTTCGCCTGCAAGCTCAACCATCTCTGCCCCCGGACACGCTGCTAGAGCTTCGGCAACGGCACGGCCGCCGCGCGGAACCCGTCCCAGGGATCGCGGGTCAGCGCCGCGAGTCGGGCAGGCATATTGGCGACGGTGAAATGCGCGGGGCCGATCTCGGGCCCAAGCTCATCCCATTCCAGAGGGGCCGAGACCGGCGCGCCCTCGCGGGCCCGCGTCGAATAGGGCGCGACCGCCGTAGCTCCGCGCTGGTTGCGCAGATAGTCGATCAGGATGCGCCCGCGGCGCTTGGATTTGGTGATGGTCGCGACGAAACGGTCGGGTTCATCGCGCGACATGGACTCGGCCATGGCTTTGGTAAATGCCTTGACGGCCTTCCAGTCGGCCTTGGGTTTGAGCGGCGAGACCACGTGCAGGCCCTTGCCGCCCGATGTCTTGACAAAGGCGGCAAGCCCCGCTGCCTCAAGTCGCGCACGCACCTCGCCCGCGGCGGCGATCACATCGCTCCATGCGACACCCGCGCCGGGGTCAAGGTCCATCACGATCAGATCCGGCTTTTCCCAATCCGCGAGCGTCGCGCCCCAGGGGTGGATCTCGAGCGCGGCGGATTGCACCAGACCGATCAGCCCGTCCAGATCGCCGATGCTGATCAGCGGCGCGCCGGACTTGTCCTTGGGATCCGTGACTTGCGAGATCTTGGGGTTCATCCCCTTCCAGGCGTGTTTTTGAAAGAATTTCTGCCCCGTGATCCCGCTCGGGCAGCGCAGAAGCGCAAGCGGCCGGCCGGTGACGAAGGGCGCGATATGGCGCCAGGCCTCGGCATAGTAATCGGCGAGCCCCTCTTTCGTCACGCCCGCCTCGGGCCAATAGACCCGGTCGGGATGGGTCAGCTTCACGGTCCGGCGCTGTGCGGGCGGGGCTTTCGCCGATGCCTCGCGGATGATTTCGCGGGGAGCCTTGTCCTCTCGCAGGCCCCTGAACGAGGCATGGCGCAGATGCCCGTCGGCGGTCCAGGCGCGAAACTCGACCTCGGCCACCAGTTCGGGCCGCACGAAAACGACCTGCCGGGCCGCATCCGCCGAAAGCTTGCCCGCGAAAGGGCTTGCCTTGATCGAGATGGCATATAGCCGCGCGAAAAGATCGCTCGCGAGCTTGCGGCTGAACCCGGTCCCGACCCGACCGACATGGCGCAGTTTTCCATCTTCATGCACGCCCAGGACCAGCGAGCCGATCGCGCTTGCCGAGGTCGTCGAGGGCGTGAAGCCGCCGATCACAAATTCCTGCCGCGCCGAGCATTTGGACTTGAGCCAGGACCGTCCGCGCCCCGAACGGTAGGTCGAGTTGCGCTGTTTCGAGACGATCCCCTCAAGGCTCAAGCGGCAGGCATGGCGCAGCACCATATCGCCCTCGTCGTCGAAATGGCTGCTGAACCGGATCAGGCCCTCGTCGCCCCCGGGCAGTCCGGCGACCAATCCGGCGAGCATGTCCTTGCGGTCGCAAAGCCGCTTGCCGCGCAGGTCGCGTCCGTCAAGATAGATCAGGTCAAAGACGTAGAGCCGAAAGCGATCTTCGCGCCCCGCGCTGAGATCCGCCTGCAGGGCCGAGAAATCCGAGGCACCGCCATGGCCCTCGACGACCAGTTCCGCATCCAGAATGGCGCTTTCCACGGCGAGCCCCTGCAAGGCCTCGACCACGGGGCGGCCAAATTTCGCGGTCCAGTCCAGACCGCTGCGGGTCAGAAGCGCGACCCGGCCGCTTTCGATCCGGGCCTGCAGCCGGTAGCCGTCGAATTTGATCTCGTGCAGCCAGTTTTCGCCGGTCGGGGCGGATGTGGTCAGGGTGGCGAGCATTGGCTCGACGAATTCGGGCATCGCGACTTTCTTGCCGCGCGCCTTGGGCTTTGGCCGCGCCGAAACGGGCGGCGCGTCCAGCTCCTCGACCAGCTTGCCCGACGCGACCGAGCGGGGCATCTCCTCGAGGATGTCGGACCCTCCGTCAGTCCGGGCGAAATCGTCATCGCCCTTGATCAGGAGCCAGTTTTCCCGCTTTTCGCCGCGTCGGTTCTGCATCTTCACGAGATGCCAGCGCCCTTGCAGCTTCTCGCCATGCAAGGTGAATTCCATATGTCCCTTGGCATAGGCCTTGTCGGGATCGCCGATGGGTTTCCACCGGCCGCGATCCCACAGGATCACCGAGCCCCCGCCATATTGCCCCTTGGGAATGACCCCCTCGAACCCGCCGTAATCGAGCGGATGATCCTCGACATGGACGGCAAGACGCTTTTCGCCGGGATCGAGGCTCGGGCCGCGGGTGACCGCCCAGCTTTTCAGCACGCCCCCCAGTTCCAGCCGGAAATCGTAATGCAGCCGACGCGCGGCATGTTTCTGAACGACAAAGGAATCCCCGGCCTTTGCGGCCTTGGAACCCTTGGGCTCGGGCGTGGCGGAAAAGTCTCGTTTCTTGCGATAGGTCTCCAGCGCCACGGCTCAGCCCGCCTTTTTCCGGGCAGCCCGGGAGGGCTTCTGCGCAAGCTCGGCGCTTTCGCGCAAGGCGGCCATCAGATCCACCACCTTGGCCTTGTCGCGCCGCGCCGCAGGCTTGATCTTCTTGCCCGCCGCCTTGGCCTTGACCAGTTCGGCCAGCGCGGCCTCGTAACGGTCGTCAAATGCAGCGGGATCGAAGCGGCCAGTCTTGGTCTTGATGATATGCTTGGCCAGGTCCAGCATCTCGCCCTTGATCTTGCGGGCAGGAATATCGGCAAAGGCCTCGGCGGGGGCGCGGACCTCATAGTCGAAATTCAGCGTGGTCGCGATCAGGCCGTCGCCATGCGCGCGGATCAGAAGCGTTCGCATCCGCCGGAACAGCACGGTCTGGGCGATGGCCGCGACGCTTGTCTTGCGCATCCCCTCGCGGATCAGTGCAAATGCCTCGTCCCCGCTGCGATCGGCCGAGGCCAGATAATAGGGCTTGTCGAAATAGAGCCTGTCGATCTGGCCGCAATCGAGAAAATCCGACACGGCAAGCGTCTTGTCGCTTTCGGGAAGGGCGGCGGCGATCTCGTCCGGTTCGAGGATGACGGTTTCGCCGCCCCCCGTGTCATAGCCCTTGACCTGATCATCGCGCGGGACGGGCTTGCCGCTTTCCGCATCGACGAATTCGCGCCGCATGCGATTGCCGGTCGCGCGATTGACCATGTGAAAGGAGATCCGGTCCGAGGTCGACGCGGCGGTGTAAAGCGCCACCGGGCAGCTCAGCTCGGCGATTTTCAGAATGCCCTTCCAGTTGGCCCGTGGTGCCATGTCCAGCCGCCCCGCTTGTGCAGCGAGTCAACCTTTGGACTGTCCAAGGGTTCCGAAGGATCGCGCCCCGATTTGACCGCTTGTCACCGGGCCAGAAGCGAGGCGCGGTCGATGACCTCGAAGCCGATATCAATGCGCCGTTCGACATCTTCGCGGCCATCTATTCGCGCCATCATCGCCTCGGCCGCCCGCGCGCCAAGCGCCGCCCGGTCGATGCGGATGGTGGTCAGAGCGGGATTGAGATCGGCTGCGAACTCCTGATCCCCAAATCCCATCACGCCCAGATCGCCGGGCACGCTCAGGCCCCGGCTCTGCGCCTCGATCATGATGCCATGGGCGATCACGTCCGAACTGCAGAATATCGCGGTATCGGCGGTGTCATCCGCTTGCTCGGCAAGCAGCCGCGCAAGCGCCTGGCGACCCTTTCCCAGCGTCGGGCCTCCGGGCAGGGTCACCTCGCGCGGATGGGCGATGCCCGCGGCCCGCAACTCGGCCAGGAAGGCATCGCGGCGGCGCAGGGCGCGCTCGTCATCCATCGTCGCAATCGCGACCGAGCGATAGCCGCGCCCGACCAGATGGCGCGCCGCGGCCTTGGCTGCACCGGCATGGGAAAAGCCGACGCAGATGTCGATCGGGCTTTCGGTCAGATCCCATGCCTCGATGACCGGCACATCCGCGGCAAGAAGCTGCCTGCGGCAGGCGTTCGAGTGATTGACCCCGGTCAGAAGAAATCCCTCGGGGCGGCGGCCTAGGGCGGTGGCGACCAGTTCCTGCTCGGTCTGGCGGGAAAAACCGCTTTCCATCAGCATCACCTGATAGCCGCGCTCGCGCACATTCACGACGAAATTCTGCACGAAGGCCGCGTAGATGATATTGGTGATCGAGGGCACGATCGCGGCAAGGCTGCGCGACCGGTTCGAGGCAAGCCCGCCAGCGACAAGATTGGGCACATAGCCGGTCAGACGCACCGCCTCCATGATCCGCTCGACCGTCTCGGGCGAGATCAGTTCGGGATGGTTGAAGGCGCGCGAGACGGTCGAGGGGGTGACGCCCGCGATGCGGGCGATCGTTGCCATGGTGACGGGTTGCGCCTTTTTCTTGCCCTGCTTCGCCGTCATGTCGCGCCTTTTGTCTTGGGGAACCGGACCTTGCGGGCCAGGGGCCGAATAGCGCAATCTTGCCGCATATGCCAAGCGGTCTCGCCGGGATCAATCCTCGACGAAAGCCTCTTCGCGCTTGCTGCGCACCGCCGGGGCAAGGATGCTGACCAGAAGCAGCACCGAGACGATGATCAGAACGGCGCTGATCGGCCGGGTCAGGAAGGTCGTCGCATCCCCGCGCGACACCAGCATGGCGCGGCGCAGATGTTCCTCGAGCATGGGGCCGAGGATGAAGCCCAGCAGCAGCGGCGCGGGTTCGCAATCGAGCTTGCGCAGGACGTAACCCAAGAGCCCGAAGATCCCCATCAGCCAGATCTCGAAGGTCTGGTTCGCGAGGCTGAAGACGCCGATGGCGCAAAAAGCCACGATGCAGGGAAAGAGATAGTGATAGGGGATCGAGATCATCCTGACCCAAAGCCCGATCATCGGCAGGTTCAGGACCAAGAGCATGAGATTGCCGACCCACATCGAAACGATCAGGCCCCAGAACAGCACCGGCTGGTCCTCGATGACCGAGGGTCCGGGCTGGATGCCCTGCATGATCATCGCGCCGATCATCAGCGCCATGACCGGGTTCGAGGGCAGGCCCAGCGTCAGCATCGGGATGAACGAGGTTTGCGCGCCCGCGTTATTCGCTGCCTCCGGGGCGGCGACGCCCTCGATCGCGCCATGGCCGAAACGCTCGGGCGTTTTCGACGCCTTCTTCTCCAGCGCATAGGCCGCGAAAGAGGCCAGCATCGCCCCGCCGCCCGGCAGGATGCCCAGCACCGATCCAAGGGCAGTTCCGCGGGTGACCGGAGCGACGATCTGCTTCAGATCCGCGCGGCTCGGCATGAGCCCGGTGATCTTCTTCAGGGCGGTGCTGCGCTGGCCCTCATGCTCCAGATTGACCAGAATTTCGCCCAGACCAAAGATCCCCATGGCAAGAACCACGAAGCTGATCCCATCCGCAAGCTCGGGCATGCCCATCGTGTAGCGCAGGGTTCCGGTATTCACATCCGTGCCGATCAGACCGAAAATCAGCCCCGCGACGATCATGCCGAGTGCATGCAGCAGAGAGCCGCTGGCCAGCACGACGGAAGCGATCAGCCCCAGAACCATGAGCGAGAAATATTCATGCGGGCCGAAGGACAGCGCGACGCTGGCCAGCGCAGGTGCGAAAAAGGCGATCAGGATGGTCGAGACGGTTCCGGCAGCAAACGAGCCGATGGCGGCGGTCGCGAGTGCCTTTCCGGCCTCGCCCTTGCGCGCCATCTGGTAGCCATCAAGCGCGGTCACCACGCTCGAGGATTCCCCCGGCAGGTTGACGAGGATGGCGGTGGTCGATCCGCCATATTGCGCACCGTAGAAGATGCCGGCGAGCATGATCAGCGCGGTTTCCGGCGGCAGGCCGAAGGTTACCGGCAGAAGCATCGCGATGGTCGCGGTCGGCCCCAGACCCGGCAGCACGCCGATGGCGGTGCCGAGAAACACCCCGGCAAGGCAATAGACGAGGTTCCAGAAAGAAAAGGCGGTCTCGAAGCCCAGCCCGAGATTGGCAAGAATTTCCATGGCGTATCAGCCCCCGAACAGCGCGCCGAACATCGGCATGGGCACCCCGAGGCCTTTGACGAAAACGGCGAGGCAAAAGATGGTGAAAGCGGCAGCCCCAAGCATGGCAAAGGGCGAAATCCGGAACAGACGGCTGGCCATGGCCGCCATGATCAGCGCCGCAGGCAGCGCGATGGCCGCGCCCAGAAGTTCAATCGTCGCGGCAAAGAAGAAGGTCGCGCCGATCACCAGAACCGCCGGTCGGATATGGATGCGCGGCACGGCCTCTCCGCCGGAAAGGAACCCGCGCGCGATCGAGATCAGGCCGATCAGGACCAGAAGCCCGCTCAGCACCATCGGGAAATATCCCGGTCCCATGCGGGCAGCGCTTCCCAGAGAGTATCCCTTGCCGAGCAGAAAAGCCGTCAGACCCAGCGCGACATAGACTGCGCCCGCCCAGAAATCCTTGGTTCGGTAGCCCTGCATTTTGATCGCCTTCCGAAAGTGAGTTGGGGGCGCGACAGGTGCGCGCCCCCTTGAATGGCTGGAACTCAGTTCTCGAGCTTGATGTTGCCGTCCTTGATGACCTTGGCCCAGCGGTCGATTTCCTGCGCGACGAAGGCATCGGCAGCCGCACCGTCATTAGCGACGATCTCATAGCCCATGGCTTCGAGCTTGGGTTTCAGGTCGGGCGAGTTCAGCGCCTCGGTCAGGCCCTTTTCCAGCTTGGTCCGGATGTCGGCAGGAAGCCCTTTCGGACCCGAGAATGCCTGCCAGCTATAGACGTCCAGGCCCTCGATCCCCAGTTCCTTGAAGGTCGGTACGTCAGGGAAGGCCGGCGAGCGGGTCTCGCCCGTCACGGCCAGGATCTTCATCTTGCCTTCCTTCACGAAATTGGCGATCGCACCGACATTCTGGAAAGAGGCATCGGCATGGCCGCCCATGACATCAGTCTGGGCCGGCGCGCCGCCTTTATAGGGAACATGGATCGCGGTGGTGCCGGTCAATTGCCAGAACAATTCCGCCGTCAGGTGATCCGAGGACCCCGCGCCGGACGAGGCGAAAAGCAGCGCATCGGGCTTCTTCTTCAGTTCGGCGACAAACTCCTCGACGTTATTCGCCGGGAAATCGGGGCGGGTGACCAGCGCGTTCGGCGTGCGGACCGCGATGGTCAGCATGTCCAGATCCTTGCGGGCATCATAGGTCGCATCGGGCTGAAGCGTCAGGTTCGTCGAATAGGTGCCGATCGAGGCCTGCATCAAGGTGTAGCCATCCGGCTTGGAACGTGCGACCTCGCCTGCCCCGACCGCGCCGGTTGCGCCCGGCTTGTTCTCGATGACCAGCGGCTGCGCGAAATTCGGCTGCATGATCTGCGTCGTCAGCCGCGCGATCGTGTCGCTCGCCCCGCCCGGCGCGAAGGGCACGATGACCGTCACCGGCTTCGACGGATAATCCTGCGCGACAATCGGCATGGCGGTTGCGCAAAGCAGCGCGACGCCGCCCGCGAGGGCGTGAAGTGACTTGAGCATATGTCCTCCCCTTGGCAGCCTCACCTGCCATTTTGTTGAATCGTGCAATCGTTTGCACGTTTTCCGGGACGGGCTCCTCCCTGCCCGGATCTTCCGGCCGCAGCGGCGATGCTGCTGCGGCGCAAACTCAGCCGCGCACCAGAGCGGGCATTTTCGAGTTGAACTGCCAGTCCTTGATCAGGAACTGCATCGCGGCGGCGTCATTGCGGGCCGAAGCCGGCAGGCGCTTGTGGTTCTGATGCGCGGCTTCCAGCGCCGCCTCGTCGATTTCGACGCCAAGGCCCGGCGCGTCCGGCACCTTGACCTTGCCGCCCCGGATCAACGGCGGTTCCTTGGTGATGCGCTGCCCGTCCTGCCAGATCCAATGCGTGTCGAGCGCGGTGATCTTGCCCGGAGCCGCCGCCGCAACCTGCGTGAACATCATCAGCGAGACATCGAAATGGTTGTTCGAATGCGAGCCCCAGGTCAGGCCCCAGCGGTCGCAGAGCTGCGCCACCTCGACCGAGCCCTGCATGGTCCAGAAATGCGGATCAGCCAGCGGGATATCAACGGCACCGGCGCGGATCGCATGACCCATCTCGCGCCAATCCGTGGCGATCATATTGGTCGCGGTCGGCAGGCCCGTGGCGCGCTTGAATTCGGCCATGGTCTCGCGCCCGGAATAGCCCGGCTCGGGGCCGCAGGGGTCCTCGGCATAGGCCAGAACGCCTTTCAGCGGTGAAAGATAGCGGATCGCATCCTCGACCAGCCATGCGCCATTGGGGTCCAAGGTCACGCGCGCATCGGGGAATGCAGCGGCGAGATCGGCGATGATGGCCGCCTCTTCCTCGCCATGCAGCACGCCGCCCTTGAGCTTGAAGTCAAGGAAGCCATAGCGATCCTGCGCCGCCTGCGCGAGACGCACGACCGAAGCCGCGTCCAGCGCCTTTTCGTCGCGCAACCGCAGCCAGTCGTCGCTGCCGCCCTCGGCGCGGTAGTCCAGCGGGGTCTGGCCGCGATCTCCGACAAAAAACAGATAACCGAGCATCTCGACCTCGTCGCGCTGCTGGCCCTCGGCGAGAAGTGCGCAGATCGGCAGGCCCAGATGCTTGCCGAGCAGATCGAGCATCGCGCATTCCAGCGCCGCCGCGACATGGATCGTGGTGCGCAGATCAAATGTCTGGAGCCCGCGCCCGCCCGCATCGCGATCGGCAAAGGCGGTGCGGACATTGCGCAGCACGCGGCGGTAATCGCCAAGCTGCTGGCCGATCACCAATTCGGCGGCCTCTTCCAGAGTGCGCTGGATTGCCGCGCCCCCCGGCACCTCGCCGATGCCGGTATTGCCCGCGCTATCGGTCAGGATGACGATATTGCGCGTGAACCACGGACCATGCGCCCCTGACAGGTTAAGCAACATGCTGTCCCGCCCGGCCACGGGCACGACACGTACCGAGCGCACAACCGGCGATCCGCTGAAATCCATGAGTGCTCTCCTCTGCTCTTGATGCGCTTTATGCAAGCGTTTGCACGACGCGTCAAGAAGATCTCGTTCCGCGGGAAACGGTTTCTTAACGATTTTGGCTGATCCTTTGCCCCGGCCCTGAGTGACGTCGGTGCTTGCAAATTCCGGCGGATGGGGCCAGATTGGAACAACTCGTGAACACCGGCGCGCTGATTGCCCGGCCGGGCAGAGTGTGAAACAAACATGAGGACAGCGTGGCAGGGGCGACACTTTTCGACATGAGCGACAAGAAGACGGCAGA
>NZ_SDEB01000022.1 GCF_004522175.1 Paracoccus ravus | reverse complement strand
TCGGACAGGTCCATTCCGCCATACTTGGCCTTCAGCTTGTAGAACGTCGCAGGGCTCAGCCCATGCTTGCGGCACAGCTCAGCCGTCGGCAAGCCAGCCTCCTGCTCTTTGAGCATCCCGATAATCTGCGCTTCAGTGAAACGGCTTTTCCTCATCTCGTCTGCTCCTTCAGGTTGGGCAGACTCCACATCAGACCGAGGGAACTTCCGGGGGGGAAGGTCAAGGCCGGATCAAGATCTCCAAATATGGCAATGCTCGCCTGCGCCGTACGCTGTGGCTGGCATTCGAGCGCGGCATCGCGCAGGATCGCCACAATCCAGATCTGCGCCGCCAGCGCCTACACCGCCACCGCTGCAAAGATGGCCCGCACCCTTCACGCCGTGATCAAATCCGGCGAACCCTACCGCCCTTCTTCGAACGGACGAGCCCAAGCGAAAGGACCTCTCTCTCAAAGGGCCGGGGAGGCGCATGACGCGACCTTGTAGGTAATGTTCGGCGTCGTCGGGGAAACGCCCCACCGGGGCCTTTCCTTATTCTCCTCCAATGGCAGAGACCATTCCTGACGGCGGAGCCCGCCCGGGCGACAATTCTTATGGCACCCGTTCGCTCGGATGCCCCGTGACCTGACGCCCAAAACCGCGTTTCCTTCCCGAGCTAGGACATCGTCGGCCCTTATGGTGCCGGGCTTGCCGCGCCACTCGATGATCCGATCAAGGCTTCGGATCACGCGCCCCGCTGGCAGAAAAAGTCGACCTCGATGCCCAAGCCTTCGCGATTGAAATCGTCCGGCACGTTCAGGAGCCGGAACTGTCGCCCGTCGGCCAGGCGATCGGCCATGTTGGCTGGGAGAACCGTCCCGCTGACTGTTTTCTGATCCTCACTCCATTGACCAGACGAGGTTCGACGCCTCGGGCACGGCCAGTTCATCCCGCTTCAGCCGTCGCGGCGGATTGATGCGCAGGTTCAACTCCAGCTCGCAGTAGATCCTGTGATCCGCTTTGGTTCCAGACATGCCCTTTGACATTTCGCAGATGCAGGAAGCACAGCCCGAAACCGCAAGCCTTGTGGCAATGATCAGCCCGACCAGCAGGTCGGCGATCTGCTCAATTTCGTCATCGCGCTTCGGGCAATAGCGGAAACAGGTCTCGCTGACGCCAAGCCCGAGGCACGCCAGCGCGATGCTGACCCCCATCGTCGCCACCGCCTTCTCGGCCAGCGCGCGGCGCTGTGCTGGCCACGTCACTTTATTCCCAAGCCCATGCCGCCATGCTTGGCGCGCCATTCTTAAAACGTTGCGCTGCTGATCCCATACGCGCGGCACCGCTCGGGCACGGGATCCCGCCCACTGCCTGACGCAAGAAGCCCATCACCTGAGCTTTGGTGAAACGGCTCTTCTTCATCGGAATGTCATCGTCAATCTTGCCGAGAAGATTCTACGTTTGCTCCCCCTTAACCACCGGGAAATTGCCGCAAGACGTGTATCGACCCTGGCAAGCCCCCGCCCTGCCCCTCAGGCGCCGGTCTCAATAGCCCAATTGTCGCGGATATGGCTCTCGACGAAATTCGAGAATGTCGCGACACGCAGCGGCAAACGCGCATATGGGGGATAGAACAGCGTGAGCCAGAGCGCAGGAGGCTGCCATTCGGGCAGGACCTGCACCAATTCGCCGCTGTCCAGCGCAGGCTGGAGCATAAATTGAGGAAGCATGGCGATGCCCTCGCCATTGGCCGCGAGATGGGCAAGCACTTCGCCATTGTTCGACTGGAACCGCCCTGCAGCGCGGATCTGGTGCTGTTGGTCGTCGCGGGTCAGGTTCCAGATTTCTCCGAACCCGCCGGAGCCATAACCCAGGCAGTCATGCGCGGCCAGGTCAACAGGATCCTGTGGCATTCCGCGCCGCGACAGATAGGCCGGCGCGGCAACCAGCAATCGCGGCACCGGGCAGATCTTTCGCCAGATGGTGGATTTGTCGCTCGGAGCGCCGGAAATCCGAATTGCCAGATCGATATCCTCGGACACAATGTCGATCAGCCGGTCCGTCAGATCCACCACCACGCTCGTGCGAGGATGGAGCACGGCGAACTGGCTCAGCACCTTGGGCAAGAGCCGCGTTCCCAGTGACAAAGGCGCGCTGATCCGCAACAGGCCGCTGAGCTCTCCCTGCCTTTCCCGCATCTCCTCGGCCGCCGCGCCCAGCCCCTCGGCGAGCGGGGCGACGCGGGCCGCGTAAAGCGCGCCTGCCGCGGTCAGCGACACTGCGCGGGTGGTTCTGATCAGAAGCTGGGTGCCCAACTGTCGTTCCAGCCCGGCCACGGCGCGCGTGACCGCGGCAGGCGCCAGCCCCAACATCCGGGCCGCCCCCGCAAAGCTGCGCTGCTCCACGACGGCCAGAAAGATCCGGATCGATTCAAGCTCGCCCATTATTGCTCAGGATGAAATAAACAATGTCATTTTATGGATATTTTCTGCAATGGCAATCGCGTCCATCTTTGCTTCAGCCAAAGGGTACGGATCGACCGGCCCAAACAGGAGAACCAACCATGCTGCATCAGATCAAGGGCCTCCACCACGTCACCTCGATGGCGGCTGATGCCCAGGAAAACAATGATTTCTTCACCGGCAAGCTGGGGCTGCGCCGGGTCAAGAAGACGGTGAATTTCGACGCGCCGGATGTCTATCACCTGTATTACGGCGACGAGGTCGGAACCCCCGGCTCGGTCATGACCTATTTCCCCTTCCCGCATATCGTGCGCGGCCGCCCTGGCTCGGGCGAGGTGGGAGACACGCTCTTCACCGTGCCCAAGGGCAGCCTCGGTTTCTGGAAAGAGCGTCTGACGGCACAGGGCGTCACCGGGCTCAAGGATGAGGTGCTTTTCGGTGAGAAGCGTCTGCGCTTTGCCGGTCCCGATGGCGACGGCTTTGCGCTGGTCGAGAAAGAGGGCGATCCCCGCGCCGCCTTTGCCGGCACCGTTCCCACCGACGAAGGGATCCAGGGATTTCATGGCGTCTCGATGCGTCTGCGTGATCAGGGTGCGACGGCCGAATTGCTGAAGTTCATGAATTACGAGCCCATCGACAAGCAGGGGAATGTGACGCGCTTTGCCGTCAGGGATGGCAACGGGGCCGACATCGTCGATCTCGAGACGCTTTCCGATGCGGCTCCGGCCCGGCAGGGCGCGGGCTCGGTCCATCACGTCGCCTTTGCCGTCGAGAACCGCGCCGCCCAGCTTGAGGTCCGCAAGGCCCTGATGGATACCGGCTATCATGTGACGCCCGTGATCGACCGCGATTACTTCTGGGCGATCTATTTCCGCACGCCGGGCGGCGTGCTGTTCGAGATCGCGACCAATGAGCCCGGATTCGACCGCGACGAGGACACCGCCCATCTGGGCGAGGCGCTGCGCATTCCCCAGCAACACGAACATCTGCGCAGCCAGATCGAGCGCATCCTGCCCCCGCTGGGCTGAACGGTCACTTGCGGCGGCCCCGGTGGCCGCCGCCCGAAAGGAGGATGGAATGAGCATTCACAGCTACCAGCATTTCGCCAAGCCCCGCGACACGGACCAGCCTCTGGTCCTGACCCTGCACGGGACGGGTGGCGATGAGCACCAGTTTTCCGGCCTCGTGTCCCAATTGCTTCCCCGGGCCGGGATCGTCTCGCCGCGCGGCGATGTGTCGGAACATGGCGCGAACCGCTTCTTTCGCCGCACCCGCGAAGGTGTCTATGACATGGAGGACCTTGCCCGCCGAACCGAAAAACTGGCGGGGTTCATCGCCGCCCATCGCGCCGCTAATCCCGGCGCGCCCGTCTGGGCCCTGGGTTATTCGAACGGGGCGAACATTCTGGCATCGGTGCTGTTCCATCAGCCCGAACTGATCGACCGGGCGGCCCTGATGCACCCGCTGATCCCCTTTGATCCCGCGCCGCAGCCCCGGCTTGCGGGCCGGCCGGTCCTGATCACCGCCGGGCGGCGCGACCCGATTTCGCCCCTGTCCCTGACCCGCACCCTTGCCGATTATTTCAGGGACCAGCAGGCCGAGGTCGAGCTGAACCTGCATGATGGCGGCCATGAGATCCGCCCCGAGGAACTGACCGCCCTGCGGAATTTTCTGAGCTGAGGACAAAAGCAAAACGGCCAGCCCCCAGGGCTGGCCGTTCCGTCAAAAGCCGTCGCGCCGATCAGGCGTTGAACAGGAAATGCAGCACGTCGCCATCCTGCACGACATAGGACTTGCCCTCGACGCGGAACTTTCCCGCCTCGCGCGCGCCGGATTCGCCTTTGTAGGTGACGTAATCCTGATAGGCGACGGTCTCGGCGCGGATGAAGCCCCGCTCGAAATCGCCATGGATGACGCCCGCGGCCTGCGGGGCCAGCGTGCCATGGTGGATCGTCCAGGCGCGCGCCTCTTTCGGGCCGACGGTGAAATAGGTCTCAAGGCCCAAGAGCGCGTAGCCGGCGCGGATCAGGCGGTCGAGGCCTGCCTCGGTCAGGCCCATTTCATCGAGGAACATCCCGGCTTCCTCGGCGGGAAGCTGGCTGATCTCCTCTTCGATCTTGGCCGAGATCACGACATGGCCCGCGCCCTGCTCGGCGGCCATTTTCGCGACCAGGTCCGATTTGCTGTTTCCGGTCGAGGCCTTGTCCTCTTCGACATTGCACACGAACAGCACGGGCTTCGCGGTCAGAAGCTGCAACATGTCCCAGGCCTTGCGGTCCTCGTCATCGACCTTGACGGTGCGGGCGGGCTTGCCGTCTTCCAGCGCGACTTGCGCGGCTTTCAGCAGCTTTTCCTGCGCCACGGCTTCCTTGTCGCCGCCCTTCAGCTTGCGCTGGATATTGGCAAGGCGGCGCTCGATCGATTCGAGATCGGCGATCATCAGCTCGGTCTCGATGGTCTCGGCATCGGCAATGGGATCGACGCGGCCCTCGACATGGGTCACGTCGCCATCCTCGAAGCAGCGCAGCACATGGGCGATGGCATCAACCTCACGGATATTGGCAAGGAACTGGTTGCCCAGACCCTCGCCCTTCGAGGCGCCCTTCACGAGGCCCGCAATATCGACGAAGGTGATGCGCGTCGGGATGATCTGCTTGCTGCCCGCAATTTCGGCCAAGGCGTCAAGACGCGGATCGGGAACAGCCACTTCGCCGACATTCGGCTCGATGGTGCAGAAGGGGAAATTCGCGGCCTGAGCGGCAGCGGTTTTCGTCAATGCGTTGAACAGCGTCGATTTGCCCACGTTCGGCAGCCCGACGATTCCCATGCGAAAGCCCATGATGCACCCCTTTTTTCCCGGAAATCTCGCGCCTTTTAGGGTCGGATGCGGTCCAAGTCCAGTCCGGGGCGTTGATCTTTCCGCGGCGTCGGGGGATAGCTTGGCGGCGGAACGAAAGCGCCAGACAGGGAAGCGGGCCATGACCAGAATCGACGACACTTTCGCGCGGCTTGCCGAAACCGGGGGCAAGGCCTTCGTCGCCTATATGATGGGCTGCGATCCCGATTTCGAAACCTCGCTTGAAATCATGCGCGGCCTGCCCGGCGCGGGCGTGGACATCATCGAATTGGGGATGCCCTTCACCGATCCGATGGCGGATGGCGGAACGATTCAGGCGGCAGGCCAGCGCGCTCTGGAAGCAGGCGGCAGCGTGACCCGCGTGCTCGAGATGGTGCGCGCCTTCCGCGCAAGCGATGACCGCACGCCGATCGTTCTGATGGGCTATTATAACCCGATCTACGCCCGCAACGGCGGGGTCGAGGCCTTTCTGGCCGAGGCAAAGGATGCGGGGATCGACGGGCTGATCGTCGTTGACCTGCCGCCCGAAGAGGATAGCGAATTGTGCCTGCCCGCCCGCGATGCGGGGCTGAACTTCATCCGTCTGGCCACGCCCACCACGGATGACCGCCGTCTGCCCGCCGTCGTCCGGAACACCTCGGGCTTCGTCTATTACGTTTCGGTGACCGGGATCACCGGGGGACAGGCCGCGAATGCAAGCGAGGTTGCCCCCGAGGTCGCCCGGATCCGCGCAGCCGCTCAATTGCCTGTGGTCGTGGGTTTTGGCATCTCGACACCCGAAGCGGCCGGTGCGGTCGCCTCGGTCGCGGATGGCTGCGTCGTCGGCTCGGCCATCGTCAAGCTGATCGGCGAGGGTCGTCCGGTTCCCGAGGTGCTGAAGTTCGTCGAAACCCTCGCAGGCGGGGCCCACGCCGCCTGACGCAGAGCCCGCGTGCACGCCGCTTCCTGCTTGCAGCCGGCGACAGGATCGGGGAAGACGATCAGACGACACGCCCGCCGCGTCGGCCTTGGCCCGCACGCAAGCCAGCCAGTCCGCTCAGCGAATGAGGGTCTGATGATCGAATTTACTCCCTGGCCGGAGGATCTGGCGCAATCCTATCGTGACCGCGGCTACTGGCTCGGCAGATCCCTTGCGGCCGGGCTCGAGGCACAGGCCGCGCGCAATCCCGATGCGACGGCGATCCTCTGCGGCGCGCGCCATATCAGCTACGGACAGCTTGAACGCGCGGCGCGCGCGCTGGCCACGCATCTTTGCCGGACGGGACTGGGTCACGGCGATACGGCGCTGGTACATCTGCCCAACCGGGCCGAATTTTACATGACGTTCTTTGCGCTGATAAAGATCGGCGTCGTACCCGTGTACGCGCTTTACAGCCACAAGCAGAACGAGTTGCGGGCCTATGCCGAGCAGATCCGTCCAAGGCTGCTGATCGCGGATCGCGCCCATCCGGTTTTCGCCGATGAAGCTTTCCTGGCCGAATTGCCCAGCGTCGAACAGACGCTTTTTCTGAGCGATGAGGCATTCAGCTTGACGGACCGGTGTGACGGTGATGCCGATCTGCCCGAGGGGGCCGGTCCCACACCATCCGGCGAGGTGGCGTTCTTTCAACTCTCCGGGGGCAGCACCGGCACGCCCAAGCTGATCCCGCGCACCCATGACGATTACGATTACAGCATACGCGAAAGCAATCGCATCTGTGGCGTCACCTCGGCCACCCGGTTTCTCTGCGCCCTGCCCGCGCCGCATAATTTCCTGATGAGTTCGCCCGGCGCGCTTGGCGTCTTCGATGCCGGAGGCTGCGTCATCCTGGCCCCGAACCCCGAGCCGCAATCCTGTTTCGACCTGATCGCCGAACACAGGGTCACCATGGCGGCACTGGTGCCCTCGGCCGTCTCGCTCTGGGTCGAGGCCGCTAAGCTACGTGGCGCTCCGGCACCGCTCGATCATCTTCTGGTCGGCGGCGCGAGCTTTGCCGAAACGCTGGCGCGACAGGTTCCCGAGGTTCTTGGCTGCCGGTTGCAGCAGGTCTTCGGCATGGCCGAGGGGCTGGTGAACTACACCCGGCTCGGCGATCCCGACGAGGTCGTCTTTGCCACGCAGGGCCGTCCGATCAGCGAAGCGGACGAGATCAGGATCCTCGACCTACAGGGCGATCCGGTTCCCGAGGGTGCCGAGGGCCAGCTTGCCGTCCGTGGTCCCTATACTTTCCGCGGCTATTTCCGCGCGGCAGAGCAGAATGCCCGGGCCTTTGACGCCGAGGGCTTCTATTACAGCGGCGATCTTGTCCGGCGCCATCCCAGCGGCAACCTGCAGGTCGTGGGTCGGGTCAAGGACCAGATCAATCGCGGCGGGGAAAAGATCGCCTCCGAGGAAATCGAGCATTTGCTGATGCGTCATCCCGCCGTCCGTCAGGCCGCGCTGGTCTCGACGCCCGATGACAGCCTGGGCGAGAAAAGCTGCGCCTTTGTCGTGGGCGATGCCGGCCTCAAGGGGATTTTGCTGCGCAAGCATCTCATGGAACTGGGCATTGCCGATTACAAGCTGCCCGACCGCTTTCGCTTCGTGGCAGAGCTTCCGCTGACCCATGTGGGCAAGCCGGACAAAAAGCGGCTGCGCGACATGCTGGCCGAATGTGACACGTGAAACAGGACGAAGCGATGGACAAGACGATCGACAGGGATTGGCTGATCGCCCAGGTGGCAGGAATGATCGAGGACGAGGAGGATATCGACCCCGGCGAGAACCTGACGCTTTACGGGCTGGATTCGATTTCGGTCATGCGGCTTCTCGCCGAGCTTGAACGGCACGGGATCCGGCTCACCATGCTCGAACTGGCGCATGAGCCCAGCATTGACGCCTGGTGGGCGCTGATCGAGCCAAGGCAGGCGGCCTGACACGGCCACCCGCGCAGGGTGCGGGCTCAAGCCCGAAGCGTGGCCCCGCCATCGACATAAAGGTCGGCCATGGTGATATGGCCTGCCTGATCCGACAGCAGGAACATCGCCGCCTGGGCGATATCCTCTGGCACCGCCAGCTTGCCCAGCGGAATGCCGGTGCGAAAGCTGGCCGCGTCGCCGGCAATGATCCGGGCCTCGCCCTGAGCATCCTGCCACATCCCGGTCTGCATCGGCGTGAGGGTCGAGCCCGGCGCGACGATATTGCAGCGCACCCGATGTTGCGCCAGCTCTAGACCAAGACAGCGCACAAGCATCGCCGCCGCGGCTTTCGAGGCGGCATAGGCCCCCATGTTCTGGCGTGGAATGCCTCCGGCATTCGAGCCGATGACCACGATCGCGCCCTCGTTCCGGGCCGCCATGTTCCGACCCAGCGCGCGCGTCACCCGATAGGTCCCGCCCGCATTGGTATCCATCACGCGCTGCCATTCCTCGCCCGATGTCTCGAGCACCGAGGCGGTCGACAGCACGCCTGCGGCATGGACACCAAGGCTGATCGGCCCCATCTGGGCCTCGGCGGCGGCGACGGTCGCCTCGACCGCCTCTCCGTCGCGCACGTCGAGGGCCTGCCAGACCAGGCCCGCATCGCCCTCGCGACGGGCCGGAAGCGCCGGTTCGATATCCGTCGCAAAGACCCGAGCCCCCGAGGCGCGCAGCATCGCGACCATGACCTGTCCGATCCCGCCGCCAGCACCGGTGACAAAGGCCGCCCGATCCGTAAAACCAGTCAATTGCATCACGCATTCTCCGTAATCGCGGCAAGGGCTGCGTCCGTGCCCAAGACGCCGCCGCAGCAATCCGACACCCATTCCATCGCCATGCGGTGTTTCTCGGCACTGAAATCCGCCTGAGCATCCGCGATGGCGAACGGTTGAATGTCGCGCTGAAATGCCTCTGCCGCGGTGCAGAGGCAGCCGATATGGGCATAGATGCCGGTGATCAGCAGTTGGTCCCGGCCACGCGCCCTGAGCAAAGCCTCAAGATTCGAGCGCTGGAACGCGCTGTAGCGGTGCTTGACCAGAACATGATCGGCCGGGTTGGGCGCCAGTTCGGGCAGGATCTCTTCATGCTCGGCAAGCCCGCGCATCCCCGGCCCCCAGAGATCGGCTTGCAGGCCGCGGTCGGGACGAAACTGATCCCCCTTCTGCGCGGTATAGAATACCGGAATGCCGGCCGCCCGGGCCGCAGCAACCAGTCGCGCGATATGTCTAACAACGGATTCCAGCGGATCCGCGGCAGGGGGGAAGGGCGCCGCGAAATAGCGCTGCATGTCATGGACAAGCAATGCCGCGCGGCCGCGCTCGACGCTCCACCCCGCCCGGGACGCAAACGGCCCGCAGGGCGGCGCATAGGGGCTGATCTTCGGCAAGGCCATGAATAGTCCTCTGGTCGTCTTACTTGGTCAGATTATGGGCGGCATCCGCCGGAAGGCCGAGGGCCTGCAGAAGCGCGGCGAATTTGCTCGCGGTTTCCGCCATTTCGGCCTCTGGGTCCGAGCCGGGGACGATGCCTGCTCCGGCATAGAGCCGGGCATCGCGACCTGCGATCTCGGCGCATCTTATGGCGACGAACCACGCCCCGTCGCCCGACCTGTCGCACCAGCCGACCGCTCCGGAATAGAAGCCGCGGTCGACGGGCTCGAGTTCGGCGATCAGATCCGCCGCAACTGCCACCGGCAAACCGCAGATCGCCGGAGTGGGATGCAAAAGCGCGGCCAAGACCGGAGAGGGTATCGTGTCGTCCCTGAGCCGACCGCGGATCGCGGTGCCCAGATGCCACATGCTGTGGGTAGAGGTCAGGCGCGTGCCATCCGGCGCCTCGAGGGCAGCGCAATAGGGCGCAAGCGTATCGAGGACATGCTCGACCACCAGCGCATGCTCGCGGCGATCCTTTTCGGACCGGGCCAGCGCCATGCAGGATGCCGCGTCCTCGCTCGGATCGGCAAAGCGCCGCGCCGAGCCGGCCAGAGGAAGCGAGGCGATCCGGTCCCCGCGTTTCTGGATCAGCAGTTCGGGCGTCGCCCCGACAAGCGCCCTTCCCTCGGGCAAGGGCACGCGAAAGGCCGTCGCCATGGGATCCTGCGCCAGCCGGTCGATGACCCGGCCGTGATCCAGTTCCTCGCGCGATGTGATCGACAGCGTGCGGGCCAGCACCACCTTGCGCAATTCAGGGTCGTCTCTCATCCGCGCCAGCGCGGTGCGGACGCCATTCGCAAAACAGGCGGCCCCGGCATCCTGCTGGATCCGCAGCTGCCCGCCGGAGCGTCCCGACTCAAGCGCGGGGGCGGGGCCCTCCATGCCGGGCCGCGCCAGCCACAGGCAATCCTCGCGATCCTTGCGAAACGGCAGCGCTCCGGCAAGGATCGCACCCGGTGCAGCGCCGCGCCACACATGGTCCAGACGCGCGGCCATGCTGTCATCCCTGCCCCGCTCGACCGGAACCGCATCCCGGGCCGCGGCTAGATTGCCCCATGGTCCGCGAAAGACAATCGGACCGGGTCGGGAGGATATGGCGGAATAATCGGCGGGATCATGGCACAGGCCATTCATAACAAGGACAGCTCCGTCAGGCACCCGGCGGGTGCAATGAAACAAGGATGGGCTGGCGAGGGCTGGCTGGTCCTGAGATGCATCCACGGATGCATGAGAGAGATCGCATGGCCCGAGGGTACAGGCACCGCGACACCCTGTTTACTGACCAAAACCCCTTTGGCAGTCAATCGGGAAATCGGCGCGGCACGCATGCTCACGAGAGGTTCATCCCAGCACCCGGTCCCGCTTCCGTTTCTGCGGTGCCATGCGCGCCAGCGTCCCGTCGCGCCACACTCTTTCATGGACCGCCACCATGGCGACATGGCCCAGTATCAGGGCCGCAAGCACCCAGCCCAATTCGCCATGAAGCGCAGCGCCCATTTCGACCATCCAGCCGATCTCGGCGTCGCGGGCCGCGAACAGCTCGATCCCGAAGGGCCGAAAGGCCCGCTCGCTGCCATAGACGCGCAGCAGCGCGGCGAGCGGCACGGCGAGCATCAGCAGATAGAGCAGCGCATGCCCGATCACCACGGCCAGACCCAGCGGCCCCGTGCCATGGGGCGGGCGGCGGCGGCGGTTCACCACCGCCCAGACAAGGCGCAAGGCAATCAGCACGAACAGGACCGTTCCGACCGGCTGATGCGAGGCCACAAGCGGCGACAGGAACGGCTGGCGGCCGAAGATCAATTTCAGCCCCATGACCAGAAGCTGCCATGCCAGCAGCCCGGCAATGCTCCAGTGCAGGAACCGCGTCACCCGCCCATATGAGGCCGGGCTGTCGAAAAGATCTGTTCGGGCCTTTGTCATGCGTGCGTCCTTGGATTTGGTCTGGGGGCGAATTTGGACATGAGAGCAGGGTGTTTCATGTCGCCTGATGTTGCGGCAGGCGGATCTCGACGCTCAGCCCGCCTTGCGTGCGGTTGCGCAGGGCCAATGTGCCACCATGATCCCGGATCACGTCCCGGGCGATGGAAAGCCCAAGGCCGATCCCGCCGGTTTCATAAGAACGGCTCGCCTCGGCACGCATGAAGGGCTCGCAGACCTCGTGGATGATGGAGTCGGGAATGCCCGGCCCGCGATCCTCGATCCGGATCTGCGCCCCGCCGGCATCGCGCCGCAGTCGAACGGCTGGGGGGCCGGCATAGCGCAAGGCATTGTCAAGGACATTGCCGATGGCGCGGCGCATGGCGACGGGCCGCAACCTCAGCTGCAATGCATCGCCGGGCTGGTACGAGACTCCACGATCCGCGCAAAGCTGGGCAAGCATCAGGTCCAGGTCGCAGATCTGCATGTCCTCGACCGCAGAGCCCGGGGCTGTCACATGCAGCAATTCCTCGGCCATGACGGCCATGTCATCGAGGATGCGGATCATGTCGTGTCGCTGCTCATCCTCGTCGAGCAGTTCGGCGCGAATGCGCAGCCCGGTGATCGGCGTGCGCAGGTCATGGCCGACAGCGGCCAGAAGACGCATCCTTTCGGCATCAAAGCTTGCGATGCGGCGTTGCATGTCGTTGAAGGCGGCGGCGGCATTGCGGATCTCGCTTGCGCCACATTCGCGGACCCGTGCCGAACGGTCCCCGCGCCCCGCCGCGCGCGCGGCCTCGGCCAGATCGCTCAGCGGGCGCGTCATGCGCCGGATAAAGACCACCCCGACCAGAAGTGTGCCCAGAAGCGAGGCGGCCAAGGGCGCAAAGAAGCCGAGCTTCCATTTCCAAGCCTGCCGCGAGGGCAAGGGATAGGCCAGCGCATTCAGCCATTGCCCGGCATGGAACCCGTCCTCGAGCAACACGGAAACCAGCAGCAAGGGAACTCGGTCCGCGGCATCCGGGGCCGCTCCGACTTCGCGGATCTCGATTTTTCGCTGCGGCAATTGGGCCGCAAGGCCGGCCTCCTGGACAGGCAGACGCCCCATATGCGCCAGAGCCAGCGGTGCCGCATCGACCGAAAAGCGCGTGAAGCCGGTCGAGCTGCGCTGCGGCAGCGCCAGCGCCGTGGCGGGCTCGGCATGTTCCAGCGCCTCGATCAGCGCGGCCAGGCGATGCGCATCGCCCTGCAAACGCATTGCCCGGTCAAAGGACGACCCCTCGCGCGCCAGAAGCAGCGCCGCGATCAGGTTGGCTCCGATCAGCGCAAGGACAAGCAGGACCGAAAATCGTGCGGCCAGCCCGTCGGGTTTGATCCGCTCCAGCCAGTTTCTCACGGCACAGCCTCGACCTCGGCCGCAAGCCAGTAGCCGCCGCCCCATTGCGTCATGATCAGCACGGGGTTCCTTGGGACCGTCTCGATCTTGTGACGCAGGCGGCTGATCGTGTTGTCCACGGCGCGGTCATAGGCGCGCGCCTCGCGGCCGTGGAGCAGGTCCAGAAGCCGGGCGCGGGACTGGACCTGCCACGGCTGGTCCAGCAAGAGGCTGAGCAGCCGATCCTCGCCGCTGGTCAGTTCGACGCTGCTGCCATCCGCAAGGATCACGGCGCGACGATGGGGGTCATGGGTAAGACCGGCAAAGCGGCGCTGCTTCAGGATGACCGCGGGTTGCCCGGGTGGTGCGCGGCGCAAGACGGCGCGGATCCGGGCCAGCAATTCCCTCGGATCGAAGGGTTTGGTCACATAGTCATCCGCGCCTGTTTCAAGCCCCGTCACCCGATCCTCGGGCGCAGTCCGCGCGGTCAGAAGGATCACCGGCAGGCGGCGGTCGCGGGTCAGGTCCCGGCACAGGCTCAGCCCGCCCTCTCCCGGCATCATCAGGTCCAGAATGACCAGATGCACGGGCTCTTCGGCCAGCGCCCGCCTTGCCTCGGCCGCGTCGCCGGCGAGCCGCGTTCGCAGCCCCTGACGGCGCAGATAGACGCCAAGCGGCTCGCGGATGTCGCGCGCGTCATCCACGATCAGGATCTTGGGTTCTTTGACATCGGTCATCGTCATCAAGTCCGCAAATGGCAGGCGACGGCGCCGAAAGCGCCGTCGCGGATCTTCAGGGTCGATCCCGCGGGATCAGAAGGTCGAGGTCAATGTCATGTAGAACGCCCGTCCGGGTTCGTTGAACGTATTCGCGCCATCACCCGAATTGGTGCGCAGGATCGTCTTGTCGAAGAGGTTGGTGATCCCGGCCGAGAGATGTGCCTTTTCGGTCATGCCCCATGTCGCCCCCAGATTGACCAGCGTATAGGGCTCGCGGGAATCCGGATCCTCGTAATCCGCGCCGGTAGTCGGGTTGACCGAAGTGGCCTCGATCTCGCCGTAATGGGTGGCGGCAAGGGTCACGGTGATCGCATCGCTGGCGAACCAGTCGAGCGACGAGTTCACCGTGTAATCCGGAACAAGGCTCAGCGGCTGGCCGTTCTCCATCTCGGATTTGATCATCTTGGTGAAGTTCGCGTTGAAGGCAAAGCGGTCACCCAGCGAGGTCGAGAAATTGCCCTCGATCCCCGAGATCACTGCATTCTTCTGGTTCTCCCAGCGATAGAGCCGGTTCGATTCCGCCCCGGTATTATACTGGTAGGTGCCCGAGCCGATGCGGTTGTCATAATCGTTATGGAAATAGGTCAGGCTGCCGTTGATGCCGTTCTGACCTTGATAGGCGACGCCGATTTCCTTGTTCCAGCTGCGCTCGGCTTCCAGATCCGGGTTGCCCAGCACATAGCAGGGACCACCGACCTGTTCACCGTCGATATAGGGGCAGCCATTGCCGCGGGTGCGATAGACGTAGTTCGGATTCAACTGGAACAGGTTCGGCGTCTTGAACGCCCGCGCGACGCCCAGCTTCATCCTCCATTCGTCGCTGAAGGCATATTCCGCATTCAGGCTGGGCGACCAGTTCGAGCCGAAATTGTCGTTATAGTCAAAGCGCAGGCCGGGCGTCAGCGTCAGCTGATCGGACCATTCGATATTGGCCTCGGCGTAAAGGCCGATGGTGTTCTGCTCGGTTTCCGGATCGCGGTTCGCCGGATCGGGATCGACGCCGCTTTCATCGGCAACACCGTCATCCGCGATATCGAGGCCGATCGTGTGAGGATCGTCCATGAACTCGCCGCGATATTCCGCGCCAAAGGTCACGCGGCTGGCGCGACCCGCCAGTTGCATCGGCAGGATCCATTCGGTCTTTGCGGTGATATTGTCCAGCGTGATGGTCTGGAAGCCCGTCGCATCACCCTCGCCATCGCCATCCGTGTCGATGCAGGTCATGTCGATGCTGTCCTCTGGACCGCCCGCCATGCCGGAGCAGAGGCGCGAGTTGCGGGTGTTTTCCCATTGCAGGTAGCTGTTCGACTCGCCGAAATCATATTCGCCGCGATGGGTGATCGCCAGCGTGCTGCGATACATCCGGTTGGTTTCCTCGCCCAGTAGGTCGTCATACTGCGCATCGGTCGCCCCCGAACGCGTGTCGCCCGCGTAAAGGTTGCCCTGACGCGAGAAGTTCCATTCCAGATCGACCTGGTGGCCCTCGATGACGTGCCAGCTCAGAAGAGTGCTGATGTCCTTGTTGACGACACCCTCGGTCCCCGCCATCGGCGGCTCTTCGACACCCTCCTCGTCATAGCGCGGCGGGTTGATGTCCGCGTCATCGGGATCCGTTCGGTTGTAGTTGCCATAGGCGCGGAAGGTGAAATCCTTGCCCGCGGGACCGGCCAGCATGAAGTTCATGCGATTGGTCGCGCCTTCCTTGCTGCTCTCGGGCTGGGTCGTATGCATGCTGACCTGCCCGGTCAGGGTCTCGGGGCGCTTGGTGATGATATTGACCACGCCGCCCGAAGCACCCGAGCCGTAACGCGCCGCCGCCGGGCCGCGGATGACCTCGATCCGCTCGATCAGCTCGGCCGGAACCCAGTTGCTGTCGCCGCGGGTGTCGCGTTCGCCGCCACGGCTCATCTTGACGGCATTGCGGGACATGACCGGCTTGCCGTCGATCAGGATCAGGGTGTTTTCCGGACCCATGCCGCGAATGTCGATCTGGCGGTTGTTGCCGCGCTGGCCGCTGGTATTGTTGCCGGTCAGGTTGACGCCCGGCATCTTGCGGACGATTTCCGAGATATCGTTCACCACCGGGGTCTTTTCCAGATCCGCTTCGGTGATCTGGGACACGCCAAGCGCCTGTTTGTTCTGTTCCTCGGCCGACAGCACGACCTCTTGCAGCACGACGCCGTTTTCATCCGATGCGGCCACCTCTTGGGCGATGCCTGCACCGGCAAGGAAGGGAAGGGACATCAGAAGACATAGAGCCGTGCCGGAGGCAGGGCGCAAAAAGGGCGTCGCCATAGCTGTTTTCCTGGAATTGAGGCGGGAAATAGCTGGCTTGGCGCGGGCTGGCCCGCTTCAAGCATTTGTGATCCCGGGATTCAATGCATGATCCTGACATTTTTTGTAGCGATTTGTCGCAAGGCTGACATGTCTCACCTCAAACAAGAACGCTTCGCGGCGCCTGCCGCGAAGCGTGTCTGCATGAGAAACGCGGTTTCAGATCTTGGGGGAGATACGCCAGATGCGATCGCCTGCGGGATCGTCCTCGCCGCGCGATTTATTGACCGCCCAGACATTGCCCTCGCCATCGGCGCGCAGCTGGTTCGGCATGCTGCCCGCGTCCAGATTGGCGACGATATTGCCCTGAGTATCGACGACCGTGATCGTGCCCGCGCCTCGATTGGCGACAAAGGCGTGACGGCTCTTCGGCTCGAAGGCCACATTCAGCGCACCCGCGCCGACCGCCACGTCATGCAGCACCTCGCCGGTCTCGGCCTTGACGATCAGCAGATTGTCGGTGCCCTGCGAAGCGACAAAGATCAGCCCGTCCTGCGGATCATAGGCCACGCCCGAGGCGGCCTTGACCCCCGGCAGGGTGATGACCTTGGATTCGCCGGTTTTCAGGTCCACGATTGCGGCCTCGGGGGTCGAAAGGCTGACGGTGACCAGCGTGCCGCCCGCCTCGTCGATATCCAGCGCCATGGTCGAGAACTCTTCGCCTCGCACATTGGATTGCAGCGTGATCGGTTCGAGCTTCTCGAGCGTCTTGATGTCGAAGACCTCGATATTGGGCGTGCCGGTGGCGCTGGCATAGGCGCGGCCATTGGCCTCGTCCACGATCACGTCGCGGGCATGGGGCACCGCGCCGGGCTCGAACTGCTTGACCAGCGACAGATCGGATTGCTTGTAGACGCTCGCGGTGTTCTGGCGGGTATTGGTGACCCAGACATTGCCATTGGCATTGTCCACATCGACGCCATAGACCGCGAAAAGCCCCCCATCCTTGCCATCCTCACGCGCGGGGGCAGCGGCGGGAACCGCCTCGGCCGCGACCTTGAGCGTCTCGGGGTCGATCTTGACGAGCTTGGCTTCCTTGACCGGCGGGCGGCCGACCGAGGCGGTGACGAAGACCGCGCCCTCTTCGCTGGCCTTGACCTGATACAGGCCCCGCGTCACCGCCTCGCTGGCGATCTCGAACTTGTCGCCGCCCGTGACCGGCACTTCGGGCGAGATCTTCAACTGAACCACCTCGGCGGCGGCGGGATTCTCGGCAATGACCACCACGGGCTGCAGGCCGGTTTGGGCATCGGCATCGATGTCGATGGTCAGGCTGAACTCGCCCCTGTCGTCCACGGTGATTGGCTCGGGGTTCAGGGTCTTTTCGCCGCGGATCAGCGTGATGGTCTGGCCCGGGATCAGATTCTCGCCCGAGATGACCGCCTTGCCGCCCTTGTAGATCGGCGCACCGCGTTCGGCACCCGAAGCCGAGACACGGCCCGGGAATTCGGTCAGGGACCTGGTGAAATGCGTCTCGGCAAGACCCGCGCCCGCGGTCGCGGTCAGGGCCAGGGCCGATGCGCAAAGCATCAGCCGCATACGGGAAATCAAAGGCGTCGACATGACAGGTTCCTTGTCGTCCAGATGATGCGATCCCGCCGCAGGCCCGAACAGGGCCGGGCCGGGGCAGAGAATAAGGCTGGCATCATCGCTGGCGAATACAGATCTAGAACCACTCCGCCGCTCGGGGCGCAAGAGAGATTTCGCCCCATATTTGTCGCAATCTGTCGCAGAGTTCGGCGTTTTCCTCGCGATTTCATCGCGTTATGTCTGGGGTTGATCAAAAGGGCTTCTTGACTGTTTAACTAAACAATTCTAGCGACCCGCTTGGACTGCCCGGACGATTGTCACATGACCCTTGATCTTGCCACCAGCCCACCCTTGGCCCTGACCGAAGCGCAGGAGGGCATGTGGTTTGCCCAGTCCATCGACCCGGCCAATCCGATCCTGAATACCGGCCAATATGTCGAACTGCGCGGAACGCTCGATCTTGATCTGTTCCGCCATGCCCATGCGGCAATGGTGGCGCAATGCGATGTGCTGCTGTCGCGCTTTGGCCCGGCCGATGGTCAGCCCGCGCAATGGCGCGTCACGCAGCCGCCTGTGCTGGAATGGGACGACCTTTCGGCCGGCGACGATCCCGAGGCCGAGGCAAAGGCCCGGATGGCCTCAGACAGCGCGCGGGCGCTTGATCTCGCGCATGATCAGCTGGCGCGCTTCTGCCTGTTCCGGCTCAGCCCGGATCGGCATTTCTGGTATCAGCGCCTGCATCATCTGGTGATCGACGGCTATGGCATGGTGCTGCTGACGAACCGCGTCGGCGAAATCTATTCGGCCCTGACCCAAGGCATTCCCACGCCCGAGCCGTTTCTTTCGGTGAGCGAGGCGATTGCCGAGGATGCCGCCTATCGCGCCGCGCCGCGTCGCGACCGGGATGCGGCCTTCTGGCGGGCCGAGATGGCAGGGATGGAGCGTGTTGCCTCGCCGTCGCGCGGTCGTCCCGTCTCGGCCCACGGCTTTCACCGGATGCGCATCAACCTCGATGCCGCCTTCCGCTTAAGGCTGCGGCAGGCCGCGACGGATCTGGGTCTGGCTTGGCCGGACATCCTGACGCTGCTTTCGACCGATTACCTTTCGCGCGTCTCGGGTGACGGGGAACGGGCCGTGGGCATTCCCCATGCGCTGCGCTTCGGCAGTAAGACCGCGCGCGTGCCCTGCATGTGGATGAATGTCCTGCCGCTGCGCTGGCAGGCAGACGAGAATGTGCCGCTGGCCGAATCTCTGGCACGGGGCGCGGCAAAACTGGCGCGCATCCGTCGGCACGGGCGCTACCGCTCCGAGCAATTGCGGCGCGACCTGCATCGCACCGCCGCCGAGGACCGGCTTTACGGCCCGATCGTGAACCTGCAACCCTTTGACGTGGCACCCCGCTTTGCGGGCCTTCGGGCCGATCTGCATATTCTGGGCGCGGGGGCGGTCGATGATCTCTCGGTGACCTTCCGGGGCGATGGAGAGGCCAGTCTTGCGCTCGAGATCGACAGCAATCCGCTACTCTACTCGACGGACCAGACCCGAAGCCATGCCGAACGGCTGGCCGCCTATCTGGAAGCGGCGCTGGTGGCCGCGCGACTGGCCGATGTCCAGACCGTCACGCCCGCCGAACATGCCCGTCAGATCCGGGAGGTCAACGCGACGGAGCATCCGCTGGAAG
Source organism: Paracoccus ravus (assembly GCF_004522175.1). Taxonomy (GTDB): domain Bacteria; phylum Pseudomonadota; class Alphaproteobacteria; order Rhodobacterales; family Rhodobacteraceae; genus Paracoccus; species Paracoccus ravus. The sequence goes on along the minus strand of NZ_SDEB01000022.1, from coordinate 43,746 downwards.
CCACCAGCCTGACCGCGCTGATCGAGGCGCAGATGGCCAAGCATCCCGCATCCGAGGCCGTGCGTTTCGGCACGACCGGACTGAGCTATGCCGAGCTGGACCTGCGCTCGAGGGCGCTGGCTGAACGACTGGTTGCCTTGGGCGCGGGGCCGGGCAAGCTGGTCGCCGTCGCCCTGCCCCGGTCCGAGCATCTGGCCGTGGCGCTTGTGGCCGTGCTGCGCGCCGGCGCGGCCTATGTGCCGCTCGACCCCGAGAACCCTCCGGCCCGGCTGGCGCGGCTGCTCGCGCGCACCGAGGCCGCGATCCTGCTTGCGGAAGCCACGCTCGATTGTGACGGGCAGGCGGTGCCGCTGCCACCCGGAAACTGGCCGAGCCGTCCTGCCGGATTGGCGCTGCCCCGGCCCGCCTCGGATGATCTGGCCTATGTCCTTTTCACCTCGGGATCGACGGGCGAGCCCAAGGGCGTGATGATCGAGCACCGCGCGATCGTGAACCGGCTGCTCTGGATGCGCGCGCATTACGGCTTCGATGCCTCGGACCGCATTCTGCAAAAGACACCGATCACCTTCGACGTCTCGGTCTGGGAATTGTTCCTGCCCTTCATCTGCGGCGGGACGCTGGTTCTGGCGCCGCCGGGCGCGCATCGCGACCCGATGGCGATTGCGGCGCTGATCCGGGATAATGCGATCACCGCCGCGCATTTCGTGCCGTCGATGCTCTCGGCCTTTCTGGCCTCGCCGGGTTCGGCGGGGCTTTCCCCGAAGCGCGTCTTTTGCTCGGGCGAGGCGCTTGCGCCGGAACATCGCGACCGGTTCCATGCCCGCATCCGCGCAGAATTGCACAATCTCTATGGTCCGACCGAGGCAGCCGTGGATGTGAGTTTCTGGGAGGCGGGACCGCAGGACGACAGCGCCCCCCTGCCGATCGGCGACCCGGTCTGGAACACCCGCCTTTACATCCTCGACCCTTTGGGCCGACCCGTCCCCCAGGGCGTCGCGGGCGAGCTTTTCCTGGGCGGCGTGCAATTGGCGCGGGGCTATCTGGGGCAGCCCGAACTGACCGCCGAGCGTTTCCTTGCCGATCCCTTCCTGCCCGGCGAAAGGATCTACGCGACGGGCGACCTTGCGATGCGGCGCGAGGACGGAGCGGTGATCTATCTGGGTCGGCGCGACCATCAGGTCAAGATCCGCGGCATGCGTGTCGAACTGGCCGAGATCGAGGCCGCGCTGCTTTCCAGCGGGATGCTGGCCGAGGCCGCCGTGCTGGCGCGACAGCAGGGCGAAACCGCGCAGCTTGTCGCCTATGTCGTGCCCGGCGCGGACCACGCGCAGGAGAAATTGCAAAGCCATCTGGCCCGCAATCTGCCCGCCCATATGATCCCCTCCCATATCATGGCCCTGCCCGCGCTGCCGGTGACGGCAAATGGCAAGCTGGACCGCGTGGCCCTGCCCGCCCCGCTCGCCCCGTCATCAGGGGGCATGCCCGCACAGGGCGAGGTCGAAACCACGCTTGCGCGGCTTTATGCCCGCGTCCTGTCTCTGCCCGCACCCCCCCTGCGCGAGGCTGATTTCTTTGCGCTTGGCGGAGATTCCCTCTCGGCCCTGAACCTGATCCTGAGCATTGCGCAGGAATTCGGCCAAGATCCCGGTCTGGGCCAGATCTTCGAGACGCCGGTCCTGTCGGATCTGGCGGCCGCGCTGCAATCGCGCCGCGAGGATGCCGGGTTGGGCATGGTCCTGACGCTGCGTGCCGCAGGGCGGGGTGCGCCCCTCTTCCTGTTTCATCCCGCCGGGGGCTTGGGCTGGTGTTACCGGCGTCTTGCGCTGGGACTGGACGATCGGGCGGTCCATGCGCTGCAGTCCCCCTTGCTGGGCGGGGGCCCGTTGCCCGCCTCGCTGCGCGCGCTGGCCGAGATCTATACGCGCGAAATCTCCGCAATTGCACCAGATGGCGTGATCCATCTGGCGGGCTGGTCTGTGGGGGGTGTTCTCGCCCAGGAGGTCGCGGTTCAGTTGCAGGGCTTGGGACGAAAGCTGGGCCTGGTGGCCCTGCTCGACGCCTATCCGGCCGAGACCTGGCGATCGCTGCCCGAACAGGACGAGTCGGCGTCGCTGCGCGCCCTTCTGGCCATTGCCGGGCACGATCCCGAGGCCCATCCCGAACTCGACAGCCGCGCCAAAGTGGTGGATTTCCTCAGGCGGGGCGATAGCGCGCTGGCCGCTTTGCCCGAAACCGTGCTGGATGCCGTGACCCGGCTGGTCAGCGGCACCAACCGACTGCTGCGCGCCCATGAGCATCGCCGATTTGACGGCCCGTTGCTGCATCTTTGCGCCGCCGGCCATAGCGGGCACCGCTTTGACCCGGCGCGTTGGCATTCCCATGCCCGCGATCTTGAGCGGATCGACCTGCCTCTGCGCCATGCCGAGATGATCAGCGCCAGCGCCGCAGGGCTCATCTGCCCGGAACTGGCGCGCCGGATGCGCGCCCTCGAGGCCTAGCCATGCCCCGCCAGTTCCAGCGTCCGCGGCAGCGAGGCCGGCAGGCTGGCGATGTGTATCGCGCCGCTGAATATTTCGGCGCGCAGATCCACGCCGGGGCGCCTGGCCAGTGCATCGCGCAGGGCAAGCGTCGCCGCCGGGGGCGCGGTCGGCTCGGGGCCCGGATCATTGCCGCGCTTTTCCCGATCACCCACCGCGAAATAGATCGGCGTCGATGCGGCAAAACCCGTTTTATCGACCAGATCCCGTGCAATCGCCTCGTTCCACCAGATCGAGGGGCTGATCATCGCGTAGCGCGCAAAGCTCTGGGGCGCGGTCGCGGCGGCAAAGAGGCTGAACAGCCCGCCAAAGGAATGACCCCAGAGCGTCCTGCGGGCGGGATCGACCGGCAGTCCCGCCTCGGCGGCATCGCGCAACGGCCCGACCAGCCGCGGCAGGAAATTTTCCGCCCCGCCGGCCAGCCGCGCGGGATGATGCGGATCGGGAAGAAGCGCTGCACCGAGGCTCGCAGGCGGGCTGTAGTCCCGGATACGCGAAGCGCGCGCGAATTGCTGGCCGGTCGCATAGCCGATGCCGACCACCGCCAGACCGGGATGGGCCTCGAGCAGCGCACCCGTGAGAAAGTCGAACGCCGCATTGCCATCAAGCATGTAAAGCGCCGGATATCCGCCCGGCACCGCCAGACGGGGCCGCGCGATGAACAGGCGGTAGGTTTCGGCGCCGCCATGTTCGGGCGGGGCATCAATGCGGATGTCCCTGGACTGGATGATATGGCTGCGCGGCGGATGGGCAAGGATCGCAAGTTCGGCCTCGCGGCCCGCGCGCGGCGGAAGCGTCGTCATGGCGGCTTTCCGGTTCTGGGCATTGCGGTGCGGATAATTGACAATTCCAATCAGGTAAAGTCATTTCAGCCCCGCTGCGCGCGGGACGTTCGGCCCCCGATCACGACCAAGGACAGAATATGAACCGCGAACGCGTCTTTGGCTGGATGGCGACGATCCAGCGCCTTTGCCTTGCCAGTTTGCTCGTGCTGGGCACGGTCATGGCCGCGCGGGCCGATATCTGGGCCACGGATGTGACGGGCCAGCGCGTCACCCTGCCCGCCCCGGCCCGGCGCATCGTCCTGGGCGAGGGTCGCCACCTGACCGTTCTGGGCATGCTGCACAAGGATCCCGTCGCACTGGTCGCAGGCTGGCGCACGGACAAGGGCATCGACCCCGCGACCAGCGCGGCCTATGCGGCACGCTTTCCCCAGATTGCGGGGATTGCCACCGTGGGGGCGGGAAATCGCCAAATTTCGGTCGAGCAGGTCATCGCGCTGCAACCCGATCTCTTGCTGCTGTCGCTGATGGATCATTCCGACCCGCAATTGCAGCAGCCGATCAGCCAGATCCGCGCGGCGGGAATCCCCGTCGCCTTCATCGACTTTTTCAGCCAGCCCATCGAGAACACCCCGGCCAGCCTTGAGCTGCTGGGGCGCCTGACCGGTGCCGAGGCCCGCGCCACCGAACTGGCGGCACTCTACAGCAGCCGTCTGGATGCGATCCGCCAACGGCTCGAACAAGCCGCGCCTGCTCCCGCACGGGTCTTTGTGCAGGTTCACGCGACGCCCGAAAAATGCTGCTCGACTGTCGGTCCGGGGGTGTATGACGCCTTCATCACGGCTGCGGGCGGGCAGAATATCGGACGCGAGATGGTGCCCGGCGTGATGGGCAATGTCGGGCTCGAGAATCTGCTGGTCGCCGATCCCGATGTCCTGCTTGCGACCGGAGGCCAGCATATGGCGGCGCGCGGCGGGCTGGTTCTTGGCGCGGGCGTCCCGAACGAGGATGCGCAGGCCAGTTTTCGCGCTCTGCTCGCGGCGCCGGGGATCGCGCAGCTTCGGGCGGTGCGCGAGGGCCGCACCCATGCGATCTGGCACCTGTTCAACGACACGCCCCTGCATGTCGCGCTGGTCGAATATCTGGCGAAAAGCTTTCACCCGCAGCTTTTCGCCGATCTCGATCCCGACGCGACGCTCGACGAGATGGAGCGGCGCTTTTCCCCGGTCCGGGTCTCTGGCAGCTGGTGGCTGGACCAACCATGACTGCGGCACAGATCCTTGCCAGCCACCGGCGGCAAAAGCACAGGCGCGCATGGCTGGTCGTCGCGCTGGCACTTGCCGCTTTCGGCGCGATGCTGCTGGATCTCTGCTCGGGCCCGGCGGGCCTGACGCTGACACAGATCCGCGATGCGCTGCTGGTCGGTCCCGAGACATCGGCCACGAACAGCATCATCGTCTGGCAGGTCCGCTTGCCGGTCGCGGTCCTCGCGGTGCTGGTCGGCGCGCTGCTGTCTCTCGCCGGGACCGAGATGCAGACCGTACTGGAGAACCCGCTGGCCGAGCCCTTTACGCTGGGCGTCTCGGCCTCGGCGGCGCTGGGGGCGGGGGTCGCGCTGGTGCTCGGCCTTTCCGTGCCGGGCCTGCCGGGCCATTGGGCGGTCTCGGCCAATGCCTTCCTGTTCTCGCTGGGGGCGCTTGGGCTCTTGCATCTGATCTCGAGCCTGCGCGGAGGCGGGACCGAGACGGTGATCCTCTTGGGCATCGCGATCAATTTCACCGCCGCCGCGCTGCTGGCGCTGGTGCAGTTCATCGCCTCGCCTGACGCCTTGCAGCAACTGGTGTTCTGGACCATGGGCAGCCTCGCCTCGGCGCGGTGGGATGGGATCGCCATGCTGGCGCTCGTGCTGGCGGCCTGCCTGCCCTTTTCGCTGCGTGCGGCATGGCAGATGACGGCGCTGCGGCTGGGCTCCGACCGGGCCGAGGCCTTTGGCCTGAACGTCGCAAGGCTGCGGCGCTTTGCGCTGATCCGGGTCAGCCTGCTCGCCGGGGCAGCCGTGTCTCTGGTCGGTGTGATCGGCTTTGTCGGGCTGGCCGGGCCGCATATGGCGCGACTGGCCGTGGGCGAGGATCATCGCCTGCTGCTGCCGGCCAGCGTCTTCGCGGGCGCGTTGCTGACCTCGCTTGCCTCGGTCGCGGCCAAGATGCTGGTGCCGGGGATCCTGCTGCCTTTGGGGATCGTGACCTCGCTTGTGGGATTGCCGATCTTTTTCCTGCTGATCCTGACGCGCGGAGGACGCAGATGAAAGGACTCGCCATCGCCGGTCTGACCGTCATCCGCGACCGCGCCCGGGTCATCGACGGGCTAGACCTGCCCCCGATCCAGCCCGGCGCGCTGACCGTCCTGGCCGGTCCGAATGCGGCGGGGAAATCGACGCTTCTGCGCAGCATCGCGCAGGTCCTGCCCTATCGCGGCGAAATCACCCTGGGCGGGCGCGATCTGCGCCAGATCCCGGCTGCCGAGCGGGCGGCGCTGATCGGCTTCATGCCCCAGCAAAGCGCGAGCGGCAGCGATCTGTCGGTCCTCGACAGCCTAATCGTCGCCCTCCATTCCGGAGGCGGATTGGCGGGACGCTTGGCCGGGGGGCGCAGCGCCGAGCACCGCGCCCTTGCCGCGCTTGACCGGGTCGGCGTCATGGAGCTGGCGCTGCGGCCCCTGTCGCATCTGTCGGGCGGGCAGATGCAGCTTGTCGCACTGGCGCAGGTCCTGGTGCGCGACCCGCCCCTTATCCTGCTGGACGAGCCCACATCCGCGCTGGACATGGCGCGCAGCCATCGCGTCCTGTCGATCGCCCGCGCCCTTGCGCGCGAGGGCAAGACGGTGATCGCGGTGCTGCATGATCTGGCCCATGCCGCCCGCTGGGCAGACCGGCTGCTGGTCCTGTCGCAGGGCAGGCTGGCAATCTCGGGCAGCCCGTCCGAGGTGCTGCGGCCCGAACTTCTGGCCCGCGTCTGGGACGTCTCGGCCCGGATCGAGCGCGCCAGCCGGGGCGATGTCATGGTTCTGGTCGATGGCGAGATCCGCCCGAGACCGGAGGGCCAGCCTCGGGCCTAGAGACGCCGATCGGATGGTCGCGAAAGAGGCAGCCGGCAGATCTGCTCAAGCCCCTGCGGCTCGCGGTTTCTGATGGTGATGCTGCCCTTGTGGCGTTCGATGATCTCGCACGCGACGGCAAGGCCAAGCCCGGCCACCGGCACGGATTTGTGCCGGGCCTGATCGACGCGGAAGAACGGCTCGAACACGCGCCAGATCAGGTCCTCGGACGCCCGGACCATTGTCGCGGATCCGCACTATTGCCGCGTCGCCTTGCCGGGCCAGCGTCACCTCGGCCCCCTTGCCATGGGTCGCGGCATTGGAGATCAGGTTGCGCAGCGCGCGCTTGATCGCGAGCGGCCCTGCGGTGACCTCGACAGGTGGCAACGCACCCAGCGTTACGGGGTGACCCAACCCGCGCAATTCCTCGGCGACCTCGGTCAAGAGCCGGTCCAGCCGCAGCGCTTCGATCGCATCCGGGCCGACCTCTTCGCGCAGAAGCGCGGATCGCGCTGTCGGCGATCATGTCCGGCTCTTCGAGATCGGCGAGCCATTTCTGCCGCCCTTCGCCATCCTCGATGAATTCGGCGCGCAGGCGCATCCGTGTCATGGGAGTGCGCAGGTCGTGCCCCGCCGCAGCGACAAGGCGCATCCGGCTTTACATCGCGCCGCCCAACTGGCGCGCGCCTCGGCGGGACCGGCCTCGGGCAAGGGTTGCATCATCCCGTCGGGGCCGACCTTTTCCACCGCCCGTTCGATCAGTTGCAGCGGGCGCACCAACCTTCCCGCGACATGGATGGCAATGGCCGCGCTGCCCAGACCCATCAGCGAAAGCCAGATCGCCAGAACCCGCCGTTGCTCCGGCGGCGGCGACAGGTCCGGAAGCGGCAGCACGAGCCAGCTTTCGCCGCCGACCGGGACAGACACGCTCAGCGCGGCCTGTCCGGGCTCGCGGGTGACCAGCGCGGCCAAGGGGTCCCCCGTCCGGGCAAGGGCATGGCGCAGGAATTCGATGGCGCGGGCCTCGGCCCCACCCCGGGCGGGGCTGCGATCGCGTCGATCAGGAGGGCGGCGATGCAGGTCCTAAGCGAGTTCATCCTTGGCTCAGTCCCGCGCGTTTCCGACTGTCACCGGCATGGCAAGCTGGTAGCCGCCATTCCGCACCGTGCGAAAGATCGTTTCCCGCACCTTTTCGGCCAGCTTTCGGCGCAGGCGGCTCATCAGCACATCGACCGAGCGATCCAGCGGATCGCGGCCCCGGCCCCGGCCCCGGCCCCGGCCCTGGCCCCGGCCCTGGCCCTGCGTCAGGTCCAGAAGCTGGTCGCGCGACAAGAGCCGCGCCGGACGTTCCAGAAAGACATGCAGCAGATCGAATTCGGCACCGGTCAGTTCGACCTCGCTGCCATCCTCGGCAAGACCACGGCGCTGGCCCGGATCAACGGTGAAACCGGCGAAACCATAGATCCGCGGCTCGGGCGTAGGCGGATCATCGACGCTCGAGCGGCGCAGCACGGCCTTGATCCGGGCGACCAGTTCGCGGGGGTTGAAGGGCTTGCCCAGATAGTCATCCGCGCCCAGTTCCAGCCCGATGATGCGGTCGACATCCTCTTTCAGCGCGGTTAGCAGGATGATCCGCAGATCCGGGCGACGCTCATGCAGGTTGCGGCAGATATCAAGGCCCGAGCCGTCCGGCAGCATCACGTCAAGGATAATGATGTCGGGACGCAAATCCGCGATCCGCGCCTCGCATTCGCGGCGGTCCGCCGCGACCGAGACGCGCAACCCCTGACCCTCGAGATAGCGGCGCAGAAGGCTGCGGATCTTGGGATCGTCATCGACGACCAGAATATGCTTCATGCGCGTTCACCCATTTCTTGCCTCTTTCCAACCGGAATGCGGACAGCATGCCGGGCCAAGTTTGTGACTAAGTTTTGCTGCGCGATCTGCCGAAACAGGCAGTCACCATTCCCCCCTCGGGGACATCTTTCGTCACCTGAAGGACCAATCCGGGACATGGTCGCGGGCTAGGGATCGGCTCTGCCACGCGCACGGCAGGCCAAATCGAGCAAAAAAGGACAGACGATGCGTCGATTTCTGATGATGGTCGCGATCGCGGCAACAAGCTTGGGCACGATCCAGACAGCAAATGCCCAGAACCGCCCGGCAGACCCGCCGCCCGCCTGCCGACAGGATGACAAGAAATGTCCGAAACCGCCGCAATGCGAACACCGTCAGGATGCCCGGCCGGGAAAGGACCATGAGCAGCGGCCTCGGGAATGCCGCGCCAAGGACTGCCCGAAACCGCCGCAGGATCGTCACCGCGAAGGGCGCGCCGGGGATCAGCGTCCGGGACCGCAGCACGCGAACGGACCGCGGTATTTGCATGTGGCCGCGCATCAGGCGCAGTCGCGCCCGTTCCAGCCCGGTCGCGACAGCGGATTGCGCCCCGCCCCGCGCGGCATGGTCAGGAAGCTGCGAAGCTTATGTCCCCGCATCGCCAGCAGCGCCATGCGCAGCGCCTCGGCCAATCGCCCGATCACGGGAATGCGGCCGGTTCGCTGGGCGGGCTGGGCCTTCGCGGGCGGGGCAGCGCTTTCGACGCCCCAGCCCGCGACGATCCGGCCATCGGCGATCTCGATCACGCGTTTCTCCCGCGCCGCCACCTTGGCCTCATGCGTGACGAGGATGACGGCCCGGCTCTCGGCATTCAGCTCATCGAGAATGGCAAGGACCTCCTCGCCGCTGCGGGTGTCCAAAGCGCCGGTCGGCTCGTCGGCCAGGATCACCCGCGCATCATTGACCAGCGCCCGCGCGATCGAGACCCGCTGCTGCTGCCCGCCGGAAAGCTGGCCGGGATAATGTCCCAGGTGATCGCCCACGCCCTGCCGACCCAGCAGGGCCGCCGCCCGCTCGCGGCGCGCGGCTGCGGACAGCCCGCGACAGATCGCCGGGACCTCGACATTTCCGAGCGCGGTCATCTCTGCCAGAAGATGATAGCGCTGGAACACGGAGCCAAAGAACTCCCGCCGCTGGCTCGCCGATTGACCGGGACGAGCGTGGTCACCTCGCGCCCGTCCAGCCGGTAGCTGCCCGCGCTTGGCCGATCGAGCCCGCCCAGGATTTTCATCAGCGTGGATTTTCCCGAGCCCGAAGCGCCCACGCTCGCAATGAACTCGCCCTGTGCGATGGTCAGGTCGATATCGCGCAGCACCTGCAACCGCCCGCCCCTCGCCCGAGGGATAGCTGCGCGAAATCCCCGCCAGTCGGATCAGCGGCCCCATCTCAGCCCCCAATCGGCGGCGGGCCCATCAACCGCCGGTTCGTCGTGCCTTGCGAAGGGGCGCTGGCCTCGCCGGTCATGACCAGTTCGCCTTCGGTGAGGCCCTCGAGCACTTCGGCCATGACCTTGTCGTTCAGGCCGATCCGCACCTTGCGGGACTGCACCTTGCCGTCCGGGCCAAGGACGCGCACGGCATGGGTCCCGTCGTCACTCTGCGCCCCCAGCGCAGCCGAAGAGATGGTCAGCGCGCCCTTTCCCTCACCTAGAATGATGCTGACCAGCGCGGCAGGTCGCCATCGGGATTTACGACGGGAATGATGCCGGTGAAATAGATCGCCTCGATCGTGCTGTCCGAGGCGCTGTCGGGGTCGATCGCGCTGTCATTGACGATGCTCTGGGGCGCGGGCGCAATCTCGCGCAGGACCGATAGGTAGCTGCGCCGATTGTCCCCGATCAGGTGGAAACGGACCTTCTGGCCCGGCGCGACACGGGCGATATCGGCCTAGGAGATGGTGGCATGGACGCTCATCCGGTCGAGCTGGCCCAGCACGACGATCGTGGGCGAGAATTGCACCGCATTCACGGTCTGCCCGGCCTGATTGACGATCGCCAGCACCGTGCCATCCGAGGGCGCGGTGACGCGGGTGCGCGACCGGCAGCGAGGTGATCCGCCCCGAGACCTGCGCGCCACCGCCACGAGATGCTCGGGCTTGAGCTGGCCCTCGGCCATCACGGTCTCCTCAATATCGCCACGGGTCACCGCTGCGGCAAGATATTGCGGAGCGGCGGCTTGTCCCGCGAGCCCAAGGCACAGGACCGCGGCCCCCGCAAGCAGTAGCACGATCAGCAGTGTCAGAATGGCGGCGGTCTTGCGCATCGTTCCTGTTCCGTGAACCCGACGGGAGGCGAAACGGCTGGCGGACCCGGTCAGACCAGATCTAGGTCAGGAGCGCGCAGCGTCCAGAGCGCGACGGTGAGCAAGCGTTTACCGAGGCGGGAATTTTGTAAGGAAATGTTTCCGGCCGTCCCGATGCAATATTTCCTTACAATTGTCGCATCCCGCCCAATGGCCCTCAGACCGCTGCGACGAATTTTTCGGCGCGGTCATGCTGCATTAACCGCGAATTAAGGTCTCGACGCCTACCAAAGGCCATGCGCGCTCTGGATTTGGATGGAATGCAGAATGGGCCTTCGAATAAAATGCCGGCAATTTCATGCGGAATGATATTCGGCGCGCTTTCGCGGAGTATTGTCACCAGCATCCGGGTATCACAATGCCCGCAGAACCCATAAGGGACAGGAAGGGACGTGATCTTGGTCGGATCGAACGCTATTGGGTCAGCCCAGAGGGCATCTTGATCGCAGGTCGTGTGCGCGCCGAGCGGGTGATCCTGACCGACGGCGAACAAGAGGTTCTGGCCGAGAGATCCGCGGCGACGCAGGACGGAATGCTCGATTTCAGCCTGGGACTGGCAGCGCCTCAGGCCGAAGTCGCCCTTGCTGTCCACGCCGATGGGAAGTCGCATGGCCAAAGGCTGGCCACGCCCGGCCTGTTCGCCCGCGCCCGACACCGCGCCCGGCTCGTCGCAGGCTTTGCCCGGCTCATATATGCCGTTCTTCCCGAATTACTGCGCTGGATCCGCCATCGCGATCCCGAGGCGCGACGGCGTCTTGGCGCTCGAATCCGTTCGGCCACGGTCGAGCCCGGCACGCTCGATGTCGCGCGCTTGCGGGCCGCGCCGGTTGCGCAGGGTGCCGGGCCGGTTGCGCAAGATGCCACGCCGATCACCATCATCCTGCCCGTCTATAATGGTCACGACCTGCTCGTCGACGTTTTGCGCCGGGTCGAGGAGCATACCGACCTGCCCTGGCATCTCGTCATCATCGACGACGCATCAAGCGATCCGAGGATCGGCCCACTGCTCTTGTCCTGGCGGGCGCGGCTCGGGCCGGAGCGCGTCGAATTCTTGCAGAACTCGTCCAATCTTGGCTTCATCCGCTCGGTCAATCGCGGTCTGGAGCGGGCCCGCCGGCGGCAGGAACATGCGGTCTTGCTGAATTCCGATGCGCTTGTCCCCAAGGGCTGGGCCTCGCGGCTACTTGGGCCGATCATTGCGGATTCCACCGTCGCGTCGGTCACGCCGATGTCGAATGATGCCGAGATCTGCAATGTGCCCTTCATGGGCAGGCGTTTCCACCTGCGCCCAGGCGAGGCAGAGCGGCTGGACGCCGTCGCGCAAGGCCTGGGGAACGCCGAGGCCCCCGCCGAGGCAGGCGCCGAGGCGCCGACCGGGGTGGGGTTTTGCATGGCGATGAACCTGGACTTCCTGCGCCAACTTCCCGAACTCGATACGGCTTTCGGCGCGGGTTACGGCGAAGAGGTCGATTGGTGCCAGCGGGCGGCTGCAATCGGGGGACGGAACCTGATCACCCCGGCTCTCTTCGTCGAGCATATCGGCGGAAGCTCTTTCGGAAGCGAAACCAAGGCGCGCCTGATCCGGCAAAACGGCAAGATCATCTCGGGGCGCTATCCTGGCTACGACGCCGCCGTTCAGGGATTTCTGCGCAATGACCCCCTGCTGACCCAGCGCCTCGCCTTGTCCATCGCGCTGGCATCGGATCGGGCCCAGGCCTCGGGCCGGTCGCTTGCGCTGTTTCTGACGCATTCGCTGGGCGGCGGGGCGGCCATCTATCTGCAGCAGCGCCTTCGCCGTGAGCTTGACGCGACAGGCTTTGCGCTGGTGCTGCGCTGCGGACAGACACCGGCATGGCGGCTTGAGCTTCACGGGCATCAGGGTGTCGTCATGGCGCTGGCCGACGCCGAACCGGCCATAGCCGAGATCTTGCGCTTCGCGCGGTGCCTTCATGTCGTTTATTCCTGCGGCGTCGGGGCAAAGGATCCTCTGGCCATTCCGGATTTGCTGCTCGCGCTTGCCTCGGCCGAGGGGTCGAGCGTCGAGATGACCTTCAACGATTACCTGCCGCTCAGCCCCACATATACCCTGCTCGACAAGGACGGCGTGTTTCGCGGTGTCCCGATGCCCGGCACGGCCGATGCCGGACATGATCATGTCACCGAATCCGGACGTTCGGTCGGTCTGGCCGAATGGCGCGAGGCCTGGGGCCGGCTGATGGCGCGGGCCGATATCATCCGGGTCTTTTCGCAGAATTCAAAGCGGCTGGTGGGGCATGCCTGGCCGGAACATGCCGCCAGGATCAAGGTCACGCCGCATGATCTGCCCCATGCCGTGCCGCGACTGGCCGCACCGCCACACATCGGCCGCCTGCGCAGCATCGGCGTTCTGGGCAATATCAACGGGCCGAAAGGTGCGGGGATTCTGGTCGGCCTCTCTCGCGAGCTTGCACGACGCGGCGACGCGCGGATCGTGCTCCTTGGAAATCTGGAGCCGGGTTTCCGGCTGGCGCGGCCCTCGTTTGTGGCAGGCCCCTACCAGCTTCCCAAAATGGCCGCCTTGGCCGGAAAATACCGCATCGAGCGATGGCTCTTTCCCTCGATCCTGCCCGAGACATTCTCTTATGTGACGCATGAGATGCTGGCGACCGGCCTGCCGGTCTTTGGCTTTCCGCTGGGCGCACAGGGCGATGCTCTGGCCCGTGCCATCGCTGCCGGGGCCGGGGGTGGCCTTTTGCCCTTCGAAGAGGGTCGGCATGATTTCCGTCTGCTGGCGGAACGCATCCTGACAGATCGCACATCGGATTCGCCGCCGACATCTTGCCCGAGAGAAAGGGAATTGCAGTCTTGACCGCCTTGCAGGAACGTATCGGCCTTGTCGTGCTGGGGATGCACCGCTCGGGGACATCGGCCCTGTCGGGGGTATTGTCCCGCATGGGGGCCGTGGCTCCGCGCAGCCCGATCGCCGCCAGCGAAAGCAATCCCAAGGGGTTCTTCGAATCGCGCCTCATCTGTGCCCTGAACGATGACATCCTAGCCTCTTCGGGCAGCGATTGGAGCGATTGGCGTTCGATCGACATGTCATGGCTCGCCGGGAAAGAGGCCCAGGACCTGCAGGAACGCGCCTTGGAATGCATGCAGGACGAGTTCGGCACGGCCCCGCTTTTCGTGCTCAAGGATCCGCGGATCTGTCGGATCTTGCCGTTCTGGCGTGCGGTATTCCAGCGCTTGGAGATTCGGCCCGCCGTACTGCATATCCATCGCAACCCGGTCGATGTTGCCATGTCGCTTCAGCGCCGCAATGGCTTTCCACGCGTCTATGGGCAGCTTCTCTGGCTGCGCCATGTGCTTGACGCCGAACGCGAAAGCCGCGGAATGGTCCGGATGTTCCTGTCATATGAGCAGCTGGTCGAGGATCAGGCCCAGGTGGCGCTCAGAGCCGGGCGCAGCCTTGGCCTGGCGTGGCCCGCTGCCTGCGCCCCGCAAGACCCCGGTTTCGTGACGCCCGATCTTCAGCATTTCCGGACCGGGCATGACAAAATCCTGCTCGACACCCGGCTTTCCCCTTGGCTGCGTGACGCGCTGCGCATTCTGGATCTCTGGTCCGCCACAACCGAGCGGGCCGAGGATTTCGCGGAACTTGACGCCCTGGCGCGGCAATTCGACAGCGCGGCTGCGGCCTTTTCGGAAGCACTTCCCGCGGCATCCGAGGTCGTTTCGAAAGCGCGGGAAACCGAGCGTTTGCAAAGCCGGATCACCGATCTCGAAGCCAGGCTCGCGCAAGCGCATGACAGATCCTCTGCGCGCAAAACTGTTCTTCTTGCCGCCGAAGAGAAGCTGCGCGAGGCACGGGATCTGGCGGAGCAAAGAAGAGCCACGCTGATCACCGCCAAGGAAAAACTCTCGACGGTCCGGGATCTGGCGGAGCAGCGAAAAGCCGCGCTGACCAGCGCCGAGGAAAAATTACGCGCGACCAGAACGCTGCTCGCACGCCGCGAGCGCCGCCTCGATGCAGTAGAAGCAAGCCATGTCACGCTCCGGAACGAAACGAGCCGCGAGATCGCGACGCTCGCAACGCATCTTCTTGAGACGCGGGACGAGTTGGAAAGAACACGTGCACTTGCCGCAGAGCGACAGCATCGGATCGCCGCGCTGCTCGCCAGCACCTCATGGACCTTGACCCGTCCGTTGCGCGCCCTGTCCCGCGGGTTCAGGAATCTGTCCCCCAAGGTCAAAGGCACGATTGAATGAGCCCGATCACAACCGAGGAACGCAGGCAGATGCTCTGCGAGAGCGGCTATTTCGATGCCGATTGGTATCTGCGCAGATACCCCGATGTCGCGCATCTGGGGCTTGATCCGCTTGAGCATTTTCTTCGCTTTGGCGGTCTCCTGCGGCGTAGCCCCTCGGCGCAGTTCGACACCGGTTTCTATGTTGGGAAATATGGCGCGGTCATCGACCGTCGCATCAATCCGCTGCTTGATTTCCTGGTAAACGGGCAAAGTCACGGTCGCCTGGCCAGGCCACATCAGGGCAGGGCTGCGCTGATCCTCGTCCTGTCAGATGCGGCGGATCTGGCCGGCTTGCAAGACCGGCTGGCCGATCTCAAGCGCTTTGATCAGACTGTTGTTCTTGCGCCGGTTGGTGGGAGGGAAAGGGCCGAGGCATGGCTCGCGTCTCGGCTCGCCAAGGCAAGCCTGTTCGAGCAATCGGGCAATCTCGCGCTGGATCTCGTCGATATCGCGGCCAGCATCCGGTTTCGCGAATTCGATGCGATCTGTCTGGCGGAAACCGAAGGATCGGGACTGGATCACCTGCCGGACGGCCCGGACGGCATCGCCGACCTCATCGGGCGCTTCGCATCGGAGCCGCAGTTATCCATGCTGAGCAATGAAGCGCCGGAAGCACCGGGCGATCTTCCGCCCCGGCTTCGTGCCGCGCTGGGATTGCCGCCTGCCGGAACTGTCACCGCGGATCTGACATTCGCGCGACCCCGGTTCTGGGTGCGCGGCGTCCTGCTGGATGTCGTGATCGAGGCGATCGATCGCAGCCGGATCGCCGAAACCTCCGAGACCTCCATGACCGACCTGATTGCCGCGGGTTGCCTGGCGATGTCCGCTGCCAATGCGCCCCAGCCGCCGGGAGCAGCGCATCCCTCTGACACGACCGCTTCCGATGCCCAAGGACAGGACATGAATATTTCGACGGTAAAGAAGCTCTTTCCCAAGACCGCAGCCACGATGCGCGCGCTCAAGCCGCGGGGTGCGCTCGACGGCGCCTTCGGGCCGAATCTCAAGGGGTGGCTGGCGCAGATCGGCGACGAGGTGCCGCGCAAGGCGACCGTCAGAATCGGGTCGCACCGGCTTTCGGCCTTGGCGAATGCCTATCGCGATGATCTGAAAAACGCCGGGATCAACGAGGGACGCCATGCCTTCCAGATCCTCGTGCCGCCCGAGATCTGCGATGGAAAGCCCCGCGAGGTCGAACTGATCGACGAGGCAAGCGGCGCGACCGTGGCACGGCGGACCGTCACCTGGGCACGCCCAGAGCGCAGCTACCATGATTTCCAGGGTTTCCTGAAATCCTCGATGACCCAGCCGCAGATCGACGCGCCCTTCATCGAAGAAGACAAACGCTGCTTCGCCCAGATGGAAAAAATCGCCAATGAACTCTGCCGCCGCGCGAAGGCGCTGGAGGACCCGCCGCTGGTCAGCGTCATCATGCCCATGTTCAACCGTGAAACGGTGGTGGGCACCGCCATCGCCTCGGTCCTTGCACAGACCTATGGCAGGTTCGAACTGATCGTGATCGATGACGGCAGCAGCGACGGCAGCGTCGCGGCTGTCCGCGCCGTCGCGGATCCCCGGATCCGGCTGATCGAGCTGGACCGGAATTGCGGCGTCACGGTCGCGCGCAATGCCGGCCTGAGACAGGCGCAGGGAGAGGTGATCGCCTATCTCGACAGCGACAATGCCTGGGACCCGCGCTTTCTAGCGGCGCATGTCGCTGCATTGGACCGCCTGCCGCATGCGGACATGATCTATTCCGGCGCGCTGCTTTTCGCGGGCGACAGCACGGTTCCCCATGCCATCCGCTATGCGCATCTGAATGTCGCCCTGCTCGAGAACCGCAATTTCATCGACAATAATGTCATCGTGCATCGCCGTGCCTTCCTCGACCGGCTCGGGGGTTTCGACGAAAGCCTGCGCCGCTTCGTGGACTGGGATCTGGCCCTGCGCGCAACCGAATTGGGGACCGTCGTATCGGTCCCGGTGCTCTTGTGCAACTACCACTATCAGCGGGCCGAGAATGCGATCACCGACGACGTGACCCATCTGGGACATCGCGACATCCTACGCGACAAGCAGGCGGCACGGCGCGCCGCGCATCTCGCCATGCTCGGCCAGGCCGAGCTGACCCGTCCGGTCGCCGTCGTGATCCCGAACTGGGAATCGCTCGAGGACATTTCCGAATGCATCGAGGCGCTCGATGGCCGCGACTGGCAGGGCATGCTGCGCATCATCGTGGTGGACAACGCCTCCTGCGCCGAGGTGCGCGCCTATCTCAGGGCGCAGCACGCGGCCGGCCGCATCACCCACCACCAGTTCGAGCAGAATTTTGGCTTCACGCTGGCCGTCAACAAGGGCATCGAACTGGCCGGGCCGGGTGTCGATATCGTCCTGCTCAATAATGACGCGATCGCGCAGCCCGGCGCGATCCAGGAATTGCAGCGCGCCTGCCTGGCGCGCCCAGATCTGGGCATGGCGGTGCCGCGCCAGATCCTTCCCGCCGGGACCAAGACCCTGCGCACCCATGTTCCCTTTGCCGATGAGGGTTGCGATTGCGACGTCAATATCTCGGCCCATCACCGCAACATCGCGCATGTGCCGACCTTTCATGACGGGGGCGAGCTGGAACTGAGCTATGCGGCGTTTTTCGCGGTCTATATCCGCCATGAGCTGATCGCCGAGATCGGTCCGCTCGATGCCGAATATGGACGGCACTATCGTTCGGACCGCACCTATTGCGACACGATGCTGAGCCTGACCACATACCGGATGATCTACACCCCTCAATCGCATTTCATTCACAAGCTGCAGAAGGCCACTGATCGGATGCGCGATTCCGGCACCCGCGATGACGAGTTCGACCTGATGTTCCGCCGCAATCAGTGGGATGCCGGGATGGCCGCCGAGCTGGGCTACCGCACCGCGCCCTGGGACAGGGTCTGACCCGCGCCCCTTGTGATGCCCCGCGCGGGGCATCACACTTTGTGGAGAGAACCGGGGAGGAAGGCGGATGAAGGATTGGTCGGCCCGCGCGGCCGCGCTTTACGACAAAGGCTTCAGGCCGATGTTCGTCGACGGGAAATGGTGCGCCGCCGCGTCGGGCGAGGTGTTCGAGGCCAGAAACCCCGCCGATGGCAGCTTGCTCGCCACCGTTCCAAAGGGGGGCGCGGCGGATATCGACGCGGCCGTCACCGCGGCGCGGCGCGCCTTCGAGGGGCCTTGGGCAAGATGGACGCCCTTTGAACGTCAGGCGCTCCTGCTGCGCATCGCCGAGCGGTTCGAGGCGGAATGGCAGGATCTGTGCCTGTCGGACACGCTTGATATGGGAATGCCCATATCGCGCGTGCTGGCCAATAGCCGGCGCGTCCTGGGAATGCTGCGTTTCTATGCCGGGCAGGCCGTCGCCTTGCATGGCGCGACGATCCCCAATTCCTTTCCGGGCGAGATCCTGTCGCAGACCCTGCGCGAACCGGTCGGGGTGGTGGGCGCGATCATCCCCTGGAACGCGCCGATCGCGGGATCGGTCTGGAAGATCGCGCCCGCCCTCGCGACCGGCTGCACGATCGTGCTGAAACCCTCTGAGGAAGCCTCGCTGACGGTCCTGATGATCGCCCGCCTGATGGCCGAGGCGGGATTGCCCGAGGGCGTGCTGAACATCGTCACCGGCCTTGGCAGCGAGGCGGGGGCGGCGCTGGCCATGCATCCCGGCGTGGACAAGATCGTCTTTACCGGCTCGACCGCCACCGGCCAGTCGATCGCGCGGGCCGCGACCGGAACTCTCAAGCGGGTCTCTCTGGAGCTTGGCGGCAAGTCGCCGGTGATCGTCTGTCGCGACGCCGATATCGACAAGGCCGTGCCGGTGGCTGCCATGTCGGTCTTTGCCAATTCCGGGCAGATCTGCATCGCGGGTTCGCGCCTCTTTGTCGCGCGCGAGATCCATGACGAATTCGTCCGGCGGGTCGCGGAATATGCCCGCAACCTGCGCACGGGTCCGGGCATCGATCCGGAGACCGAGATCGGCCCGATCATCTCGGGGCGGCAGGCCGACCGGATCGGGCGCTTCGTGCAGGCCGGGCGTGACGAAGGCGCGGAGCTTGTGACCGGAGGCACGCGGCTGGAGGGTCCGGGCCATGCAGGCGGCCATTTCATCGCGCCGACCGTCTTTGCCGGGGTCCGCGACGACATGACGATCGCCCGCGAGGAGATCTTTGGCCCGGTGATCTCGGCCATGCCCTTCGACGATCTGGACGAGGTAGTCCGCCGCGCGAATGACACGCCCTATGGTCTGGCGGCCGGGGTCTTTACGACCCATCTCGGGACCGCCCACAAGCTTGCGCGCCGGCTAAGGGCAGGGAATGTCTGGATCAACATGTATCACGCCATCGACCCCGCCGTGCCCTTTGGCGGGGTCAAAATGTCGGGCTATGGGCGTGAAGGGGGCATCGAGCATCTCGACGAATATCTCGAGACCAAGGCCGTCTGGATCAACACGGATTGACGCCCGCCACCGCTAATGATCGTGGCGTGGCCAATTGGTGATCGGGCCGCGCCATTCCTCATAGGCGCGCGCCAGCCGCATCACGCCCAGATCGTCGAAGCGGTGGCCCACGATCTGCAGGCCGATCGGAATGCCGGTCGAGGTCAAGCCGCAATGGATCGAGGCGGCGGGCTGCTCGCCCATGTTCCAGGCCACGGTAAAGGCGATATGCTCAAAGGGCCGCGCCGGATCATTGGTCGGCGAGGGCCAGACCGCCGGGTAGCTGCGGTGGGGGTTCACCGGCGAGAGGATGAAATCCAGCCCCTGCAGCGCCTCATTCGCGGCGCGGCGCATGGCGAAGGTCTGGTCGAACCCCTCGGCGATCTGGACAGCTGTGGCGCTGGCCCCGGCCTCGGCCCATTGTCGGATATAGGGCAGGATCTTGTCGCGCGCCGTTTCGGACAGTTTCTGCATCTGCCCCCAGAACCGGGCGCGCCAGGCGACATCCAGACCGTCCAGCATCTCGCGGGTCAGGACCGGAGGCACCCTGATGATGGTCGCGCCGTTTTCCTCGAAGCGGCGGGCGGCGGCCTCGATTGCGGCGGCGACCTCGGAATGAACGGGCAAGCCGCAACCCCCATCCATCATCAGCCCGATGCGCAGCCCGCGGACCTCGGCGGGACCGGCATCCCAGTCGATATGCTCGTATTTCACCGCCGTCGCGTCGCGCCAATCGGGGCGGGTCACGCATTGCATCAAGAGCGCCGCGTCATCGACCCTCGGCGTCATCGGCCCGACCACCCGGCCGGTATAATAGGGGTCGATCGGAATCCGCCCCAGCGTCGGCTTGAACCCGAAGAGCCCGGTCCATGCCGCGGGAAGCCGGATCGAGCCGCCGATATCCGTGCCCAGATGCAGCGGACCATAGCCCGCCGCCCCCGCCGCCGAGGAACCCGAGGACGAGCCGCCGGGATTTTGGCTCAGATCCCAGGGATTCCGGCTGAGATGATGGAACGAGGACAGGCCCGAGGTCAGCATCCCGTAATCCGGGCAGGTGGTCTTGGCGAAGATAATCGCGCCGTCCTCGCGCAGGCGCGCGGCGGCGGGGGCATCCTCGGGCGCGGGAAAATGCGGCGTGGCGGCCGTGCCCAGCGGCACGGGGTCGCCCTTTGTCGCGATCAGTTCCTTGACGGTGACCGGCATCCCGTCGAGCAGTCCCAGCGGCGCGGCGCGAAGGTAGCGGGCCTCGGAGGCGCGCGCCTCGTCCAGCGCCATTTCGGGGCGAAACAGCCAGAGCGCCTGCACGAAAGGTTCGGACGCTTCGACGCGCGCGACCAGCGCCTGCATATATTCCACGGGCGACAATTCGCGGCTGCGAAAGGCGTTCAAGACCTCGCGGGCGCTCAGTTCAAGGATCGCGTTCATCTTTGTCCCCGCCGTTTCGCACATGAAACGGCGCGGATCAGAGGAATGGAAGTCGCCAATATGTGTGCGGGGCGCTACGGTTTTCGTATCACTCGGAGGGGGCAATGGATCTCAATAGTATCGCGACCTTCAATGAATTGGTGCGCTCGGGGTCGATCCGGCAAGCCGCCGAGGGGCTGAACACCTCGCCCACCGCCGTGGCGCGCCAGCTCGACAAGTTGGAACATGCCTTTGGCATCGCGCTGGTCGAACGTGGCCCGCGCGGCATCCGCCTGACGCAAGCGGGCGAAATTCTGGCCGAGCGCGCCCGTCTGATCACCCAGGAGATGACGGCCGCAGGACGGCTGATCGACGATTTGCGCGGCCTTGGGCGCGGCTCGGTATCGCTGCATCTGCCCGGAGTCGCCGCCAGTTCCCTGCTGGCCCCCGCGCTGGCCGAGTTTTCCCGGCTCAACCCCCATATCGAGATCGAGGCGAATGTGACCTCTGCGCCCGCCGCATTCGAGGCGGCGGCATCGGGACATTCTGAAATTGCGGTCACCATGTTCGCGCCGCCCGACCCGCGATTGGAGGTCCTGCTGCGTTTGCCGATCCGCTACGATCCGGTGATGTCGCCCATGCATCCCCTGGCCGCCTGCCGCGAAATCGCGCTGGCGGATTTGCTGTGCCATCCCCTGACATTGCCGGATCGCAGCTATGGCCTGCGCCGTGCCTTCGACGTCAGAATGCGGGCAGCCGGCATAGCGCCGCGCGCGGTAGCGTTTACCACCGCCTCTCTGGAACTGCAGAAGGAACTCGCCCTGCGCGGAGCGGCGGTGATGATTCTGCCCCGCTCGACCGTTCTGCGCGAGATCGAGGCGGCTACGCTGGTGCAACGTCCCTTCCGCACGCAGGACCGGATCGAGACGGATCTGGAGCTTTGCCGGTCGCTGGTAACGCAGCAAAGCCTAACGGCAAGACAACTGTCTGATTTTCTTGTCGCGCGACTGGCCGCGCCGGCCGCAACCTCCCCGCCTTCTGGGTCTTGCGGAACTCTGACTTGACAGAATGGCCGCCTCGTGTGAGCATTTGCCCATAGCATTGGCAAATGCCGTTCCGAACTGGGAGGAGGTAGGAATGACCGATATGCTGCGCGGCCTCATTGGGGCCAGTGCCGTGATGGCGCTTGCGGTGCCCGCCATGGCCGAAACCCTGACCATAGCGACCGTGAATAACGGCGACATGATCCGGATGCAGAAGATGACCAAGCCCTTCACGGATGCGAATCCCGACATCCAGCTGGAATGGGTCACGCTTGAGGAAAACGTCCTGCGCCAGCGCGTCACAACCGATATCGCGACCAAGGGCGGGCAATATGACATCGTCACCGTCGGCAATTACGAGGTCCCGATCTGGGCCAAGCAGGGCTGGCTGATGCCCTTGGACGATATGGGCGCAGATTACGACGCCGCCGATATCCTGCCGCCCATCGCCGATGGGTTGTCACTGGACGGCAAGCTTTACGCCGCGCCCTTCTACGGCGAATCCGCGATGATCATGTATCGCAAGGATCTGTTCGAAAAAGCGGGCCTGACCATGCCCGAGCGCCCGACTTGGGACTTCGTCTTCGACGCCGCGCGCAAGGTCACCGACAAATCCGCCGAAATTTACGGCATCTGCCTGCGTGGCAAGGCGGGTTGGGGCGAGAACATGGCCTTCATCACCTCGATGGCCGCAAGTTACGGCGCGCCTTGGTTCGACATGCAGTGGAAGCCACAATTCGGTTCCGAGGCGTGGAAGAAGGCCCTGACCGATTACGTGACGATCATGACCGAGGCTGGCCCTCCGGGCGCGTCGTCCAATGGGTTCAACGAGAACCTTGCACTGTTCCAGACCGGAAAATGCGGCATGTGGATGGATGCGACGGTCGCCGCCAGCTTCGTCTCGAACCCCAAGGAATCGACCGTGGCCGATAAGGTCGGCTATGCGCTTGCGCCAGAAGGCCAAAAGCCCGCGATGTGGCTCTGGGCTTGGACGCTGGCCATCCCGGCCTCGACGGATGCGCCGGATGCGGCGAAGAAATTCGTCGGCTGGGCGACCTCGAAAGCCTATACCGAAGCCGTTGCCGCGGCGGAGGGTTGGGCCAATGTCCCTCCCGGCACACGGACCTCGCTTTACCAGAACCAGCAATATCTGGACGCGGCACCCTTCGCGAAGCTGACCTATGACAGCATCATGTCGGCGGATCTGAAGAACCCAACCACGGTCGAGGTTCCCTATATCGGCACGCAATGGGTCGGCATCCCCGAGTTTCAGGCCCTTGGCACGGCGGTTGGCCAGCAATTCTCGGCAGCTTTGGCGGGTCAGGCGACCGTCGATCAGGCGCTGAAAATGGCCCAGCAGATCGCCGAGCGTGAAATGGCGAAGGCTGGCTACCCGAAATAGCCTCCCCGGCTAGGCGGGGGGCGACATCGCCCCCCGCATCCCCATTCCCCCGCGACAGGGAGGGCGCGGTCATGGCGACGAAACACCAGAAAACCCTTGCGCGTTTCATGGTCGCGCCCTCGGTCCTGCTGCTGCTTGGCTGGATGATCGTGCCCTTGGCGATAACGCTTTGGTTCAGCTTTCAAAGCTACAACCTGCTCTCGCCCGGCATGGAGCGGTTCATCGGCCTGACCAATTACAAATACTTCCTCTCTGACCCCGCCTTCTGGCAGGCCATGGCGAATACGTTGATGATCGTGGGCGGGGTGCTCGCGATCACCGTCATCGGCGGCGTGGTGCTGGCTTTGCTGCTGGACCAGCCGATCCGCGGCCAGGGCATCGTCCGCATCCTGATGATCGCGCCCTTCTTCATCATGCCCACGGTCTCGGCGCTGGTCTGGAAGAACATGTTCATGAACCCGGTGAACGGGCTATTCGCATGGCTCGCCAAGGCGGTTGGCGCGCAGCCGATCGACTTCCTCGCGCAATATCCGCTGATGTCGATCATCCTGATCGTCGCCTGGCAATGGCTGCCCTTCGCCACGCTGATCCTGCTGACCGCGCTGCAATCCCTGGACAGCGAGCAGATGGAGGCCGCCGAGATGGACGGCGCGGGGGCATGGGCCAAGTTCACCCACCTGGTCCTGCCGCACCTGTCGCGGGCGATCACGGTGGTGATCCTGATCGAGACGATCTTCCTGCTCTCGGTCTTTGCCGAGATCCTTGTGACCACGAATGGCGGGCCGGGCTATGCCTCGACCAACCTGACCTACCTCGTCTATTCGCAGGCGCTTCTGCAATACGACGTGGGGGGCGCATCCGCCGGCGGCATCGTCGCCGTCATCCTTGCCAATATCGTTGCGATCTTCCTGATGCGGATGATCGGCAAGACGCTGGAGTAAAGCCATGGCCCGCCGCGTATCCAACCGCCGCCGCTGGTTTTTCACCATCCTTGCCTGGGGGGTGGCACTGGCGATCTTTTTCCCGATCCTCTGGACGATCCTGACCAGCTTCAAATCCGAGGCCGACGCCATCGCCAGCCCGCCGAAATTCCTGTTCTTCGACTGGACGACCGAGAATTATGCCGAGGTGCAGGAACGCTCGCCCTATCTGCGCCATTTCCTGAATTCGGTGATTATCTCGGTCGGCTCGACGCTGCTGGGATTGCTCATCGCGATCCCTTCGGCCTGGTCGATGGCCTTCCAACCCGGCAAGCGGACCAAGGATCTGCTGATGTGGATGCTGTCGACCAAAATGATGCCTGCGGCGGGCGTCTTGATCCCGATGTATCTGCTGTTTCGCAGCTGGGGCCTGCTCGATACGCGGCTGGGGATCACGGTGGTGCTGATGCTGATCAACCTGCCGATCATCATCTGGATGCTCTACACCTATTTCCGCGAGATCCCGTCCGAGATTTTGGAGGCCGCGCGGATGGATGGCGCGAGCCTGAAGAATGAAATCGTTCATGTCCTGACGCCAATGGCCGTGCCGGGCATCGCCTCGACCCTGCTTCTGAACGTCATCCTGGCCTGGAACGAGGCCTTCTGGACGTTGAACCTGACGACCAGCAAGGCGGCTCCGCTGACGACCTTCATCGCCAGCTATTCCAGTCCCGAGGGGCTGTTTTACGCGAAACTCTCGGCGGCGAGCACCATGGCCATCGCCCCGATCCTGATCCTCGGCTGGTTCAGCCAGAAGCAACTCGTGCGCGGCCTGACCTTTGGCGCGGTGAAATAAGGGGGGAATGATGGGCAGCATCACCTTGAAACAGGTCCGCAAGGCATTCGGCGAGGTCGAGGTCATTCCCGGCGTCGATCTGGACATTAACGACGGCGAATTCGTGGTCTTTGTCGGCCCCTCGGGCTGCGGGAAATCGACCCTGCTGCGTCTGATAGCCGGGCTTGAGGATGTGTCCTCGGGCACGATCCTGATCGACGGGCAGGACATGACCGAGGCCGCTCCGGTCAAGCGCAAGCTGGCGATGGTATTCCAGTCCTATGCGCTTTACCCCCATATGTCGGTTCGTAAAAATATCGCCTTTCCCCTGAAAATGGCCGGGATGCCCGCGGATGAGCAGGCGCGGCGTGTTGGTCACGCGGCAGGCATCCTGAACCTGACCGATTATCTGGACCGTAAGCCCGGCCAGCTTTCCGGCGGCCAACGCCAGCGCGTCGCCATTGGTCGCGCCATCGTCCGCGAGCCGGTGGCGTTTCTGTTCGACGAGCCCCTCTCGAACCTCGATGCGGCTTTGCGGGTGAACATGCGCGTCGAGATCTCCGAACTGCATAAGAAGCTCGCGACGACGATGATCTACGTCACTCATGATCAGGTTGAGGCCATGACTATGGCCGACAAGATCGTCGTGCTGCGCGCGGGCCGGGTCGAGCAGGTCGGCTCGCCTTTGGACCTATACCGACGCCCCGCCAACCGCTTCGTCGCGGGCTTTATCGGCAGCCCGAACATGAATTTCCTCGAAGGCGAGGCAGCGGCCAAGCTCAATGCCCATGCCATCGGCGTGCGCCCCGAGCATTTTCAGCTATCAACGACCGACGGGATGCTGGCGGGCACAGTTGGCGTGGCCGAGCATTTGGGCTCGGATACCTTCCTGCATGTCACCTTGGATGGCGGTACCCATGTCGTCGCCCGCGCTTCGGGCGAGTTTCCGGTGGATCATGGCGACCGCATCTGGTTGACCCCGGCCGAGGGCCGGATCTATCGCTTTGATCAGCAGGGGCTTGCGCTATGAGGCTGGCTGGTAAAACCGCCCTGATCACCGGCGCCGCACGCGGCATCGGTCGCGCCTTTGCCGAAAGCTATATCGCCGAGGGCGCGACCGTGGCCATTGCCGATATCAATGCCGAGGCCGTAGGCGCCACCGCCGCCCAGATTGGCGCGCATCCGATCGTCATGGACGTCACCGATCAGGCCAGTATCGATGCGGGCGTGGCCGAGGCCGTCGCTGCGATGGGCGGCATCGACATCCTGATCAACAATGCCGCGCTGTTCGATCTGGCCCCGATCACCGAGATCACCCGGCAAAGCTATGACACGCTTTTTGCGATCAATGTCGGCGGCACGCTCTTCGTCATGCAGGCGGTCGCGCGCCAGATGATCAACACCGGTCGTCGCGGCAAGATCATCAATATGGCGAGCCAAGCGGGCAGGCGCGGCGAGGCTTTGGTGGGCGTCTATTGCGCGACCAAGGCCGCTGTCATCAGCCTGACCCAATCGGCCGGGCTGAACCTGATCGCGCATGGCATCAACGTGAACGCCATCGCGCCGGGGGTCGTCGATGGCGAGCATTGGGACGGGGTCGATGCCAAGTTCGCCGCATATGAGGGCAAGCCGCGCGGCCAGAAGAAGGCCGAGGTCGGTGCCAACGTCCCCTTCGGTCGCATGGGCACCGCCGCGGACCTGACCGGCATGGCGATCTTCCTCGCCACGTCCGAGGCCGATTACATCGTCGCCCAGACCTACAATGTCGATGGCGGGAACTGGATGAGCTGAGATGATCACGCTGAACCAAGCCAATCTGTCCAAGCTTCCGGTCGCCGCGCCGGGTTACGACCGTGGCCATTTGACCGGCGGGATCGTCCATTTCGGCTTGGGGAATTTCCACCGCGCGCATCAGGCGGTCTATCTCGACCGGCTGATGAACCTCGGCAAGGGCCATGATTTCGCGATCATCGGGGCGGGCGTGATGCCCTCGGACGCGCGGATGCGCGACACGCTGGCCGGACAGGACTGGCTCTACACCGTGGTCGAGCAATCCGCCGGGGCCTCCGAGGCCCGCGTGATCGGCGCGATGATCGACTACCTGCCGCCCGCCGATGCCGCCGCGATCATCGCGAAGCTGGCGGATCCCGCCATCCGCATCGCCAGCCTGACCATCACCGAGGGCGGCTATTTCATCGACGCGACGACCGGGCATTTCGACCCGACCCATCCCGCCATCGCCGAGGATGGCCGCAATCCCGCCGCGCCACGGACGGTCTTCGGCATGCTGGTCGCGGGGCTCGCGGCGCGGCGCAAGGCGAGCATCCCGCCCTTTACCGTGATGTGCTGCGACAATATCCCCCATAACGGCCATGTCACCCGCGAGGCGGTGGTGGAAACCGCGCGGCATTCGGACCCCGCGCTGGCCGACTGGATCGCGGCTCATGTCGCCTTCCCGAACGGCATGGTCGACCGCATCACCCCCGCGACCTCGGAGCGCGAGCGGCGGATGATCCGCGAGGATTTCGGTATTGCCGATGACAGCCCGGTCTTTGCCGAGGATTTCATCCAATGGGTGCTCGAGGACAACTTCCCCCAAGGCCGCCCGCCACTTGAGGAAGTCGGCGTCGAATTCGTCGAGGACGTGACAGCGTGGGAGCTGATGAAGATCCGCATCCTGAACGGAGGCCATGCGGTCATCGCCTATCCCTCGGGGCTGATGGATATTCATTTCGTCCATGAGGGGATGCAGAACCCGCTGGTCCGGGCCTTTCTCGACAAGATCGAGGCCGAGGAAATCATCCCCGCCGTCCCCCCCGTCCCCGGCACCGACCTGCATGGCTATTACCTGAAGGTCGCGGAACGCTGCGCCAATCCCAAGATCGGCGACACGATCCGCAGGCTGTGCCTCGACGGCTCGAACCGGCAGCCGAAATTCATTATCCCGACGATCCGAGACCGGCTGGCGCAGGGTCTGACGGTTCAGGGGCTGGCACTGGAATCCGCGCTCTGGTGCCGTTACTGCGCGGGCATGACCGATAGCGGCGCGATCATCGAAGCGAATGACCCGAATTGGGGCCGGCTGAAGGCGGCGGCGCAAAGCGCCAAGACCGATCCGCAGGTATGGCTGGGAATGTCCGAGATCTATGGCGAGACCGGGCAGGATCCGCGCCTTGCCGAACCCTTTGCTTCTTGGCTGGACATGCTGTGGCGCGCGGGCACGGCCGCGACGCTGACCGCCTATCTTAAGGCCTGATCCTTGACGCCGGCCGTGATCTTCGACTGTGACGGGGTGCTGGTCGATTCAGAGCCTCTGGCAGTGATCGAATTGCTGGCCATGCTCAGAAGCGTCGGCGCGCCAGTCTCCGAGGCCCGCATCTATGACGAGTTTCTGGGCAGATCGGTCCAGACCATCATCGAGGCGGTGTCGCAGGATCACGGCATCGACATCCGCCCGGCCCTGCCCGGCTATGGCGCGGCGCTGGCCGCCCGGCTTGCCCGCGACCTCAGGGCGGTCCGGGGCATGGCCGAGGCGATCACCGCCTGCGACGGGCCCCGCGCGGTCGCGTCTTCCAGCGCGCCCGAGCGGCTGAACCTGTCGCTGGAACTGACCGGCCTCGCGCCGCTTTTCGGCCAGCACGTCTATTCGGCCGTTCAGGTCAGGAATGGCAAACCCGCGCCCGACCTGTTCCTTTTCGCGGCAAGCCGACTTGGCGTCGATCCGCGCGATTGCGTGGTGATCGAGGACAGCCCGGCCGGAATTCTCGCCGCCCGCGCGGCCGGAATGCGCGTCATCGGCTTTCTGGGCGGCAGCCATGCCGCCCCCGCGGGGCTGCGGGCGCGGCTCGCGGAACTTCATCCCGACGCGCTGATTGAACATGCGCGGGATTTGTCCAACACTCTGGCCCGACTGGGCTAGGGGGAACGGGTGCTCATCGCAGCGGTGGATGTGGGTTCGGCCCGTGCGCGCGCGGGATTGTTTTCGACCGATGGCGGGCTGGTCGCCCGCGCCAGCCGGGGCTTTGCGACGCTGCCTTCGCCGGGCGGTCAGGCGGGATTTGATTCCGCCGAAATCTGGTGCGCCGTGGCCGAGGCGCTGGCCGAGGCGCGGCACATGGCCGGGGCCGACCCGGCACGAATCCGTGCTCTGGCTTTCGACGCGACCTGCTCGTTGGTGGTCGACGCGCCCGACTTCGCCCCGGACGTGATCGCCTGGCACGATCATCGCGCCGTGGCCGAGGCCGCCCGGATGGACGGCATCCCGCATGAGGTCGTGGCCCGCGCCGGAGGCTCGGTCTCGCCCGAGATGCAGACGCCCAAGCTGATATGGCTCAGGCGCGCCCGGCCCGAAACCTGGATCGGGCTGCGCGGCATATATGACCTTTGCGACCACCTCGCCTTTCGCGCGACCGGGCGCCCCTCTCGGTCGCTTTGCGCTGCCGCCGCGAAATGGCCATACCTGCCCGATCGCGGCGGCTGGGCCGAGGATCTGCTGGCCATGCTGGGGATCGCGGATTTCCCGCATGACGAGCCGGTGCTGCCTGCAGGCGCGCCGATCGGCCGATTGTCGTCGCAGGCTGCCGCCGAACTGGGGCTCGCGCCCGATTGCGTGGTCGCAAGCGGGTTGATCGACGCCTTTGCCGGCGCGCTGGGGGCGGCGCCCGGAATGCCCGCGCTGATCGCAGGCACATCGAATTGCGTGATGGCACCGGATGTCGCAGTCTCGCCTGCGCTCTGGGGGCCCTATCCGGGCGCGATCCTGCCCGGACAGGCCGTGACAGAGGGCGGTCAATCCGCGACCGGAGCCCTTCTGGACTCGATCCGGCGGCAATATCCCGAGGCTCAGAGCCATGACCAGATCCTGACCCGGATCGCGGCCAGCCCGGAGCCCGGAGCCGACATGCATGTCCTGCCGGACTTCAAGGGCAACCGCGCGCCCTTTGCCGATCCCATGATGCGCGGCGTTGTGCACGGGCTGTCTCTTGATCGCGGAGCGACGGCACTGGACGCGCTTTACTGGCGGGCGGCAGTGGGAATCGCTTTGGGCACGCGTCAGGTCATCGCCCATATGGGGCTGGCCCCGCACCAGATCGCTCTGGCGGGGGGGCAGGCGCGCGCATCGCTGCTGCGCCAGCTTTACGCCGATGCGACCGGCGCGGAAATCCACTGGCAGCCCCAGGACGCCGTCTTGCGAGGCACCGCGATCGCGGCCGCGGCACCGATGATGGGAGGGATCCGGGCCGCGCAGGCCCGCTTTCTCCGCGAGGTCGAGGTCACGCGCCCCGATCCCCATGCCAGCGCCCGGCGCGAACGCGACTGGAGGATATTTCTGCGCATGCAGGCGCAGCGCGCCGAGATCAGCGCGCTCTCGGCGCATGGCTGACGCGGGAACTAGCCCGCGCCGGGCAAGTCATCGCGAAGCAGCCATGCCCCCGTTTGTGCGTCGGTGATCAGCCCGCCGATCAGGCCGCCCTGCAAGGCCCCCCGGATCGCGGCCAGCTTCTCCAGGCCAAAGGCCGCGCCGACAACCAATGTCCGCGCGGCTCCGGGGATCGGGGCGGATGCGACGCGGTCATTGCTGAGACCGTCGATCAGCCGCCCCTGTGCATCGTAAGCCCAGCCGGTAATTTCGCCCACGGCGCCGGCCGCGATCATCCGCTCCAGATCCGGGCGGGTCAGAAAGCCATCCTTGAGCAGGGCCGCGCCGTGGTCCATCGTGCCGATGCCGACAAAGGCGACCTCGGCATCGGCGGACATCGCGATCACGCGCCGGATCCCGGGCTGGCGCATCATCGCTTGGCGTTCCTCTGCGCTCGGGGCCAGCACCGACAAGGGCAGCGGAAAGCTGCGCGCCGTGACCAGTTCCGAGAGCGAG
The DNA here is from genome assembly GCF_004522175.1 of Paracoccus ravus. Lineage (GTDB taxonomy): Bacteria > Pseudomonadota > Alphaproteobacteria > Rhodobacterales > Rhodobacteraceae > Paracoccus > Paracoccus ravus. The sequence continues at coordinate 12,896 of NZ_SDEB01000022.1, read as the reverse complement.
AACAGGACGTTGTAATAGGCCGTCGACCCGTCCGTCGCGATATTCCCCGTGAGCGAGACGACGAGATGCTGCGGGCAGTCGATATGCGGCAGCCGGGCGATGCCCGCGCGCAGGGTGCGGCCCGTGCCGATGGCGAGGGTGAGCGGCTCGGGGCGGCGCAGCCAGCGCTCCATGGTACTGGCAAGGTGGAGGGCGACACCGGCCTCGGGTGCATCGGCGGGCGCGATCTCGCAAAAGCGCAACCCCCATTTGGCGCGCAAGTCGCGGGCCAGTTCGAGGCAATGGGCGAAAGGGTGGTCGATGCGGATCTTGACCAGACCCTCGGCCATGGCCTGCGCGACCAGCCTCTGCGCGGTCTGGCGCGAGACGCCCATGACCCCCGCGATCTCGTCCTGCGTCATCCCCGCGACATGGGCGAGCCATGCCGCACGCGCGGCCTGTTCGAGCTTTTGCCCTTCGTCCGGCATCGCACCCCCTTGATCCTATAGGCTTCGATCTAGTCCCTGCGCGCGTGCCCTGTCCAGCGCGGCAACTGGCTTTATCGACGGATAAAAATTGGATCTATTGCGGCGACGGCATCGCGCGTAATCTCGTCCGGTCAAGATTCCCCCAACCTCCTTTCGACAGAGGCAAGAACATGAACGACCTCAGCCCGGTCATCGCAGCGGACAAGGCCCATGTCTGGCACCATCTGAGCCAGCACAAGCAATATGAAACCATCGATCCGCGCGTCTTCGTCGAAGGCAAGGGGATGCGGCTCTGGGACGCGACGGGGCGCGAGTTCCTCGACGGGGTTTCGGGCGGGGTCTGGACCGTCAATGTGGGCTATGGCCGCGAAAGCATCGCCAATGCCGTGCGCGACCAGTTGATCAAGCTGAACTATTACGCCGGCGCCGCCGGGACCGTGCCGGGCGCGACCTTTGCGCAGCGTCTGATCGAGAAGATGCCGGGCATGAGCCGGGTCTATTATTCGAACTCGGGCTCCGAGGCGAACGAGAAGGTTTACAAGATGGTGCGCCAGATCGCGGCGCGCCATTACGGCGGCAAGAAATGGAAGATCCTCTATCGCGACCGCGATTATCACGGCACCACCATCGGGACGCTGGCGACCTCGGGTCAGGATCAGCGCGCCACGCAATACGGCCCCTATCCGGACGGTTTCATCCGCGTGCCGCATTGCCTTGAATATCGCAAGCAATGGGATGTCGAGAATTACGGCGAGCGCGCCGCCGACGCCATCGAAGAGGTCATCCTGCGCGAAGGCCCCGACACGATCGGCGCGATCGTGCTCGAGCCGGTGACGGCGGGCGGCGGGGTCATCACGCCTCCGACCGGCTATTGGCAGCGCGTTCAGGAGATCTGCCGCAAATACGACATCCTGCTGCATATCGACGAGGTCGTCTGCGGGCTTGGCCGCACCGGCACCTGGTTCGGCTATCAGCATTACGGCATAGAGCCGGATTTCGTGACCATGGCCAAGGGTGTCGCCTCGGGCTATGCGGCGATTTCCTGCACCGTGACGACCGAGCGCGTCTTCGACATGTTCAAGGATGACGCTTCGGACCCGATGGGCTATTTCCGCGATATCTCGACCTTTGGCGGCTGCACCTCGGGTCCGGCGGCGGCGCTGGAAAACATGCGCATCATCGAGGACGAGAACCTGCTGGAAAACTGCACCCGCATGGGCGAGCGCACCGTCGCGAACCTGCAGGCGCTGATGGAGAAGCACAAGGTCATCGGCGATGTGCGCGGCAAGGGCCTGTTCTGCGGCGCCGAGCTGGTCGCCGACCGCCTGACCAAGGAGCCGGCGGACGAGATGAAGGTCCAGGCCGTTGTGGCCGACTGCCTTGCGCAGGGCGTGATCATCGGTGCGACCAACCGCTCGGTGCCGGGCTTCAACAACACGCTTTGCCTGTCCCCCGCGCTGATCTCGACCGCCGATGACATCGACACGTTGACCAATGCGATCGACGGGGCGCTGACACGCGTCTTCGGATAAGGCAGGATGGCGGCCCGAAATTGCTTCTGGCCGCCATGCAGATCCCGCCCGAGACTTTCCTGATCGACCGCAACTCGGTGCTGCCGCTGCAAGTGCAATTGCGGCGGCAAATCGTTTCGGCCGTGCATGAGGGTCGGTTGCGCCCCGGCGAGCGCATGCCCTCGAGCCGGGCGCTTTCCGCGCATCTGGGCATCGGGCGCATCACCGTCACGCAGGCCTATCTGGATCTCGTGACCACGGACTATCTGGTGGCGCGGGGACGCTCGGGCTATTTCGTCTCGGAGCGGGTGGGCGAGCTTCGCCCCGAACCGCGTCCCCAGACGGAACCGCCCCGCTTCGACTGGGCGGCGCGGCTCGACGGGCGCAACCTGGCCGCCAAGCGCAAGGACCGGCCGACCGATTGGCGGCGTTATCCCTATCCCTTTCTCTATGGCCAGACCGACGACCGGCTGATCGACCATTCCGCCTGGCGCGAATGCGCGGTGCGCGCGCTTGGCCGGCGCGACCTGGGCGCACTGTCGGACGATCAGTATGACGGCGACGACCCCGAGCTGGTGGACTTCATCATCCGCCACTTGCTGCCCCGGCGCGGCATCCGGGCCGAGGCGGGTGAGATCCTGCTGACGCTGGGGGCGCAGAACGCGCTTTGGCTGATCTGCGAACTGCTGCTGGATCGCGGCGCGACCTGCGCCATCGAGGAACCGGGATATCCCGGTCTGGGCGAGATCCTGACCACGTTGCGCGCCGATGTCGTGCCCGTGGCGCTGGATGGCGAGGGCCTGCCCCCGCAGGATATTCCGCAGGGCGTGTCTGTCGTCTTCACCTCACCCAGCCATCAATGCCCGACCAACCGCACCATGCCGCGCCCCCGGCGCGAGGCGCTGCTGCGCATGGCCGCCGAGCGCGGCTGGGTCATCGTCGAGGACGATTACGAATTCGAGATCAGCTTTGCTGGCGCGACCTCGCCCGCGCTCAAGGCGATGGATCGCAGCGGGGCGGTGATCCATATCGGGTCTTTCTCGAAATCGGTCTTTCCGGGGCTGCGGCTGGGCTACATCGTCGCCGATCCCGCCTTCATCGCCGAGGCCCGCGCCCGGCGCGGCATGATGTTGCGCCACCCGCCTGGGCATGTGCAGCGCACGATGGCCTATTTCCTGTCGCTGGGTCACTATGACCGGCAGGTCAAGCGCATGCGAGAGGCCTTTGCCGAGCGCCGCCGCGTGACCGCCGCCGCGCTGGAACGCCACGGGCTGGACAGCGGTGGCGCGGGGCCGGCGGGCGGGTCGAGCTTCTGGCTCGCGACCCCCTTCGGTCTGGACAGCGACCGGCTTGCCCGCGCACTCAAGCCCGAGGGTGTGCTGATCGAGCCGGGACGACCCTTTTTCCGCGCCCGCGATGCCGGGGCGGGTTTCTTCCGGCTGGCCTATTCCTCGATCGCGGCCACCGAGATCGACGAGGGCATCCGCCGCATCGCCAACCTCAGCCGAAACCTCAGCCACTGCCCCGGCTAGGCGGTGGCATTCGTTCGACGCAGGTGCCTGCCAGCCTATCGAGCCAAGCGGATGAGATGACCACGACCATGCTTCTCAATAGCGATCTTGGCCAAGGCGAGAAGTCGCATGGGCGATGAAGCGGCCCTGCCTGTCATCCTGAGCTGGGCCAGTATCGCCTGCGGCTTTCACTCCGAAGATCCGATGATCGTCCTTGCAACCTGCGCGCGGCGGCGACCAGAAGAGTCGCTGTCGGCGCGCATGATTCCCATCTCGACCGCTGTGACCTCGGCCGAGCCGACGGCGGATGCGAACTACCAGATCGAGGCCTTGCAAAGGCCGTCCGGATCATCTGCGCCTGCCGCGACGAAGGCAGCGGAACGCTCGCGATCCATCCCGGCTAAGGATTCTTGTCGGAACGCGCCGATCCCGCCCGCGCCGAGCAAGCGGCCGGCCTGATCTGGACCGGGCCCGAACCCGATGTGATCGAGGCCCTTGGCGACAAAATAAAGGCGCGACGAATCGCCGAGGCCGTGGGCCTCCCGTCATTATCAAGGCAGGTTGTGGCGGGGCGGGGGGCATGCGCGTGGCGCGAGAGATAGGCGAGGTCGAAGAGCTTTCCGACAGCGCCACGCGCGAGGCAGAGGCAGAATCAGAGACGGATGCGGCCTTGGGGCGGGGCGAATGCTTTGTCGAGCAGGTTCTCGAACCAGCCGCGCCATGTCGAGGCCCAGATTCTGGCCGACCATCACGGCAAGGTGAAGGTCATCGGAACGCGGGACTATTCGCTGCAAGGGCGGCACCAGAAACTGAGCGAGAAAGCCCCTGCCCCGTTCCTGACGGAAGCGCAGCGCGACCAGATCCAAGAGGCGACACGGGCCATTTGCGCGCGTGCCGGGTATAGCGGCGCAGGCGCGGGCAAATTCCTCCTCTCGGCGGATGGCGAGCTGTCTTTCCGCACGGTGACCACGCATTTGCAGGTCGAGCATCCGGTGAGCAAGGAAAGCTCTGGATTTGATCTTGTGCGCGCCATGATCCGTATGGCACAGGGCGCGCGTCTCTCTGACGAAACCGTGCCCGAGCCGCGCGGTCATGCCATCGAGTTCCGCATTAATGCAGAAGACCCGGCGCGGGGGTTCCTCCCCACACCTGGGACGATCGATGTGTTTGACCCGCCCTCGGGTTCGGGCACCCGCCTGAACAGCGGCGTGGCAACGGATTCGACCGTGCCAATGGCAGTCGACTCGCTCATGGCCAACCGGAGTGAACCTGCGTTCAGGCTCTGGCCCGCGCCGCAAGGGATTTCCGCGATCTCCGGATGGAGGACGTGGCGCTGGGTCTGCACTTGCCGGACTGGTTCTCGATGCCGCGGGTTTTTCGCGTCGAGGACGGGGATGACTAAGTTCAGCCCGAAACCAAGCGCCGCATGGCGGCGTGGTTCCCCCTTCTCCGTCCCCGATGCCGCGCCTTGCTGTTTTAGTTCGATGGGAAGCGCCACGAACTTGGCCTGCCCGAGACTTTCCTGGCGCGGACTGCGGCCACTCTCCCGCCCGCGAACCCAGCCGCGCCCGCCGACCCGCAATGCTGACGGCTCCGATCGCCGTGGTCGAGGCCGAGAAAACGGAAATACAGATCCTCGCCCATTGCAGCGGCAGGATCGAGCATCTGGCGGCAATGGGGGCGCGGCTTGCCCATGGCGGGCCGATCTCCCGACGGGTTTGACATCGCGCGCGGTGGGCGGAACAAAGGCGCGAACCGCCAGCCGAGACGAACATGACCCTTGCCGGACGCCGCCTTCTGACCCTTGCCCTCGCCGGTGCCGGAGGCGCGCTGTTCCTGCTGCTGCATCTGCCCCTGCCGTTGCTGCTGGGTCCGATGCTGGCCTGTCTGATCGCGGCGCTGGCAGGGCTGCCTCTGGCGGATACCGGGCGGATCGGCACTTTGATGCGCACGATCATCGGTGTCGCCGTGGGCAGTTCGATCACGCCGGCCGTGCTGAACGAGTTGCCCGAGATCGCGGCATCGCTGGCCATGGTGCCCGTGTTCATCGCCGTCATCGCGCTGATCGGTTACCCCTTATTTCGCAGGGTCTTCGGCTTTGACCATGCCACCGCCTGGTACGCCGCGATGCCGGGCGGGCTACAGGACATGCTGGTCTTCGGCCATGAGGCCGGAGGCGACCTGCGGGCGCTGTCGCTGATCCACGCGACCCGCGTTCTGGTCATCGTCACCGTCGCGCCGATGATCCTGGCAACCTCCTACGGGCTCGACCTGTCGCAGCCTCCGGGCCAGCCGATGGGCGCGGTCGCCCTCCATGAAATCGCGCTGATGATCGCAGCCGGTCTGGTCGGCTGGAAAGCCGCGGAACGGCTTGGCCTTTTCGGTGCCTCGATCCTGGGACCGATGGTGCTGGCCGCGATCCTCTCGCTCTCGGGCCTGATCCAGCACCGCCCCCCGGCCGAGATGATTCAGGCCGCGCAATATTTCATCGGCATCGCGGTGGGTGCGAAATATGCCGGCATCACGCTGCGCGAGTTGCGCCTTCATGTGACCGCCGGACTGGTCTATTCGCTGGTGCTGGCCGCGATCAGCCTGGGCTTCATCGAGATCATCATGCATCTCGGCCTTGCGCCGGGGCTGGATGCCTTTCTGGCCTTCCTGCCCGGCGGACAGGCCGAGATGATCGTCGTCGCGATCATCGCCGGCGCGGATCTGGCCTACGTCGTCAGCCATCACCTGCTGCGCATCGTGATCGTGATCGTCCTCGCGCCGGTCGTCGCGCGGGTGATGCGGCGCTAGATGTTCATCTGGGTGCCGATCTCGACCACGCGCCCCGCTGGGATGCGGAAGTAATCCGAGGCCGCCGCCGCATTGCGCGACAGCGCGATGAACAGCCGGGCCTGCCATGCCGGCAACACGCTGCGCGTCGAGATCCGGATCCTGCGCCGCGACAGGATGAACGAGGTCGCCATGATGTCGAATTTCCAGCCCTGCCTGCGGCACATCAGCAGGGCCTGCGGCACGTCCGGATCCTCGGCATAGCCGTAAAGCAGTTCGACCAGCCGGAAGCGGTCGTTCACATCGGTGATGCTGACACGCTCATCCGCGGGGACGCGGGGAATATCCGAGGTGGTGATGGTCAGGATCACGTTCTGCTCATGCAGCGCCTTGAAATGCTTGAGGCTGTGCAGCAAGGCTCCGGGGGTGATATCCGGCGTCGAGGTCAGAAACACCGCCGTTCCCGGCACCGTGCAGATCGTTTCCGAGCGTTCGATCTGCCCCAAGAGTTCGCTCAGAGGCAATTCCGCGTCGCGGTCCTTGGCCGAGACGATCGCGGTGCCCCGCATCCAGCTGCCCATGATGATGAGCGAGATCGCAGCGATCCCCAGCGGCACATAGCCGCCATCCGCGATCTTCATCAGGTTTGCCCCGAGGAACACGAGGTCCAGCGCCAGAAAGGGCAGCATGATGAGGACCGAAAGCCAGAGCGGCAGTTTCCAGTGCTTATGCGCCACCACCATCGCGAGCAGCGCCGTCACCACCATCGTCCCGGTCACGCTGATGCCATAGGCCGAGGCCAGACGCGAGGACGAGCCAAAGATCACCACCAGCGACAGGACCGCGAACATCAGCCACATATTCACGCCGGGCATGTAGATCTGGCCCTGATGCGCGTCCGAGGTATGGCGGATCTTCATGCGGGGCAGCAGATGCAACTGCACCGCCTGCTGCGTCAGCGAATAGGCCCCCGTGATCACTGCCTGGCTCGCGATGATGGTGGCGAGCGTCGCGAGGATCACCACCGGGATCAGCGCCCAGTCCGGAAAAAGCAGATAGAAGGGGTTGGCGATCGCGCCGGGATTCGAAAGCAGCAAGGCACCCTGTCCGAAATAGGTCAGCAGCAAGGCCGGAAAGGCGACAAAGAGCCAGGCCATCTGAATCGGCTTTCGACCGAAATGTCCCATATCGGCATAAAGCGCCTCTGCGCCGGTCACGGCCAGAAACACTGCCCCCAGCACGATCAGCCCAAGTTGCCCGTTCTGCGCCAGAAAGCGCAGCGCATGGATGGGATTGAGCGAAGCGAGGACCTCGGGTTGCTGGATCAGCCAATGCACCCCTCCTGCCGCCATGACGGCAAACCAGATCAGCGTGATCGGTCCAAAGAACCGCGCAACCGCCTCGGTGCCGCGGCTCTGGACCAGAAACAGCCCGATGATGATGACGATGGCGATAGGCTCGATAAAGGGCGTCACATCGTCGGTCACGAGCTTGAGCCCTTCGAGCGCGGAAAGCACCGAAATCGCCGGCGTGATCGCCGCATCGCCGTAAAACAGCGACGCCCCCAGCATGCCCAGCACCACGATGACCAGATGTGGCCGACCGATCGCGCGCTGTGCCAGCGCAAGCAGAGACAGGGTGCCGCCCTCGCCCTGGTTGTCGGCCCGCATCAGGATCAGGACATATTTGACGGTGACCACCAGCAGCAAGGCCCAGACGATCAGCGACAGCACGCCCAGCACATCGGCGCGGTTGACGCCGCCGTGGCTTGCCCCGGCCGCGAGCATCGCCTCGCGAAAGGCGTAAAGCGGAGAGGTCCCGATATCGCCATAGACCACGCCGATTGCCGCAAGCGACAGCGAAAAGAGCCCCGCGCGGCGCGGCGCTTCTTCGACCATGTGCAAATCCGCACTTGCCATTTTGTATTCATCCTTGCTCGACGGGAATTTTCCCGAAGCAGCAAAGATGCCGCAAAGCAGCATAAGGCTTCGATACGGCTTTTGCGCCGCAGCATAAGGTTTTCATAAAGATTGTGGACAAGCGGGGATGCTTCCAGCCAGATCCGATCATGGATCAGCACGATATTCCACATCTCAAGGACGACAGGCGCTGGATGAACGCGCCCTCTCTGGGCGGTTTTCTGGGGGCTGCGTGCCTTATTGTCATCGTGACGCTGGCAGCCGGGGCCGCGCGCCACGCTCTGCCCGAGGCGGTGGCCATTCTGCTTTTCCTGACCGCAGTGCTGGTCAACGCGGCGCTTTTCGGGCTGTGGATCGGGATTGCCAGCGCCTTCGGGGCGCTGATCGGATTCAATCTGATGTTCGTCGAGCCGCATTTCACGCTGCATATCTCGCAGCCGCGCGACCTCATCACGCTGGCGGTGTTCCTGTTGGTGGCGGGCATGACCGGCGTGATCTCGGGACGGCTGCGCGAACAGGTCGATGCCGCCCATGCGCGCGCCGCTGCGCTGGAGGTTCTATCGCAATTCTCGTCGGAACTGGCGCAGGCGCGCACATCCTCCGAGGTCGCCGCGGGCGCGGTGCGCGGTCTGCATGCGCTGGCCCGTGGCCCGGCCGTCGCGCTCGCGCCGCATGAGGGGAAATTGCGCCTGATCGCAGCCGAGCCCAGACAGTTTCTGCCCGAGGCCCGCGAGTTGGAGGCCGCCGACATCGCCTTTCGGCGTGGGCGTCCGGAATTCGCCTCGGCCCAGGGCTGGCACGGTTCGCGGCTGACCTTCTACCCGGTTTCGGGGAATGGAGCGCCCGGTCCTGTCCTTGGCCATGCCCGCATCCCCTCGGACCGGCGCGATCATGGCTGGCGCGGTCGCGCCATCGACGTGATCCTGCGCCAGACCGGATTGACGATGCAACGTCTTGCCCTTGCCGATGAGGCAGAGGCCGAGCGCCGCCGCGCCACCGCCGAGGAACTGCGCGCCGCCCTGCTCGCCTCGCTGTCGCATGACCTGCGCACGCCTCTGGCGACGATTCTGGGATCGGTGACGACGCTCCGGGAATTGCGCGAGACATTACCCCCGGCCGCGCAGAGCGACCTGCTCTCGGCGATCGAGGAAGAGGCCGAGCGCCTTGCCCGCTATGTCGAAAAGCTGTTGCAGCTGACCCGGCTTCAGGCCGGGGCGCAGATCAACATGGCCTGGGTCGATGCCGGCGATGCGGCCCAGGCCGCCGTGACGCGCGCCCGTCGCTCATGGCCCCAAGCCCGGATCGAGACCGCGATCCCTCCTCTGCCCATGATCCGCGCCGAGATGGGCTTGCTGGAACAGGCCGTGTTCAACCTGATCGAAAACGCCGTGAAATATGCGCCGGGCACGATCCGCGTTTCCGGGGCGGTGCAGGGCCGGACGCTGGTCCTTGCCGTCGCGGATCGCGGGCCGGGCTTGCCGGGCGCTGTGGTCGAATGGCTGGCTTCGGACACAATGACCCGGGTCAAGGAATTGCCCGGGCTGGGGCTTCAGATCAGCAAGGGCATCGCGCTGGCGCTGGGAGGACGCCTCGCACAGCCCCCGTCCGCTGCAGGCACGCGTCTCGAGATCCGCCTGCCCGTGGCCGAGGAGCCGGGCGCATGAACGGCCGCCAGACCATCCTGATCGTGGACGACGAGCCGCAGATTCAGAGATTTCTGGGCCATGCGCTGGTGGCGGCGGGATATCAGACGCTTCTCGCTTCGGATGGGCGCGAGGCCTTGGCCGTCGTCGCCGCGCAGGAGCCGGATCTGATGATCCTGGATCTCGGCCTGCCGGACATGAATGGCAAAGAGGTGATCGAGCGGCTGCGGCTGCGCTCGGATCTTCCCGTCATCGTCCTGTCCGCCCATGACCAGGAGATGGAAAAGATCATGGCGCTTGATCTGGGAGCGGATGATTTCGTCTCCAAGCCCTTCGGAATCGGCGAGTTGCTCGCCCGGCTGCGCGCCAGCCTGCGCCCGCGGCGCGCCGCCCGCCCCGAGATGATCCGGCAGGACGGGCTGTCGATCGATCTCGCCGCGCATCGGATCAGCCGGGACGGCGAGGCCCTGCGGCTGACGCCCAAGGAATTCGACCTGCTCGCAGCGCTTGCGCTGAATGCAGGTCGCGTGATGACCCATCGCAGATTGCTGGAACTGGTCTGGGGACCTGCCCATGTCGATGACGTTCCTTATCTGCGGGTCTTTGTCGGGCAGCTGCGCCAGAAGCTGGAACGCGATCCCGCCAGGCCCAGTCTGATCCTGACCGAGCCCGGGATCGGCTACCGCTGGGCGCAGCCCGAACTGGGAGAAATCTGAGATTTCCGGCCAATGCGGGTCGGAGACCGCGTATCCCGTCTCGTTGACGATACGCGCCTGCCGGAAGGCCGATTACCCGCCCGCAGAACTTCTCAGACCAAACAGCAGGATCCGAGGGGCATTTCACCTCAGTTTCCTTCAAGACCCCCTTGTTTCTGTGCTTCTTGGGCCATATACGGGGCGGTGGAGACGTGGCCGAGTGGTCGAAGGCACACCCCTGCTAAGGGTGCAGGCCCGGAAGGGTCTCGAGGGTTCGAATCCCTTCGTCTCCGCCATCCAACTCATTTAACTGCATGTTTATGTTGGCGAATTTTGGTCGAGCCTTTAGATCTTCCCCCACGACTTCCCCCATTTGATTTGGGAACGCCTCGGAATTTACCGGAATGTGAGCGGTCAGTAGGCGCTCGAGCCGTCTCCTAAACAGGCTGGTCGATCAGTCGTAGCCCATCATCGGCAAGCGGCCTTTGCAGCTTGCCAGCCAGATCGAATGGAGCCGAGAGCCAAGCTTCCCATTCCGAAGGCTTGGTCAGTATCACCGGCATTGCTTTAGGATGAATTGCGCCAACCCTGGCATTAGGTGCGGTCGTGAGAAACGCGAACAGGTCATCTGTCGTCTCGCCGTCTTTCACCTTGCGCACTGACTTCCAGCCGCGCACTTCGATGCCCGCAAAGAACATCGGCATGTCATCAGTAGCGGCAAACCACTGATTGCCCTTTCCGGCTCCGAGCGGTTCGGCAAACGATGTGACCGGGACCAGACAGCGATGCGCGGGGCCAAGCCAGCGCCGCCAATGAGGGGATGAGGTGTTGCGAACATTCGTCACGCCGGGGTCGCGAGCGGTTTTCAACACAGCTGGTGGCGAAGGCATTCCCCAGCGAGCGCGCGCGAGTTCCAATGCATGGCCGTCGTGGCGAATGATGGGGGCTAGCCGATCTGGGTAGATGCTGCCCGGCTCAAGGTTCCCGGCTTTGTCCGAGAACTCGAAGCCCTGGAACATCTGGCGCATCGCTTCTTGCGTGGTCGTGACGTTGTAGAGATTGCACACGGGCTCATCCTCGCCAGGCTTCCTGCCGAATGGCAACGCTGGGGAAGTGTAGCCCGGAGAGCTGGTTCCGTCAGCCAGTTCGAGCTCCGGGAACGCAGAGCAGAAACCGTCCGCATCCGCCGGGGTGCGAAAGTGGACAGCTATACAATCGCGCCCGTCACTTGAGCCGCCGCTGTGCCAGGCGTAGCTGCCCCGTCCGATGACTCTGTCCAGCCAGAAATATATCGCATCAGACCGCAGCCCAGACCAGTTAGGGGAACATAAAGCCTTACGCGCACCGGGAATGCCCGGTCGTCGGTCTTGGACTGTGGAGTGCTGCGGCGAGTCATTGCAGGAACATTTCAGGAACATCGGTGAGTCGCAACCAAACAAAACGCGGCTGATCTGCCCTGTAGAAAGAGGCTTGGAAAAGCAAAGCCCCGCCGCAGCGGGGCCAGTTGGAAATGAGTTCGGGTAATTCAGGCGAGAAGCTTCGCCTTGTCCGCATCAATGAACGGCTTAAATTCCTGCTCGCGACCGCCCAGATGCAAGTGGCGCTCTTTCAGCCGAATTCCCCGAACGTGGGGAGCGGGGTGGCACATGAAGCGGGCGGCTGCTTCCACCCAAGCGGAGAAGGCTTGCCTTTCGTTGGCACGGTCCTGCTGATCGCGTGGGAATTTGCTGAGTCGGAGGCAGTTCAGATGCTCATGCAGTGCCCCTGCGGCCCTCATTGCCATGTAAGCCCGTTGAAACTCTTCTTCCGCTTGCTTCTTCGCTGCCGCCTTTGCTCGACGCTCGATGGCGGCAAGCTCCTTGTCGGTGCCGAGATGCACTGGCTCCAGCAGCTTCTCCATGAAGGCGGAAGCGGTCTTCTTCGAAAGACGACGTTTCATGCCTGACCTCCGCTCAGGGCGCGGGCCGCGGCCCATTCCTTGATTTTGGCCCATTGCCACTTCTGCATTTCGGGCTGGTCGATGGTTTTGTCTTCGAAATGCTGGTCACGATGGACATAGGCGCAGAAAGCCGCGAAGCCAGCCGCAGTGCTGATCGACGTTTCGCGCATCCGGTCTTCCATGTCCTGCATGATGTTGTCCGTCTCGATGTGAACGGGCAGATCGAAGTTGCCACCCTCGGGGAGGTGGCTGGCCTCGATCCAGCGGTCCAAGGCGATGATCCATTGCCGCGAGTAGCCGACGATGGGGTGGTAATCCTCCCCATGGTTAAGGGGCTGCATAAGTAGAATTTTCTCGTAGCGTGAGCTGAGGAGATTCGAATGAGAAAGAGCCGTTTCACGGAACCGCAGATCATGGCTGTGCTTCGTCAGGC
>NZ_SDEB01000021.1 GCF_004522175.1 Paracoccus ravus | reverse complement strand
ACGACTACAACAACGTCAGGCCGCATTCCTCGCTGGGGAACAGAACACCAGCAGAAGCGCCCCGGACGCTTGAGCTACTTGATGGCAACGCGCCCGGCGCGCTTGCCACACCGGAAACCGACCACTATCAACCCCAAGGACTCTCGTTATGAACGAGGGACGACCGGGGGGCAGGTCAAGTTCGTTATCCCACTCTCGAAGATCCACAGACCCAGACCCTCGCGCAGGCCGTCGCGGGTCACGCCGAGCGCCGCGTAGACGGCTGTGTTCTTGACCATCCGGCTATCGGCATCACGAATCTTCACCCGCAGGGGCATCCGGTGGCGCGGCTGATCAGGTCGGGCGAGACCTTCAGGACATAGAGATCAAGCAGATTCGCCTGGATGTCACGCACCGTCAAACCGGCCGCCTAAAGGCCATCCGCCATGGGTCTCGAACCGGTGGCGGCTTCCATGGCGAACTCTTCTCATCCATGCCGTCGATCCAGGTCTGATCCTTCTTCACCAGTGCCGGCTCGAAGCTACCGTCGCGGTCGCGGGCACGGCCAGGGGAAGTCGCCGTCCTGGCCCTTCAGCACCTTCGTCGAAGAGCCACCAGATGCCCCGTAAATCCCACCGCCACGGAAATTTTTCTGGCGGCTGACGCTGGGCGCCGACAAGGGTCATAACTCAGGTGGTTCGTTTCCGCCCTGCGGCAGGCTTGCGTCACGCCGCAGGGCGATCAGAGAGCACGAGGTCAGCAAACGATGGCCGAACCACCCGGCATGTAGCTTGACCCAAATCCCAGAGGCACCGACCGAAAATTGAGGAAGCGTTCGGTAGGGCAAAAACCCTCGGCGGCATGGCTCAGACCATGTATCACGGCGTCGAAGGTGTTCGGTCGCGGTGGTTCTGACAATAGCCGCCAGCACAGCTCGCCAGACTGGCTCGGTCGGTGATTGCATGGAGAAGAAGCCCGCAGACAGACGCCCGAGTCACATCCGCCGTCAGGCACCGAAATCTAGCGACCCGGCCCTGATGACGGGAAAGCACTCGGGCTCGGGCCTGCTTCAGCGGCATGCCAATCAGAGCCAGTCCTGCCTTCCGCTTCCGATCAATTCGGCAAGCACCATCCGCTCCCGCTCGAGGCGCTCATCGAGCTCTTTCGCTACGCGATCGGCCATCGAGAAGCCCTGATAGATCAGCGCGGAATAGATCTGGACCGCCGAGGCCCCCGCGCGCAGTTTTTGCCAGGCGTCCTCGGCCGAGGAAATCCCGCCGACGCCGATGATCGGCAGCCTGCCGTCGATCTGCTGGCTGAGCCGCGCCAGAATCCGGGTGGCGCGCTGCATCAGGGGCGCGCCCGACAACCCTCCGGTTTCGGTCGCATGTGGCGAGGTGATACCGTCCCGCGAGAGCGTCGTATTGGTTGCAATAATGCCGTCAACGCCGGTATCGAGGGCGACTGCCGCGATCTCGCGCAAAGCCGCATCGTCCAGATCGGGCGCGATCTTGACGAAGACGGGCGGCCTGCGCGTAAGCGCATCGCGGGTGGCGATGACACCAGCCAGCAATGCCGCCAGTGCCGTGGCACCCTGAAGGTCGCGCAGCTTCTCGGTATTTGGCGAAGAGACATTCACCGTCAGGAAATCGGCGCTTTCACCCGCGACACGCACCACTGCGGCGAAGTCCCGGCTCTTGTCCTGGCTGTCCTTGTTCGCGCCTATGTTCAGGCCGACGGGAATGCCCGCCGGATAGGTATTCGGGCGGCGGCTCATGCGGGCCGCGATCGCCTCTGCGCCTTCGTTGTTGAAGCCGAAGCGGTTGATGATCGCGCGATCCGCGCTGAGCCGGAACAGCCGGGGCTTGGGATTGCCCGGTTGCGGGCGCGGGGTGGCGGCACCGACCTCGATAAAACCGAAACCGGCCCGCATGAGGGCAGGTATGACGCGGGCGTTCTTGTCATAACCGGCGGCGAGCCCGACCGGGTTCGCCAGGTCCAGGCCAGCAAGACGCGACTTCAGACGCTCGGATGTATGGGGCCTGCCGGGCAGTGGAACAAGACCGCGCTCGAGCGCCATGATGGAAAGATCATGCGATCTTTCCGGGTCGATGCGATGCAAGGTCGCAAGGCCGATGCGTTCGACAAGGTTCATTCGAGCTCTCCGATATCATGCCCCAGAGGTCCGCAGGCGATGGGCCGCGACCATATCACGTCGGCGGCCAGCAATTCGCGGTAGAGATGCGGGAAAAGATCGCCACCGCGCGAGGGCTCCCATTGCAGCGGCTCGAGCCTCTCGCTTTCCAATGCCAGCAGATGCAGCCCGTCCTCGCCCGCGAAATGCTTTGCGAGCGTGCCGGTCAGCTGTTTGGCCGTCGAGAGGTGAATATAGCCATCCGTCAGGTCGATGGGGGCACCGAGGCTGCGACCATCGCGGCAGAATGCCTCGTATTCCGAGGCGCGGAGAACTTTATAGATCAGCATGGCTGGTTCATGCGCGCGGTCCGTCTCGGCGTCAAGCGCGAAGCACGCCGTGGTTGACGCATTGCGCCCGGTGCTCGAAGCTCACCCCGTCCAACCATGGGATGGTGAGAGCGGATGACACGATTTGGGCTTTCGGTGGCTGTTTCGGCTCTGGCATTCGGAGCAGGCGCGGCGCAGGCGGATTACACGCTGCATATATTGCATATCAATGATTTTCACAGCCGGATCGAGGCGATCAACAAATACGATGCCACCTGCGATTCCGAGACGCTGGCCAAGAACGAGTGTTTCGGCGGTATCGCGAGGCTGGCGACCGCGATTGGCGATCTGCGCGACAGGCTGAAATCCGAGGGGCAGAACGTCATCGTCCTGGATGCGGGCGACCAGTATCAGGGCAGCCTGTTCTATACGACCTACAAGGGCCGGGACACGGTCGAGTTCATGAACGCCATCGGCTTCGATGCGATGGCCGTTGGGAACCATGAATTCGACGACGGCCCGACCGGGCTGCAGATCCTGGCCGACGGAGCCCGGTTCCCCGTCATTTCGGGAAACCTCGACCTGTCGCAATCGCCCGAGCTCAGGGGCAAGGTCGGGGACAAGCTGATATTGGAGATCGGTGGGCAGAAAATAGGTATCGTCTCGGCCTTGGCGATGGATACGCCGGAGACGGCATCTCCGGGCGACAAGGTCATATTTCAGGACGACCTTGAAAGCGTCCGTGCCGATGTCGCAGAGCTGACCGAGGCGGGCGTGAGCAAGATCATTGCCCTGACCCATGAAGGCTACAGGCGCGATCAGGAGATCGTTGCCGCCGTCGAGGGGCTCGACGCCCTGATCGGCGGGCATAGCCATACGCTGCTGGGCGGGATGGAAGGGGCCGAGGGCCCCTATCCGACCCTTGTCAAGGATCCCGGCGGCAAGGATGTCCCGATCGCCACGGCCTATGCCTATGGCAAATATCTCGGCCATCTGACGCTTACCTTCGACGAGGACGGCCAAGTCACCAAGGCCGAGGGGCAGCCGATCCTGCTGGATAGTTCGATCCCCGAAAACGAGGCGATTGCAGCCCGCGTCAAGGAAATGGCTGCGCCCATCGAGGCGCTGAAGCAAAAGCTCGTGGCCGAGACCAGCGCCCCCATCGACGGCTCGCGCGAGACCTGCCGCCAGAAGGAATGCGAGATGGGCGTGGTCGTCGCCGATGCCATGCTGGCGCGCGTGAAGGATCAGGGCGTCAGCATCGCCATTGCCAATGGCGGAGGGCTGCGGGCCTCGATCGATGCGGGACCGGTGACGATGGGCGAGGTCCTTTCGGTGCTGCCTTTCCAGAACACCCTCTCGACCTTTCAACTGAAGGGGGAGGATATTGTCACCGCGCTTGAGAATGGCGCGAGCCAATATGACGACAAGGCCGGACGCTTTGCGCAGGTTGCAGGGTTGAAATACACCGTCGATCCCAAGGCTGAAACCGGCAAGCGCATCTCCGATGTTCAGGTCCGGGACGGGCAGGGTTGGAAGCCGATCGACCCGGCTGCGACCTATGGGGTCGTCTCTAACAATTACATGCGCGCGGGTGGCGACGGCTACAAGATCTTTGCGACCAATGCGACTGCGGCCTATGATTTCGGCCCCGATTTGGCCGATGTGCTGGCCGAGTATCTCATCAAGGTCGGACCGGGTTTTGCACCCAAGCTGGACGGGCGCATTACCGTGAAGTGATCTCAGGGCTGCTCGTCGCTCTCGGCCCGGGCAGCCTCGAGTTCTGCGAGTAAGAAACGTTCGAAATCGTCGAGATCGACCGGCTCGAACTGGCCGAAGCCCTGCATCCAGACCGAGGCGCTGCGCAGCCCCTCGGGCTCCAGCTTGCACCAGATGATCCGCCCCCGCCGCTCTTGGCGGATCAGTCCCGCCGTGACCAGCACGGCAAGGTGCTTCGAGATCGCAGCCAGGCTGACCTCGAAAGGCGCGGCCACATCCGTCACCGCCATGTCATCCTCGAGCAACATGCCAAGGATCGTGCGCCGCGTCGGATCGGCCAGCGCGGCGAAAATCATGTCGAGACTGGGGTTCTGAAGGGCCATCAAAGATTACTTAACTGTCGGGTTGAATATTGGCCTTTGCGCCTGCGGGCCGCAAGCCTTGCGGACTCGCAAATCATGATGACGCTAAATCAAGTCAATACAATGGCTTATGAAATATCCCTCATTGCTTGACTTGAGGCCTGCCAGCACCTATCACCACGCCAAACCGATAACGGGGGTGTGAAACCATGGCCGAGGATAACGACCATGACCTTGCGCGCGCCCGTGACGCCGAGCGCTTGCGCCAGCTGGAAGCCAAATTGGGCGACAAGGCTGTAGAAGAGCAAAGCTCGCGCGGAGAGGAACATTTCAGTCAGGCCAATATGGCTTGGCGCATGGTGACCGAACTCGTGGCCGGATTGGGCATCGGGTTCGGGATCGGATTTGGGCTGGACTATGTGTTCGGCACGACGCCGTTCCTGATGGTCGTCTTCGTGCTGCTCGGCCTCGTGGCGGGCATCAAGACGATGATGCGGACGGCGAAAGAGATAGGCAAGGAGCCGGGGCAACCCAGCGACGACGAGGGCAAATGACGATGGCGACAGAACAACACAGTGAAGGTCTGACTTTCCACCCGATGGACCAGTTCATCGTCAAGCCGCTGTTCGGCGGCACTGAGGTGCATTGGTACACGCCCACCAACGCCACGCTGTGGATGGGTCTGGTCGCGCTGTGCATCATCGGCCTGCTGGTCTTCGGGACCCGCGGCCGCGCCATCATCCCGAACCGCATCCAGTCGATCGCGGAACTGCTCTACGGCATGGTCCGCAAAATGGTCGAGGATGTCACCGGCAAGGACGGGCTGAAGTATTTCCCCTACGTGATGACGCTGTTCTGCTTCATCCTGTTCGCGAACTTCCTCGCCTTGCTGCCGAAATCCTTCTCGTCGACCTCGCATATCGCGGTGACCGCCACGCTCGCGCTGCTGGTCTTCGTTGGCGTCACGGTTCTGGGCTTCGTCAAGAACGGTTCGCATTTCCTCGGCCTGTTCTGGGTCAGCTCGGCCCCGCTGGCGCTGCGTCCGGTTCTCGCCGTCATCGAACTGATCTCGTATTTCGTGCGTCCGGTCAGCCACTCGATCCGACTTGCGGGCAACGTCATGGCCGGCCACGCGGTGATCAAGGTCTTTGCCGCCTTTGCCGCTGTCGCCGCCATTGCCCCGGTCTCGATCGTCGCGATCACCGCAATGTATGGCCTCGAGGTGCTCGTCGCACTGATCCAGGCCTATGTTTTCACCATCCTGACCTGCGTCTATCTGAAAGACGCCCTGCATCCGGCGCACTAAGCGCCGGGTCTGCAAAGTCAGAAACTTGAAACCCTTTCCAAAGCCTCAAGGAGCATGAATATGGAAAATCTGGGTCAACTGGGACAGTACCTCGGCGCCGGTCTGGCTTGCATCGGTATGGCCGGCGCAGCCATGGGTGTGGGCAATGTTGCTGGCAACTACCTCGCCGGCGCTCTGCGTAACCCGTCGGCCGCTGCTTCGCAAACCGCCACGCTGTTCATCGGCATGGCCTTCGCCGAAGCTCTGGGCATCTTCTCGTTCCTGGTCGCTCTGCTTCTGCTGTTCGCAGTCTGATCCTTTGCCTTCCTTGCGGTTGGGTGGGGGCGTGAGGCGCCCACCCGATTGTGAAACGACCGGCATGGGGTAGGAAATGTTCAGCCTGTTGCAACAGACCGCGCCTGTCGTGGTCGAACACTCAGAAACGGTGGTCCACACCGAGACCGCCCAAGCGGCGGCGCACGGTGCTGATGCGGCCCATGTCGCAGCCGATGCGGCGCATGGCGCAAGCAGCGCCGGCATGCCGCAACTGGATATCAGCACCTTCGGCAACCAGATCTTCTGGCTGCTGGTCGTGCTGGCCGTGATCTACTGGGTCCTGTCGCGCGTGGCTCTGCCGCGCATCGGTGGGGTCATCTCCGACCGTCAGGGCGCCATCACCGGCGATCTCATGGCGGCCGAAGAGTTCAAGCAGAAAGCCAAGGACGCCGAGGCCGCCTATGACAAGGCGCTCGCGGATGCCCGGGCCGAAGCGAACAAGATCATCGCCGCCAACAAGGCCGAGATCCAGAAGGAACTGGACGCTGCAATCGCTCATGCGGATGCGGAAATCGCGGCGCGCGCCGCCGAATCCGAGAAACGCATCGGCGAGATCCGGGCCTCTGCGGCCGAGGATGCACGCAGCGTCGCGCGCGATGTGACCGAGGCTCTGGTGCAGAACTTCGGTGGCAAGGCAGACCAGAACCTGATCAACGAAGCCGTCGATCAGCGACTGAAGGGGGCGCTGCAATGAAACGTCTGAGCCTTCTTTTCGTCCTGCTGGCCAGCCCGGCCTTTGCGGCTTCGGGTCCGTTCTTCTCGCTGCGGAACACGGATTTCGTCGTCACTCTGGCCTTCCTGTTGTTCCTTGCGATCCTTGTCTACTACAAGGTTCCGCAACTGGTCGGCGGGTTGCTGGACAAGCGCGCCGAAGGTATCCGCAATGATCTGGCCGAGGCCCGTCGCCTGCGCGAGGAAGCCCAGGAGATCTATGCGAGCTACGAGCGCCGCCAGCGCGAAGTGAAATCGCAGGCGGCCGATATCGTCGCCAATGCGAAACGCGAAGCGACCCTCGAGGCCGAAAAGGCCAAGAACGCGCTGAAAGTCTCGATCGCACGTCGCCTGCAGGCGGCCGAAGATCAGATCTCCAGCGCCGAGGGTGATGCGGTTCGTGCCGTGCGTGACCGTGCGATCCAGACGGCCATCGCGGCTGCGACCGAAGTTCTCGGCAAGCAGGCAACTGCTTCCGAGCGCAGCGCGGGCATCGACAAGGCGATCGACGACGTCGCCCTGCGCCTGAACTAACGAACGCGAAGGGTCGGCCAACGACCCAAGGGACTGCGATCTGACCCCGGATGGAAACATCCGGGGTTTTTCCTATGTCCGGAAAGCAAAAGGGCCGGCACGGGCCGGCCCTTCCCGAATGTATTCCTCGTGCCGCGTCAGCGGTTGGGGATGATGAGGATCTCGACGCGGCGGTTCTGCGCACGACCAGATGCGCTGTCATTCGAGGCGACTGGGGCCGAAGCGCCGCGTCCCGAGGTGCTGAGGCGGTTGGTGGAAACGCCGCCCGCCGACAGCAGGCCCGCGACGGAACGCGCGCGACGCTCGGAAAGATCCTGGTTATAGGCCGCAGACCCGGTGCTGTCGGTATGGCCGACGACCTGCACCCGGCTGTTGGGATACTGGTTCAGGTTGCGCGCGATCGTGTAGAGATCATTCTGCCCCTGTGCGCCCACGGCCGCCGAATCCGTCGCGAAGAGCGTCGATTCCGGCATGACAACGGTCAGGTAGGTGCCATTGTTGACAATCTGGATGTTCGGGTTGTTCAGCGATTGCTGAAGTGCCTTCTGCTGCTGGTCAAGGATCGAGCCGCCGACAGCACCGGCGGTCGCACCGATGACTGCGCCCTTGATCGCGTTTTCCCTGCTTTCGCCAGCACCGACCAGGCCGCCCACGACCGCGCCGGCGAGCGCGCCCTGCTGCGCCTTGCTCATGCCGCCGGTGGTCGGGTTGCCATAGGGATCGGTGGTGGTCGCACAGGCGCCAAGTGCAAGCAGGCCGGTCGTGGCGAGCAGCAGAGAGAAGCGGGTGTTCATTTTCGTTATGCCTTTCCTTCTGGGGCGATCGAACGTCGCCTGTCCAAACGACGGTGCCGATCCTGCCATTGATTTTTTGCCAAGACCGGCGCTGATGCCCAAACGAGGTGAACATGGCACGGGTTCCGGGGCAACTCCACAGGAATGCGTGACAATTCCGTGTGTGTTCCGCGTGTAGGACCGCTTTTCGCGCAGCGTTTCGGGTGCGGATGCTTGCACTGCGCGGCTGAGCGGGGCATCTCATCTTCATGGCCCGCTCACCCGCTTCCAGAACCCCCGCTGCCTTGCCCTATGGCACGCAGGTCGAGATATTTTCGCGTTTCCGCGAGGCGAACCCGTCTCCGGTGACCGAGCTTGAATATGTCAACGCCTTCACCCTGCTTGTCGCCGTCGCGATGTCCGCGCAATCGACGGATGTGGGTGTGAACAAGGCGACGAAGAATCTGTTTCGCAAGGTCACCACACCCCGGCAAATGTTGGATCTGGGCCTCGAGGCGCTGACCGAGGAAATCAAGACCATCGGCCTCTACCGGCAAAAGGCCAAGAATGTCATCGCGCTGTCGCAGCGGCTGGTCGATGAGTTCGGCGGCGAGGTGCCGCAATCGCGCGCCGCGCTAATGTCGCTGCCGGGTGTCGGGCGCAAGACCGCGAATGTCGTGCTGAACAGCACCTTCAACTTTCCGGCCCAGGCGGTGGATACCCATATCTTCCGCGTCGGCAACCGCACCCGGATTGCGCCGGGCCGCGATGTCGATGCCGTGGAACGTGCCATCGAGGACAATATCCCCGTCATGTTCCAGCAAAACTGTCATCACTGGCTGATCCTGCATGGCCGCTATATCTGTCAGGCCCGCCGCCCGCGTTGCAAGATCTGCCCCATCGAAGACCTCTGCCCCTTTGAGGAGAAAACCGAATGACGACCCCTTATGTGATCGGGATCGGCAATGCGATCATGGATGTGATCGCGCCCACCTCTGATGCGAGCCTTGGCCGTCTCGGCATCGAAAAGGGGATCATGCAGCTGATCGACCGTGAGCGCTCGGAATTCCTGATGGCGGCGCAATCCGCCGATGCCGAGGCGCAGAAGGCGCGTCTGGTCCCTGGCGGCTCGGTGGCGAATACGCTGGCAGGCATCGGCATGATGGGCCTGCGCACGGCCTTTATCGGTCGCGTCGCGGGCGATCCTCTGGGCCTATCCTATGCCGAGCAGACCGAGGCCTCGGGCACGGTCTTCGTCAATCCGCCCGTCGCGGGCGAGGTGCAGCCGACGTCGCGCTCGATCATCTTCGTGACGCCGGATGGCGAGCGGTCGATGAACACCTATCTGGGGATCTCGGCCGAGCTTGGCGCCGAGGACGTGAACCCCGCCACCTTCAGCGGAGCGGATTGGCTCTTCCTCGAAGGCTATCTCTTCGACAAGGACATGGGCAAAGCGGCCTTTCTCAAGGCGGCCGAGGCCTGCCACAAGGCGGGGGGGCAGGCCGGGATCGCGCTTTCGGACCCGTTCTGCGTCGATCGCCACCGCGAGGGCTTCCGCCGCCTCGTCGCCGGGCCGATGGATTATGTGATCGGCAATGTCCATGAATGGACCTCGCTCTATCAGGTCACCGATCTCGACGAGGCGCTGCGTCTGGCATCCGCCGATTGCGGCACGGTGATCTGCACCTGTTCGGGCGAGGACGCCATTCTGATCCGTGGCGATGAGCGCGTGACCGCGCCGGTGAACAAGATCGTGCCAGTCGATGCGACCGGGGCAGGGGACCAATTCGCCGCCGGGCTGATCTACGGCCTTGCGACCGGCGCGCCGCTGGCGGTCGCGGGCCGGATGGGCTGCATTGCCGCCGCCGAGGTCATCTCCCATGTCGGCGCGCGTCCCGAAAGCGACCTCAGGGCTGCCTTCCGCGCCGAAGGTCTGATCTGACCCCTAGTCTGCCGGGTCTCGGTTGCGGGGATATTGCCGCAGACCGAGATCCGGCAGCCAGCTTTCGCGCCGGATCGTCCAAAGCTCATAGCTTGGCGCAAAAAGATCCGGCGCGTCGAAACTGCCGAGGGCGATTTCGACCTCGTCCTCTGAGACGCCGAAGACCGTCGAGCCACAATCCGGGCAGAAATGCCGCCCCTGATAGGCGCGGGTTTCGCCCTGGATGCTGACCGCATCGCGCGGGAAAATAGCAAGCGCCGCGAAAGGTGCGCCGCCATGCTTCCGGCAATCAAGGCAATGGCAAAGGCCGACGCGATGCGGCTGGCCTTTGGCCGTGATCCTGACGCTGCCGCAAAGACAGCCGCCGCTGACCTGATCCATCCCATCCTCCGATTGCAAAAAGGGCCGGCTTTCCCCGGCCCCTTTTATCATGTCGTCAGGCGGCTTTGTGGGCCGCGCCCTCGGGGCCATAGAAGCTTTCGCCCTTGGCCACCATGTCGCTCAGAAGCTTCGGCACGGCGAAGCGCGGCCCGAATTTTGCGGCAAGATCACCCGAGATCGCTGCCGCGCGCTCTGCACCCATGATGTCGAGCCAACTGAACGGGCCGCCCGACCAAGGCGCAAAGCCCCAGCCAAGGATCGCGCCGACATCGCCTTCGCGGATGTCTTCGAGGACGCCTTCCTCCAATGCGCGGACGGCTTCGAGCGATTGAATGAACATCAGGCGGTGCTGGATCTCGGTCAGGTCCGGCTGGGTCTCGGCCTCGGGCCATGCATCAGCGATGCCCGACCACAGGCCCTGACGCTTGCCCGCCTCGTCATAGTCATAGAAACCCGCTTTGGCCTTGCGCCCCAGACGACCCGCATCGGCGAGCTTGAAGATGACCTCATCGATTGCGCCATCGGGATAGGCATCGCCCATCGCCGCGCGGGTCGCCTTGGCGATCTTCACGCCGAGATCAATCGAGGTTTCGTCGACCAATTGCAGCGGGCCCAGTGGCATCCCCATCATCTTGGCGGCATTCTCGATCAGCACCGGGCTGACGCCCTCGGCTACCATGCGAATGCCCTCGTTGATATAGGGGATGATGCAGCGGTTGGCGTAGAAGAAGCGCGCGTCATTGACGACGATGGGGGTCTTCCTGATCTGGCGGACGAAATCCAGCGCCTTGGCAACGGCGCGGGGACCGGTCTCCTTGCCCTTGATGATCTCGACCAGAAGCATCTTATCCACGGGCGAGAAGAAATGGATGCCGATGAACTGCTCGGGGCGGGCACTGGCTTTCGCGAGGCCCGAGATCGGCAGGGTCGAGGTATTGGTGGCAAAGATCGCATCCCCGGGGATGACGGCCTCGGCGCGTTTGGTGACATCGGCCTTGACGGTGGGGTCCTCGAAAACCGCCTCGACGATCAGATCGCAGCCTTGCAGCGCGGCGTAATCGGTTGTCGCCGTGATGCGGGCGAGAACTTCCGCCTTTTTCTCCTCGGTCGATTTCCGGCGCGAGATCGCCTTGTCGAGCAAGCCCGTCGAATAGGCTTTGCCGCGTTCGGCAGCGTCCTGCGCATTGTCGATCAGCACGACCTCGATCCCGGCCATGGCCGAGACATAGGCAATGCCCGCGCCCATCATGCCCGCGCCGAGGATGCCGAGTTTTTTCACCGTCTGGTCGGGGGCCTCGGGGCGGTTCGCGCCTTTCTCCAGCGCCTCCTTGTTGATGAAAAGGCTGCGGATCATCGCCGAGGAACTGGGGTTCATCAAGAGATTGGTGAACCAGCGCGCCTCGATCTTCAGCGCGGTGTCGAAGGGCACGAGCGCGCCCTCATAGACCGCCGAAAGCAGGGCTTTCGCCGCCGGATAGACGCCCATGGTCTTGCCATGCACCATGGCCGAGGCCCCGACAAAGGTCATGAAACCGGCCGGGTGATAGGGTTCGCCGCCGGGCATTTTGTAGCCCTTGGCATCCCACGGCTTGACCAGATCGGCATCCGTGGCTTTCAGCACCCATTCGCGGGCGGCAGCGACCGGATCGGCCACGACCTCGTCGATCAGCCCCGCCGCCTTGGCCTTCGTCGGGTCGGAAAGCTTTCCTTCCAGCAGGAACGGTGCCGCCATCATCGCGCCGAGTTTGCGCGTCAGCCGCGTCGTACCACCGCCGCCGGGGAAAATGCCGACCATGATTTCCGGCAGGCCGATCTTGGCCTTCGGATTGTCGGCGGCAAAGATGCGATGCGTGGCCAGCGGAAGTTCCAGCCCGATCCCCAAAGCGGTGCCGGGCAGGGCGGTGGCGATGGGCTTGCCGCCCTTTTTCGTCTTGGCATCCATGCCGGCAAGCTCGATCTTGCGCAGCAGATGATGCAGCCCCATCACGCCGTCGAACACACCCTGCGCGCCGCCCGCCTTCATGCCGGCAATGACGTTCAGATCCATTCCCCCGGCGAAATCCTTCTTGCCCGAGGTCAGGACCACGCCCTTCACGCTGGCATCCGCCAGCGCCTCGTCGATCAGGGCGCTGAGTTCCGCAGCCCCCTCCATGGTCAGCACGTTCATCGACTTGGCCTCGGCGTCCCAAGTGATGAGGGCGACGCCATCGGCGTCCTTTTTCATGGTGAAATCGGTCATTCTGTCTCTCCCTTCGGCGCGAGGTCGCGAGGCTCGGTCCATTCGCTGCCGTCATGGTAGGTGAAGCGGGGCTTGCCGCCCGTCAGCAGTAATTTCAGGTCCACATCGGAATAGGTGCAGACCTCGTCAGGGTCTTTGGAGCCGATGACGAGGAAGCTTGCCTGCGCATCGGTGCGGTTGACGAAGCGATGCCCATTCGCCTCGCCCGCTTTCCAAGCGGCGCAATCGCCCGGACCCATGGGCGTCTCGCCCGCATCCTCGATCAGGATCAGCGCCCCGGAAAGGACGATGGCGAATTCATCCTCGCGCAGGTGCCAATGGCGCAGCGAGGCGACCGCGCCGGGCTCGAGCATGACGAGGTTGACCCCGAATTGGGTCAGCCCCGCCATTTCGCCCAAGCGCAGGGACGAGCGCCCGGCCATCTGGCTGGCATAGGGCTCGGGATAGATTGACCCACGTTTGACCGGGGCCGTCGCGAGGTCGAGTTTTGGCATCACACCCTCTCGATGATCGTGGCCGCACCCATGCCCGAGGCGATGCACAAGGTGGCAAGGCCGATGGTTTTGTCCTGACGCTCCAGCTCGTCCAAGAGCGTGCCGATGATGATTGCTCCCGTCGCGCCCAAGGGGTGGCCCATCGCAATCGAGCCGCCATTGACGTTGACGACGCTGGGATCGACCTGAAACGCCTGCTGAAAGCGCAGTACGACCGAGGCGAAGGCTTCGTTGACCTCGAAAAGGTCAATGTCGCTGATCGCCATGCCGCTGTCGTGCAGGATCTTCTCGGTCACCGGAACCGGGCCGGTCAGCATGATCGTCGGGTCGGTGCCGATCTTGGCGGTGGCGCGGATGCGGGCGCGCGGCTTCAGGCCATGGGCCTTGCCGAATTCCGCATTGCCGATCAGCACGGCGGCGGCCCCGTCCACGATGCCCGACGAGTTCCCGGCATGGTGGATATGCTCGATATGGTCGAGATGCGGGTATTTCAGCATCGCCACCTTGTCGAAGCCGGGCATCATCTCGCCCATCTCCTTGAAGCTGGCCTTGAGCTTGGCAAGGTCCTCGATGCTGGTGCCGGGGCGCATATATTCATCGCGGTCCAGAATGGTCAGGCCATTCTGATCCAGCACCGGAACAATGGATTTCGCGAAGCGGTTCTCGGCCCATGCGGCAGCCGCGCGGCGCTGGGATTCGACGGCCAGCGCATCGGCATCCTCGCGGCTAAAGCCATATTCGGTCGCGATGATATCGGCCGAGATGCCCTGCGGCACGAAATAGGTGCCAAAGGTCAGACCGGGATCCACGGCAATCGCCGCGCCATCGCTGCCCATGGCGACGCGGCCCATCATCTCGACCCCGCCTGCGATATAGGCCTGACCCGCGCCGCCCTTCACCTGGTTCGCGGCAAGGTTCACCGCCTCCATGCCAGAGGCGCAGAAGCGGTTGATTGCCAGACCGGGGATCGACTGATCGAGGTTCGAGGCCAGCACCGCCGAACGGGCAAGGCAGCCGCCCTGTTCCTTGACCTGCGTGACATTGCCCCAGATCACGTCCTCGACGGCATGGCCCTCAAGACCGTTGCGCTCCTTGACGGCATTCAGCAGGCGGGCTGACAAAGCGACCGAGGTGACCTCGTGCAGGCTGCCATCGGGGCGGCCCTTGCCGCGCGGGGTGCGTGCGGCGTCATAGATATAGGCTTCGGTCATGCGTCCTCCTTCGATGCCCGCTCAGCAGGGTTTCCGGGCATCAGATCATAGGGGTGTTTCCAGCCGGGCAGCGCCGCGATGCGCGTGAGCCAGCCGTCGATATGGGGCCATTCGGCGCGGTCGAAGCCGAAGGGTTCGTCATAGAAAAGGTAGCCGCAGCACGAGAAGTCGGCGATGGTCGGGTTTTCCCCCGCCAGCCAATCGCGCCCCGCCAGATGAGCGTCGAGGGTTTTCAGCGCCGCGCGCACGCGCCCTTGCAGGAAGCCGATCACCTCGGCCGGGCGCTTTTCGGGGGGCAGGAAATTCATCAGGAAGCGCAAAGTTCCGAATTGCCCCGAGCCTTTGTGATTGTCCCAAAAGAGCCAGCGCAAAATTTCATTGCGGTCGCCATCGAGGAACTGCCCGGTTTTTTCCGCCAGATGCAGCAGGATGACGCCGGACTGGGTGAGGTGGGTGTCGCCCTCGATAAAGACCGGGGCTTCGGCCATGCCGTTCAGCGCGCGATAGTCCGGACTGCGGGTCGCACCTCCGAAGAAATCGACAAATACCGGCGACCAGTCATAGCCGGTCAACTGCATCATCAGTGCGACCTTGTAGGAATGTCCCGATTCACCGAAGCAATGTAACTCTGCCGCCATCTTCTCCTCCTGTGATTTTCGCTGGCCGCCTGGGCGATCAGTCATATTAGTTGTTTCTTAACCGCAGGCTGCTACCCCTGTGCTTGCGGTAGGGTCTGCCACCGACCGTACTCGTCGAGGTTGCGCCCCGGAGGTCCCGGCATCGTCTGTCCCCCAGGGATGCGGGTCGACCGGGGCGCATATTCACGCGCTTCAGAACATCTCTTCGGACAGGGCCATGACCGGTTCCGCGCCGCTGCGGATGCGGGCCAGATGCGCCGAGGTCATGGGCAGTTGCCGTGCCATATAGTAACGCCCGGTGGCGATCTTCGCCTCGTGGAACTCGCGGTCGGGTGCATTGGCGAGCAGCGATTTCCGCGATGCCGCCGCCATGCGGACCCACATGAGCCCCAGCGCGGTATGACCGAAAAGATGCATGAAGTCATAGGAGCCTGCCAGCGCCGCATTCGGGTTCTTCATGCCCTGTTCGAGGAACAGCATGACCGCCGCCTGCAGGTCCTTCGAGGCCGCCTTGAGCGGGTCGAGGAAGCTCGACTTCAGCTCTTCATCGCTTTCATGTTCCTTGATCGTCTGCTTGACGAGGTCGAAGAAGCCCATCATCGGCTTGCCGCCCTCGGCGGCGAGCTTGCGCCCGACGAGGTCCAGCGCCTGCACGCCGTTCGCGCCCTCATAGATCATGGTGATCCGGGCATCGCGCACGAATTGCGACATGCCCTGTTCCTCGATATAGCCGTGGCCGCCAAAGACCTGCTGCGCCAGCACCGTGGTCTCGAAGCCCTTGTCGGTCAGGAAGCCCTTGACCACCGGCGTCAGGAGCGAGACCAGCCCTTCGGCCTCGGCGTCGTCGAGCCGGTGGCTGCGATCGACGAGATAGGCGCACCAGGTCGCCAGGGCCCGCGCGCCTTCGACGAAGCTTTTCTGCTCCATCAGGCTGCGGCGGATATCGGGATGGACGATAAGCGGATCGGCGGGGCCGGTCGGGTTTGCCTGGCCCGTGATGGCGCGGCCCTGCAGGCGCGAGCGGGCATAGGCGACGGCATTCTGATAGGCGGCATCGGCCACGGCATAGCCCTGCAACCCGACGCCGATCCGGGCCTCGTTCATCATGGTGAACATGGCGCGCATGCCCTTGTGCAGGTCGCCGAGCAGCCAGCCTTTCGCGCCGTCATAATTCATCACGCAAGTCGAATTGCCGTGAATCCCCATCTTTTCTTCCAGATTGCCGACGCTGACCGCATTGCGCGCGCCAAGGCTGCCATCCTCGTTGACGAGGAATTTCGGCACGATGAAAAGCGAGATCCCCTTGGTCCCCTCGCCGCCGCCGGGGGCCTTGGCGAGGACCAGATGGATGACATTCTCGGCCATGTCGTGATCGCCCGCCGAGATGAAGATCTTCTGCCCGGTGATCTCGTAGCTGCCATCATCCTGCGGCACGGCCTTGGTGCGCAGCATGCCCAAATCGGTGCCGGAATGCGGCTCGGTCAGGTTCATGGTTCCGGTCCATTCGCAGGACACAAGCTTGGGCAGATAGGTGTCCTTCTGCGCATCCGAGCCATGGGCATGGATCGCCGAATAGGCGCCATGGGTCAGGCCCTGATACATGTTGAAGGCCATGTTCGCGGCGACGAAATACTCCCCCGCGGCCAGCCCCATGACATAGGGCATGTCCTGACCGCCATAGGCGCTGTCGCAATCGAGCGCGGTCCAGCCGCCCTCGCGCATCTGATCGAAGGCGTCCTTGAAGCCCTCCGGGGTGCGCACGATGCCATTTTCCAGATGGCAGCCCTGACGGTCGCCCACGGCATTCAGCGGCGCCAGTACCTCGGAAGCCAGCTTGCCTGCGGCATCCAGCACGGCTTCGGTGAATTCCGGCTCGAGATCGGCATAGCCCGGCACGTCCTGGCGCGAGATCTCGAGCACGTCATGCAGCACGAATTGGGTATCGCGCAGGGGGGCGGCATAAATGGGCATTTTTCCTCCGGGAATTCAGGCCGTCTGGCGGGAAGCTGATTTCAGGCTGTCGAGCCAGGTCTCGCCCTCGGCGATCTGCTGGCGCAATTCGGTGATGGCGGTGGCAAGATCCGCCTGCTGGCGCTCCATATCGGCGAGGCGCTCGCGGGCGGTCGCGATGGTGGCCTGGGTCTGGGTCAGGTTGCGTTCGGCCGGGTCGTAAAGTTCGAGCAATTGCCGGATCTGTTCCAGCGAGAAGCCAAAGCGCTTGCCGCGCAGGATCAGCGTCAGGCGGGCGCGGTCCACGCGGTCATACAGCCGGTGCTGGCCGCGTCTTTCGGGAAAGATCAATTCGCGCGATTCGTAGAAACGAAGGGTCCGAGGCGTAACCTGGAACGCGTTGCACATCTCGCGGATGGTCATCAACTGATCGCTCATGGCCTCCCTCCAAAGCATTCAATTCGATGCTTTCGACTATAGGGCAGGTTGACGTGCGCGTAAGCTGCGACGTGGCGTCAGCCGTGTGCGGTGCGAAAACGAGAACGCCCGGCGCGATGGCCGGGCGAAAGAACGCATTGGAAATCAGGCGCTTCAGGATTGCCGTTGCTTCAGGATTGCTGGGCAATGGGCTTTCCGCGACCCATTTCATCGAGAATGCTCGCCGTTTCGTCCCGCAGGTCGCGCAGATCGGTGATTGCGGCCTCGATCTCGTCGCGCTGCTGGGTCAGGACGTCAAGCTGCCGATTGGCGAGGTCGATCCAGACCTTGTACTGTTCCTCGGTACCCTTCTCTTCATAGATCATCAGCCATTGCCGAATGTCCTCGAGCGAAAAGCCGAACCGGCGGCCGCGCAGGATCAGCTTCATCCGGGCAAGCTCGCGCGGGCCGTAAAAGCGGGAGCGGCCTTCCTTTTTCGGGCTGAGCAGTTCGATATATTCGTAGTAACGCAGCGTGCGCGGGGTCACGTCGAAGCGCGCGCACATTTCCTTGAAGCTGATATAGTCGCTGTCTGTCATCATGGACCTGTGGGGATTGCCGCGAGCCTAGCCCAGCGTGGGTGCAAACTCAACTCTGCGCAACCCCGGACCCTTGTGACATAGTGACCCGGAAGCTAATCGTGGCAAGACCGCCAGCAGCAGGGGAAGACATGACCGAGGAAAGCGCCAGCGCGCAGCAGCAGCGCATTGCCCGCCAGTTCATCGAGGCCATTCCTCATGCCTGTGCGCTTGGCATGTCGCTGGAGGAATTGACGCCCGGTGGCGCGGTGATCTCGCTGCCGTGGAATCCCGATCTGGTGGGCGATCCGCGCAGCGGAGTCATCCATGGCGGGGTGATCTCGGCCCTGATGGATACCTGCTGCGGCGCGGCCGTCATGTCCCATCCCGAGGGGCCACGCATTACCGCCACCATCGACCTGCGGATCGATTACATGCGCAGTGCCACGCCCCGGCAGGGCATCAGGGCGCGGGCCGAATGCTATCACGTCACCCGCTCGGTCGCATTCGTGCGCGCCGTCGCGATGGACGAGGACGAAACCCGCCCGGTGGCCTCGGCCACGGGGGCCTTTACCTTCGAGCGCTGACATGGCCGACCGCAACGAACCTCTGGCCGCGATCAAGTCGCGTCGCAACAACACGCTGAGCGCGCTGGTCTCGGGCGTACCCTATATCCGCTGGCTGGGGATCGAGTTCGACCGGCGTGGCGACGAGTTGACCGCCACGTTGCCCTTTGACCAGAAGCTGATCGGCAATCCGATGCTGCCTGCGATCCATGGCGGGGTGACGGCGGCTTTCCTCGAGGTCACGGCCATCGTCGAACTGACCTGGACCGCGATCTGGGAAGACATGGAAGAGGGCCGCATCGCCCCCGATGCCGCCATGCCCGAGACCATGCCGCGCCTGCCCAAGACCATTGATTTCACCGTGGATTACCTGCGCTCGGGCCTGCCGCGCGACGCCTATGCGCGGGCCCGCGTGGTGCGCTCGGGGCGGCGCTATGCGAGCGTCCATGTCGAGGCCTGGCAGGACCAGCGCAACAAGCTTTTCGCGCAGGCGACCGGGCATTTCCTGATGCCGCAGCATGGTTGACGCGACCGCTGGGCAGGGGCTGACGCATCGCCGCGTCCTGGCCATCGCGCTGCCCATCGTATTGTCGAATGCGACGGTTCCGCTGTTGGGTCTGGTCGATACCGGCGTGGTCGGCCAGCTGGGCGCGGCGGCACCCATCGGCGCGGTCGGGATCGGGTCGATCATCTTGACCTCGATCTACTGGATCTTTGGCTTTCTGCGCATGGGAACCTCGGGCATGGTCGCCCAATCCCATGGCGCGGGCGACAAAGCCGAAACCGGCGCGCATCTCCTGCGCGCGCTGGCCATCGGGATCTTGGCGGGGCTGGGCTTCATCCTGCTGCAAGGCGCGGTCTTTGCTTTGGCTTTCCGGCTTGCCCCGGCCTCGGCTGAGGTCGAGGCGCTCGCCCGCGATTATCTGGCGATCCGGATCTGGGGGGCACCGGCGACGATCGCGCTCTACGCCATCACCGGCTGGCTGATCGCGCTGGAGCGGACGGGCCATGTCCTTGTCTTGCAGGTGCTGATGAACGGGCTGAACGCGGGGCTGGACGTGCTGTTCGTCATCCATCTTGGTTGGGGCATCGAGGGCGTCGCGCAGGCGACCCTGATCGCCGAATGGTCGGGGCTGGCGCTGGGTCTGTTCTTTGCCCGCCGGGCGATCTTTGAGGGCTGGCGCGTGGCCGGATTGTTCGCCGCCGACCGAATGCGCCGGCTCTTGCGGGTCAATGGCGACATCATGCTGCGCTCGGTGCTGCTGCAGGCCAGTTTCACCAGTTTCATGTTCCTTGGCGCGGGCCTTGGCGATGTGACGCTGGCGGCCAATCAGGTGCTGCTGCAATTCCTCTCGATCACGGCCTATGCGCTGGACGGTTTCGCCTTTGCGGCCGAATCTCTGGTCGGGCAGGCGGTTGGCGCGCGTCGCCCGGACCGGCTGCGGCGCGCGGCCCGGCTGACTTCGCAATGGGGGGCGGCCGGTGCCCTCGCCCTGGGATTGTTCTTCGCCATGGGCGGTCCTGCGATCATCGACCTTCTGACCACGGCCCCCGAGGTGCGGGCCGCGGCGCGCGATTACCTGCCATGGCTGGTCGTCGCGCCGGTTCTGGGGATCGGCGCGTGGATGCTGGACGGCATCTTCATCGGGGCGACACGGACAAGCGAGATGCGCCGCGCGATGATTCTGTCGGTCGGGCTCTACCTGCCGCTCCTGATCCTGCTGCCCCGCCTTTTGGGCAATCACGGGCTATGGGCCGCGCTGATGGTGCTGAGCCTGCTGCGCGGCGTGACCCTGTGGCGACATTATCCGCAGGTCGAGGCCGCGGCGCGCTGAGTCGGGTCTGCGCGCTGGGTCGAGCTCGGGTTTTTAAGGGGTCAGATTTCGTTCAGGATCTGCTCGCGGGCGGTCACGCGCAGCGCGGCCATCTGGGTGCGGATGGTCGCCTCATCGACCAGGCCGCCCAGATCGGCCAAGAGCTTGCGGAACACGTCCTCGTCGCCCGGCTCGTCGAAATCCGACGTGACCACGGTCAGGGCATAGCTGCGAGCCTCGTCCCCGGACTTGCCCATGAGCTTGGCGGCCCATTCTCCGAGCAGCCGATTGCGCCGCGCCTCGGCCTTGAAATTCAACTCGGCATCTCGGGCAAAGCGGGCCTCATAGGCGCGTTCGCGGTCGTCGAAAGTGGTCACGGGCATTCCTCCGGTTTCGTGTTTCGCCAAAACACCCTTTCACGGTATGCCCTTGGCCCGGAGGATCGCAAGCCTCGTATTGCCCCTGACCCCGTTTCTGGCCTATAGCGCCAGAAGAATATCACTTACCTTGCGGACGGGAGACGCGCAGCATGGCACCAAGGCGCAAGAAAATCTACGAAGGCAAGGCGAAGATCCTTTACGAAGGCACCGAGCCCGGCACGCTGATCCAATACTTCAAGGATGATGCCACCGCCTTCAACGCCCAGAAGAAAGCCACGATCGAGGGCAAGGGCGTGCTGAACAACCGCCTGTCCGAGTTCTTCATGACCGGGCTGACCAATATCGGCGTGCCGAACCACTTCATCCGCCGCATCAACATGCGCGAGCAGCTGATCCGTCAGGTCGAGATCATTCCGCTGGAAGTGATCGTGCGCAACTTCGCCGCCGGTTCGATCGCCAAGCGTCTGGGCATGGAAGAGGGCACTGCCCTGCCGCGCCCGATCGTCGAATACAGCTTCAAGAATGACGAGCTGGGCGATCCCTTCGTTTCGGAAGAATATGTCATCGCCTTTGGCTGGGCCTCGCAGCAGGATCTGGACGATATCGTCAGCCTCGCCTTGCGGGTGAACGACTTCCTGTCGGGCGTGTTCTTCGGCGCGGGCATCAAGCTGATCGACTTCAAGATCGAGATCGGCCGCATCTGGGATGGCGATTTCATGCGCCTTGTCGTGGCCGATGAGATCAGTCCCGACAGCTGCCGCCTGTGGGACGTCAAGACCGGCCAGAAGCTGGACAAGGACGTGTTCCGCCGCGATCTGGGCAGCCTGACCGATGCCTATACCGAGGTCGCGCGCCGGCTGGGTCTTTTGCCCGCCAACACGACCAGTCTCTCGAAGCCTACCCTGATCAACTGAAAGGCCCTGCCATGAAAGCCCGTGTCACCATCATGCTGAAAGATGGCGTTCTGGACCCGCAGGGTGAGGCGATCCGCCACGCGCTTGGCGGTCTTGGCTTTTCGGGCGTCGATGGCGTCCGTCAGGGCAAGGTGATCGAACTGGATCTGGCCTCGGTCGATGCCGAAGCCGCCAAGGCCGAAGTCGCCCGGATGTGCGAAGGCCTTCTGGCCAATACGGTGATCGAGAAATACGCCATCGAGATCGTCTGATCCGCCGGATTGCGAACAGGGACCGGGGGCTCTGCCCCCGGACCCCCGGGATATTTGAACAAGAAAGAAGGCGCTTGCGCTGCGGGGAGGCGGCCTCGTGATCGAGAAGCTCTCCATGTTCATGGTTTTGGCGCGCGAAGGCCATTTCGGTCGCGCCGCCGAGGCGCTGGGAATCACCCAGCCCACCCTGTCATCC
This sequence comes from Paracoccus ravus, assembly GCF_004522175.1. GTDB lineage: Bacteria > Pseudomonadota > Alphaproteobacteria > Rhodobacterales > Rhodobacteraceae > Paracoccus > Paracoccus ravus. Next base: position 47,492 of record NZ_SDEB01000021.1, on the reverse strand, counting down.
GCCATCAAATCGCTGGAAGATCAGCTGGGTGTCCAATTGGTGCGGCGCGGTTCGCGCTACCAGGGGCTGACGCCCGAGGGTGAACGCGTGCTGATCTGGTCGCGGCGCATCGTCGGCGATGCCCGCAATATGCAGGCCGAGATGCAGGCCAGCCGCAAGGGCGTGACCGGGCTTTTGCGGCTTGGCGTGATCCCGACCGCCATGCCGCGTATTGCCGAATTGACGGGGCAGTTTCTGCGCCGCCATCCGAATGCCCGCGTGTCGATCCTGTCGCGCTCCTCGGACGAGATCCGCGAGCAGATCGAGGCGCTGGAACTGGATGCGGGCGTCACCTATCTGGACAGCGAACCACTGGGCCGAGTGCAAAGCGTGGCGCTTTATCGCGAGACCTATTGTCTGATCGCGCGCGGTGATGTGGAAGGGCCGGTCGGCTGGGCCGAGGCCGCGCAACTGCCCTTGTGCCTTCTGACCCCCGATATGCAGAACCGCCGGATCGTCACCCGCCACCTGATGGCCGCCGGGGCCGAGGCCCTGCCTCGGGTCGAGTCGACCTCGATGCTGGCGATCCTGGCCCATGTCGCGACCGGCGACTGGGCGGCGATCCTGCCGCGCGCGCTGGCCCGTGGCTTGCCCCTGCCAGAGGGGGTGCGGGCGCGCGATCTGAGTGGCGAGGGGCATATGGTCGGGCTGGTGACTGCCCCGCGCGAGCCGCATCCGCCGCTTGTCGATGCCCTGCTGCGCTCGGCTGGTTTGATAGAAAAATTCGATCAATAGACGGGATGTCGCCATTGTTGGGGCTATCGCCGGGGCCTAATCTGCTTGTAACAGAGCAGAGCCCGGATCGACCCAGTCATGACAACCGCAGCGATTTCCGCTGATTTTTCAGAACGCCTCGCCGCGATCATCGACATCCACAAGGATCGCGAAGGACCGCTGTTGCCGATCCTGCACGATCTTCAGGCGGAATGGGGATACATTCCTGAAGAGGCGCAGCCCCAGATTGCCGCAGCGCTTGGGCTGACCCGTGCCGAAGTGCATGGGGTGGTGAGCTTTTATCATGATTTCCGCGACCATCCCTCGGGGCGGCATGTGCTGCGGCTGTGCCGGGCCGAGGCCTGCCAGTCGATGGGGGCGGATGCGCTGGCCGATCAGGTTCGCGCGGCTTTTGGGATTGATTTTCATGAGACGACGCCGGATGGGCGGCTGACGCTTGAGGCGGTCTTTTGCCTTGGGCTTTGCGCATGTGGGCCTTCGGCGCAGATTGGTGAAAAAGTGATCGGTCGGGCAAGCCTGCCGAAACTGCAAAAGCTGGTGGCGGAGGCGGGCGCATGAGGGTCTGGGTTCCGCTTGATGCCGCAGCAAAGGCGCTTGGCGCAGATGATGTGGCCAAGGCTTTGGCGCAGGATTTCGAGGTCACGCGCAATGGCACGCGCGGGATGGTCTGGTTGGAACCTTTGGTCGAGGTCGAGCGCGATGGCATCCGCTATGGCTATGGTCCGATCGAAGTTGATGATGTGCTGGGACTGATCGAGGCGCTGCGCGACGGGACGGATCATCCGCTGGCCTTGGGGCCAGTCGATGAACTGCCTTGGATGAAGGCGCAGAAGCGTCTGACCTTCGCCCGCGTCGGTGTGATCGACCCGCTTTCGGTCGCGGAATATGAGGCAAATGGCGGCTTTGCCGGTTTGCGTCGGGCGATTGCCCTGGGGCCGGACGCCATTGTCGAAGAGGTCACGCGCTCGGGGCTGCGTGGGCGTGGTGGCGCGGGCTTCCCGACCGGCATCAAATGGAAGACGGTGGCGGGCGCTAAGGCCGATCAGAAATATATCGTCTGCAATGCCGATGAAGGCGATAGCGGCAGTTTCGCCGACCGGATGCTCATGGAGGGCGATCCCCTGACCCTGATCGAGGGCATGGCGATTGCCGGGATCGCGGTGGGGGCGACGCGCGGTTACTGTTATATCCGCAGCGAATACCCGGATTCGATCCGCCTGATGGAGGAGGGCATCAAGCTTGCCCGGCAGACGGGGATGCTGGGAGCCTCGGTTCTGGGCTCGGGCCACGCCTTCGACATGGAGGTCCGCGTCGGTGCGGGGGCCTATGTCTGCGGCGAGGAAACCAGCCTTCTGAACAGCCTCGAAGGCAAGCGCGGCACGGTGAGGGCGAAACCGCCGATCCCGGCACTGGAGGGGTTTCTTGGCAAGCCCACGGTCGTCAACAACCTGATCTCGCTGGGCACGATCCCTTGGATTCTGGCGCATGGCGGGGCGGAATATGCCAAGCTGGGCATTGGCCGCTCGACCGGGACGATCCCGATCCAGATCGCGGGCAATGTTAAACATGGCGGGCTGTTCGAGGCGGCATTTGGCCTGACCCTTGGCCAGATCATCAATGAGATCGGGGGCGGCACGGCCTCGGGTCGTCCGGTCAAGGCGGCGCAGGTCGGCGGGCCATTGGGGGCGTACATTCCTGCCCAGGATTTCGACGTGCCCTTTGGCTATGAAGAACTCGCGGGCCGCAACGGGCTGCTGGGCCATGCCGGGATTACCGTCTTTGACGACAGCGCCGATATGCTGAAACTCGCGCGGTTCGCGATGGAATTCTGCGCGGTGGAAAGCTGCGGGAAATGCACGCCCTGCCGGATCGGCTCGGTTCGGGGCGTGGAAACGATCGACCGCATCGCCTCGGGAGACGCGGACGCGATCCCGGTGCTGGAAGACCTGTGCAACACAATGAAATGGGGATCGCTTTGCGCGCTGGGGGGCTTTGCGCCTTTCCCGGTCCTATCCGCTTTGACCCATTTCCCTGATGAATTCAGCGGGCGGGGAGCCCCGCGCAAGGAGGCCGCAGAATGAAGGATTTCATTATCCCCGACCGCGATTATGGCACGCCTGCGGCGAAATCCGATGTGACGGTTAATCTTCTGGTCGATGGCATTGCGGTATCCGTTCCTTCAGGAACCAGCGTGATGCGGGCGGCGGCAATTGCCGGGATCACGGTCCCGAAACTTTGCGCGACCGATCATGTCAGCGCCTTTGGGTCCTGCCGTCTGTGTGTCGTGCAAATCGAGGGGATGCGCGGCACGCCTGCTTCCTGCACCACGCCGGTGTCCGAGGGCATGGTCGTTCATACCCAGACCGAGGACATCGCGCGTATCCGCAAGGGCGTGATGGAGCTTTACATCAGCGACCACCCGCTCGATTGCCTGACCTGCGCGGCGAATGGCGATTGCGAATTGCAGGATATGGCCGGGGCCGTGGGCCTGCGCGAAGTCCGCTATGAGCCGGGCGCGAACCATTTCGCCCGCCGCGATGCCGAAGGCCCGAACCCGGAATACCGGCCGAAGGATCAGTCGAACCCTTATTTCACCTTCGATCCGGCGAAATGCATCGTTTGCTCGCGCTGCGTCCGCGCCTGCGAGGAAGTGCAGGGGACCTTTGCCCTGACCATCGAAGGGCGGGGCTTTGACAGCCGCGTCTCGGCGGGGATGTTCTCGGACAGTTTCCTGTCCTCGGATTGCGTTTCGTGCGGGGCATGCGTGCAGGTTTGTCCGACCGCCACGCTGATCGAGAATAAGGTGATCGAGATCGGCACGCCCGAGCATATCGTCAAAACGACCTGCGCTTATTGTGGCGTCGGCTGTTCCTTCGACGCCCATATGCGCGGCGAAGAAGTCGTGCGCATGGTGCCCTCGAAGGACGGCAAGGCGAACCGTGGCCATAGCTGCATCAAGGGTCGCTTCGCTTGGGGCTATGCCACCCATCAGGACCGCCAGTTGAACCCGATGATCCGCGAGAAGATCTCGGACCCGTGGCAGGTGGTGACTTGGGATGAGGCGTTGGATTTCGCCGCGACCCGGATGCGCAAGGCGCAGGCCGATTACGGGGTCGATGCGGTCGGCGTCATTACCTCGTCGCGCTGCACCAATGAGGAAACCTATCTCGTCCAGAAGCTCGCCCGTGCGGTGCTGGGCACGAACAATACCGATACTTGCGCGCGGGTCTGTCACTCGCCCACCGGTTACGGCTTGCGCACGACCTTTGGCACTTCGGCGGGGACGCATGATTTTGACTCGGTCGAGGAAACCGATCTGGCGCTGGTCATCGGGGCGAACCCGACCGATGGGCATCCGGTCTTTGCCTCGCGTCTTCGCAAGCGCCTGCGGCAGGGGGCAGGGCTGATCGTTGTCGATCCGCGCGAGATCGATTTGCTGAAAACCCCGCATATGGGGCAGGGGCTGCATCTGCCCTTGCGGCCCGGCACCAATGTCGCGGTGCTGACCTCGATGGCGCAGGTGATCGTCGCCGAGAAGCTTTACGACGAGGACTTCATCCGCGCCCGTTGCGACTGGGATGAGTTCCTTGCCTATGCCGAGTTCCTGCTGGACCCTCGCCATTCCCCCGAGGAAGTGGAGAAGCTCAGCAAGGTTCCCGCCGACCTGATCCGGCAGGCCGCCCGCGCCTATGCGCGCGCCCCGCGTGCCAGCATCTATTACGGTCTTGGCGTGACCGAGCATTCGCAAGGTTCGACCACCGTCATGGCGATTGCAAACCTTGCGATGATGACTGGCAATATCGGCGTGCCGGGGACGGGGGTGAACCCGCTGCGCGGTCAGAACAACGTGCAGGGCTCTTGCGACATGGGCAGCTTCCCGCATGAATATCCGGGCTATCGCCATGTCTCGGATGCTGCGACGCGGGCGATCTATGAAAAGGCTTGGGGCGTGCCGCTGTCGCCGGAACCCGGCCTGCGCATTCCCAACATGTTCGATGAGGCTTTGGCCGGTCGCTTCCGCGGCCTTTACTGCCAAGGCGAGGATATCGTGCAATCCGACCCGGATACGCGTCATGTGACCTCGGCGCTGTCCGCGATGGATATCGTCATCGTGCAGGACCTGTTCCTGAACGAAACCTCGAATTACGCGCATGTCTTTCTGCCCGGCTCGTCCTTCCTTGAAAAGGATGGCACGTTTACGAATGCCGAGCGTCGCATCAATATGGTCCGCCGTGCCATGACACCCAAGAACGGCTATGAAGATTGGCAGGTCACCCAGATGCTGGCGAACCGCATGGGCGCGAACTGGGATTATTCGCACCCGTCTCAAATCATGGAAGAGATCGCCCTGACCACGCCAAGCTTCGCTGGTGTCAATTATGATCTGCTGGATCGCGAAGGCTCGGTGCAATGGCCCTGCAATGAGAAAGCGCCGCTTGGCACGCCCTTGATGCATGTCGATGGCTTCGTGCGCGGCAAGGGGCATTTCATCCATACCGAATATGTCGCGACCGAGGAACGCAGCGGACCGCGCTTCCCGCTTTTGCTGACCACTGGGCGGATCTTGTCGCAATACAATGTCGGCGCGCAGACGAGGCGCACCGACAACCTCGTCTGGCACCCCGAGGATATTCTAGAAATTCACCCCTCCGACGCCGAGAACCGGGGCGTCCGGGATGGCGACTGGGTGCGCGTGGCCTCGCGTTCGGGAGACACCACGCTGCGCGCGCTGCTCACGGAACGCGTCGCGCCGGGGGTCGTCTATACCACCTTCCATCATCCGACGACTCAGGCCAATGTGGTCACCACGGACAATTCCGACTGGGCCACCAACTGCCCCGAATTCAAGGTGACGGCCGTGCAGGTCAGCCCCTCGAACGGCCCGTCGGAATGGCAAGAGGAGTATCGCAGCCATTCGGACCAGTCCCGCCGCATCCTGCCCGCCGCCGCCGAGTGAGGCGGCGATGAAGGACCAACCCTCCGCCCCCCTGCGCTGGGACGGCGGCTGGCATCATGCCGGGCCGCCGTCCAGCCCTGAGGAAATGCCCGTGGCCATCGTCATCGACGGCATGTCTCAGGCCGTGCTGATGGCGACGCCGCGGGACCTGCGCGATTTCGCGCTGGGCTTTGCGCTGACCGAGGGGCTGATCGCCGCGCCCGCCGATGTTCAGGATTTCGAGGAAGCCGAGGTCGAGGCCGGAGGCTTTCCCGCCCGCGAGGCGCGGCTCTGGCTGCGGCCGGGCCTTGCCGCAGGCCTGGCCGAGCGGCGGCGCAGCATGGTCGGCCCGGTCGGCTGCGGGCTTTGCGGCGTGGACAGCATCTCCGCCGCGCTGCCGCAGGTCGTGCCGGTCGCCTCGGACTGGACCATGTCGCCCGACGAAGTTCTGGCTGCGATGCGTGCGCTGGGGCAAGGGCAGGTGCTGCGGCGCGAGACCCCGGCCATTCATGGTGCGGGTTTCTGGAATGGCGCGGCCCTCGTGCGTGAGGATGTCGGGCGGCATAATGCGCTCGACAAGCTCGCGGGCGCTTTGGCCAGGGCGGAGATCGACGCAAGGCAGGGGGCGATCGTCATGTCCTCGCGACTCTCTGTCGATCTTGTCCAGAAAGCCGCACGGCTTGGCGCACCCGTGCTGATTGGCGCGAGCGCTCCGACGAATCTCGCCCTCAATTGGGCCGAGCGGGCCGGTCTCACCCTGATCGCCCGTGCGCGGGGCGAGAGTTTCGATCTTTACACCCATCCCCGGCGCATAGCCGGAAGCGAAGGTCCCGATGTCGCATGACAGCAAGCTGATCCGCATGGCCACGCAGATGGCCGATTTCTTCCGCAGCCAGCCGGGCTCCCCCGCCGAGGCCGTCGCGGGGCATATCAATGCCTTCTGGTCGCCTCGGATGCGCCACGATTTCGTCGGCCAGATCGCGAGTGGCGCCGAGGCCGACCCCATCGTCAAGGCGGCAGTGCCCTTCATCCGCGTGGCCGAAAGCGCCTGATTTTGCCCCTGCCACCCGGTCCGGGGCCGTGATAGCTTGGCCGCATGGCACAGCTTCCCTCCCGACAACAGATTCTCGACTGGGTGCACGCGCATCCGGACGCCACCGCGAAACGCGACATTGCCAAGGCCTTCGGCATCAAGGGTGCCGAGCGTATTGAGTTGAAGCGTATGCTCAAGGAGCTTGAGGCCGAGGGGCTGCTCGAACGCCGCCGCCGCCATTACCACGATGCCGAGCGCCTGCCTCCGGTCACCGTGATCCAGCTTCTGGCGCCCGACAAGGATGGCGACATCTTCGCGAAGCCCATGGAATGGCAGGGCGACGGCCCGATGCCGCGCATCCTCTATAATCCGCTGAAAGCCGACCCGGCCACCGCGCCCGGCGAGCGCATCCTCGCCCGCCTGATCGAGGTGAATGGCGAGGATCACCAATATCAGGCCCGCCTAATCCGCCGCATCGGCACGGTGCAGCACAAAATCGTCGGCATCTTCCGCCGCGCCTCGGCTGGTCCCGAGGCCAGCGGACGCATCCTGCCCATCGACAAGGGTTCGGACAAGGAATGGCAGGTCCCGCCGCATGAGATCCACGGCGCGCAGAACGGCGAGCTGGTCGAGGCCGAGCAGATCGGCCCGCGCGGTCGTATCGGCCTGCCCGTCGCCCGCGTGCTGGAACGTCTGGGCGATCCGTCGGCCCCGCGCGCCGTCAGCCTGATCGCGATCCATCAGCATGGCATTCCCGACGATTTCCCCGACGAGGTCATGGCCGAGGCCGATGCCGCCCAGCCCGCCACGATGAAGGGCCGCGAGGACCTGCGCCACCTGCCCTTGGTGACCATCGACCCCTCGGATGCGCGCGACCATGACGATGCCGTTGCCGCCGAGATCCGCGAGGATGGCGGGGCCGACATCTGGGTCGCCATCGCCGATGTCGCGGCCTATGTCCGCCCGAACTCGGCGCTGGACCGCGAGGCCCGCAAGCGCGGCAATTCGAGCTATTTCCCCGACCGTGTCGTGCCGATGCTGCCCGATATCCTGTCGGGGGATCTCTGCTCGCTGCATGAGGGCGTCGACCGCCCGGTGATCGCGGTGCGGATGCGGCTCGACGCCGCGGGCAACAAGACCAGCCACAGCTTTCACCGCGGCATGATGCATTCGCAGGCGAGCCTCAGCTACGAGCAGGCCCAGGCCGGGGCCGATGGCAACCCGGATGAACAGACCGCGCCGCTGATGGATTCGGTCATCAAGCCGCTTTGGCACGCTTACGGGTTGCTCAAATCCGCGCGCGAGCGTCGCCAGCCGCTCGAACTGGACCTGCCCGAGCGCAAGATCATCCTGACCCCGGACGGGCGGGTGAAATCGGTCAATTTCCGCGAGCGCTTCGATGCGCATAAGCTGATCGAGGAATTCATGGTTCTGGCCAATGTCGCCGCCGCCGAAGAACTGGAACGCCTGCGCCGCCCGCTGCTCTACCGCGTCCACGAAGAGCCCACGGTCGAAAAGCTGGACGCCCTGCGCGAGGTCGCCGAGGCCTCGGGCTTCACGTTGGCCAAGGGTCAGGTGCTGCAGACCCGGCACCTGAACCGGCTGCTGGAACAGGCCGAGGGCTCGGATTTCGACGAGCTGATCAACATGACGGCCCTGCGCTCGATGCAGCAGGCCTATTACCACCCCGAGAATTACGGCCATTTCGGGCTGGCGCTGCGGTCCTATGCGCATTTCACCTCGCCGATCCGACGCTATTCCGACCTGATCGTGCATCGTGCGCTGATCCTCGGCCATAAATGGGGCAGTGACGGGCTTTCGGATTGGGACATCGAGAACCTCTCCGAGACCGCCAAGCGGATCTCGGACACCGAGCGCCGCTCGATGGCGGCAGAGCGCGACACGACTGACCGCTATCTCGCGGCCTATCTGGCGGATCGCGTGGGCGCCGAGTTCACCGGCCGGGTCAGCGGCGTTCAGAAATTCGGTGCCTTCATCCGGCTCGACGAGACCGGAGCCGACGGGCTGATCCCGATCCGCGAGATCGGGCGGGAATATTTCCATTTCGATCCGGATTCGCAGATACTGCTTGGCTCGGAAAGCGGCTTGGAAATCGGCATCGGCCAGCGCGTGACCGTGCGGCTGTCCGAGGCCGTGCCTTTGACCGGGGGTCTGATGCTGGAGCTTCTCGAAGTCGAGGGGCGTGCGATGCCGCAAGGCGGGCGCAGCCGCGGCAAGGGGCCGATCCGCAAGCGCGCAACTCAATCGCGTCTGGCCGAGGTCAAGCGCGCTCAGAAACGCAAACGTAGCCGGAAATGAAGGACGGGGGCTTTGCCCCCGCGCGTACCGCGCTCCCCCAGGATATTTACGCAAGAAAGAAAAGCGGGGCGCCAGGCTTCTTTCTTGCACAAATATCCTGCGGGGGTCCGGGGGTGCAAAACCCCCGGCAGCAAGGGTTGCAATCCGCGAGACGAAAAAAGGCGGCCCTATGGGCCGCCATTGTTACATTCAGCGCAACTGCAATTAGCCGATGGCAGCGGCGCGCACATCCTCGTCGATCTTATCGGCATATTGGGCGAAGTTGTCGCTGAACATGCCGACCAGTTTCTTGGCCTGGGCGTCATAGGCGTCCGCATCGGTCCAAGTCTGGCGCGGGTCGAGCAGCTTGTCCTCGACGCCCGGGACCGAGACCGGAACCTCGAAGCCAAAGTTCGGATCCTTGCGGAACTCGACTTCGTTCAGCGAGCCGTCCAGCGCGGCGGTCAGCAGGGCGCGGGTTGCCTTGATCGGCATGCGCTTGCCGGTGCCGAAGGCGCCGCCGGTCCAGCCGGTATTGACCAGCCAGCAGGTCGCGCCGGTGGTGTTGATCTTTTCCTGCAAGAGCTTGCCGTAAACTTCTGGGCGACGCGGCATGAAGGGCGCGCCGAAGCAGGTCGAGAAGGTCGGGGTCGGCTCGACAATGCCGACTTCCGTGCCCGGGGTCTTCGAGGTGAAGCCCGACAGGAAGTGGTACATGGCCTGGGCCGGGGTCAGGCGCGCGATCGGCGGCAGGACGCCGTAAGCGTCGCAGGTCAGCATGATCACGTTCTTCGGCATGCCGCCCAGCGAGGTCTCGGAAGCGTTCGAGATCTGCTCCAGCGGATAGGCGCAGCGCATGTTGTCGGTGATCGAGTTGTCGTTGAAGTCCAACTCGAGCGTGTCCTCGTCGAAGACCATGTTCTCGATCACGGTGCCGAATTTCGAGCAGGTCGCGTAGATCTCCGGCTCGGCCTCGGCCGACAGGTTGATCGTTTTCGCGTAGCAGCCGCCTTCGAAGTTGAAGATTCCGTGATCCGACCAGCCGTGCTCATCGTCGCCGATCAGCGTGCGCGAGGGATCGGCCGAGAGCGTGGTCTTGCCGGTGCCCGACAGGCCGAAGAAGATCGCAGAATCATCGGGATTGCCGATCGCGTGGTTGGCCGAGCAATGCATCGGCATCACGCCTTTTTCCGGCAGGATGTAGTTCAGCAGCGTGAAGACCGATTTCTTGTTCTCGCCGGCATAGGCGGTGTTGCCGATCAGGATCAGCTTCTTGTCGAAGTTGAGCGCGATCACGGTTTCCGAGCGGCAGCCGTGGCGGGCCGGGTCGGCCTTGAAGCTGGGGCAGTTGATGATGGTGAATTCCGGCACGAAGCTCGCCAGTTCCGAAGCCTCGGGACGGCGCAGCAGGTGACGGATGAAGAGGTTGTGCCAGGCCAGTTCGGTCACGACGCGGACGTCGAGGCGCAAAGCCGGGTCGGCACCGCCGAAAAGGTCCTGAACGAAATAGTCCTTGCCCTTCATGTGCGCGAGCATGTCGGCATGAAGCAAGTCGAATGCCTCGGGGGACATCGGCTTGTTGTTGTCCCACCAGATCGAATCTTCGACCGAAGCGCTGCGGACGACGAACTTGTCCTTGGGCGAGCGGCCGGTATGCGCGCCGGTCGAGACGAGGAACGTGCCACCATTGCCGAGCTTGCCTTCGCCGCGTGCGATGGCCGCGTTCATCAGGGCAGGCTCGATCAGGTTGTAATGCACATTGCCGAGGCCGGTGATCCCCTGATCTTCGAGACGGCAGTTCGGGTTTACGCGCGGTGCGGACATGGAAGCTCCTGATGATCGTCTGACCGTGTGACGGCCTTCAGGCTTGCTATAACATGGCAGCAGGATGACGAAACCTTAGATCCGGCCTAGTTTAGCGCAACCATCGGCTGTTCGCGCCAACATTTACGCCCTATGGAACCTTGGCCGAGGAAGTTGCGGTGAGAACTGGCATATTTTCATCCAGAAGAGAGGGATGTTTCAAGCGTGGGGAATGGTTCCGAGCAAGTGCTTCATGCGTCCTGCGTCGCTCTGGACGGGAAGGGGTTGCTGATTCTGGGGGCTTCGGGCGCGGGCAAGTCGAGCCTTGCGCTCGAGATGATGGCGCGGGGGGCCGGGCTTGTCGCCGATGACCGGACCATCGTGACGGCGCGATCGGGGCAGTTGATCGCGGATTGTCCGTCTTCGCTGCGCGGACGGATCGAGGCCCGGGGGATCGGCATCCTTCAGGCCCGCCCGGCCGGGCCGGTCGCGCTGGCTCTGGCAGTGGATCTGGATCGCGCCGAGCCCGAGCGCTTGCCGCCGCATCGCAAGCTCGTCTTGCTGGATCTGGGCCTGCCGCTTGTGCTGGGGCAGGGCCGTGGCCATCTTGCATCAGCCTTGCTGCAATATCTTGTTGCGGGGCGCGGGGATCCGGATGAAACTTGACCCCGCTTGGGCAACGCGGGCCTGATCCTGGCGAGTTGCATTCACACCGCGCACGAACAAGACGAGCATGACGCATCTGGCGAAACCCGACGAACCGGCCCAGCGGGTCGTTCTGATCACGGGTCCCTCGGGCGCAGGGCGCTCGACCGCGATCAACGTTCTCGAAGATCTGGGCTATGAGGCGATCGACAACCTGCCGCTGTCGCTGATCCCGCGATTGCTGGACGGGCCACCGCGAGGTGTGCCGCTGGCGCTGGGTCTGGACGTGCGCAACCGCGACTTCTCGGCCATCAACCTGATCGAACTGATCGACAGGCTGACGCGGCTGCCCGATTACGAACCCGAGGTGCTCTATCTGGATTGCTCGACCGAGCAGCTTTTGCGGCGATTCAATGAAACCCGCCGCCGCCATCCGCTGCAGGTCGAGGGCGCGCCCATGGATGCCATTCTGGCCGAGCATGACATGCTGGCTCCGGTGCGGGCGCGGGCCGATGTGCTGGTCGATACCTCGGAACTGTCGCCGCATGATCTGAAAACCGAACTGGCGCGCTGGTTCGACACGCAAGCGGGGCATCGGCTGACCGTCTCGGTCCAGTCATTTTCCTATAAGCGCGGCGTGCCGCGCGGGGTCGATATCATGTTCGACTGCCGCTTTCTGGCGAATCCCCATTGGGAGCCGGAACTGCGACCGCTAGATGGCCGCAATTCGCTTGTGCAGAATTACGTTGCGTCAGATCCACGCTTTGCCGAATTCTTCGAAAAGCTGCGAGATCTTGTGCTTTTTGCGCTTCCTGCCCATCTAGAAGAGGGTAAGGCCCATCTCGTGATCGGCTTCGGCTGTACCGGAGGGCAACATCGTTCCGTCACAATGGCGGAAAAAATGGCAGACGCGCTTGCGAAAGCCGGCTGGCAGGTGTCAATTAGGCACAGGGAACTTGAACGCCGTGAGAAGGCGCCGGCACCTGATGACGGTCTGACGACAGGACCTCTTGCGGTGACTGCTACGCTTTGACGGCATGACCTTGCGTGGTGAGGTACTTTGATCGGAATAGTCATCGTGGCACACGGTGGTCTCGCGCGGGAATATCTCTCGGCGGTCGAACACGTGGTAGGCCCGCAACTTGGGATTCGGGCGGTCGCCATCGAAGAGAATCACGATAGGGGCGAAAAGCAGGCGGAAATCTGCGCCGCGGCCGATTCGGTGGATACGGGTGACGGGGTGGTCGTGGTGACGGACCTTTTCGGAGGCTCGCCCTCGAACCTGTCGCTGATGGCCTGTCATGCCCGCAATCGCTCGATCCTTTATGGCGCGAACCTGCCGATGCTGGTCAAGCTTGCCAAATCGCGCAAGCTGTCGGTCGCCGATGCGGTCACTCTGGCCAAGGATGCCGGCCGCAAATATATCAACAGCTATGATGTTCTGCCCGCCGATATCATTCCCGTGCCGAGCCGCGCCGCCTCATGAATGAGATGAGCCAGGGGCCGGTCACCCGCGATCTGCAGATCATCAATGAAAAGGGCCTGCATGCCCGGGCCAGCGCCAAATTTGTCGAGACGGTCGAGAAATTCGAGGCAAAGGCCACCGTCGAAAAAGACGGGATGAGCGTTTCGGGCGATTCCATCATGGGGCTTTTGATGCTGACCGCGCCGCGTGGCAGCACGATCCGCGTGACAACGCGGGGCAGTCAGGCCCATGAGCTGGCCGATGCGCTATCGGCACTCGTCGGGGATTACTTCGGCGAAGGCATGTAGGGCCGAAACGTGGCCCGCGATTCCTATCATCACGGCAATCTGCGTCAGGCGCTGGTCAATTCGACTGTGCGGCTGATCGAGGAAAAGGGGCCGCAGGGCTTTACCCTGGCCGAGGCCGCGCGTGCCGTGGGGGTCAGCGCCGCCGCGCCTTACCGCCATTTTACCGGACGCGACGAGTTGCTCGAGGAAATCGCCCGACAGGGATTCGACGAATTCGCCGACCGTCTGGAGGCGGCGCTGAAGCTAGGAAGGACCCCGCTCAGCGCCTTTCTCGGCATGGGTCAGGCCTATCTGGGGTTTGCGGCAGAGCGACGGGGCTATTACACCGCGATGTTCGAGTCAGGAATTTCGATCGCGGGCAATGCGGCATTGGCTCAGGCGGCGGATCGCGCGCGGGGCACGTTGGTCCGCGCCGCCGAGACTCTGCTGCAACGAATCCCCGAGGGGCGGCGCCCTCCGGCGAGCATGGCGGCCGACCATATTTGGGCGCTGAGCCATGGTGTGGTCGAGCTGTTCAGCCGCGGCAAGCCCGGGGGCCGCTCGCCCATCTCTCCGTCCGACATGCTGGAAAGCGGCACGCTTATCTATCTGCGCGGTCTGGGCGTCATCACAGAGTGATTTTTTCCGCTCGGGCCATTGAATGGCGCGGCGCGTGCTCCATTTATGTAAATGTGATTAACATTCACATCGAAAGGGACGCCTATGAACAGCTATATCGCCCCACGATCGTCCGTGATGGACCGGATCGGCTCGGCCCTGGCCGGGATCCGGGACTGGCTGGATGAACGTGGCAAGGGGGCCTGGATCGCCGCCATGGTCCTGGGTTTCGTCGCGGCCTGGCCCGTCGGGCTGGCCATCCTTGGTTACATGATCTGGAGCAAACGCATGTTTTCCTGCCGTCACCGCCACGACCGCTCTGCCCGTTTCAGCGGCCACCGCTTTTCCGTGCCCACCGGCAACGCGGCTTTCGACGCCTATCGCGAGGAAACGCTGAAGCGGCTCGAGGATGAGCATCGCGAATTCCTTGATTTCCTGCAAAAGCTGCGCGAGGCCAAGGACAAGGCCGAGTTCGACCAGTTCATGGAAAGCCGCAAGGAACCGCGCGAATTGTCCAACTGAACTCGGGCGCGCATGCCTCGGGACTTCCGGACTTTCACACCCTTCCGCCTTCGCGGGAGGGTGTCGCTTTTAGAAGATGCGGGAACAACCGGGCCGCGCCTTGGTTGGCATGACAGGAGGACCTGACATGACCCGAGAACATCCCACCCAAAAGGACAATCCCGCCACCGACCCCTCCCGCGAGAATGGTCAGGGCAAGCATGACGGGACGCCGCATTCCCCCCAAGAATTCCTGCAAGCCGATCCCGACCGGCAAAAGCAATGGCCTGCCAAGCCGGGCGGGGCCAAGCCTGGCAGCGCGATGTGTGAAGACCGCACAAAGCCCGGAATGATCGACAAAAACGAGGATTGCTGAGGACAAGGCCCGGACCGATCGGACCGGGCCTTTCGTCAACGTCTCAATAAGAGAACTCGCCGTAAACGCGGCTCAGATCGTGATTCCATTCGCCGTGGTATTTCGCCAGCAATTCATCGGCCGGGACCTTGCCGCTATCGACGCTTTCCTTCAGCGCGTTCAGGAAATGGGTCTCGTCGGGCACCAGCCCACCCGCGCCGGGCCGCGCACGCAGCTTCAACCCATGCTCGGCGATGGTGAGCATTTCGCGGGCGATGTCATGCAGACGCAGCCCCTCGAACGCGCCCTGCAACCCGTCGCGGGCGGCAGCGACGCGCAGCCCGTCGCGCTGCTCGGCCGTCCAGCCGCGGCACAGATCCCAAGCGGCGTCCAGCGTCTCTTGCTCATAGATCAGCCCGACCCAAAGCGCGGGCAGGGCGCAAAGCCTGCGCCACGGGCCGCCATCGGCACCGCGCATCTCGATGAACTTCTTGACACGCGCCTCGGGGAAGACCGTGGTCAGGTGGTCGGCCCAGTCCGAAAGCGTCGGGATCTCGCCAGGTAGCGCGGGCAGTTGACCCTTCATGAAATCGCGGAAGCTTTGGCCCAAAGCATTGATATATTTGCCATCGCGATAGACGAAATACATCGGCACATCGAGGACGTAATCAACCCATGCCTCATAACCCATGCCGCTCTCAAAGGCGAAAGGCAGCAAGCCGGTGCGGGCGTCGTCGAGGTTTTGCCAGATATGCGCGCGCCAGCTTTTCATCCCGTTCGGCTGGCCGTCGAGAAAGGGAGAATTGGCGAAAAGCGCGGTCGCGACCGGCTGCAAGGCCAGCGCCACGCGCAGCTTCTGGACCATGTCGGCTTCCGAGCCGAAATCCAGATTCACCTGCACCGTGCAGGTGCGATACATCATCTGCGTGCCAAGCTCGCCCACACGTCCCATGTAATCGGTCATCAGCCGGTAGCGGCCCTTGGGCATCATCGGCATCTGGTCCTGAGGCCAGATCGGGGCCGCGCCCAGCCCGATGAAGCCCGCGCCCAGATCATCTGCGACGGCCTTCACCTCGGCCAGATGCCGGTTCACCTCGTCGCAGGTTTGGTGGATGGTCTCGACCGGCGCGCCGGACAGTTCCAACTGCCCGCCCGGCTCTAAGCTGACATTCGCGCCGTCCCGTTCGAGGCCGATGATGTTCCCAGCCTCAAGCACCGGTTTCCACCCGAAGCGGTCGCGGATGCCTTCCAGCATGTTCTTGACCGTCGGCGTGCCGGCTGGCCCGTCATAGGGCAGGGGCGCAAGGTCAGCGTGGCGATAGCCGAATTTCTCGTGTTCCGTGCCGATGCGCCAGCTTTCCTTGGGCTTCTCACCCGAGGCGATATATTCCGCCAGCTGTTCGGGACGTTCGATCGGGCCGCCGCCCTGTTGAGGAATGGACATCGGTGGCCTTTCATTTGCCTGAGTGCCACAGGTGGCGAAACTGCTCGGTCAAGTCAAGCGGGCGCGGTCGGGCCTCGTCCAAAGGGTCTGGATCGTCGGCCCGTCCCCCGAGAGCGCCGCCCAGACCCGCCCCATATTCAGCCCCGGAAGTGCTGCGAAGGCGCTGGCGAGAAGCTCGGCCCCGGTGGCATCGACCGGGATCAGCATGGCCTCGCCGCCAAGGCTTTTCAGCCGCCAATGCAGGCGCTTGTTGAGCCGCAGCAGCCTGATTTCGGCAAGGTCGCGCAAGGCGATCTCGCCGCCCAGCACACGGTCGGGGGCGAGGTAGCGGATCGCGCCTTCGTCCAGTTCGACCACGCCCGGCGCGGTCGCCTTGCTGCGAAAGCGCATCCGTCGCCGCGCATCCAGCGCCCAGATCCCGGCGATCACCGCGATGGCGCTGCCGAGCGGCTGGTAGATCCAGCCGCCCAGCCAAATGACCCAAAGCCCGAATAGCGTCAGTGCAACCGCCGAGAGCGTCTCGGCCCAAGGGCGCAGGCGTTCGGCAAGCTCGGGCCGGATCAATTACAGCTCGCGGATCATGTCGCGATGCGGAATGCCCGCATCGTCATATTCCGGGCCATAGGCCGTGAAACCCAGCTTCTCGTAAAAGCCGATGGCATGGGTCTGCGCGCCAAGCTTGGCCTTGGTGATGCCGGGCAGGGCGGCAAGCTCGTCCAGCGCCGCACGGATCAGGGCCGCGCCCGCACCGGTGCCACGCGCCGATTTCAGCACCGCGACGCGGCCAATCTTGCCGGTCGCGCCGTCAAACAGGATGCGCGCCGTGCCAATGGCCGTGCCTTGATCGTCGCGAGCGATCAGATGGATCGCTTCGCCATCCTTGCCATCCCACTCTTCGGTTTCGGGGACGGCTTGCTCGATCACGAAAACCTCGTGGCGGATCGCGCGGCAGGCTTCGATATCGTCGGTTCTTTCGATCATGCGAAGTAACGCTCCAGAATGCGGCGATAAATGCGCGAGAGTTGGCGGACCTGATCCGCCGGAACGCGCTCATCGACCTGATGCATGAAATGACCGACAAGGCCGAATTCAAGGACCGGACAGTGATCCTTGACGAAACGCGCGTCCGAAGTGCCGCCCGAAGTCGACAGAACCGGATCGAGGCCCGTCTCGTCCTTGACGATGTCGCGCACCATTTCGACAAAGGGGCCGGGGCGGGTCAGGAAGCTTTCGCCCGAAACATCGGTTTCGATCGCGAAAGTCACGCCGGTTTCCGCCTCGATCCCCGCCGCCTTGTCGCGGATCATCCGGTCGAGCGTGTGCGAGGTATGGGCGTCGTTGAAGCGGATATTGACCGTGGCGCGGGCCTTTTCCGGGATCACGTTCGAGGCCGGGTTGCCGCAATCGACGGTGGTGACTTGCAGGCCCGAGGGGTCGAAATGCTCGGTCCCGTGGTCCAGCGGCTCGGCCGTCAACTCGCCCAACAGCCGGATCAGCGCGTGGAGCGGGTTCTTGGCGCGATGCGGATAGGCGGCATGGCCCTGCACGCCCTTGGCCGCGATCTGCAAGGTCATCGAGCCGCGGCGGCCGATCTTGATCATCTCGCCCATGCGGTCCGGGTTCGAGGGCTCGCCGACGATGCAGACATCCATCTGCTCGGCTTGTGCGCCCATCCAATCGAGCAGCGCCTTGGTGCCGTCCTTGCCGGGGCCTTCCTCATCGCCGGTAATGGTCAGGATGATCGCGCCATCGGGCGGCGTCTCGCGGGTGAAGGCGATGGCTGCGGCGGCAAAAGCCGCGACGCCGGATTTCATGTCGGTGGCGCCCCGGCCCCAGATCCAGCCGTCCTCCTCATGGCCCGAGAAGGGCGGATGGGTCCAGCTTGCCATGTCTCCGGGCGGGACCACATCGGTATGGCCGTTGAAACCGAAAGTGCGGGTCGCGTTCTTGGCGCCCCAGCGGGCGAACAGGTTCGGCACGCCATTGCGGTCGATCCTGTGGCATTCGAAACCGGCCGCGGTCAGGGCATCGGCCAGCAGGACCAATGCGCCGCCCTCCTCGGGAGTGACCGAGGGGCAGCGGATCAGTCGGGCCGTCAGATCGGCGGGGTCCGGGAAAGAAGTCATTGTCGTCTCCTGTCTTCGGGCGCGCGCTTACACCGAAGTGCCCAGCAATTCCAGCGCCCTGCGCACGAGGTTGCCACCGGTGAGGACCAGAAGCACCAGCGTCCAGCGCCGGAACTGCGCCACATCCAGCCGGTCATGCGCCAGATAGCCCAACCCCATGCCGATCAGCGCCGGGATGACCATGATGGCGGACAACGGGAAGCTCTGCGCATTCAGCACCCCCGAGGTCAGGTGCGAGAGGGTCAGGATCGCCGCGCCGATGAAAAAGACGACGCCCTGCACCCGCATCTGCTCATCCTTGGGTGCGCGGATCGACAAAAGATAAACGATCAGCGGCGGCCCCCAGATGCCCGAGATGCCGCCATAAAGCCCGCCAATGATGCCGGTGACGATCTCGACGCGGCGGCGGTGATGGACCCCGATCACAAGGCTTTTGCCCGCCAGCTGCCAGAGCGCGAACAGCGTGATCGGCAGGCCCAGCAGCGCATACATCACCCATTGCGGTACCCTTGTGGCAAAAGCGGCGCTGATCGGGATGAACAGCACCACCATCCCGATATGCCAGCGATAGGCCCATGTCGCCTGCATGGCCGGGCCGATGCCCTGCCGCAGCATCTGGCGGATATTGGTGACGAGGACCGGCAGGATGACCGCCGCCAGCGCCTGCTGCGCGGTCAGGAACGATCCCAGTGCCGACATCATGATCATGGGCATCGCGAATCCGATCGCCCCTTTCACAAAGCCCGAGAACAAGGTGACGGCAATCGCCGTCCAGAAATAAAAGGGATCAATGCCGAACATGCCGCACCGTCGGCTTTTGACGATGGACATGCAAGTCCTTGCGGATGGGTCATTATAGTTCGAAATTGCAGCGATGAACGCATGATAGTTGCGCTGCGAATGCGAAGGCGCTAGACATGCTGCATCGCCGCAAGATGCCTCTTTGCCCTTAGTCTGAAGGACACGCGATGAAGGACACGCCTGCCATGCCCGCCGACACCCCCGCCGAGATCATCGCGAAATCCGTCCCGATGCGCGAGGATCTCGCCACTCTGTTGGCCGAGGCGGTGGCGGCCCTGCGTGCCCGCGTCGCGCCCGATGGCAAGATCGACCCGGCGGCACTTGACCGCCATCAGCACGCCGCTCACGCGCTGTCGTGGATCGCGACCTATATCGAGGCTTTGCGGCAACTCTGCGCTTGGGCCGAGCGGCTGGCAAGCGCCGGTAATCTGGGCCGGATCGAGGCGCTGATCTTACAGATTGGCCTCGGCGAATACCTGACCCAGCTGCGCGGCGGCATTCCGATGAGCCAAAGCGAATTTGCCCGACTTTCGGATCTGGGCATGGATTGGCAGCCTCAGCCCGAAACTCTTGCCCTGATGCGCGGAAACAGCTTGGAGGCGCGGGCCGAATTTGCGCGGCTCATGGCCGAGAACCAAGGCCGCGCGACCTTCGGGGCCTCGGGGCTGGACGAGGAGCTGGAAATGATTCGCGACCAGTTCCGCCGCTATGCGGACGAACGCGTGATCCCCTTTGCCCATGACTGGCATCTTAAGGATCAGTTGATCCCCCGAGAAGTGATCGACGAATTGGCCGAACTCGGTGTTTTTGGCCTGACCATCCCCGAGGAGTTTGGCGGGCTGGGTCTGTCGAAAGCCGCGATGGTCGTGGTCACCGAAGAGCTTTCGCGCGGCTATATCGGCGTCGGCAGCCTTGGCACACGATCGGAAATCGCGGCGGAACTTATCCTCTGCGGCGGGACCGAGGATCAAAAGGCGGCGTGGCTACCGGGCCTCGCCTCCGGTGAAATCCTGTCTACGGCGGTGTTTACCGAACCCAATACCGGCTCGGATTTGGGCAGCTTGCGCACTCGCGCGGTGCTGGAAGGCGAGGATTGGGTCATCACCGGCAATAAGACGTGGATCACCCATGCGCAGCGCAGCCATGTGATGACGCTGCTGGCGCGGACCGATCCCAATTCTACTGATTGGCGTGGCCTATCTATGTTTCTCGCCGAAAAGACTCCCGGCACGGATGAGAACCCTTTCCCGACGCCGGGAATGACCGGCACCGAGATCGGCGTTCTGGGCTATCGCGGCATGAAGGAATATGAGCTTGGCTTTGACGGCTTTCGCGTCAAATCCGCGAACCTTCTGGGCGGAGAACCTGGAAAAGGCTTCAAGCAGCTTATGGAAACCTTTGAATCGGCGCGGATTCAGACCGCCGCTCGTGCCGTGGGCGTGGCCCAGTCGGCCTGCGAATATGGGCTGCGCTATGGGCTCGAGCGCAAGCAATTCGGACAACCGCTGATCGCCTTCCCTCGTGTGGGCGACAAGCTCGCGATGATGGCGGTCGAGATCATGCTGGCCCGGCAACTGACCTATTACAGTGCGTGGGAAAAGGATCACGGCCAGCGCTGCGACCTCGAGGCGGGGATGGCCAAGCTGCTGGGCGCGCGGGTTGCTTGGGCGGCGGCCGACAATGCGCTGCAAATTCACGGTGGCAATGGCTTTGCGCTGGAATATCCGATCAGCCGGGTGCTCTGCGATGCGCGCATCCTGAATATCTTCGAGGGCGCGGCCGAGATTCAGGCTCAGGTCATTGCGCGCAGGCTACTGTCCTGATGTGAAATTTCTTCCGCATCTGGAACGGCGGTCGGCTTTCAGGCATTATGTCTGAGCCATCAGATCGGAGCCGCAAATGACCCGTTTTCTTCCGCTTTCGGCAGCAGCACTTGCGCTGACCGCTCTCGCGGCCTGTGAACCGACCGGAACCGGAACCGGGGCGAATGTCCCGACCGGGCAATATGTGCTGGTGGGCATTGGTTCCGATACCGTGCCCCTGCGCAATGTGGGCCTGACGATTGCGGCGGACGGCTCGATCTCAGGCAAGGCGCCCTGCAATACCTATGCCGCATCGCAGACCGCCGAGCCGCCGGGCTTCAAGATCGGCGAGTTGACCACCAGCGGGGCAGGGTGCAGCGGCAATCGGGCACGTCTGGAAAACCGCTATTTCGACGCGCTGCGTCAGGCAGATGGTATCACCTATCTCGGCGGCGTCCTGAAGATCACCGGCCCGACCTACCTGACCTATGAGCCGGGTTATCACAAGGAATAAGCCATGCGCCGCCTGATACTTGCCGCGATCGTCTCGGGCATGGGGCTTGTCGCCCATGCCGAAACCCGCCCCGTGACGGGGGATTACGAATTGGTCGAGATCGAGGGCGTCACTCTGGAGCGCGGCGCCACCGCGCGTCTGGAAGAAGATGGCTCGATTGGCGGGCAGGGGCCCTGCAATGCGTTTCGCGGCCCCAATCTCGCGCATCTGCCCGAGTTGCTTTACAAAAATGTCGCGGTGACGCGGCGGGCCTGCATCACCGAGGGCGGCGAGGCGGCCTTCCTCAAGGCGCTTGGCGCGGTGCGTCATGCGAAATTCGTCGGCACCGAATTGGTGATGACCGGGCCGGATGTCACGATGCGCTGGCGTCCCGTGGTGAAGTAAGCCGCGCTACCAGCCGCGCCCGCGCGGCTGGCAAGGGCCTTCCGGCATGGCTTTCGGCAAGCCGGGTCTCAAGGAAATAGCCGGACAGGGCAAGGGCATCCTCGATCCCGCCATTGCCCTGTCCCCCCAGAAGCGCGGGCAAGGGCAAAAGCTTCGGTGCCCATTCCCCCGCCGCCGCCGCCGAGACCGCCCGCCCCGAACGCGGGCTGACATAGGCGAGCCCCTCGCTTCTGCCGGTCACGGCGCAGCTTCCCAGATCGAGCCCAAAGCCCAATTCGTCCAAAAGCCGCATTTCCCAGAGCAGATAGGCCGTGGCCCAGTCCGAGCCCTCATCCATCAGGTCCAGAAGCGCCTCGGTTGCGTCAGAAAGGCGCGGATGTGGGTCGCGCTCGGGCAGGGCATAGGCGAGCAGGGAAGTGACCGCATTGACCCCGGCCAAGGCCACGCCGCTGGCCAGAAGTCCGGAGCGCGCCCGCGCGGGTTCGACCGAGAAGCCGCCCAGCTGATCCTCAAGCCGTGCCCGCCAACGCAGGCTGACGCGATTTCCGGGTTGCAGCATAGCGGCGCGCTTGGCGCTGGCCCCGCCCGGGACCATGCCCGACAGGATGCCCAACTCGCGCGTCAGCACGGTCAGGATCACGGCATTCTCGCCATGCTTGCGTTGCGTCATCACGCTGCCTTCGCCCTGCCATTCCATCGTCACGCCTTCCCTTCGGCCTCACCCTGCCGCAAATTGGCGCATTGGAACAAGGAGAGTGTCATGTTGAAACCCTGGATCGAGGCGCAGCCGAGGCTGGTCGAAGTCGCAGCCGGACGCGCTTTTGCGGATCTGGTCATCCGGGGCGGGGTTTGGGTCAATGTCCATACCCGTGAACTGATCGAGGACATGGATATTGCCGTGGCTGATGGCCGTGTCGCCTATGTTGGCCCGGACGCCAGCGTCTCCGTCGGCCCCGAGACGCAGGTGATCGAGGCCAAGGGTAGCTACATGATGCCGGGCCTGATCGACGCGCATATGCATGTCGAATCGGGGATGCTGACGCCTGCCGGTTTTGCCGCTGCGGTGATCCCGCATGGCACGACCACGATGTTCCACGATCCGCATGAGATCGCGAATGTTCTGGGCCTTGAAGGTGTGCGGCTGATGCGGGACGAATCGCTGATCCAGCCGGTCAGCATGTTGACTCAGATGCCGAGCTGCGCCCCCTCGGCCCCCGGTCTGGAAACCACCGGTGCACCCATCACCGAGGGCGAGGTTGCGCAGGCGATGGGCTGGGAGGGCATAATCGGTCTGGGCGAGATGATGAACTTCCCCGGGGTCGCGGCGGGCGATCCGCAGATGCTGGGCGAGATCGCGGCGACACGCGCGGCGGGAAAGACCGTCGGCGGCCATTACGCCAGCCCCGATCTGGGCCGGCCCTTCCATGCCTATGTCGCGGGCGGCGCGGCGGATGACCACGAAACCACCAGCGAGGCGCAGGGTATCGCCCGCGTCCGTCAGGGCATGGGCTGCATGATGCGACTGGGCTCGGCATGGTATGACGTGGAAACGCAGATCACCGCGATCACCGAAAAGGGCCTTGATCCGCGTTTCTTCATCCTGTGCACCGATGATTGCCATTCCGGTACGCTGGTGAATGACGGCCATATGAACCGAGTCGTGCGCCACGCCATCGATTGCGGCTGCGACCCCCTGATCGCGATCCAGATGGCGACGATCAATACCGCCAGCCATTTCGGGCAGGAGCGCGAGCTTGGCTCGATTACCCCGGGGCGGCGGGCGGATGTGATTCTGACCTCGGACCTGCGGACGCTGCCGATCGAGGCGGTGATCGCGCAGGGTCAGCTGGTCGCGGAAGCGGGCAAGCTGCTGGTTGCTTGTCCGCGCATCGACTGGCCCGAGCGGGCGCGCAAATCGGTGCGGCTTGGCAAGGAACTGGCGGGTGCGGATTTCGAGGTCCGGGCGAGCGGAGATCAGGCCCGCGTCCGGGTCATCGGCGTGGTTGAAAATCAGGCCCCGACCCAGGCGCTCGAGGCCGATCTGCCGATCCGTGAAGGTGTCGTCGAAGGGCAGGGCGATACCTGCCAGATCGCGCTGGTCGAACGGCATCAGGGCACGGGCGGGGTGGTGAACGGCTTCGTCTCGGGCTTCGGCTATCGGGGCAAAGTCGCCGTGGCCTCGACGGTGGCGCATGACAGCCACCATATGATCGTGGTCGGGACCTGTCGCGAAACGATGGCGGCGGCAGCGAACCATCTGGGGCGTCTGGGGGGCGGCGTCACCGTCTTCCGCGATGGCGCGGAACTGGCCAGCGTCGCCTTGCCCATCGGTGGGTTGATGTCCGACCGTCCCGCCGAGGAGGTGGCCGAGGCTGCGCAGGCCATCGTGCAGGCCATGCAGGATTGCGGCTGCAACCTGAACAACGCCTATATGCAGCATTCGCTGCTGGCTCTGGTGGTGATCCCGGAACTTCGGATCTCGGATCTGGGCATTGTCGATGTGCGCAGCTTTGAGCTGGTCGATCTGATCGTCAGCTAAGCCTTGATGCGTCGCCGTCGCGGGTGACGTTCAGAAATTGCGCCCGGCCCCGAAGCGTGTCGAACAATTCGGGGCCGGTGCCGGTCAGGAAACATTGCGCGGTAAGCGCGCAGATTTCGTCATGCAAAGCGGCGCGCCGGTCGGCATCCAAATGCGCCGCCACCTCATCCAGCAGTAGCACTGGCGCTTCCTCGGCCAGCGCACGGGCATTCGCGAGGATCAGAGACAGAAGCAGCGCCTTTTGCTCACCCGTGGAACTCAGCGCGGCGGGCATGTCCTGCGGTCCCCAATGCGCGCCCAGATCGGCGCGATGCGGGCCGCTCAGCGTGCGCCCGGCGGCCATGTCACGGACGCGGCCTTCGGCTAGGCGCGTGGCAATGCTGTCGGGGTCGGGGTCATCGGCGGCACCTTCACCGGGCAGCAGCGTCAGCGTGGCGGCGGGGAACGCCGTCTCGGCACCGTCCTGCGCCGCCATGATCAGGGCAATGGCATCCAGCCGATTTCGGGTGACCGCAGCCCCCATATCGGCCATCTGCAATTCCAGCGCGCGATACCAGCCCGCGTCGCGGACCTCGTCCTTTAGGAGCCGGTTGCGCTCGCGCATGGCCTTTTCATAACCCAAGGCATCCTCGGCATGGCCGGGGGTGAAGCTTAGGGTAATGCGGTCAAGGAAGCGGCGGCGGGCCTCGGGCGCGTCGGTCCATATCCGGTCCATTGCGGGGGTCAGCCAGATCACCCGCATCAGATTGCCAAGAGCCACCTGCGTCGCTTGCTTGTCGTCGATCGTGACTTCGCGGGACTGGCCCGGCAGCGCGCGAGTGGCTATCTGCCTGTCGCCAAGCGTGGCGCGGATCTGCCAGCCGACATCCGGGCCGCGCCGCGCCTGATCGGCAGGCTGCGCACCCCGCATCCCGCGACCGGGCGAAAGCATGGACATCGCCTCAAGGATATTGGTCTTGCCAGCGCCATTCGGCCCGTGAATTGCCACGGGCCGCTGGTCGGTATCGATCTCAAGACGAGCCCAGCTGCGAAACTGGGTCAGATGCAGATGCGTTAGCGTCACACGCGCATCGGCATGACGACATAGACGGCGCTGGTGTCGCCGCCCTCGCGGATCAGCGCCGCATCGCCCGAGCCGTTGAACAGGAAAACGGCGTTCTCGCGGTCGATCTGGCCCGCGATTTCGTGCAGGTATTTGGCGTTGAAGCCGATTTCCAGCGGCTCGTCGGCATAGGCCACGGGCAGTTCTTCCTCGGCCGCACCGGCATCGGGGGCGTTCACGGACAGGACCAGCCGGTCTTCGTCCAAGGACAGCTTGACTGCGCGCGAACGCTCGCTGCTGACGGTGGCGACGCGGTCAACGGCTTTGGCGAAATCGCCGGCGTCGACTTCCAGCTTGCGGGCATTGCCCGAGGGGATGACGCGGCTGTAATCCGGGAAAGTGCCGTCGATGACCTTCGAGGTCAGGGTGATCGTGGGCGTGGCGTAGCGCACCTTTGTTTCGCTGACCGAAACGGCGATCTCGGTCGCGTCGTCGTCCAAGAGCTTGCGCAGCTCGGTGACGGTCTTGCGCGGCACGATCACGCCGGGCATTTCAGCCGCCCCTGCTGGCAGCGTGGCATCGATCCGGGCCAGACGATGGCCGTCGGTCGCGACGCAGCGCAGGGATGGACCGTCCTCGGATTGCGCCACATGCATATAGACGCCGTTCAGATAATAGCGGGTTTCCTCGTTCGAGATGGCGAATTTCGACTTGTCGAACAACCGACGCAGCACCGAAGCGGGGGCCGAGAAATTCGCCGAATATTCCGACGAGGACATGACCGGAAAATCCTCGCGCGGCAGGGTCGCCAGGCTGAAATTCGAGCGCCCGGCCTGCACCGAGAGGCGGCCCGAATTCAGGTCAAGGTCCAACTGCACCAGCGCGCCATCGGGCAGCTTGCGGGCAATGTCATTGAGCATGCTGGCCGAGACGGTCGTGGCGCCGGGGCGCTCGATCTGGGCATTGGCCAGATAGACGATCTCGGTGTCCAGATCCGTCGCGCGGAAACTGACGCCATCGGACGTCGTTTCGATCAGGACATTGGCGAGGATCGGAATCGTGTTGCGCCGCTCGACAACGGACTGTGCCTGAGAAACTGCCTTAACCAGATCGGCACGTTCGATCGCAAATTTCATGGTCGGTCCTTATATGTCGTTCGCAGCGGGAAGGCCGACTATAAGGCCCAACCCAGTGCCGGGCAATTTCGCAGATTTGCCCGGCGGGTCAAGCGGATCAGAGGCCTCAGGCCTCGAGAAGCCGCCGCAGCAGGTCGATATCCTCGGACAGGCTGCGATCGGCCGAGCGCAGTTCCTCGATCTTGCGCACGCCATGCATGATCGTGGTGTGATCGCGGCCACCGAAACGACGCCCGATTTCGGGCAGCGAGCGCGAGGTCATCTGCTTGGACAAGTACATCGCGATCTGGCGCGGGCGGGCGACGGTGCGCACGCGCTTCGGCCCGATCATGTCGGCGAGGCGGATATTGTAATGCTCGGCGACCTTGCGCTGGATCTCTTCGATCGAGACCTTGCGGTCATTGGCGCGCAGGATATCGGCCAGACATTCCTGCGTCATGTCCAGCGTGATCTCGCGGCCCATCAGGCTGGCAAAGGCAAAGAGCCGCTGCAGCGCGCCTTCGAGGACACGGACGTTCGAGGTGATGCGATGGGCGAGGAATTCCAGCACGCCCGGCGCCAGTTGCAGGCCCGGATATTGCAGGCGGAAACTGTCGGTCTTGGATTGCAGGATGCCCAAGCGCAGCTCGTAATCGGTCGGGTGCAGGTCCACGACCAGACCGCATTGCAGGCGCGACTTGATGCGCTCTTCCATATCCTTGATCTCGCCCGGCGCGCGGTCCGCCGAGATGACGATCTGCTTGCCTTGATCGACCAAGGTATTGAACGTATGGAAGAATTCTTCCTGCGTCGAATCCTTGCCGGCGATGAACTGCACGTCATCAACCATCAGGACCGAAACATTGCGGAAGAGTTCCTTGAAATCCATCACGGTGCGGTCGCGCAAGGCCTGCACGAAGCGATACATGAATTGCTCGGCCGAGAGATAAAGCACCCTGGCCTCGGGCTGGCGGATCTGGAATTCGCGGGCGATGGCATGCATAAGATGGGTCTTGCCCAGCCCGACGCCGCCATAAAGGAAAAGCGGGTTGAAGGTCACCGGCCCGCCTTCGGCGACGCGGCGCGCGGCGGCATGGGCCAGCTCGTTGGGTTTTCCGACGATGAAATTGTCGAAGGTGAAACGCTGGTCCAGCGGCGCGGTCAGCTCGTCCTCGGCAGCGGCAGTGGCCACCGCGGCACGGGGCGCAGCCCGCTTGGGCTCGGTATTGGCGGCGGCGACCTGACGGCTGGTCTGGCTGCGGGTCTCGAAGGCGATGCGTTGCACCGGCCCGTCGAGACGATCCAGAACCTTCAGGATGTCGTCGCTGTAATGGCGCGAGACCCAATCCGACAAAAAGCGCGTCGGGCATTGGATGGTGGCCGTGCCTTCCTCGACGCCGCTCAGGCGAAGGGGCTCGATCCAGGTCGCGAAACTGTCGGCACCGACGATCTTCTGAAGTTCTTCACGCGCCTGCCCCCAAATCTTATCCATCTCGCCCAAGTCCGTTTCTTTGCCCATGATCCGCCGGTTTCTCCGGCGGTGTTGATTCGGCATCGGTCCCGGATGGACAAGAGGTAAAACGACAGGACCCTGCGTCGCAAATCGCGCGACGTTGAAGCCGTCCTGCGGCGTTAACTCAAACATGACTCATGATCCGGCAAGAAGCCGGCTCACTCATACAGTTGGTCGCTGATCGTCCCCCGATCAAACGTCCCAGCCCATGTCCGACGGCAGTGCCGGTCCATGGGGCATGTCCCCCAGGTGCGATGTGAATCGCAGGACCGAAGCTAGCAAGAGAGGTGCTCTGCCGACAACCGTTCTTCGCGCTTGACAGCCACTTTGCCTATTCGAATCTCGCGGCGCGGTGACAAAATCGTGACAGCACGAAAGCCTATGTTTTTCAGTTATTTAGACCATGTGGTCTAATGGAAATGGGCGCGCCCTAGACGAACGCGCCCATACTAATTCTACCTATAGTTGCGTAAAAGCCGCAGCCCGATCAGGCGGCGAGGGCTTTCACGCGTGCCGCGAGGCGCGAGACCTTGCGGGCGGCGGTGTTCTTGTGAACCACGCCTTTGGTAACGCCGCGCATCAGTTCCGGCTGAGCAGCTTGCAGAGCGGCTTTCGCAGCAGCAGCATCGCCCGAGGCGATGGCTTCTTCAACCTTGCGCAGGAAGGTGCGGATGCGCGAGCGGCGTGCTTTGTTGACTTCGGTCACGCGCTCGATCTGGCGGGCGCGCTTTTTCGACTGGGGCGTATTGGCCATGGGTGCGGTCCTGTCTGTTTCACTGTTTCGTTGACGCAAAAGCCCCATGGCACCGCCCGAATCGGACAGTCATGTTTCTTGCCTTAAGCGGGCCCACGCGCATGTAAGCCCGGCCCTATAAAGGGCGCAGGCGGGATTGCCAAGGGGAAATCAGCGGTCGCGGAACTGCGGCTCGCGCTTTTCGAGAAAGGCGCTCATGCCTTCCTTTTGATCCTCGGTCGAGAACAGCGCCTGGAAGCTGCGACGCTCGAACAGGATGCCCTCGCGCAGCGTGGTCTCATAGGCGCGGTTCACCGCCTCCTTGGCGGCGCGGACGGCGATCTGGGATTTCTCGGTGATCTTCTTGGCCGTCGCGATCGCTTCGGCGAGCAGCTTGGTCGTGGGCACGACGCGGCTGACCAGGCCCGCGCGCTCGGCCTCGGCCGCGTCCATGAAGCGGCCCGTCAGATGCATCTCCATCGCCTTGGACTTGCCGACAAAGCGGGTCAGGCGCTGCGTGCCGCCGATGCCCGCCATGACGCCCAGATTGATCTCGGGCTGGCCGAATTTCGCGTTCTCGGCGCAGATGATAAAGTCGCAGGCCATGGCCAACTCGCAGCCGCCGCCCAAAGCATAGCCCGAAACCGCCGCGATGATCGGCTTGCGGGTGGCGGTGATGCGGTCGATCTCGGGGCCGAAGAAATCCTCGGAATAGGCCTCGACGAAGGTTTTCGTCGACATTTCCTTGATGTCGGCCCCTGCGGCAAAGGCCTTTTCGCTGCCGGTCAGCACGATGCAGCGCACCTTCTCGTTCCGGTCGGCATCGGCGAGGGCGTCACCCAGTTCGCCGAGAAGCTGGGAATTCAGGGCATTCAGCGCCTCGGGGCGATTCAGCCGGATCAGCGCAACATAGTCGTCGATCTCGACGGTGAGGGTTTGGTAAGCCATTCAAACCTAGCCTTTCGCATTGAAGCTGGTCGCGACTCGTAACAAAGCCGCGAGCGTCTGGCTAGTTCCGGACCACCTGCTATTTCTGGCAGGTCGGGCAATAGAAGCTCGAGCGCCCGGATTGCACGATGCGCCGGATGATCCCGGCACAGCCCGGCGTGGCGCAGGGCTGGCCCTCGCGGCCATAGGCGCGGAAGGAATGCTGGAAATAGCCAAGCTCTCCGGTGGCCTGGCGATGATCGCGCAGGCTTGAGCCCCCTGCGGCAATGGCCTCGTGCAGCACATCCTTGATATGGCCGGTCAGGGCGGCAATGCGCGTGGCAGAGATTCGGCCCGCAAGCCGCCTCGGATCAATGCCCGCGCGATAGAGCGCCTCAGAGACATAGATATTGCCCAGGCCCGCGACGAGGCGCTGATCCAGCAGGGCGGCCTTGACCGGGGTCTTCTTGCCCGCGAATGCCCGGATCAGGACATCGGGGGCAAAATCGTCGGAAAGCGGCTCGGGGCCGAGATGGGCCAGCATCGGATGCTCGGCCCCCGGCGCGATCAGATCCACCATGCCGAATCGCCGAGCATCGTTGAAGGTGATCTGCGTGCCCTCATCGTTCCAGAAGACGACATGGTCGTGACGCGACAGGATCGCGGGGTCGCGCTGGAACTCGCCCTGCACCGCGCCTTCGATCAGCATCCGGCCCGACATGCCCAGATGCAGAAGGATGCTGCCGCGGTCCTCAAGATCGACGAGAATGTATTTCGAACGCCGCCTGAGGCCCGTCACCCGCGCCCCGGTCACGACCTGCACGAGGTCCGGGGGCAGCGGCCAGCGCAGGTCGGGACGGCGGGCCTCGGCGCGGGCGATGACATGGCCCTCCAGATGGGGCGCGAGGCCCCGGCGGACGGTTTCGACCTCAGGCAGTTCTGGCATTTATTTTCCATTCGTCGCATGGTGCGCGGCGCGCATCTGGCCTATCTGGGCGCGAAACGACGAATGGACAAGCAAGATGAC
This sequence comes from Paracoccus ravus, assembly GCF_004522175.1. Taxonomy (GTDB): domain Bacteria; phylum Pseudomonadota; class Alphaproteobacteria; order Rhodobacterales; family Rhodobacteraceae; genus Paracoccus; species Paracoccus ravus. The sequence continues at coordinate 16,810 of NZ_SDEB01000021.1, read as the reverse complement.
CGATGACCAGCGCAAAGAAACCCATTTCGGATTCCGCACCGTGGCGGAAGAGGAAAAGGCCGGGCTGGTGCATGGTGTGTTTTCCCGCGTGGCTTCGCGTTATGATGTGATGAACGACCTGATGAGCGTGGGCATCCACCGCGTCTGGAAGACCGCGATGATGGATTGGCTGGCCCCGCGCGACGGCCAGCACCTGCTGGATGTCGCCGGCGGCACGGGCGACGTGGCCTTCCGCTTCCTGCAGCGCGCGTCAGGCGCACGGGTCACGGTCTGCGACATGACCGAGTCGATGCTGGTCGAGGGCCGCAAGCGCGCCGAGGCCAGCCGCTTGGCCGACCGCCTTGCCTGGGTCACGGGTGACGCGATGAAGCTGCCCTTCGCCGATGAAAGCTTCGACCGCTACACGATCAGCTTCGGCATCCGCAACGTCACCCGCATCCCCGATGCGCTGGCCGAGGCGCGCCGCGTCCTCAAGCCCGGCGGCCGGCTGATGGTGCTGGAATTCAGCCAGATGCCGGTTCCGATGCTGCAATGGCTCTATGACCGCTACAGCTTCAACGTCATTCCGAAGATGGGCGAGATCGTCGCCAATGACCGCGACAGCTACCAATATCTGGTCGAATCGATCCGCAAGTTCCCTGATCAGGAGAGCTTTGCCACGATGATCCGCCATGCCGGCTTCGGTCGCGTGCAATATCGCAACATGTCCATGGGGATCGCCGCGCTGCATTCCGGCTGGAAGGTCTGAACCATGCGCGGTCCGCATAATATCTGGCGCCTGATCCGCACCGGCGCGACATTCGAGCGCACGGGTGCGATGCGTGCGGTGCTGGATGCGGTGAATGCCCCCTCGCGGGTGCGGCTCGCCGCCCATGTTCTGGGCTGGCCCTTCGCATGGCTCGGCTACAAGGGCGATCCGAACCTGCCGCCGGTAACCCGCGCGATCACCGCCTTGGGACCGGCCTATATCAAGTTCGGCCAGATCCTTTCCACCCGCCCCGACGTGGTCGGGCCGGAACTCGCCGAGCAGCTTTCGATGCTGCAGGACCGCCTGCCGCCCTTTCCGCAGGATCAGGCCAAGCGCATTGTCGAGAATGCTCTGGGCAAGCCTGTCGAGGCGATGTTCAGCGAATTCTCGGAACCCGTCGCTGCTGCTTCGATCGCGCAAGTGCATCGCGCGCGCCGCGCCGACAATGGCCGTGAAGTCGCGGTCAAGGTGCTGCGCCCCTCGGTCGAGGCGGGCTTCCGCCGCGATATCGACGCCTTCCATTTCGCCGCCGCGATGATCGAGCGGCTCTCGCCCGCGACGCGCCGCCTGCGTCCGCGCGACGTGGTCGGCCATTTCGAATCCGTCGTCATGGGCGAACTGGATCTGCGCCGCGAGGCCGCCGCGGCCTCGGAATTCGCCGAGAATACCAAGGGCGATGACGGCATGCGCGTGCCGCATCCGCATTGGCATCTGTCGGCGCGCCGCGTGCTGACCAGCGACTGGGCCGAGGGCCTGCCGATGGGCGATGTCGCGGGGCTGAAGGCGGCGGGGCACGACCTGCCCGCGATTGCCGCGCGGGTCCTGCAGATCTTCCTGCAGCATGCTTTGCGCGACGGCTTCTTCCATGCCGACATGCATCAGGGCAACCTGAAGGTCGCGGCGGATGGCGATGTCATCATCTATGATTTCGGGATCATGGGCGAGATCGACGAATATACCCGTCGGGTCTATGCCGAGATCCTGATGGGCTTTATTCGGCGCGACTATATGCGCGTGGCCCGCGTCCATTTCGAGGCGGGCTATGTGCCCCCCGACCGCGACATGACGGAATTCGCCCGCGCCCTTCGTGCCGTCGGCGAGCCGATCTTCGGCGCGGATGCGAGCCAGATCTCTATGGCCAACCTCCTCTCTTACCTGTTCGAAGTGACCGAGCGTTTCGGCATGCGGACCCGGACCGAGCTGATCCTCTTGCAGCGCACCATGGTCGTGGTCGAAGGCGTGGCGCGCTCGATCGACCCGCAGATCAATATCTGGGAGGTCGCCCGCCCCGTGGTGGAAAGCTATATCCGCGACAATCTCGGCCCCAAGGCAGCCGCCCGCGATCTGGGCCGCTCGGCGCAGGTTCTCGCCCGTTTCGCGCCGCTGCTGCCCGAATTCCTCGAACGCCGCATGCCCGAATTGCTGCGCGGCGGGGATGACCGCATCATTATCCGCGAACGGAAAAGCGGGCTCGGGCCCGGGATCGCCATCGGGGCTGTCGTGGCGCTGGCCGCGGCATGGTTCGGCGCATGGCTGGGTTGAGCGGCCACAGCGCCCCTTGAGGGACCGCCCGCTTTGGCCTAATCCGCATCCATGCGCATTCTTTATCTTGGGGACGTGATGGGCCGTGCCGGCCGTCGCGCCATTGTCGAAGGGCTCGCGCCGCTGAAACAGCGGCTCGGAGCCGATTTCACCATCGTGAACAGCGAGAACGCCTCGGGCGGCATGGGGCTGACCGGGGGCCATGCCAAGCTGATCCTCGACGCGGGTGCGGATTGCATCACGCTGGGCGATCATGCCTTCGACCAGAAGGAAATGATCTCCTTCATCGAGACCGAGCCGCGCGTCATCCGGCCGCTGAACTATTCCAAGGTCGCGCCGGGCAAGGGCGCGCGGGTCTTCGAGGCGACGCGCGGGCGCAAGATCCTCGTCGCGCAGATCCTTGGGCAGGTCTTCATGAAGCGGCCCTTCGACGATCCCTTCTCGGCGATCGACTCGGTGCTGCGGGCCCATACCCTGGGCGGGCTGGTGCAGGCCTCGGTCGTCGATATCCATGCCGAGGCCACCAGCGAGAAAATGGCCATCGGTCATTGGTGCGACGGGCGGACCAGCCTTGTCGTCGGCACCCATACCCATGTGCCGACGGCAGACACCATGATCCTTGCGCGGGGCACGGGCTATCAGTCCGATGCTGGCATGTGCGGCGACTATGACAGCGTGATCGGCATGGACAAGGCCGAGCCGCTGCGCCGCTTCCTGACCGGCATGGTGTCCGAGCGTTTCACCCCGGCCGAGGGCGAGGCAAGCCTTTGCGGCGTCATGGTCACAACCGATGACCGGACCGGCAAGGCCACGGCCATTCAGGCGGTGCGGCAGGGCGGCAGGCTTTCGCAGGCCTGAGCGCTTTCACTTGCGGCAGCGCGCGGAAAGATTCTAATACCTATCGAAACTGCCGTGATTAAAACGGCGCTTGCGACAGGGACGTGATGCTCGGCTTCGAACTGACCGGAACCAATGCGGCGATCGCGATGCTGGTCATCGTCGCTCTTACCTTCATTCAGTTCATCCGGGAAAAGCATCCGCCCGAGGTCGTGGCCATCGGATCGGCCGCGACAATGATGTTGCTGGGGCTTCTGCCGGTGAAGGACGCGGCCAGCGTGTTGTCGAATGGTGCGCCCTGGACCATCGCCTTCATGTTCCTGATCATGGGCGGGCTGCTCAGGACCGGTGCGCTGGAAATGATGTCGCGCGCCGTATCGGCCCATGCCGTGGACAAGCCCAAGCGCACCGTCGGCGCCTTGTTCGCATTCGTGATCGTTGCCTCGGCCATCATGAACAATACCCCGGTCGTGGCGGTGATGATCCCGATCTTTATCCAGCTTGCACTGCGCATCGGGGTCGCACCATCCAAGCTTCTGATGCCATTGAGCTATTTCACGATTATGGGGGGGATGCTCTCGCTGATCGGGACCTCGACCAACCTTCTGGTCGATGGCGTGGCGCGCGAAGCGGGATTGCCGCATTTCACGATTTTCGAGATCGCGCCGGTCGGGCTGGCGGTGACGGTGGCCGGGATCCTCTATTTCATGCTGCTCGGGCGGAAACTGCTGCCGGACCGGACCTCGCTCGCGGGGTTTCTCGGCAGCAAGCGGGCGATGAAATATTTCACCGAAGTCGCGATCCCCGAGGATTCGGCGCTGGTCGGCCAGAATGTCACCGAGGTCGCGATGTTCAAGCGCGAGGCCGTCCGGCTGGTCGATGTGCTGCGCGGAGACGCTTCGCTGCGGCGCAACCTGACCGAGGTCGTTCTGGAACCGGGGGACCGCGTCGTCCTGCGGACCGAGATGTCGAACCTTCTGGAGATGCAGGGCAACAAGAACCTGCAAATGGTCGACAAGCTGAGTTCGGTCGAAACCGAGACGGTCGAGGTCCTGATCTCGCCCGGCGCGCGTCTGATCGGGCGGCGGCTGGGCGACATGCGGCTGCGCCGCCGCTATGGCGTCTATGTGCTGGCCGCGCATCGCCGCAGCCAGAATATCGGCCGGCAGCTTGACGATCTGGTGGTGCGGGTCGGTGACACGCTGCTGCTCGAGGGCGCGCCCGAGGATATCGCGCGCCTTGCCGCCGATATGGAACTGGTCGATGTCTCGCGCCCGGCGGACCGGGCCTATCGCCGGGATCGCGCGCCGATCGCCATTCTGGCGCTGCTTTCGGTGGTGGTGCTCGCGACGCTGGACCTCGCACCGATCCAGGCGCTGGCCTTCGTGGCGGCGGCGGTGGTCCTGGTCACGCGCTGCGTCGATGCAGAAGAGGCCTTTTCCTTTGTCGATGGGCGGCTGCTCGCCATGATCTTTGCCATGCTGGCGGTGGGCGAGGCGCTGGAACATACCGGAACGGTTAATCTGATCGTGGATTTCGTGGCCCCCTTCCTGCGCGGGATGCCGCCATTCCTGACGCTGATCTGCGTCTATTTCCTTGGCCTGTTCATGACCGAGGTGCTTTCGAACAATGCCGTCGCCGTGTTGCTGACGCCGATCGCGATCGCGCTGGCGCAAAACCTGGGCCATGATCCGCGCCCCTATGTCGTCGCGGTCATGTTCTCGGCCACGGTCGCCTTCGCCACGCCCATCGGCTATCAGACGCATATGATGGTCTATGGCCCGGGCGGCTATAAATTCGGTGATTTCATCAGAGTGGGCGTGCCCTTGGACATCATCACGGGCATCGTCGCCTGCATCACCATCCCCTTCCTCTGGCCGCTCTGAGGCGGTCAGTCCGCTGGCTCAGTCGCGCAGGAAACCGCCGCGCACGGCGGTTTCGGCCTTGGCGCAAAGCGTCTTGCGGGTCTCGCCCGCGACCGGGATCGGGTCATGAAGCCGCACCGTGACCCGGCCCTGCCGGGGCTGGGCAAGGATCGACAGCAGATGCGGTCCCAGCCCCATATTCGCGAACCAGCCATAGAAACGCGGATCGCGGCCCGAGGGTGCCTGATAGATCGCGGTCATCGGCTGGATGGCCAGGTCATCGGGCATTTCCGGTGCCAGAAATCCCTGAAACAGCGTCGCCTTGAAGGGAAGGACACGCAGCCCGTCGGTGCTGGTCCCTTCCGGAAAGAACAGAAGCCGGTGCCCGGCACGGGTTCGGGCGGCGAATTCCTCGGCCTGGGCGCGGGCAAGTTTCGGATCGCGGGTGACGAAATGCGTATCGGTGACCCGGGTCAGGATATTGATCCCGGGCCAGCCCGCGACCTCGGCCTTGGACACGAAGAATACCGGCATCGCGGCATTCATCACCAGAATGTCGAGCCAGCCCGCATGGTTCGCCACCACCGCGCCGGGGCCACGCATCGCCCGGCCCTCGCGTTTCCATTTCAGGCCCATGATCCAGAGCGAGGCCCGGCAGACGCCCTGCACAAGCCGGCCGCTGAGCGGACGGCGCGGACCGGTCAGCAGCCTTTCCGCGCCCCGCAGCGGCAGGATCAGCACGACGCCGGTCAGCAGGACAGAGATGATGCCCAGCCCCCTTGTGCCGACCAGCACCCAGCCCAGGGGGCCGGGGCGCGCATGTTCCGGGGCGGGCATCTCGCCATGCCAGGCATGCGAGGATCTCGTGCCTGCTTCGGGGGTGGTTTCGCTCATTGGCCCTGCCAGCGGGTTTCGTAAAATTTGCGGTGCTTGGCCGACATGGCGGCAGTATCGACCAGAAGAAACACGTCCGTCGTGTTGAAATCATGGTCCAGATAGGCACCTTCGCCGATCGCGCCGCCGATGCGCAGATAGGCCTTGATCAGCGGCGGCATGCTGGTGACGGCGATCCGCCGGTCCAGATCCTGCGCGCCGACCAGATCCATGCGCTGATAACCGCAGGATCGCGCGACAGGGCGGATACCGGGATCGGCGAGGTGATGATGATGTAGCCAGGTCAAAGGCTGGGCCAGCGCCTCGGCATCTGTCCCGTGGAACGAGGCAACGCCGAACAGGATCTCGACCCCGCGATTGAGCACATATTCCGCCAAGGCGTTCCACAGCAGGAACATGCCGCTTCCGCCGCGATACTCGGGATCGACGCAGGAGCGGCCGAGTTCCAGCAGCGAACGACCCGAGCGTTTCAGCGGGTCGAGATCATATTCCGTGTCGCAATAGAAGCGCCCGAAATCCTCGGCCCTTTCGCCGGGAAGCAGGCGATAGACGCCGACGACGTGATTGAGGCTTTCGACCGGGCGGCGCGTATCGACCAGGACGAGGTGATCGACGACCGTGTCGAATTCATCGCATTCCAGCCGGCGGTCGTGATCGACCAGCGGACCATCCGCGCCGAGTTCCTCGACAAAGACCCGGTAGCGCAGGCGCTGCGCGGATAAGAGATCATGTTCCTCGGTGGCAAGCCGCGTCACCAGATACGAGCTTTCAAGCGTCATGGTCGGGATTTTGCCTGATCCTTGTTTTTCGATTCGTCTTAGGCGGGCAGGCCCCCCTTTGCAACAGCGTCGCGCCGGGTTTGGGCAAACGGAACTGCCGGATTGACACAACTAAAAGTTGTATTAACCTTCATTGCATGAGCTAGGAATGCAATGTCACCAATTCAAGCTCCACATGGCGTCCGTTCAGGACCTGCTTGCCGGCATTGGCGAAATTGACCGTGATGCGGTCGCCGATGCGGGACTGGACCTGACCTATACCCCATTCCGGGGCGGCAGGATTGCGGACGATCATTCCGGGCTCAAGGATCTCATTCATGTCGCACCTGTTCAGCGGCACCGCGAGGGCTAGATACCGATGGACGACCTGACAACCAAGCGCAACCCAACTTCCCATGATCTGAGCGATCCCGAGCGGCTGGCGGCTCTCGTCACGTCGCGGCTATGCCATGACCTTATCTCGCCCCTCGGCGCGATCGGCAATGGTCTTGAACTGCTGCAGATGGCCGGAGGGCTGCGCAGCGGGCCGGACAGCCCGGAAATGGCCTTGATCTCGGACAGCGTCGATGCGTCTCGGGCGCGGCTGCGCTGGTTCCGCATCGCCTTTGGCCCGGTCGCCCCCGAGCAGCGCAGCAGCCTGACCGAAATGGCCGCGCTCTTGGCCGATATGGAACGGGGTGGGCGGCTGAGGGTCCGCATCGACGCCGAAGGCGACATGCCGCGCATCGAGGCGCGGATGATCCTGCTGGGCCTGATGTGTCTGGAAACGGCGCTGCCTTGGGGCGGCAGCATCCTGGTCTGCCGCGGCGCGGTGGGATGGCGGCTGGTCGCCGAGGCCGCCCGGACGCGCCCGGATCCGGCGCTCTGGTCCTGGCTCGATGCGGCGGCGGGACGCGAATTGCCGGCCCCTTCTCCCTCCGAGGTGCATTTTCCGGTCTTCGCCACGCTCTCGGCGCGCGAGGCACGTCCGATCAGTTGGGAACTGGACGAGAAGGGCGGCGAGATTTCATTCTGAGGATTGGCCGGAACCGGCGTCCCACCCCGCCGGGATCGGCTGGTCGGGGGCGCGCGCCAGCGCCTCGCGAATCCTCCGGCCCCAATGTTCGGGAGGGTTTCGGGCCTCATCCACCAGCCGCGAAAGAAGATCCAGGGCCAGGTCCGGCTGATGCGCGAAAAGCGCCATGCCCGCTTCAAAGCGGATGCTGTCCGGCCCTTCCTGCGCCAGGCGCAGCAATTCCGGGGCGGCGCGGTCGGGATGGCGCGGCAGAGCCTCACGGGCGAGGTGCAGGCGATAGCGATGCGATGCCGCGCGCCCCTCGCGGTGGAACTGCCGGATCGCCCCCAGATGCATCCGCGCCTCGACAAGCATGGTGGACACCCGCCCGATCTTGCCCGCGTCGGCAATGACGCCGGTGCAGGGATGCCCGCCATAGGGCAGTCCCAGCAGGCGCAGGCGGGGGAAGGCGGCCTTGATGCGCTCCGCATGCGCGCGGTCGGCCCGGATGGTCGGATCATAAAGCAGGACGCCCCGCAGCCCGGTATCGCCCCAATCCTCGGGGCGGGGCATCGGATGGTTCATGCGCCGGAACTTGGTGTGACGGGCGGTATCATAGGGTGCAATCCGCGGATCGATCGAATATTGCGGCGAGACCAGAAGGCATCGCGAGACCCGCGCCGCCCGGGAATAAAGAAGCACCGCATAGCCGCCCATGGAAAAGCCCGTCGCCGTCACTTCGGCATAATCAGCCGTTGCGGCGGCCATGGCATCGGCAAGCGCCCTGCTGCCGGGCGACAGGAACCAGTCACGCCGCGCCGTCTGAACCGTCAGCGCGTCGATCCCCAGCCTTTCGGCAAAGCCCGGGCAATGGCTCGGGGCAAAGCCCTTCATCACGTCCCGCCCGGCCTCAAAGCACAGAACCGCACGCGCCGAGGGGGCGTGCCCGCGAAACAGCGTCAGCCTGTGGCGGCCATCGTCATGCAGGATGCGGGGCGCGCGCAAACCCGCCCCTCAGTCGCGGATCGTTCCGTCCCCGGTCACGAGATATTTGAAGCTGGTCAATTGCTCGGCGCCGACCGGGCCGCGGGCATGCATCTTGCCGGTGGCGATGCCGATTTCCGCGCCCATGCCGAATTCGCCGCCATCGGCGAATTGGGTCGAGGCATTGTGCATCAGAATGGCGCTGTCGAGCCCGTTGAAGAACCGCCGCGCTGTGGCGTCATCCTCGGTCAGGATCGATTCCGTATGGCCCGAGCCATGGCGGCGGATATGCGAGATCGCCCCCGTGACCCCGTCGACAAGCCGTGCCGCGATGATCTTGTCCAGGAATTCATGGCCGAAATCCGAATCCATCGCAGGCACCGTGCCGGGGATCTGCGACAACTCGCCCTCGGCACGGACCTCGATGCCGGCCTCCAGCAGATCGCGGATGAGCACCGCGCCATGTTGGGCGTAAAAGGCGCGGTCGATCAGCAGGCATTCCGCGGCGCCGCAAATGCCGGTGCGGCGGGTCTTGGCGTTCAGGACGACCCGGCGGGCCTTGTCCAGATCCGCGGCGCCATCGGCATAGACATGGCAGATGCCCTCGAGATGGGCAAAGACCGGAACGCGGGCTTCCTTCTGCACCAGCCCGACCAACCCCTTGCCGCCGCGGGGGACGATGACGTCGATCAGGCCCTGCGCGCGCAGCATGGCGGCGACGGCCTCGCGGTCTCGGGTCGGGACAAGCTGGATCGCGGCCTCGGGCAGGCCAGCCTGACGCAGGCCGGTGATTAGCGCGGCATGGATCGCCTCGGAACTGTTCAGGCTTTCCGAACCGCCCCGCAGGATCACCGCATTGCCGGATTTGAGCGCCAGCGCCGCGGCATCGGCGGTGACATTCGGGCGGCTTTCATAGATCACGCCAATCACCCCCAAGGGCGTCGCCACGCGCTGGATATGCAGCCCGTTCGGCCGGTCCCATTCAGCCAGCACCCGCCCGACCGGATCGGCTTGCGCCGCGACCGCGCGCAGCCCCTCGGCCATGGCCCGGACGCGCGCGCCATCAAGGCGCAGGCGGTCGAGCATGGCGGGGGACAGGCCCTTTTCGCGGGCGAAATCCATGTCCAGCGTATTGGCATCAAGGATCGCGCCTTCAGACGCGATGATCGCATCGGCGGCGCTGATCAGAGCCGCGTGCTTGCGCTCGGAACTGGCCTCGGCAAGGGTCAGCGCGGCGTCGCGCGCGGCGGTCCCAAGCTGGGCGATCAGCACATCGGCATCGGTCTGGGTCAGGTCTTTCATCGCGCAATCCCCCTTGCTTGGCCATGGAATAGGCCGGGGAGGCGCGGAAAACCAGAAGGAAAGGGGGTAGGTGCAGGATTCTGTTGCCAGGCTCCTGCGGGCCCCGCCTTACACTGCTAGGCGCAAGGGCTTAAGTTTCGGTTACCCGAGCTGCTTACGCAGCCAGAGCGACCGGAGCACGGTTGTCGTTGGCAACTGTACAATTTGCACCGATATCGGTGGTAGCTCACCGAGACAAAGCAAACAGCTTTAGACGTTCGTCGATCCTGTTTCGACCCCAGATGCCCCCAACGAGGGAGTTTGGTGGAGTCGCCGGGTACCGCCCCCGGGTCCGATCCGCTTATTACCTGCGCGTTTATGTCCATAGTCCGGGCGAACCCGAACAGGCGGAATATAGGCAGGGCCACGGCCATGCGCAAGGGCACTATATTCCCGTCCGCGATCTGCCGCGGAATGAAAAAGGGAGGCTGTCGCCCCCCTTTCTGCTCGACGGATCAGAAGCCTGCCTTGATCTTTTCGAATTCGGCCAGCTGCTTTTCACGCTGCGCGGGATCGTTCGGCGTCTGGCTCAGGATCGGCGCATCGACCTCGGACAGGCCGTTCTTGACCGCCGGCTCGTCCTTGACCGTTTCCATCGCGACGGTCGAGGTATGGCCATAGCCGATCGTGTCCAGAAGCCCTTTGGCCGAGGCGGGCGCGAGCCAGGCATTCATGAATTCATGCGCCTTGTCCTCGCTGCCGGGACCGTCCTTGAGATTGATGAAGCCGCAGAAGAAATTCGACGAGCCCTCTTTTGGCGCACGTTGGAAGCCGATGGGAAAGCCCTCGTTTTCCAGAAGCACCACGCCGTCATTCCACGACCAGGCCACGTCCACCGCACCCGAAGCCATCAGTTGGGCCTGTTCGGAAGGATCAGCCCAATAAGCCGCGACATTGACATGCGCCTTGCGCAGCCAATCGGCGGCGGCGGCGAATTGCTCGTCCGTGACCTTGGTCCAGTCCGTCACCCCGGTTGCGAGATAGGCGAGTGCCCAGACGTCATCGGCCGAATCGGGCAGCGAGGTGCGGCCCTGGTATTTCGCGTCGGTAAAGACATTCAGGCTCGCAACGTCCTCGGCCGGGACCGTTTCTGTATTATAGGCGATGGCGGTCGCGCCCCAGTCGGTCGGGATGAACCAGACGCCCTGATCGTCCTTGAAGATCGGGCTGGCCAGGAACTTGGGGTCGATGCTTTCGAAATTCGGGATCTTGGAAACATCCCAAGGCTCGATCAGCCCGGCATCGCGATATTTCGAGATCATCTGCGAGCAGGGATGCGCGATGTCCGCCTTGAAGCCCGAGGCGAGCTTTTGATAGGCCTCGTCGTCATCGCCGTAAAAGGCATAGGTCGGGCTGTCGCCATATTTCTCGACATAGCCCTGAAAGATCGAGGGTTCCTCGAAGCCCGCCCAGTCGAAGACGGTCAGTTCGGAATCGGCGGCAAAGACGGGAGCGGCCATGCCCGTCAGGACGAGAGCAAGGGCGGAGGAGCGCAGAAGTTTCATCTGTGACCTTTGAGTGGAGTGGTGATGTTTCGGACGCTAGCGGCCCGGCAAACCGCCCGCAAGCATCGCAAGCCCGCTTCGTTGCCCGTTCCGGGGGCATTGCTAAATAAATTAGCAGGTTAGCCCTACCAGCGCCCGGAAGCGCCGCCGCCACGCGACGAGCCGCCGCCAAAGCCCGATCCGCCGCTGCGCGAGGCTGCGCGATAGGCCGGGTTGCGCTCGCGTCGCAGTACTTCGCCGGACGGATCATACCAGATGCGCTGCGGCATCGGGCTGCTTCGGGTCTCGGACCAGCCGCAACTGGGGCAGGAGCGAGTGATCTGGGTTTCGTCGATCATGTAGCCGCCCTCGGGTCGGGGGGCGTGATGGGGCGCGCGTTCAACGACCAGCTTGCCCTTGCCGCATTGCGGGCAATGACGGCGACGCCAATGCCGCCGGGCGATCGCGGCGAAAATCGCGGTGAAAGCCCCGAAGAACATGAATTTCACCGCCTTATCGGCCCAGTTGTTTCTTGGCTTCGGGGGCGGCAAGCCTTGCGCTTGCGGGCGGGCGATCAGCGAGATGACGGCTTCGGTCCCGTCGCGCGTGCCTGTCGACAGGCGGTTCTCGCGGAAGGCGGGCAGCATGGTGCCGCGCATGATGTCTTGGGCGCGGATGTCGGCTTCGGGCGAATAGCCCGCGCCCAGTTCAATGCGGGCCTCGCGGTCGAGGGCGAGGACCAGCACCATGAAGCCGTCATTGCGGCTCGCATCGCCCACGCCCCATTGGTTGAAAAGCCGAGTCGCGAAGGGTTCGAGCCCGTCGCTGCCGCCATAGCGGGCTCGGTCCTCGAGCGTGACCACCGTGCCCTCGATGCCGGTGGTGTTCCGCAGCTCCTGCAAAGCGCGGTCGATAGCGGCCTCATCCTCGGGGGTGATCACTTCGGCAAAATCATTCACCGTCACCGAGCGTGGCTTCGGCAGATCCTGCGCAAGCGCCATTTGTGCCCAAAGCGTAAGGCCCAGCAGCAGGACGAAAAGCCCTCGCATGGTCAATCCGTCAAGATGTCGGGAGTGCCGCAGATCTTGGGATCGGGCTGGCCGATCAGCGCATCGTCGCGGCCATGGAAATCCACCGCATGCAGGATGGTCTGGATCGCTGCGATCCGCGCCCGGCGCTTGTCATCCGAGCGGATCACCGTCCAGGGCGCGACCTTGGTATGGCTGCGCTTCAGCGTGTCATGGATCGCGTCGGTATAGTCGTCCCATTTCGCCAGCCCGTCCACGTCGATGGAACTGAGTTTCCATTGCTTCAGCGGGTCTTTCTCGCGGTCGAGGAATCGCTTCAACTGCTCGGCGCGATCGACGCTGAGCCACAGCTTCACGAGGATGATCCCGTCATCGGCGAACATGGCCTCGAAGGCGGGAAGCTGGCGGAAGAAGGTCTCGCGCTGGTTCTTGTCGGAAAAGCCGAAGACCTTCTCGACCACGCCGCGATTGTACCAGCTGCGGTCGAAGAGCGCGATTTCGCCCCGCGCGGGCAGCCAATCGACATAGCGCTGGAAATACCATTGCCCGGATTCGCGCTCGCTGGGCTTGGGCAGAGCCACGATATAGGTCGAGCGCGGGTTCAGGTTCTCGCGCACCCGCTCAATCGTGCCGCCCTTGCCCGCAGCGTCGCGGCCCTCGAAGACAACCACGACGCGTTTTCCGGTCTGGATCACGTCGCGCATCATGCGGACGAGCTGCAATTGCAGCACGTCCATATGCGCCGCGTAATCCTTCTCGCTCATTTCCTCGCGATAGGGATAGCTCTTGCTGAGGATGTCATCCTTGCCGGCCTTTTTGATGGCCTTGCGAATTTCCGAGGGCGCGTCATTCTCAAAGAACCGGGTGATCGCCCCGACGTAAGGAAGATCGGGCTGATCCTTCGTCAATGCCTTCTTCTCGAACTTCTTCGCCACGAATTACCCTTTCCCGATACGTTCCATGTCGTAATAGGTCGTCTGGTAGATCTCGTTGATCCAGTTACCGTAAAGCAGATGGGCATGGCTGCGCCAGCGGTTCATGGGCACCTGCGCCGGGTCGTCATCGGGATAGTAATTCACCGGGACGTTGATCGGTTTCCCGGCCAGCACGTCGCGGTCATATTCGTCCTTCAGCGTCGTGCTGTCATATTCGAAATGGTTGAAGACATAGAGCGCGCGGCGGTCCGGGTCCTCGATCAGGCAGGGGCCGGCCTGTTCCGAGGCGATCAGCGTGCGCAAAGCCGGGATCGCGTCGACCTCGTCCTGACGTACCTCGGTCCAGCGGCTGACCGGGACTAAAACGTCATCCGAGAATCCGCGCAGATAGGGGCTGGCGGGCGCAAGGTTGCGGTGGCGGAAGCAGCCGAAGGCCTTGTGGTCAAGGCTATGCTTTTCCAGCCGGTTGAAATGCCACGCCATCGCCATGCCGCCCCAGCACACGCCGAAGGTGGAATGGACATGGCTCTGGGTCCATTCGAAGACGCGGGTCAATTCGTCCCAATAGGTCACATCCTCGAAGGGCAGATGCTCGATTGGCGCGCCAGTAATGATGAGTCCGTCGAACTTCTCGCCCGTCGCCTCGACCTCGCAGAAGCGGCGATAAAAGGACTGCATGTGATCGGCCGCCGTATTGCGGCTTTCATGGTCCGACATGCGGATCAGCTGGAAGTCGATCTGCAAGGGCGTTGCGCCGATCAGCCGGGCGAATTGGTTCTCGGTCTGGATCTTTTTCGGCATCAGGTTCAAGAGCCCGATGCGCAGCGGACGGATGTCTTGGGTCGCGGCCCGACCCGGCGATATGACCATGACGCCCTCATCCGACAGGATGTCGAAGGCGGGCAGGTCATTTGGCAGGGTAATGGGCATTATGCGTCCTTTCTGTCGATGGCGAGGCCGATCAACTGGATCAGGTCCTCGGGCGATTTCAACTCGGCGACTTCCTCGGCGAGCAGCGTCACGCCGCGGCGGGCCATCGCCTGATAGCGGGGCTGGCGATGGGCCAGAGCGCGGGAATAGGTCCAGCGGATGAAATCATCGGGATTGACCTGTTCCTCTGTCAGCCCTTTTTCAACCCGGTAATCGGTCCATGCGCGATCAAGAAATTGCGGCTGATAATACATCGGCTTCGGCGCGCGGTCGAAGCGGCGCACCAGTTCCGCCGTATGTGCGTCCGAGCCCTTGATCCAGACCAGCAGTAATTCTTTGTCCAGCGCATCCAGCACCGGGTCGGTTTCGGCGAAGGGATCGACCACTTCGCAGACCGATCCACCGGAATCGCAGACGAAATTCGGGATATTATAGATGTCCTTGGCGCGGCGGATGAAATGGCCGGTATCCAGCAGCGAGGAAATCTCGGCCGTGCGATGCTGGTCCTGCCGGCGCATATATTCCTCGAAATCGAGGCCGCCGCGCGATGCGCTGCCGGGCTTGCCCAGATAAGTCGAAAGCGGCGCAAGGTTCTCGAAGGTGATGTTCGACGCGATATAGACCGAATCCGACAGCAGCAATTCGCGCAGGAAAGGGACCTTCATCGCCTCGCGCTTGAAGTTATCGGCGATCAGCTCGCCCATGTAGCGCGTGCCGATGCGGTAATCGACCGAGTAATGGAACCAGTCGCCCGCATTGCGCAGCATGGTCGCGAGATAGGTCTTGCCCAGTCCCGACATGCCGAAAAACAGCACGCGCCTGCGCTGTGCGTTCAGCCATTCGGCTTTCGTCTTGTAGATCATGGGCCGTTCCTCATTGGTCGGGCGATAGTTAGTCCCATGTTTCGGGCGAGAAAAGGGGCGGGCGGCCCATCTGAGCGCAGGAATTTTCGCGCGCCCTCTTGCAGGTGGATTTCGAGCCCCCTATTTCCCGGCTGCGGACCGGGCCCCTCTGGCGACAAATGTCGTGATGTCGGACCGCATCGAGCCTTGCTCGGTGCCCGCCCGGATCTTTCTTCCATCGGCGACGCATCGGCATTCCTTCTGATGTGGAGCCTGATTGTGGACCCTTTTTACCTGACCCTGTTTCTGGGCACGCCGCTTTGGTTGTGGCTGCTTTTCCTTGGCCTTGTCGGCGCGCTGCTGGCCTTTGACCTTGGTGTCTTGAACCGCAAGGATCATGAGATCGGCGTCGCCGAAAGTCTGAAGCTTTCGGCCCTTTATATCTCGCTCGGCGTGCTTTTCGGCGGCTTCATCTGGTATCAGATGGGCGCGACCTCGGCGGCTGAATACATGACGGCCTTCGTCGTCGAAAAGACGCTGGCGATGGACAACGTCTTTGTCATCGCGCTGATTTTCACCACGCTGTCGATCCCGCGCGCCTATCAGCACCGCGTGCTGTTCTGGGGCATTCTGGGCGTGATCGTGCTGCGCGGCGTGATGATCGGCGTCGGCGCGACGCTGGTCGCCCAATATGGCTGGGTGCTTTATATCTTCGCCGGTTTCCTGATCCTGACGGGCATCAAGATGCTGTTCATGGGCGACAAGGAGCATGACATGGGCTCGAACCCGGTCCTGAACTTCCTGCGCCGCCATATGCGTCTGACCGACGAATTGCATGGCCATGCCTTCATCGTGAAGCAGAAGGACAGCCGCACCGGCCGCATCGTGCGCCATGCGACGCCTTTGCTGCTGGCGCTGGTGATGATCGAGATCGCTGACGTGATCTTCGCGGTCGACTCGGTCCCGGCGGTCTTTGCGATCACCACCGACCCCTATATCGTCTATACCTCGAACATCTTCGCGATCCTTGGCCTGCGGGCGCTGTTCTTCGCGCTTGCGGCGATCATCCACCGCTTTGAATATCTCAAGCAGGCGCTGGCCGTGTTGCTGGTCTTCATCGGCTCGAAGGTGTTCATCGCGGATCTGATGGGCCTGGCGAAATTCCCGCCCGCCGTCTCGCTGGGCATCACCTTCGCGATCCTGGGCGCGGGTGTCGCCTATTCGCTCTGGCGCACGCGCGGGCAGGACGCATCGCCCGCAGAATAAGCCGGATGCGGCAGAAACGCGCAAAGGGCCGGGACATTTCCCGGCCGATGCTGTTGAGAGACTCTGCGCTTGATTGTGCAAAGCCTTCTGATTCCCTTGGATTATGGGGATTGGGAGGGTTCACGATGGTCGGAAGACAGAAGGCTCATGCCCGACTGTTCTACGCGTTCGATCTTGAGACGCATATTCCGTCCGCTCACCTCGTCCGGGGCATCGACCGGTTTCTGGACCTGGCTGATCTGCACGATGAGATGCGGGCTTTTTACAGCCATACAGGCCGACCCTCGATTGATCCGGAACTCATGATCCGCATGCTTGTCGTTGGCTATGTCATGGGATTG
>NZ_SDEB01000020.1 GCF_004522175.1 Paracoccus ravus | reverse complement strand
GGTCACGTTCACTCATCATCACCCATCCCATGCCCGTTCTCCGACTCTGGCCCAGATGCTTCAGCCGGGAAACTGTGACATTCCTGAATTGCCAATGTGAGACATTTTAGCATTGCGGCTATAACCTTAGGCCCGATAACCACAATTATGTAATCTCAAATATGCCCTGCAACCAAGGCTAAACTGCTTCTATTCAGGACAGCTCGCGCCGGTATCGATCCAGGCTCGGGTCAAAGCGCCGAATATTTCTTGACTGCCTGGGGCCGGCGCGCGTCCGGTTCCCGGGGCCCAGCCCCAGCCGACCAACCCGTCATGGGCATTGTGTTCGAAAATATCCTCGAGCGTTTTGCCGCCATTGCGTTCGGGATCCTTGATCTGGGCGCAAATTTCCCCAAGCCCGAGGCCAACCCAGCCCATGCTGACCGGAGCAAGCATCCAAGGCTCGTGGCCCGGAACGCTGCCGCGCGCCCCGATCAATTCGATATTCTCCGTCCCGTGGCAGGTGTTGCAGGTCATGCCCGGCGCGCCGAAATCGGCATCACCGCGAATGACGGGCGGGTTATGGGGATGCATATCGTCGCCCTGGGTCGGTCCGCCCGTGACCGGATGACAGTTCATGCAGCGCGGATGGGTCAAAACCTTTCCCATCTCCGTAAAAAGCGCGGCCGAGCGCTGTTGGCGATCCGCAATGCCGGAAAAAGCCTCGGGGCCCGACAGGCCCTCTTGCGCGACGGCCGGGGTGATCAGCAACGATGCGGCGAGGGCCGCGATCAGATCATGCCTCATGACATCGCCCCGCCAAAGGGCAGGACATGGCGGCTTTCGCCACTGATGGCGCGCCAGGCATTGGCGACGGCGGGTGCAAGCGGCGGCAGGCCCGGCTCGCCCACGCCCGTGGGGTCGGCCGCGCTTTCGATGATGGCGACCTCGACGGCCGGCATTTCCGAGATGCGCAGCATGGGATAGTCGTGGAAATTCGACTGCTCGACCTCCCCCCCGGGCGCGAGGGTGATATGGTTGTGCAAGGCCGTCCCAAGGCCATAGCCAATCCCCCCCTCCATCTGGGCGCGGATCACATTGGGATTGACAGCCACGCCACAATCGACCGCGCACCAGACCCGGGTGACACGCGGCGCGCCGCCCTGATCCTCGACCTCGGCCACCTGAGCGACATAGGTGTCAAAGCTTTTCGCATAGGCGATGCCATAGCCCTTGCCGTCGCGGGTCGGTCCAGTCCAGCCGGAAATTTCGGCCACCTTCTCGATGACTCCACGCTCGCGGGTCGCCTCGGCGGGCAGCAGTTCCAGCCGTCCAGCGACGGGGTCCTTGCCGGCGGCTTCGAGCACCTCATCGAGGAAGGTCTCGACCGCATAGGCGGTGTGGGTATGGCCGACCGAGCGCCACCACAGCACCGAGACCGGGCTTTCCATGCGCGCCCAGACGATGCGGCGGGCGCCGAACTGATAGGGCAGCCCGGTGGACCCTTCGAAGGATGTATTGTCCGGCCCGCCTTTCAGCATGGCCTCCATCGGCGTCCCGGCCATGATCGACTGGTTCACGACAGTATTTTCCCAGGCGATGATCTTGCCGGAATCATCCAGCCCGGCACGAAAGCGATGCAATGTCATGGGCCGGTAATAGCCGCCGCGAATATCATCCTCGCGCGTCCAGACCAGCTTGAAGGCACCGTCGCGGCCGGCCGCCTTTGCGATCTCGGCCGCCTCCGCGGCCAGATGCGCCGATCCCTGCGCCCGGCGTCCAAAGGACCCTCCCGCAAGCAGCACGTTGATCCGGACATCCTCGACCGGCAGACCCAGCGTCCCGGCGACGGTCGGCCGGTCAAAGGCGGGAAATTGGCAGCCATACCATAGCTCGGCCTTGCCCGATTTGAGCTCGATCACCGCGTCCAGCGGTTCCATCGGGGCATGGGCGAGATAGGGAAAGCGATACTCGGCCTCGATCACCTTGGCCGCGCCCGACAGGGTCGCGACATCGCCCTGCTCCTCGACGGGCACGCCGCCGGCGGCCGCGGCCTGGACGAAAGCCTCGAAAAGCTCGGCCGAACTGCGGGTCTCGGCGGCGCTTTCATCCCAAGTCACGCTCAGCGCGTCCCGGCCCTTCAACGCGGCATAGGTGTTCTGCCCATAGACCGCGACGCCTGATGAGATCTGGCGGACCATCTCGACCCCCGGAACGGCGAGCGCCGCCTTGTCGTCGAAAGAGGCCACCTTGGCACCGAATTTCATCGGATGGGCCACGACCACGGTCAGCATCGCGTCGCGATAGATGTCCATGGCGAATTGCGCGCTGCCATCGGTCTTGCCCGGCGTATCGAGCTTAGGCCGGTCCTTGCCGATCAGCACGAAATCCTTGGGATCCTTAACGGGGGGATCCTCGGGGACGGGCTGGGCCGCGGCGGCCTGGGTCAGCGCGCCAAAGCCCGAACTCTTGCCCGAGGCGGCATGGGCCACGATCCCCGCCTTGACCGAGATTTCGGATGCGGGAACGCCCCATTCCTGCGCTGCCGCCGCGACAAGCATGGTCCGAACCGCCGCGCCAGCCTTGCGCATCTGCATGTAGCTGTTGGCGATCGCGGTCGACCCCCCGGTGCCCTGCGCGCCAAAGGCAAGATTGGCGTAAAGCTGGTCATTCGCCGGAGCGCCTTCGGCACGCATCTGCGACCAGTCGGCGTCGAGTTCCTCGGCCACGAGGGTCGCAAGCCCGGTATAAGGCCCCTGCCCCATTTCCAGATGCTTGACCAGGACCGTCACCACATCATCGGTTCCGATCCGGATAAAGGCATTGGGCGCAAATGGCCCCGCCACGGTCATCTGGGCCCGGCCGCGTCCCAGCGGCAGCATCAGGCCCAGCGTGAGCCCTGCACCCGCTGCAAGAAAGCCCCGGCGCGACGTTTCCATGGCCATGGCTCAACCCTCCAGCGTCTTGGCAGCGTCGTGAATCGCCTGCCTGATGCGCAGATAGGTCGCGCATCGGCAGATATTCCCGGCCATCGCATGGTCGATATCCTTGTCCGAGGGGCTGGGAACCATCTGCAGCAAGGCGGTTGCCGACATGATTTGCCCGGACTGGCACCAGCCGCATTGCGGCACGTCGATCGCCGTCCAGGCGGCACGAATGGCGGTGATCTCGGGACCTTCCATCCCCTCGATCGTGGTGACCTCGCGGCCCTCGGCCATCGAGATCGGGGTGACGCAGGATCGCCTTGGCATCCCGTCGAGCATCACGGTGCAGGCCCCGCATTGCGCGATGCCGCAGCCGAACTTCGTGCCGGTTAGCCGAAGCTCGTCGCGCAGTGCCCACAAAAGCGGGGTGTCCGGGTCTATGTCGAGCGTATGATCGCGACCGTTCACGCGAAAACTGGTCATGCCTGGCCTCGTCGCTGGGCTGATCCGGGGATGATGGACCCCTGAGTTTTCAGGTCAAGCCCAAACTCGCCCCCGACAGGTCCGCTTGGGCCGCATCGGGGCCCACCGGCGAAGGTCCGGAATCCGCAGGGCTTCGCATCAGCTGCGCAGCCGCCGCTGGGTCGAGGGCCTTGGGCCGCGTGCATGTCGTGCTCAGGCCAATCCATTTGCGGTCCGCCCCGGCGGCGAGGATCGCGGTCATGACCTCGATGACATGAAGCGCCCGGGACTGGTCGCAGCGGAAATCTCCGCCGTCCCGGATCGCGCGCACCATGTCGGCAAGGCCCGCGCCGCGATAATTCGCGCGCGCGATGCCGTTCGAATCTTCATTCGCGACGCCAAAGGGATGCTGCCACGATGATACGGGTGCCAAGGCCTGACCCCGGCGCGACATCTCGATCGGGCCACCAAAGAAATTCGGATCGGGAAGGATCAGGCTGGCTTCGGAGCCATAGATTTCCATATTGCCATGGCGGTGGCCATGGACGTCCCATGATGCGCCCAGCGTCACCATCGCCCCCGAGACGAAGTGCAAGAGCGCATGGATCGTTGTCGGCGTCCTGACCGGGATCCGTTCACCGGCGCGGGGCTGCGAGGAGATGAGCCGGGTTTCGCTGGCCATGCCGGTCAGCGCCGTGACCGATGCGACAGGACCAAGCAGGTTCACCAGCGCTGCGATGTAATAGGGTCCTAGGTCCAGAATCGGTCCGCCTCCGGGAAGGAAGAAGAAATCGGGGTTAGGGTGCCAATGCTCCATCCCGGCTGACATGACATGGGCCGTGGCGCTGTGGACCGTCCCGATTTCGCCCGCATCGACCAGGGCGCGGGCCTGCTGATGGGCGCTGCCCAGAAAAGTGTCCGGCGCCGAGCCGAGGCGCAATCCCCTGGCCTCGGCGATCGCCGCGAGTTCCATGCCTTCCGCGACCGAGAGGACAAAGGGCTTCTCGGAATAGACATGTTTGCCCGCCAGCAATGCGGCGCGCGAAACCGCGAAATGCGCATCCGGAATCGTCAGGTTCACGATCAGGTCTATGGCAGGATCGGCCAGCATCGCCTCGGGGCTCATCGCGCTTACGCCATGCGCTTGCGCCGCCCGCGATGCGGCATCCGGGTTCAGATCGGCCACCGCGACAATGCGGATACCGTCGAAGAGCGGTGACATCTCGAAATAGGTCCTCGAGATGTTTCCGGCCCCGATGAGGCCGATATTCAGGTCGGTCATGTCAGTTCTCCAATCCAGAATGCAGCGCCATGCCCGCCTTGGCGAAGCGTTCGTCATCAGAGGGATTGTCATGTTCCATCACGAAAATCGCGGCGCTTGTCCCGGCCAGCGCCGCATAGAGCCCGGGCCAGTCCACGGTTCCAGTGCCGGGATCGGCCCAGCCATCCTCATCAACCTTCTCGCCCTTGGGCGCGATATCCTTGACATGGGCGGCGGTGATGCGGGGGCCGTGGCGGGCGATCCATTCCAGCGGATCGGCGCCGCCGCGGATGATCCAGGCGATATCGGCCTCCCATTCGAGGTCCGGCGCGGCGTCGAAGATCTCCTGCATCGGGATCGTGCCATCTTTGGTCGGAACGAATTCGAACTCATGGTTGTGCCAGCCGAAACCGAGGCCCGCCTCCGCCAAGGGCGCTCCGGCACGGCCAAGACGCGCGCCAAATTCGCGCCAGCCTGCCGCGTCGGTCGGGCGCTGGTCGGGCATGAGATAGGGGGCGTAATAGTTCCGGATGCCAAGCCGCGTGGCAAGGTCGATAAAACGGTCGGGATCGGCCTCAAGATCGGCCAGCGCGATATGGGCGCTGGGGACGCGCAGGCCGTTGGTTTCGACGGCATGAACCAGCGCGTCAGGCTGGGCGAATAGCGCGCCGTAAGGCTCGACTGCCTCATAGCCGAGACGCGCGAGCATCCCGCAGGTTTCGTCTAGCCCGGCGAAATTGCGCGAGGAATAAAGCTGATAGGACAGGAGTGGCATTTCTGGTTCCTTGAGATTCACAGCCGAAGTTCGGATTGCGGATCGAAAAGCGAGGCGCGGGAGATGTCGAAACTCAGGCTCAGCCGCGTGCCTTCCGGGTGTCTGGTGTCGTCAGAGGTGCGCAGCGCAAACCGCTGACCTTCCAGCGAAAGATGCAGGACGCTTTCCGCGCCCATGTTTTCTTGAAGCTCGACCGCGGCGCTCAGCCCGCCATTGCCCAAGGTGCAGGTCGTATGTTCGGGGCGGATGCCGAGGATCGCCTCGCCATCGCGGGGATTGCCGTCATAACCGGCCAGCGGGATGCGATGGGCGTTGAAGAGGAAATCCCCGCCTTCGATGCGGCCTTTCAGGAAATTCATCGCAGGCGAGCCGATGAAGCCCGCGACATAAAGGTTCACCGGGCGGCGATAGATCTCGTCGGGGCTGGCGAATTGCTGGATCACGCCATGACGCAGCAGCGCGATGCGATCGGCCAGAGTCATCGCCTCGATCTGGTCATGGGTGACGTAGACCATGGTATTGCCGAGTTTCTCGTGCAGACGCTTGATCTCGACCCTGAGTTCCGCGCGCAGCTTCGCGTCCAGATTGGAGAGCGGCTCGTCGAACAGGAACACGTCCACATCGCGGACCAGCGCCCGCCCGATGGCGACGCGCTGGCGCTGGCCGCCTGAAAGCGCGCCGGGCTTGCGGTCGAGATATTCCTCGATTTGCAGAATACGGGCGGCGCGGTCGATGCGCCGCGCGATTTCATCCTTGGGCAGGCGGGCGTTTTTCAACCCAAAAGCTAAGTTTCCGCGCACCGACATCTGCGGGTAAAGCGCATAGGATTGGAACACCATGCCGATGCCGCGATCCTTGGGCTCGTCCCAAGTCACGTTCCGGCCATTGATGAAGATCTGTCCGTCGGTGATGTCGAGAAGCCCAGCGATGCAGTTCAGGATCGTCGACTTCCCCGAGCCGGAACCGCCGAGCAGCACGATGAACTCGCCCCGCCCGATCTCCATATTCACGTCCTTGAGGACCTGAATCGCGCCGAAGGAAAGCTGCAGCCCCCGGATCGCCAGCGAGGTTTCGGTAGCGGCGACTGTTTGATGCATCATGGCCTAACCCTTTACGGCACCCGCCGCGATGCCGCGCACAAAGAGGCGACCCGAGACGAAATAGATGAGCAGGGGAACAAGGCCGGTCAGGATCGTCGCGGCCATGTTGACATTGTATTCCCGCACCCCGGTCGTGGTGTTGACGATGTTATTGAGCTGCACCGTCATCGGGTAGTATTCAGGGCGGGTGAATACGACGCCGAACAGGAAGTCGTTCCAGATATTCGTGGCTTGCAGGATGACCGCAACGACCAGCATCGGCACCGAAAGCGGCAGCATGATGCGGAAATAGATTCCCCAGAAACCGGTCCCATCAACGCGCGCGGCCTTGAACAATTCCTCGGGCAGGGTGGTGAAGTAGTTCCGGAACAGGAGCGTCAGGATCGGCATACCGAAAATGGTATGGACCAGAACCAGACCGGTCAGCGTGCCATAGATGCCGAGTTCCCGCAGCAGGATGACCATCGGATAGATCATCACCTGATAGGGAATAAAGGCCCCGATCATCAGCACCGCAAAGAACACCTCCGAGCCTTTGAAGCGCCAATTCGCCAAGGCATAGCCGTTGATTGAGGCGATCAGGATCGAAAAGACGACTGACGGCACGGTGATCCGGACCGAGTTCCAGAAGCCCCTTTGCAGCCCGTCGCAATTCAGCCCCGTGCAGGCCGAGGACCAGGCCCGCGCCCAAGGCTCGAACGTGGCCTCGATGGGCGGGGAGAAGATGTTGCCCATGCGGATTTCAGGCAGGCCCTTCAGCGAGGTCACGACCATGACGTAAAGCGGGATCAGGTAATAGATCGCGACCAGCGTCAGGACGGAATAGATCACGATGTTCTGAGCCGAGATCCGGCTGCGGGGTCGACGGCCATACGGGCCTTCAAAGGTGATGTCAGCCACGTCTGCGCCCTCCGAATTCGAGATAGGCCCATGGAATGATGATGATCGCGACCGTCAGAAGCATCATGGTCGAGGCGGCGAAGCCCTGCCCGAGATTCTGGTTGAGGAACATCTGGTCATAGACATACTTCGCGGGCACTTCAGAGGCGATGCCGGGGCCCCCTCCGGTCTGGGCCACGACGAGGTCATAGACCTTGACGATCCCCGCCGTGACGATGACCAAGGTGGTGACAAAAACCGGCCGCAGCATCGGGACGACGACGAAGAGATAGGTTTTCCATGCCGGGACGCCATCGACCCGGCTGGCCTTCCAGATCTCGTCATCGATGCCACGCAGGCCTGCGAGCATCAGGACCATGACAAAGCCCGTACCCTGCCAGAGGGCCGCGATCACGACGCCAAAAATCACGATCCGGCCATCGTTCAGCGGGTCGAAAGTGAAACTTTGCCACCCCATCCCCCGGATGATTGACTGGATGCCGAAATCGGGGTTGAGGATCCATTGCCAGACCAGGCCGGTCACCACAAAGCTCAAGGCGAACGGATAGAGCAGGATGGTCCGGAACACGCCCTCGAACCGGATCTTCTGGTCCAACAGGCAGGCCAGAAGGAATCCGATCACGAAGGACAGGACCAGCATGCAGATCCCGAAGATCACCAGATTCTGGATCGAGATCAGCCATTTGTCGCTGGCCCAGAGCCTTTCATATTGGCCAAGGCCGACGAAGTCGAGTTTCGGCAACAGGCGCGAGCGGGTAAAGGAATAGGTGATCGTCCAGGCCGAGAAGCCGACGAAGACGACCATCGCGGTCAGGATCATCGGAATGGCGGCGAGCTTGGCATTGATGTTGCGAAACAGCCGGAAAGGCCGCCCGGACGCGCGTGACTTGGCCATTGAAATCTTCCCGAATGTGGCAGGCGGCGATGCGCCGCCCGCCCGATCAGATCAGCTGTCGAATTCGAGGATGTCCTTCAGTCCCGCCTTGGCATCTTCGGTCGTCATGTCGGGCTGGTTGAAGAACTGGATCATCAGGTCGTTGAACTGCGTGCTGGCATCGGCCGAGAGCGCCTGATCCTGTGCCTCGACGATGGCGCCGTTCGCAAGGACGTCCAGACCTTTCCTCATGCAGTCATTCGCGGCGTCAAGATTGACGTCGCCCCGCACCGGCATTGAGCCTTTCTTGAGGTTGAAGGCCACCTGTGCCTCGGGCGAGATCATCACGCGGGCCAGATCCTCTTGCGCCTTGGTGATCGCGGGATCATCGACCTTGGGGAAATAAAAGGCGTCGCCGCCGGTCGAAACGATCTCTCCCATACCCAGCGCGGGCAGGCAGGTATAGTCCTTGCCCGCGACCTGCTCGGCGATGGCGAATTCGCCCTGCGCCCAATCGCCCATGATCTGGCCCCCTGCGGTGCCATTGATGATCATGGCCGTCGCCTGGTTCCATTCCTGCACATTTGAGCCGGTGGAAAGCTCGCGCGCAGTCTGCAACGCCTCGAACACCTTGGCCATCTCTGGGCCGTCCACTGCCTCCAGGTTCTTTTCGGACAGGACCTTGCCATAGATTTCGGGGCCTGCGACCGCCGCGATCAGGTTTTGCAGCACCAACCCCGCCTGCCAGGGCTGCTGACCGATGACGAGCGGCTGGATGCCCGCCTCGCGCAGCTTGGGCGCAGCGGCGACAAGTTCGTTCCAGTCCTTTGGCACCGGAAGTCCCGCCTTTTCAAAAGCCGCGTTCGACAGCCAAAGCCAGAGTTGGGAATGGATATTGACCGGCACGCAATAGATCTGCCCGTCGATCTCGCAGCTTTTCAGGATCGAGGCCGGGTGAACGACGTCGCGCCAGCCATCCGCCTGCGCCACCTCTTCCAGCGAACGCATCAGGCCGGCCTCGACCAGTTCCTGCGCCTGCTGGCCGTGATTGAACTGGGTCGCGCCCATCGGATCGCGGCCCGTGATGCGGCTGATCATCACGGGCCGCGCGACGCCGCCCGATCCGGCAATGGCGCCATCGACCCATTTATTGCCGCTGGCGTCGAAGGCCTTGGCGAATTCGGCCACCGCGGCGGCCTCGCCGCCGGATGTCCACCAATGGGTGACCTCGATCTCGGTCGCCTGCACGCCGCCCGCCAAGCAGGTCACCGTCGCGCCGATCAGAAAGCTTGCCTTCATGTGTTCCCCCCTTGCACCGCTTCGTCAGAATCAGTTGCAGGTTTAACGATAACCCCGGCAAAGCCCTGCGCCAAGAAAATCTTTCTGCACGAAAATTACGTAAGCAATCATGACTATTCCAGACTGATGATTGACGGGAGCGAGCATGGTCCTATACACAGCGTATTGAAGGGATATCGTTACACCTGCTGCAACCCGGATCAATCGCCATGCAGATGCATCCAGTGCGCCCTGCCCCCGAGATCAGCCTGAACAAGGGCTGGACTGTGACGCGACCGGGCGACGGTCGCGTCCTGTTGGTGGATTTCCCCAACGACATCCATTCGGCCTTGCTGGCGCAGGGCGTCATCGCTGACCCTTATTGGCGTGACCGCGAAGCCAGTCTCGACTGGATCCATGAAAGCGAGTGGCTGGCCGAGCGCCACTTCGATCTGGCGGCGGCCTCGGGCCGCTGGACGCTCACATTGGACGGCATCGATTGCCATGCCGTGGTGACACTGAACGGGACCGAAATCGCCCATCCGGCCAATCGGTTTCTGCGCCATGATATCGACGTGACGGAATGGCTGCGGATCGGCAGCAATCATTTGTCGATCCGCTTTCTGTCGAACTCGGCGATCGCGCGCGACAAGGCTGCGGCCGCGCCCTTCGCCGTGCCGCATATCCATTGGAACAACCGCCTGCCGCATTACAATTTCCTGCGAAAGCCGCAATGCGATGCAGGCTGGGACTGGAATATCGCCCTTAGCCCGCTTGGCATCCATGGCGGGGTCTGTCTCAGGCGCAGCGAGGCTTTCCGGCTTGATGACGTCCTGGTGCGGCAGATCCATCACGAGGGCCGCGTGCTGCTGGAACTCGACCTTCTGACCACCGTTTTCAAACCCGTAGAGACCGAGGCGGTCTTGCGCGTCGAGGATCACGCCGCGACCCGGCGGTTCGGGCTCTGGCCCGGCGCCAACCGCAGCAGAATTTCCTTGCTCATCGAAAACCCGCGGCTGTGGTGGCCGAATGGTCATGGCCCGGCCGAACTCTATGACTTGTCGCTGCGCATCGGCGATCAGACCCGAGACCTGCGCATCGGCCTGCGCGAGGTCGAGCTTGTGACCGAGCCCGACGAGATCGGCAGCCGCTTTGCCTTGCGGATCAATGGGCGCGACATCTTCATGCGCGGCGCGAACTGGATCCCGGCGGATGCCCTGCCCGCCCGCGCGACACCCGAGACCGTCGCGGATCTGCTGGACAGCGCCGTGCTGGCCAATATGAACATGCTCCGCGTCTGGGGCGGAGGCTGCTACGAGCCGGATTTCTTTTATCGCATGTGTTCGGAACGCGGGTTGCTGGTCTGGCAGGACTTCATGTTCTCCTGCAACCTCTATCCCGCGATGGATGCGGATTGGCTCGACTCGGTCCGGCGCGAGGCGCGTCAGCAGGTTCGCCGCCTCTCGGCCCATCCCTGCCTGGCGCTCTGGTGCGGGGACAATGAAAGTCTGGGCGCAATCGGCTGGTTTCCCGAAAGCAAGGCCGACCGGGACCGCTATGTCGCGCTTTACGACCGTCTGAACCATACGCTGGAACAGGTCGTTCGGGACGAGGCCCCGGGGATACCGTGGTGGCCTTCGTCGCCCTCGGCGGGTCCGCTGAATTTTGCCGATGGCTGGCATGACGATAGCGCGGGGGACATGCATTTCTGGGATGTCTGGCATTCGGCCAAGGATTTTGAGCATTACCGCAGTGTCAAACCGCGCTTCTGCTCGGAATTCGGGTTCCAGTCCTTTCCCTCGCCGCGCGTGATCGAAAGTTTCACCGAGCCGCGCGATCGCAATCTCTCCTCGCCGATCATGGAGATCCATCAGCGCAATGCCGGCGGAAACAGCCGCATCGCCGAGACATTGGCGCGCTATTTCGCCTTTCCCGACACGTTCGACGACATGGTCTGGCTGAGCCAGATCTCGCAGGGAATGGCGATAAAGACCGCCGTCGAATGCTGGCGGGCCGCCAAGCCGCGCTGCATGGGAACGCTTTACTGGCAGTTGAACGACACCTGGCCGGTCGCAAGCTGGTCGAGCCTTGAATATGGCGGCGGATGGAAGGCGCTGCATTACATGGCGCGCCGTTTCTTCGCCCCGGTGACGGTGGTGGCCCAACCTGGCCCTGCGGATCAGATCACGCTCTTCGCCCTCAACGACACCCCCGCACCTGTCGCGCTTGCTGTGGGCCTGCAATCGGTCCGCCTGACGGGTGAGATCGCCGAACTGGGCGCGTGGCAGGCGGTTTGCCCGCCGGAGCGCGCGACCGAGATCGCCCGTCTGCCGGCCTCGGCTGTCGCGACTGATGCGTTCCTGTTGTTTCACTGGTCCGATCGTCGCGGGACGCATTGCGGCCAGAACGAGTTTCTGCCACGGCGGCCCAAGGAATACGATCTGGGCCAGCCTGAAATCTCGGCGCGGATCGGATTGTCGTCCGAGGGCGTGGCGCAGGTGACCCTCGCCACCGACCGGCCGGCGCTTTGTGTGACTTGGGATCTCGGCGGAGATACGATATGGGACGATAATTGCTTCACCCTGCTTCCCGATCACCCCCGGACCCTACAGGCGCTGCGTCAGAGGCCCGCGCGCCTGCCAGTGAGCGCCCCCAAGGCGCGCGCCCTGCGAGGATATTCATGAACCGACCCGGCCCAAGCGCCCCACCCGTGACGTTGAAGACGATCGCCGCCGAGCTTGGCGTGTCGGTCACGACTGTCGCACGCGCGCTCAAGGATGGTCACAAGGTCGGTCCGGACACCGTGGCGCTGGTGCGCGACACGGCGGCCCGACTGGGCTATGTGCGCAACCTCGAAGGTGCCAAGCTGCGCATGGGCAAGACCCTCATCGCCATGGCGCTTCTGGATTTCGCCGATGAGGAGGAAATCGGAGATTCCGGTGCCGTCGGCCTGCTGAACGGCTTCCACACCTGTTTCGCCGGCAGCGATTATGCCGTCCGCGCCGAACCGGCGGCACGTGATGGGACAGCCATCGCCCGTGTCGGCGAGGTCGTGCGCGGTCGGCTGGCCGACGGGCTGGTCTTTGATCTGATCGAGATGCAGGACGCCCGTGTGCGCTATCTGCTCGAGGCGGATTTCCCCTTTGTCACCTTTGGCCGGACCGAGCTGTTCACCGAACATGCCTGGTTCGACATCGACAATGAATTCGCCGCCTGGCAAAGCACGGATGCGCTCTTGCGCGATGGCTGCCGCCGGATCGCCATGATCGACGGCGACACGCGCTACACCTTTGTGCGGCAGCGGGTGCGCGGTTATGAACGTGCCCTGCGTGAGCATGGGCTCGAACCTGTCCCCAGCCTGCGTCACCATTCCCGGCTGGCCGCCGATATTGCCCGGGGCGCTGTCGGGCCGTTTCTGGACGCCGGGGTGGACGGGTTTCTCTGCTCGAACGAAGTGACGTTTCTGGGCGCAAGGGCGGGCGTGCGGGACCGCCTCGGATCCGAGGCCGAGCGGATCGGATTTGCCCTGCGCGCGGGCACGCGGATCGACCGCTATATCGCAAGTCGCGTCCATGCCTCGCATTTCTCACATAATGCGACGGGCGTGGCGCTGGCCGAGCTTTTGCTGGCCCGGATCGGCGGGGCGGACCCGCGCGATTGCCAGAAGCTGGCCCGCACCACCCTGATTACCGCCAGCGGCGGACGATGATGAAACGGCCGGTACGAGCTTACAAGATCGGGCAGGCGAACAGGGCATAGAGTTGGGAAGGCCAGCCAAGGAGCCTTCCGATGCCGATCGCCATCATCGCCCAAGTCAGGGCCGCGACGCCTGCTGACTGCCGCGACGGCAAGGCCAAGGCACCGCAAGGGGCTGCGCCTTCGCTGCATCCCGTGAACGGAGTTCCGACATGAGCTATCTGACCGCCTCGGACGGGGCCGAGATCTTTTACAAGGATTTCGGCACCGGACGGCCCATCGTCTTTTCGCATGGCTGGCCGCTTTCGGCCGATGCGTGGGAAACCCAGATGCTGTTTTTCGGTGCTCAGGGCTATCGTGTCATCGCGCATGACCGCAGGAGCCACGGCCGCTCGCAACAGGTCTGGGATGGCAATAACATGGTCCGCTATGCCGACGATCTCGCCGAGCTTATCGAAACGCTGGATCTTCAGGACGCGATTCTGATCGGCCATTCCACCGGCGGCGGCGAAGTGGCGCATTACCTTGGCCGGCATGGCAGTTCGCGGGTCTCTGCAGCAGTGCTTGTCGGGGCCGTGCCACCCCTGATGGCCAGAACCGAAGCCAATCCAGAAGGTCTGCCCATCGACGTGTTCGACAGCATCCGGGCGGGCGTGGCCACCAACCGCTCGCAATTCTTTCAGGATCTGTCCGGCCCTTTCTACAGCTTCAATCGCGACGCCGCCAATATCAGCAAGGGCCTTCAGGATAACTTCTGGCTGCAGGGCATGGCCGGCGGAATCAAGGGCCTCTACGACTGCATCCATGAATTCTCGGAGGTCGATTATACCGAGGATCTGAAACGGATCGACGTGCCGGTCCTGTTCATCCATGGCGACGACGATCAGATCGTGCCGATCGGCGCGGCGGCGGAAAAGGCGGTGAAGCTCACCGCCAAGGGCACGCTCAAGATCTATCCCGGCGGCGCGCATGGCCTGCCGGAAACCCAGCCCGAACAGTTCAACCATGACGTGCTGGCCTTTATCGCCAGCCTTTGAGACGGAGAGAGCCATGTCCCCCAAACTGGAACTGCTGACCCCCGAGAATTCTCAGATCATCTTCATCGACCACCAGCCCCAGATGGCCTTCGGCGTGCAGTCCATCGACCGTCAGGTGCTCAAGAACAATACCGTCGCGCTGGCCAAGGCGGCGCGGATCTTCGACATTCCCACAACGATCACCACGGTCGAAACCGAGGCCTTTTCTGGCCATACCTATCCCGAGCTTCTGGCCGTCTTTCCAGATCAGCCCCTGCTCGAACGCAGTTCGATGAATTCATGGGACGACCAGAAGGTGCGCGACGCCCTCGCTGCGAATGCCCGGAAAAAAGTCATCGTTTCGGGCCTTTGGACCGAGGTCTGCAACAACAGTTTCGCCCTCTCGGCCATGCTCGAGGGTGATTACGAAATCTATATGGTCGCCGATGCCTCGGGCGGCACCTCGCGCGAGGCGCATGACTGGTCGATGCAGCGCATGGTCCAGGCCGGGGTGGTGCCGATGACCTGGCAGCAGGTGCTGCTGGAATGGCAGCGGGACTGGGCGCGCCGCGAGACCTATGACGCGGTCATGGCGCTGGTGAAGGAACATTCCGGGGCCTACGGCATGGGCGTCGATTACGCCTATACCATGGTCCACAAGGCGCCCGAGCGCGTCCCCCACGGGCCGCGCCTGGCCCCGGTCCCGGCGGCACCCTCCCCCCAAGCCGCCGAATGACCGCAGCTGGCCGCGCCGTCCTCCCCTTTCCGGCGCGGCCAGCGTCACCTTTGCAAAGAGTGGACCCATGGCCGATCTGATCCTGACCGGAGGGCGCGTCACGACGCTTGACCCCGAACATTCCGAAACCGAGGCCGTCGCCATCGCCGGGGGCAAGATCCTTGCCACCGGCAGCACGGGCGAGATGATGCGCTACGCCACAGACGCGACGCATGTGCTGGATCTGGGCGGGCGGCGCGTCATTCCGGGGTTGAATGACAGCCATACCCATCTGATCCGCGGCGGGCTCAGCTATAATATGGAACTGCGCTGGGAAAACATCGCCTCGCTTTCGGAGGCGCTGACCCTCTTGCGGGACCAGGCCCGACGCACTCCTGCCCCGCAATGGCTGCGTGTCATCGGAGGCTGGTCCGAGTTCCAATTCGCCGAGCGCCGTATGCCGACGCTTGACGAAATCAACGCCGCCGCACCGGATACGCCGGTCTTCATCCTGCATCTTTACGCCCGCGCGCTGCTGAACCGTGCCGCGCTGCGCGTGCTGGGCATCGGACGCGACACGCCCAATCCGCCCGGCGGCGTGATCGAGCGAGACGCGGCGGGCCATCCGACGGGAATGCTGCTCGCCAAACCTTCGGCGCTGATCCTTTATTCGACGCTGGCGCAGGGGCCGAAACTGCCCTTCGAGGATCAGGTCAATTCGACCCGCCACTTCATGCGGGAATTGAACCGGCTTGGCATCACGAGCGTCATCGATGCGGGTGGCGGCGGGCAGAACTATCCCGATGATTACGAGGTCATCCGCCAGCTTGACGCGGCAGGCAGCATGACCGTCCGCGTCGCCTATAACCTTTTCGCGCAAAAGCCCGGCAGCGAGCTTTCGGATTACGAGCGCTGGCTGGCGCTGACTGAGCCCGGAGCCGGGTCCGAGATGCTGCGCATGAATGGCGCGGGCGAGAACCTGACATGGTCCGCGGCAGATTTCGAGAATTTTCTCGAACCCCGACCCGAGCCCGCCCCGGTCATGGAGGCCGAGCTTGAGCGCATCGTGACGCTTTTGGCCGAGAATGCCTGGCCCTTCCGCATCCATGCCACCTATGACGAGACGATCGACCGGTTTCTGACCGTGTTCGAGCGCGTGAACGGGCATAGCCCCTTCCGTGCCCCCTTCATCATCGACCATGCCGAGACGGTGACGCCAAGAAACATCGAGCGCATCCGCGCGCTTGGCGGCGGCATCGCGATCCAGCACCGCATGGCGTTCCAGGGCGAATATTTCGTGGCGCGCTATGGTGCCCAAGCGGCTGCTGCGACGCCTCCGGTCGCGCGGATGCTTGCTGAGGGTGTGCCCGTGGGAGGTGGCAGCGATGCGACCCGGGTCGCCTCTTATGACCCTTGGGTCGCACTGCACTGGCTGGTGACCGGAAAGACCCTGGGCGGGATGCAACTGGCCGATGCCACCAACATCCTCGACCGCGAGACCGCATTGCGGCTCTGGACCGAGGGATCGGCCTGGTTCTCGGGAGAGGCCGGCCGCAAGGGCCGGATCGCCCCCGGCCAATTCGCCGATCTCGCCGTCCTGTCGGCAGATTACATGCGCGTCCCAGAGGAAGAGATCCGCAGGATTTCGTCGGTCCTGACGATGGTCGGGGGCCGCATCGTCCATGCGACGCAGGAATTCTCGCATCTCGACCCGCCGCTGCCCCCCGCCAGTCCGGATTGGAGCCCGGTCGGTCATCTGCCCAGCCCCGGCCTGCGTCCCGGCCCGGTCCCGGCAGAGGCCCATGCGCGGTCCTGCCATGAGGGCTGCGGGCAGGCATGCGGCCTGCACGGCCACGCCCATGCCATCGCCTGGACAAACCCCATTCCCACAAGCCAGATCTCGGCCTTCTGGGGCGCGCTGGGATGTTCCTGCTTTGCGTGAATCCATGAGCGCTTCCGACCGCCCCGCAGATTCGACACTGCCCTCGGCCTCGGCCTGGAGTCCGTTTCGACATTCCGCATTCGCCCTGCTTTGGACCGCCACGCTGGTCTCGAATATTGGAACCTGGATGCATGATGTCGGGGCAAGCTGGCTGATGACAGAGCTGGCCCCCTCGCCCGCGATCGTCTCGCTGGTGCAGACGGCGACGACCGGGCCGGTATTTCTGTTCGCCTTGCTTGCCGGGGCGCTGGCGGACCGGGTGGACCGGCGGCGATATCTGATTACCGTCAATGCGCTGCTGGCCGTCGCGGTCTTTGCGCTGGCCGCCCTGACGGCGAGCGGGCAGATGACACCGGCTTTGCTGCTGTTTTTCACCTTTCTTCTGGGCATCGGGGCCGCCTTTGTCGCACCGGCATGGCAGGCGGTCGTGCCTAACCTTGTCCCGCGCGAGGCGCTGCAACCGGCGATCGCACTGAATTCGCTGGGCATCAACATTGCCCGCGCGATCGGGCCGGCGCTGGCGGGTATCCTGATCACCTCGGTCGGCCTGACCGCGCCCTTTTTCGCCAATGCCGTGAGCATCCTCGTCATTCTTGGCGCGCTCTTGCTCTGGAGACCCGCCCCGGTCGCCCCCCCGGTCTTGCCGCCCGAGCCGATCATCGGCGCGATGCTGACGGGGTTGCGCCATGCCGCCCATAACGCGCCGCTCAAGGCGACCATGTTGCGCTCGCTGGCCTTTTTCACCTTTGCCAGCGCGTTCTGGGCCTTGCTGCCGCTGGTCGCGCGGGAGCTGCCGGGGGCGGGGGCGTCGTTCTTTGGCCTGCTCATGGGGGCCGTAGGATGCGGCGCGGTGAGCGGCGCGCTCACCCTGCCGCGGCTGCGCCGGATCGTCGGACCGAACCGGCTGACCGAGGCGGGAACCGTGGCGCTGGCGCTGGCCATGCTGATGCTGGGGTTTGGCCAATCCGCCGCTGGGGGGATTGCCGCAAGCTTTCTGGCGGGGCTGGGCTGGATTGCCGTCCTGACCAGCCTGAACCTTTCGGCGCAAACCGCGCTGCCGAATTGGGTCCGGGCACGCGGGCTCGCGATCTCGCTCATGGTCTTTTATGGCAGCATGGCAGTCGGCGCGGCCTGCTGGGGCCAGGTCGCCGCGCGTTCCTCGCTCCGCACGGCGCTGCTGGCCGCGGCCCTGGGGGCAATTCTCGCCATGATCCTGACGCGCCATGCCCGGCTGGGCCAGGGGGATGGGCGTGATCTAGGGCCGGCGCTGGCATGGGCAGAGCCGACCATCGCCACCGATTCCGTCCCGGAATTCGATCGCGGCCCCGTCATGGTGACGATCAGCTACGAGATCGAGCCCGCGGACCACCTGCCCTTCCTTGCCGCCATGGCCGAGCTTTCGGGCGAGCGGCGTCGCGACGGGGCGCATGATTGGGGGATCTTTCAGGATGTCTCTGATCCGCGGCTCTGGGTCGAATGGTTCCTGCTGCCCAATTGGGCGGAACATCTGCGCCAACATGCGCGGGCGACCGGCCATGACCTGGCCCTGCATTCCCGCGCCCGCGCCTTTCACCGGGGCGCGTCTCCGCCGCAGATCCGGCATTTGATCGCGCCGTCACGCTGAGGGGCGTTTGCCATCGCATCAGAAAGGAGTTCGGGATGAAAACAATACTTGGCCTTCTGCTGGCCTTCGCGATTGGCGTCGGCTGTCGTTTCGCGGGAATCCCCCTGCCCGCCCCGCCCGCATTGATCGGGGCGGCGCTGGTTCTGGCGATGACGCTGGGTTATGTGCTGACCGACCGGTTTGCGGCATCTCGCGCTGCGACCACCCGCCTGCTCTGCGGTGGTCCCACCGGGCAGCCGCGCGAAGACCGATCATGACTGCGGCGCTTGCGGGACTCGCCCTTGGCGGGCTGATCGGCTCGACCTGTCGCTGGTTCGACCTGCCCTTGCCCGCCCCGCCCAGGATCACCGGCGCCTTGCTGGTGGTCGCGATGACCCTGGGTTTCATCGCGGCCGATTTGCTGCTGGAAGGGCGGGTCTGACGGCCCGCCAACCGGGCTGGACCTTGGCGGCGAACCTGCCATGATGGCAGTGCCGGATCCCGTTCCGGCCCACGACGACGAAGGGTATCCGAATGAACGAGGCGCGCCCGGTTTCCCCCCAGACCCGAGCAAGCGCGATGCTGCGCCATGCCGAGATCTGCGAGACCGAATTCCCCCTGCATGACCTTCCTGCCGAGGGAGGATTTGCGCTCGCCGCGATTACCGGCGTCACCGGAGCCTCCTATCGCCCGCTCGGCGCGATGATGCTGATCGAGGCCGGGGGCCGGCATCGGGGCAGCCTGTCTTCGGGCTGCCTCGAGCAGGATGTGATCCTGCGCGCGAGGCAAGCCATGAGCAATCGTCAGCCCATGCTGCTGCGCTACGGAGAGGGTTCCCCCTTTCTCGACATCACGCTTCCCTGCGGCGGGGCGCTCGAGATCACGATCATTCCCCACCCTCCGCGCGGCTTGCTGGCGGCTGCGGCGGAAAGGCTCGCCGCGCGGCAAGGCGCGAGGATCGTCATTGCAGAAGACCACCGCCTGGTGGCGCAGGCGGCGCGGGGCCTGGCCTTGTGGATCCTGCCGCAGATCCGCTTTCTCGTTCTGGGCAAGGGGCCCGAGGCGGCCTGTTTTGCCAGCCTCGCCCGGCAGGCGGGCTATCCGGTCGAACTGCATGCGCCCGACCGGCAAACGCTTGATGAGGCTGGGTTCGGCGAGATGACCCCAGGCTGGCCCGAGGGGGTCAGGATCGATCCCCGCACCGCGATCGCGATGTTCTTTCACGACCATGACCGCGAGGCCGAGTTGCTGGGTCCCGCCCTTGCCGGGCCCGCCTTTTATATTGGCGCGCAGGGCAGCCTGCGGGCCCATCAGGCGCGCTGCAAGGCATTGGCCGCCCTTGGTGTGCCCGCCCAACAGATCGCCCGCCTCGCCTCGCCCTTTGGGCTCATCCCATCGGCGCGAGACCCAAGGACGCTTGCCGTCTCGGTCTTGGCCCATGTTCTGGACAGGGCCAGGCAGCAGAGCGGCGCGGCGTGAGCCTTGGCGTCCTGATCCTGGCCGCCGGCGGGTCGCGCCGGTTCGGTCCCTCGGACAAGTTGATGGCCCGGATCGCGGGGCGACCCATGCTGGCGCATGTCCTGACCGCCTTTGCCTTGCCCGAGGCGCGGGAACGCCTGGTGGTCGTCTCATCCCGGACCGTCGCGGATCTTGTCCATCGGATGGGTTTCGAGCCCCATCGGATCGCACCCGGTCAGGAACAAAGCGCCAGTCTTAGGGCCGGGGTGGACCTGCTTGGAAAGCGCGGGGCCGAGCGCATTCTGGTGGGGCTGGGGGACATGCCCTGGATCACCCGTGACGATCTGCGCGCCCTGCTGGCCTTGGCAACTGCCGAAGCTGCTTGCGCAAGCAGGGCCGGTATCCCAATGCCGCCCGCCGTCTTTCCAGCCCGCCTGTTCGACGATCTGACGGCCGCGACCGGAGATCGCGGCGCGGGTGCAGTCCTGCGTCATATCCCGCCGTCGCGGCAAGTGCACCTGCCGGATGCGCATTTGCGCGATGTCGACGAAGCGACGGATCTGGCGTGAGCCTTAACCTCAGGCCTTGACCACGGTGGCGGCCTGCAGTCCCAGTCTGGCCATCACGTTCCGCGTGTCGATGACCAGCGCCGCCTTGCGCAGCAGGCTGTAATCCACAGCGTCGTGATCGGTCGCGATCAGGACGGCATCGCATTCGGCAATGGCCTCGGGGGTCAGGTCCACCGAGCGACGGCCCCGATAGTCGCCATAGTTGCGGGTCGGTGGAATCTCGGCCAGATGCGGGTCGTGATACGAGACTTCGGCCCCGCGCTCCTCCAGCAATTCCATCAGCTTGAGCGCCGGGCTTTCGCGCAGGTCCGGGACGTTTCGCTTGTAGGCCATGCCCAGCAGCAGGATCCGCGCCCGGCTCAACGCCTTGCCCTGGCGGCGGTCCAGAGCTTCGGCGAGGCGGGTTACGACATGGCGCGGCATGGCGGCGTTGATCTCGCCGGCCAGTTCGATGAAGCGCGTCGGAAGGTCATATTCCCGCGATTTCCAGGTCAGATAGAAGGGATCGATCGGAATGCAATGGCCGCCAAGACCCGGACCGGGGTAAAAGGGCATATAGCCGAAAGGCTTGGTCTTGGCCGCTTCGATGACCTCCCAGATGTCGATCCCCATTGCGTCGTAAACGATCTTCAATTCGTTCACGAGCGCGATATTGACTGCCCGGAATATGTTCTCGGTGATCTTGACCGCCTCGGCCGTGGCCGTGCTGGAAACCGGCACCACCCGGGCCAGCGCCGCGCCGTAAAAGGCGGCGACCAGTTCCTGCGCGGCATCCCCGTCTCCGGCGACGACCTTGGGGATGGTCGAGGTCGAAAACTGCGGATTGCCCGGATCTTCGCGTTCCGGCGAATAGCCCAGAAAGAAATCCGTTCCAGCCCTCAGGCCGGTGCCTTCGAGGATCGGCCCCAGCACGCTGCTTGTGGTGCCGGGCCAGGTCGTCGATTCGAGGATCACGAGCTGCCCCGCGCGAAGGCTTTGCGCGATGCTGCGGGCGGTCTCTTCGACAAAGCGCAGATCGGGCTCGCGATGCGCGTTCAGAGGCGTCGGCACACAGATCACGATGACATCGCATTCGCTCAAGCGCGCCGCGAAATCGGCGGTGGCACTGAACCGGCCCGTCGCCAGCGCCCCGGCCAGCATATCCGACGTGACGGCCTGAATGTAGCTGTGAGCGCGAGAGATGAGCGCGATCTTGGCCGGGTCTATATCGAATCCCGTGACCGGATAGCCTGCGTTGACAAGCGTCACTGCCAGCGGCAGCCCGACATAGCCCAGCCCGATCACCCCCGCCCGCGCTTCGCGGGTCTGAATGCGCGACATGAGCTTCGCAGCGGGGTCCGGTAAGGTCATGGATGCGTCCTCAAGGATCTGGAATGACGGTTGAAAATTCCGCTGACGGCTGTCAAGCTTTCTGCGGACTGCCCCTCATCCCAGCCGCAGGAATTCCCGATGTGTTGCCTGCAAGCGCGCCCTGACGCGCCCGTTAGAGTGATTACCGCCCTCGTCCTCGTCTTGGCCGGGACAACCGCGCCGCAGACAGGCCAGGCCTCGGAGCCCTCGACATTGCAGGACGGGTTCGAGGCCCAGGATTTTTCGCCCGAGGGCGGCCTGTACTATCGCGACAATTTCGAGCAATCCGCCGGGGAAGTGGTCTTTCAATCCGAGATCACCCGCGCGGGCCGGGGCGCCTTGCAGCTTTCGGTCCGCCCGCTTTGCCCGGCCGGGGCCGAGGGCTGCAGCGAAAGGGCCGAGATCTGGGAAAGGACCGCCCTGCGCATCCCCTATGACAAGGGGGTGTGGTATGGTTTCTCGATGCGCTTCGCCGAGCCCGTGCCGCAGGACGATCACCGCTATGTCATGGCGCAGTGGAAACGCGAGATCGGACCGGAGGCGGATGGCGATTTCAGCCCTTTCCTTGCGCTGCGGATGCGTTCGGGGGTGGTCTTCGCAACCGTCGAGACGAATTTTCTGGCCCTCCCGCCCGACGCGCCACCCGCTGCCAATGGACGCTGCCCGGCGGGGTGGAGCCCGGTCTGGCTTCGGCCGGAAACCCGGCAGATGCGGGTCCTTGTCGCCCATGCGCCAAATTGGAGCGACAGGATCGGTCCGGAATTCGACCGCTGCACGAATGCGGTCCGGGTCACTGGTCCCCGCGCTCTTCCCGAGGCCGGGCCGTCCTGGCATGACTATGGCTTTTACACCCTGCCGGGTCCGCGCGGCGGGGGCATGATCCATATCGCCGTCGATGGGGCGATCGCGGCCACGATCCGCGGCCATATCGGCCATGACGATCACGGGCTTGGCGAGAACCAGTATTTCAAGTTCGGCCCCTATCGCGATGCCGGCGCGGGCAAGTGGACGCTTTTCTATGACAACTTCATCCGCGCCGCGACATGCGAGGCCGTGCTGCCCAAGGCGCGGTGCGAAGGGCTGGAGTGAGGATCGCCTTTTATGCGCCGCTGAAACCGCCGGATCACCCGGTCCCCTCGGGCGATCGCCAGATGGCCCGGTCGCTGATGGCGGCCCTGAGACGGGGCGGGCATCGGGTCGAACTGGCCTCGGAACTGCGCGCCTACCTGCCCGATGCCCGGGATGAAGCCCGGTTTCTGGCGCTACAAACTGCCGCGCAGGCAGAGCGGGCGCGGCTGGCCGCGCTCTGGCGCGAGAATGGCGTGCCGGACGTCTGGTTCTGCTACCATCCCTATTGCAAGTCCCCCGACATGATCGGTCCCGAACTCGCGCGGGAATTCGCTTTGCCCTGGGTCAGTGCCGAGGCCTCGCTGTCAGCGCGGCGCGACCACGGGATCTGGCGGCGCAGTCAGGCGCTCGTCGCCGATGCGCTCGCGCAGGCCGCGGTCAATTTCACCCTGACACGGCGTGACGCCGAGGGGCTTAG
Organism: Paracoccus ravus; assembly: GCF_004522175.1. Lineage (GTDB taxonomy): Bacteria > Pseudomonadota > Alphaproteobacteria > Rhodobacterales > Rhodobacteraceae > Paracoccus > Paracoccus ravus. The sequence goes on along the minus strand of NZ_SDEB01000020.1, from coordinate 51,280 downwards.
GGGAATGCTGCCGGATCTGCGCCTCGCGGCCCTGCCCGCCTTTCTGGATCTGGACGATCTGCCGCCGCCCGCACCCTCGCCCAATGGTCAGCTGGTCACCGTCGCGATGATGCGCTCGGGCGACAAGATGGAGAGCTACCGCGCCTTGTCGGCTGCCTTGCGCCTCTTGCCCGCCGGGACCGGCTGGCAGCTTGACGTGGCCGGGGACGGCCCGATGCGGGCAGAGGTCAGGGCGCTGTTTCCGGCCGGAAAGGTCCGGTGGCACGGCCAGCTTTCGGCGCAGGAGGTCCGCGCGCTCTTTGCCAAGGCCAGCATCTATGTCTGGCCGGGTCAGGGCGAGGCCTATGGGCTGGCCTATCTCGAGGCGCAGGCCGCGGGACTTCCGGTCGTGGCATGGGCGACGGCGGGCGTTCCCGAGGTCGTGTCAGACGGGGAAACGGGCTTGCTCGCGCCAGAGGGCGACCTAGCGGGTCTCGCCGCAGGGATCGCCCGGCTTTTGTCCGATCGCGGGCTGCGCCGCCGGATGGGCGAAGCGGCGCGCATGCGTGTCATGGACCGGCACGGCATCGCGGCGGCGGCCCTGATTCTGAACAGTGAATTGCAAAGGATCGCCCGATGAGCCGCGAAAGAGAGCTTGCCCGACACGCGCTGGCCCTGCGCGCCGAGATGGGGCGACCCCTGCGCCTTTGGTGGCGCGATGACGATGCGGTTATTCCGACAGCCCCGTTGGACCGGTTGCTCGGCATCGCGGATGCGGCCGAAATTCCGCTGACCCTCGCCGTGATCCCGCAGCCATGGAACGGGATCTCGACCGGCGTCGCGCTGGCCGAGCGGCTCAAGAATGTGCCGCGCCTCCGGGTGGCGGTGCATGGCTGGTCACATCGCAATCACGCCCCACCCGACGCCAAGCGCCAGGAGCTATGCCCGACACGGCCCCTGGAGGAGATGCGTGCCGAACTGCGCGGCGGGCTTTCGCTGCTGCGCGAATTTCACGGGCCGCGCGTCCTGCCGCTGCTGGTTCCGCCTTGGAATCGGATCGCCGACGCGCTGGTTCCGCATCTGGCTGCGGACGGGTTTTCCGCACTCTCGACCTTTGGCCCCGAACGGCCCGTGCCGGGGCTGAGGGTCGTCAATACCCATCTCGATGTGATCGACTGGCGTTCTGGCCCGCGCGCGCGGGATCGCGACAGCCTGTGGCGCGATCTGCGTCTTGCCGCGCAATCGGGCCAGCCCTATGCGGGACTTCTGACCCATCACCTGGCCCATGACGAAGAGAACTGGCACTTTCTGAGCGAGATGATCGACCTCACCCGCGATGGCGGCGTCGAATGGACCGGAATCGAGAAACTTGCCGGTCTGGACTGAGCATTATTGCTGGCCGGGGTTCTTGCCCAATTGCGCCCCCAGCGAGCGGATCACCCCCTCGCTGCTCTTGCAGCATGAGGTCATGAGCTGCATGAAGCAACTGCTGTTGATGCGCAGCACCTCGACATCCGAAAGGGCCGTGACCGTGGCATGCCGGGGTGTGTCATTCAGCATCGAGGACTGGCCGACGATGGCCACCTCGACCTCGGATCCGGTCTTGACCGTATGGCGGTCCGCCTCGGATCTGAACACATCGACCGAGCCTGACAGGATCACATAGGCCCCGGAACTGGGCTCACCCTCGCGGAACAGGATTTCCCCCGGCGCGAAGCTCTCGCGGCCCGAGGCAAAGCAGAGCAACTTCAGCCGCGCCGGGTCGACCCGCGACAGGAGGGGCAGTTTCCGCAAAAGTGCAACCTCGTCTTCCAGCAGCATGACAAGCCCCTTTCAGGCGCAGCGCCTTCCCGACCCGTGCAAGACGGGATCAGGAAATGACTGCCTGAAACTCACCAAGGTTATCGTTCACGTCCCCTGTCCCGGACAGCGCGGCCGCAACCAGCCTGCCCCGGGAAAATTCCGCCTTTCTCACAAAATGGTGTGCCAGCGCGGGATTTGCAAGCACCCAGACGATGCCCGGCGGTTCGGGCTGCCCCGCCAGAAATGCAAGGATGTCCTGGATCATCCGCTCCTGGAACACCGGATCCACCCCGGAAAGCGGTTCGTTGAAGACATAGAAGCGCGAATCCCGCAGCAAGGTCCGGGCAAGCGCCAGCCGCTGCCGCTGGAACAAGGTCAGCCGACGCCCGCCGGCGCCGATGTCATAGCCAAGGCCGAGTGTCAGAACGGCATCGCGCAGCTTGCGATCCTCGGCCATTGCCTCGGCGAGGATGCTTCGCACCCGCTCGGCGATCCGCTCTTCCGAGCGGCCGATGCGGCGGTTGATCTTGCCGAAGAGAATATTGTCGAGAATCGTCGCACGCGCCAGATAGGCTGCGGGATCATAGGGCTGAAGATGGTCGCGCAGGGCCGCAGGCATCTGCCGGTCAAGTCTTTGGCGGCCCTCGACCAGCATGTCGCGCAAGCCGTCGTCAAGCAGGCCGAAGCGGTATTTCGGCTCGATATACCACATGGCCAGCCGCACCAGACGGACAAGATGCGCGGGTTTCGCGCGATCCGCGCCGCCCGTTTCGGTCTGCGATAGGATATGTTCGAATTCCGGCAGTTCCTCGGGGCTCATATAGGTCAGCCATTGCAGGAGGTCGGGGTTGTCGGCCATCCCGCCGAACAGATCCAGGGTGACGCGGGCAAAGTTCCGGCCCAGATCGAAAAGCCGCGGCAAGAGGCCCGTCGCGACCAGCGTTTCTCGAAAGAACGGATCCGAGACGATCACGCCGATCGAGGCATTCCTCTCGGCCGGGATGCCAAAGAGAAGGTTTTCGCCAATCGTCGCTTCGGCATTGTAGCGCCCGCGATCAAAGGGCAGGACGGTTCCTGCCAGGTCGCGCTCGGTCAGGCGGGCATGCAGCCGGCTGCGCATCGCCAGAACCGCCGCGACAAGCTCTGGCGTGGCATCGGGGTCGACCGTCTGGTGAACGGCAAAGCTCATGATGTCGCCGCGCAGGCCGACCACCTCGAGCACTTCATGGATGGCCGCCATCAGTCCGGCATCGCGCAGCGAAGGCTGAATGGCGTCATAGTCGATCCAGTCCAGATCCTTGTCGAAGACCGGGTTTCCTGTCATGCGCGCCTCTTTCAGACGCCATTCGCGCATGTCATCCGGCTCAGGATTGCCGTCGGCCAGCGGGTCCGCGGGCCGACGCTTGAGCCCATAGGTGATGTTATCCATGACCGTTCCGCCCAGCAGGTGGATCGCCGGGCCAGCATAGCCGATCATGCGGCCCGTCACGCGCTCGGGAAGCTGGCCGAGATCACGCTCGCCCAGCACGATCCTGCCCTGCGAAGGCGCGACTAGCCCGGCGAAGACTTCGCCGATGACGGGCGCGCCGCCGCCGGATTCCCCGATCACGGCGAGGGTCTCGCCCGGAGCCACCTGTAGCGAAACATCCTCGAGCAGGGGCGAGCCGAATTCATTGCGCAGGAACAGACGCTGCATCGCGAGCGGGCCAAGCGTATCGGGCGGGATCTCGGCGTCGATATCGTGCCTTGCCGGATCGACCAGACCCTCGGCCTCGAATTGTTCGATGACCTGCTCGTATCGGACCTGCATGTCCTGGCGCGCCAGATCCCAGTCGATCAGTTCCTTCAGGGGGCCGGGCAGTTCCTTATAGGCATTGATCACCGCGATCAGCTGCCCGACATCCAGGCTGCCGCGGATCGTCAGATAGCCGCCGATGGAATAGAACAGGAAAGGCGTCACCTGCGCGATGAAGTTGTTGAGAAACTTGACCAGGAATTTCCACTGGTAGATGTCATAGCGGATGCTGAAGATCCGCCCGAGTCTGGCGACGATATCGGCCCTTTCCCAATTGGTCGCGTCATTGGTGTGGATGGTCTGGATGCCATCCACGATTTCGGCCACGCGCCCCGCGAGCTCTCGCGCGGTCAGCTGTCTTTCCCGCCCCAGCCGGATCAGCCGCCTGCGCATCCGCGGGATGATCAGGACCTGAATGCTCGCCATGACCGCCGCCACCACGCCCAGCCAGAAATGCTGGACGAAGATGAAGATCATCGCGGTAAGCGCCTGACCTCCCAGAAAGACCGGCTGGGTAAAGGCATCCGCCGCAAAGCCGCCCAGCGGCTCGATCTCATCCTTGACCAGACTGGACATCTCGCCGGATTTTGCCTGCCGGAATCGCTGCGGGGGAAAACGCAGGATACGGTCGACCAGCTCATAGCGGGTCCGGCGCAAGAGTCTTTCGCCCAGAAGGCCCTTGCGGACATTGATGTAGAATTTGAACAGGCCGTTGATGATGACAAGCGCCAGAAAGGTCAGGCTGAGCGCGATCAGCAGCGGGACCCGCTCAAGCGCGACCCCCTCGAAGATCCGGATCTCTCCGATGAAAGGCAGGGTCGGCGCGATCCGGAAGAAAAGCTGCGTGCTGCCGGGCTCTTCGAAACCCATGCCCTGAATCGGGCGGTTGACGATCTGCTTGGGCAGGTCCAGCGCCAGATAATATGGGATCATCGAGACCAGCACGACCATGACGATCAGGATCTGCTCTCGCCGCGTATGCATCCAGATATAGCGAAAGATATTGGGTTCCATCGAAAGCAATCTCTGTGCCGCGGCTTCAGGGGCTGGAAAGTCCAAGGCAGAAGGGCGCGGTCTTCTTCAGACAGGTCTTCGATATTCGGCGAAATTGTAGAGGATGTTGGCAGTCTGCTCGGCCCCGTCAAGGTCAAGCCCTTGCGTCTGGGATCTCGGTCGGACGAGCGCCGCACTTATTGCCGCCGCCAGTTCCTGTCCGCTCAGCCCATCTTCCGGCAGGACCGTCGCGCGGCCGATTTGCGCAAGGCGGCGGGCGCGGGTCGCCTGCTCGGTCTCGCCTCCCGCTGCAAATGGCACAAGTATCGCATGGCAGCCCGCACGCAGCAGGTCGCAGACGGTGTTGTAACCGGCCTGCGATACCGAAAGCCGGGACGCGGCGAGAAGCCCCACGAAATCCGGGCGGAACGTTTCGATCTTCACGGTTCTGGATGACAGCGCGGCGGCGCGCGCCATCAGCTCGTCGCGCTGCGGCTGCGGCAGATTGGGGCCGCAGATGATGCAGTGACGCAGACCGGGGGGCAAGATCGCGGCCGCCTCGAGTGCGGCCCGCGCCAATGCCGCCCCGACCGCGCCCCCTCCCGCGGAGGTGACGGTGTCAAAGCCCTCGGGACGCTCTCGCGGGGGGGGCGGCGCGACCAGACCCGTATAGGTCAAGCGATCCGCAATCTGCCCGGCCAGGGGAAAACTGTCCTCGAGCCGCGCGAATGTCGGATCGCCATGGATCAGCACGCCGTCGTAATGGGCATGGATCAGCGCGACGGTTTCCTCGGCCCGGCCGGGTTTCGCCTTTTCTTGCACGATGTCGCGCAGCGAGCAGAAAAGCACTGGCCGCGGACGGGCTGTTTCAATGGCGTCAAGCAATGGAAGAAGTTCGAAGCGCATCTGTCTGCGGCCAAAGGGAAAAGCCTCGGTCAGCACGATATCGGGCCGAAGCCGGCGAAAGGCGTCGCACAAAAGATCGCGACGCGCTTTCAGGAAATCGTCCTGGACAGGTCGCCCTTGCGCATCCGCAAGCCCGGCGAAACCTTCGCACGCCATCTGAACCGGCGGCAAGGCGATATGCGCCAGGCCCGGCGGGGGAAAGCCCGGCACGGGCAGGCCTCCGGTCACCAGCGTGATCTCGGCGCCGCGGCGGGACAGGGCCTGGGCGATGCGGCTGGCTCGTGCCAGATGGCCGATGCCCAGCAGGTGCTGGACATAGAACAGGATGCGGGGCCGCGCCGGATTTCGGGTCAAGACGCGCTCCAGCTTTCACGGAACAGGGCGGCAAGCTGGTCGATCCCCCGGTCATGGCGAAAGTCCTGCTTCACGCGATGCATCGCGGCTTCACCCAGCCGGGCGCGCAGGCATGGCGCGCCGATCAGCCGTTCCAGCGCATCGCGCAGCGCGACCACGTCATCCGGCGGGACCAAAAGCCCGGTCTGCTCGTCGCGAATGAATTCCGGAATGCCCGACAGCGTAGTGCCAAGACAGGCCAGACCCTGACTGGCCGCCTCGACGATCACATTGGGCAGCCCATCCCGGTCCCCATCCGCCGTCCTGCGGCTGGCAAGGACGAAGAGATCGGCCGCGCGATAGGCCTCGAGCACCTGCGCCTGCGATGCGGGTCCACGCCATTCGACCCGCCCGGCAAGGCCCAGCCGGTCGGCCTGCGCCCGAAGCTGGGGCAACTCGCCCCCGCCGCCGACATGGACCAGACGCCAATGCACCCCCGCGGGCAGGCCCGCCAAGGCGTCGAGCAAAAGATCGAAGCCCTTTTTCGGAACCGCGCGGCCGATCGACAAAAGGCGCACCGGCGCTGCGGGGTCACGCCCATCGCGCAAAGGGCGCAAACTGGCCGGGGACGGGAAACGGTCGAGGTCGAGGCCGTGATAGGACAGATGCACCCGCGCCCGCGGCGCGAGGGCCGACAGCCGTGCCTGACCCGCCTCGGTGCAGACCACGGCCCAATCGGCATCGGCCAGCTTGCGCGACAGATCCCAGCCCGGCGACGTCCAGATGTCCTTGGCATGGGCCGAAAAGGTGAAAGGCCGCCCGTCCATCGCCGCGGCATAGCGCGCGACCGAGGCAGGCGTATGCGCGAAATGGGCATGGATCCAGTTCGCGCCGTCAGGCATTTCCGCCACCGTGACAAGCGCCTGACCGAAGCGCCGCAGCCGGTTGGGCGTGGGATCGCGCGCGAGGTCGCGCAGAAGCAGCCCGACGGCCCGCCCGAACCCCGGACGTCCAACGCAGGTCCAGAAGCTGCGTAACACGCGGCCCGGCTCGTGCCAGAGATATTCCGGAAGGTAGCTGACCGTCGCGCGGATCTCGTCATGGATCGGGTGGTGCGTGCGATCGGTCGGATGCCGCAACGAGACGATCCGCAGCCGGAAGCCCCGGCGTTCGAGGCCCAGCAACTCCTGGGCGATGAAGGTCTCGGACAGGCGCGGATAGCCCTTGACGAGGACGATAAGCAAAGGGGGCTGCGTCATGCCGGCCCCGGGACTGCACGCAATTGGTGCCTGCCCGACGGACGCAACCAAGCCCCGACGTCGCGCGCGATATTCTCGCGGCCGTCAAGGCGCAGAAATCCCGCTTCGATCGCGCTGGTCGATCGTGAGGGCGGTGGCGATTGCGGCAGGTCGCGCAGGGCAGCGGCCATCTGCGCGGGGTCGCCCGCCTGCGCGGGCGGCATGACCCGCAGCATCCCGAACGCCTCGGCGCGGCTGGCGCGAATGGCCTGTTCGCGCCGCGGCTGGAGGCGCGGCACGATCACGGCGGGCCGGTCGAAGCTGAGGATTTCGCAGAATGTGTTATACCCTCCCATCGCCACCACCCCGGCCGCGCCAGCCACCAGATCCTCGAGCCGGTTGTCGAATTCCAGCACCTCGATCCCGGGCAGGTCTGCGGCGCGGGCGATGAATTCGGCGCGTTCCCGGAAAGGCAGATAGGGTCCCAGCACGACCAGCGTGCGGCAAAGCCCGGGATCATGCCGATGCGCGGCATAGACCTGCTCGATCAGCTCCGCACCGTCGCCGCCGCCCCCGGTGGTGACGAGCAGATACTCCCCCTGTGGCCGGGCCTGCGCCGGTTCGGCGCGCAGCAGCGAACGCCGCAGAAAACCCGTATAGCGCATCCGTGCCCGGATCGTTTCGGATACCGGCAGCCCGGCAAGCGGGTCGTAGAAGGATTGCGGCCCATAGACCCAGATCGTGTCGTAATAGGCCTCGATCCGGCGCAACAGATCCTTGCGCGCCCATTCCGGTCCCAAGAGTTCGGGCGCGTCCATGACATCGCGCAAGCCCAGGACCAGCCGCGTGCCCCGCGTCTTGAGCAGGGTCAGCGTCTCTTCGATCTCGCCATGCAGGCCCATCGGCTCCTTGTCGGTGATGAAGATGTCGGGGCGGAAGGTTTCGGCGGTATTGCGAATGATCGCGCGGCGGATCTCGAGCGTGTCCTCCAGCGCGGTATGCTGGGCCATGGATTGGTATTCGCCGTTGCGCAGCTTGATCACGCTGGGGATCTTCACGAAATCCACGCGCATCCGGTAATCGAACGCCCCCGCGATCGTGGTCCCGGAAATGATCATGACCGAAAGGCCGTGATAGGCATCGACCAGAGTATGGGCGATCTCGCGGCAGCGGCGCAGATGGCCTAGCCCGAAGGTGTCGTGGCTGTACATAAGAATGCGGGCATTATCGAGTCTGGGTTTCATGGCATGTTCCGAAATCGATTGGTCGCACGGTATCAGTGATAAGGATCGGCGGCGTCTCGCAGACCGTCGCCCAGAAAATTGAAGGCAAGGATGACCAGGATAATGGGCAGCATGGGCCAAAGCAGCCAAGGATAAAGCGCGACAATGTTAATGCCGCGCGCCTCGGTCAAAAGGATGCCCCAGCTTGTGACCGGGGGACGCAGCCCGAGGCCAAGGAAGGTCAGCGCGGTTTCGCCAAGGATCATCGCGGGGACCGAGAGGCTGGCGCTGGCGATCAGATGCGACAGCACCCCGGGCAGCAGGTGCCGGCCGATGATGCGCGGCGTTTTCGCGCCCATGAGTTCGGCGGCAAGGACGTAATCCTCTTCGCGCAGGGCGAAAAGCTTCGAGCGCACGGCCCGTGCCTGGCCGGTCCAGTCCAGCATCCCAAGGATCACCGTGATGCCCAGATAGACCAGAAGCGGGCTCCAGCTCATCGGTATGATCGCCGCCAGCGTCATCCAGAGCGGGATCGAGGGGATGGACTGGATGACCTCGATCATGCGCTGCATGGCGTGATCGAACCAGCCGCCGCGATAACCCGCGATGCCGCCGATCACGATGCCCAGGACAAAGCTGACCATGGTGCCCAAAAGTCCGATCGTCAGCGAGATCCGGGCCCCGTGCAGGATCCGCGACAGCACGTCACGCCCCAGACGATCCGTGCCGAGCAGGTTCAGGCGCCCGCCCTCGGCCGGGCAGAACAGGTGCAGATCGGCGGGAAGGAGCTTCCAGAATCGGTATTCCTCGCCGCGACAGAAGAAGCGCAGCTTCTGGATATCCTGGGGATCATCGGAATAGACCCGGCGCAGCTGGTCCAGGTCCAGCCGCATGGTCTGGCCATAGACGAAAGGCCCGACCCATTGCCCCTCATGGAACAGATGGACGCGCTGCGGCGGGGCGTAGATGAAATCGAGGTTGCGGCTGTCTAGCCGGTAGGGCGCGAGAAACTCGGTGATCAGGAGCGAGCCATAGATCACCAGCAGGAACACGCCCGAGATCAGCGCGAGCCGGTGGCGGCGGAATTTCAGCCATGTCAGCCTGAACTGGCTGGCGCTGCCCATGCCGAGATATGCCCCGCCCGGCTCGGCCTTGGGGTCGAAGGGAATATCCGAGACGTAATGCCCCAATTCCCGACCCGGCGGCGGCAAGGGCCCGTTCATCCACGCCTCCCTTGCAGGCGGATGCGCGGATCAAGCAGGCTGAGCGCGATGTCCGAGACCAGCACCCCCAGCACGGTCAGCCCGGCCAGAAACATCAGGAAGGAGCCGGCAAGATACATGTCCTGACTTTGCAGCGCCCGGATCAGCATCGGCCCGGTGGTCTCGAGCGACAGAATGATCGCCGTGACCTCGGCCCCCGAGATGATCTGCGGCAGGATCGAGCCTATATCCGCGATGAAGAAATTCAGCGCCATGCGCAGCGGGTATTTCAGCACGACCCGCGTGGGCGAAAGTCCCTTGGCCCGCGCCGTCACGACATATTGCTTGCCCAGTTCGTCCAGCAGGTTCGCCCTCAGCCGCCGCGCCATCCCTGCCGTGCCCGCCGTTCCGATGATCAGAACCGGGATCCAGATATGTTCGAGGATGGAGCGGAACTTGGCCCAGCTCATCGGCTGGTCAAGATATTGCAGATCCATCAGATGCCCGATCGAGGTACCGAACCAGACATTGGCGAAGTACATCAGGATGATCGCCAGCATGAAATGCGGCACGGCAATCCCCATCAGACCCAGAAGCGTCAGCCCGTAATCGCCCCAGCTATATTGACGCGTCGCCGAATAGAGCCCGATCGGAAAGGCCAGCATCCAGGTGAAGGCGATGGTGACCATGCTGATCAGGATGGTCAGCCAGAGCCGGTCGCCGACGACCTCGTTGACCGGCATGCGATATTCGAAACTGTAACCGAAATCGCCATGCAGCATGCCGCCCACCCATTGCAGATAGCGCAGCGGCGCGGGGTCGTCGAAATGATAGCGCGCCTTGAGTTCCTCGATTTCCTGAAGATTGGCCGCCTCGCCCAGCATCTTCAGTTCTTGCACATAGCTTTCGAAATAGTCGCCCGGCGGCAGTTCGATAATGGCAAAGATCAGCATCGAGATGACCACCAGCGTGGGCAGCATGATCAGGATGCGGCCAAGGATATAGCGCAGCATCTAGCCCTCGTCCTTCTGCCAGAACGTATCGGGCATGTAGATCCCCAGAAGCGAGGTGGGCTGGAACCCGATCAGCCCGGTCTCGGGCACGTTCTGCAGCCGGGCGTGGCGCGCGACGGGTTGCTTCGCCCCGTTCACCGTGCCGATGGTAAAGACCTGATCCGCATGGATCGCCAGCATCCGATGCCAGATCTCGGTCCGCTCGTCATGGCTGCGCGATAGCCGCCAGCGCCGGACCAATGCCACCAGTTCCTGCACCTCGGGCAGTTCCGGCGCGATGCCCTGCGCCCCTTTCGAGGAATAATGCACCCCCCAGCGCGGCCATTGATGCTGGTCGTCGGTGGTCGGGGCCAGTTCATAGGGGGGCATCTCGGCCGTGGGCACGGCATTGTCGAGGCCCATCCACACCGCCATGCTGGTCTGTCCGGCCATGCTGCGGCTGCGCAAGAGGTCACGCTGAGAAACCCGCGTCCAGAGCGCGATCCCGACTGCGTGGAAATGCCCGGCGACCAGTTCCAGAACATCCGTCTCGACCGTGCTTTCGCCAGCGGTTTCCGCAAGGATGCCCGCCACGCGCCCGTCCGGCAGGCGACGCAACCCGTCCATCCGGGGTTTGGACAGCAGCGTCTGGTCCAGAAGCGCATTGGCCTGATCGGGATCGTATTGCGCCCAGGCGCGGGCATATTCCTCGCGGTAGAGGGGGCTTTCCGGCATCACCGTATTCGCGCTTTCGCGGGCAAGGCCAAAGAAGAGCGCCTTGTTGATCTCGGTCCGGTCGATCGCGATCGAGAGCGCCCGCCGAAGCCGAACATCGCGAAACAGCGCGCTCCAGACCGGGTCGGCGCAGGTCATGTTGGGCAAGAGCGCCACGCGCGAGCCCTGGGTGCGGGTCCAGAGATCGACCTTGATGGGAAAGCGGCTCTCGGCCTCTTTCACCAGCGTATAATCCGAGAAATCTATGCCGAATGCCTGCAGGTCGCTTTCGCCGGTTGCGACCTTGGCGGGGATGATGTCATAGGTCGAGACATTCATCACCACGCGATCGACATAGGGCAATTGCCGCCCCTTCTGATCGACGCGGTGGAAGAACGGATTGCGCTCGAATACGAATTGCTGGGCCGGGGGGCGGGTCCGGGGGCGCCACGGGTCGAGCGTCGGCAGATCGGGATTTTCGGGTCGCGTGATGCGGCTCATTTTCTGATGAAGCGCCTGCCAATCGTCCACGCGTTCCGCCCGGATCAGGGCGTCGAGCCGGTCCGGCGAGGCGTAGCTCGCATGGAATCCCTTCATGTAATGGGCAGGCATGCAGATCCGCAGCGGCGAGGGCGCGGCGAGCAGCGGCAGGAAATCCGGCAGGGGCGCGGGCCAGGAATAGCGCAGGGTCAGATCGTCCAGCAGTTCGAAATCCGGTCCCTGCCCCTCGAGCCGCATCTCGGGGGGCATGCCGCCCAGATCGTCGCGCAGGATCACGTCCTGCCAGCAATAGCGAAAATCCTCGGCGGTAAAGGGATGGCCGTCCGACCAGCGATGCCCCTTGCGCAGATGCAGCGTAAAGCTGCGACCCTCATGGACCTCCCAGGCGGAGAGAATATCCGCGACGAGGTTCAGTTGCAGGTCATATCCGACCAGCCGCGCATAGCCATTGATCGGCATGTAGCGGATGTCGCGCTGGCCGCCGATCAGCACGCGCAGCGTTCCGCCATGCTGCCCCGCGCTGCGGCCCAGGGCGTCAAGGTCGATCACGCGCGGCTCGACCGGCAGGCGCATCTCGACCGGGGGCAATTCCCCCGCGGCGACGCGTTCGTCGAGCATGGCCGCGCCGGTAAACCCCCGCCCCGCCTGCGGGCCGAAAGCGGTCGCGCAGGCGAGCATCGCCGTGGCCTTGCGCCGGGTCAGGACCGGCCCCTTCATCGCGCCGCCCCGGTCCGGGGAATGGCAGACGCCCGGCATGACGTCCGCATCCGCACCCGGTGGCCTTGGCCCATATCCTGCAGTTCCGCAGGCGCGCCGGGGGCCTCGCGAAAGGCTTCGGGCCAGAGCAGTTCGGCCTTTTCCGCGGGCATGCGCGCCGCGGCGATGTCAAGACGCCGGGCCGGGTCCGGCACGGGCACCGCGGCCAGTAGGGACCGGGTATAGGGATGGATCGGCGCTTGCATGATGATGTCGCGGGGGGCGATCTCAACCAACCGGCCCCGCCACATCACGGCAATCCGATCCGCCATGTAGTTCACCACGGCCAGATCATGCGAGATGAACAGATAGGTCAGGTTCAATTCTCGTTGCAAATCCTTGAGCAGGTTCAGGATCTGGGCCTGAACCGAGACATCCAGCGCCGAAACGACCTCGTCGCAGACGATGAATTCCGGCGCCAAGGCCAGTGCGCGGGCAATGCCGATGCGCTGTCTCTGCCCACCCGAGAAACTGTGCGGGAACCGCGTGGCAGCACCCTCACCCATGCCGATGGCCTGCAGCAGCGCCGCGACCAAACGGCGGCGCTCGGCCGCGCTGCCGCGGCGGTGGATATCCAACGGCTCCGACAGAATATTGCCCACCGTCATGCGGGGCGAAAGCGACGAGACCGGATCCTGAAAAATCATCTGCACGCGGCTGCGCAGCGTCGCGAGTTCCGCGCCCGATGCCTCGGCGAGGTCGATGACGCTCGGACCGTCGTCAAGGATGATGCTGCCCCGGTCCGGCTTGATCGCGCGCACCAGCAACTTGCCCAGGGTGCTTTTCCCCGAGCCACTCTCGCCGACCAGACCCAGACATTCGCCGCGCAGGATATCGAGGCTCACGTGATCCACCGCAGGCATCGGGACCGGCTTTGGCGCCAGCAACCCCCAGGACTGGTGGCGCGGCAGAAATGTCTTGGTGACGTCGCGCAAGGAAATCAGCGCCCGCGACGGGCCGGCCGCGCGTCTGGGAGCGGCGTGCTGCAGGCCCATGCGGGCAAGATCGCGAATCCCGTCGGCAGGGATTTCCCGCAGCGGGCGCAACCGCGTCCGGCCCCTTTCCCCAAGGCCCGGCACGGCCGCGATCAGGCCGCGCAGATAGGGATGGGTGGGATCGCGAAAGATCGTCTCGGTGGCTCCCGCCTCGACCACGCGGCCGTGATACATCACCACGACCTCGTCGGCGATATTCGCGACCACCCCCAGATCATGGGTGATCATCAGCACGCCCAGGCCCAGTTCCTGTTGCAGGTCCCGGATCAGGGCCAGGATCTGCGCCTGGATCGTCACGTCCAGCGCCGTTGTCGGCTCATCCGCGATCAGCAGCGAAGGGCCGCAGATCACCGCCATGGCGATCATGGCGCGCTGCCGCATTCCCCCCGACAATTCGAACGGATACATCGAATAGACGCGTCCGGGATCCGGGAAGCCGACCCGGCCCAGCATCACCTCGCAGCGCGCGCGTGCCTCGGCCGCCGAGACCGGCAAATGCAGCCGCAGGGCCTCGGAAATCTGGTTGCCGATGGTGTGCAGCGGCGAAAAGGAGGTCATCGGCTCCTGAAAGATCATTCCGATCTGCCCGCCCCGTATGGCCCTGATCTGCCGCCCGTCGCGCGGCAGCGTCATGAGATCGACCGCCGCGCCCTCGCCACGGTCAAAGATGACCCTGCCCCCGACCCGCGCATGGGCCGGTTGCAGGCCCATGATGGTCAGCCCGGTCATGCTTTTCCCCGAGCCCGATTCGCCGACAAGCGCGGTGATCCGTCCGGGCAGCACGCGCATGCTTGCCGCATCGACCGCGCGCAATTCACCACGATGCAGTGGAAAGGAGACCGAGAGCCCCTCCACTCGCAATAGGTCACGCGGCGCGGTCGGCAGGATGTCCACTGGTTTTCCCCGAGCACAGGCGTTGACAGCTTATGTCACGCCGTGAATCTGTCGAGTCGCAAGATGCGAAGCGGGCCTGAAATGCCGCAGCTTCCCTCAGATTGTATGCGCCGCGCGCAGGGCTATCTCTTTGTTTTTGACAGCCTGCCCCTGCGCAGCGCAGTCTTGCAACAGATCCGGCGACTCGTCCGGATGGTCGCATCATCGGGGAGGTAACGATGCGCACTGTAATTCTGACCGCTGTCCTTGCGACGGTGGGGTTTTCATCTGCATCGCTTGCACAGGACATGACCGTTGGCGTGTCCTGGTCGAATTTTCAGGAAGAACGCTGGAAGACCGACGAAAAGGCCATCAAGGACGCGCTGGAGGCCGCAGGGGCGAAATATGTCTCGGCCGATGCGCAATCCTCTTCGGCCAAGCAGCTTTCGGATATCGAGGCGCTGATTGCGCAGGGCGTCAATGCGCTGATCGTGCTGGGTCAGGATACCGAGGCCGTGGTTCCCGCCGTGCAGGCAGCCGCGGACGAAGGCATCCCGGTCGTCGCCTATGACCGCCTGATCGAAGACCCCCGCGCCTTTTACCTGACCTTCGACAATGTCGAGGTGGGCCGGATGCAGGCCGCCGAGGTGCTGAAGGCCGCGCCCAAGGGCAATTACGTCATGATCAAGGGCTCGCCCACCGATCCGAATGCCGATTTCCTGCGCGGTGGCCAGCAGGAGGTGCTGCAGAAGGCGATCGATGCGGGCGAGATCACGATCGTCGGCGAGGCCTATACCGATGGCTGGCTGCCCGCCAATGCCCAGAAGAACATGGAGCAGATCCTGACCCAGAACGACAATAAGGTCGATGCGGTCGTGGCCTCGAATGACGGCACCGCAGGCGGGGCCGTGGCCGCGCTGACGGCGCAGGGGATGCAGGGGATCCCGGTCTCGGGACAGGATGCCGATCACGCCGCGCTGAACCGCGTCGCGCTGGGAACGCAGACGGTCTCGGTCTGGAAGGATTCGCGCGAACTCGGCAAGAACGCGGCGGAAATCGCCCTGGCGCTGGCTGGTGGCAAGGCTGCGGCCGAGATCCCCAATGCCATGAAGTTCAAGACTCCCGGCGGCAAGGACATGGACGCGATCCTGCTGACGCCCGTGCCAATCACCAAGGAAAACCTCTCGACCGTGGTCGATGCCGGATGGATCACCAAGGACGCCCTCTGCCAGGGTGTCCAGAACGGCCCCGCGCCCTGCAACTGACGGGAACAGGCGACGGCGCATCCCGTGCCGTCGCCGCCTAAGGATATGAGTGATTTTTCCCCCGCCGCCTCGCGGACCCGCCGGAACTGGCTGGAGAAACTGGAAATCGACCTGCGATTGCTGGGTATGATCGGGGCCTTTGCCCTGGTCTGCCTGTGCTTCTCGGTCGTCACGGATGGCCGGTTCCTGTCAGCCCGCAATATCTTCAACCTGACGATCCAGACGGTGTCGGTCGCGATCATGGCGACGGGCATGGTCTTTGTCATCGTCTGCCGTCATATCGACCTGTCGGTCGGCGCGATCCTCGCTCTGGCTTCGGCGGTCATGGGGGTGATGCAGGCGCGCTGGCTGCCCAATGCGCTCGGGCTGGGACTGGGGCATCCGCTGATCGCGCCGGTGACGATGATCTCGGGTCTGGTCACGGGCACGGCGATCGGGGCGCTGAATGGCTGGCTCGTCGGCTATCAGCGCATCCCCGCCTTCATCGTCACACTGGGTGGGCTGCTGATCTGGCGCTATGTCGGCTGGTATCTGACCGCGGGACAGACCATCGCGCCGCTGAACCAGACCTTCCTGCTTTTTGGCGGGGCCGAGGGCACTTTGGGGGTCGGGGCCAGCTGGGTCGCGGGCGGGCTCGCCGCCGCCGCCGCCCTTTGGGTGATCTGGTCCGGCCGCCGTCGCAAGCAGGCGCATGATTTCCCTGTCCGACCGGTCTGGGCCGAGACGGTGGTGATGACGCTGGCGGTCACGCTTATCATGGGCTTCGTCGCCATTCTCAATTCCTATGAGCTGCCCCAGGCCAAACTGCGCCGGATCTTCGAGGCGCGCGGCGAAATCATGCCCGAGGGTTACACGCAGGGCTATGGCCTGCCCATCTCAGTCCTGATCCTGATCCTGGTCGCCGTTGCCATGACGGTGATCGCGGGGCGGACACGCTTTGGGCGCTATATCTTCGCGACAGGGGGGAACCCGGATGCCGCCGAGCTTTCCGGCATCAATACCCGGCTGCTGACCGTCAAGATCTTTGCCCTCATGGGGTTTCTTTGCGGCCTCTCCGCAATCATCGCGCAGGCCCGTCTGCAATCCCACCCCAATGACATCGGCACATTGGACGAGTTGCGGGTGATCGCCGCCGCAGTGATCGGCGGCACCGCCTTGTCGGGCGGCATCGGCACGATCCACGGCGCGATCCTTGGGGCCTTGATCATGCAGAGCCTGCAATCGGGCATGGCCATGGTCGGGGCCGACGCGCCCTTGCAGAATATCGTGGTGGGTGTGGTTCTGGTGCTGGCCGTCTGGATCGACATCCAATATCGCAAAAGGCTGGGCATGAGATGACGCCACTTGTTGAAATGCGCGACATCTCGGTCTCGTTCGGGGGCATCAAGGCGGTGGACCATGTCTCGGTCGATCTCTATCCCGGCGAGGTCGTGGGCCTTCTGGGCCATAACGGGGCCGGAAAATCCACGCTGATCAAATGCCTTTCCGGTGCCTATCGCCCGGATGCGGGCGAGATCCATATCGACGGCAAAAAGGCCGAGATCCACAATACCCGCGACGCCCGCGCCTATAACATCGAGACGATTTATCAGACGCTCGCATTGGCAGACAATCTGGACGCGGCCTCGAACCTCTTTCTGGGCCGCGAGCTTGTCACCCCCACCGGCCTTCTGGACGAGGCCCGGATGGAGGCCGAGACGCGCCGGATCATGGCGAGGCTCAATCCCAATTTCCGCAAGTTCTCGGAACCGGTGATGGCGCTGTCAGGAGGACAGAGGCAATCGGTCGCGATCGCACGCGCGGTCTATTTCAATGCCCGCATCCTAATCATGGATGAGCCGACCGCCGCGCTTGGACCGCAGGAAACCCAGATGGTGGCCGAACTGATTGACGAATTGAAACGCCAGGGCCTGGGGATTTTTCTGATCGAGCATGACATCCATGCGGTGATGAAACTCTGCGACCGCGCGGTGGTGATGAAGAACGGGCAGCGCGTCGGCACGGTGCGCGTCGATGAGGTCACCGATGACGATATCCTTGGCATGATCATCATGGGGCGCAAACCGGAAACGGCTGTCTGACAAATGGCGCAGGGCCCGCTCCCCATCATCCGGGTGCGGTGCTGCGCCGGACCACGCGTAGCTTTCCGCTGGGACCGCCGCCGCAGAAGAACCGCTCCGCCCCGTCCGATTCGAGCCCCGAGACGCCGATGCCCTCGGGCAGTTCGATCGTGTCGATCACCCCTCCCGACGCTGGATCGACATGGCGCAATTCGCTGCGATCCTCTTCCCATGTGCCGTGCCACAATTCGCCATCGACCCAACTGATGCCGGTGACAAAGCGGTCCGAGGCGATGCGGCGCAGGATCGCTCCGGTTTCGGGGTTGATCTGCACGATGGCCCGGTCCTTGTATTGACCGACCCATAAACTGCCCTCGGCCCAGGCCAGTCCCGAAGCATCGCCGCCGGCCGGTGCCGGGATTGTGGCCAGAATCTTGCCCGTTGCGGGATCGAGTTTTCGGATATGCTCTCCCGCGATCTGAAACAGATGCGTGCCATCAAAGGCCGTCCCGGCATCTGCGGCAAGATCTACCGCGCGCCCCAGCACGCCCGTATCGGGGTCGAGCGCCTGCAACTGCGTGCCCGTGGCCAGCCAGACTTGCGCGCCGTCATAGCTTACACCATGCACGGCCTTTATCCCCGGAAAGGGGCCATATTCGCGGATGATCTCGGCCTCGTGCTTCATCTGTCCAACCTACCCCTCCGGCAATGCCAGCGAGAGTAACATGCCTGTCGGGAAACCCGGCACGCCTTTGATGATCCAGCGCCGCGCGCGACCATGGCCGAACCATTCGACCTTTTCCGCCCGGTACAGCGCCTCGAGCCCGCGTTGCACCGTGCGCGGGCTGACCCCCAAGGCGAGGGCAAGGCCCGAACTGCTCCAGGCCTCTCCATCCGCGAGAAGGGCGAGCATCTGCCCCTGCGGGCCCTCGACCAGCGGGGCCAGAATGGTCGGTGGGCCGCCGTGCGGCTGCAAGATGAAACCGCCGGACGTCGCCGAGACCTCTGCAAAAGGAGCGATCAGCTTTCGCAGCCGCGCGATTTCGACCCGCAGACGCGCGCGATGCGATTCATCCGCCTGCCGCGCGCGAAAGACCCGAGCCAGAAGATCCTGACGCGCGACATCATCCGGCCAGGCCTCGGCCAGACAGCGCGCTAGGCCGAACAGCACGGGGCGCGCGGCCAGAGACACGACCTGCCCCGATTGGCGCAAACGGTTTCGGAACGCGTCCAGAATGAACAGGTCCGACGCGATCAGGGCCTCGATTTCCGCAAGCCGCATCAGGCGCTGGCCGCTCTTTTCGATCCGTCGGGCGAACGGCTGCTGAATGGCCCGCTCGGCAAGCAGGACCTCCATCTCAAGCGCCGGAACCGCCCCTGTCGCCGGGGCGTTTCGCGCATGCCGCACCGCCTCGAGGGCGGGTTGGCTCTGGATGCGCCGCATCGCGATTCCGGCCCGGACAAGCCAGTAGCCCGGCAGCGACAGCGCGGGCATATCGCCAAGGTCGATCGCGGCCAAGGCATCCTCGGCGGCATCGACCTCGCCCATCAACAAGGCAAGTCGCGCCTGCAGGCAAGACGCATGGGCCGCATTGGCGCGATCGCCACATGCCGTCAGGACCCGTTTCGCTGCCGCCAGACTCGCGGGCAATCCGGTCAGATGACGCGTCACCAGCGCGATCTCGGCACCGGCGAGATTGCAGCGGGCGACCGCGAGCGGCTCTGCCGGCCCAAAGCCCCGCGATGCCCCGCGCAACAGATCGCGGGCCCGGTCCAGATCGCCCAGCCGGGCCATGGCGATGCCGCGCAGCGCCAGCGCGGCGGGATCGGAACGAAGGGCGACACGCTTCAGCGCCCCGAGCGCAGCGCCCGTGGCCAAAGCGCGCGAAGCGGCAGCAATCACCTCCTCCATCGAAATCGCGCCATGCTTGTCACTCCCGGTCCGGCCCGGACCCGTTCTAGATCTGGGACATCGAAAGACCATCGGACAGGAGCGGCCCCATGGCAACGCAGTTACAGGTCTCGGAATGGCTGTCGCGTGCGGCGGCGCCGGTCTGCCTGGGGATGGCGTGGGTGGCGGCGGGGGGCCACGGGACTATATGCGTCTCGACCCCCGGTCCCTGGCCCCTGAACGACATGGCCACGATGTATCTGCTGATGAGCGTCTTTCATCTGCCAGCCTGGCTGCGGCCATGGCGCGGCAAGACCATCACGCCTATCCCCCTGAAAAAGGAGAAATGCCAATGACCCCCACCATCGTCCCACGCGAGGCATGGCTTGACGCGCGCAAGGCATTGCTGGCCCGCGAACGCGCCATGACCCACCAGCTTGACGAATTGCGGGCCGAGCGACGCAAAATGCCCTGGGTCCGCGTCGAAGAGGATTATGTCTTTGACGGTCCTTCGGGAGAGCGCAGCCTTTCCGACCTCTTCGAGAACCGCAGTCAATTGGCCGTCTATCATTTCATGCTGACGCCCGGCTCGGATCATGTCTGCGAGGGCTGTTCGTTCATCGCCGATCACATCGATTCGGCGCGACAGCATTTCGAGCAGGCCGACCTGTCCTTTGCCGCGATCTCGAGGGTACCCGTCGCAACAATCGAGGCCGTCAAGCGCCGCATGGGATGGAGCTTTCCCTGGCTTTCCTCGGCGCGGAACAGTTTCAATTTCGACTTTGCCGTGTCCTTCACGCCCGAAGACCGCGCCACGGGTCGCGCGATCTACAATTACGGCACCGTCATCCGGAACAGTTCCGACATGTTCGGAACGAGCATCTTTGCCAAGTCCGAGGACGGTGCGGTCTATCACACCTATTCCACCTATCACCGGGGCAATGAATTGCAGATCGGCGCATTCAACTGGCTCGATCTTACCCCCAAGGGCCGGAACGAAAGCGGGACGATGAGCTGGGTGCGGCTCCATGATGAATATTGAGCCCTAGGGCAAGCGCAGGGGTCAGGGTTGTGAACGCCTTGGCCCTTGACCTTGCGCCATTTCGCCGCAACCACTGTCGTTCCACAGATCAGGCGACGATGGCGCGGATAATGTCACAGAAATTCCCCCCCCTTTCCGCGCAACTGGCGGATGCTTTCCGCCTGCATCGCGACCGCATCGCGCTCAGGGATCGCGACCTGCACTTGAGCTATGGCGAGTTGGCCGCCTATATTTCCGCCTGCCGGGATATGCTTGAACCGGAAAAGGCCGTCGCGATCTATGGCGCGCCGGGGACGCTCTTCGGGGCGGCCGCGACCGCCTGCGTGGTGCTTGGCTGCCCTTTCGTGCATCTTGATCCCGCCATGCCTAACCCGGTTCTGGCCAATATCGTCGAAGAACTGGGGATCGGCCTGATCGTGACGGCGCAACCTACCCGCGCCGGGCAGTTGCCGCAGCATTGTCGCGTCGTCGATGCCGCCAGCTTCCTTGCCGGTCCTGCCTGCCCGAATCTCGAACCGGGTCGCGTCGCCCCCGAACATCCGATCTATCTCGTCGCGACTTCGGGCACGACGGGACGGCCGAAATGCATTCCGGTGACTCATGACGCGGCCTCACTGTCCTATGAATGGCGCGACGCCTATACGCCCTACGCCCCCGGGATGAGGGTCGGGGTCTATATCTTTGCGATCTGGGAAATGTTCCGTCCTCTGCGCAATGGGGCCGAGGTCTGTTTCCCGGTGCTCGAGGACCTTCTCTCGCCGCAGGCTCTGGCCGGTTTCATCACCGAGCACGACCTGCATGAGATGCTCTTTACGCCCTCGTTCTTCGAGAAGATGCTGCAAGGTCTGGATCATCAGCGCGCCGCGGCTCTACCCTTGCGCCGCATCATCCTGAACGGAGAGGTGGTCAGCGACCGCCTCGCAGCCGAGGCCCGCGCCAAGCTGCCCGAGGCGGCGCTGTGGAACCTCTACAGCATCTGCGAAACGCATGACATCTGCATGTCCCGATTGGCCGGTCCGTCGCGCCGCGCCGAGGGGGTCAGCGTCGGCAAGGCCATGCCGCATCTGCGGGCAGTGGTGCTCGACGATCACGATCGCCCCTGCCCGCCCGGCACGCCCGGGCTGCTGCATTTCGAGGGGCCCCGCATGCTGGGACCGGGCTATGTCAACCGGCCCGAGGAAACCGCGCGCCGCTTCCGCGAGGTCGTCATCGACGGCCAGAGCGCGCGGCTTTACGACACCGGCGACCGGGGTCTTGTGGAAGCGGACGGCGAGATCATCGTCATGGGCCGCATGGCCCATATGCTGAAGCTGCGCGGCTATAGCATCCAGACCCGCGAACTGACCGAAACCATGGCAGAGTTCCTCGGTTTTTCCCACGCCATTCCTTGGGTCCGGCAGGATGGCGATCAGGACCAGATGCTGGTCTTTTACTACACCGCCGATTCCGACCAATCTGCAGCCAATCTGACCCAATGGCACATTCCGGGCGGCCAGTGCCGTATCCCCGAGCCGTTGGCACGCAGGCTGCGCGCGGTCCTGCCCGCCTATTGCGTGCCGAGCTATCTTGTCCAGCTTGACGAGATCCCGATCCACGCGGTCTCGGGCAAATGCAATTACGCCGCCCTGCCCGAGATCCTTGCGCCCAGCCGCCAAGATGACCACTCGCACCTGCCTGCGAGCTTACGCCATGCCGCCCGGATCCTGTGCTGCGAGCCCTCCGAGATTGATCCCGGCCGATCCTTTTCCGAACTGGGCGGCGATTCCCTGATGTGCGTCGATCTGATCGTGTCGCTCGAGCGCGAATACCGGACCCGCGTCGATTTCGACCGGGCGCTGAACCTGCCGCTGATGCGGCTTCACGAACTTCTGGCGGAGGCAAATCTCGGCGGCACGACCGAGACATTCGACCGCAGGGGGATCTTCCTGACCGGAGCGACCGGATTTCTGGGCAGACATGTGCTGGCCGAAGCGCTCCGGCGCCTGCCCGGTGATCAGGTGGTCTATTGCCTCGTGCGCCCCGGCCTGCAAGAGGCCCGCGCCCGGCTCGAGGCCGCCGCGCATGGGTTGCCGCGTGATCGCGTCATTCTGGTCGAAGGCGCGCTCGACCAACCGGATTTCGGGCTTGCCCCCCGCGACTATGCCGCTCTTTGCGCCCGGATCGGTCAGGTGATCCATTGCGCGGCGACGGTGAACCTGGCTTTGGGGCGCAGTCAGATGGAAGCATGGTCGCTGGCCGAGACCCAGACCATTCTCAAACTCTGTCGCGATTCTGGCGCGGATCTTCGCTTTTCCTCCTCCAGCGCGGTCTTTCCCGGGCAGGGTGGCCCCCATCCCGAGCGACCGGCCAATATTTCCGGCGATGGCTCGGGCTATGGCGCGGCCAAGGCCGTGGCCGAGGCGCAGATTGCGGCATCGTGCATCGCCGCGCTGATCCTGCGCCTGCCATCGCTTTACGATCTTGACGCACCGAACCCCAGGGATCTCTACGAGAACGTCCTGACGGCCTGTCGCGAGATGCGCGCCCTGCCTCAAGGGTTGAGTTTCCCGATGACTGATGTTCGCGCCGCGGCGGCACTTCTGGTCGCTGCCCGCCCGGCGGCTGGGACGCGCTTCTGCAACCTCGTCGCGCCGCCTTTCACGCCGCAATGCGAGGGGTACGAGGTGCTACCGATCGAGGAATGGCTGCATCGCGCGCCGCTGACCGAGGGGATACGCAAGCTGATCGCGGCCGATCACCGGATGCTATGCGCGACGGCCCATTTCGACAATGCCGCCGCCCGGAACCATTGGGAACAGGCCGGATTGGGAGATTTTGCTGCGATCAGCACCCCCGAGCGGCTGATCGCGGCGCGGCTCGG
This sequence comes from Paracoccus ravus, assembly GCF_004522175.1. Taxonomy (GTDB): domain Bacteria; phylum Pseudomonadota; class Alphaproteobacteria; order Rhodobacterales; family Rhodobacteraceae; genus Paracoccus; species Paracoccus ravus. Next base: position 27,859 of record NZ_SDEB01000020.1, on the reverse strand, counting down.
CTACCACAGAGAGCCCGCATTGACCTGAACATCCTCCATGGTGATCGCGCGGGCGGCATCACTGACCAGAAAGGCGGCCAGCTCGGCGATCTCTTCGGGCTGGACCAGCTTGCCTTGCGGGTTCGACGCTTCGTATTTCGCGACCACCTCGGCGCGCGGCGCGCCCGCCGCGACCTCGTCATCGATGAATTTCCTGAGCATCTCGGTCTCGACCCAGGTGGGGCTTATGCTGGTGCAGGTGATGCCATGCGCCGCCCCTTCGAGGCTGACGCAGCGCCCGAGCCCCAGAAGCCCGGCCTTGGAGGCGCAATAGGCCGCATTCGCGGCCATGCCCTGATGGGCGGCGACCGAAGCGATATTGACGATGCGGCCCCAGCCCTGCGCCTTCATCAGCGGCATGACCTCGCGGATCATCTTGAACGTGCCGGTCAGGTTGGTGTCGAGCGTCTCGTTCCAGATCCGGTCGGAATGGCCAATCACCTCTGCCTCTTCATAGACGCCCGCCGCATTGACGAGAATATCGACGCGCCCACGCTGTGCGATGACAGATTGCACGAAACGGCTGCAGCTTTCCGTATCACGCACATCCAATCGGCCAAACGCGACGCTGTCGCCGAATTCCGCCTCGAACGCGGCGCGCCGTGCAGAGTCATCGGCGCTGCGCGCACCGACATGCACCAGCATCCCGCCCTGGGCGAGCCGTCGCGCGATCGCCCGCCCGATCCCGGACAGGCCCCCGGTCACCACGGCGACCCTTGGTCGATCATTGATTGGCATCTTGCGCCCCCCGCATCTCGTTTGCGCCCTGCTCTACAGGCTCGGGGCGGCGGGCGAAACCAAAAGCAGTCTTCAGCCGCGATCCCGCAATTCTCGCGACAGGGTCGCGCCATCACCCTGCCCCCTCGCCCGCAAGGCAAGCCGGCCACGATGCAAGGCGTCGCGGATTTGCCGCGCGGCTCGTGCCCGCGGCGACCGGGCCCATATCACCAAATCGGCATAGTCGCGGCTTTCCGTCGCAAAAGGCGCATAGGCGGCGGCCCCGGAATAAAAATCCACGCGCCCCGAAAACCCCTCATCGATCAGCCCCGCGATGGCATGGCGCAACAGCAGGAAACCGAGCGAATATTTTCTGTAATCCTCATCGTAAAAGGCCTTGAGCGCAACGGCCTGCGCGCCATCTCGAAGCCAGATCATGCCCGCCACCATCCTGCCACGGTCCCGCACCGAGACCATCCAGGCCCGCCCGCCATCACCGAAATCGGTCTGGGTTGCGAGGCGGTAAAAGCGCTCGATCCTGGGCGTGGCGGAAAGCAATTCTCCGCGCTGCGCCTTCCAGCTTGCCCGCTCGGCCGCAAGATATTCGGACAGGCCGCTGCAAGCATCCTCGGCACCGAATTCGGCATCACATTGCTTCAAAAAGGCGCGCTGCAATTGCGCTTTTCGGCCAAAGGTCGATGGCGAGCGGCTGGCGAGGTAGGTTTGCGGCTCTTTTCCAAGCCTAGCCAGCCATCGCGGGGATTGACATTCGCATGCGACGCTTAGCCCAAGTTCTGCTCCGGCAGCGACGAAATCGTCACGCCATTCCGCAGACAGCCCCTGAAGATGCAGCATCTCCCATCCCGGGCGCGCGGCAAGGGCGGAAAGAAGCGAGAAGGCCCCGTCCGTGCCGGGACGTCCGGCCAAAGCGCGCTGGCTGTGGCCATTGGTGAAACTGCGCAGCACCCTTGCGCCCATACGACGCTCGCGGGTCAGGGCCAATGCCGCTTCATCGCCGACCACCAGCAGGTCGTCCTCTTGCCCAAAGGATTGGTGCCACAGTTCCGCCCATTTCGCGCAGGTCGTGAGATCCCCATCCCGATCCAACAGGCGGCGCAGCCCTGCATCGCGCATGGCATGCGAAAAAGAGGTGATCCCGGCGCTCATCCGTCCTGCCCCCGCAGCCGCGCCAAAAGCGCCAATGCGCCCCCATAAATCCCCGGACGCATGACGACCAGATGAAGATCGTCGCGGCTTTGATCGGCATAGGGGCGGGGCCATTCCGCGGTCGTATTGAAGTCGATGCGAGAAGCGCCATTGCGCCAGGCCCAATCGATCAACTCATGCAGCACCAGCCTGCCATGACCGGCCTTTCCGCTGCTGGGCCGGTGCAGGGTGATCATCGTCGTCAGGCAGCCCGCCCCGAAAAATCCCAGACAGGCGGCATGAAGTCCGTCATCGCCGCGCGCCACCGACATCACGGGCCGCAAGCGCGGATCGCGGGCCAGCGTCTCGAAAAATTCGCGCTGTTGCCCCTGATACGGCACCGAGAGCGCCTGTCCCCTTGCCTCTGCGACCAGCCTGCCGCCAGCCTTCCAGCTTGCCGCGCCAAGGGCCGCAAAGGCCGGCATCAGGTCGCTCGCCGCATGGCCGTCCAGCACGTCGAAGCGAATGCCGCTGCTTTCGGCCTCGGACGAGGCCCGGCGAATATTCTGGCGAAATTTCTTTGACTGGGTCGCGACGATTTCCGCGATGGGCCTCGGTTTTTCCCGCATCAGATAGGCACGATCCGTACGGCCGCGGAAAGCGGGACAGCCGGCATGGCGGAAGGAAGCTGCGGCAAGCTCGAATTCCCCCGCCTCGATGGGAAAGATCCCGATATCCCAGCCCCGCAGCCTGCGCAGCCGCAGCGTAAGGGGAGGCCAGAAGATTTCCTTGGCCAGGTCGCCCCGGCATCCGGCCATCCGCAGATTCCCACATTCCAGGCCGAGAACCGGGCTAAGCTGGCGCAAGGGAATAACGCGCGACCGTTTTTCGGTCAGAAACGCGGCATCGCCCGACAGGTAATCATAACGCGGAACCAGTCCGGGATGTCTGAGATGGCGCGAGATCATCAATGGCTGCACCGCCCGCAGCGTTCCGGCCCCATCACGCAACCGGGCGGCAAAGATCCGGGCGCGGTCATCGAAATGCGCGGCGAATGCCTGCGAAAAAGCCGGATGCCCCAACAGGGGGTAGTTCGGCTCGGCCTTGGCCAATTCCTCCCATTCGGGATCGGGCCACAAGGGGGAAAGCTCAGCCGTGATCGCGGTCGGGATCATGGGCGGCCCTTGTGGATTCCGGGGGCAGGTCCTCGACCCGGCGCGCCAATCTTTCAAGCGCGCGGCCAAAGGCGTTTTGACGCAAAACGATCATCACGCCAAAGGGTTCGCAAAGATCGGTATAGGCCCGCAGCCAGCCATCGGTCGAATTCATGTCCAGTTTACGGATGCCGTTTTCCTCGCACCAGAGCAGCGCCTCGTGCATCAACGCATGTCCGGGCGAGAAGGCTTGCGCCGCCGGATCGAAAAAGGTGAGCCCCCCGGTCAGCCATCCATCGCATTCGAACCACAAGGCAATGCCGCGACATGCCTTTTGCTGAAAGAGCACAAAGATCCGCGGCGCGATTCCGCGCTGGCCGGCCAGTGCCCGCAGAAAGGCGATCTGGGTCTCGGTCAAGGGCACGCGGACCGGCGGCCTGCGCTCAGCCTCGCGGTTCTTCCAACTCACCGCCGCCATCTCGCGAAGATGGCCCAGTCCCGCCTCCAGCCGATCGGGCCCGAAATACTCGACCCGTATCCCCGCCGCAGCATTGGAGCGGAGCATGCGGCCAAGATTTTTCCTTGTGTTATGGGACATTCGAGCGAAAAGCTGATTCCAGCCCGGATAGTCCGAATATCCAAGATAGTGTCTTCCGGTCTGCCGGAAAATCGCCGTGAGCCCCGCCTCTTGCCAGGCCTGCGCGACCTCATGTGCCATGCCCTGCGGGACGGGGATCTGCGCATAGTCCCAACCCGGCAGGGCTTTGAGGGCGGCTCCGATCCGGCAGAGCGCCTGAACCGGCTCCGCGTCCAGAAGCCGTGCCGAGCCGCGCTGATTTCCCGCTTCGAGCGAAGTGGCCGGCGCGAGCATGCGCAAGGGAAGGACACGTTTGCGGGCCTCGCGGACGAATTCCGCATCCGCCGGAATGGTCAGAAAACGCTGACCAAGCTCCAGCGGGGCGCGCATCCGCACCCGCACCGCCGGATAGGTGAATCCGGCACCGGTCAGCACAGCATATCGCAGATTTGCTGCGAAACTCTGCCGCCAGGCTTCGACGAAGCCGGGATGTCCATGCAGGGCCGAGAAAGGCCAGGGCTTGGCGGCGACAAGGGCGTGGCGCGGCGGATCCTTGTGCCGGAACCCGACCGGCATCTCATCGGCGCGGCTCATTGACTAACCCGAAGCCAGCGCGTCGAGATGGTGGAAAATGGCCTCGGTCGTCGCTGCCTGAGCGACGGGATACATCATGTAGCGATCTCCGTGAAAGGCGTAACGCGCGATATAGATGCCCTCGTTTTCGAGCCTTTCGAAAAGCTCTTCGGCATTTTGCGGTCGGTGGGCGAGGACAAAGGGAGTTTCCGCCGGCAGGGGGGCAAGGCCACGCTGCTCAAGCCCCTGAAACACCGTCTTGCGCTCATTGATGAAACGGGCATGAAGCGCGGCATAATATGCCCGATCGGCCAGCGCCGCGGCAGCGGCCGCCGCCGAGGGCGAGGACAGCGAAAAGATATTCTCGGTATTGCGGACAAGCTGCGCCAGATCCGGGGCGGCATAGGCATAGCCCACCCGCGCACCGGCAAGGCCGTAGAATTTCGAGAATGTCCGTAGCCCGATGATCGCGTTTCGGCGTAATTTCACGGCGGCGACCGTATCGAAAATGCCAGACGCGGCCGCGTATTCGATATAGGCCTCGTCGATGATCACCGGCAACCGCGGTGGCAGCGCATCGAGAAACTCATCCATTTCCGCCTGCAAAAGCGGCGTCCCCTCGGGATTCGCAGGGTTGATCAGATAGACCAGCCGCGTCTGCGGCGTGATCCGGTCCAGAATGGCACGCAGATTCTGCGACGGGGGCGATTGGGCATCCCCCAGGTGAAAGCGGGCGCGCGCCTGGGTCACACCGGCACGCCGGCAGACAAGGTTGAATCCGAACCAGCCGGGGTCATGCGAGACCACCTGCTCGCCCGGTTTTGCAAATAGCGACACGAGGCGCGCCAGCACCTCCCAAGACCCCGGCCCAAAGGCGAACGAGGCCTCGGGCAAGCCATGCAGATGCGCGAGCATTCCCGTCAGTTCCGAAAGGCGCTCATCGGGGTAATGGCTCAGCGGCGCTGCCTGAAGCGACCGGTCGATCGCCTGCAGGGCCTCAGGACTGGGGCCCCACGGATTTTCGGCCCGGTCATGGATCGAGAAGCGCAGCGGATCGCGCGCCGTCGCTTGGCCTTGATGCAGGAAGGGCGGATAGGCGATCGGGACAAGAAGCGATTTCGGACCAGCCAGCAGCGTCTCGGCCTCGGGCGCGGCGAGATATCGCCACGAGGCGACGACCCGCCCCTGCACCTCGGCCGCGGGGGCGGTCGCAACATGCAGAAAGGCCGGAACGACGACCGGGGCGGGCGGCAGCAGGGCGTTCGAGGCCCAGTCATGCGCGGCCTTCCGCTCGGTCTGGACGGAATGCAGCGACAATGTCACGACCGTGATGCCATGCCCGTCGCCGTCCGCGGCCATGGCCCGGGTCAGGCTTTCCAGCCCGGATTTCGAACTGTTATAGGCCGCCATTCCCGCGCCGGGCATCTCGGTGGCAAGAGACGAGACATTGATGATGCGCAAGGGGCGGTTCTGCGCGACTGCCAGCCGCGCCGCCGCCCGCGCCATCAGGAATGCGCCGGACAGGTTGATATCAATTGCCTCGCGGAACGCGCGCGGATCGGCCTCCCAGAAAGGCTTGCCCCAGGGTCCGCCCACGCCGGCATTGTTGACGAGAATATCGACCCCGCCGAGCCGGGCATCGATCTCGGCCAAGGCACGCTCGGCGGCTTCCGGATCCGAGGCATCTCCCACCACGACCTGCACGACCGCGCCCTGCGCGATCAGGCGCTGCTTCGCGTGCTCCAAGGGCGCCAGGTTGCGCCCCATCAGCGCGACCCTGGCCCCCGCCTCGGCCAGCGCCCCGGCCAGGACCAGGCCGACCCCCTGCCCCGCACCGGTCACCAGCACCACCTTGCCCGCAAGCTCGCCTTCATTCGCGACGTAAGGCAGATTGCGAATCGTCGTCTCGATCGAATCCGGGGTCGTGAAATGCGCCCTGACGCGCCGTGCGACAAGTGTCGCTTTGGCGGCAAACGTCTTGAGGCGGTGTGTCCGTGAAAGGTCGACTCTCTGCATCATCCACCGTCCGACATGCAGGGTAAGCGAGAGATTCAAGCTGTCAGCCAAGACTTGCTCAAATGCATCGAAGAAACAATAATAATCGCCATGACCTGCCGGATCCTTCCCCCGGGAGGACCGAACATCCCGGCAGCGCGGGCAGGTCGTCATGGCTCACCATCCCATCTACTCCCCCCCGGCAGACGGTCCCGGCACCCCCCTCGCAGGCGTTGTTGATGCACGCATTGGTTGAACAACTGCGCCGTTCCGCCACAGCCCAGGTCGCGCTGGGAAATGCCGCGGGGGCCGGATTGGGGCTGCTGCTTCTGCTCGTGCTGTCGCGCAGCCTTGGCGTGACCGGTTACGGCCAGATCGCGCCCGTGCTGACGATGATCGATCTTGGACAATTGCTGATCGATACGCTTCTGGCGGCAGGCGTCGTGACGGTCGCATCGCGCCGAATGACGCTGCAAGATGCGGATGACGCGCTATATACCGGATTGTTGCTCAGACTGGCGGGCGGATTGATCTATGCGGCGATCCTTGTGCTGGCGGCCGAATGGCTGTCGCGCAAGATGCTGCCCGATCTGCCTTTGGCCGTCTGGATGATGCGGTCTGCGGGCATCGCCGGAGGGTTTCTGGCCGTGCAGAGCGCGCTGATTGGAATTTCACAAATTACCAATCGCTTTCATAGCGTTGCGATATCTTCTTCTTACAAGAACCTGTGCCGGCTAGGAGCCGCCCTGCTTTGTCTCGGGCTTGGCGTCAGGGATCCCGCCCTGTTGGGCATTGCGCTGGCCGTCTCGGGCCTTGTCGCACTTGCCGCGACCATGGTCACATGCCGCGGCCGTTTCGGATCCGGCAGGTTTTCGCCGCAGATCGCGCATGAGATGCTTGCGATCAACAAATGGATGGTGCTGGCCTCGGTCTCGATCGTCGCCAGCCGGGTCGACATCATGCTGCTTTCGGCCTTCAGCACGCCCGATCAGGTGGCCTATTACGCGGCATCGCTGCAACTTTGCGTCGCGATCGGCATTCTCAGCCAAGCGATCGTCACGACACAACTGCCGCATGTGTCACGTCTGGAAGAGCGCGACGAAATGCGCCGATATGCCGTGACCTGGGTGAAGCGCGCGCCCTGGTCTCTGCTGGCGGTCGCGGTCTTTCCGTTTGTCAGCCCCTGGCTGCTTTCTGGGTTGATGGGGGGGGACTTCCGGCCAGGGCATCGCGTATTTGACCTGCTTTTCGCCTCGTCCATGCTGACTTTGGTGATGAACCCTTTGTTGCTGACGCTCTTTCCCCTGGGCTCTGCGCGGCTTTTCGGCCTGATCGCATTGCTTCAGGTTCTGGGGAAATGGGCCATCGCCTGGGTGGTGATCCTGCCTTATGGCGCGACAGGCCTGGCCGGGGCGGATGTGCTGACGAAGTTGACGGCGGCAGGAGCCATCCTCTGGTTCGTTTTTCATGCTCTTGGGAAAGGCAGCGCCCCGGCTGACCCTGCGCAGGCGCGCGATTCCTAGACGCGCGTTTCCAATCGAACGACATTCGTGGCCCGCGCCGCCGGGGGCTGCGCCCGAATCGCGGTCAGGGCGGCGAATTCATCCGCGTCCCCGATGATCCCGACCTTTTCGGGCCGGACCAGATTTGCCAAGGTCTCGGACAGCGCACGGCGCTCGCGCAGGCGCTCGTCGAAATAGGCGATGGTCCGGCCGAGACCCTCGACAATATCCACGACCGGCGCCCAGCCCAGTTCGCGCGTGGCCAGCGTTATATCCGGTCGACGCCGCGTGGGATCGTCCTGGGGCAAGGGTCTGCGCTCGATCCGGCTCGCGCTTCCGGTCATGGTGATGATCCGCTCGGCCAGTTCGAGGATGGTCCGCTCCTGGGGATTGCCCAGATTGCAGGGCCGGGCCATGTAGCACGGTGCCTCCATCAGCCGCACCAGCCCATCGACAAGATCCGACACGAAGCAAAAGGACCGCGTCTGACTGCCATCGCCATAGACCGTCAACGCCTCGCCCCGAAGCGCCTGGACGATGAAATTCGAAACCACCCTGCCATCATCCGCCGCCATCCGGGGACCGTAGGTGTTGAAGATGCGCGCCACCCGGATATCCACACCATATTGGCGGGCATAATCATGGCAAAGCGTCTCGGCCGCACGTTTGCCTTCGTCATAGCAGGCACGCGGACCGCTGAGCGACACGCAGCCGCGATAGTCCTCGCGCTGGGGATGCACTTCGGGATCGCCATAGACCTCGGAGGTCGAAGCCTGCAGGACCCGCGCCCCGCTGCGTGCCGCCAATTCCAGGACATTGATCGCCCCGAGCACGTTGGTGCGCATGGTTCGAACCGGGTCGGCCTGATAATGGGCCGGGCTGGCCGGGCAAGCCAGATTGTAGATCCGCTGGATATTGTCGATTCCCGAAAGCGGCAATTCGACATCGCTGGGCCGGAACTCGAATCGAGGATTGTAAAGCAAGTGCCCGATATTACGCAGAGAACCCGTTTGCAGATTGTCCACGCAAATAACCCGGTGGCCATCCTCGAGCAGTCTTTCGCATAGGAAGGACCCAACGAAACCCACGCCACCGGTAACAAGAACTCCAATCATTACGACCCCCCAAACACCGAAACTTTTGGCTGGTAGGCAAGGAAAATCCTGTATTTCCAATGCCTTTAGACGCCCGTCCTGCATCCGGCAGGCGTCGAATCTCTTTTCGGGGCACCCTTCACGGGACTTAACCTGTGCATAATTACCACAGTCGCCGGATTGCCGAAAGTTTTTCCTTGGTGGCCTGTCAGCCTGACCAGCCCGGTGCTTGGGGCGGATCGCGTCCGGGGATCATCCCGGCGGATGGCTATATCCCAGCACGCGTCCCGAGCCATCGACCTCGCAGATATGTCGGCGTGCGCCATCGCGCGTTTCAATCTGCGCGATCCCGCCCTCTTCCGAGAGCCACTTCGCGCTGACCTGTGAAACTGGCCGTGCGACATGGGCCGCGATCACCTGCGCACAGGACGCTTCACGCATCGAGCGCGACGCGCCGGAAGGCATCTCCGGCGCTGCGCAGGCAGCCAGCGATCCCAACAAAACCATGGCGGGGATAGGTCGCATGATGTGTCCTTTTGCAGAAGTTCGGCACAGCCTAGCACGAAACCGCCCGCCAGACATTTCGCCGGAAACGCGCCGGGGCCGTTGCGCCGGGAGATGCGTTTCCCCTTGGGCAAGTGCCAATGCGAAAGGAGAAACCATGGAAACCGCCAAGAACACGATCTGCCTGTGGTATGACAAAGAGGCCGAGGAGGCCGCGCGGTTTTACACGGCGCTGTTTCCCGACAGCCGGGTGACATCCGTGTTTCGCGCCCCCAGCGACTATCCGTCGGGCAAGGCGGGGGATGTGCTGACGGTGTCATTCACCGTCGCAGGGATCCCTTGTCTGGGGTTGAATGGTGGCACCGCCTTTCGCCATAGCGAAGCGTTTTCATTCCAGATCTCGACAGAAAATCAGGCCGAGACCGACCGTTACTGGGATGGGATCATCGCGAATGGCGGCCAGCCCAGTGAATGCGGCTGGTGCAAGGACAAATGGGGGATCTCTTGGCAGATCACGCCGCGCGTCCTGAGCGAGGCGCTCGCCATCGGCGGGGACGAGGCCAAACGGGCCTTTGACGCGATGATGGAAATGTCCAAGATCGACGTCGCCAGAATCGAAGCCGCCCGGCGCGGCTGAGGACGGAAACGGAAGGGATGCGACAGATTGGCTCTCTGCGGTTGTGCGCGATCGCGGGGCACTGTATGCCGCGCGCAAAATGACGGTTGATTGACGGGCATGTGACGAGTGAGCAAGGCGGATGAAAACATCGGGGTCTCCGACGGCCCCCGCAACCAGTGGAAAACCCTCGACAAGGATTTGAAGCGGGTCGTTAGCCTCGAAGAGGCCAGCTTCAGCGTGTCACGCGCTATGGCTGCCCCTGCACTGGGGCTGCTTTTCGTCATCGTCGTGGCGCTTTCGGCCCTGACCCTGATCGGCGCCAGCCAATCCGGCATGCTGATCGTCGGCGCGGCCGTCGTCGCCGCCTATATGGCGCTGAATATCGGCGCCAATGACGTGGCCAACAACATGGGTCCGGCCGTCGGCGCCAAGGCGCTGACCATGGGCTCGGCCCTGATCATCGCCGCGATCTGCGAAACCGCGGGCGCGCTGATCGCAGGCGGGGATGTGGTCTCGACCATCTCGTCAGGGATCGTTTCGCCCGAGGCAGTGGCCGATTCCTCGACCTTTGTCTGGCTGATGCTCTCGGCCCTGATCGCGGCGGCGCTCTGGATCAACCTCGCAACGCTGATCGGCGCGCCAGTTTCGACCACGCATTCGGTGGTCGGAGGCGTGGTCGGCGCGGGTGTGATGGCTGCAGGCTTTGGCGCGGTGAACTGGCCGCAAATGGTCAGCATCGCAGCAAGCTGGGTGATCTCGCCCTTGCTCGGCGGCATCTTCGCGGCCCTGTTCCTGGCATTCATCAAAGCCAAGATCGCCTATGTCGATGACAAAATCGGGGCGGCTAAGCGCTGGGTTCCGGTGTTGATCGGCGTGATGGCGGGAGTGTTCGCGACCTATCTCGCGATGAAGGGCCTGCGCCGCATCCTTCCGATCGATCCGCTGACCGCGCTCTGGGTCGGCGCTGTGATCGGGGTTCTGTGCTGGATCGGCGCGCGCCCGCTGATCGCGCGCCAATCCATCGGCCTCGAGAATCGCAAGAAATCGCTGCGCCCGCTTTTTGCCATGCCGCTGATCATCTCGGCCGCGGCACTGTCCTTTGCCCATGGCGCGAATGACGTCGCCAATGCCGTCGGGCCGCTGGCTGCTGTGGTCCATACCATCCAGCATGGCACGATCGCGGACAAGATCCACATCCCGATCTGGGTGATGGTCATCGGTGCGACCGGAATTTCGCTGGGGCTGATGCTGTTCGGCCCCAAGCTGATCGCATTGGTCGGAGATCAGATCACCAAGCTCAACCCGATGCGGGCCTATTGCGTTGCGCTTTCGGCGGCGATCACGGTCATTTTGGCAAGCTGGCTGGGCCTGCCGGTCAGTTCGACCCATATCGCCGTGGGCGGCATCTTTGGCGTGGGCTTCTTCCGGGAATGGCATGCAGAACGCCGCGCAAAGGTGTTGGGCCTGCAAAAGGGCAAAATCATCCCGCCCGAAGAACGCAGTCGCCGCAAGCTGGTCCGTCGCTCGCATGCGGTGACCGTGGCCGCAGCCTGGGTCATCACTGTGCCGTTTTCTGCCGTGCTCTCGGCCGGCATCTTCCTGGTCCTGTCACAGCTCGCGTCGTGACGGGCCTTTAGTCAGATAGTCTGAGTCCGTCGCGGGCGGGCTCGAAAACCGATCCCGGGCGGCATACCCGCCCGGATCGCAGCAAGGCCGCCGAGCCGCTCAGGCGGCCAGGTATTTCTCGGCGGCCTGGCGGCCCGCCAGCCTTGCGAGCCGGGCGACATCGTGACGGCTCAGACCCAGATCGGCCAACTCGCGGTCGCTGGTCATGTCAAGCTCGTCAAAAGTGCGCCGCTCGACCTGACGTGCGACGAAAAAGGCCTTGATCCGGCGGGCCAGTCCAACTTGCGCAATCTGACCGTGGCCGGCGCGAGCTGCGGGGTTAAGCACTGCTGCATTCATAATTCATCATCCTTTCTGTTTGCGCTATCAGAATGGGTTCTGCGGTGCAGCATGAGTAGCCCCTTTCGCGTCATTGCAGCCATGTCGCCACGCGATGGCCGGTTAACGCAGGGTTAAGCTGGTCGGGGATTGCGTTTAGCTGCCGCGGCCAGCGCTCAAAAGAGTTTCCTTGCAGTTCAAGATGGTTAGTCGGGATACCCCGTTGCGCCTACTTGCGTCAGTTTGTTCATACTTGCCCATCCACGCAAGTAGAGCGCAAGTAATGAGGCAAGTAACGCAAGTGGGATTCAGTTACATGCCTATCATCAAAAAGCGGCTGACCGACGCCGCAGTGGACAAGCTGCCATTCGAATCAGGCAAGCAAGTCGAGTATCAAGACACCGACGACAAGTTCATCAGACTGATCGTCGGGGCTGGCAGCAAGTCATGGATTGCGCGGGCGTCCTACATGGGCAATCGCAAATACACCACGGTCGGCCAGTATCCCCTGATGCTTGCTAAGGAAGCCAGTGATGCCGCCCGTGCAGCTTGCCGCCATTTCGAGGAGCATGGGGTATGGCCAGGAGTGGTGAAGCGCGAGGCCACGCTTCGCAATGCCCTCGACGCCTATAGCGTTCAGCAGCAGGTCAACAAGCGCAAGGAAGCTACCATTGCCAAGTATCGCCGGACCATCGAACTGTGGTTCAGCGACTGGTTCGACATGCCGTTGAGTTCGATCACCCGCGCTATGCTCGACCACCGCCAGTTGGCTATCGAAACCCGCAAGGGTTTGCCGCGTGGGGTAGGGGTGCGGACGGGCAACGCCAAAGAAGGTCCCGCACCCGAAGCGGCCAAGATGGCGATGACGCAGTTCAAGGCCGTGTTCAACTATGCTTGCATCATCTACCCCGACGCCAACCTCAATCCCGTGGTGGTGAAGAAGTTGGTCGGCGCTAAGAAGAAGTCCGGCAAACAGATCATTGCCACGCAGGACGTCTATGCGCGGCTTTGGACCTATATCACCGAGCAGCGTTCACCTGTGCGGGCGGCTTACCTTGCCATGAAACTCTACACGGGTCTGCGCAAGCCGAGCCTGTCGCAGCTACAATGGTCTGACGTGGACATGAGCGGTGGCGTCATCCACGTTCGCAACAGCAAGCGGGATGTGCCCTTCAACATTCCGATCACCAAGCAGATGGCTGCGATACTGGCTCTGCTGCCGCGCACCGACAGCCCGTGGGTATTCCCGTCTAACCACAACCCGTCGGGGCATCTTGTGACCGAGGAAGGCACAGGGATGCCGTCGAACCCGCATGATTTCCGGCGTCTTTGGGCCACTGCTGCAAAGAAGGCAGGTGTGCCAGATTATGAGCGCCACGTTCTAGGTAACTGGGTGGTTGAGAATGAGGAGGCAGCGGGCTACCTGCAGGATATGTGGGACGATCTTGTCGTGGCGCAACAGGCGATTAGCGACTGGATCGACAAACAAACCGGCGCAGCACCTATTAAGGCGCTTGCGGAGTCCAACTGGTAACGCATAGACTGCAATTAATAGCCGACTAACGCGGCACAGCGCGGGCTATCTAGGTAAAATGCCTATCTGTGGAAACAAGGAGAAAGGCCGATCAACCTTTTGTTTCCACAGGTGCTCTATGGCATCCGACGAAGATCGCATTATCCCGACAAGCCAGCTAAACGAGAACGCCACCCGCTTTGGGTTTCCGGCTGGTTTTAACCTTGCGGGCAAGATTGCTTGGATACGCAATGATACGCGACATCCAGACCGCCCCGCCCCTCCACATATCCAGCTTGGCCTCGAATATGGATACCGTGAATCGGTAATCCGTGACGTTGCCAATGGGCTTTACGATTTGCCCACACGCCGCCGCCGCATTCAAAAGGCTCGCGGACTTTAACGGAATAATGAAAGGCGCAGCGAGATTAGTTTCCGCTGCGCCTTCTTTGTTTCCCGTTTGTGGATGCTCTGCGCATTTAGTAAAATAGCGCAAATGCGTAAATAAGGAGCAAGGGATTGCGTATTCAACTAGCTGCCATGTCGGCGGCGCTCTGCCTATTCGGTTCCGCAGCAATGGCAGATATGAAGTGCTTTTCTCTAACTGACCACTATGTTGAACGAACCGGCGACGTCCTCGATATGTATGAGGCCGAGACGGAAATTAAGCAGCGCTCAGTCCTTAGCACGGCATTTTATGCGGTCCACGGGGAGTTTGGAGATTACATCAGACGCGAAGACGAGGGTTTGCCTCTCAAATCTTGCGCCAATGAACGCTTCATTACGAGGAAAAAGCTGCATGAATTAGATGCGCGGTTTAGTAAGGCGCAGCGCCCACGGAACCCAGTTGAATATGGATCACCGGCATCTAAGAAATGTCTCGACCTAGATCAGAGCTTTGCAAAAGTCGAAAAGCGGCTCACAGCGTATGAGAAAGCAGCCGCTTCATACGACGGCAAAAGGAAGCGTCTTACAGATATTCGATTCGATGCCCTGCAAGCGATAGCGGATATGCTAAAGAGCAATCTGGATCAGAGCCTATCAAGCGTTAAGAGAAAACGGCCGCCGCAAGAAATCATCGCGCATTTGAAACGATGCGATGGTGTCAAGGTCGCGGTGGGTATGAAGATGGATGACTTTCAGTTCCGCTATGAGAAAGCAACTTATACCGCGATTAAGAATGGTTACAAAGGGGCGGAGAACGGAAGATAAACTCTTTGCCATCTAATCTAACTCTTTGTTAGGCGCCTCTTGGGGGAGGCTATATAATTACGTCATAGGTTAAATAACCAGTGGCGAGGTATCTCCCCCATGCGTCAACAACCAATCCCCATACTGCAACCCATCGTTCATTGCAGCGGGAATTTCTCAGTAAAACTCGGCTCTGCCTCAACGCAACACGTTGCGCGTATCGCGCTTGAATATGCGGCGGGGCTTGCCCGAAGCATGGAAGACGGCAAGTTAGAGGGAGGCCCAGCGGAATATGTCAAAGCAGCAGAAACCGCTAGGCAGGGCTTCCGTGATGCTGAAGCAACCGTCGAGGGGGCAAGCGATCTTCTCGAAGCCAAGCGCCTTGCTATCAAGATCCTTGAGGGGACAGCCGCCGACTATCCGGCAGGACTCGCAGCGGAGCCTCTGGTGGCCTGCGCCCTCGAAATGCGCAGCGCTGCTGACAGCCTTCTCTCCGTTGCGCCCAATGCCGCAGAGGCCGATCTGTCTGAGGTGCTTCACGGCCTGCGCGAAGCCGAGCAACAGCTAGCCATCGACATCGAGACCGCCAAGCGCAAGCTAGGGCCGTGCGAGGCCGAGGCTCGCAGGTGCGTCGGCGCAGCATGGGCGGCATGTGACGGACACCCGGTGGCCCGCCAGCGCTTCGCAGAACACAGTCTAAAAGACTTCCTGCCGACCCATTGGCCTAAAGGAATCCAACCGTCGGGGGCAAAGCAGCTTGTGGCTGATGCTGTGTCTCAGCGCCGCCTGACAGCGCATGAGAAGCGCAATGAGCGCAGGCGCCATATGACCCCGGCGGAACTGGCGGTGGAGCGTGCTCGTGCCGCTGATGCCGCCGCAGAGGCCCGTAATCAAAAGGCGGCCGAGAACATCCACCGCATCATGGGAGGTGGCAAATGACCGAAGCACCTTGGGCTCACCGTGATCGCGTTAAGGCGGCAACTGCAAAAGCCTCCAATGAGGTAGCGCGGTCATCCGTGAAAGCAGCGCTTGCCACCACCGCCCCCGCACCCGCTGACAGCACGGTCATGACGGTGGGCATCTACAAGAAGTCGCGCCTAGCGATGATGGAAGCTACGGCGCGTCTGGTCAAAGAGGAACGCGATGCCCTGCGCGTCGAGGATGCAAAGCTGCGCAGCGAGGCCGATGAACTCCGTAGCCAGGTCGCCGCGCTGGTGGCTGAGGTTAAGGAGTTGCGCAGCGAGATCAAGCTAGCCGGAAACTATGCCCCCGACGCCATGTATCAGAACGCCACCGCTGCAAAGCTAGCGGCGCTCAAAGCAGGCATGGTGAAATACTCGATCGGTTTCATGCGTGAACGCGCCTGCTTTGTAGACGGCAAAGAAAATGCAGGAATCGTCATGCGGGGGGCTTTGTCAAAATGAGCGCCACCGCCATGACGT
This sequence comes from Paracoccus ravus, assembly GCF_004522175.1. GTDB lineage: Bacteria > Pseudomonadota > Alphaproteobacteria > Rhodobacterales > Rhodobacteraceae > Paracoccus > Paracoccus ravus. Next base: position 11,849 of record NZ_SDEB01000020.1, on the reverse strand, counting down.
ATCAAGACCAGCCGCAGACCGCCTATGATGTCTGCCAGCATGAAATCGCACACGCGGTTTCGGCTTGTCTGACCCTGCACCGCACCGCCCCTAAATATTATTCGGATATGTTGCTGCATATCGACGCTAAAGGCGCGGTGTTTGTGACGTTCACCGGCGAGGTTCCGGCGCATATCAGGAAAAAGGTAATGGCGCTTGCGGCACTGGGTCCACTCGCCCTGATGCCGCAGGAGCATATTGCCGAAACCTTGCGTCTGGCAGCCTATGAGAAGGCGGGTGTTCTATCCGACCGCGATATTTCCGTCCTGTATGAGATCACCACCAGCAAGAATGAACGCGATACCTCGATCCTAGCGACCTTGGCGCATTTCAATATCTATGCAGAAAAGCTAGCGCGGGTGACGGATGAGCTTATCGGAATCACCGATCTCGACATCCTTGCACCGCTCTTGGTGCCGCGAGAGATGGCGCATGTGTCAAATACAACGTCGCTGATGCTCGGCTTGGACCAGCGGCTTGGTCAATCCTATAAGGGGACTCTGCGCAATGCCCGCGATAAAATTGCCAAAGGATAACGGCCGCGTTGTTCATGCTGCGCAGCATGTGCTTGCCTATTACTTCCAGCGTGTAAATGGGTTGGTGAGATATGACCGTTACGATAATGCTGCTGTCCTAATCGCCACCAAAAGCTATCACCGGCAAAGATTCCCGATGACTAGTTTCGGTGTCATGGTCGTCATGGCGCTCAACAATATCCGTAATGGACGCCTGTGCAACTTCCCCAAAGATGATGCGGAACGACTGGTGGGCATAAGATTGCATCGCCATGTCATAACCGAACATGGGCAGTCCGAATTGCAAGCAGCAATGCTCCTTGCCGGATATATCGACCGTCACGATATTGACATGCGAATGGCGCAGGAAGCCGATGATCAATCTGGCGTCGTCGCGTTTTGCTATGATGATATGGCGGCCCTCGATTCGCCGTTTACCGCAATCAAGCGCTTTGCGACATTCGGCAATAAGGAAATGCAGACGGGACTGGTTAAGCTGCTTCCCGATGTTGATGTCGAGGCATTCAGGCCGATTATCTCCCCCATAGCAGAAGACGCGGTGCAAGGAATCCGTGAAACGCTCGAACGCGATCCCGAAGAAGCCGCGTGGCTCACCTTCCAAATCGCCCGAGAACTCGAAAAGCTGTCGCACAGGAGTCAGGAATAATGCAAATCGACTATTTCGGCTTCACCTACAATGAAGCCATCGCTCCGGCCTTCATCCTTTTTGATACCGGCAATCCGCGCAACCATTTTATCTGCCACCGTCCTAGCGGGCGTTTGCTGGAACTCGAAAAAGTTATGGTGACGCTCGAAGACGCTGGCTATGTGCCGGAAAAAGGCGAAATGGGATATGCTGACAGGTGGCTCGGCGACCATACTCAATACGGCATTCCGGGGCTCGCCACCGCCGTCTATCTGCCGGAGCAAGAAGACCCCGACGTGGTTCCGCCTGCCGCCGAGTTCAATGGTGCGCCGCCTCACAGCCTCGCGCAGCTGATGCGCCTCCGGCTTGCTATGCCCGCAACGCCCTGGACGAAAGGGCGCTATGCGAAGCTAGGCGACGGCTCCGAGGTGCATTTCGGTCGCAGAGGCTGGCAGCTTGGGCGCGCCCCTGCGTAGAACAGCGCAGATCACCGTGCGCAGCGTGGCGCAGATGGCTGCTAGAGGGGGCTCGGCTATAGGGGTAGCTGAGAACGCCTCGCAGCCATCATCTGCGCGTTTAGCCGGGCTTGCGCCGGATGCCGAAGTTGCGCTGCATCGTCCGGTCCAGCTTCCCCGTGGCAAACATTGAATAGCAGAGAAAATTCTCTGCAACTGCTCTCGGTGAGCACAACTCGGCAAGCCAGGGTGTGCGTCAGGCCTGAAGTCTGGCACGATGAAGATTCTTGAAGCTTCAGCAAACGCAACGTAAGCGATGTAGCGCTTTGGGGTCCCAGCATTGCGACGCGAAGGGGGATGGGATAGCTTGGCGTTGACAGAAAACTTGGCACTTCTACGGTGCTGGCAGAAAACGAGACTTGCTCAACGCCCATGGACGACCTACGTCTTCACGATTTTTCGAACACTTCGCTTGATGACGCTATAAGCCTCATCGAGGCAGAGATACGGGACGAGTACCTACAGCCACACACCTACCCGTGGGTCATCGGCTATTCAGGTGGCAAGGACAGTACGCTTGTTGCTCACTTGGTCTTTAAGGTTCTTTTGACACTGCCGCGCAGTCAGCGCACGAGAGAAGTACACATCGTGTCAAATGATACGCTTGTTGAGAGTCCTCTCGTAATTAAGCATATCGTAGATAGCTTGGAACAGATCCACGACGCTGCAATGGCCCTTCGCTTGCCTGTTAAAACGCAGATCACGCGACCTGAAATTTCACAGACCTTTTGGGTAAATTTAATCGGCCGAGGTTATCCCTCGCCAAATAGAACTTTTCGTTGGTGTACAGATCGGATGAAAATCCAGCCGACAAGTTCTTACATCAAGTCCCGCATTGATGAAGCACAAAATGTCATTTTATTGCTTGGTGTACGCCGCAGCGAATCTGCAACACGCGCTGCTTCCGTTAAGCGTTATGATAATGGCGAGCGTTTAAATCGACACAACGATCTTGTCGGTTGTTTGGTCTTTCGACCCATCGTTGAGCTCACAACTGATGACGTGTGGGAGTACCTCGGCGAAAATGATGCCCCATGGGGCGGTGACCATAGAAAGCTGATCAAGCTTTATCGTGACGCCGGAGGCGGAGAGTGCCCAGTCGTTACTCAGAAGTCAGATGCTCCTTCCTGTGGTAGTTCCTCATCGCGCTTCGGATGTTGGACTTGTACGGTTGTTGACAAAGACAGAAGCCTTGAGGGCTTCGTTGAGTCCGGATTCTCTGAATTTGGAGCGCTGCTAGATTTTCGTGACTGGCTCGTTTCTATTCGCAATAACCCTGAAAAGCGGCAAGCGCGACGTAGAAATGGATCTATTACGATCACAAGCACCGGAACCTACATTCCTGGGCCGTTCACAATGGACGCGAGAAGCGAAATACTAGATCGACTCCTTGGGATACAGGCTGATTTAGATGTTGAGCTGATTTCAAGTAATGAGATTGAGGAAATTAAGCGAGTCTGGTCGGAAGAACTGACCTCGAATGCGTCTAAACGTGCACGTACGACGGTCGATACGGTGAAAAAGGATAAGACATGACCCAGAATGTCGTCGTATTGTTTGACAACTCAGAAGGAAGATCTCTTGTTCGTGAAGAGTGCATAGCGAACAAAATCTACTATCAAGAGTTTGTCGAGCTTGTGCAAGCCGAAGTCGATCAGACCGGCAAGCAGAGGAAGAAAGGTCTTTGGGATTCTTTCGATGACATTCTTGATCGAATTGAGATCGGAGATTGATCCTTTATGTACCTAAAGAGCATTGTACTTCGTGACTGGAAGGCCTACGCAGTCGCATCATTCGAATTCCCCGCTCCCACTAGTGCCAAGAATATCATTCTGATTGGCGCACAGAATGGGTACGGTAAAACGTCTCTTTTTGAGGCTATCGTGCTTGGCCTTTTTGGGCAGAGTGGATTACCTCTCGTGGCCCGTTCTCCGTTTTCAAGTGACGACAAGCAGAGGCTGGCAACCTCTTATAGGTCATTTCTTGAAAAAGCTCTCCATCGAGGCGCAATCGACGCTGGCCGAAGTTCATGTTCGGTTAAGTTGACGTTTGTTGATGACGATGAAGAGATTGAAATTCAGCGCGTATGGTACTTTAGCGAACGTGGTCAATTCAAGCCGTCGGATGAAGAGGTCCGGATACTCGAAGGCTCAACTAAGAAGGTTGTCGGTCCACGTTCAGCAGACGATGGAGATGATTTAGAGTGGTATCGAGACTACATAGCTAAGCGCTTCTTGCCTTATTATCTAGCGGCCTTTTTCTTGTTCGACGGTGAACAGGTTAGTGCTTTTGCTGAGCGTGAAATGGCTGCGCAAGTCCGCTCTGGCATTGAAGGGCTGCTGGGAATTCCGGTGTTGCGGGAGCTTGCGCAGGACTTGCGTGCTTACGCTCGCGTCCGCAAAGGCGAGGTGAATAACGTTAGCGATAATACCATAGAAAGAATTGAACTTGACCTCGATAACCTAAATTTCCAGCGGGGGAAGCGGAGCGAAAGAATTGCTGAACTTGAGCCAGAGCATATTAATCTCAAGGAGCAGCGTGAAAAGCTCACGCGGGAGCTCGCAAGCTTTGGCGCTGGATCGCAAGCGCAGTTTCAGGAACAGTACGAGAAACTAAATCGCTTACAGAGAAGCGTTGAGGATGGGAAATCCCATTTGGAGTCGCTATTAGCTCAAGATATTGCACCTGCGCTTTGCGGGCGAGGATTGCGTGAACAGCTTAAAAAGAGCCTCCAAGGGGAAATTATTCGGCAAAAATGGGTGGCAGGCCGCCAGCAAGGCGACGCGAACCTTGAGCGCTATGTTGCAAGCGTTCGCACGTCATTGGAGCGCGTCCAACCTCACCTTGATAGCATTCAGAAAGATTCCGTCGTTTCGATTGCGCGAGAAGCCTGGGAAACCCTCTGGAGCCCACCGCCGGAAGGCGTTTCTCAAAAAATTCTTCATTCCTATTTGAATGAAATTGACCGTGTGAAGGTTATCGAAAAGATTGATGCTCTGGACGAACTTGGAGCACCAACCGTCGTTGAATTGCTTGATCAAATTTCTGCTGACGAGGATGCGCAGTACAAGTTGCAGCAGGAAATTTTGCGTACCGAGACAATCACTCCTCACATCGACAAAAAGAAGAATGAGCTTAATGCAATCAATGCTCGTTTGAGCGAGGTTGATCAGGAGCTTGGCGCTTTCCGGCGTGAAATAGTGGTGTACGATGCCGACATCGCCAAGAGAAATGCAGAGTTGTCGAAGCTCTCCGGCCAGTGGGATCAGGCGAAGCCCTCACTCCGTCGCGCGAGCCGTGCTCTGAAAGTTGCAAGTATGGTCGACACAATAGTTGCGCAAGCTGTTCCAAGTCAGATCAACGCCGTAGCGAAAGCGATGACGGATGCTCATCACTCGATGGCTCATAAAAAGGACCTCGTTGATCGCATCGAAATTACAGAAGAGTGCGAAGTTAAACTGCTTAATTCACAAGGGGTAGATTTGAGAAACTTCGATCTATCTGCTGGGGAAAAACAAATTTTCACGCAAGCATTGATTTCTGCGGTGGCATCGGTTTCCCAAAGATCTTTCCCGATGGTTATCGACACGCCCCTTGGCCGTCTAGATACCGAACATCGTAATGGCGTTCTGCGCCATTTGGTGCAACGCGGGCATCAAGTTATCTTGCTTACGACAAACACTGAGGTCGTGGGTGAGTACCTGGACGCTATAGAGCCACATATCCAGAAGAAGTATCTGGTGAGCTTTGAGCGAATGGGTGATATTGGAGTGTCGTCCGTTTCCGAGGGTTATTTTGAGGATGGAGCCCGTCAATGACTATTTCTATCGTTGACATTGCAGGGGCAAATTTCCGCACTGACGAAGCCTCCGACGAATTGAACAGCGAGTTCATGAAGCGGCTCGGTATGCGAAAACGCTACTTGCCTGCGCGTCTTGCGCTATCTCGATCTCTTGGAGTTCCATCACGCCCGGAGTCGATTTCGTCGGATTCCGATTGGGGGAAAACCATAAAAGGTGACACATTTTTTGGAACCGGCGCGGATCTGATGACCTGGGTTTCCTTGATTGTTCAACATGGTCCAGATCAGGAATACGACGTTCGTGGGCTTGTGGGCGCAGTTGCAGCGCATTGGCGTCGTGGGATCAATTTGCTTGATGCAGACTGGCGGCAGAGTGGCGAGGACATCTCACGCTTTGTTCGTAAACTCGTTGAGCATGCTGAATTGCCATTGGCTGGGCGGATGAAGCACCGTGAACGAACTCAGAATGTCGACCCGTTTTCTAGCAATGAGTTAATATCTGTCCCTGTTGGCGAGATTTCGACAGATGCAAACTCCGGTGCTGCCATAGAATGGGTCCTGAATGGCCCGGGATGCTCGCCGCATAGCGCAGTAATGGGAGGTGTCGGGTCCGGCAAAACGAGGACAGCCGTATCCATTCTTCGGGCGGTGCGAAAGGCGGCGCCGATACCTATAATTGCGTTTGATTTTAAGGGAGATCTAGCGACCGACGAATCTGGCGGTGGGTATCATCTGGAGCAGCTATATGACGCGACTGTTATCGAGCCTCCCAGGATGCCTGTCCCGCTCAATGTGCTGGCTTTGCGGTCGCGGGACGACATTGATCTTTCGCAAGCTGCTTCACGGTTTCGCGAATCATTTTCTCGCCTTAAGGGGGCGAGGCTCGGCGACAAGCAACGTGACGCAGTCTATGAAGCAGCATCTAGGGCATTGCGTTCGCAGACGCCCTGTCAGTTGGACGATTTTCAAAGAGAACTGATCAGCATCTATGCCGAGCGTGAGATGAAGGAGGATGGAGCAATCGCGGCCGCACGCGAAATATGCCGCTTCCCGTTGTTCACTCCAGAATTGACGCCGGATGAGTTCTTCAGTCGGTCTTGGATTATCAAGCTCCCGCCTCATGTGGTTGAGGAAAGCCGGTCTATTGTTGTCAATCTCGTACTTGATGCCCTAGACCAATATTTAAACAGTTTGCCTGACACCGCAGTTGCTGAGGATGGCAGTCGTGGAATGCGGATCATTGCAATGATCGATGAGGCTCATCGAGTTCTTGGCTCTCGACTTCCGTCTCTGTCGAACTTGGTCCGTATGAGCCGTTCAAAGGGCGGGGCTGTCATGCTCATATCCCAGAGCCCTGATGATTTTTCAGGTGAAGATGATGATTTCTTGAGCGAGATGGGCTTGGTTGCTGCATTCTCAACTAATGCGCCGTCGAAGGCGGCAACACGAGTTCTGGGTCGAGGTGCAAATTTGGCAACGCTCTCGACCGGTCAGGCCTATGTAAAACGTCGCGGCGACCAAGCGGCGCGAAAAGCCCAATCTTGGTCGCCCACCTAAACGATTATTTCCGCACTACGAAGGCGTGGCCTCCGGCAACCTCGGAGGCACTTTCTAGCACAACGCCAAGCTGTTGGCACATGTGCGGAATATCTATTTGCGCGACTGGATCGGTAGTTTCGATCAACAGAAGTTGACCGGCAGCCATGCTCTTGAGAGCTTTTTTTGCTTTGATGACCGGAATCGGGCAAAGCGTTCCGCGAACGTCTAGGTGTTGGTCGTATGTCATGGTTGGTCTCCGGTTTTTGATTGTCCATGCTGGTGTTGTGCTCACCATGTCAACGGGATATGCGCAATCATGCGCAGGTGAAGGTCTAGACCGTGTCCCGGACGATCTTGAAGGGCCGCTAATATATTAGTTCGTTAAAAGATTCCGCGACCCGGCGCGCTGGCCCACCCGAGCTGCGTTCTTCTCCACCGCCCCCCCGCCGGATGGCCCCCCCACGGGCTCATCGCCGATCCATCCAAGGACCATCCGTGGATGCCACCACAGGGCCGCGCTGTGGACCGCACAAGGCAGCGACCATGCAGCCCCATACCACCCCTGCGGCAGACGCCAGCAGCCTTCTACGCCAAAGACGTCACAGCGCAGCCACAGCCGCATTGTTGCAACGACCTATAGGCTGACGGCTTCGTCCTCAGCTGACATCGCAGCACCCGAACGGATGCACCCGCCAGCCAACCAGCCGCACCGCCACCACACCACCTGGCCCACATCCGCAACAGCTTGACGATGAGCCTGAGGCATCAGGGCTAGCCCACAGCAGGTGCAGCGTCAGTTGCGCAGACGCGGTATTTACGCTTGACCAATATATTGAGAAAATCTCCACCGTTGCCACAAGAGAACAAAGCGGATACGATGATGACGGGAGGGCATAACCATCTTGGGAAATTGGAGAGATGAATGGGTAAGGCCTTTAACGTCGCAGATAGTTTCCTCATTCGGAATCCACTCGGTCAACCGGGTGTAGTCCAAGAAGTAGAAGCAGGCGTTCGCCCGGTCGATCTGCTGCCGACGGGATACTATGCGGATAACGAAGTCCGTTGCAGCTTCTGCACTCAACGTCAGGCTCACCGCCGAGGGTATTTCGCTGTCCTACCTGACGGCGCACTGGCCCTCTGCGGTAACTGCTGCGCGATCAAGATAGCAGGGAAAGAAACGGTAGGTGCGATTGACCGGCGCCGAAACCTCGCAGCCTCCGGTTTAAAAAGGAAAGAGGCTGCGGATCGGCTGACTGCTGGATTGCCCGCGGTGATGGAGGCTTTAGAAGATGGGCCACTTCATGCCGAGGCCACAATTCGGAAAACCTTGCAAAAACTCCATGATGTCTTTGGTGGCTCTGGGTATGTCCCCGATGCTATGATCTCGCATGGTGCCGGCGGTCTCAAATCCGTTCTAAAAGCTGTCACAAACGACAACTTCTCGGAAAAGGATGTTCCGGCGTTGATGCAGAAAAAGGCGAAAGCTATTTCTCTGATCAAGTCCGGGGTGGAGATGTTACCTGAGCGCCGACGCTTAATCTCTTACCCTGCGATAGGCGAGTTCCTAAAGGAAACTCATGCAAGGAATGGGTGGGTGATCAAATGGAACGGTCAGACTATCGAATACCGGAAAGTCCCTGATGCAGAACCCCGAACAATCTTCATAGAACCACTCCATGTTGATATTCGTCGGGTCAAGGCGATCCTCTCAGGGATGTAAGGGCAATAACTGCCATCGCCAATCGACGACAATGCGCGCCCATGTAGCACAAAAATAGCCCATGTGATGCTTTGAATAGCCCATGTGATTTTCCCACATGGGCGCGCTTTTTTCCTTTGTTTTCAAGCATGGCGCTCATGTTGCTATAGTTGCTATAGTAGTTATTTGTCTCTGCATCAAAACACAGCGTCACGTCAGTCAAGCCGACCGCGCAGCAAAAAACGCTGATCGCGTCACAAACTTGATTTAACATGGGCAACTAGGGCAACATGAGCGCCACCCTTGATATCACTAGCAAAAAGCGCGCCCTAGTGATTTTACTACATGGGCTATTTTTTAGCACATGGGCTATTTGCTTTCCGCTAATGCAATGTGCGCCAACTACCCGCATAGGGTGTGGCGCACATCTTCTATGTTTAGCAACGTCATTCTACCTTGCAAGCGCTTTTATTAATGACGTGCTTTGCTGATCTGGTCCGTGACATCATCGCTGAACATGTCGTCCAGTATTGGATCGTGGGTTTCCTTTTGCGCCTCTGCCCCGCGTTCAAAAGGGATCACCTCGGCGTCGGTATCCCCCCAGTCAATGCTGCCCCCAATCGCCGCCTCGATCAACTTACGGGCTTCTTCCAGTGGTGGCAGGCAGTAGATATAATCGCCAGACTGGCCTTTGCGCTTCTGCTTCACGGTCTTCTTCGGGAACAGGTATTTTCCAACGTCTTTGCCAAGTTTCTGCCCTGTCTCCGTTCCACCTTTACGGGTATTGTGCTTGCACCACTCGCGGTATGCAGCAAAGAAGTGGGGCTTGTTGATCTCAAACGTCGCGCCGCGAGTCCATGATTCAGTTCGCGTTCCTGCGCTGCTCTTATACGGCCACTCGATCTCGCCAAGGGTCAGCACGTCAACCAGCCATTTCAGGAACGTCGGTGCGGCTTCCAGCTTCTGGTCCGCCAGTGCCTTGGTCTGTGGCACTTTGCGGATATTGAACGCGCTGAGGTCCATCGCCTTCAGGTCGTGCAGCATAGCCTCGCGGCCTCCGGCGTTCATCTGCTCGCGCAGCGGCTTGAAGTAGGCATCGTCCTGCTTGTGCTTTTCGCTGACATCCATGACGCAGAAGCGACGTTCATCGAGGCCAGCCGGGACCACATAGTCATTGTTCGAAGACACGATCACCCCGAGGTGGTTGTCGGCTTGTATGGCTTTGCGGCCCTTGCCCTCGAACCCAAGCTGCTCGCCGGTGATCATGGCTTTGAGGACGCCCTCATGGCGCTTGTCCCCGGCCCAGAACGCTTCGTCAGCCCCCAGCAGGCAACAGTCCATGAGGTGGTCGTTGAAGCGCCCCATGACCTGATCGCCATGCGCCGTCATGTAGAAGTGCTGGCCGAACAGCTTCCCATAGTTCTCGAAGAAGGTGTTCTTGCCGACGCCGCGCCCACCGCGCAGCACCAGCGCAACGCCGGGGACGCTGCACGGGTTCTGGATCTTCCAGGCCATCCAGCCAAGCACATAGTCAAACAGCTCTTGGTCTCCGGCGCAGATCACTTCGCGGACGTGGTCTTCAAACAGGGACCAGTCACCGGGATTTGGTTCCACAGCGAAGCCTTGCCAGAGGTTCAGGTGGTCGGGCCATTCGTTCTCGGGGTCGAGGACGACTCCAGCAAAGGTCTTGCGGTTGCGGTCCTTGAGGTAGGTGTCAGCCAATTGGGCCTCCACCATCTTCTGTCCCTGCATCACCCAGACAGTTTCGTTGATGAGCAGGTTTTTGAACTGCGTGAATGTCTGCGTCTCCCATTCGCGGCGGGTGTGGAAGCGGCTGGGGCGAACCTTGCTATGCATGACCACTGGCTCACCGCCGCGATCAACCACATGGAAGCGCTGGACCATCAGTTCCACGACATCGTCATAGTAGGGGATATCCGATTGCCCGATGCCGAACTGGCGCGTCTTGCACAACTCTTTGTTGCAGACGCCACAGATCGGATCTTCCTTGCATTTGTAGAACGCATTCTCCGTCTTCCACACCGACTTGGCGATGGGCTTGACCTCTTTGTCTGACAACGACGGGCGGCAAAGGCGGTTATTGTCCGCCTTCAGCATCTCGTCCAGCGATGCAGCATCCGAGGCCATGCCAGCGCGCTTGTAGAACACGCCCAAGCTGTAGAGGAAATTGTTGCGGTTGTGTTCGAGAACGCCCGCACCCACGATCTTCTGCAAGCACGGTGGACCTTCGTAGAGTGCGGTTCCCGGCTGGTTCAGCTTGGCGTCAGCGGCTGTCTCTTGCGCCGTAGGGCGGCGGGTGTCGCGGGTCAGCTGGGGTAGTGCCTGATCCAGCTTCTGCACCGCCTGAGCGTCCAGCCTCGCAGCTTTGCAGCGCTGGAAGAACACGTCCGCTGGCAGCGGTCCGTCAGGCGACCAGCCGAGGCGGTTGGTGCCATTGTAGCAGAGGTTGAGGCCGTTCCCCTTGTTGCCGAGGGGATTGGCGTTCATGTCGTAATCGACCAATTCCTGCTTCGGGAAAGCGTCGATCTTGTCCACGGCAAGCCCAAGTGCCTGGGCGATATGCTGCCTTAGACGTTTCATCAAGTTGTTCGCCAGCGACGCCGGGGTCAGTTCGGCAAAGAAGACATGGGCATGGACGCCACCAGACTTGCTGATGGTCATCAGCACCGGAATGCCGAGGGCTTCCAGCGTCGCGGCAACATCCGCAGCCAGTTTATTACGTTCTTCCGGCGTTTCGGTATAGTGGTCAATATCGACGGCTGCACGGTTGCAGTGGTCGCGATTATAATCGCCTGCTTCGGCATTGGGGCCGAGGCAGTTAAGGACGATGCTGAGGCCGATGCGACCAGTCAGGTGGTCCTGAAACTCAATCGGTTCCAGCGTATCCGTTACTGTGTAGTAACTGGCCTCTACCTTTTCGCCATTCAGGACCTTATCGCGGTCTCCGATGGGCATTGTTGCAGAAGCCCAGTCTGAGCCAGACTTTCCCCTTTCCCCCTTGAGATCAGGCCACGCGATCAATCTCGGCAGTGCCGAGGGCGTTGAAGCGGTTCATCAGTGCAATGCGGATGTG
>NZ_SDEB01000002.1 GCF_004522175.1 Paracoccus ravus | reverse complement strand
GTGTTCCGAAAACCTCCGGTCAAAAATGGCCCTTTGAGGCCGGCCCCTTTATGAGGATCGGGACGCGCGGATCTCCATCTTGGCAGCGGTCATCTCGCCGACATGCCGGATACGTTTGTGCAGACTGCTCACGTCGAAATCCAATCGGCGCTTGCAATGGGGCGGGCCATACGTTTTGCTGGCCGTTTCGCGCTTGCAGCATGTTGCGGGCCATGCCTAATCTGACGGCATCATGACAGCCTTGACCGATCCCGATGCCATTGTCGAAATCACCCCCAAGGCGGGGGTTCAGGTCGCGCGTCACGGCTGGCGGGCCAAGTGCCTGCAACGCCTTGTCCGCATGGATCTGCCGGTGCCGACCAGCTTCGCGATCTCGGCCGAGGCGGTGCGGGCGATTGCCGCCGGTCAGACCCCGGATCGGCAATCCCTTTCCCGCCTGATCGAGCGGGCCGAAGGTCTGGTCAGCGTGCGCCCCTCGGCGGCCAATCCGGCCTGGGGCGGGCCGGGGACGGTGTTGAATGTCGGAATCACGAATGCCTGCCATTCCCGGTTGGTCCAGACCCGTGGCAAGGCAGCGGCGGATGCGATCTATCTGGGCTTCGTTCAATCCTATGCGATCCATGTCGCGCGGCTTGATCCCGAGATGTTCTCGGATAGCGGCGGCGATCTTGAAACGGCGCTCAGGGCCTACGAATCCGAGACCGATGAGGAATTCCCGCAGGACCCGGCGCGGCAATTGGCCGAGGTCCTGCGCAGCATGGCGCGGGCCTGGGACGGGCCGACCGCGCGGCTTTTGCGTCAGGCCAAGGGCGCGCCCGCACAGGCCCCGCTTGGGCTGATCGTGCAGGATATGGCGCTGGCGATCGGGCCGGGGGTGACGGGCTCGGGCTCGATCCAGCTGGTTGATGGCGGCACCGGCATGCCGGGGATCACCGGGCGGTTTCGCGGCCAGACTCAGGGCCGGGCCGAGCGTGAGGGGACCGAGACGCTCTATCTGACCCGCGACCCGCGCGGGCCCTCGCTGGAAGAGGCCGCGCCCGAGGTCTTTGCCGATCTGGTGCGCTACGGTGTCGCCTGCCGCGAGCGGCTGCGCGAGGAGATGCAGGTTGAATTCGTCGTCTCGGACAGCCGGCTTTCGATCATCGACGCGGTCCGGGTGCAGCGCAGTTCGCGGGCGGCGGTGCGGATCGCGGTCTCGCTGGCGCGCGACGGGATTATCCCCGAGCCCGAGGCCGTCATGCGCATCGAGCCGCGTGCACTGTCAGACCTGCTGCATCACCAGATCGACCCGGCGGCGCCCCGCGACATCCTCGCGCGCGGCATCAATGCGAGCCCCGGCGCTGCGACCGGGCAGATCGTCTTTACCGCCGCAGCGGCGCAGGCCGCTGAGGCGCGGGGTGAGCGCTGCGTGCTGGTCCGGCGCGAGACCGTCCCCGAGGATGTGCGCGGCATGCATGCTGCCGCCGCCGTCCTGACCGAGCGGGGCGGGATGACGAGCCATGCGGCAGTTATCGCGCGCGGCATCGGCCTGCCCTGCATCGTCGGGGCCTCGGCCATTTCCATCGACACCCGCGCCCGCACCATGACCGCCGGGGGCCGGATCTTCCGCGAGGGTGAAAGGATCACCATCGACGGCACCTCGGGCGAGATACTCGCGGGCGAGGCCGCGATGCTGGAGCCTGCGCTCGACGACAGCTTCACCCAGCTTCTCGACTGGGCGGACGATTCCTGCGGCATCCGCATCCGCGCCAATGCCGACACGCCCGAGGATGCCCGTACTGCGCGCATGTTCAAGGCGCAGGGCATTGGCCTTTGCCGCACCGAGCATATGTTCTTCGACGATGAACGCCTGCCCGCGATGCGCGAGATGATCTTTGCCGACAAGCCCGAGGATCGCCGCCTGTCGCTGGAGCGGCTGCTGCCGATGCAGCGCGGCGATTTCGCGGCGCTCTTCGAGATCATGGCGGGGCTGCCGGTCACCATCCGCCTTTTCGATCCGCCCTTGCACGAATTCCTGCCGCATGACCGCGAGGGGATGCGGGAACTCGCGGAATCGCTGGACCTGCCCTTGTCGGACGTGACCCGCCGGGTCGAGGCCCTTTCGGAATTCAACCCGATGCTGGGGATGCGCGGCGTGCGGCTCGGCATCACCGTCCCCGAGATCTATGACATGCAGGCCCGCGCAATCTTCGAGGCGACGATCCTTGCGAGCCATAATGGCGATCCGGTGGTCCCCGAGATCATGATCCCGCTGGTCAGCGCACGGCGCGAGGTCGAACTCGTCAAGAACCGCATCGACGCCGTTGCCGCCGCCGTCAGGAACGAAACGCGCAAGGATTTCACCTATCGCCTCGGCGTCATGGTCGAGACCCCGCGCGCGGCGTTGCGGGCAGGCGAGATCGCCGAACATGCGGCCTTTCTGTCTTTTGGCACGAATGACCTGACCCAGATGACCTATGGCCTTTCGCGCGACGATGCCGGGCGCTTCATGGGGGCCTATGTCGGGCAGGGGGTCTATGACGAGGACCCGTTCCACATCCTCGACCGGGACGGCGTCGGCGAGCTTGTCGCCATCGGCACCGAACGCGCGCGCAGCCATGCGCCGGGGATCACCATCTCGGTCTGCGGCGAGCATGGCGGCAACCCGGAATCGATCGCCTTCTGTCTGCGCACGGGGGTGAATTACGTCTCGTGCTCGCCCTTCCGCGTGCCTGTCGCGCGCCTCGCCGCGGCGCAGGAATCGATCCTGATGGCGCGGGAATCCCTCATTGAGGACATTGCGACAAAGTCGTAACGGGTCCGGCTTTTGGCCGGAATCTGCCCGTCCGGATTTTTGCCTCGGCGGGTTTCCGCCAAAAATCCTTAAAATCCCTGTGGATAACTCGAATCTCGAAAAGGACAGGTAGCAAACCTGCGACGTTCTTTGGTCACTGGCTGCCAAGAAAGGGCCCGAGCGGCCCAGAACGTAACCGACCGGACAGTGAGCCGGATCCATTCAAAGGGATCTTCATGTCGACAATCATGTCGTGGCTGGCGCGCGTTTCCCTGTGTGTAGCCCTTGTTACCCCGGCCATGTTGGCCGCCCCGGCCTCGGCCGAAACCAAAGCCGCCACCAAGGCATCGGCTCAGAAGGTCAGCACCTCCGACCTCGCCTGCCTTTCGGAGGCCCTCTATTTCGAAGCCCGCGGTGAGGGGCATAAAGGCCAGCAAGCGGTGGCCGAGGTCATTCTCAACCGCGTGGATCACCCAAAGTTCCCGAAATCCGTATGTGGTGTGGTGAACCAGAAGGGCCAGTTCACCTATAAGAAGGGCCGTATCCGCGAGCAGGGCGCCTTCAACCGCGCCAAGAAGATCGCTCAGGCCGCGCTTCAGGGTGCGCCCCGCAACCTGACCAATGGCGCAACCTATTTCCATACCGGCGCCGTCAAACCCTCGTGGTCGCGCAAGTTCGAGCGCACGACCCGCATCGGCAGCCACACGTTCTACCGCTCGGATCGCCGTCTGGCCTCGAACTGAGCCGACGGAACCAGACATCACGGCCCTGTCCCTTGCGGCGGGGCCGTTTTCCTGTGAAATGCAGCGCATGGACCAGCCCGACCGCATTCACCTGCGCGATTACGTCGTCTCGACGGAAATCGGCGCCTTCCAGACCGAGAGGGGCCAGCCCCAGCGGCTGCGCTTCAATATCGAGGTCGATCTGCGTGTGCATGTCTCCGGCGTCGATGACGAGGTGGACCGCATCCTCAGCTATGACATTCTGACCGGGGCGGTGGCGACGGTGCTGGGCGATCGGCGCTATGACCTGTTGGAGACGGTCGCGGAAAAGATCGCGGCGCAGGTTCTGGCCCATCCCCGTGCGGCTGAGGTGCGCGTGACGGTCGAAAAGCTGGACCGTGTTCCGGGCGCGCTGGGGGTGTCGATCACCCGCCGGCAGGCCCGGGTCGAGGTGCAGGACGTCTCGGCCCCGATCCGCGTGATTTTCCACGGGCGCGAGATTGCCTTGCCCCAGGGTGCCGTCGCGCTGGTGCCGGATGCGCCGGGCCTGCCGCTGCCGCAGGGTGGCAATCCGCACGAGATTGCCCTGCTGGCGCTGGATCAGGCGGCCTGGGCCTTGGCCGGACGCCTTGGCCTGACCGTCGCCGATAGCCGAACCGAACTGGACTGGGCGCGGGCCGAGGGGCGCGCCGTGGTCTGGGCCCCCGCCCGCATGGCGCGCGATGTGCCACGCCTTGCCGCAGCGCCGCAGGCTCTGGCGATCTGGTTGGCCGATAAGCTTGAGGCGAGCCGCCTCGACTGGGCATTGCCCGAGGATCAACCGCTGCCGGAGCTTCCGGCGCTGTTTCACGTGACGACGGGGCGCATCTAGCCCAGGGCCGATGGACAGATGAGCAAAAGCTATTTCCGCCCCATTCCCGCCGAGCATGGCCACTTGCAGCTTGCCGGCGGCTGGGTCCGGTTTTCCCAGTTCGAGGTGCTGCGCCGGGGCGAGGTGCCGCAGATCACCGACAACGCCCCGGACGATGTCATGGCCGCCCTGACCGCGCCCCGCGCGCCCCTGCTGGGGCTGGCGCTGGACCGGCCGCGGATCATGGGCATCGTGAATGCGACGCCGGACAGTTTCTCGGATGGCGGCAGCTATGACGGGCTGGCCCATGCCCGGCAACTGCTGGCCCAAGGGGCCGAGATTCTCGATATCGGCGGCGAATCGACTCGCCCCGGCGCGCTGGAAGTGCCGGTTGCCGAAGAAATCGCCCGCGTCTGCCCGGTGATCGCGGCGACGCGGAGCAAGGCCGGGATCTCGGTCGATACCCGCAAGGCCGCCGTGGCTGAGGCCGCGATCGAGGCGGGCGCGGGGCTCGTCAATGATGTCTCGGGCTTTGACTTCGACCCCGATATGGCCGCCACCGTGGCTGCGGCGGGCGTCCCGGTCTGCATCATGCATGCCCAAGGCATCCCCCAGACGATGCAGGACAATCCGACCTATGGCGATGTCTTGCTCGATGTCTATGACGCGCTGGCCGAGCGCATCGCGCGGGCCGAGGCCGCGGGGATTTCCCGCGCGCGCATCGTGATTGATCCGGGCATTGGTTTTGGCAAGACCGAGGCGCATAATCTGGCGATCCTGCGGCGGATCTCGCTGTTTCACGGGCTGGGCTGCGCCGTGCTGCTGGGTGTCTCGCGCAAGCGCTTCATCGGCAGCATCGCGCAGGTCGAGCGGGCGGCGGACCGGGCGGCCGGGACGCTGGCGGTGACCTTGGCCGGGGTCGCGCAGGGCATACAGATCCACCGCGTCCATGACGTGGAAGAAACAAGACAGGGTCTCGCCCTTTGGCGGGCCGTGACCGGAGGGGACAGATGAGCAGGAAACTTTTCGGAACCGACGGCGTCCGGGGCAGGGCCAACAGCCATCCGATGACCGCCGAAATGGCGCTGCGCCTTGGCGCGGCGGCCGGGCGCTATTTCCGGCGCAGCGGCGAGGACCACCACCGCGTCGTCATCGGCAAGGATACGCGGCTTTCGGGCTACATGCTGGAGAACGCGCTGACGGCGGGCCTGACCTCGACGGGCATGAATGTGCTGCTGCTCGGCCCGGTGCCGACCCCGGCGGTGGGCTTCCTGACCCGCTCGATGCGGGCGGATGTGGGCATCATGATCTCGGCCAGCCATAATCCGGCGGCGGACAATGGCATCAAATTCTTCGGCCCCGACGGGTTCAAGCTGTCTGATGAAGCTGAAGCCGAGATTGAGGCCATTGTCGCAGCCGAGATCACCCCGGCCCAGCCGCAGAATATCGGCCGCGCGAAGCGCATCGATGACGGGCGCGGGCGCTATGTCGAATATGCCAAGACCACCTTCCCGGTGGGGCACCGCCTCGACGGGCTGAAGGTCGTGGTCGATTGCGCCAATGGCGCCGCCTATCGCGCCGCTCCGGACGTGCTGTGGGAACTCGGGGCCGAGGTGATCCCGCTGGGCGTCACCCCGAACGGGCACAACATCAACGATGGCGTCGGTTCGACCCATCCCGAGGCCTGCGCCAAAGCCGTGCTGGAACATGGCGCGCATCTGGGCATCAGCCTCGACGGCGATGCCGACCGGGTGATGATCATCGACGAGCGCGGCCAGGTGGCCGATGGCGACCAGATCATGGCGCTGCTGGCGGGCCGCTGGGCCGAGCAGGGCCGGCTGCGCGGCGGCGCGCTGGTCGCGACGGTGATGTCGAACCTTGGGCTCGAGCGCTTCCTGCAAGGCCGCGGGCTGCGGCTCGAGCGCACCGCGGTGGGCGACCGCTATGTCGTCGAGCGGATGCGCGCCGAAGGCTTCAATCTGGGCGGCGAACAGTCGGGCCATATCGTGATGACCGATTACGCCACCACGGGCGATGGTCTGATCGCGGGCCTGCAATTCCTGGCGGCTTTGTCCGACAGCGGGCGCAAGGCCTCGGAACTCGTCACGCAATTCCAGCCGGTGCCGCAGATGCTGAAGAACGTCCGCTACGCCGCCGGGGCCGACCCGCTTTCCGCGGAAGCCGTCAAGGCCGAGATCGCGCGGGCCGAGGCGCGGCTGAACGGCTCGGGCCGCGTCCTGATCCGCAAATCCGGCACCGAACCGCTGATCCGCGTCATGGCCGAGGCCGAGGACGAGACCACGCTGCGTGAGGTCGTCGAGGGCATCGTCTCTGCGGTAGAGAAGGCGGCCTAGACCCCCTCGGCGGTCGGATCGTAATCGTAGAGCCAGGCGAAGCGCCCGATCAACTCGGCGGGCGCGATCCGCGACAGAGTGCGCAATCCGGCATGGGCGACCATACGGACCGGGCCGCGCAGATGGTAATTGCGCGCATTGTCATTTGCCGCGCCAACGATCCGCTGGCAACGCGGCAGGCGCAGGGTCTTGAAATGATCAAGCGCCGCGACCAACTCGCGCCCCGAGCCCAGGCAGGCCGCGAGGAGCCACGCATCCTCTATCGCCATGACCGCGCCTTGCGCCATGAAGGGCAAGGTCGGATGCGCCGCGTCCCCGATCAGAACCAGCGCCGGGCCACCATTTTCTGGCAGGCGATACCAGTTCGTGGCGACCTCATGGCGGAAAAGGCCCCAAAGCCTGACCTCGCTGACCTCAGCGAGCCAGCCCGGAACCGGCCCGCGAAAGCCCGCGAATGCCGCGCGCAGATCGTCGGGATCTCCGGGATGGGACCAGCCTTCTTCCTGCCAGTCCGGGCGTTCCATGACGGCCACGATATTGCGCAGCCCGTTTGGCAAGGGGTAGCTCACGATATGCCGCCCCGGTCCCATGAAGACCTGCGCCACCGGCTCGGGCGTGCCGGTTTCGGGGATCAGTGTCCGCCACGCGGTCTGGCCGGTGAAGAAGGGGGCCTCGAAGCCGTTGCAGAGCGGGCGCAGCACGCTTTTCACGCCATCCGCGCCGATCACGAGGTCGCAATCCTGCGGCAGGTCGCGGATCTCATGGCCAAGCTGGATCTCGACCCCGGCCTCATGGGCGGCGGTTTCCAGCATCTCGACGAGGCGGGCGCGATGGACGAGGCGGAAATGATCCTTGGGCCGGTAGCGCGCCAGATCCAGCCGGGCGACCAGATCGCCCTGCGCATTGCGCATCTGAACCTGTTCCGAGCCAAGGCTGATCGCCTCGAAACGCGACCAGAGACCAAGCGCTGCGAGCACCCGCACCGCATTGGGCGACACCTGAATGCCCGCGCCGACCTCGCGCAGGGCGCCCGCGCGTTCCAGAACGCGCACCCGCGCGCCGCGTTGCGCCAAAGCGCAGGCCGCAGTCAGCCCGGCAATGCCTGCGCCGACAATCGTGACGTGATAGGGGACCAAGCCCGGCATGGTCTGGCCTCCGAGGATACAAAAAAACCGCCCCTCGGCGGTTGGTCGCACCGCCGATCAGGGATGCTAACGGTCGTCAGTCGTCTCGGTAAACGCGTTCCTTGCGTTCGTGCTTTTCCTGCGCTTCCAGAGTCATGGTCGCCGTGGGGCGGGCATCCAGCCGCTTGAGGCTGATCGGCTCTCCGGTCATTTCGCAATAGCCGTAATCGCCGGTTTCGATGCGTCGCAGCGCCGAGTCGATCTTGCTGACCAG
Organism: Paracoccus ravus; assembly: GCF_004522175.1. Lineage (GTDB taxonomy): Bacteria > Pseudomonadota > Alphaproteobacteria > Rhodobacterales > Rhodobacteraceae > Paracoccus > Paracoccus ravus. Next base: position 302,180 of record NZ_SDEB01000002.1, on the reverse strand, counting down.
CTTTCGCTGCCTGTCTCGGGTTCTCAATTCGAGCGCCCGATCGGTCTCCTCCGAGGCGCGGTCTGCAAGATCGGGCACATTGCGCGCACTTTCCTGCAAGCCCTCGAGCGTTTCCGCGGACTGATCGAGAAGCTCTTGTTTCCACGCGATCAGCTTGCGACGAAAATATTCGAGTTGCCGTTCGTTCATGAAGGGCTCGTCCTCGGCAGGACGATAGTCTTCGGGCAGAAAGGTTTGGGCTTTCATAGTTCCTCCGGGAACCGGGCGCCTGTATGCCAGTTCCTTGCGGGGTCCAATAATCCACATGCGGCTTCTTGTCACTAGGCCTTTCCGGCAAGTCCGGATGCTGCGCTTGCACGGCCACAACATGCTGCGTAGTCTCGCGCGGATTGCGCAAAGGACAGGCGGATGCGGTTTTCATCGACAGAAACTTATATTGCGCCACCCGATCTGGCGGTCGCGGTGAATGCGGCGATCACCCTCGAGCGTCCGCTTCTGGTCAAGGGCGAGCCGGGAACCGGAAAAACCGAACTGGCGCGGCAGGTTGCCGAAAGCCTTGGTCTGCCGATCCTCGAATGGAACGTGAAATCGACGACCCGCGCGCAGCAGGGGCTCTACGAATATGACGCGGTCTCGCGGCTGCGCGACAGCCAGCTGGGCGATGCGCGGGTGCATGACATTGCCAATTATATCCGCAAGGGCAAACTGTGGCAGGCGTTCGAGGCCGAGGAAAAGCTCGTCCTGCTGATCGACGAGATCGACAAGGCCGATATCGAGTTCCCGAACGACCTGCTGCAGGAACTCGACCGCATGGAATTCCACGTCTACGAGACCGGCGAGACGATTCGCGCCCGTCATCGGCCCGTGGTCATCATCACGTCGAACAATGAAAAGGAACTTCCCGACGCCTTTCTGCGCCGCTGTTTCTTCCATTACATCCGCTTCCCCGACGAGGGCACGCTGAAGCGCATCGTCGAGGTGCATTTCCCCGATCTGAAACCGCGCCTGCTCGACGAGGCGCTGACGCAATTTCTTGAGCTGCGCGATGTGCAGGGGCTGAAGAAAAAGCCCTCGACCAGCGAGCTTCTGGACTGGCTGAAGCTGATCTTGGCCGAGGATCTCGCGCCCGAGGATCTGAAGCGCCCGGCGGGTGAGATGCTGCCCAAGCTGCATGGTGCGCTGTTGAAGAACGAACAGGATGTGGCGCTGTTCGAGCGGCTGGCCTTCATGGCACGGAGGCAGAGATGATCCGGGAACTCTGCCCCGATGATCGCGCCGGCTGGCAGCGGCTTTATCAGGGTTATCAGGCGTTTTACGGCTTTGCCGACCGCCCCGCCGAATTCTACGACAAAGCCTTTGCCCGGCTGATGTCGGATGACGCGTGCGATTTCCATGCCTTTGTCGGGGAACAGGATGGCGAGTTGCTCGGCCTCGTCCATTACGTCTTTCACCCCAATCTGTGGCGCGATGAGGGGGTCTGCTATTTGCAGGATCTGTTCACCGCCCCCGAGGCGCGGCGTCGCGGCGTCGCGCGCAGTCTGATCGAAGCCGTCTATGCCGCCGCCGACAAGGCGGGCGTTCCCTCGGTCTATTGGCTGACCGCCGAGGATAATTATGCGGGCCGGGTGCTTTATGACCGCGTCGCGGTGAAATCGCCCTTTATCCGCTATAATCGCAAGCCCTGAAAAGAGAAGCGGCCCCACGAGGGGGCCGCAAATGGGGTGCGTCTCTCTTTTTTTATCGGAGGCCCGTCTCTTCCAGCAGGCCCTTGCGCTTGGCTTCGTAGTAATAGCCTCGCGAATACCATTTCACCGCGCCGTCATGATTTCCGCCCGAGACGAGATAAGCCCCGCGCAGATATTTGACGCCGTATTTCAGATTGGTCTCGGCATCGAGTAACCCGCTTGCCGGGCCGCGATAGCCCATGCCGCGCGCGGTGGCGGGCAGGATCTGCATCAGCCCGTAATAAGGGCCGTTGCGCGCGCCCGGGCGGTGATGTGATTCGCGGATGATCACGCGATGCACCAGTTCCGGGGGAACCTGATAGGCCGCCGAATACTTGTTAATGAGACGGCGCAGTTCCGGCGTCTCATTGGCATGAAGCCCCATCTGGGATTGCGAGGCGCGCGGCGCGACAAGGTAGCGGCGGTCAGGATCAACGCTGTTGTCGCCGCATGCGCTGAGCGCAAGCACGCCAGCCAAAGCGACCAGACTGATCAGGGATTTCATGACTGCCCTCGGTTTTTATTGTTGGGCAGAGTGTACGCATGCGCCGGTCAAGCGATAAACCCAAAATCAAGGCCGCCCCCTTGGGGACGGCCTGTCGGCGGATTCTCGCCGTTTGGTTGCAACGCTATCGGTGCAGAATCGCCGATCAGGCGTGAATTGCACCGCCGCCGCAGGCCAGAGCCGCCTCGCGCACCGCTTCCGAGCAGGTCGGATGGGCGTGGCAGGTCAGCGCGATGTCCTGAGCCGAGGCCCCGAATTCCATCGCAACGCAAACCTCGTGGATCATTTCACCGGCATTCGGGCCGATGATGTGGCAGCCCAGAACGCGGTCGGTTTCCGCGTCGGTCACCATCTTCACGAAGCCTTCTGCCTGGAACAGGGCCTTGGCGCGGGCATTGCCCATGAAGGGGAATTTGCCGATCTTGACCTTGCGGCCCGATTCCTTGGCGGCTTCCTCGGTCAGGCCGACCGAGGCGACTTCCGGGGTGGTGTAGATCACGCCCGGGATGACCGCGTAGTTCACATGACCATGCTTGCCTGCGACGACCTCGGCGACGGCCATGCCCTCATCCTCGGCTTTATGGGCCAGCATCGGGCCGGGGACCGCATCGCCAATGGCGTAGATACCGGGGACCGAAGTCTGCCAATGGCCATCGACCTGCACGAAGCCACGCTCGTTCAGTGCAACGCCGACCTTGTCGAGACCAAGGCCCGAGACATAGGGACGGCGACCGGTGGCGACGAGCACGCATTCCGCGTCGATCACGTGCTCGCTGTCATCCTTGCGCAGCTTGTAGGTGACTTTCGCGGTGCCGTTCTCGACCGAGGTGCCGGACACTGCCGCGCCAAGGACGAATTTCAGGCCCTGCTTGGTCAGGATCTTCTGGAACGATTTCTGAACCTCGCCGTCCATGCCGGGGGTAATGGCGTCGAGGAATTCAACCACGGTCACTTCCGCGCCCAGCCGCGAATAGGCCGAGCCCAGTTCCAGACCGATGACGCCCGCGCCGATCACGACCATGCTCTTCGGGATCTTCGGCAGCGACAGCGCGCCGGTCGAATCGACGACGATACCGGCCTCGTTATCGACCTCGACGCCTTTGAGGCTGGAGGGTTCCGAACCCGAGGCGATGACGATGTTCTTCGTCTCATAGACGGTTTCGCCGACTTTCACGCGGCCAGCGGCCTCGATCTCGGCCCAGCCTTTGATCCAGTCGATCTTGTTCTTCTTGAAGAGGAACTCGATGCCCTTGGTATTGCCGCCGACGGTTTCGGCCTTGTAGCCCTGCATCTTGGCCCAGTCGACTTCGACATGCGCGCCCATCAGGCCCATTTTCTCGAAGTTTTCGTGGGTTTCATGCAGCATGTGGCTGGCGTGCAAGAGCGCCTTGGACGGAATGCAGCCCACGTTCAGGCAGGTGCCGCCAAGGGTCTCGCGGCCCTCGACGCAGGCGACCTTCAGCCCGAGCTGGGCGGCGCGGATGGCGCAGACATAGCCGCCGGGGCCGGCCCCGATCACGATCAGGTCATAGGTGGACATGGAGGTCTCCTTGGATCATCCGGCGACTGTCCGCGCCGGTTCAGTTCATGTGAGAAGGCTGGTGACGATCATCACCAGGGTTGCGAGAAAGCCGAATGCCCAGATCAGCGATCGCCAGGGCGACCAGCCCAGGGCATAGGCGGGAATATAGAGGATGCGCGCCAGCAGATAGATCCAGGCGCAGATCGCGGTCAACAGGCTGTCCGTATCGGTAATCGCGACCAGAACGACAGCGATGGTGAAGAGGATCAGACCTTCGAAATGGTTGTCCACGGCCCGGCGCAGCCGACCCGTCAGGGGCGAGAATTCGGGTTGCGTGTCGCGCGGGCTGGCGTTCCATTCGGGACTGGCGTCCCTGTTCATGGAATATCCGGCCAATCCGATCTGGACGGCCTGGAGCAATGCGGCAAGGGCGAGGGCGGTCGTTTCAGCCGACATCAGGCGGTCTCGACGAAATGGAAATCGGCAGCAGACACACCCGCCTGACTGTTGAAAACGCCTGCCGCGCCATCAAGATAGGCCTTGGCGCGGGTAGCGTCGCCGATCTGGTAAAGCGCCCAGACATCGCCATTCCCCTCGCGCCACAATTGCAGCAGCGACAGGCCGTTATTGCCGCGATCCTCGGCATCCGCGTCGAAGGCGGTGCGGAACTGGTCGTAATCGGCAAGTCTGTAATGGGCGATCATTTGGGTCATGGCTTCACTCCTTGGTGTCGGTCCATGGCCGCCTGAGGGGGAAACGAGGCGGCCGCTTTGGTCAACCGAGCAGGCCGGAAAGAGTTGCGCAGCCCCGCAAAGGGGACTGCGCGCATTCGTGGAAGGGGGCGGGATGCACCCCTCCCAAGATCAGAGATCCATCAGCAGGCGGCGCGGATCTTCCAGCGCTTCCTTGACGCGCACGAGGAAGGTCACGGCGCCCTTGCCGTCGACGATGCGGTGATCGTAGCTCAGCGCCAGATACATCATCGGGCGGATGACGATCTGACCGTTCACGACGACCGGACGGTCCTGGATCTTGTGCATGCCAAGGATACCCGATTGCGGCGGGTTCAGGATCGGCGAAGACATCAGCGAGCCATAGACGCCACCATTCGAGATGGTGAAGGTGCCGCCCTGCATCTCGGCCATGGTCAGCTTGCCGTCACGGCCTTTCGCGCCGAGCTCGGCAATTTCCTTCTCGATCTGGGCAAAGCTCTTCTGGTCGGCATCGCGCACGACCGGAACGACCAGACCGTTCGGAGTGCCGACAGCAACACCCATATGGACGAAGTGCTTGTAGACGACATCGCCGCCATCGATCTCGGCATTGACCTCGGGGACTTCTTTCAGAGCGTGGATGCAGGCCTTGACGAAGAAGGACATGAATCCGAGCTTCGTCTTGTGCTTCTTCTCGAACTGGTCCTTGTAGGAGTTGCGCAGCTCCATGACGCCCGACATGTCCACCTCATTATAGGTGGTCAGCATGGCGGCGGTGTTCTGCGCGTCCTTCAGGCGGCGGGCGATGGTCGCGCGCAGGCGGGTCATCTTGACGCGCTCTTCGCGGGCAGCGTCCGAGGCCGACGAGGGTGCGCGCGGAGCCGCAGCCGGGGCCGGAGCAGCCGAAGCGACCGGGGCCGAACCGGCGCGGGCCACGTCTTCTTTCATCACGCGGCCATCGCGGCCGGTGCCGGTGACGGCGTCGCGCGAAAGACCGGCTTCCGCCATGGCTTTCTTGGCCGAGGGGGCATCCTCGACATCCTTGCGGGCGGTGACGGTTTCCGGACCAGCGCCGGGCGATTCGACGGCGGCGGCCTTTTTGGCCTCGGGCTCGGCGGTTTTCGCCGGAGCAGCACCGGCAGCGCCTTCGGTGATCACGGCCAGCTTGGCGACGGCGTCAACGGTCGCGCCTTCTTCGGCGAGGATCTCGGCCAGAACACCAGCGACGGGCGAGGGGACTTCGACCGAAACCTTGTCGGTTTCCAGTTCGCACAGCATCTCGTCCTGTGCGACGAAATCGCCGACCTTCTTGAACCAAGTCGCAACGGTGGCTTCGGTGACGCTCTCGCCGAGCGTGGGCACCATGACGTCCACGGATTTTCCGCTCATGTTTTTCTGTCCTTCCTGGGGCTTGGTGCCCGTTTCTGCCTTGGGCAACATTTCCTCGGGGCCGGCATCGCCGGCCTCCATGATCTGGGCAAGCAGGGCGTTCGGCGTGACCGTCTCGCCCTCGGCTGCGATGATTTCAGCCAGTTTACCGGCGACGGGTGACGGCACTTCGACCGTCACCTTGTCGGTTTCCAACTCGCAGAGCATCTCGTCCACCGCGACCGCGTCACCCGGTTTCTTGAACCAGGTGGCGACGGTTGCCTCGGTGACTGATTCCCCAAGAACGGGGACGCGAAGTTCGACCGCCATCTTACGAACCGATGGTGATGGCTTCGTTCACGAGGCCTTCCTGCTCGGCCTTGTGACGCGAGCCCAGACCGGTCGCGGGCGAAGCGGCGGCAGCGCGGCCGACATAGCGGGCGCGGCCATGTTTCGCACCGATGCGCGAGAGCACCCATTCGATGTTCGGCTCGACAAAAGTCCAGCCGCCCATGTTCTTGGGCTCTTCCTGGCACCAGACGATCTCGGCATCCTTGAAGCGGCCCAGTTCCTTGGACATCGCCTGAGCCGGGAACGGATAGAACTGTTCCAGACGCATCAGGTAGACATCATCTGCGCCGGCGGCATCACGCGCGGCCAAGAGGTCGTAATAGACCTTGCCCGAGCAGATCACGACGCGCTTGATTTCCGCGTCAGACTTCAGCTTCAGCTCCGAACGGCCGCGTTCCGCATCGTCCCACAACACGCGGTGGAAGGTCGAACCGGTGGTGAATTCCTCGGCCTTCGAGATCGCCATCGGGTGACGCAGCAGCGATTTCGGGGTCATCAGGACCAGCGGCTTGCGGAACGGACGCTTCAGCTGACGGCGCAGGATGTGGAAGTAGTTCGCCGGCGTGGTGACGTTGGCGACGACCCAGTTGTCCTCGGCCGAAAGTTGCAGGAAGCGTTCGAGACGAGCCGACGAGTGCTCGGGGCCTTGGCCCTCATAGCCATGCGGCAAGAGCATCACGAGGCCCGACATGCGCAGCCATTTCTTTTCGCCCGAGTTGATGAACTGGTCGAACATGATCTGCGCGCCGTTGGCGAAATCGCCGAACTGGGCTTCCCAGAGCGTCAGGGCGTTGGGTTCAGCCAGCGAGTAGCCGTACTCGAAGCCGAGGACCGCGTATTCCGACAGCATCGAGTCGATGACTTCATAACGCTGCTGGCCACCACGGATGTGGTTCAGCGGGTAGTAACGCTCTTCGGTGGTCTGATCGACGATGCCCGAGTGACGCTGCGAGAAGGTGCCGCGGGTCGAGTCCTGACCGGCCAGACGAACCGGGTGGCCTTCGACGACCAGCGAGCCAAAGGCCAGCGCTTCACCGGTCGCCCAGTCGAAGCCGTCGCCTTTTTCGAACATCTGCTTTTTCGATTCCAGCAGACGGCCAACGGTCTTGTGCAGATCGAAGCCTTCCGGGACGCGGGTCAGCGCAGTGCCGATCTCGGTCATCGTCTCAGGCGAGATACCGGTGGTGCCGGCATTATATTCCGCGCCTTCGATTTCCAGACCCGACCATTTGCCGTCCAGCCAGTCGGCTTTGTTCGGCTTGAAGTTCTTGCCAACTTCAAACTCGGCATTCAGATGCGCTTGGAACGCAGCCTTCATTTCCTCGATCTCGCCCTCGGGGACGAGGCCCTCTGCGACCAGACGGTCGGTGTATAGCTGCAGCGTGGTCTTGTGACCCTTGATCTGCTTGTACATCTGCGGGTTGGTGAACATCGGTTCGTCGCCTTCATTGTGACCGAAGCGGCGATAGCAGATGATGTCCAGAACCACGTCCTTGTGGAACTTCTGACGGAACTCGGTCGCAACGCGGGCAGCGTGCACGACGGCTTCCGGATCGTCACCGTTCACGTGGAAGATCGGAGCTTCGACCATCAGCGCGATATCGGTGCAATAGGGCGAGGTGCGCGAGAAATGCGGCGCGGTGGTGAAGCCGATCTGGTTGTTCACCACGATATGCATCGTGCCGCCGGTGCGGTGGCCACGAATGCCCGAAAGCTGGAAGCATTCCGCGACGACGCCCTGACCGGCAAAAGCCGCGTCGCCATGCAGCAGGATCGGCAGCACCGCCGAGCGGGTCGCCTGATCCGAAAGCTGGTCCTGCTTGGCGCGGACCTTGCCCAGAACGACCGGGTTCACGGCCTCGAGATGCGACGGGTTCGCGGTCAGCGAAAGGTGGACGGTGTTCTCATCGAAGGTGCGGTCCGACGAAGCGCCGAGGTGGTATTTCACGTCGCCCGAACCATCCACGTCCTCGGGCTTGTAGCTGCCGCCCTGGAATTCGTGGAATATCGCGCGGTAGGGCTTCTGCATCACATTGGCTAGAACCGACAGGCGGCCACGGTGCGGCATGCCGATGACGACATCCTTTACGCCAAGCGCACCGCCGCGCTTGATGATCTGCTCCATCGCCGGGATCAGGGCCTCGCCGCCGTCAAGGCCGAAGCGCTTGGTGCCCATGTATTTGACGTGCAGGAATTTCTCGAAGCCTTCGGCCTCGACGAGCTTGTTCAGGATGGCGCGGCGGCCTTCGCGGGTGAAGGCGATTTCCTTGCCGTAGCCCTCGATGCGCTCTTTCAGCCATGCTGCTTCCTCGGGATTCGAGATATGCATGAACTGGATGGCGAAGGTGCCGCAATAGGTGCGCTTCATCAGGTCGGTGATCTGGCGGATCGAGGCGATCTGCAGGCCCAGAACATTGTCGATGAAGATCGGGCGGTCCATGTCGGCTGCGGTGAAACCATAGGTTTCCGGGTTCAGCTCGCCATGATCGGGAATCTCGCGCATTCCCAGCGGGTCGAGTTGTGCATGCAGATGGCCGCGGATCCGGAAAGCGCGGATCAGCATGATCGCGCGGATGCTATCCAGCACGGCACGCTTGAGGAACTCATCCGTCAGCGGGACGCCCTTTTCCCCGGCCTTCGCGGCGATCTTGTCCAGCGCGGCCTTGGCCTCGGCCTTGGGCATCATCGGCCATTCGCCGGTCAGCGCCGAGGTCATCTCGTCCGTGGGGGCCGGGGGCCAGTCGGCGCGACGCCAGCTTGCGCCCTTGGCCTCGCGGGTGACGGTGTTCTCGTCATCGCCTAGGCTGCGGAAAAACTCGTCCCAGGCGGCGTCGACGGCGGCCGGGTCCTGCGCCCATTGCCCGTAAAGCTGCTCGACATAGACCGCGTTCTGGCCCTGCAAGAAGCTGGAGTCATGAAAAGTTGCGTTGGGGGATTGATCGTTCATCTCTGATCGTCCAGTTGCTTGCCGTCGCGCTGAGGCGGCTGGTGAAATTGCAGGGCGGTCTTGCGGCCGGCTGCTTGTCGTCGGGCTGTACGCGAAGGGCTCATGGTTTCAAGCCTGTTCACGCACAGATGATATCGATCTTGGCTGCACCCGGATCGTCCTGGGGCGCCTCGAGAGGAAGCCGCACGATCTGCGCGACCCTGCGGCGTTCAAGCCCGCAAAGGGCGCGGGCTGCCTGCTGCTCCGACCCTGCCGGGGCACGGCCGGGATGATAGATCAGCCGCCAGCCCGCGTCATTGCGGTTGACGGTGCGAACCGCGGGCGAGGGCAGGCCCGAGGCATCGTGCAGATCGGTCCGGGCGGGCACGCCGCCGGGCAGAATGTCGTCGGTCGGACCGCGTCCGCAGGCCGCGGCCAGAATCAGCACGAGCGTCATTATTCCGGCCCATCGGCCGGAACGCATGAGACCGCCATCTCGCAGGGGCGAGGGGGCGGGGGTGTCGATGATCTTCGCGCTACGGTTCACGAGGTCCACCTTTGGCGGTTCCGGTCTGGCCCCCGGTAGATAGGTGGGGACCAGATTAATTTCAAAACCTTGGCGCGGTCTTAACGGCCAATGGCCTTCAGGACGGCTTCGCCCAGACCGGCCGGGCTGTCGGCGACGATGATGCCAGCCGACTTCATGGCTTCGATCTTCGATTCCGCGTCACCCTTGCCGCCCGAGACGATCGCACCGGCATGGCCCATGCGGCGGCCCGGAGGAGCCGTGCGGCCAGCGATGAAGCCAGCGGTCGGTTTCCAGTTGCCCTTGCGCTTCTGCTCGGCGAGGAACTCGGCGGCTTCTTCTTCGGCCGAACCACCGATTTCACCGATCATGATGATCGATTCGGTTTCCGGATCGTCGAGGAACATGCGCAGCACGTCGATATGCTCCATGCCCTTGATCGGGTCGCCGCCGATGCCGACAGCCGAGGACTGGCCGAGGCCGACATCCGAGGTCTGTTTCACGGCTTCATAGGTCAGCGTGCCCGAGCGCGAGACGACGCCCACCGAACCACGGCGGAAGATCGAACCCGGCATGATGCCGATCTTGCACTCGTCCGGGGTCATGATGCCGGGGCAGTTCGGGCCGATCAGCAGCGAGTTCGAGCCTTGCAGGGCACGCTTCACGCGCATCATGTCCAGAACCGGGATGCCTTCGGTGATCGCGACGATCAGCGGGATCTGCGCGTCGATGGCTTCCAGGATCGAGTCGGCTGCGAAGGGCGGCGGCACGTAGATCGCGGTCGCGTTCGCGCCGGTCTTCGCCACGGCTTCGTGGACCGAGTTGTAGACGGGCAGGCCCAGATGCTCGGAACCGCCTTTGCCGGGGGTCACGCCGCCGACCATCTTGGTGCCGTAGGCGATCGCTTGCTCGGTGTGGAAAGTCCCCTGCGAGCCGGTGATGCCCTGGCAGATGACTTTGGTGTCTTTGTTAATGAGAACGGCCATGGAAAATTACCCCTTCACCGCTTTGACAATTTTCTGGGCGGCGTCCGACAGGTCGTCGGCGGCGATCACGTTCAGGCCGGATTTCGAGATGATCTCTTTGCCCAGCTCGACATTGGTGCCTTCCAGACGAACGACCAGCGGAACCTGCAGGCCGACTTCCTTCACGGCGGCGATGATGCCTTCCGCGATGATGTCGCAGCGCATGATGCCGCCGAAGATGTTCACGAGGATGCCTTTGACGTTCTGATCCGAGGTGATGATCTTGAACGCTTCGGTCACTTTCTCTTTGGTGGCGCCGCCGCCGACATCGAGGAAGTTGGCCGGCTCGGCGCCGAACAGCTTGATGATGTCCATCGTGGCCATCGCGAGGCCCGCGCCGTTCACCATGCAGCCGATTTCACCGTCCAGCGCGATGTAGTTCAGATCGAACTTCGAGGCTGCCAGCTCTTTCGAGTCTTCTTCGGTTTCGTCGCGCAGCGCCATGATGTCGGCTTGACGATACAGAGCGTTGTTGTCGAAGCCCATCTTCGCGTCGAGGCACTTGATGTTGCCTTCCGGGGTGACGATCAGCGGGTTGATCTCCAGCATCTCCATGTCTTTTTCGATGAACATGCGATACAGGTTTTTGACCAGAGCGACGCATTGCTTGACCTGACCACCGGTCAGACCCAGAGCGAAAGCGACGCGGCGGCCGTGGAAGTCCGACAGGCCCGAAGCCGGGTCAACGCTGAAGCTGACGATCTTTTCGGGGGTATGGGCAGCGACTTCTTCGATGTCCATGCCGCCTTCGGTCGAGGCAACAAACGACACGCGCGAGGTCTGACGATCGACCAGCAGAGCCAGATACAGCTCGCGCTCGATGTCCGAACCGTCTTCGATATAGATGCGGTTGACTTGCTTGCCAGCTTCGCCGGTCTGGTGCGTGACCAGCGTGCGGCCCAGCATCTGGCGGGTCAGTTCTTCGGCTTCTTCAACCGACTTGGCCAGGCGAACGCCGCCTTTTTCGCCAGCTTCGGCTTCTTTGAAGTGGCCTTTGCCGCGACCACCTGCGTGGATCTGCGCCTTGACGACCCAAAGCGGTCCGTCGAGTTCGCCAGCGGCGGTCTTGGCTTCGTCGGCCTTCATCACGATGCGACCGTCGGAAACCGGCGCGCCGTATTGGCGCAGCAGCGCCTTGGCCTGGTATTCATGGATGTTCATGCTACTTCCCCGCAATATCGGTTGGCGGGCTTTTTGCACATTCGGGCGGTGCTCTAAAGCAATTAGCGCGGGGAAATCGGTAAAATCCGCTTGTTTGCGGTTTTTGTGATCACACGCATTCTGGCTGTGATCGCAAATCTTTTGATTGTTAACGCAAGCATGCCGGGGCGCTGCGACTCTGCGGTTGAGCCAAAGAAAAAACCCCGCGGCATGATGCCGCGGGGTCGTGATTTCCGGCAATTGCGCCCTGGATCAGGCGAGCGAGCCGTCGATGCCTTTGCAAGCCGCAACCAGGCCTTTGACGGCGTCGACGGACTTGTCGAACATCGCCTGCTCGTCCTTGTTCAGCTTGATGTCGATGACCTTCTCGATGCCGTTGGCGCCGATCACGGTCGGCACGCCGACATAGAGGCCGTCAAGGCCATAGGCGCCGTTGACATAGGCCGCGCAGGGCAGGACGCGCTTCTGGTCTTTCAGATAGGCTTCCGCCATCTCGATGGCCGAAGTGGCCGGGGCATAGAAGGCCGAGCCGGTCTTCAGCAGCGAGACGATCTCGGCACCGCCATCACGGGTGCGCTGAACGATTGCGTCCAGTTTTTCCTGCGAGGTCCAGCCCATCGAGACCAGATCCGGCAGCGGGATGCCGCCAACGGTCGAGTAGCGGACCAGCGGAACCATCGTGTCGCCATGGCCGCCCAGAACAAAGGCGGTGACGTCGCGCATCGAGACGCCGAATTCCAGCGACAGGAAGTGACGGAAACGCGCCGAGTCCAGCACGCCAGCCATGCCCACGACTTTCTCATGCGGCAGGCCCGAGAATTCGCGCAGCGCCCAGACCATCGCGTCGAGCGGGTTGGTGATGCAGATCACGAAGGCTTTCGGGGCGTATTGCTTGATGCCTTCGCCGACCGATTTCATGACCTTGAGGTTGATGCCCAGAAGATCGTCGCGCGACATGCCCGGCTTGCGCGGAACGCCTGCGGTCACGATGCACACATCCGCATCCGCGATGTCGGCATAGTCGTTCGCGCCTTTCATCACCGCGTCGAAACCTTCCGACGGGCCCGATTGCGCGATGTCCAGAGCCTTGCCCTGAGGGGTGCCCTCGGCGATGTCGAACAGGACGACGTCGCCCAGTTCCTTCATCGCGGCCAGGTGCGCCAGCGTGCCACCGATCTGACCTGCGCCGATGAGAGCGATCTTGGGACGGGCCATGTAAACCTCCGATTTCCATGATTGGTTCGCGCGGTGGGGTATTCCGTTGCATGCAAAACCGCAAGCCTTGCCAGTCAAATCCTCCATATTTTGCTGACCTGGGCGGGTGAAAGCCCGCTTTCCCGGCAGGTTAGCGTTAGCAGCCGGTGCGCAGGCCGAGATTGCATCGCCCTCGGGTCTGGCCTAGGTCGGTTTGCGGCAGGGGTGAGGGTGAGAATGGGACTGGATCTCTGGGGCTGGGGCTTGGGCATCATCGCCGCCTTTGCGGTTGGTCTCGCCAAGGGCGGGCTTGCGATGGTCGGGGTCATCTCGGTCCCGCTCATGTCGCTGGTGATGTCGCCTGTGCAGGCGGCGGGGATCATGCTTCCGGTCTATGTCGTCTCGGATATCGGGGGGCTGATCGCCTTTCGCCGCAGTTTCGACCGGCGGACCCTGGCCAGTCTGCTGCCGGGGGCGATCGCGGGCATCGGACTGGGCTGGGCCACGGCACATCTGGTCGACGAACGCTATATCGGCCTGATCGTGGGCGCGATCGGGCTGATTTTTGCGCTGAACGCCTTGCTGCGCGCGCCAAGTCGCGCCGCTGCTCGCGCGCCGCATCTGGCGGCGGGCAGCTTCTGGGGCCTGCTGTCGGGCTATACCAGTTTCGTCTCGCATTCCGGCGCGCCACCCTATCAGGTCTATGCCCAGCCGCTGCGGCTTGAGCCGATGGTCTTTGCGGGCACGACGACGGTGTTCTTCGCCATCTGCAATGCGGTGAAACTGATTCCCTATGCCTTTCTGGGGCAGCTTTCTGCGCATAACCTTGCGGTCGCGGCGGTGTTGATGCTGCCGGGGATCATTGGCGTGGTCTGCGGGCTCTGGATCATCCGCCGCATGCCTGCGACGGTCTTTTACAAGTTCATCACTTGGGCGCTGATGCTCGTCTCGCTGCGATTGATCTGGCAGGCCTTCTGACGCCGCAGTGCGGCGAAAGGCGCTTGCGATTCGCGTCCTTTGCGTGCAGCGTCGCGCAATATTGTTACGTGAGGCCAGCATGACCCGACCCTATCGCTCTGTGCTTTACATCCCCGCCTCGAATGTCCGTGCAATGGAAAAGGCCCAAGGCCTGCCTGCCGATGCGATCATCTTCGACCTCGAGGACGCGGTCTCGCCGGGCGAAAAAGTGCCGGCCCGCGATCTGCTGGCCCAGGCGCTTCTGGCCGATTACGGCGGACGGGCGCGGATCGTGAGGATGAACGGCCTCGATACTGAATGGGGCGAGGGGGATGCCCGCGCCTTCGCGCAAGGGGCGGATGCGGTGCTGGTCCCCAAGGTCAGCCGCGCCGCCGATCTGGACCGCGTGGCCGATCTGATCCCCGAGACGCCGCTCTGGGCGATGATGGAAACCGCCGAGGGTATGCTGAACGCCGCCGAAATCGCCGCTCATCCCCGGCTGCATGGCATGGTGATGGGGACGAATGACCTTGCCAGGGAGTTGAACGCCCGCTTCCGTCCTGACCGCGCGCCGATGATGGCGGGTTTGGGGCTTTGCCTGCTCGCGGCGCGGCTGCATGGGCTGGTGATCGTGGACGGGGTCTTCAACGCCTTTAAGGACGAAGACGGTCTGCGCTTCGAATGCGAACAGGGCCGCGATATGGGCTTTGACGGCAAGACCCTGATCCACCCGGCGCAGCTTGCCATTGCCAATGCGGTCTTCGGCCCCTCCGAGGATGAGGTGGCGCTGGCCCGCCGCCAGATCGAGGCCTTCGACGAGGCCAAGGCGCAGGGTAAGGGCGTCGCGGTCGTCGATGGCCGGATTGTCGAAAACCTGCATGTCGCGACCGCCCGCGCCACCCTCGCTAAGGCCGAGGCCATTGCGCGGCTGGCGGGCTAGGTCCAGTCTGATCCCGAAAGCATCCAGCAAGGGAAAAGCCAGATGTTGATCCTGATCCTTGGCGTTGCCTTGTTCTGGGGCGCCCATCTTTTCAAGCGCCTGCAGCCCGCCCGCCGCGCCGAAATGGGCGAGAAGGGCAAGGGCATGGTGGCCGCGGCGCTTGGCGTCTCGGTCCTTCTGATGATCATTGGCTATCGCATGTCGGATGGGCCATATTGGTGGGGGCCTTCGGCACCGCTGAAGGGCATCAATAACCTTCTGGTGCTGGCGGCCTTCTATCTTTTCGCTGCCGCAGGCATGAAGACCCGCATCACCAGCCGCATTCGCCACCCGCAGTTGACCGGCTTTTCGCTTTGGGCGCTGGCCCATCTTTTGCCCAATGGCGACCTGCCGAGCTTCATCCTGTTCGGTGGCCTTTTCGTCTGGGCGCTGGTCGAGATGGCTGCGATCAACCGCGCTGAACCAAGCTGGACCCCGCCTGCCGGTCCCTTCCCGGCGAAGCGTGAGGTCATGGCTGTCGCTGGCGCGATCCTCGTGATGCTGGTCGTGGGGATGATCCACAAAGCCCTTGGCTATAACCCTTTCGGAGCCTGACATGCCCAAGATCTACCGCCTGCTGACCGAAGATGACACTTCGGACTTCTGCCATAAGGTCAGCCTCGCGCTGTCCAAGGGCTGGGAATTGCATGGCGACCCCTCGATGGCTTTTGACGCGGCGCGCGGCGTCATGCGCTGCGCCCAAGCCGTCACGAAAGAGATCGAGGCCGAATATCACCCCGAGATGAAGCTGGGCCAGCAATGAGCAAAACCAATCCCGGACGTTTCTTCGAGGATTACGAAGTCGGGCAGGTGATCCGCCATGCCGTGCCGCGCACCATAGCCGAGGGCGAGCGCGCGCTTTACCACGCGCTTTATCCGGCCCGGCACGCGCTTTATTCCTCGGATGAGTTCGCGGCGGGTTGCGGGCTGGAAAGCAGCCCGATCGACGATCTGCTGGCTTTCCATGTCGTCTTTGGCAAAACGGTCCCGGATATCAGTGTGAATGCGGTCGCCAATCTGGGCTATGCCGAGGGGCGCTGGCTGCGTCCGGTCATGCCCGGCGACACTTTGCGGGCCGAATCCCAAGTGATCGGCCTCAAGGAAAACTCGAACGGGCAATCCGGCGTGGTCTGGGTCCGCACGGTCGGCCTGAATCAGATGAATGAGCCGGTACTCGACTATATCCGCTGGGTAATGGTGCGCAAACGCGACGCCGCCAGCCCTGCGCCCGAGCCGCAGGTTCCCGAACTGGCCCCTTCTGTCGCGCCCGAGAACCTCGTCGTTCCCGATGGCCTCGATTTCTCGGAGTATGATTTCGAACTGGCCGGAGAGCCGCATCGCTGGGGCGATTACGCCATTGGCGAGATTATCGACCATGTCGATGGCGTCACCGTCGAAGAGGCCGAGCATATGCTGGCGACGCGGCTTTGGCAGAACACCGCTAAGGTGCATTTCGACGCCACCTTCCGCGAGGATGGGCGGCGGCTGATCTATGGCGGCCATGTCATCAGCATGGCGCGGGCTTTGTCCTTCAACGGGCTGGCCAATGCGCAGATGATCGTGGCCCTGAACGCAGGGGCCCATGCCAATCCCTGTTTTGCGGGCGACACGATCCGGGCGTGGTCTGAGGTGCTCGACAAGGCCGAAACCGATGCGCCGGGCATCGGTGCGCTGCGTCTGCGGCTGGTTGCGCATAAGGGCGCGGCGGGGACGCAGACCTTACGCGGCGCGGACGGGAAATATGCGCAGGATGTCCTGCTCGATCTGGATTACTGGGCGCTGGTCCCCCTGTGATGGGCTAAAAACCAATGTGGAATCGTCAGGTATTTTCGGCCCATCCCATTGATACCGCAACCATAGGGAACACGCGCCAATCGCCGTGATCACATGCCGTCACGCTGTGATCACAAACCCGAGATTTTGCGCCGGTTCCGAGTTTGACCCAGCATCACCCCGTGACAGTCCGATCAAAACGACTATTAGCAGTGCCAAATTCTCGGCCAGCCCTCGCCGCCAGCCGCCGCGCGAGCCAGGCCCCTGAACGCAGGAGAGCGCATCATGGCTGACGTCAACCGGGGCAACCGGCCGCTGTCACCCCATCTGCAGGTTTACCGCCTGCCACTCGCCGCCGTCACCTCGATCATGACCCGGATCACCGGTCATGCCCTGGTTGCCGGCATCGTCCTGATCGTCTGGTGGCTTGCCGCCGCCGTCGCTTCGCCGGGCGCTTTCGCCTGTGCCGACTGGGTAATGCGGTCCTGGATCGGGTTCATCATCCTGACCGGCTCGATGTGGGCGCTGTGGTATCATATGCTCGCGGGCATCCGTCACCTTTGCTATGACGCGGGCTATGGCTTTGAAATTGATCAAGCGCAGAAATCCAGCCAACTGCTGATCGGCGGCTCGGTCGCGCTGGCCGTGCTGACCCTGATCATCTTCTTCGTGTTCTGAGGAAAGGCGGCATCATGCGTTACATCACTCCCCGCAAATCCGCTGTCGGTCTGGGCGCCTCCCATGAGGGCACGCAGCATCATTGGTACATGACCATGAGCGCCGTCGCGCTGGCGATCCTGACGCCCCTGTTCATGATCACCATCGCCTGCGCCATTGGACTGCCGCGCGAATTGCTGCTGGCCTATTTCGGCCGCCCGCTTCCGGCGCTCATCACCGGTCTTTTCGTCATCGTGGGGATGCTGCACTTCATCAAGGGCACGCGCATCATGATCGATGACTACTTCCAGGGTGCCACCCGCAAGGGCGCGGTCATCTTTTCCGTCATCTTCGGCTGGGCGGTCATCGCCACCGCCGTTTACGCGCTGGCCCGCATGGGTCTGGGCGCGATTGTCGTTCTTTGAGGTTCCCCATGGCTGCTTACAAATACGAAACACACGATTATGACGTGGTTGTCGTGGGCGCCGGCGGAGCCGGTCTGCGCGCGACGCTGGGCATGGCCGAGCAGGGCCTGCGCACGGCCTGCGTGACCAAGGTCTTCCCGACCCGCTCGCATACCGTTGCGGCGCAGGGCGGCATCGCCGCTTCGCTGTCGAACATGGGCCCGGACAGCTGGCAATGGCACATGTACGACACCGTCAAGGGGTCGGACTGGCTGGGCGATACCGACGCGATGGAATACCTCGCGCGTGAGGCCCCCAAGGCGGTCTATGAGCTTGAGCATTACGGCGTGCCGTTCTCGCGCACCGAAGAGGGCAAGATCTACCAGCGTCCCTTCGGCGGCCACACCACCGAATATGGCGAAGGCCCGCCGGTGCAGCGCACCTGCGCCGCCGCCGACCGCACCGGCCACGCCATCCTGCACACGCTCTACGGGCGTTCGCTGAAGGAGAAGGCCGAGTTCTTCATCGAGTATTTCGCCCTCGACCTGATCGTGACCGACGGCAAATGCACCGGGGTGGTCTGCTGGAAGCTCGATGACGGCACCATCCACGTCTTCAATGCCAAGATGGTCGTTCTGGCCACTGGCGGTTATGGCCGCGCCTATTTCTCGGCGACCTCGGCCCATACCTGCACCGGCGACGGTGGCGGCATGGTGGCCCGCGCGGGCCTGCCGCTGCAGGACATGGAATTCGTGCAGTTCCACCCGACCGGCATCTACGGTTCGGGCTGCCTGATCACCGAGGGTGCGCGCGGCGAAGGCGGCTACCTGACCAACTCGGAAGGCGAGCGTTTCATGGAACGCTATGCCCCGACCTACAAGGATCTGGCCTCGCGCGACGTCGTCTCGCGCTGCATGACCATGGAGATCCGCGAAGGCCGTGGCGTGGGCCCGGAAAAGGACCACATCTTCCTGAACCTGATGCACCTGCCGCCGGAGACGCTCGCGGAGCGCCTGCCGGGCATCTCGGAATCGGCCCGCATCTTCGCCGGTGTCGATGTCACCCGCGAGCCGATCCCGGTCATCCCGACCGTGCACTACAACATGGGCGGCATTCCGACCAACTACTGGGGCGAGGTGCTGAACCCGACCGAGGAACAGCCGGACGCCGTCTTCCCGGGCCTGATGGCCGTGGGCGAGGCCGGTTGCGCCTCGGTGCACGGGGCGAACCGCCTCGGTTCGAACTCGCTGATCGACCTCGTGGTCTTCGGCCGCGCCGCCGCGATCCGCGCGGGCGAGGTCGTCGACCGCGCCGCGCCGATCCCCTCGACCAATGTCGCCTCGGTCGAGAAGGCCCTTGAGCGTTTCGACCGCATCCGCAATGCGAATGGTTCGACCTCGACCGCCGAACTGCGCCTTGAGATGCAGAAGACCATGCAGGCCGACGCCGCCGTCTTCCGCACCGACAAGACGCTGGCCGAGGGCATGGAGAAGATGAAGGTCATCGCCGCCAAGCTCGACGACCTGAAAGTCACCGACCGCAGCCTGATCTGGAACAGCGACCTCATGGAGACGCTGGAACTGACCAACCTGATGCCGAACGCTCTGGCGACCATCGTCGCCGCCGAGGCACGCAAGGAAAGCCGCGGCGCCCATGCCCATGAAGACTGGCCCGAGCGGGATGACGCCACCTGGCGGAAGCACTCGCTTGCATGGATCGAAGGCAACGATGTTAAACTGGCCTATCGGCCCGTCCACCTCGAGCCTCTGACCACGCTGGATGAGGGCGGGATCGATCTCAAGAAGATCGCACCCAAAGCGAGGGTTTATTGATGCGTCTTTCCTTAGTCTTGACCGTTGCCGCGCTGGCCCTTTCGGGCTGCGTGGTGCAAGGCCCGCCCACTGCGCCGGCCCCCGTGCCGCAGATCCAGCCGCCTGCTCCGAACCCGGATGCGGCGGTGCGCTCCAGCGCGCGTCTGGTGATCAACCGCGAGATGGCCAAGCGCCTGCCCGGTGCCAATGTCGCGCCCTATACCGATTGCGTCATGCAGAACGCGACCACGGCCGAACTTGCCGGGATCGCCGATGCGGGCGATGCAGGGGCCAGCGGCGCGGTCGCCTCGATCGTCAGCCGTCCGACCACGACGCAATGCATCGCGGGCGCGGCTGCGGCGGCCAAGACGGCGGCCTGATGGCAGGGCGCGGCGCGCTGACGGTGGTCCTTGGCCTTTTCTTGGGCTTGGCTGCCTGCGCGACCGCGCCGGTTTCGGTCGAAGAGGCCGAAATGATCTGCCTTCGCGATGCGCGAGACGCCGTGCGGCCCCGTTCCGAGATCGGCCTCGGGATCGGGTCGGACGGCTATCGCGGCGGCTATGTCGGGATCGAACTGTCCTCGGATTACATCATGGGCCGCAATCCCGCTGATGTGTTCGAGGCCTGCGTCCGACGCCGCTCGGGCCTGCCACCCGGCAGGCCGCTGAATGAACAACCGGGCTGGAGCGCGTGATGTCGCATTCGGCCAAGCTACCAGCCTACCGCATGACGGCGGTCTGACCACCAGGAGTTACCCAATGGTCCAACTTACCCTTCCCAAGAACAGCCGCATGCGGGTCGGCAAGACATGGCCGAAGCCCGAGGGCAAGAATGTCCGCCGCTTCAACATCTATCGCTGGGACCCCGATACCGGGGAGAACCCGCGCATCGACACCTATTTCATCGACCTCGACAAATGCGGTCCGATGGTCCTGGACGCGCTGATCAAGATCAAGAACGAGATCGACCCGACCCTGACCTTCCGCCGCTCGTGCCGTGAGGGGATCTGCGGTTCCTGCGCGATGAACATCGACGGCGGCAACCGCCTCGCCTGCATCTTCGGCATCGACGAAGTCACCGGCAAGGACGTGAACATCTACCCGCTGCCGCATATGCCGGTGGTCAAGGACCTGATCCCTGACCTGACCCATTTCTATGCCCAGCACGCCTCGGTGAACCCTTATCTGATCACCGAATCGCCGACCCCGGGCAAGGAGTGGCGCCAGTCGATCGAGGATCGCAAGAAACTCGACGGCCTCTATGAATGCGTGATGTGCGCCTCCTGCTCGACCTCCTGCCCGAGCTACTGGTGGAACGGCGACCGCTATCTCGGGCCGGCGGCGCTGCTGCACGCCTATCGCTGGATCATCGACTCGCGCGATGAAGCCACGGCCGAGCGTCTGGATGCGCTGGAAGATCCCTTCAAGCTCTATCGCTGCCACACGATCATGAACTGCACGAACACCTGCCCGAAAGGCCTGAACCCGGCCAAGGCAATCGCTTCGATCAAGCACATGATGGTCGAG
Organism: Paracoccus ravus; assembly: GCF_004522175.1. Classification (GTDB taxonomy): domain Bacteria; phylum Pseudomonadota; class Alphaproteobacteria; order Rhodobacterales; family Rhodobacteraceae; genus Paracoccus; species Paracoccus ravus. Next base: position 281,058 of record NZ_SDEB01000002.1, on the reverse strand, counting down.
CGGGTCGTTTGATCTGACCTGAGGGCATGGCCGGTATGACGGCCAAACCCATGATTTGCCGCGATGCAGCACTGGCTCAGACTGCTTCGCGGCCCTATATCGAGAGCAATCCAGAAGTGTTGTTATCCGATCCGGAGTTGCCCGAGATGAACGCCCCCGAGACGAACAAAGTCACGCCCCTGAACCGCGTGAACGAGAAAGCAGCCATTGAAGCCCAAGCGGTGCTTGAGCAGATGTATGGCTATTTCAGCTTCGAGCCGATGCCGCTGGAAGCCGAAGAGCGCCTCGCCGCCTGATCTTTGGCAAAAGCGAGAATTGACGCAGCGCGGCCCTGAGCCGCGCTTTGTCATTTCAGAAAATGATCGCCTCCATCACCTCGGGTTCGATCACGTCGACGCCCGGAAGCCCGGATTTCAGCGCCTCGGCCGACTGTTCCAGCAGTGGAAAGGTCTTGTAATGGCAGGGAATCACGGTCTTGAAGTTGAAATATTTATTCGCTGCCCAAGCCGCGCGCTTCATGTCCATCGTGAAATGCCCACCCGCGCAAAGAATGCCGATATCGGGCTGGTGATATTCCCCCATCCAAGCCATGTCGGCCATGATGTCGGTATCGCCCGAGACATAGATCACATGACCCTCGCCCGCGATCATGTAGCCGGATTCGTGGCCGGCATAGATCGGGCCTTCATTGCCTTCGATCGATGAGGAATGGCTGGCATTGACCATCGTCACCTTGGCCCCGTTCAGATCGACCGTCCCGCCCTTGTTGAAACCGATGCCCTGAATGGATTGATGGGTCTGCCAGGTGCTGATCAGGTCGTAGATGCCGACCACGGGGATCTTCAATTCGCGTGCGATGCTGATCGTGTCTCCAGCATGGTCGCCATGGCCGTGGGTCAAGAGGACATGGGTCGCGCCGGCAATGGCCTCGTCGCGGCGCTCGGTCGGGAAAGCGGGATTGCCGACAAGCCAGGGGTCGATAAGGATCACGGCATCCTCGATCTCGAGACGGAAGCCGGAATGGCCAAGCCAGGTCAATTTCATGGGGAAGGGCTCCTTTGCTGCGCGGCCGCATCCTGCCAAGCCCCTTGCAGGCCGTAAAGTTCCCGTAGCGACCCGGCCAGCGGCGCTTGCCCCGACCCGGCGCGGGGGGTAAACCCGCCCCAAGCGAAAAGGAGCCCCCATGTCGATCACAGAGGACGAAGCCCGCAAGGTCGCGCATCTGGCGCGCATCGCGGTTGCTGATGCGGACCTGCCGGCCTTGGCGCAGGACCTGAACGGCATCCTGCATTTCATGGAACAGCTGAACGAGGTTGATGTCGAGGGCGTCGAGCCCATGACCGGCGTCGAGCCCATGCGCCTGAAACGGCGCGCGGATGTCGTCACCGACGGCGAACAGCAGGACCTCGTCCTGAAGAACGCGCCCGATGCGCGCGAGGGCTTCTTTGCCGTGCCGAAGGTGGTGGAATGAGCGATCTGAACAAACTGACCATTGCCGGGGCGCGCGACGCCTTGGCCAAGGGCGAGACCACCGCCGTCGAGTTGACCGAGGCCTGCATCTCGGCGATCGACGCATCCGGCGCGCTGAACGCCTTTGTCCATAACACGCCCGACATGGCGCGCGAGATGGCGGCTGCCGCCGACGCCCGCATCAAGGCAGGCAATGCCGCGCCGATGACCGGGATTCCGGTCGGTGTGAAGGATCTTTTCTGCGTCAAGGGTGTGCCCAGCCAGTCGGCCAGCCGCATCCTTGAAGGCTTCCTGCCGCAATATGAATCGACCGTGACCCAGAACCTTTGGGATCAGGGCGCGGTCATGCTCGGCAAGCTGAACCAAGATGAGTTCGGCATGGGTTCTTCGACCGAGAACAGCGTTTATGGCGCGACGGTCAATCCGTGGAAGCTGGGCGACGGCGTCGAGCGCACCGCCGGCGGTTCCTCGGGCGGTTCGGCTGCTGCGGTGGCCGCAGATCTGTGCCTTGGCGCGACCGCCACCGATACCGGCGGCTCGATCCGCCAGCCCGCCGCCTTCACCGGCACGGTGGGCCTGCGCCCGACCTATGGCCGCGTCAGCCGCTGGGGCGTGATCGCCTATGCTTCCTCGCTGGATCAGGCTGGCCCGATCACCAAGACCGTGCGCGACGCGGCGATCATGCTGGGCGCGATGGCCTCGGTCGATGCGAAAGACTCCACCAGCGCCGACCGCCCGGTGCCGGATTACGAAGCCGCCCTGACCGGCGACATCCGCGGCAAAAAGATCGGTATTCCGCGCGAATACCGCATCGACGGGCTGTCGGATGAGATCGACAGGCTCTGGAACCGCACTGCCGAGATGCTGCGCGATGCCGGTGCCGAGGTGGTTGATATCAGCCTGCCGCATGCGAAATACGCCCTTCCGGCCTATTACGTCATCGCACCGGCCGAGGCGTCCTCGAACCTCGCGCGCTATGACGGTGTGCGCTATGGCCGCCGCGCCAAGCTGGGCGCTGGCGATGGCGTGGTCGAGATGTATGAAAAGACCCGCGCCGAGGGCTTCGGCCCCGAGGTGCAGCGCCGCGTGATGATCGGCACCTATGTGCTGTCGGCGGGCTTCTACGACGCCTATTACAACCGCGCCCGCAAGGTCCGTGCGTTGATCAAGCGCGACTTCGATCAGGCCTATGCCTCGGGCGTGGATGCGATTCTCGCGCCGACGACCCCCAGCGCCGCCTTCCCGCTGGGATCGGCCAACAAGGGCAATCCGGTCGAGATGTATCTCAACGACGTCTTCACCGTGACCCTGAACTTGGCCGGTCTTCCGGGGATTTCTGTGCCGATGGGGCTTGATCGGCAGGGAATGCCGCTTGGAATGCAACTCATCGGGCGTCCTTGGGACGAGGGCGGGCTGTTGAACCTTGCGCAATCGCTGGAAACTGCGGCAGGATTTACCGCAAAACCGGCGCGCTGGTGGTAAGCAGCCCGGAATTGGAGGGCGCGTGATGCAACGACTGATGACTCTGGCCGTTCTGGCCCCGGTCCTGACGCTGATGGGTTGCGGCGAGAATTCGGGTTGGAACCCGAATTACAGCGCGATCCGCAACGGGACCTCCTATGCGACCTATTCCAAGCAGCGCGAACTCGCGCTGGTTGGGCAGGGTCCGGTACCGCAGGCGATTCCGGTGGAATTGCCCGCGAATGCGCCGAGCGTTCTGGATATCGGCGCGACGCCGAAATCGACCACGCCGCCGAAAGTGGTCGTGGTCGATCAAAAGGTGACGGCGGCCCCGGTCGCCACCACCGGAGCCTATGCCGGAACGACGCCTGTTCTGGTCAAATACGCCTATGAAGAGCGGCAGGACCCCGGCACCTCGCTTTACAGGCGCACGGGCGGCTCGGTCGCACAGGCGGCGCGTCTCTGCAGCACCTATCCGTCGCGCGATGCGGCGCAGCGCGGTTTCATCGCCAAGGGCGGGCCGGTGCTTGATCCGGGCGGCATGGACCCGGATGGCGACGGCTTCGTCTGTGGATGGGACCCGCGCCCGGTCAGGCAGCAGAACGGGCTTTGAGCCTTTCTCCCAATCACGGCGACCGGCGCGGGCAAAAACCCGAACTGGTCGTTTTGCATTACACCGGCATGGTGGATGGCCCCTCGGCCCGTGCGAGACTATGCGATCCCGCATCCGAGGTCTCGGCGCATTGGCTGATCCATGAGGATGGGCTGACGGAAGCCCTCGTCCCCGAGGACCGCCGCGCTTGGCATGCGGGCGCGGGAAGCTGGCAGGGCCGCACGGATGTGAATTCGCGCTCGATCGGCATCGAGTTGGTCAATCCCGGCGACCGCCCCTTTCCCGAACCGCAGATGAAGGCGCTCGAGGTGCTTTTGCGCGGAGTTATGCTGCGCTGGGGCATCTCTGCCGATGCGGTGATCGCCCATTCCGACATGGCCCCGGATCGAAAGATTGATCCCGGACCGCGCTTCGACTGGAAACGTCTGGCGCTTCAGGGACTTGCCCTCTGGCCGGGCGAGGGGGCGGATCTGCCCTTGGGCGCAAGCCTCGCCCGGATCGGCTATCCGGAAAGCCCGGCGGCGCTCAGCGCCTTTCGGCTGCGCTTTCGCCCTTGGGGCAAGGGCGAGGAGCATCCCGAGGATCGCAGGCTGGCCGCCGCTTTGGCCTACAGGCCGGAATAAAGCGCCTTGATCCGGCGGGCCTCATCCGCGAGCCCGTAAGGCGGGTTGATCACGAACATCCCCGAGCCGACCATGCCATGTCCCGGACGGGCGGGCGGGAAGCGGACCTCCGAGAGCAATGCCTCGGGGTGGTTCTGCTGCAGGGCCATGAGCATGGGCACATGCCGCAGATCGGTCAGGATCGGATACCACAGCGCGATGACGCCAACGTTCCATTTCCGCGCGAGCTTGGCGATCTGGCGCGGAATGGCGTCATATTCGTCCTTCACCTCATAGCTTGGGTCGATCAGCAAAAGGCCGCGGCGCGGCGTCGGCGGGCAGATTGCCTGAGCCATCGCAAAGCCGTCCTGCTTGTGCAGGTGGGCAAAGCCGCCGACTTGCGACAGGGCCTCATGCTCGGTCGGGTGCAACTCGGCCAGATGGGCATTGTCCTCGGGGCGCAGGAAATAACGCGCGATCAGTGGCGAGCCGGGATAGGCATTCGGCCCGTGCATGGCGCGGATCTGGTCCAGCGCCTGACAAAGCGGGTGATCCTCGGGCAGCCAGTCCTCGGAAAGCGCGCGGGTGATGCCGGCGCGGGCCTCTCCGGTCTTTTCGGATTCCGGCCCGGCAAGGTCGTAAAGACCACGCCCGGCATGGGTTTCCAGATAGGTCAGGGGCTTGGGCTTGGCGGTCAGGTAATCCAGCATCCATGCCAGAAGCGCGTGCTTCTGCAGATCGGCGAGATTCCCGGCGTGATAGGCGTGCTGATAGGACAACATGTCCCGCGAATACCTGCGTTGGGCTGAAATGAAAAGCGGCGGCGCCCAGGGAGGAGGAGGGCACCGCCGCGTAACGCCGGCCCAGGGAGGAGGAGGGGCCGCGTATGGGTGCGGCAATGGCAGGGAGGAGGAGCCATGTGCCGCGATCCGATGACCCAGGGAGGAGGAGGGGCCATCGTATTCCGTGTTCCGACCGGGGGTTTGCGGCGGCACCCTCAGGGAGGAGGAGGAGGGTGCCGCCTGAACCGCAAAGCCCAGGGAGGAGGAGGGGCTTCGCCGTGTCGGTGGCGGCGCCCCAGGGAGGAGGAGGGGGAGGCCGCCGTAACCGTGAAACCCAGGGAGGAGGAGGGGTTTCACCGTATCTGATCGGCGGCACCCTCAGGGAGGAGGAGGAGGGTGCCGCCTGAACTGCAAGGCCCAGGGAGGAGGAGGGGCCTTACGGTATTGGAGCGGCGACATCCTCAGGGAGGAGGAGAGAGGATGTCGCCTGAACCCGGACCCAAGGGAGGAGGAGAGGGTCGGGTATTAAATTCTTATTTCGACCCCCAGGCGGCCTGATAGGCCACGCTGCGGATCATCGACCGGTTGATCCCCAGATCGGCAAGCTCGCGACCGGAAAGGTCGTTCAACTCGCGAACGGTCTGGCGGAACAGCGACCGGCGTGCAAAGTAATCGCGCAGATCGGCAAAGAGGTTCCCGAAGCGACCTTCTGCAGCTTCGGCTTTGTGAGCCATGCCTTGGTTCAGTTCGATAACAGCCATGTCCAGCACTCTTGCGATCTGTCAGCTTCGGATTTTCCCGTCGCTTTGTTAGGGCGAACATGCGCGTTTCGCCGCAAATGCACAAGAGACAGGGGCGTGATGCTGCTATGCAGAAACCGAATAGCTTTCAAGAAACAGCGGTGCAAACGGTTTAGAAACATTAACTTTTTCAGACTTCTTTCGATCAGTTTCAAGAAATGGACGAAAGTAGTTGGCAAGTTACCCAAGGTTTCATGGGCTTATCACGACCGATTTGGCCGTGCTTGAAGAGCGGAGCCAAAATTGACATGCTGCGGTCGCTTTGAATGCCGGGGATCGAAATGACCATATCACGAGAACGTGTGCTGTCCGAACTGCAACAGATCGCCGTTCCGGGGGGCGGGAATCTAATCTCGGCCGATCTGGTGCGGGCGCTCGCGGTCGAAGGCGGAACCGTTCGTTTCGTGATCGAGGCCGCGAATCCGGAAGCGGCCAAGGCGCTTGCCCCGGTCGAGGCCGAGGCCGAGCGCCGCTTGCGCGCCATTCCCGGCGTCGAGAAAGTCCAGATCGTGATGACCGCACCCGCCGCGCCGCGCGGAGCGCCGCCCGCCGGCGCAGAGGTGGCGCGCCGCTCGGGTCAGGGCGAGCCGCCGCCCAGCCTCAAGATCGGTCGTCATCCGACCCCGCAGGCCGGCCCCGAGCCGGTCAGCGGCGTGGCGCGCATCATTGCCATCGGTTCGGGCAAGGGCGGGGTCGGGAAATCCACCCTGACCTCGAACCTCGCGGTGGCGCTGGCCAAGGCCGGACGCCGGGTCGGCTTGCTCGATGCCGATATCTACGGCCCCTCGCAGCCCCGCATGCTGGGCCTGACCGGGCAGCGCCCGACCAGCGACGGCCAGATGATCGAGCCGCTGCACGCCCATGGCGTCACGGTCATGTCGATCGGCCTGATGATGAAAGAGGGCGAGGCCCTCGTCTGGCGCGGCCCGATGCTGATGGGCGCGCTGCAGCAGATGCTCAATCAGGTGAAATGGGGCGAGCTGGACGTGCTGCTGGTGGATCTGCCGCCCGGCACGGGCGATGTGCAATTGTCGCTCTGCCAGAAGGCGCAGGTTTCAGGGGCAATCATCGTCTCGACGCCGCAGGACGTGGCGCTGATCGATGCGCGCCGCGCCATCGACATGTTCAACAAGCTCAAGACCCCGGTTCTGGGTCTGGTCGAAAACATGTCCACCTATATCTGCCCGAATTGCGGCCATGAGGCGCATCTGTTCGGTCATGGCGGGGTCGCGGCCGAGGCCCAGCAGATCGGCCTGCCCTTCTTGGGCGAAATCCCGCTGAATCTGGATGTCCGGTTGGCGGGTGATGCGGGCACGCCGGTTGCGGTGACCGATGGGCCGGTCGCGCAGGCGTTTTCCCGTCTCGCTGAGCGGCTGATCGGCGGCGGGATGGCGTGAAGCCGATTCGCCCAGAAGTAGAAAAGCAGCAAGGGGCCGGTTCGGACCCTTCTTTCTTTCCCGCGCGGCTGGGAATTCACGGGAAACGAGCGGAATCACGAATCACCGGGACGTGAGCAGCCGTGATTTCCGGGAAATTCGAGGAAAGCCGCACGCGGCGAGCCGGCCCTGATAGCCGCTCTTGTCGAAGTTGGCATCCCTTTTCGATCGCTTTCTCGAAACTTGTGGGATTTTTGCTTCACCTTATTTTACCTACTACATCTAGTGGTCTGATCCGCCAAATTTTCCAAACCTTCTCTTTGTGAATCTTTCGTGTCGTTTTCTTCGTGCGATTCGGCCGGGCGGAACCCTGCCGCCGAGAGGTTGCGGACCAAACAAACCCATTGCGTCCCATGCAATCCCATGTCATCCCTTTCCTCACGGAACGGGCATAACGGGACGACAAGATCCCAAGGCGACAAGCAGGCTTCATACAGGCAACCCGCTTCCGGATAACGCCTCCGCGGCGCGCGAGCAGCACCTCCCCCAGGTGGCGCAAACGCGGGGACGATCCCCGAAACTACGGGGCCCAGAGATGGGAACGAGGGCGGCGGATCGGGCAGTGGCAGCAGCCCGATCCGCCCTTTCCATTTCGGAACACCGGAATGGCCGGGACAGTGGTAAGGAGCGCGGGCCAGTGGCACGCAGCAGGTTCAGAGGATCCGAAGAGGTCAAGGTCGACGCGAAAGGTCGCGTTTCGATCCCGGCCAAGTTCCGCCGGGTCTTCGAATCTTGCGACGAGGCATGGGAGACCGGCAAGCGTCCCCGTCTGGTCATCGTCTTCGGCACCCGCGAATGGAAGCACCTTCAGCTTTATACCATGCAAGCGATGGAAGAGATCGACGAGCAGATCTCGGGCCTCGCGCGCGGCAGCGCCGAGCGCAATATCCTTGAAAACATCTATTACGGCCATGCGGAAGAGTCCGAGATCGACAATGACGGTCGCCTCGTCCTGCCGCAGAAACTGCGCGACCGGATCGGGCTGACCGACAGCGCCTTCTTCATCTCTTCGGGTGACAGCCTCAAGGTCTGGAGCCCCACCAATTACGAAGCGCAGGAGAGCGCCCTGGAAGACCTCGTCCCCAATTTCGAACCGGGCGCCGACCCACTGTCGCTGCTCTCGACCGCGCCAAGGGCCGAGGGCTGACATGTCGAGCGCGGATGATCCCCATATCTCGGTTCTGCTCGGGCCTCTCTTGCGGGCCGTGGCTCCGGTTTCGGGTGTTTGGGTCGATGGCACATTCGGCGCGGGCGGTTATGCGCGGGGATTGCTGGCGCAGGGTGCTGCGCGCGTCATCGGCATCGACCGCGACCCGATGGTCTTTCGCATGGCGCAGGAATGGGCCGGTGAGTTTGGCGACCGGCTGACGCTGGTCGAGGGCACCTTCTCGCAGCTTGACGAGTTGGCCGCAGAGCCGGTCGATGGTGTTGTGCTGGACCTTGGCGTCAGTTCGATGCAGCTGGATCAGGCCGAGCGCGGCTTTTCCTTCCTGCGCGACGGACCCTTGGACATGCGGATGGGGGGCGAGGGGCCTTCTGCCGCGGAACTCCTGAACACTGCGCCCGAAGCGGTGATCGCGGACGTGCTGTATCTTTTCGGCGAAGAGCGCGCCTCGCGCCGCATCGCCAAGGCCATCGTCGCGGCGCGGCCGCTGAGCCGCACAGGCGAGTTGGCCGAGATCATCGCGGGCTGCTTGCCGCGTCCCAAGCCGGGCCAGAGCCATCCGGCGACGCGGGCGTTTCAGGCGATCCGGATCTGGGTCAATGATGAATTCGGCCAACTTGTCGCGGGGCTTGCCGCGGCCGAACGCGCGCTGAAACCGGGCGGCAAGCTCGCCGTGGTCAGCTTTCATTCGCTCGAGGATCGCATCGTCAAACGCTTCATGCAGTCCCGCTCGGGCAGTGCCGGGGGCGGCAGCCGCCATGCCCCCGAGGCCAAGCAGGAAGCGCCGGCTTTCACGCTGCCGTTCCGTCGCGCCATTGGCCCTGACGAGGCCGAACTGGCGGCCAATCCGCGGTCGCGCTCGGCCTTGCTGCGTGTCGGCATTCGCACGGAAACGCCGGCCGGGCAGGTTGATCCGAACCTTTTGGGCCTGCCACGGCTGAGTGAAAGGGGCCAGTGATGCGATCGATCCTTTACCTGCTGACGACATTGGCGGTGATGGGGATGGCATTCTGGGCCTATCGCGAAAACTACCGCACGCAGGCCGCCTTCAACGACATGGAGCGCGTCCAGCGCGAGATTGCGTCGCTGCGCGATGATCTGGGCGTCTTGCGCGCCGAATGGGCCTTTCTGAACCGCCCCGCGCGGCTGCGCGAACTGGTTTCGCTGAATATCGAGCAATTGAAGCTGGTGCCCTTCACGGCAGAACAGTTCGTGGATGTGCGGCAGGTTGCCTATCGGGCGGTCCGCCCCAGCCTGCCGATGCCCGGTTTCGCCGATCCCGCCATGGGCAGCGCCGTTCCGCCCGAACCGCCGGTCGAACGGCCGGCCGGGTTCCCGCCCCTCAGACCACAGGAGAGCACGCCATGATCCGCACCCCATTGCGCCCGCTTGCCCGTATTCTGCGCGCCAGGGAAACCGGCGAGAATCCCGACGCGATCGAGGCCGAGAACCGCGCCCTGCGGCACGCCGCCATTCAGGACAGCGCCCGCAAGGGGGCCGAGCGGCGGCTGACCTTCATGGCGATGGTCTTTGTCCTAGCCTTTGGCACGGTGGGGACCCGGATGGCCATGCTCGCGGCCAGCGAACCCAGCGAGCCGCGCGCGCAGGCCTCGGCCAGCCGGATCACCTCGCAGAGGGCCGATATCACCGATCGGCATGGCCGGGTGCTGGCGACGAACCTTCCGACCTATGCGCTTTACGCCCATCCCCGCCAGATGATCGATCCCGAAGGCGCGGCCGAGAAGCTGGCCGCGATCTTTCCCGATCTGGACGCGGCGCGGCTCAAGCGCGATTTCTCTGGCAAGCTGAGCTTTCTGTGGATCCAGAGGACGATCTCGCCCGAACAGATGCAGGCGGTGCATGACATCGGTGAACCCGGCCTGCTGTTCGGCCCGCGCGAGATGCGGCTCTATCCCAATGGCAAGATCGCCAGCCATATTCTGGGCGGCACGAAATTCGGCGACGAGGGCGTCGCCAGCGCGCAGATCCTTGGGACGGGCGGCGTTGAAAAGGCCTTCGACGGATATCTTACCGATCCGACCAAGGACAGCGCGCCGCTGACCCTTTCGGTGGATCTGACCGTTCAGGCCGCCATGGAGGAAGTGCTCTCGAATGGCATGAAGGTCATGAACGCCAAGGGTGCGACCGGCATCGTCATGGAAGTGGCGTCGGGCGAGATCCTCGCGATGGCGAGCCTGCCCGATTTCGACCCGAACCACCGTCCCGCCCCGCTGCTCAAGGGTGATCCGTCGGACAGCCCGCTGTTCAACCGTGCCGTTCAGGGGCAGTACGAACTGGGCTCGACCTTCAAGATCTTTCCGGTGGCGCAGGCCATGGATCTGAAGCTCGTGAATCCCACGACCATGATCAATTCGAAAGCGCCGCTCAAGATCGGGAAATATCTGATCAACGAGTTCCGAGGCCATAACTACGGCAATCAGCTTTCGATCACCGATATCATCGTGAAATCCTCGAATGTGGGGACGGTGCGGGTGGCCCAGCTTCTGGGTGCGGATCGGCAAAAGGAATTCCTGGAGAAACTCGGCTTCTTCGAGGCGACCCCGGTCGAACTGATCGAAGCGCCGGGCGCGAAACCGCTGGTGCCGCGTCGCTGGCCGGCCGTGACTTCGGCGACGGTGGCATTCGGGCACGGTCTCGCCGCAAGTCCGCTTCACCTTGCCTCGGCCTATGCCACCATTGCGAATGGTGGTCGTCGTGTGCTGCCCACATTGATCCGGGACCGCGCGCGTCAGGGCGATCAGGTCTTGTCTCCAGAAGCGGCGCGCAGCGCCGTTCAGTTGCTGCGCCAGGTCGTCGTCCGGGGCAGCGGACGCAGCGCCAATGTCGAGGGATACGAGGTCGCGGGCAAGACCGGAACGGCCGACAAGCCGCGCCCGACAGGCGGCTATTACGGCAACAAGGTGGTTTCGACCTTCGCCTCGGTCTTTCCGGCCAATGATCCGAAATATGTCGTGGTGGTGTCGCTCGACGAACCGACCTCGGTCAAGGGCGGGGGCGAAAGCCGCACCGCAGGCATGACGGCTGCGCCCGTGGCGGGCGAGGTGATCCGCCGTGTCGCGCCGCTTCTGGGGATGCGTCCAATCACCGAGACCCCGCTTCCTGTGGTTGAACGCCCTCTGGCGGATGGGATAAAGCTCGTCTCGAACTGAGAAACGAGGTTTCCGTGACTGACCGGGCCATGCGACTGTCCCTTCTGGGGCTGAGAGGGGACAAGGGGCGCGACCCCGAGGTAACGGGGATCTCGGTTGATTCCCGTGAAGCGAAGCCGGGGCATCTGTTCGCAGCCATGCCCGGCTCGGCCCGCCACGGCGGCGAGTTTATCCAATATGCCTTGCGGCAGGGGGTGGGTGCGATCCTGACCGACCGTCGCGGGGCCGAGATCGCGGCGGCAGAGCTTGCCGCCTCGGATGCCGCTCTGGTCGTGGCCGAGGACCCGCGCGCCGCGCTGGCCGGGGCTGCGGCCTTGTGGTTCGCCGCCCAGCCCGAGACGATGGTGGGCATAACCGGCACTTCCGGCAAGACCTCGGTCGCGAGTTTCACCCGCCAGATCTGGCAGGCTCTGGGCCACAAGGCGATCAGCCTCGGCACCATGGGCGTGCAGGGCGACTATCAGGCGAAGCTTGCCCATACCACGCCCGATCCCCTGACCCTGCACCGGGTCCTGGCCGAGGCCGCGGCGGCGGGCGTGACCCATGCCGCCATGGAAGCCAGTTCGCACGGCCTTGATCAGCGGCGGCTCGACGGGGTGCGGCTGAAGGCAGGTGGTTTCACCAATTTCAGTCAGGACCATCTCGACTATCACAAGAATTTCGACGAGTATTTTGCCGCCAAAGCATTGCTTTTCAATCATATCCTGGATGAAGGTGCGGGTGCGGTCGTCAATATCGACGACCCGCGCGGCCGACAGGTGGCCCAGATCGCCCGCGAGCGCGGCTTGAACCTGACCACCATCGGGCGGGACGGCGCGGCCGATCTGCGCATCCTTGGCCAGCGCTATGACGCGACCGGGCAGGATCTGCGCTTCAGCTGGCAGGGGCAGGCGCACCTGGTGCGGCTTGCGCTGATCGGCGGTTTTCAGGCCGAGAACGTGCTGGCCGCCGCTGGCTTGGTCATTGCCGCAGGCGATGCGCCCGAGCAGGTCTTCGAGACACTGCCGCAGCTTTCCACCGTGCGCGGGCGGATGGAACTGGCCGCCATGCGCGAAAACGGCGCGGCTGTCTTTGTCGATTACAGCCACAAGCCGGGCGCCTTGGCCTCGGCGCTGCAATCGCTGCGTCCGCATGTCATGGGCCGGATTATCGTGGTCTTTGGCGCAGGCGGCGACCGCGACCGCCTGAAGCGCCCGCTGATGGGCGAGGCGGCGCGCGAATTCGCCGATATCGTCTTTGTCACCGACGACAATCCCCGATCCGAGGACCCTGCCGCGATCCGCGCCGAGGTTATGGCGGGCGCGGGCACTGAGGCCATTGAGGTCGGCGACCGGGCCGAGGCGATCCTGCGCGGCGTCGATGCGCTGCAGCCGGGCGATGCGCTTTTGATCGCGGGCAAGGGTCACGAAACCGGCCAGATCATCGGCAATGACATTTACCCCTTTGATGACGCGGAGCAGGCCTCGGTTGCCGTCGCGGCACTGGATGGCAAAATATGACGCTTTGGACTTCTGACGAGGCCGCCGCCGCCACGGGCGGGCGCGCCACCCGCGATTTCGCCATTGGTGGCGTTTCGATCGATACCCGCACGATCCAACCGGGCGATCTCTTCGTGGCGCTTGCCGCCGCCCGTGACGGGCATGACTTCGTGGCGCAGGCCTTGGCGAAAGGCGCGGGTGCTGCCTTGGTCAGTCGCATTCCCGAAGGACTGCCCGAGGATGCGCCGCTGCTGGTCGTGTCCGATGTGCTGGCCGGCCTTGAGGCGCTTGGCCGCGCCGGTCGCGCCCGGATGCGGGGCAAGGTCATCGCCATTACCGGCTCGGTCGGCAAAACATCGACCAAGGAGATGGCCCGCATCGCGCTGACGGGGCAGGGCAAGATCCATGCCGCCGAGGCGAGCTACAACAACCATTGGGGTGTGCCGCTGACGCTGGCGCGGATGCCCGCCGACACTGATTTCGCCATTATCGAGATCGGCATGAACCATCCCGGCGAGATCGAGCCTCTGGCCCGACTCGCGCGACCGCATGTCGCGATGATCACGACGGTGGCTGCCGCCCACCTTGAGGCCTTCGGCGCCATCGAGGGCATCGCACGCGAAAAGGGCGCGATCTTCCGGGGCCTTCTGCAGCCCGGCACGGCCGTCGTCCCCGAGGATCTTACGGTCACACCGATCCTGCGCGATTATGCCGATGAGGCCGGGGCGATCGTCATCGGCTTCGGCCAAAATGGCATGGCGAAGCCGCTGAAAGCCGAGACGGTGGACGGCGTGACGCAGGTCCGCGCGCGGGTGCTGGGCGAGACGCTCGATTTCACGCTGGCCAGTGCCGGGACGCATTTCGTGATGAATGCCGTTGGCGTGCTGGCGGCGCTTGGCGCTGCCGGGGCCGATCTCACGGCGGCGGCAAAGGGGCTCGGCGAGTGGCGTCCGGTTCTGGGCCGCGGCGCGGTCGAGGAACTGGGCGGCATTCGCCTGATCGACGACGCCTATAACTCGAACCCGACCTCGCTTTCGGCGGGGCTTGCGACCTTGGCCCGCCTGACCGGGGGCCGCCGCGTCGCGATCCTTGGCGATATGCTGGAGCTTGGCCCCGAGGAACGCGCCATGCATCAGGGCATGGCCGAGGATGCCTCGATGACGGCGGTCGACCTCGTCCATACCGCAGGCCCGCTGATGCGCGCGCTGCATGAGGCGCTGCCTGAGGCCCGTCGCGGCATCCATGCCGAGAATGCCAGCGAACTCGCCGCAAGGGTCGAAGAGTTGGTGGCGCTCGGCGATATCGTGCTGGTCAAGGGCTCGAAATCCTCGAAAGTCTCGACCGTGGTTGACGCCCTGCGGCGGACACGGCAAAGCACGCCGCCTGGCGAAAGGAACCAGTAATGCTCTATTGGCTTGCGTCCCTGTCTGATGGCGGAGATTTTTTCAATCTTTTCCGGTATATCACCTTCAGGGCGGGCGGCGCGTTCTTTACCGCGCTGATCTTTGGTTTCTTCTTCGGGCGGCCGCTGATCGACCTGCTGCGCCGCAAGCAGAAAAAGGGCCAGCCGATCCGCGATGACGGGCCGCAGAACCATTTCTCCAAGGCGGGCACCCCGACCATGGGCGGTTTCCTGATCCTTGCCGGGCTGGTCGTCGGCACGCTGCTTTGGGCGCGGCTCGACAATGGCTATGTCTGGATCGTGCTGCTGGTCACGCTGGGCTTTGCCGGGATCGGCTTTGCCGATGACTATGCCAAGGTCACCAAGCAGCATCACGCGGGCCTTTCGGGCCGGGTGCGTCTGCTGATCGGGCTGTGCATCTCGGCCGGGGCTGCGGGCTTTGCGGCCTATCTGCATCCCGCGGAAATGAGCGGGCAACTGGCTTTGCCCTTCATGAAGAACGCCTTGCTGAATCTGGGCATTCTCTATGTGCCGTTCTGCGTGCTGGTGATCCTTGGCGCGGCCAATGCGGTGAACCTGACGGACGGTCTGGACGGGCTGGCCATCATGCCGGTGATGATCGCGGCGGGCACGTTCGCGATCATCGCCTATATGGTCGGCCATGCGAATTTCGCGGATTATCTGGGCGTCCATTTCGTGCCGGGCACGGGTGAGCTTGCGGTATTCGTTTCGGCGCTGATCGGGGGTGGCCTCGGCTTCCTGTGGTACAACGCCCCGCCTGCCGCCGTCTTCATGGGCGATACCGGCTCGCTGGCGCTTGGCGGCGCGCTTGGCGCGATCGCGGTCGTCACCAAGCACGAGATCGTTCTGGCGATCGTCGGCGGTCTGTTCGTGGTCGAGGCGCTTTCCGTGATCATCCAGGTGCTCTACTTCAAGCGGACCGGCAAGCGGGTCTTTCTGATGGCCCCGATCCACCACCATTTCGAAAAGAAGGGCTGGGGCGAGGCGCAGATCGTCATCCGTTTCTGGATCATCGCGGTGATCCTTGCGCTGATCGGGCTTGCCACGCTGAAACTGCGTTGAGGCCCCTCGCAACTTCCTTCGAGGGTCAATAATCTTGCCGCGGGGGCGCGACCTGCGCGCCCTGCTTGCCAAGATGAAGGAAGTGCCATGATCCCGGTTCAGGGCGTCGAAAACCAGACCATTGCCGTGCTCGGCCTTGGTCGCTCCGGCCGCGCCACCGCGGCTGCCCTTGCCGCCGGCGGCGCGCATGTTGTCGTCTGGGATGATGGCGTCGACACGCGCGAGCAGGCCGCGGCGGACGGGATGAAGGTGCTGGACCTGACCCGTGACCAAAGCTGGGAGGGCGTATCGGCCCTGATCACCAGCCCCGGCATTCCGCATCTTTACCCCAAGCCTCATCCCGTCATCGCCAAGGCCTATGAGATGGCCGTGCCGGTCGATAATGACATCGGCCTGTTCTTCCGCAGCTTCGCGACACGGGACTGGGACCAGTTCGACACTGCGCCACGGGTCATCGCGATCACCGGTTCGAACGGGAAATCCACGACCACGGCGCTGGTCCATCACATCCTGCGCGAGGCGGGTCGCCCGACCCAGATGGGCGGCAATATCGGCACCGGCGTGTTGTCGCTGGAACCGCCCCATGACGGCGAGGTGGTTGTCCTGGAACTGTCGAGCTACCAGACCGACCTGGCCCGTGCCCTGACGCCCGATGTCGCGGTCTTTACCAATCTTTCGCCCGATCATCTGGACCGCCACGGTGGCCCGGGGGGCTATTTCGGGGCCAAGCGCCGCCTGTTCGCCGAAGGCGGGCCGGATCGCGCCGTGATCGGCGTCGATGAGGTCGAGGGCCGCTATCTGGCAGACCAGCTTTCCATGAGCGCTGCGGATGACCGGGTGATCCGGATTTCCTCGGGCCAGAAGCTCGAGCGCTTCGGCTGGTCGGTCTTTGTCCGCAAGGGGTTCCTGTCGGAATATCGCAAGGGCCGTCAGGTGGCCTCGATCGACCTGCGCGAGGTCACGGGCCTGCCGGGTGAGCACAACCACCAGAATGCCTGCGCCGCCTATGCCGCCGCGCGTTCCGTCGGAATTGCCCCGCGCGAGATCGAGCGCGCCTTCGCGAGCTTCTCGGGCCTGCCGCATCGCAGCCAGACCGTGGCCGAGATCGACGGCGTGCGCTGGGTCAATGACAGCAAGGCGACCAATGTCGATGCCGCTGCCAAGGCGCTGACGGCCTTCCGGAACATTCGCTGGATCGCCGGCGGCATGGGCAAGGAGGGCGGGATCGAGGCGCTTGCCCCGCATCTGGGTCAGGTGGTCAAGGCCTACCTCATCGGCCATTCGGCGCGCGATTTCGCGCTGCAGATCGGCCAGACCCCCTATGAGATCTCCGAGACGATGGAGCAGGCCGTGGCCCATGCCCGTGCCGAGGCCCAGCCCGGCGAGACGGTGCTGCTGGCCCCCGCCGCCGCCAGCTTCGATCAATATCCGAATTTCGAGAAGCGGGGCGAGCATTTCGCGGCTCTGGTTCAGGCCCTCACGCCGTAACCTGACCAAAGGGAGAAGGCCCCGGAGGTTCCGGGGCCTTTGTCTTGGGTTCAGAACGAATAGCCGACGCGGACGCCGATGCCCCAAAGTTCGTTATCGTTGGTTTCGCCGACATCGCGCTTGGCCCCGCTGGGTCCGACGCCCAGATCGGCATCGCCCAGTTTCGAGTAGTTGATCCCGGTCGTGACCTTGATGTTGTCCATCGTGTAGATCGCCGCGACCTGAATCCCCTTGCGTCCGTCATAGGGCGCGAGTGGCGAGATCTTTCCGCCGACCGTCGGTTCATAGTTGAACGCGACCGAACCGGCCCAGTTCTCGGTGAACTTGCGGCCGACGCCCAGCGTGTAGGTCGTGGTATCCTCCAACTCGACCAGCGGAATGACCGTGCCCGGCGGCAAGGCGGGATTGTTCGCGCTGGTGATCGGGAACAGGAAGTTGTCGACCTTGAACTCGGACCATTTGACCCAGCGGATCGAACCGAACAGCAGCGTGTCCTCGGCGATTCCGGTCTGACCTTCCAGCGTCCAGCTGCGCGGGGTCTTGACCGTGTATTCACCCTCGAAGGTCATCGGCAGCGGGCCGCCGCTTTCCGTCATGTCGAAATCATGTTCGATGGGCGAGTTGTAAGTCAGCGAGACGCGCGCGGCATATTCCGGGATCTCATAGGCGACACCCGCGACCCAGCCCATGCCCCAAGCGCCGTCGATCTTGAGGTCATAGCCCGCGGTCGAGGAATAGCCGAGCCCGTCCAGCGACACGCGACCGTCGGCATGCGAGGCGCGCAGCCCGCCATGGACCGAGAAATTGTTGTCGAAACTGTAGCGCAGGATGGCGGTATAGGTCGTCGAATTGATCTCGACCCGCGTGCCGTTGAGAACCGGAGAGCCGCTGATACCGTCGAATTGCGGATAAAGCAGGTCCGAACCGAAGGGCTGTTCCATGATGAACGCGCCCGAGAGGTTCTCGTTGAACTGGTGCTTGTAGGCCAGACCGAAGAAGCCATAGCCCTGCGCCACGTCTCTGGTATCATAGCCCGCGATGTCCTGGCCCTGGATCGTCGGGTCCACGCCACCAAAGCTCAGTTCGACATAATTGCCCTGCTCGAACAGCACGGCCAGCGATTGCGGAGCGCGCTCGATCCCTCCGGCCAGGGCGGGGGCGGTGCTGGCCAGCAGCAGGCCCAGCCCGGTTATTGTTCTTTTCATCTTATCCTCCCATTCGAGCCCCGTTCGGGAACTCAATCGAAGCTTTCGCCGTGAGTTTGCATGCGTCAATCTTATCGGTGAATTGACGCGGCGTCGTAAGGCCGATCACGCAGTGCGTGTAGGACTGCGGCGCGCATACAACAGCAGCGGGACCAGCGACATTCTGTCCGCCGCTGCGCGGCAAGGCTGGACATTCCCCGCGGCCCATGAAATGGGAAACTGCCAAACGAACCCCTGATAGGATGCTCCCATGCAGATTCGTGAGGCTCTGACCTTCGACGACGTTCTTCTCGTACCTGCGGCTTCCTCGGTGATGCCCTCGACGGCCGATGTGACGACTTTCGTCACCAAGCAGATCCGGATGAACATTCCCCTGCTCTCCAGCGCCATGGATACGGTGACCGAAAGCCGTATGGCGATTGCCATGGCCCAGGCGGGCGGGATCGGCGTGATCCACCGCAACCTGACCGCCGAGCAGCAGGCCGACGAGGTTCGCCGCGTCAAGCGTTTCGAATCGGGCATTGTCTATGACCCGATCACCTTGCGCCCCGACCAGACCATCGCCGATGCCAAGGCCCTGCAGGCGCGTTACAATGTCACCGGCTTCCCGGTCGTCGATGAAGCGGGCCGCGTTCTTGGCATTATCACCAATCGGGACATGCGCTTCGCCAGCGACGACCGCACCCCGGTCCATGCCGTGATGACCGGCGACAATCTGGCTGTCCTGCGCGAGCCCGCCGACCGGGCCGAGGCGATCAGCCTGATGAAGGCGCGCCGTATCGAGAAGCTCCTGATCACCAATGGCGAGGGCCGCCTGACGGGCCTGCTGACCCTCAAGGATACCGAGCAATCGGTCCTGAACCCGCTGGCCTGCAAGGACGATCTGGGCCGGCTGCGTGTGGCCGCCGCCTCGACCGTGGGCGAGGAAGGCTATGAGCGCAGCGTCGCGCTGGTCGAGGCTGGCGTGGACATGGTCGTGATCGACACCGCGCATGGCCATTCCGAAGGCGTGGCCAAGGCCGTGTCCCGGATCAAGTCCTTCTCGAACGAGGTGCAGGTCGTCGCGGGCAATGTGGCAACCGCCGCTGCCGCCAAGGCGCTGATCGACGCGGGCGCGGATGCGATCAAGGTCGGGATCGGGCCGGGTTCGATCTGCACGACCCGGATCGTGGCCGGCGTCGGAGTTCCGCAACTGACCGCGATCATGGATGCCGTCTCGGGGGCGGGCGATATTCCGGTCATCGCCGATGGCGGGATCAAGTTTTCGGGCGATTTCGCCAAGGCCATTGCCGCGGGCGCAAGCTGCGCCATGGTCGGCTCGGCTATTGCGGGGACCGATGAAAGCCCCGGTGAGGTGATCCTTTATCAGGGCCGCAGCTTCAAATCCTATCGCGGCATGGGCAGCCTTGGCGCCATGGCGCGGGGTTCCGCCGATCGCTATTTCCAAAAGGACGCGGCCTCGGACAAGCTGGTCCCCGAGGGGATCGAGGGGCAGGTGCCTTACAAGGGCTCGGCGGCCGCAGTCATTCATCAACTCGTGGGCGGCCTGCGCGCGGCCATGGGCTATACCGGCAATGCAACCGTGGCCGAGATGCGGGGCGGCTGCGAGTTTGTCCGCATCACGGGCGCGGGGCTCAAGGAAAGCCATGTCCATGACGTGCAGATCACCCGCGAAAGCCCGAACTACCGTCTGGGCTGAAGCGAAGAGCTGAACGAATGGTTTGAGATGGCCCGGACCCGAGAGGGGCCGGGCCGTTTTCTTGCGGGCATGCTCGCGCGTCCGTTGCTTCTCATCACCGGCATCGTCGCCTATGATATGCGGATGCTTTTCAAACCGACCCGGATGAACTTGATGAAACCAGCCTTTTCCGCCCTTGCCCTATTGGTCTCTCTTGCCGCCTGCGCTCCGGCACCGGTGCCCGAGCCGATCCCGGCCGTTCAGCCGATTCCCGTCACTCCCGTCGCCGGGGTGTCGGGCCTCGAATCGCGAGAGCCGGATGCCTGCCACGCCAAGGACTATGTCGCAGCCCTGGGTCAGCCGGGCTCCGTGATCCCTGGTCTGGGCATCACGCGCGAATATCGCGTCGTCGAGTATCGCGGGATCGAATCGCAGGAATACAACCCTTTGCGTATCGTCTTCCGCCTCGATGCGTCGGGCAACATCTACAACATCGATTGCGGCTGATTTTCGGCATGAACCGGGGCGGGGCGGCGCGCCACTTCGCCCCCTCCCGCGACCGGCTTCACCCGAAACCGAAAATTAATCGTCCCGGCATAGCCTGATGCGCAGGTTGCGAATGGCGGGGCATGCGCATTTTTCTGACATTGGGCGTTGTTCTGGCGCTTGCCGGCACGGCTGGCCGCGCCGAGGCGATGGCCGCGGCCGAGATCTGCGAATGGGCCGCCATTCAGGCCGCGCATGAAACCGGAGTTCCGCCCGATATTCTGGGCGCGCTGACCCTGACAGAAACTGGGCGCAGGCATGGGGGCACCGTCCGCCCCTGGGCCTGGAGCGTCAATTCCGAGGGCGAGGGGACATGGTTCGATGATGCCCTGGCGGCCCTGACCTATGCGCGTGACCGGCTTGCGCAGGGCGTCACGAATCTGGATATCGGCTGCTTCCAGTTGAACTATCGCTGGCATGGCGAAAATTTTACCTCGGTCGAGCGGATGTTCGATCCGCTGGAATCGGCCCGTTACGCCGCGAGATTCCTGCGCGATCTCCGTGCTGAAAGCGGTGATTGGCGGCGGGCCGCTGGCATGTTCCATTCGCGGACAAGACGCCATGCCGAGCGCTATCTTGCCCGGTTCGACGCGATCCACGCTTCGTTGATATCGCGCGGTTTCGACAGGATGCACGAGCCGCCGGGGACATATAACAGCTTCGCCTCGGTCGATTCGGCGCAGCGCCTGCGGGTCAGAGAGCGTCTGACATTGCTTGGGGCCCCTCTGGGGACCAAGCCCACGGGCGCGGCGGGCTCGCTGGCCGCGATCGGGTCCGGGCGCGGTTCGCCTTTGACCGCCGCACGCGGCCCGCTGCTTTTCACCCGCGCGCAGGGGCCATTGCTGGGCGCCGCGGGGCAGGATCCCCCCGTGCCGCCCTGAGGCGAAGGATTGACATTGGCGGGCGCAGCGCATTTTTGGGACCCGCCCCAAGGAATAGTGACTCGAATGACCCCTGCCGCGCGTGCACAGGCCGCAATAACCGTGCTTGATCAGATCCTCTCTGGCGAGCCCGCCGAAGCCGCGCTGCTGCGCTGGTCGCGCGCGAGCCGCTTTGCCGGCTCTGGCGACCGCGCCGCTGTCCGGGATCTGGTCTTCGATGCCTTGCGGTGCCGCGACAGCCGGGCCGCTCTGGGCGGTGCGCTGAGCGGACGTGGTCTCATCCTCGGCATGTGCCGCGAGGAAGGTCTGGACCCCGCCCTGATCTTTTCGGGCTCCGGGCACGGTCCCGATCCGCTGGCCGACAGCGAATTGACCGGAGGCCGGCAGCCCGATGATGACGAGGCGCTGGACCTGCCGGGATGGCTTTTGCCAAGTTGGCGCATGGCTTTGGGCGAGCAGGCCGGGCCGATCGCACGCGCGATGCGCGAGCGGGCTCCGGTCTGGCTGCGGATCAACACGCGACTCGCCGATACCGCTTCCACCCAGCGTTGCCTGGCCGAAGAGGGGATCGAGGCCGAGCCCAGCCGTGATCTGCCATCGGCCCTTTGCGTGCGCGCGGGGGCGCGGCGGATCGCTTCGTCGCGGGCCTATCTCGAAGGCATGGTCGAGTTGCAGGATCTGTCGCCGCAGCTCGCTTGCGCAGAGCTTCCCCAGGCCGCGACGGTACTGGATTTCTGCGCCGGCGGCGGCGGCAAGTCCCTCGCGCTCGCGGCGCGGGGCGGGGCGAAGATCATCGCCCATGACGCGAATCATGACCGGATGCGCGATCTGCCTGCCCGGGCGAAACGGGCAAGGGCGCGCATCGAGATCGCCAAGCCGGGCCAGGTGCTGGGGGATTTCGATCTGGTGCTGGCCGATGTCCCCTGTTCGGGAAGCGGCACCTGGCGGCGCACGCCCGATGCGAAATGGCGTCTGACCGCACAGGGCTTTCAGGATCTGCTGGGGCTGCAGGCGCGGATCATGTCAGAAGCCGCCGGACATGTCGCGGCAGGTGGGCATCTTGCCTATATGACCTGCTCGCTGCTGCGCGAGGAAAACCAGGACCAAGTCGCTGCGTTCCTTGCGCAAGCGGCGTTCGAGCCGGTCATGCAGCAGATTTTCACGCCACTCGATGCCTCGGACGGGTTTTTCGTCGCGGTCATGCGACGCCGTTAACCTGTGCTTAACCCCCGCAGCCTTACAGAGGCGATGCGCGGGGAATGAATGGCAAGGCTTGTGACGACGTCGGGTGTGCGGAACGGGAATTTGGGACGGTCGGCAGTCATGCCGAGGCCAAGGGGCTGTCTTGCGATACGGGGCATGCGGGCATGATGATCTGGGCCGGATTCGCCGGATGCAGCGCCTTGCTGATGCTCTTTGCCGTCAGGAAGCTCGCGCCTCTCCCCGAGATCTGGGGCGATTGGCTTGCCCTCAGACGCCTGGGAAAGCGACCGGAATTGCAGCTTGGGGTCACCCTCGTCGCCGGCAGGACAGGCGAAATCCTGATGCAAAGCGCCGCGTCGCGCGATTTGCTCGGGGATCTTCGTGGCAAGAGCATCGAGCGGATACTGGGTGTCGCCCATGCCGATCCTGCGGTCATTCGCCAAGAGATTTGCCGTGCTCTGGCAAGGTTGGGGCAGGCGCGGGTGGATTTGGGCGATTACGGCCGGTTCCAGATCCTGCGCGCCGGGCGCGCCCCGCTTCAACTCTGGCAGGCCGAGCCCGCGCCCGATGTCGTGCCGGTCGTGCTCGAACCGGTCGATGCCATCGACGCCTTGCCTGTGGCGATTGTGACATTGGACCGCAGGGCGGCGATCATCTATGCGAATGATGCGGCGCGCAGCTTGCTGGGTCCGGTGCGCGCGGAACAGTCGCTGACCCTGTTCCTCGACGGTCTCGGCCGCGATCTGCGGGATTGGGTCGAGGATATCTCCGAGGGCCGCATGGCCGGGGGATCCGAGGTTCTGCACCTGAAAGGAGGCGAGACGGATCGCTTCGTGCAGGTCAATCTGACGCGCATCGCGGGCGGGCGCGTCACGGCGATCTTGTCGGATGCCAGCGCGCTGAAGACACTCGAGGCACAATTCGTCCAAAGTCAGAAAATGCAGGCCATCGGCCAGCTCGCGGGCGGCATCGCGCATGATTTCAACAATTTGCTGACGGCCATATCGGGGCATTGCGACCTCTTGATGCTGCGGCGCGACAAGGCGGATCCCGATTTCTCGGATCTGGACCAGATCAGCCAGAATGCCAATCGTGCGGCGGCACTTGTCCGGCAGCTGCTGGCCTTTTCGCGCAAACAGACGCTGAAGCCGCAGATCATGGACTTGCGCGACACGCTGTCGGAACTGACCCATCTGCTGAACCGGCTGGTCGGCGAGCATATCACCCTGACCTTCGATCACGACCCCTCGCTGCGGATGGTCCGCGCCGACAAGCGCCAGTTCGAGCAGGTGATCATGAACCTCGTGGTCAATGCGCGGGACGCCATGCCTGCGGGCGGGGATGTCGTCGTGACGACCGCGAATTTCAATTCCAGCCAGCCCAGTCAGGTCGGGCGGGTCACGCTGCCTGCCGGAGAATATGTCATGGTGCGGGTCAAGGATCACGGCTGCGGCATTGCCGAGCACGACCGCAGCAAGATCTTTGAGCCCTTCTTTACCACCAAGCGGACCGGCGAAGGCACCGGACTGGGCCTGTCCACGGCTTACGGAATAGTGAAGCAGACCGGCGGCTATATCTTCTGCGACAGTGTCCTGGGCGAGGGGACGACGTTTTCGCTCTATTTTCCGGCGCATGACCGGGTTTCCCAGAGCCTTGGCGACGAGCCGGAAAAGGCCAGCGCCGCGCTTCGCCCAGATGCCGAGGCGACGGTGCTTCTGGTCGAGGACGAAGCCCCCGTTCGGGCCTTTGCGAGCCGGGCCCTGAAACTGCAGGGCTTCAACGTGATCGAGGCCTGCTGCGCCGAGGATGCGCTGGAACTCCTGGCCGATGATCGCCTGCATGTCGATGTTTTCGTGACGGATGTGATCATGCCCGGCATGGACGGACCCGCCTGGGTCAGAACGGCCCTGCGCAACCGGCCGGACGCGCGCGTCATCTACATGTCGGGCTATACCGAGGACGTATTTTCGGAAAGCTTCGGCGCGCAGCCCGACGCGGCCTTTCTGGCCAAACCCTTTTCGCTTTCGGATCTGACCGCGCTCGTGGCGCGACAGCTCGAAATGCCGCCTTGGAGCGCAGGGCAACCCTCGGCCTCCGAGCTTCGCAACGCGCCGGGCTGACGGTGGCGGGCAGACAGGCGCGCGCCTCGATCAGGGCCTGACCCCTTGCGCTGCGCAGGACCGCCAATTTGCGGGCAAAATGCCGTGGATTGCTGGACAGCCGCAATGGCTGGGGCTAGACCGGGCGGCAACCCGGTTCTGGCCGGACAGGACGCAACCGTTTTGCGATGAAGGCCCGACATGCCCAGTTTGAACGAAATCCGCTCGACCTTTCTGAACTTCTTTGAACGCAACGGCCACCGTGTCGTCGAGTCGAGCCCGCTTGTTCCGCGCAACGACCCCACCCTGATGTTCACCAACTCGGGCATGGTCCAGTTCAAGAACCTGTTCACCGGGGTCGAGACCCGAGATTACAACCGCGCCACCACCGCGCAGAAATGCGTGCGCGCCGGCGGCAAGCACAACGACCTCGACAATGTCGGCTATACCGCGCGCCACCATACTTTCTTCGAGATGCTGGGGAACTTCAGCTTCGGCGATTATTTCAAGACGCAGGCGATCCCCTATGCTTGGGAACTGCTGACCAAGGATTTCGGCATTCCCAAGGACAAGCTCCTGGTCACTGTCTATCACACCGATGACGAGGCCGCCGATATCTGGAAGAAGGTCGCGGGCCTTTCCGACGACCGCATCATCCGCATCCCGACGAGTGACAACTTCTGGCAGATGGGCCCGACCGGTCCCTGCGGCCCCTGCACCGAGATCTTCTACGATCACGGCGACAAGATCTGGGGTGGCCCGCCCGGTTCGGCGGACGAGGATGGCGATCGCTTCATCGAGATCTGGAACCTCGTCTTCATGCAGAACGAGCAGTTCGAGGATGGCTCGATGCGCGCCCTCGACATGCAGTCGATCGATACCGGCATGGGGCTCGAGCGGATCGGCGCGCTGCTGCAAGGCAAGCACGACAACTATGATACCGACCTGATGCGCAGCCTGATCGAGGCCTCGGCGCATGCGACCTCGAATGATCCCGATGGTCCGGGCAAGGTGCATCACCGCGTGATCGCCGACCACCTGCGCTCGACCTCGTTCCTGATCGCGGATGGCGTGATGCCGTCGAACGAGGGCCGTGGGTATGTGCTGCGCCGCATCATGCGCCGCGCCATGCGTCACGCCCATATTCTGGGTGCGAAAGATCCGGTCATGTTTAAGCTGGTCCCCGCGCTGGTGCGCGAGATGGGCGCCGCTTATCCCGAGCTTGGCCGCGCGCAGGCGCTGATCGAAGAAACCCTGAAGCTGGAAGAAACCCGCTTCAAGCAGACGCTGGATCGCGGTCTACGTCTGCTGGATGACGAGCTGTCGCGCCTTCCCGAAGGGGCGAACCTGCCCGGCGAGGCGGCCTTTAAGCTTTACGACACCTACGGTTTCCCGCTGGACCTGACGCAGGATGCGCTGCGCGAAAAGGGCCGCGCGGTTGACACCGAAGGCTTCGACACCGCTATGGCGGAACAGAAGGCCAAGGCCCGCGCCGCTTGGGCCGGCTCGGGTGAGACGAAGGATGCCGCGATCTGGTTCGACCTTGCCGAAGAGCACGGCGCGACCGAATTCCTTGGCTATGACACCGAGGAAAGCGAAGGCCAGATCCTTGCCCTCGTGCAGGATGGCGCAGCGATCGAGGCCGCGACTGAAGGCCAGCAGATCCAGATCGTCGTCAACCAGACGCCGTTTTATGGCGAATCCGGCGGCCAAGTCGGCGATACGGGTCTGAT
The DNA here is from genome assembly GCF_004522175.1 of Paracoccus ravus. Lineage (GTDB taxonomy): Bacteria > Pseudomonadota > Alphaproteobacteria > Rhodobacterales > Rhodobacteraceae > Paracoccus > Paracoccus ravus. Next base: position 254,763 of record NZ_SDEB01000002.1, on the reverse strand, counting down.
CAAAACCGAGACCGGCGCGGCCCGCGTGACCGACACCAAGAAATCGGGTGGCCTGTTCTTCCACGTCGCCGAGGTCACATTGGGGACGATCAGCCGTGGTCAGGGCGCGCAATTGGCCGTCGATCACGACCGCCGTGGCGCGATCCGGGCGAATCACTCGGCCACGCACCTGCTGCACGAGGCGCTCCGCCGCGCGCTGGGTGAGCATGTCGCACAGCGCGGCAGCTTGAACGCGCCGGACCGTCTGCGCTTTGACTTCAGCCACACCAAGGCTCTGACCAGCGAAGAGATCGCGCAGGTCGAGCGTGAGGTAAACGACTTCATCCGCCAGAACAGCCCGGTCGAGACCCGCATCATGACCCCGGACGATGCCCGCGGTCTTGGCGCGCAGGCTTTGTTCGGGGAGAAATACGGCGACGAAGTACGCGTCGTTTCGATGGGCGAGTTGACCGGTTCGGGCAAAGGCGTGAGCGGCAAGACCTATTCGCTGGAGCTTTGCGGCGGCACCCATGTCGGGCGCACCGGCGATATCGGCATGTTCGCGCTGACCTCGGAAACCGCTTCCGCCGCCGGCATTCGCCGGATCGAGGCGCTGACCGGTCAGGCGGCGATGGACGCGCTGCGTCGCGTCGATGGCGAACTGGCCGAGGTCGCGGGCATCGTCAAGGCGCAGGCCGGCGACGTGGTGAACAAGGTCCGCGCACTGGCGGATGAGCGCAAGGCGCTGGCCAATGAGGTAGCGCAACTCAAGCGCCAACTGGCGATGGGCGGGGGTTCCGATGAAGCCCCCAAGGAAATCAACGGCATCAAGCTGATCGCCCGTCGCGTCGAGGGCGTCTCGGGCAAGGAACTCGGCCCGCTGGTCGATGAGATGAAAGCCCAGCTTGGCTCGGGTGCCGTGGTCGTTCTGGCCGAGGCCGATGGCAAGGCCACCGTCGCGGCGGGTGTCACGCCTGACCTGACCTCCCGCGTCACGGCTGTCGAACTGGTGCAGGCCGCGACCGCAGCGCTTGGCGGCAAGGGCGGCGGTGGCCGTCCCGACCGCGCACAGGGCGGTGCGCCCAGCCTCGACGCCGCCGACAGCGCCATTTCCGCCATCGAGACCCTGATCGGAGAGAAAGCATGACCGCGCTTTGGATTGCCCATGTCAACGTGACCAATCCCGACAGCTATGGCGAATATGCCAAGCTGGCCGGGCCAGCCATCGCCGCGCATGGCGGGGCTTTCCTCGCGCGTGGCTCGCGCTATGTGCAGCTTGAAGGGAATGAGCGCGCCCGCAATGTCGTCGCGCGTTTCCCCAGCGTCGAAGATGCGGTTGCCTGCTATCATTCACCTGAATATCAGGCTGCCCTCGAATTCGCCAAAGGTGCCGCGGAACGCGATCTTGTGATCGTCGAGGAAAACCCGGCCTAAGACTAATTGGTGATTCCTCAAGCTTTTCGTGCCAAGCTTCAGAAAAAGCACGAAAGGGGACAGGCATGTGTCGCTGGGCAGCCTATATCGGCAGTCCGATCTTTCTTGAGGACGTGATCTGCCGGCCCGGCCATTCGCTGGTCCGGCAAAGCCAGGGCGCGACGCGCTGCCATACGCCGGTCAATGCTGATGGTTTCGGCATGGCGTGGTATGGCGAGCGCGAAGAGCCGGGGCTTTACCGCGACATCATGCCCGCATGGTCGGACAGCAACTTGCGCAGCCTGACCGCCACGCTGAAATCGCATCTGTTTCTGGCCCATGTCCGGGCCTCGACCGGCACTGCGACCAGCCGCAACAATTGCCACCCCTTCGTCGTCGGCAAGTGGAGCTTCATGCATAATGGCCAGTTTGGCGGCTATGACCGCTATCGCCGCCATGCAGAGGTGTTGATCCCCGACGAATACTACGCGCATCGTAAAGGCGCGACCGATAGCGAGGCGTTGTTCTTGATGGCTTTGGGCGAGGGGATGGACAGCGATCCCGCCCGTGCGATGGCCGTCGCCACGGCGCGCTTCGAGGCTTTGGCTCGGCAGAAAGGCGAAGCGCCGCATGTCCGCCTGACTGCAGCCTTTTCCGATGGGCAAAGGCTTTATGCCCTGCGCTATGCCAGCGACAACCAAGCGCCGACCTTATTCCATCGCTGGTCGGATACGCGCGGTGGTCGGGCAGTGGTGTCAGAACCGCTTGAGACGGATGAGACGGATTGGTTAGAAGTTCCGCCCCAAAGCTTCTGCGTCTTTGACGGGGCGGATCTGGTCGTGACACCGTTTGTGCCGAATGAGGCGCAATTGGCGGCCTGAGGTCAGACAGGTTCGGAAAGCGTCAGCCCGCCCTCGCGCACAAGAAAATCCACAATCTCGGCAATGCCCTTGCCGTGACGCAGTTGCGCCATGACGAAGGGGCGCTCGCCGCGGGCGACCCTCGCATCGCTTTGCAGCAGCTCGACATCGACGCCGACATGGGGCGCGAGGTCGGTCTTGTTCACCACCAGCAGGTCGGATCGCGCCAGCCCCGGCCCGCGCTTTCGCGGGATGTCCTGACCGGCGGCGGTGTCGATGACATAGATCGTCAGGTCGGCAAGTTCCGGACTGAAGGTCGCGGCCAGATTGTCGCCGCCCGATTCGATCAGGATCAGCTCTAGACCGGGATGGGCCGCGCGCAGATCGGCAACGGCGGCGAGGTTGATGCTGGCATCCTCGCGAATGGCGGTGTGGGGGCAGCCACCGGTCTCGACACCGCGGATGCGGTCGATCGGCAGGACTTGGGCGCGCATCAGGGCCTCGGCGTCTTCGCGGGTATAGATGTCATTGGTGATGACCGCCATCGACAGGCGAGGGGCAAGGGCGCGGGCGAGCTGCTCGGTCAGGGTGGTTTTGCCCGCGCCGACGGGGCCGCCGATGCCGACGCGCAGGGGGCCGTTATGGCTCATGTGCGGAAAATCCTTACGTCCAAAGTTTCGTGCCGCATGGCGGCAAGATCGGCGCCAAAGCAACCGGTTTCAAGCGAGTCGCGCTCAGCGGTCAGGGCGCGGGCGGCGGTTTCGGCGATCACCGGATGCAAGGCGGCCAGCGCCTTTTGCCCCTGCGCCTGTCCCAAGGGCAGGAACCGCGTCGCCGCCGAGATGAGATTCGCAGCGAAGGCATGCAAGTAATGCGAGATGACATCGTCGGCGGGCAGGTCCAAGCCGCGCGCCGAAAAGCCAACCGCGACGGGCAGGGGGCGTGGCGGCTGGGATGAGCCGGTCAGCGCCTCGACTGTCTGGGCAAAGGCACGGCCCTGATCCATGGTCTCGGTCAGGCGCTCTGCCGATCCGGCCTGTGCGCGGGCGAGTTCGGACAACTCATCGGCATCCTCGCCGCGCAGCGTCAGGGAAAGCAAAACCGCATCGGTCCATCCGCCCCCTCGGCGCAGCACGTCCGAGACCCAAGCGACAACCGCATCGGCATCCCGCGCTCCATCGACCATGGCCTGTTCAAGACCATGCGAATAGGCAAACCCCCCGGTCGGAAAGGCCGGGGAAAGCCATTGGATCAGGGTCAGACGCGACAGCATCAGTGCGAATGGAAGCCGGGGCCGTGGTCATGGCCCATGGTGCGGCCATGGCCATAGGCGCCGCCCTCGGGGGCGAAGGGGGCCATGGTCGCCGTGACGGTCGCGCCAAGGCCGCGCAACATGCCTTCCAGCACATGGTCGGCGCGGATCAGCAGGTGAGCGTCGGCGATCTGGCAGGGGGTGTGGCGGTTGCCGATATGCCATGCCAGGCGGGGCAGGGGCCCTTCGACGCGTAGACATGGTTCCATCGCGGCGATAACGCCGATCAACCGGCCATCGGTCAGGCGGAAGGCGTCGCCGGGATCAAGGCTGACGGTCTCGGGCAGATCGACCATGAAGGACAACCCGCCGCGCGAGGTCAGGCGCTTGCGACGCAAAAAGCGGCCCTCGTAATCCAGAACCACGGCATCGTCGGCAGGGGTCGCGCGCAGGATTTCCGTCGCGCGCAGGACGGTCAGGGGCGCGTTCATCGACGCACCCCCGCGAGGTTTCGGCTTACAGCCAGACCAGGTCGCGGAACACGTAATGCACGATCCGGTCGCGCGTGATGCCCATTTCGGCCAGTTCCTTGTCCGACTTGGCTTCGAGCGCCGCGATCTCGCGGTGACGCGAGCGCGCCTCGACATAGGTGTTCATGCCCTGACCGATGCGGGCAAAGATTGCATCGATACGGTCGCGCAGCGAGGGCGCAAATTCGGTCGTTTGGATAGCCATTGGAAACCCTTTCGGTGTTGGCGAATGGTTTCCCCCCATGGGTCTGACTATAGGTCATAGATCTTGCCTTATCTATTGCGCTTTCTGCAATGCTGCGTTGCAGCACCGATCAGAACAGGAAGTAGCGCTGCGCCAGAGGCAGCTCGGTCGCGGGTTGGCAGGTCAGTAATTCGCCATCGGCGCGGACCTCGTAGGTCTCGGGATCGACCTCGATCATCGGCGTCGCGGCGTTCAGTTTCATATCGGCCTTGCCGATACCGCGCGTGCCGCGCACGGCGACGGCATTTTTCAGCATACCATCGGCGCAGCCTGCATCCAGCCCGGCCTGACTGACAAAGGTCACGGCGCTGGCCTGCATCGCCCGACCCATCGCGCCCCACATCGGGCGCATATACATCGGCTGCACCGGGATCGAGCCATTCGGGTCGCCCATCTGCGCCCATGAGATCATGCCGCCGACCAGCACCATCTCAGGCTTGGCGCCGAACATGGCGGGGTCCCAGATCACCAGATCGGCGCGCTTGCCGGGCTCGATCGAGCCGATTTCATGCGCGATGCCATGCGCGATGGCGGGATTGATCGTGTATTTCGCGACATAGCGGCGGGCGCGGATATTGTCGTTCTGCCCGGTTTCCTCGGCCAGACGACCGCGCTGGACCTTCATCTTGTGCGCGGTCTGCCAGGTCCGGGTGATGACCTCGCCGACACGGCCCATGGCCTGGCTGTCCGAGGAGATCACCGAGAAAGCGCCCAGGTCATGCAGGATGTCCTCGGCGGCGATGGTCTCGCGGCGGATGCGGGATTCGGCGAAGGCGACATCTTCAGGGACGCGCTTGTCGAGATGGTGGCAGACCATCAACATGTCGAGATGCTCTTCCAGCGTGTTCGCCGTGAAGGGCCGGGTCGGGTTGGTCGAACTGGGGATCACGTTCGGCGCGCCGACCAGCTTGATGATGTCGGGGGCATGGCCGCCGCCCGCCCCCTCGGTGTGGAAGGCATGGATGGTGCGGCCCTTGATCGCGGCAAGGGTGTTCTCGACGAAGCCGGATTCGTTCAGTGTGTCGGTGTGGATCGTGACCTGCACATCCATCGCATCGGCGACCGAAAGGCAGCAGTCGATCGCGCCGGGGGTGGTGCCCCAATCCTCGTGCAGCTTCAGGGTCGAGGCCCCGGCGCGGACCATTTCCTCGAGCGCCTCGGGGCGCGAGGCATTGCCCTTGGCCGAGATCAGCATGTTCACCGGCACCGAATCCATCGCCATCAGCATCCGCCCGATATGCCAGGGGCCGGGGGTGCAGGTGGTGGCGAGCGTGCCATGCGCCGGGCCGGTGCCGCCGCCCAGCATGGTGGTCATGCCCGAGGAGATCGCGTCCTCGACCTGTTGCGGGCAGATGAAATGGATATGCGCATCCATGCCGCCCGCGGTGACGATGCGGCCCTCGCCCGCGATGATCTCAGTGCCGGGGCCGATGACGAGGGTCACGCCGGGCTGCGTGTCGGGGTTTCCGGCCTTGCCGATGCCCGCGATGCGGCCGTCGCGCAGCCCGATATCGGCCTTGTAGATGCCGGAATGGTCGAGGATCAGCGCATTGGTGATGACCGTGTCCATCGACCCGCCCGCGCGGCTGATCTGGGACTGGCCCATGCCGTCGCGGATGACCTTGCCGCCGCCGAACTTGACCTCTTCGCCATAGGTGGTCAGGTCGCGCTCGACCTCGATGATGATCTCGGTATCGCCGAGGCGCACGCGGTCTCCGGTGGTCGGGCCATACATCTGGGCATATTCGGCGCGGGAAATGGTCAGGGCCATTCAGTTCTCCTGAAAACGGTCATCCACCGGCACGGCGAGGGCGGTGGCCAAGGCATTGGTTTGGCTGGCCATGGCGATCACGGCCAGAAGTTCGGCATGCTGGTCGGGGGTCATGCCCTTGGCGCGGGCGGCCGCGGTATGGGAATGGACGCAATAGGCGCAGCCATTCGCGGTCGAGACCGCGATGTAGATCAGCTCCTTGACCAGCGGATGCAGTGCGCCGGGGGCCATGACATGGGCCGCGCGTTCCCATGTGGCGCGCAGAAGCGCCGGGTCATGCGCCAGAGCGCGCCAGAAATTGTTGACGTAATCGGTGCCCCGCGCCTCGCGGATCTCGTCAAAGACCGCGAGGCTTTCGGGCGGCGCGTCGCCATCGGCAAGCAGCGGAACCGTTCCCATCACACCATCGCCAGAATGCGGGCCGGGCCGCCGGTGCCGCGGGCATGTTTCGGCGCGCCGACAAAGATCGTCGCGCCCTTGGCGGGAAGCTGGTCGACATTGGCGAGGTTCTCGATGCCGTAGCGGCCGGAGGGCAGCCACGAGTAATGAACCGCGAAGTCTGCCGAATTGCCGGGATCAAGCGACAGGCTGTCGCTGGCAATCGCCGCCACGCCCATCTCGGCCAGCATGTCGGTCGCGGATTTGCCGAAGCCGGGGAAGGCGAATTTGCCATCGGGTGTGTTGCGGAACTCGGGCGTGCCGACCTTGGTGCCCCAGCCCGAATTCATCGCGACGCAGGCGCCCTTGGGGATCTCGCCATTGGCCGTGATCCAGGCCTCGACATCCGCGGCCTCGAGGCTCGCATTGGCGTCGTCGCGCGCATTGGCCGTGATGTCGATGACGCAAAGCGGGCAGATCAGGCTTTCGGCGGGGATCTGATCGACCGACGCGCCATCTTTCGAGAAATGCAGCGGCGCGTCGATATGCGTGCCGGAATGCTCGAAGATCGTCAGCTTCCACAGCTGGTAGCCGCTCTTGTCGAAATTCACCGCCTCTTCATAGGCGATGCCCGGCACGCCGTCGAAGGTTGGGAATTTCTCGTCCAACGTATAGGTCAGGTCCACGACCTTGCCCGAGGACTGGGCCAGCGCCGGGCGCGCGCTGATCGCGCTGGCGGCGATCGCCGCCGCACCCGAGGCCGCAGCGCCCATGAACAGGCTGCGGCGGCTCAGCATGGAGTTCTTGACGCTTTCGATCACGCAGGCATTGCACATTCCCGTCTCCTCCGATTGCGGTCAGTCGAGCCGACCCATGACCTTCTGATTGAAACCCCAGATTTCGCGCGCCCCTGAAAACGGGATCAGCCGCACCTCGCGCCTCTGGCCCGGCTCGAAGCGCACCGCCGTGCCCGCCGCGATGTCCAGACGCATGCCGCGCGCCGCATCGCGGTCGAAATCGAGACCGGGATTGGTCTCGGCGAAATGATAGTGGCTTCCGACCTGAACGGGACGGTCGCCGGTATTGGCGACCATCAGGGTGATCGCCTCGATGCCCGCGTTCAGGGTGATCTCGCTCTCGGCGGGGAAGACCTCTCCGGGGATCATGGCATCACCGCCAGCGCGACTCCTGCCGCCGCCGTGGCTGCACCCAGCAGCCGGCTTGCGCCCAGCCTGCCAAGACCGATCCCCGCCAGATGCAGCGCCGAGGTCGCCAGCACGAAGCCCGCCGCATAGAGTGCCAGCCCCGCCGCCGGGCCTTCGGCACCATGGGCATGGCCGTGGAACAATCCGAACAGCGCAACGATCGGCAGGGCAAAGCCCAGCGAGGGGCGCATCGTCAGCGCCACCGCGAGGCCAAGGATGATCGACGAGGCAAGGATCATCGGCTCGACCGCAGGCAGGCCGATCCCGGCTGCACCCGTCACGCCGCCCAGCACCATCGACGTGACGAACGCCAAGGGCAGCGCCCAGATGCCGCGCTTATCCGTCGCCGTCGCGGCCCAAAGGCCCACCGCGACCATCGCCAGCATATGGTCCGTGCCGCCCAGCGGGTGCGTCCAGCCTTGGGCAAAGGCCGAGCCGTGACCATGCTCGCCGACATGCGCGAAAGCTGCGGTCGGCATCAGAAGGAAGGGAAGGATACGTTTCATCTTGGCCTCTCAGCGGATCGGATCATGGACGGTGACAAGCTTGGTGCCGTCGGGAAAAGTCGCCTCGACCTGCACGGAATGGATCATCTCGGGGATGCCGGACATGCAGTCGTCGCGGGTGATGACAAGGGCCCCGGCCTCCATCAGATCGGCGACCGAGCGGCCGTCGCGCGCGCCCTCGACGACGAAATCGGTGATCAGGGCTATGGCTTCGGGATGGTTCAGCTTGACGCCGCGCGCCAGCCGCCCTCGGGCCACCATCGCGGCGACCGAGACCAGCAGCTTTTCCTTTTCGCGGGGGCTCAGGTTCATCTTGTCCTCATGGGTTCAAATTTGCCAGACGCGGGGCAGGGGACCGGGGCGGATCGCCCGGATCAGCCGCATCAATGCCTGCCGCAAGGGCCAGCCGTCGCGGGCCATCATCCGCGCCACCAGCTTGCCGTCGAAGGCGCTGGCCGCGCCGTCGGGGCCCAAGGCCTCGCGGGCGCGGGCCAGACGGTCGGCGGCATCGGTGGCGACCAGAACCAGCGTCGCAAAGGCGCGGCATCCGGCGAGCGTCGCGGGGCTGTCGCCTGCAAGCGCCGCATCGTCGAGGCGCAGGTTCTCGATAAAGACCGGATGCCCGTTGCGGGTGATGCGGCGGCGGTCGGTCAGGTCGAGCGTGCGGACCACCTCGCCCATTGCGGCGCGGCCAAGGATCAGGGTCTCGACCCAAAGGCAGGAGGCATCGCCCGCTAGCGCGACCTCTTGCTCGCGCAGCAGGGCCGAGCGGTCGAAAAGGATGGTTTCCTGTGGCAGAAGGTCCAGATGCGCGCCCTCGGCCACATCGAAACGCGCCGTGACCCGCGCCCGCCCGGTGGTCGAGCGATAGGCACGCTCCGCCGTCTGGGTCGTCGCGGTCAGGCGGGTGCCGAGGGCGAGATTGACCGAAATCTCCATCCGGTCGCCGCCCGTCAGCCCGCCCGACGTGTTCAGCATCACCATCTCGCAGCCCGGCGCGGGCGGCAGCATGGCCTTCGCACTGCCAGCCTGATGCAGCCGCGCGACGCGGGTCGCGCCGCGTGAAAACGCGAATTCGGCACGGAGCGTGCCGCGGGCGCGGGGCAATTCGGATGACAGGTTCTGGTGCAGCATCATGGCCTCTTGCCTGAACCATGGGCAAAGATGCGAGGATTTCGCAATGGAACCGAATGGCTGTCCATCGATTCTCGCGATTCGGGCCAAAAATCGGGCGATGCGCCCAAAAAAAAGGCAAGGGTAATTGCGCTTTAATCCAGCGCTTTCAATGTTTATACCGCAAGCGGCATTTCATGACCGCGGAAGGGATCCAATATGGCCAATGTGGTGGTCGTCGGCGCGCAATGGGGCGACGAAGGCAAGGGCAAGATCGTTGACTGGCTGTCCGAACGCGCTGACGTGATCGCGCGCTTCCAAGGGGGCCATAACGCGGGCCACACCTTGGTCATCGGCGAAAAGGTTTTCAAACTGTCGCTGCTGCCCTCGGGCATCGTGCGCAAGGGCAAGATGGCGGTCATCGGCAACGGCGTCGTGCTTGACCCGTGGTCGCTCTTCAGCGAGATCGCCAAGCTCGAGGCTCAGGGCGTCGAGATCGGCCCAGAGAACCTGATGATCGCGGAAAACACCCCGCTGATCCTGCCACTGCATCAGGACCTCGACCAGCTTCGCGAAGCCGCTGCGGGCACGTCCAAGATCGGCACGACCGGTCGCGGCATCGGCCCGGCCTACGAAGACAAAGTCGGCCGCCGCACCATCCGCGTTGCTGACCTCGCCGATGAGGAAACGCTGGATTCGCGTCTTGACCGCCTGCTCGCGCATCACGATGCGCTGCGTCAGGGTCTGGGTGCGACGCCGATCGACCGCGCCGAACTGAAAGCCAAGCTGCAGGACATCGCCCCGCGTCTGCTGCAATATGCGCAGCCGGTCTGGAAGGTGATGAACGACTACCGCAAGGCCGGCAAGCGCATCCTGTTCGAAGGCGCGCAGGGCTCCCTTCTCGATATCGACTTCGGCACCTATCCCTATGTGACCTCCTCGACGACCATGTCGGGCATGGCCGCGACCGGGACCGGCATGGGTCCCAGCGCGATCGGTTTCGTGCTGGGCATCGTCAAGGCTTACACCACCCGCGTCGGCGAAGGCCCCTTCCCGACCGAGCTGGAGGACGCCGACGGTCAGCGTCTGGGCGAGCGTGGCCATGAATTCGGCACCGTCACCGGCCGCAAGCGCCGCTGCGGCTGGTTCGATGCGGTTCTGGTGCGCCAGACCTGCGCGATCTCGGGCGTGAACGGCATCGCGCTGACCAAGCTCGACGTGATGGACGGGTTCAAGACCATCAAGATCTGCACCGGCTACGAGATCGACGGCGTTCATTACGACCACTTGCCGACTGCCGCCGCGCTGCAATCGCGCGTGACGCCGATCTATGAAGAGATGGACGGCTGGGAGGAATCGACCCAAGGCGCGCGTAGCTGGGCCGACCTTCCGGCGAATGCGATCAAATATGTCCGCCGCATCGAGGAATTGATCCAGTGCCCGGTGGCGCTGCTCTCGACCTCGCCCGAGCGCGACGACACGATCCTTGTCACCGACCCCTTCGCGGACTGAGATGAACCTCAAGGCGCGCAAACGCTGGTCCCTCGTGATCCTGCTGATCGGCCTGCCACTCTACATCGTGGCGGCCGTGACGCTGGTGAACTGGATGGATCGCGCCTTGGGGCGTCAGCCCATCATCGTTGAGTTGGCGGTCTATATCGGGCTCGGGATCCTGTGGATTCTGCCCTTTCGCCGGGTGTTTTCCGGCATCGGCAAGGGCGAATGACCGCCCTTGTCAGCCCCCGCGCGGTCACGCTGATCGGGGGCGCTCCTTTTTCCAAGACTGATCTGGATGCGGCGCTGGCCCTTGCGCCAGTGATCGCCGCCGCCGATAGCGGGGCGGATCAGGCGTTAGCATATGGGCTGATGCCGGATGCGGTCTTTGGCGATTTCGACTCGATTTCCGCCGAGGCACGGTCGGCCATTCCACCCGAGCGGCTGCATCCGATTGCCGAGCAGGACAGCACCGATTTCGAGAAATGCCTGAGCCGGATCGAGGCGCCGCTGATCCTTGCCGTGGGGTTTTGCGGTGCGCGGCAGGATCATTTCCTTGCCGCGCTGAACACTCTGTCGCGCCGCGTCGGGCCGCCCTGCATCCTGCTGGCCGGGGATGACGTGATCACGCTTTGCCCGCCCCGGATCAGGCTGGACCTGCTCGCGGGCACGCGGGTCTCTCTGTTTCCGATGGGGCAGGCCTGCGGGCGTTCGATTGGGTTGAAATGGCCCATCGACCGGCTGGAATTCGCGCCGGACGGCCGGGTCGGAACGTCGAATATGGCAACGGGGCCGATCGATCTGTCGGTCGAAGGCCCCGTGCTGCTGATCCTGCCAAGGGCCTGCCTCGGCCTATTGGCCGCCGCGCTTTAGCGGCCGCGAATGCGCGGGTCCATCGCATCGCGCAGCCCGTCTCCGATGTAATTCACCGACAGCACGGTCAGCGAGATGCAAAGGCCCGGCAGCACCACGCGCCACGGGAATTGCTGCATCTGGTCCACGGCATCATATAGCAGCCGCCCCCAAGTCGGGAAATCCGGCGGGAAGCCAAGGCCAAGGAAGGACAGCGCGCTTTCGGTGATGATCGCGGTCGCGATCCCCAGCGTGGCCGCCACCATGATCGGCGAAAGAACGTTCGGTAGGACATGGCGCAGCACCATGCGGTGGATCGGCGTGCCGATGGATTTGGCGGCCAGCATGAACTCGCGCTCCTTCAGGCCAAGGACTTCGCCGCGCACGATCCGGGCGGTCTGCATCCATGAGGTCACGCCAATCGCCGAGACGATCAGCAGGAAGATCCCGCCCGCAGGCCCCAACGCCTTGCCCAGAGGCTCGCGGAACAGGGTCACCATCAGCAGCAGCAATGGCAGCAGCGGAAGCGCGAGGAACAGTTCCGTCAGGCGCATCAGCGGCGCGTCCAAGCCCCGGAAATAGCCCGAGAGAATGCCGATCAGGCTGCCCAGCGTCAGCGCGATCGACATGGCGGTCAGCCCCACGGCGAGCGAGACCCGCCCCCCGGCCATCAGCCGCGCCAGCATGTCGCGGCCCAACTGATCCGTGCCCAGGGGATGTGCCCATGAGAAGCCCTGATTGCGGGCGCGGATATCGACATAGGTCGGCTCGATGGTCCAGAGCAGCGGGCCGATCAGGACGAAGAGCAGGATCGACACGAAAAGCACCAGCGCAATCATGGCCCCGTGATGGTTGCGGAACTGCCGCCAGATGTCGCGCCACTGGCTGCGGGGCGGGGTGGTCGGTTCGTCCGGCAATTCCGAGGGCAGGCCCGCCGCGTTGGCGGCGCTGAGGGGATCATTCATAGCGGATCCTCGGATCGAGAATGCCGTAAAGCAGATCGGCGATCAGCGTGAAGCCGACGATCAGGATCGCAAAGATGAAGGTCAGGGTCATCACCATCGGAATGTCATTGCCGTGGATCGCAAGGATCAGAAGCTGTCCCAGCCCATTCACCTTGAAGACCTGCTCGGTGACAATCGCGCCGCCGAAAACCGCAGGCAGGCCGAGGGCGATGACGGTCACGACCGGGATCAGCGAATTGCGCAGCACATGTTTCAGCACCACGACCCGCTCTGCCAACCCCTTGGCGCGGGCGGTGCGGACGTAATCCTGCCGCAGATTGTCCAGCATCGAGGCCCGCATGAAGCGGCTGATCTGGGCAGCGTTGTATAGGGCCAGAACCGTCACGGGCATGACCATCTGGCGGATCTGCTGGACGAAACTGTCCCAATCGGTGACGCGATGAGTGGTGTCATAGATCGAGGGGAACCATTGCAGCTTGATGCCGAAGATGATGATCAGCACGACGCCAGTGAAAAACGTCGGCAGCGAGAAGCCGACCATCGAGATGAACGTCCCGATCTGGTCGAACCAGCTATATTGCCGATAGGCCGAGATGATGCCGATGGGAATCGCGATCAGGACGCCGATCAGATAGGACATGCCGACGACGGTCAGCGTCTGCGGCACACGCTCGGCAATCACGTCAAAGACCGGGCTGCGCGACTGGAAGCTGATGACGCGCTGCATCCCTTGGCTGAAGGATGTCCCGAAGATCTGGTCGAACCAATGCAATGGCTCGACCCAGAAGAACTGCTTCAACCAAAGCGCGTAGCGGATATGCCAAGGCTCGCCCAGCCCCAAGGCCTCGCGCATTCTCTCCTTGACCTCGGGAGGGACCGTCAGAGGGACATCGGCCAGCGGATCGCCCGGAGAGGCCTCGAGCAAGAGAAAGATCACCAAAGAGATGAAGATCAGGGTCGGTATCGCCAGCAATAGGCGGCGAAGGGCAAAAGTCAGCAAATATCCGCTCTCCTGGGGATGTCAGCTTTGGCCCCGCCGCGCGGGCGGGGCCGGTTGCGTCACTGGGCGGTGCGGGTCCAGTCGGCGACGTTCCACAATTCGCTGTCCCAGCCATTGATCTGGACGTTCCCGAGCGTGTTGGACACCGCCGAGGCCGTCCCGCGATAGACCAGCGGGATGATCGCGTAGCTTTCCTTGGTCAGCATCTCGTTCAGCTTCTGGCCCAGCTTGCCGCGCTCGGCCGGATCGACGATCGTGGCCATCTGGGCAACGAGCTTGTCGAATTCCGGGTCGCAATAGCGGCTGACATTCTCGCCCTGCCACTGGTTGTCGGGACCAGGTGCCTTGTCGCAGGTGAATTTGGCGAGATAGGGCGCGGGATTGCCGCCCTCGAAATTATTCGCATACATCTCGACATCGGCATAGAATTTCTGGAACGTGTCCGGAGAGCCGGCATCACCCCCGAAGAAGACCGAGGCGTCCACGGTCTTGAGTTCGGTCTCGACGCCGATTTCTTGCCACCATTGCTTGATCAGCGCCTGGAAGTCCTGCCGCACGGCATTGACCGAGGTCTGATAGAGCAGCGACAGCCTTTGCCCGTCCTTTTCCCGGATCCCGTCGCCGCCGACGGTCCAGCCCGCCTCGTCCAGAAGCTTTTTCGCGCCCTCGATATCCTGTTGCAGGCAATCGGTGTTATCCGAGGCCCAGGCGGCGGGGGCGGGCACGTAATTGCAGGTCGGCTGTCCTGCGGGGCCGTAGCCGATCTCGACCAGCAGCGCGCGGTCGATCGCCATCGACAGGGCCTTGCGCACCGCGATGTCGGTCAGGAACGGATGGGGATGGGCGGTTGTCGAGCGCTCGCCCTCGGGCAGGTCCGACGAGGCGTTGGTCAGGTTGACATGGATGCGCTCGACCAGACTTCCGAAAGCGGCCTGCACCTTGCCCTTGCCCGCGGCCTCCATCCCCGAGATCACGTCCGGGGCAAGCTGGGTGTTCCAGGCATAGTCGAATTCGCCGGTTTCCAGAACCGAGCGCGCGGCTGCAGCGGCGTCGCCGCCCCCCTTCATCGTGAGCGATGCGAAGGCAGGCTTCGACGCGTCGCGATATTCGGGATTGGCCTCGAAGGTGATCACGTCATTCGTCTTGAAGCTGGTAACCTTGAACGGGCCGGTCCCGATCGGCCCGAAATTCTGCTCGGTGCAGGTCGGGGCCTTTTCTCCGATGCAGGCCTCGAACTGGGCCTTCTGGATGACCGGGGCCTGCGAGCCGACAAAGGCGGAATAGGGATCGGGCTGGGGCGCGGCGAAGCTGATCTTGACGGTCAGGGGATCGACGGCCTCGACCTTTTCGACGCCCTCGAACTTGGCCAGCTGCGCACAGCCGCCCGTCGGGTCCATGCAATATTGCGCGGAAAAGACAACATCATCGGCGGTAAAGGGCGTGCCATCGGACCATTTCACGCCCTCGCGCAGCTTCCAGGTGACCGATTTCAGATCCTCGGCGATGCCGCCGTTCTCCAGCGTCGGGATCTCGCTGGCGAGGCGCGGGAAAAGCGTGCCGTCGGGCATCGATCCGGCGAGAGGCTCCAGCACGGCGCTGCTTGCGATCAGCTCCTTGGTGCCGCCCGAAAGGTAGATGTTCATCGTCGAGGGGGCTTGCCACATAATGATGTTCAGCTGCCCGTCGCTGCCGCGCTCGGCATGGGCGACAGGGGCCATCAATGCCGCGGAGGCGGCACCGAGCATCAGGAACTTCAATCGCATCACTCACTCCTGTTGGACTGTTGGGTCGTTCGCCGAGCTTCCGATATGGCCGTCTAGTGATTGTTTTTTTTGCCTTCCCGAATGGTCTGCCCGTGGAACATGGCCGAGTGTCGGACAGGTGCCCGCGGAAAAGCAAGAATCAAGTTGGCGCGGGAAAAGAGTTGCAAAGAGGCACGGCGGCTTTAGCCTTTGAAGTGATCACAAAGGGGACGGGCTGCCCGATGCTTGACGCCGACCTTCAGGAACCTCTCGTCTCGATCCGCGGCCTGCGGGTGTCCTTTCAGACGCATGACGGGCCGGTCGTGGGGGTCAAGGAGCTTAGCTTCGACATCGGTCCCGGCGAATGCGTCTGTATCGTGGGCGAATCCGGATCGGGAAAATCGGTCAGTTCGCTTTCGCTGATGCGGCTCGTCGAATTCGGCGGCGGCGAGATCGCCAAGGGGGAATTGCTGTTTCAGCGCGAGGGCGGGCCAGTCGATCTGGCACGGTCACGCCCTGCGACCATGCGCGACATTCGCGGCAATGAGATCGCGATGATCTTTCAAGAGCCGATGACGGCCCTGAACCCGGTCTTCACCGTCGGGGATCAGCTTGCCGAAGGCTTGATGACCCATCGCGGCCTGTCCAGAAAAGAGGCAATGGCCCGCGTGCTGGAGCTTCTGCGCGAGGTCCGCATCCCCGAGCCCGAACGCCGGCTGAACCAATATCCCCATGAGCTGTCCGGCGGGATGCGCCAGCGCGTGGTGATCGCCATGGCCATGGCCTGCCGTCCGCGCCTGTTGATCTGCGACGAGCCGACCACCGCGCTCGACGTCACCATCCAGGCCGAGGTTCTGGCGCTGATCGACCGGCTCAAGCGCGAGACCGGCATGGCCGTCATGTTCATCACCCATGACATGTCCGTGGTGGCGCAGATGGCCGACCGCGTCGTCGTGATGTTTCGCGGCGAGAAGGTCGAGGAAGGCCCGGTCACCCAGATCTTCGAGCGCCCGCAGCGCGATTACACCAAGGCGCTATTGGCCGCCGTGCCGCGTCTGGGCGAAATGACCGGACGTGACGCGCCCGAACCGATGCGGCTGATGCGCGAGGGTAGGGTGACAACTGCAGAGCCGGTGCCGGCGCGCAGCAGCGCGCCGCTGCTCGAGGTGCGCGGTCTCTGCACCCGATTCTCGGTCCGGGGCGGGCTGATGCGCCGCGTGGTGGCGCAGGTCCATGCCGTCGAGGATGTCACTTTCACCGTGAATGCCGGCGAGACCCTGTCGCTGGTCGGCGAATCGGGCTGCGGCAAATCGACGACGGGCCGCTCGATCCTGCGGCTGGTCGAGCCAAGCGCGGGCACGGTCCATATGGGCGGCCAGGACGTGCTGGCCTTGCAAGGGACGGGTTTGCGCCGGATGCGGCGTGACATGCAGATGATCTTTCAGGATCCTTTTGCCAGCCTTGATCCGCAGATGAAGCTGGTCGATCAGGTCGAAGAGCCGATGCTGAATTTCGGCATCGGAAACCGCGCCGAGCGCCGCGACCGGATCGCGCAGCTTTTCGACCGGGTGGAATTGCCACGCAGCTTCATGAACCGCTACCCGCATGAAATGTCGGGCGGCCAGCGTCAGCGCATTGCGATTGCGCGCGCCCTTGCCCTGAACCCGCGCCTGATCATCGCCGATGAGGCGGTCTCGGCGCTGGATGTCTCGGTGCAGGCGCAGGTGCTGAATCTGCTGATGGAATTGCAGCGGGACCTTGGGATCTCGATCCTGTTCATCAGCCATGACATGGCGGTGGTCGAGCGCGTCAGCCACCATGTCGGGGTGATGTATCTGGGCCGCATCGTCGAGATCGGGACGCGTCGGCAGGTCTTTGAAAACCCGCAGCACAGCTATACGCGGCAATTGATGGCCGCCGTTCCTGTGGCCGATCCGCGCCAGAAGAAGATCAGCGAGGATCTGCGCTTCCGCCCCATCCCCTCGCCGATCCATCCGCTGGGCTACCACCCCCCGCGCTCGGTCTATCGCGAGGTCGCGCCGGGCCATCGCGTGCTTGTGGACCCCGTGACGCATCAGTAAAGCCTTGCCCATGCAGATTGGTGGCCCGATTTCCCTCGCCGCGCCCGCGCGCTTTCCCGCAATGCCTCCCGCCGAGGCGGATGTGGTCGTCATTGGCGGCGGCATCGCCGGGGTGATGACCGCGCTTTATCTGGCCGAGGCCGGGCAGCGCGTCGTGCTTTGCGAAAAGGGTCGAATCGCCGGCGAACAAAGCTCGCGCAATTGGGGCTGGGTGCGCCAGCAGGGCCGCGATCCCGATGAATTGCCGATCATGATCGAGGCCTTGCGTCTTTGGCAGGGGCTAGATCAGCGTCTCGGCGAGGGGGTCAGCCTGCGCCGCAGCGGCACGACCTATCTGGCCAATTCCGAGGCCGATCTTGCGAATTTCGAGGCATGGCTGCCCCATGCCCGCGCACATGGTCTGGATACCCGCATGCTGGGCCGGGCGGAACTGGACCAGATGCTGCCCAATGCGGCGGGTTGGGTCGGTGCCTTGACCACGCCCAGCGATGCCCGCGCCGAGCCTTGGACTGCCGTCCCAGCGATTGCCGGGCTGGCCGCCGAGGCCGGTGTGACGATCTGCGAAACCTGCGCCGTGCGCGGGATCGAGACCACCGGCGGGCGCGTCTCGGGCGTGGTGACGGAAAAGGGACGCATCGCGGCGGATCGGGTACTGCTGGCCGGGGGGGCGTGGTCCTCGCTATTCGCGGGCAATGCCGGGATCTGGTTCCCGCAGCTTTCCGTCCGCGCGACCGTGGCCGCGACCGAAGCCATGCCCGATTTCCATGCCGGAAATGCGGCGGATCAGGGCTTTGCCTTCCGCCGCCGCGCGGATGGCGGCTATACGCTTGCCCCCGGCATTGGCCATGATTTCTGGATTGGTCCTGCGGCGTTCCGCAATCTGGCGAATTTCCTGCCTCAAGTCCGTCGCGATCTGCGCCATACCCGGCTGAGCCCCGCCGCGCCCAAGGGCTTTCCGGATGCCTGGAGCACGAAGCGGCGCTGGGATCTGGACGCAGTCTCGCCCTTCGAGGCGATGCGCGTGCTCGACCCCGTGCCGAACCTGACCCGGATCGAGCGGTTGCGCGGCGATTTCGCGGCGGCCTTCCCGAAGCTCGGGAAGCCCGCGATTGTCCGGGCATGGGCCGGGATGATCGACGTGACGCCCGATCAGGTGCCGATCCTGGACGAAACTTCGGTGCCGGGTTTCTTCATTGCCACCGGGCTTTCGGGTCATGGTTTCGGCATCGGCCCGGGGGTGGGCCGGGTGATGGCCGATCGGATGCTAGGACGCGCGACGGGGCACGACCTTGCGCGTTTCCGCTTTGCCCGTTTTTCGGACGGCAGCAAAATCGAGCTTGGGCCATCGATCTGAGAGCGGCGCCGAGGCTTGCGGCGGCAAATCAAAAGGGCGAAGCTGCCTCCGAAGGAGATGCCACATGCCCGTCAAGAACCGCTTTGCCGAATTGCTGCCTGAAATCACCGCCTGGCGGCGGGATTTTCATGAGAATCCCGAATTGCTCTATGAGGTCCATCGCACCGCCGGAAAGGTCGCCGAGCTTCTGCGCAGTTTCGGCGTCGATGAGGTGACTGAGGGCGTGGGCCGGACCGGAGTGGTCGGCGTGATCAGGGGCCGCAGCGACAGTGCGGGCCGGGTGATCGGCCTGCGGGCCGATATGGATGCATTGCCGATCCGCGAGATCACCGGCGCGGAATATGCCTCGAAGACGCCGGGTGTGATGCATGCCTGCGGCCATGACGGCCATACCGCCATGCTGCTGGGCGCGGCGAAATATTTGGCCGAGACCCGGAATTTCGACGGCACGGCGGTGGTGATCTTCCAACCCGCGGAAGAGGGCGGCGGCGGTGGGCTCGCCATGGTCGAGGACGGCCTTGTCTCGCGCTGGGGTATTCAGGAATTCTACGGCATGCATAATATGCCGGGCTATCCGACCGGCAGTTTCGCGATCCGCGAGGGTGCGATGATGGCGGCGGCGGATCAGTTCGACATCGTGGTGACCGGCAAGGGCGGCCATGCCGCGAAGCCGCATGAGACGATCGACACGACCTTGGTTTCCGCCCAGATCATCGTGGCGCTGCAATCCATCGTCTCGCGCAATATCGACCCGCTGAAGAACGCGGTGGTCTCGGTCTGCGTGGTCGAGACGGATTCGAAGGCGCATAACGTCATCCCGCAGGTGGTGAAGCTGAAGGGCACCGCCCGGAGCCTTGACCCCGACGTGCGTGACCAGCTTGAAGAGGGGATTGCGCGGGTCGCCGAGAATATCGCGGCAGCCTTTGGCGCAAAGGCCGATGTGCAATATGAACGCGGCTATCCCGTGACGATGAACCATCCCGAGCAGACGGGTTTCGCCGCCGAGGTGGCCCGTCAGGTCGCGGGAGCGGTCAATCTGGACATGCAGCCGATGATGGGCGGCGAGGATTTCAGCTATATGCTGAACGAACGTCCCGGCGCCTATATCTTTGTCGGCAATGGCGACACGGCGATGGTGCATCACCCGGCCTATGATTTCGACGACAATGCCATCCCTGCCGGTTCGAGCTGGTATGCCGGCATGGTCGAGGCCAGGATGCCGGTTTCGGCCTGAACTACCGGCGCGCGGGCGGGAAAGCCCGGATCCGCGGCAAGATCCCGGGGGTTTCACACCCCCGGACCCGCGACAAGATTCCGGGGGTTTCACACCCCCGGACCCCCGTGGGATATTTCTTCAAGAAAGAAGAAGGGGGCCATCGGCCCCCTTTCGCATCAGAAATGGATGGTGCGGCCGTAAGCCGAGAGCACCGATTCGTGCATCATTTCGCTGAGCGTCGGATGCGGGAAGACCGTTTCCATCAGTTCCGCCTCGGTGGTTTCCAGCGTGCGGCCGATGACATAGCCCTGGATCAGTTCGGTGACCTCGGCGCCGACCATATGCGCGCCGAGAAGTTCGCCGGTCTTGGCGTCGAAGATGGTCTTGACCAGACCTTCGGGCTCGCCAAGGGCTATGGCCTTGCCATTGCCGACGAAGGGGAAGCGACCGACCTTGATCTCGTAGCCCGCTTCCTTGGCCTTGTCCTCGGTCAGGCCGACGGAGGCGACTTGGGGATTGCAATAGGTGCAGCCCGGGATCGAGTTCGGCTTGATGGGGTGAGGGTGCTGGCCTGCGATCAGTTCCGCGACCATGACACCTTCGTGGCTGGCCTTGTGCGCAAGCCAAGGCGCGCCCGCAACGTCGCCGATGGCGAAGAGGCCCGCAACGCCGGTGCGGCAATATTGATCGGTCACGACATGGGTGCGGTCGATCTTGACGCCCAGTTTCTCGAGGCCGAGGTTTTCCACATTGCCGACGATGCCGACAGCCGAGATGACAGTGTCGAAGTCATGGGTCTCGGTCTTGCCGCCGATCTCGATATGGGCGGTGACTTTTCCTTTGGCACGGTCGAGCTTCTTGACCGTCGCCTTTTCCATGATCTTCATGCCCTGCTTGACGAATTGCTTTTTCGCCAGGGCCGAGATTTCCGCGTCCTCGACGGGAAGAACGCGGTCCATCACCTCGACAACGGTGGTGTCCGCGCCGAGCGTGTTGAAGAAGCTCGCGAATTCGATGCCGATCGCGCCTGAACCGATGACGAGGAGCTTGCCGGGCATGCGCGGCGGGTTCAGCGCGTGCTTGTAGTTCCAGACCAGATCGCCATCGGGCTCGAGGCCCGGAAGTTCGCGGGCCCGGGCGCCGGTGGCCAGAACGATTGATTTGCCGATGACGTCTTCGGCACCCTTGTCGGTCTTGACCGAGATCTTGCCGGGGCCGGTCAGCGTGGCCTCGCCCATGATGACGGTGACCTTGTTCTTTTTCAGCAGATGGCCGACGCCGCTGGCAAGCTGTTTGGCCACGCCGCGCGAGCGCTGGACGACGGCGGGCAGGTCATAGCCGATGCTGCCAGCCGACAGGCCGAATTCCTTGGCGCGGTGCATCAGGTGGAAGACCTCGGCCGAGCGCAACAGCGCCTTGGTCGGGATGCAGCCCCAGTTCAGGCAGATGCCGCCCAGATGCTCGCGCTCGATCACCGCGACCTTCAGGCCAAGCTGGGCTCCGCGGATGGCGCAGACATAACCGCCCGGACCCGAGCCGATCACCACCATATCGAAGGATTGCGCCATGAAATTCCCCCTACCGAAAAAGATAGTTGAGCGTTAAACCATTTTCTCCAGATCGGCAAGCAACAGCTTTCCCGAGACCAGCGCGCCATAGCCGCCGGTCTGCATGACATGGGTTTCAATTGCCGTCGGTTCGCGACCGAGCGCCGCGTTGCGCCAGGGAAAACGGCCGAAAAATGCGATCGTGTCGCGATGCAATTCGGCATGGCGCAGGTTTTCTCCGGGCATGAATTCGGAAAACAGCGCCACGGCGCGGTCCTGATGGGCCAGTTTCTCGCTATGCTCGAAGGGAAGGTAAAAGAACTGCCGCGCGGGGGGTGGGATGCTGAGATCGAAGCCTGCGGCGATCGCGGTTTCGGCGAGGCTCAGGGCCAGCTCATCCGTCGCGAAGGCGCGCGGATCTTCGCGAAACATGTTCCGGGGGAACTGATCGGTGAGGATCAGTGCTGCAAGCGCGCCTTCGGGGCTGCGGACCCAGTCCGGGACAACCGCATCGGCCATCTGCCAAGTCGCGAGAAAGCGCCTTTCGATCGTCTGGTCGAGCGTGTCAGAACGGGTATACCAGCCCTTTTCCCCGACCTCGTCGAGCCAGAAGCGGTTGATCTCATCCGGGGTTGCGATCCCTTGGGTCATGCCATCCCTCCTATTGCATAGGAGATGGTTGCAGAGCCGCACCCGGGCTGCAAGTCACTGGGCAGCCTGAACCTCGTCGGGGCCGGCATTTTCCAGCGCGGCCTCGATGGCGATGGGGGTGGCCGAGGGCGCAATGACGGCGAAGTTCTGGTCCATCGCCGGCGCGGCGCGACGCAGCTTGCGCCAGCCCGCATAGATGGTCAGCAGCGCGAGCAGGATGCCGATATAGACCCAGAACCCTTCGGGTCCCAGCCGCGACATCAGCCAGCCGGTGATCAGCGGGCCGGTGATCGCGCCGATGCCGTTTATGAACAGCAGACCGGCCGAGGCTGCCGCCATGTCGGTATTGTCGAGGAAGTCGTTGGTATAGGCGATGAGGAGCGAATAGACCGGATTGGCGACGCCGCCGATGATCGCCGCAGTCAGCAACAGCCCCCAGATCCCCGGTTGAACATAGAGCGTGACCGCGCTGACGATCAGCCCGACCAGAGACAGGACCATGACGATCATGCGGCGGTCGTTATGGTCGGAGAACCAGCCCACCGGGTATTGCAGCACCAGCCCGCCCAGATAGATCGCCGCCACGAATGCCGAGATTTCGGTGACGCTCAGGCCCTTGAGAGAGCCCCAGACCGAGGCCATCCCGAAAATCGCCGAAAACACGCCGCCCATGAGGAACATGCCGATGCAGCCAAGGGGCGAGACCTGGAACAGGCGGGCGAAGGTCATGCGCTGGATCGTCGAGAATTGGGGCGCGGGCTGTCTCGACAGAAGGATCGGCAGGAAGGACAGGCTGACCAGGACCGAAGGGATCACGAAAAGCAGATAGCCTGCCGGATCGCTGATGTTCATCAGGACTTGCGCGGCGATGATGCCCAGCATCTGCACGATCATATAGGCCGAGAGGGCCTGCCCGCGCGTTTCATTGCGGGCACTGGCGTTCAGCCAGCTTTCCGCGGTGATATAGACCCCCGAGAAGCAGAAGCCGATGCCCAGCCGCAGCATCGCCCAGACGATCCAATGCGGCCATGCCGCGTAAAGGATCAGCACCGACGAAATCATCGAGGCCAACGCGGCAAAGACCCGCACATGCCCGACCTTCTGGATCATGTCCGGAACGATCCGCGATCCCAGCAAGAAGCCGCCGAAATACGAGGACATCACCACCGACATATGCGTCGTGGACATGCCCTCGATCGCGCCGCGAATACCCAGTAGCGTGCCCTGCATCCCGTTTCCGACCATCAGAAACAGGATGCCAAGAAGCAAGGGCCAGGTGGTGCGCAGCACGGAAAGCATTTCGGAATCCTTCAGGGAATCAGAAGAGAGGCATCGCCGTAACTAAAGAAGCGATATCCCGAATCCACGGCATGGCGATAGATCTCGCGAATCCGGTCCTGTCCCATGAGCGCGCTGACCAGCATGAGCAGGGTTGATTTCGGCAGATGGAAATTGGTCATCAGCGCGTCGGTCACCCTGAAGCGGTAACCGGGATAGATGAAGATTTCCGTGACATCGCGAAACGGCGCGACGGTGCCATCCTCGCGCGCGGCGGATTCGATCAGGCGCAGCGCCGTGGTACCCACGGGGATGATCCGGCCACCGGCCTTGCGGGTGGCATTGATCGCCTCGGCGGTTTCAGGGGTCACCTCGCCCCATTCGCCATGCATCTTGTGGGTGGTGACATCCTCGACCTTGACGGGCAGGAAAGTGCCCGCGCCGACATGCAGCGTGACATGGGCGAAACGCACACCCTTGGCGCGAAGTGCGTCCAGAAGTTCGGCGTCGAAATGCAGGCTGGCCGTCGGCGCAGCGACGGCACCGCTCTTCTTGGCCCAGACGGTCTGGTAATCCTCGCGGTCGGCCTCGTCCGGGGCGCGCAAGGCCGCGATATAGGGCGGCAGGGGCATCGCGCCGACTTGGCTAAGAGCCGCGTCGAAAGCATCGCCCGTCGCGTCGAAGCGCAGGGTCAGCCCGGCCTCGGCAATCTCGGCGACCTCGGCAGAAAGCGCCTCGCCAAAGCGGATCACCTCGCCCTGCTTCAGTTTGCGCAGGGGCTTCGCCAGCGCTTTCCAGCCGCCATTGGCGTCGGGTTCCAGCAGAGTGATCTCGACCTTGGCCACGACCTCGCCCTGGGGCGTCTGGCGCGCGCGGGTGCCGGTGAGGCGGGCGGGAATGACCTTGGTGTCATTGAGCACCAAAAGATCGCCCGGCCCGAGCAGGTCGGTCAGGTCGCGCACATGCAGATCGCGCGTCGCGAGGCCCTCGGCCAGCAGCAAACGTGCCGAACTGCGCGGGCGCGCGGGACGGGTGGCGATCAGCCCTTCGGGCAGGTGAAAGTCGAAATCGTCTAGCTTCATGCCCGGCTTGTCGCGCCGCCATCTCGCAGCGTCAAGGCGGCGACTAATCACAAAGTGAAAAACTCGGACTTTACTTGGCCGACGGAATCGGTAAGTTTTGCCCAATTCGACTAGGTGACTCACATGATCGTCTGCCATTGCACCCAGATTTCCGACCATGACATCCGCGCGGCGGTGGACTGGATGCGCGCGGCCGATCCCGAGACCATCATCACCCCCGGAAAAATCTACCACGCCCTCGGCAAACGCGCCGATTGCGGCGGCTGTATGCCCTTGTTTCTGGACACGATGCGCCATTGCGATAATCTGGCCGTGCCCCCGATCCTTCGGGGGCTGAGAGCCAGCCGCAAAGGAGCCAGCGATGAAGGGCGACGCCAAGGTCATCGAATATCTCAACGCAGCGCTACGGTCTGAGCTGACCGCCGTCAGCCAGTATTGGCTGCATTACCGGCTGCAAGAGGATTGGGGCTTCGGCAAGATCGCCGACAAGTCCCGCGCCGAATCGATCGAGGAAATGCATCACGCTGATCGGCTGATCCAGCGCATCATCTTCCTTGAAGGTCATCCGAATCTGCAAAAGCTGGATCCGCTGCGCATCGGGCAGGATCTGCGCGAGACGCTGGAATCAGACCTTGCCGCCGAGCATGACGCGCGCACGCTTTATATCGAGGCCCGCGACCACTGCGAATCGGTCAAGGACTATGTCAGCAAGGACCTGTTCGAGGATCTGATCGCCGATGAGGAAGGCCATATCGACTTCCTCGAGACCCAGCTTGATCTCTACGAGACGATCGGGGCGCAGAATTACGGCCAGTTGAACGCGAAACCGGCCAGCGAGGCCGAGTGACATCGGGACCGGGAACGGGGGCCGTCCTGGCCCCCTTTTCACGCCCCAAGCCAGTCCTGCGCCAATGCGGGCAATTCATCGAAATGTCCAAGCATGGCTTCGGGGGCAAGCCGGGACAGGGCCTCGCCTTCGGGTCCGAAAGCCACCAACGCCACCCTGACACCCGCAGCCGAAGCTGTCTTGCGGTCGGTCTCCGTATCGCCGACCAGAAACGAGCGGGCAATTTCGCCGCCCGCGCCCGCGACCGCCGCGGCATAGGGGCGGGGATCGGGCTTGCGGACGGGCAAAGTGTCAGCCCCGATCAGGGCCGCGAAGCGGTCGCGTATCCCCAGTTCCCGCAACAGGATTTCAGCGAGGGCCTCGGGTTTGTTCGTGCAGACGGCAAGCCTGTGGCCGGCCTCGGCAAGCAGATCCAGCGCCCTCGCGGTTCCCGGATACAAGCGGGTATGCTGCGCGATGCACCCAGCATAATGCTCGAGCAGGCGCGGATAATCCTCGTCCTCGGCACCGGGGGGCAACAGCGTATCGGCCGCGATGCGCGCATAGCCTGCCCGCAGCATCGCGCGTCCGCCGTGAAATGCGATCAGCGCATCGGCGACGGGATCCAGAAGCGGGCCGAGGCCGCGACCGGAAAAGCAGGCATTCGCGGCCGCGATCAGATCGCCCGACGTATCCGCCAGCGTCCCGTCCAGATCGAAGACCACCGTTCCCGCCATGCTGTAACCTTCCGTAAAGATGTTTGATCGGTCGGGACTTTCCCCGATGCCGCCCCATAGGTAGAACGCCAAGATCAGATAAGAAACAGGCAAGAGGCCGTCATGTCAGACAATCCCGTCGCGCTCATCGTTCTGGCAGCAGGGCAGGGAAGCCGGATGCAGTCGGATCTGCCCAAGGTTCTGCATCGTCTGGGCGGCGTGCCGCTGGTGGGCCATGCGCTGGCCGTTGGACGCGCCTTGGAGCCTGAACAGGTCGTGGTCGTTGCCGGACATGGCGCGGAGGCGGTGAAGAAGGCTGTCGGCAAGCTTGATTCCGAGGCCGCGATCGCCCTGCAGGAAGAGCAACTGGGCACCGCCCATGCCGTGCAGCAGGCGCTGCCGCATCTCGAGGGCTTCGAGGGCCGCGTCATCGTGCTTTACGGCGACACCCCCTTCATCGGCGAGGACACTTTGCTGGCGCTGGCGAGCCACCATGCCGATGTCGTCGTGCTGGGCTTCGAGGCCGCCGATCCCGGCCGCTATGGCCGCCTCGTCACTGGTCCCGAGGGGCTAGAGCGCATCGTCGAATACAAGGATGCCGATGAGGCCACCCGCGCCATCCGTCTGGTCAATTCCGGCGTTCTGGCCGCCGATGCGGACCTGCTGCGCGCGCTTCTGCCGCGCATCGGCAATGCCAATGCGGCGGGCGAATATTACCTGACCGATATCCCCGCGTTCGCCCGCGCCGAGGGCCGCCGCGTCGAGGTCGTCACCTGCGACGAAGCCGAGACTTTGGGCATCAACACCCGCGAGGAACTCGCCGCCGCCGAAGCTGCCTTCCAGACCCGCGCCCGCGCCCGCGCGCTTGAGGATGGCGTGACCCTGACCGATCCGGCGACCGTCTGGTTCGCGCTCGACACCTATGTCGGGCGCGATGCCATCATCGGGCAGAACGTGGTCTTCGGTCCCGGCGTCACCGTGGAAAGCGGAGCCGAGATCCTGCCCTTCTGCCATCTCGAAGGCTGCCATATCAGTTCCGGCGCGACCGTCGGCCCCTTCGCGCGCCTGCGTCCCGGTGCGGAATTGGGCGGCGATGTCCATGTCGGCAATTTCGTCGAGATCAAGAACTCGGTGCTGGACGAAGGCGTCAAGGTCGGCCACCTGACCTATCTGGGCGACGCCCACATCGGCGAGGCCACGAATATCGGCGCCGGCACCGTCACCTGCAATTACGACGGCGTCGGCAAGCACCGGACCGAGATCGGGGCCAACGCCTTCATCGGCTCGGACACGATGCTGGTCGCGCCGGTGCGCGTCGGCAACCGCGCCATGACCGGCTCGGGCTCGGTCATCACCGAGGACGTGCCGGATGACGCGATGGCGCTGGGTCGCTCGCGGCAAGTGAACAAGCCCGGCCTCGCCACCCGCCTGATGCAGGCGCTGCGCCAGAAGAAGGGTCAGTAACATGTGCGGAATCATCGGCATTCTGGGCAGCCACGAGGTCTCGCCGCAACTGGTCGAGGCGCTGAAGCGGCTGGAATATCGCGGCTATGACAGCGCGGGGGTGGCGACCGTGGACGCCTCGGGGCAGCTAAACCGCCGTCGCGCGGTCGGCAAGCTGGTGAACCTGTCCGACCGGCTGGTGCATGAGCCGCTGCCGGGACATGCCGGGATCGGCCATACCCGCTGGGCCACGCATGGCGCCGCGACCGAGGCCAATGCCCATCCGCATCGCCGCGGCCCCGTCGCCGTGGTCCATAACGGCATCATCGAGAACTTCCGCGAGTTGCGCGACGAGGTGATCTCGCTGGGGCTCACGCCCGAATCCGAGACCGATACCGAGATCGTGGCGCTCATGACCGCCTGGCACATGGATCAAGGCAATAGCCCGGTCGAGGCCGCCCGTGCGACGCTGGCCCGCCTTCACGGGGCCTTCGCGCTGGCCTTCCTGTTCGAGGGCGAGGGCAACCTGATGATCGCCGCGCGCAAGGGCAGCCCGCTCGCGGTCGGCCATGGCAAGGGCGAGATGTTCATCGGCTCGGACGCGGTGGCGCTGTCGCCCTTCACCGACCGCATCACCTATCTGGAAGACGGCGATCACGCGATCATCACCCGTGAAGGGGCCGAAATCTTCAACGCCGCCGGCGCACCCGCGAACCGCGAGATCCAGCAGATCGACGTGGGGGCGACCCAGATCGACAAGGGCGGCTATCGCCATTTCATGGCCAAGGAGATCGCCGAGCAGCCCGCCGTCCTGGGCGACGCGCTGAGCCATTACATCAAGGACGGCCGTATCGTCCTGCCCGAGGCGATCAATTTTGCCGATGTCGATCGTCTGACGCTGGTCGGCTGCGGCACCGCCTATTACGCTGCTTGCGTCGCGCGCTACTGGTTCGAAAGCCTCGCCGGGCTTCCTTGCGACCTCGATGTGGCCTCGGAATTCCGCTATCGCGAGCCGCCGCTTTCCCCGAAAAGCTGGGCCATGTTCGTGAGCCAGTCCGGCGAAACCGCCGACACGCTGGCCGCCCTGCATTACGCCCGCGACAAGGTCGCCAAGACCGTGGGCGTGGTGAATGTCGGCACTTCGGCCATCGCACGGGATGCCGATATCGCCTTGCCGACGCTGGCCGGAATCGAGGTGGGCGTCGCATCTTCCAAAGCCTTCACCTGCCAATTGGCTGTGCTGGCCGTGCTTGCGCTGAAGGCCGCGCATGACCGGGGTCGCCTGACGGATGCCGAGCAGCGCGCCCATCTCGAGGACCTGCGCGCGCTGCCGGGCCTGCTGAACCAGACCCTTTCGGTGAGCGACGAATGCCGCAGCCTCGCAAGCTGGCTCTCCGAGGCGCAGGACGTGCTTTATCTGGGGCGCGGGCCGCTTTACCCGGTCGCGTTGGAAGGCGCGCTGAAGCTCAAGGAACTGAGCTACATCCATGCCGAGGGCTATGCCTCGGGCGAGCTAAAGCACGGGCCGATTGCGCTCATCGACCGCAACGTGCCGGTGGTGGTCGTCGCGCCGCGCGATGCGCTGTTCGACAAGACCGTCTCGAACATGCAGGAGGTCATGGCCCGTCACGGGCAGGTGCTGCTGATCTCGGATGCCGAGGGCATCGAGAAAGGCGGGCACGGCACCCGGGCCAGCCTGACCATGCCTTCGGGCGGGGGCGCTTTCGCGGCCATTCTTTACGCCGTGCCCATGCAATATCTGGCCTATCACACCGCTGTGGCGAAGGGCACGGATGTGGATCAGCCGCGCAACCTCGCCAAGTCGGTCACGGTGGAATAGGCGGCGGGATCGCGCGGTTAGTCGGTCTCGCCGAACGCCTTCCAGATGAGCGCGCCAATTGCGGCGCCGATCATCGGAGCGACCCAGAACAACCAGAGCTGCGCCAAGGCCGGGCCTTGGGCAAAGATCGCCTGACTGGTCGAGCGCGCGGGGTTGACCGATGTATTGGTGACGGGAATCGAGATCAGGTGGATCAGCGTCAGCGCAAGGCCGATCGCGATCGGGGCAAAGCCCACGGGCGCGCGGCCATGCGTCACGCCGAGGATCACCATCAGGAAGAACGCGGTCAACACGATCTCGGCCAGCAGCCCCGCCATCATCGAATAGCCATCGGGCGAAGCAGCGCCGTAACCATTGGCCGCGAAGCTGCCCAACTCTGCCCCGGCCTTGCCCGACGCAATCACGTAGAGAACCGCCGCAGCCGCGATCGCGCCGGCCAGCTGCGCGAGGATATAGGGCAATACCAAAGATCCCGGGAAACGCCCGGCCACGGTAAGCCCGACGGTGACGGCAGGGTTGAAATGCCCCCCCGATATGCCACCCACCGCATAGGCCATGGTCAAGACCGTCAGGCCGAACGCCATGGATACACCAACAAATCCGATTCCCAGTTCCGGCACGCCAGCGGCCAGAACCGCACTGCCACAACCTCCGAAAACCAACCAGAATGTTCCAAGAGCTTCGGCAGACAATTGCTTCTGCATCATTCGTCTCCACAAGATGAAACCGCCATCGCGCCGACAAATTGGAGCAATGCGCCGGAATGGTCTCATTCCCGAGCCGGATCCCGAATGGATTAATGACCCGCGCATTTGCGGGATACCCGGACTGTTGCAGCTTGGCTTCAATAGACGCGCGGCACAAAGTTAGCTGCGCCCTCGCAGGATTATCAGCTGTGGAAGACGTTTGGGCGGTGGCCGGGCCGTCCTCGCGCCACAAAACGAGCTCGGTCGTGCGTGCATTGCCCATGCCATCCGGCCCATTGCCGCCGCGATGCCGGATTGCGCTTCCTCTTCGAATGGCGGTCGGTTGGACCGCCGGGCTTCCTGCCGTGACGTAGAGATCCCCGACAAAGCCCTGCGCCCCGGTGATCCTCGCCCGCGGGCCGCAAGGCATTGCATGTGGCGGCTCCCTACCGGGCGGCCAATTCCGGTGGCTCGATCATGATCGGGCCAATCGTGGTCCCGGCCCGGATCGCATCGCCATCTTTCACCAAGGAGGGGCCACGACCTCTTTGGCAGCGCCGGGACCTGCCAGCGACTTGCGCGGCCTCACATAGGGTGAAAATGAAAAGCCGCCCTGGTTCGTCTGAACCAGAGCGGCATTGCATCACCTAGTCACGTCGTAAGGATTGCTTGCCCTTACAGATGGATCGCGCGGAAGGCGTCCTTGTCGATGCCAAGCGTGTTCAGATCGCGGGTTGCCGGAACGCGGTGCATCTCAACCGCCGAGGCGGCATGGACAGCGGCACGAAGCGTGCTGAAAACCGAGCGGATGGAGCGGAGGACGGTCATTTTTCTGCCTGACTGATCTGATGTTTCGATAGCCATCAGATGTGCCCTGTGCCGGGATTCCACAACACGGGAACGGGTCAAAGCCGCCATGCCTTCAGGACATGGCGGCCTTTGCCCGCACTCGCGGGATAGTCAGTCTTCGTCGCCCGCGAGTTGCGACAGAACCTGTCCCTTGCCCCGCGCGCGCAGGATCAGCGGAACGATCAGCGCCAGCGCGGCGATCCCCAGCAGGACGGCAGCGATGGGTGATTGCACCAGCGTCGTCCAGTCGCCCTGGCTGATCGATAGCGCGCGGCGCAGTTGCTGCTCGGCCATGGGGCCAAGGATCAGGCCAACGACGATGGGCGCGATGGGATAGCCAAAGAGCCGCATCACATAGCCCAGCACGCCAAAGGCCAGCAGCATCCCCAGCTCGAAGCTGGAGGGGTTCGCGCCGATGGTGCCCAGCGTCGCGAAAAGCAGGATGCCCGCGTAAAGCCAGGGTTTCGGCACGGTCAGCAGCTTCACCCAAAGCCCGATCATCGGCAGGTTCAGGACCAGCAGCATCGCGTTGGCGATCAAGAGCGAGGCGATCAGACCCCAGACCAGCGTCGGGTTGGTCGCGAAAAGCAGCGGACCCGGTTGCAGCCCGAATTGCTGGAAGCCCGCCAGCATGATCGCCGCCGTGGCCGAGGTCGGCAGGCCCAGCGTCAAGAGCGGCACCAGCGTCCCGGCGGCCGAGGCGTTGTTCGCGGCCTCGGGACCGGCGACGCCCTCTATTGCTCCCTCGCCGAATTCCTCGGGATGCTTGGTCAGCTTCTTTTCGGTCGCATAGGACAAGAAAGTCCCGATCTCGGCACCGCCTGCGGGCATGGCCCCGATGGGAAAGCCCAGGAAGGTGCCGCGAAGCCATGGCTTCCACGAGCGCGCCCAATCCGCGCGGCTCATCCAGATCGAGCCCTTGACCGCAGTCACCTCGTCAGCCTGGACATTGCGTTGCCCGGCGATGAACAGCGCCTCGCCGACGGCGAACATGGCGACGGCCATGGTGGTGACCTCGATCCCGTCCAGCAGCTCAGGCACGCCGAAGGACAGCCGCGCCTGACCGGTCAACTGGTCGATGCCCACGCAGGCCAGCGCAAGGCCCAGAAACAGAGAGGTCAACCCGCGCAGCGCGGAATCCCCGAAGGCGGCGGAAACCGTGACGAAAGCCAGCACCATCAGCGCGAAATATTCACGCGGGCCAAAGACCAGCGCGACCTTGACGATGCTGGGCGCCAGAAAGGCCAGAAGCAGCGTCGCAATCAGGCCCGCGATGAAGGAACCGATGGCGGCGGTGGCCAGCGCTGGGCCTCCGCGCCCCTTGCGGGCCATTTTGTTGCCTTCGAGCGCCGTGATGATCGAGGCACTTTCACCGGGCGTATTGAGCAGGATCGAGGTGGTCGAGCCGCCATACATCCCGCCATAATAGATGCCCGCGAACATGATGAGCGAACCCGCCGCATCCAGCCGGTATGTGACGGGCAAGAGCAGCGCCACGGTCAGCGCCGGGCCGATGCCGGGCAGAACGCCCACGGCGGTGCCCAGCGTCACGCCGATCAGCGCGTAAAGCAGCATCATCGGCTCGGCGGCGGTGGCGAGGCCTTGCAGAAGAAAATCGAACGCGCCCATGACTCAGGCCCCCGGAAAGAGCAGATGCTCAAGCGGGCCGGCAGGCAGATGCAGCATCAGAAGTTGTGAGAAGACCGCCCAGACCGCAAAGGCAAAGACGATGCCGATGGGCAGGGTCATGGCGAGATTTGTCTTGCCGAAGGCCCGCGCGGTAAAGGCGAAAAGTACGCCCGTGGCGATCGAAAAGCCCGTGACATGCAGCAGCAGAAGCTGCGCGGCGAGGCCCGCGATGATCCATAGGACGGGCGGTACGTTCTGCGCGGGACGCTCGGGGAAATCGCCCTTGAGTGCGGCGATGACGGTCCAGAGCGACAGTCCCAGCAGGCCGAATGCGACCACACGCGGCACAGAGGCCGGACCCACGCCGGAATAGCCCCCCAGATCGGCAAGGCGCGCGCTGTCCCACAGCATCACGCCCGCGATCACGGCCAGACCGGCGGCGACGACCAGCGCCGCCGTATCACGGCGACGCTGATTTTGCGGTTCGGGGCTGGTCATTTCACCAGACCGATATCCTTGAGGACGGCCTCGGTCGAGGTCACGTCCTTTTCAAGCTGGGCGTCGAAATCTGCGCCCGACAGGTAGGTGTCGGCCCAACCCTTGTCGGAAAGCTGCTTCTGCCAGTTCTCGGATTTGACCATCTTTTCGACATCGGCGGTGACTTTAGCCTTTTGCTCGTCGGACAGGCCCGGCGCGGCGGCGACCATGCGCCAGTTCTGCAATTCCACGTCCAGACCGGCCTCTTTCAGCGTCGGCGCGTCGACGCCCTCGATGCGCTCGGGCGACGAGACGGCCAGCAGACGCAGCGTGCCCGCCTTGATCTGGGCATCGAACTCGCCCAGCGACGAGACCCCCGCCGTCACCTGATTGCCGAGGATCGCGGCCAGCGCCTCGCCGCCGCCGGAATAGGCGATGTAGTTGATCTTGGTCGGATCGACGCCCGCCGCCTTGGCGATCAGGCCCACGGCGATGTGGTCTGTGCCGCCCGCCGAACCACCGGCCCAGCTGACCGCGCCGGGATCGGCCTTGAGCGCCTCGACCAGACCCTTCATGTCCTGAATGGGCGATGCCGCGGGGACGACGATGGCCTCGTATTCGCCGGTCAGGCGCGCGATCGGGGTCACGTCCTTGAGCGAAACGGGCGAGTTGTTGGTCAGGATCGCGCCGACCATGACATAGCCGCCGACGATCAGCGCATCCGCGTTGCCCTTGTTCTGGCTGGCGAATTGCGCAAGCCCGATGGTGCCGCCCGCGCCGGGGACGTTCTGAACCTGGGCCGAGGGGCTGATGCCCTCTTCCTGCATCACGGTCTGCATGGTGCGCGCGGTCTGGTCCCAGCCACCGCCCGGATTGGCCGGCGCGATAATGGTGTAATCGGCCATGGCGGGCATGGCGAGGGCGCCGGCAAACAGGCTGGCGAGAACGAATTGCTTCATGACATTCCTCCGCAGGGCGCCGCGCCGGTCGATGCCGCACGGTCGCATGTCTTGTTGTTCGATCAGACCCCGGCTTCTCCCAAAGCGCGGGGCATCCTCCGAGGACCGGACAGGCCGATCCGGCTTCCGTTTCACCACAGGAACCTGTCATGGACCTGACACGGCCCCGTGATTTCAGGAAAAACTTCAGCGCCCGGCGATGGCGTCGTTCCAGCGCGCGAGCAGGCGGTTGCGCGTTGCCTGATCCAGATAGGCCAGAAGACCGGGGCTGACTGGCACGGGTTTCAGTCGCAGCCCGGCCAGATCCTGCATCCCCCCCGCCGGATTGCTCTGCCCAGCGACTTCAAGGCTGACCGCGGATAGTCGAAGCGTTCGCGACAGCAATCTCTGGCCCTCGGGCGACATCAGGAAGGCCAGCAGGTCTGTGCCCAGATCGGGGCGGCGCGCCGCAGCGGGGACCAAGGCCACCCGTGACACCACGACCGTGAAATCGCGCGGCAGGATCAGCCCGAGATCGGGATTGTTGCGCGCCCATTCCGCAGCATAAGAGCCCAGCAGGTTGTAGCCCACCGCAAGCCGCCCGTCTGAGATGCGCTCGAGCAGATCGGCGGTCGTCGCATATTGCTGCACGCCCGCACGGCCCATGGCCGAGACCACTTGCCAGATGCCCTCGTAAAGCTCTTGGTCTCGGGCCATGAACAGATAGCCCACCCCCGAGCGCGCGATGTCATAGGTGCCGATCCGGCCCTGCGCCTGATCGGGGCGCTCTTCCATCCAGCGCATCAGGTCCGCCCGCGTTGCCGGTGGCGCGTCCTCTGCGAAGCTTGGCTTGTGATAGGCAAAGACCGCGGGCTCGAAGGTCAGCGCATAGGCCGTGTCGCGCCAATTCGCCCAGTCGGGCCAGCCGGATGTGTCGGGCGTGACGACCGGTCGCGCGAAACCGTCATTGGCCAGCTTGACCTGCAGGTCCATCGCCGAGGAAAAGGTCAGATCCGCCGTGCCGGTTCCCGCCTGCGTTTCCGAAACGATCCGGTCATGCAGATCACCGGTCAGCAGGTTCTCGTAGCGGATGGCAATGCCGGGGCGGCGCGCCTGAAAGGCCTGCAGCAAGGGGGCCGCCAGATCGTTATCGAGCGAGGAATAGACCAGGATTTCCGCCTCGGGCCTGCCGGAAGGGGCAGGCAGCAGCATGGCCTCGGCCCCTGCCGGCGCAGATTGCATGAGAGCAAAGGCGAATGCGGTAACAAGAGCAGGCAGGCGCATGATCGCGCGAGATTGCCTCAGCCTGCCCCCGTTCACAAGCGCCGCGCGGGGCGTTAGGTTCGGGGCATCGGGGGGAACATGCGCATCTTGCTGGTCGAGGACAACCTATCGCTTGCCGAGGGACTTTCGGCCCTGCTGCGGCAAACGGGCTATGCGGTGGACGTGGTCCATGACGGCGCTTCCGCCGAGGCGGTGACGGCGGCCGAAAGCTTCGATCTGGTGATCCTTGACCTGAACCTGCCGCAGATGGACGGGCTGGAGGTGCTGCGTGCGATGCGCGCGCGCCGCAATACGGCGGCGGTGATGATCCTGACGGCGCGCGGGGCACCCGAAGAAAGGGTGAAGGGGCTTGACCTTGGGGCGGATGATTACCTGATCAAACCCTTTGATATCGGCGAGTTCGAGGCCCGCATCCGCTCTCTGCTGCGCCGTCAGGCGGGGCTGCGCACGGCGACGGTCAGTTTCGGAGGGCTGAGCCTTGACCGCAACAGCCGCAGCTTTACCCTTGGCGATCAACCTCTGGAGTTGCCGGCGCGGGAACGCGGACTTCTGGAACTTCTGATCACGCGCGCGGGCAAGGTCGTGCCACGTGAAACCATCGTGCAATCCCTGACTTCGCTGGAAGACGACCTCTCGGCCAATGCGATCGAGCAATATGTCAGCCGCTTGCGCAAGCGGCTTGCCCCGGCCGGGCTGACGGTGAAGACAGCGCGCGGGATCGGTTATTTTCTCGACCGGGCGGCAATTTGAGACCGGCAGGGATGTCCCGCAGACGGCCCTTTTCCATCCGGCGGCGGCTGCTGTCCTGGCTCTTGATCGCGACGGCCGCCTTTGGAACGCTGGCGCTGTGGGACACATGGCGCGAGGCCGAACGCATGGCGAATGCGCTGGCCGACCGGGTGCTGGCCGGATCTGCGCTGGTGATCGCCGAGCGGGCCTCGCTAGATCAGGATGGCCGCATCGCCATCGAAATTCCCTATGGCGCGCTGGAAATGCTCAGTTCCGCCGCCGAAGACCGCGTTTTCTACCGGGTCGATGGCCCGCCGGGGCATCTGGTCACGGGCTATGCCGATCTGCCGGCGGCTCCGGCGCAGCAGGGGGCTGATCCGGCCTTTGCCGATCGTTCCTTCCGTGGCGAGCCGGTGCGCGTGGCGAGCCTTGCCCGCGCGGCCTCGACCGGGATCGACGAAGTGCCCTTTGTCGTGACCGTCGCCGAAACGACGCGGGCGCGCGTGGAACTTACGCGGACCATCCTGATGCGGTCGGCCTTGCGGCTGGCCCTGATGATCCTTGGCGCGGCGCTGATCGTGGGGATCGCCGTCACGGTTTCCCTGCGTCCGCTTCATCGGCTGGGCGAGGCGATTGCCGAGCGGAGCCCCGATGACCTCAGCCCGGTCGAGACCCGCGTTCCTTCCGAGGTGCGCGGGCTGGTGGGCACGATCAACCTGTTCATGTCGCGGCTGAAATCGGCGCTGGACGGGCTGCGCAATTTCACCGGCAATGCCGGGCATCAATTGCGCACGCCCCTTGCCGTGGTGCGAACGCAGCTTGCGCTGGCCTCGCGCGCCGGAAGCCTTGCCGAGGCGCAGGAGGCCGCGCGCAAGGGCGATGCGGCTGTTGCCCATGCCGAGCGGATCTTGGCTCAGCTTCTGCTGCTGGCCAAGGTGGATGCCGCCTCGGGGCGGGCGCCCGAACCGATGGATCTGGCCGCCTTCGCCCGCGAGATCACTGCCGACCATATCCCTGCCGCCGCAGAGGCCGGGATCGACCTTGGCTATGAGGGGGCCGAGAGCCCCGTGCTGGTCCGGGCCGAGCCGCTCTTGCTGGGCGAGGCCCTGCGCAACCTGATCTCGAACGCGATGCTCCATGGCCGGGACGGAGGGCTGATCACGGTCCGGGTCCGGGACGAGGCAGTGCTGGCCGTGCTTGAGGTTGAGGATGATGGGCCGGGCATCCCGCCCGAGGCCCATGCCAGCGCGATCAGCCGTTTCGCGCGGGGGCGCACCGGTGGGCCGGGCATGGGGCTTGGCCTACCCGTCGTGGATGAGATCGCTGCCCTGTTCGGAGGCCGGCTGGCCCTGTCGGTCGGGGCACAGGGACAGGGGCTTTGCGCCCGTATCTCCCTGCCAAGCGCCCGTGGCGGGCTTTGATCATGGGAAAATGACAGTTCACGCTTGCGTTCGGCGTGGCGACGCGCCATCTTCGCGCCATTCGCGAATGCGTGAATACTGTTTGGTGTCCGGGCCCCTCTGGCGGACGTGGCGGCACGTTCGTGATGTCGGCACCGATCTTTGACCAGCCGCCTGGACCTTTGTTCTCACATGCAGCAAGGAAGCAACCCTCTCGCGGGCGGGACCGCGAATGGAGCACAAGCATCGACCCTGAGCTATTTTCGGTGGTCCTTCATCGTCACCGCCGTCGGCCTTGCGCTTGGCGCCTATCTGGGCTGGATGACGACCGGGACGATCGGCGGGATGCTGTCGGTGTTTTTCATCTGCGCCGTTCTGGCGGTGCTGGAAATCTCGCTGAGCTTTGACAACGCCATTGTCAACGCCAACAAACTCAAGGACATGACCCCGGAATGGCAGCATCGCTTCCTGACTTGGGGCATCGTCATCGCCGTCTTTGGCATGCGGATCGTCTTTCCGCTGCTCATCGTCGTCATTGCGGCCAATATCGGGCCTTGGGACGCGATGGTCATGGCGGCAAGCCAGCCCGATGAATATTCGCGCATCATGCATGACGCGCATCTGCCCATCGCGGCCTTTGGCGGCACCTTCCTGATGATGGTGGGCCTGTCCTTCTTCTTCGACCATGAAAAGGACGTCCATTGGGTGCGCTGGCTTGAAGACAAGATGCAGCGCTATGCCACGATCCGCGGCATCGAGGTCGCCATCGTCCTCGTCACCGTCCTGATCTTCTCGCGCTTCCTGGGCGAGGCCGAATCCGAGGTCTTCTTCCGCTCGGCGATCTGGGGCCTGCTGACCTTCCTTCTGGTCGAGGTTCTGGGCGGCCTTCTGGACAGCACCCAGCAGCAGACGCTGCAGGCGGGCGCCAAGGGCGGCCTCGGGGCCTTCCTTTACCTCGAGGTTCTGGACGCGTCCTTCAGCTTCGACGGCGTGATCGGGGCCTTTGCCCTGACCCACAACCTGTTCGTCATCGCCATCGGCCTTGGCATCGGCGCGATGTATGTCCGCTCGATGACCATCATGCTGGTCGAGCGCGGCACGCTGGCCGAATACCGCTTCCTCGAACACGGCGCTTTCTATGCGATCATCGCGCTGTCGGTCATCATGTTCGTCCAGCCGCTGGTGCATATCCCCGAGGTCATCACCGGCCTTGGCGGTGCGACCCTGATCGGGATCTCGCTCTGGTCCTCGATCCGCTGGAATCGCAAGCGGCACGCCGAGGCCTGATCGCCGTCCCCGCAAAGATGCATGGCCGCCCCCTTTTGGGGCGGCTTTTTTTGTCGCCGCGCGCGCCGTCTGCTGTAGCCTCACCTTGTTGATGATGAGTGGGGTAAGCGTGCGATACATCCTGATCCTGGCCGCGGTGCTTGTCGCGGGACTGTCCCTCTATCTCGCGCTGCGCTGGCGGGGCGGCTGGATTCCCCGGCTGGGGCTGGTCGCCGTGGCGCTTGCGGTCCTCGCGGCTACGGGCTGGCGGGTCATGCCGGCATCCATGCCGCGCCATGATGATGGATCGGATCTGCGCGCGCTTTACACGCAGGTTCGTCCGCTGCCCGTGGGTCCGGTCCGGACCTATCATCTGGGCCATAGCCTCGTCGGCCGGGACATGCCGGCCATGCTGGCGCAGATGGCGGGGCACGAATACGCATTGCAGCTTGGCTGGGGCGCGTCCCTGCGCAGCCATCACCGCGGACCCGAGGCGGTGTATGGCTTTGCCGAGGAAAACAGGACGCCCCATTTCCGTGATCCGCGCGAGGCTCTGGACAGTCGCCAATATGGCGCTTTCGTGATGACCGAGATGGTGCGGCTGAAGGATGCGATCCTCTACGAAGAGGCCATCACCTATGCCGGAGAATGGGCCGCGCTGGCCGCCGAGCGCAGCCCGCAAACCGAGATCTTTCTTTATGAAAGCTGGCATGGGCTCGAGGACCCCCCGGATTGGCTCGCGCGTATTCCCGATGATTTCGAACGCGGGTGGAGCCAACTTCTGTGGTCTGCCGCACGCCGAGCCGACAAGCCGGTCTGGCTGATCCCGGTGGGGCAGGTCATGGCGAGGCTGGTCTCGGAAGCCGAGGCCACGGGTGGCATTGGCGAGATAAAGAGCCGCGAGGATCTGTTTGCCCGAATGCCGGACGGTGCGCTTGACCCGATCCATCCCAATGATCTGGGCGTCTATCTGGTCGCCTTGACCCATTATGCGGTGATCTATGGCCGGGATCCGCTTGGGCTGCCCTATGAATTGCTGCGCGCGGACGGCACCCGCGCCACCGCCCCATCACCGGAACTTGCCCGACGGATGCAGGAAATCACCTGGGAGGTCGTTACCAGCCAACCCCTGACAGGGGTGACGGCAGGCCCGTGACCGGGTCTGGACCCGAGCCTAGCCGATTAGCCTGAGCCAATCCGCGATGGCGTGCAGCGCCTCGGGTTCGTCAAGATAGGGGATATGGCCCCGATCGGGCACTTCGGCATAGATCATGTCGGGGCGGCGGCGACGCATCTCGGCGGCGGTCTCGGGCGACAAGAGGTCGGAATTCGCACCTCGGATCAAGGCCAGCGGCAGATCACGGGCGGCGTCGAAAAGCGGCCACAGATCGATCTGCGGCCCGTCAAAGGCGGCCAGAAAAGATTCGCGCAGCCCCGGATCGTAATTGATCCTCAACCCCGCCTCGGTTTCGATATAGTGTCGGCGGGCCTCGTCCAGCCAGCGATCGGCCGGGATATTGCGAAATTCCGGCATCAGCCCCGGCAGCTTCCGCGCCAGATCCTCATGGCTGCGGGCGGCGGGATTGCGGCCGACGTAATCCTTGATCCGCTCAAGGCCGGGGCGGTGCAGCACGGGGCCGACATCGTTGAGGCAGAGCCCATGCAGCCGGTTGGCCGAGGTCGCGGCCAGATACATGCCGACGATGCCGCCGCGCGAGGTGCCAAGGATCGCCGCCTGTTCGATTTCCAGATGGTCGAGCAGGTCAAGCGCATCGCGGGCCTCGCGCTGGACATTGTAGGTCGCGGTGCCGGTCCATTCGGAATCGCCGCGGCCGCGGTAATCGGGGCGGATCAGCCGCAACCCGTCCAGGTGCGGCGCGAGATAGTCGAAATCGCTGCCATTTCGGGTCAGGCCGGACAGAGCCAGCACGACCAGCCCCTCTCCCTGGTCGCGATAGGCGAGGCGCGCGCCATCTCCGGCAGTGAAATGGCGCAACTCCATTACAGGTTTTCCGATTGCGGCATCCCGAGGACGTGGTAGCCGCCATCGACCAGGACGATCTCGCCGGTGGTGCAGGCGCCCCAGTCCGAGCAGAGCCAGACCGCTGTGCCGCCGATCGATTCCAGCGTCGCGTTCGAGCGCAGCGGCGCATTGGCCTCGGTATGGCGATAGGTCTTGCGCGCGCCACCA
This sequence comes from Paracoccus ravus, assembly GCF_004522175.1. Taxonomy (GTDB): domain Bacteria; phylum Pseudomonadota; class Alphaproteobacteria; order Rhodobacterales; family Rhodobacteraceae; genus Paracoccus; species Paracoccus ravus. The sequence continues at coordinate 213,976 of NZ_SDEB01000002.1, read as the reverse complement.
ATGGCCGCACCGGCCAAGGTCTTCATCGGGCCGGGGCTGATCGCATTGACGCGGATGCCCTCGGGGCCGAGATCGTTGGCGAGGTAACGCACCGCCGATTCCAGCGCCGCCTTGGCCACACCCATCACGTTATAGAAGGGCGTCACCCGGTTCGAGCCGCCATAGGTCAGCGTCAGGATCGTGCCGCCTTCGGTCATCAGCGGACGCGCGCGGCGTGCCACATCGACCAGCGAGTAGCAGGAAATCGTCAGCGAGTTCTTGAAATTCTCGCGCGAGGTATCGACGAAACGGCCGGTCAGTTCGTTCTTGTCAGAAAAAGCGATGGCATGGACGACAAAGTCCAGTTTGCCCCAGCGCGCCTCGATCTGACCGAAAGCCGCATCGAGCGAGGCGTCATCGGTCACGTCCACATCCAGCAGGAAATCCGAGCCGACCGAAGCGGCCAGAGGCTCGACGCGTTTGCCGAAAGCCTCGCCCTGATAGGAAAATGCCAGTTCCGCGCCTTGATCGGCCAGCGCCTTCGCGATGCCCCAAGCGATCGAGCGTTCATTCGCGACCCCCATCACAAGGCCGCGTTTTCCCTTCATCAAATCCGTCATGTTCTCTTACCCGAGATATTTGGACAGCAGCATCGAGCCGTTGGTACCGCCAAAGCCGAAGGAGTTGGTCATAACCGTATCCAGCCCGGCATTTTCGATCAGGCGCGTTGCAATTTCGCCCTGATGAATGGCGGGGTCCAGCGTCTCGACATTGATCGAAGGCGCGATGAAGTCATTGTCCAGCATCAAGAGGCAATAGACGGCCTCCTGCGCGCCGGTCGCGCCTTGGCTATGGCCGGTCATCGACTTGGTCGAGGAAATCAGCGGCGTCGAGCCTTCGCCAAAGACGCGGCGGACGGCCTGGACCTCGCCGACATCGCCGACCGGGGTCGAGGTGCCATGGGCGTTGATATAGCCGACCTTGCGGCCCGGCTGCAGGGTTTCCAGCGCCAGACGCATCGCGCGCTCGCCGCCCTCGCCCGAGGGGGCAACCATGTCATGCCCGTCCGAGGTCGCGGCATAGCCGGTGACCTCGGCATAGATCTTGGCGCCGCGGGCTTTCGCGTGTTCCAGTTCTTCCAGAACCAGAATGCCGCCGCCGCCGGAGATGACGAAACCGTCGCGGTTCGCGTCGAAGGCGCGCGAGGCTTTTTCCGGCTGGTCGTTATATTTCGACGACATCGCACCCATCGCGTCGAAAAGGCACGAAAGCGTCCAGTCCAACTCCTCGGCACCGCCCGCGAACATAATGTCCTGACGGCCCATCGCAATCTGCTCGGCGGCATTGCCGATGCAATGCAGCGAGGTCGAGCAGGCCGAGGTGATCGAATAGTTCACGCCCTTGATGCGGAACGCGGTCGAAAGGTTCGCCGAAATCGTCGAGCTCATACATTTCGGCACGGCGAAGGGGCCGATTTTTTTCGGCGCGCCCGAGGACAGTACCGTCTGATGCGCCGCGAACATCGATGAGGTGGAGGGACCACCCGAACCGGCGATCAGGCCGGTGCGCGGGTTCACGACATCGCTTTCCTCAAGCCCCGCGTCAGTGATGGCCTGCTGCATGGCGAGATAGCCATAGGCGGCACCCGGACCCATGAAGCGCAGCACGCGTTTGTCGATAAGCTCCTTGGGGTCGAGCTTCACCGCGCCAGCGACCTGGCTGCGGAAACCATATTCTTTCATGTCCTCGTTCGCGGTGATTCCGGACTTTCCGGCTTTCAGCGAGGCAAGGACTTCGGAGGCATTGTTACCGATGCTGGAAACGATGCCTAGACCAGTGACGACGACGCGGCGCATGGGGTTCTCCTGAATTCGGTTGCGAAGTCAGCTTTCCGACAGCGCGACTTTCATGTCTTTGACTTGGTAGATCACTTCGCCATCGGCCTCGACGCGGCCATCCGCGACGCCCATGGTCAGGCGGCGGGTCTGCACGGCCTTGGTGAAGTCTACATAATAACGCAGCATTTTGCGATCCGGACGGACCATGCCGGTGAGTTTCACTTCGCCGACGCCAAGCGCATAGCCGCGCCCGGTCCAGCCGCGCCAGCCAAGGTTGAAGCCGGTCAGCTGCCACAGCCCGTCAAGGCCAAGGCAGCCCGGCATGATCGGGTTGCCGGGGAAATGGCACGAGAAGAACCACAGGTCCGGGTTGATGTCGAACTCGGCGACGATATGGCCCTTGCCATGCAGCCCGCCATCGGCCGAAACCTCGGTGATGCGGTCCATCATCAGCATCGGGGGCTCGGGAAGTTGCGCATTGCCGGGTCCGAACAACTCGCCACGGGCGCAGGCCAGCAGGTCTTCTTTGTCAAAGCTGGTCCGGGTCATGGTCATGCGCGTCTTGGCTCCCTCGAGATGACTGATCGTCGATGTGACGTGGCGTCATAGATGATTGGCGCGGCGGTTGCCCGCCACGAAACTTGGAGGAGGGTCTATCATTCCGCCCTGCCGAGGCGCAAGACCTGCGGCCCTTTGCCGCGATTGCGGCGTTTTGGCACAGGCTCAGGGGCTTAGAACCACTGCCCCGGCTCCATCAGGCCCAGATCCATCAATTGCTGGGAATGCCAGCGGAAGGGATGCGAATTGCGCCAGGCGAAGGTCTGGATCTGCCGGCGCGAGCCGGGATTGCGCGCCAGCGCCTTGGCCGCCCGGAAGGATGCGACGGCGGCTGTCAGATTGTTATGCCAGGGGCAGGAATAGGTGTTGTATTCCTCGATATTGAAACGGTGATCAGACAGAAGTTTCAGTTCCGGCTCGCTTCTGAACAGCGCGATCCGGTCGATCCGACGACGATCGGCCGGGACATGCTCTTCGTATCGCCAGCGCAACCCGCCGTGGAAATCGAGCTGCCGCTCCTTGAACTTGCCCTCGCGGTCCTTGCGCCCCAGAGCGAAATATCCGGTCCGGTCGAACATGGCCTCGTTCATGCTGACGGCATCGGGAAAGCGGTTCAGGTCGGGGGCGTAAAGATCGACGACATAGGTCAGCATCGCACGACGCCGCTCTTCGGTATGAAAGGCCAGCATCTCGCCGACGGTGCGGGTCTCGCTGAAGGGAAAGAACAGGAATTCGGCATTATAGCCGTAATAGAACCAGGTATTCGGCGGCGCGGCCGGGACGATGCTGTTGACCGCGATCGCATGCGCGTCGGCCTGCCGCGTGTTGAAGATCACATTGGACACCCGCCCAGCCGCATCATCCGCGATCAGGTGGCCGGGCAGGGGTTCGGGCGAAAGCGCGACAATCTGGCGAAAGCCGCAGTTCAGATGATGGTTCAGCGTCGGCGCGACGGCGATCGCATCCTCGATCAGGAGGATGGCGATGGGACCCTTGGCCAGCTTGTCCGCCGAGGTCGAAAGGAACTGATCGAGCGTCGGTTGCGTCATGTGCTGTCTTGCGAGGCTGCTTTTGCGGGCGCATCACCGCCCGAGACGGTCGGGACCCCTTCGGGACGCGGCGAGGCGTTGACGGCATCTAAGCATGGCAGGAAGGCTGTCGTAAAGCGGGGCGAAGGGGCGAGGAAATCTTTCGCCCTTGCTGCGCTGAAACGTCCGCAAACGCGCGAATTCGGTTGAAAAGCGCGTTTTGCCCGACTATTTAACCGCGCAAACAATTTGGCCATACAAGGATCACAGCCATAGCCCGCAGACCGCATAACGCTCCGCCCCAACGTGACACCGGCCCCCGGACCAACGACCGCATCCGGGTCGCTGAGATTCGCCTGATCGGCGCGGATGGCGAAAATATCGGTGTCGTGTCGCCAGCACGCGGCATGGAGCTTGCTCAGGAAGCCGGGCTGGACCTTGTCGAGATTTCGCCCAATGCCGTGCCGCCGGTCTGCAAGATCATGGACCTCGGCAAGTTCAAATATGAACAGCAAAAGCGCGAAGCCGAGGCCCGCAAGAAGCAGAAGATCATCGAAATCAAGGAGATCAAGTTCCGTCCCGGGACCGATACCCATGATTACGACGTCAAGATGCGCTCGGTGATGAAGTTCCTGGGCGAGGGCGACAAGGTCAAGGTGACCCTGCGTTTCCGCGGACGCGAAATGGCGCACCAGCAGTTGGGCCTTGAGCTTCTCAACCGTGTCGCTGCCGATATCGGCGAAGCCGGCAAGGTCGAATCGATGCCCAAGCTCGAAGGGCGTCAGATGGTCATGATGATCACGCCCAAATAAGTAAGGTTACGGACATGGCTGCGGATGTGACGATTCTGGTTCTGCGTGAACCGGGTGCCGATGCGGCGCTGCCCTTGCCCGAATACCAGACCTCCGGTTCCGCAGGCGCTGACCTGCGGGCCGATCTTGGCGGGGCCGAGCTTGTGCTTGATCCTGGCCAGATCAAGCTTGTGCCCACCGGCCTGCGCGTGCAGATCCCCGAAGGCTTCGAGATGCAGATCCGTCCCCGCTCCAGCCTCGCGCTGAAGCATGGCGTGACGCTGCCCAATACGCCCGGCACGATCGACAGCGATTATCGCGGTCCGCTTGGCGTCATCATGATCAATCTGGGCCAGCAGGCTTACGCAATCCAGCATGGCGAGCGCATCGCGCAGGCCGTGATCGCGCCGGTCACCCGGGCGCGCTATGTCATTGCCGAGGCGCTGGAGGATACCGCGCGCGGCGCGGGCGGCTTCGGCTCGACCGGCCGGGCCTGATTTCATGCTCATCCTGCTGATGATGGCTGCCGCGCTTTGTGCGGGGGCCGTTTTGGGCTGGTCGGCGCGCAGGGGCTGGGGCATCGTGGGCCTGCTTTGGGCGGCGGCGGCGCTTGTCCTCTGGCTTGCGCCGAAATCCGCGCCAGCGCGCCTTGCCGGGGGTGATCTGCGGCTGTGGCTTCTTGGCGGCGGAATTCTTGCATTGGTCTTGGGCTATCGTACCCTGCTGCGGCAATTGCATCGAAAGGCCAGGCCCTTGTCCGAAATGCCGCGCCCCGCGTCCTCTGGCCCGTTGCCGGATGCCGAGCTTGACCGCTATGCCCGCCATATCGTGCTGCGGGAACTGGGTGGGCCGGGGCAGGCGGCGCTGAAACGGGCCCGCGTTCTGGTCGTCGGCGCGGGCGGGTTGGGCGCGCCGGTCTGTCTTTATCTGGCGGGGGCGGGTATCGGACGGATCACTCTGGCAGATGATGACGCGGTGAGCCTCTCGAACCTGCAGCGGCAAGTGATTTTTCGCAGCACGGATGCGGGCCGCGCCAAGGCCGATGCCGCGTCCGAGGCGATGCTGGCGCTGAACCCGCATATCGAGGTGACCGCATTGAACCGCCGGATCGGGGCGGAGGATGCGGCGCTGATTGCCGGGCATGACCTTGTGATTGACGGCACGGACAGTTTCGCCGCCAGACAGGCGATCAACGTGGCCTGCGTGGCGGCGGGTGTGCCGCTGATCGCGGGGTCGATCGCGCAATGGGAGGGGCAGATCACCATCTGGGATCCAAAACGCGGCGCGCCCTGCATGGCCTGCATTTTCCCCGAGGCCCCTGCGGCGGGACTTGCGCCCGCCTGCGCCGAGGCGGGTGTGGTCGGGCCCTTGCCCGGCGTCATCGGCAGCATGATGGCGTTGGAGGCGATCAAGCTGATTGCCGGGGCGGGCGAACCGCTGCGCGGGCGGATGATGATCTTTGACGGGCTCTGGGGCGAGAACCGGCTGGTGAAACTCGCGCGGCGCGCGGATTGCCCGGTCTGCGGCTCTGGACATTTTCCTCAGGGGTGAAACACTCGCGGGCAACCCATTCAGGAGACCCCGCATGAATCCCGAATTGACGCATTGGACCGGACCGCTGGGTCTGCCGCGTTTCGACCTGATCCGCGACGAGGATTTCGCCCCCGCATTCGACACCTGCCTGCAATTGGCCGGCGCTGCGGTCGAGGCGATCGCCGCCAATCCCGAACCGCCCAGCTTTGAAAACACCGTCGCCGCGCTTGAAACCGCCGAGGATCCGCTGAACCGGCTCTGCGCCGTGTTCTTTACCCTGACCGGGGTGGATTCGAACCCCGCGCGCGAGGATCTGCAGCGCCAGATTGCGCCTCGCCTTGCCGCGCATGGCTCCAAGGTCAGCATGGACCCGCGCCTGTTCGACCGGGTCGAGGCGATCATGCAGGACAAGTCCGCACTTGCCCCCGAGGATCTGCGCCTGACCGAATTGACCCTGCGCGGGCTGCGCCGCGCGGGCGCGGGGCTGAGCGGCGAGGCGCGCGCCCGCATGGCGGCGATCCGCGAAAGGCTGGCCGTGCTCTCGACTGATTTCGCGCAGAATGTCCTGACCGATGAGCGTGATTTCATCCTGCCGATCGGGGACGGCCAGCTTGCCGGACTGCCCGATTGGCTGCTTCGCGCCATGCGCGCCGCAGCGCGCGAGCGCGGGCAGCAGGGCCAGATCGTGACGCTGAACCGTTCGCTGATCGTGCCCTTTCTGGAACATGCCGAGGATCGCGCCTTGCGCGAGACGGCGTGGCGGGCATGGACGGCGCGGGGGGATGGCTCGGGCGCGGGCGGGGCGAAGACCGACAATCGTCCGATTGCTGCGGAAATCCTGCAATTGCGCCACGAAAGGGCGCAGCTCTTGGGCTATGCGGATTTCGCCAGCTACAAGCTGGAACCCGAAATGGCCGCCAATGCGGCCAATGTCGAGGCGCTCTTGACCGAGGTCTGGGCCCCGGCCAAGACCCGCGCCGAGCGCGACGCCGCCCGCTTCACCGAGGCCTTGCGCCGCGACGGGATCAATGGCGCGCTGGGGCCCTGGGACTGGCGCTTCTATGCCGAGCGCCGCCGCAAGGCCGAGCATGATCTCGATGAGGCGGCAGTCAAACCTTACCTCACGCTCGACGCGATGATCGGCGCGGTCTTCGACACGGCCGGGCGGCTTTTCGGGCTTGAGATGCGGGAAGTTGAGGCACCGCTCTGGTCGCCCGATGTCCGGGCATGGGAAATCACCCGCGACGGCCGCCCGATGGCGATTTTCCTGGGCGATTTCTTTGCCCGACCCAGCAAGCGTTCGGGGGCCTGGTGTTCGAGCCTGCAGAGCCAGCACAAGATCGGCGCGGGCCAGCGGCCCATCGTGGTCAATGTCTGCAACTTCACCCCACCCGAGGCCGAGGGCGCGCCCGCCTATCTGTCATGGGATGACGCGCATACCTTGTTCCACGAATTCGGCCATGCACTGCATCATATCCTGTCGGATGTGCATTGGCCCTCGATCTCGGGAACATCGGTGGCGCGGGATTTCGTCGAACTGCCGAGCCAATTGTTCGAGCATTGGCTGGAGCAGCCCGAGGTCCTAGACCGCCATGCCCGCCATGCCGAGACCGGCGCGCCGCTGCCCGCCGATCTGCGTGACCGGATTCTCGCGGCGCGCAATGCCGATTCCGGCTTCTCGACGGTGGAATATCTGGAGAGCGCGCTGGTCGATCTGGCCTTTCATCGCGGCACGCCTCCTGCCGATCCGATGGCGCGTCAGGCCGAGATCCTCGCGGCCCTGGGCGCGCCTGCCGCGATCCCGATGCGTCATGCCACGCCCCATTTCGCGCATGTCTTCGCGGGTGACGGTTATTCCTCGGGCTATTACAGCTATATGTGGTCCGAGGTGATGGATGCGGATGCCTTTGACGCCTTTCTCGAGCAAGGCAGCGCCTTTGATGCGGATACGGCCGCAAAACTCGAGAAATGGATCCTCTCGAAAGGGGATTCGATGCCCGCAGATGAACTTTGGTTGAAATTCAGGGAACGAAAACCGGGGGTTCACGCTTTGTTGAAAGGACGCGACCTTCTGGATGTTGCTTCCTGATTCAACGGGAGAAACGAGATGATATCGACTAAAGCTCTGCTCGCCTGCGCCGCTGCCGTGGTCCTGGGTGGGCTTGCGGCCTGCGACCAGGCTCCGCCCGTCAACCCCGAGCCGACGCCCGGCCCGATGGCTCAGTCGAGCGCGCTGAACGGGACCTATAACCTGCTGCAGTCCCATTGCGGCGACATCACCAGCGACAAGAGCCTGGTGATTGATGGCAACAAGTTCATCTTTCCGGGAACGACCTGCACGGTCGCCAATTCCGAAAAGCAGGTGGACCAGACCCGCGTGACGCTGTCCTGCGTGGGCTCGCCGGCTGCAGGCAACCGGATCGTCGATCTGCAGACCCGCACCGACGGCACGCTGCGCCTGACCGAGGATTCGATCACCCTGACCTATTTCCAATGCATGAAGGCCCAAGCCAGCTCAAGCGCGCTGGCGGGGGAAAGCATGTAATCACGCCAAGACGGGCCGCCCTGGGGCGGCCCGAAACCTATCGGATCTCGTCGGGATCGACGCCCCAGATCGTGGGCTTGGGCACCCAGCCCTTTTCCCCTCCGCCTGACACGCGGCACCAGGTCGGGTTGCATTCATGCAGACGCACGATCGCACCGGCTTCGGCCCGCGCAACCACATTGGCATGTTCGACGGGCTTGGCCAGCAGTTCCAGCATGTCCTTGCGCACGATCGCGGTGCGCACGCCCGACAGCAGCGAGTAATGCACCCAGCCGCCCGCGCCGTCCTGATCCTCGACCCGTCGCCAATGGCCGAATTCCGCCACGACGCGCAGGGGCATTCCGGCATGGCGGAACACCCAGTCGATGCGATGCGAAAGGCTCGGGCCGCGCCGCGCATTGCCCTCGCCGCCCTTCAGGCTGACATAGCGCGGCAAGGGCAGGTTGGTGACCGAACCGCGATGCGGATCCTGCCTGCCCGCCGGATTGCGGCTGATCTCGGCATCTGCCGAAACGGGAGGGCGTTCGATCGCGTCAAGTCGCTCGCCGGGATTCGTCGCCTGCGCCAAAGCCGCGCCCGCAAGCGAGGCGATCATGGCCGCAGCAGCAAGGCCATGTCCAACCCGAATAAGATTCATCTGCCCGTCCTGTTTTTTCGAGGCCTTGTGCCTGCCCCGCGACAAAGGCACTTTGCCAAATGCCGATCCCTTTGGGAAGATGGACCGGCCGAGCGCAGGGGGGACCATGATGCAAGCAGGCGACAGGCTTCGTTCCAAACTCAGGGTGACCGTCACGCGCAGGCTTCCCGAGGCCGTCGAGACGCGGATGTCGGAATTGTTCGACGTCGCCTTGCGCGGCGAGGACAGCAAGATGGGCCGCGAGGAACTTGTCGCGGCCATGCAGGCAAGCGATGTGCTCGTGCCCACGGTGACCGACCGCATAGACGCCAATATGCTGGCCCAGGCGGGCGAAAGGCTGAAGCTGATCGCCAATTACGGCGCGGGATTCGACCATATCGACGTGCAATCGGCGCGGCAGAGGGGGATTCTGGTCTCGAACACGCCGGGCGTGGTCACCGAAGATACGGCAGATATGGTGCTGGCGCTGATCCTTTCGGTGGTGCGCCGCCTGCCCGAGGGCATGGCCGAGATGCAGGGCGGGCGCTGGCAGGGCTGGTCGCCGACCAACCATCTGGGCGGGCGGATCGGCGGCAGGCGTCTGGGCATCCTTGGCATGGGCCGGATCGGACAGGCGGTGGCGCGCCGCGCCCGCGCCTTCGGGATGCAGGTGCATTACCACAACCGCCGCCGCCTGCGCCCCGAGATAGAGGCCGAGCTTGAAGCGACGTGGTGGGAAAGCCTGGATCAGATGCTGGCGCGCATGGACATCATCAGCGTGAACGCGCCGCATACGCCCTCGACCTTCCATCTGCTCAATGCGCGGCGGCTGAAGCTGATGAAGCCATCGGCGGTGGTGGTGAATACTTCGCGCGGCGAGGTCATCGACGAGAACGCCCTGACGCGGATGCTGCGCGCGGGCGAGATCGCGGGGGCAGGGCTCGATGTCTTTGAGCATGGCCACGAGATCAACCCCCGGCTGCGCGAATTGCCCAATGTCGTGCTGCTGCCGCATATGGGCTCGGCCACGATCGAGGGGAGGGCCGAAATGGGCGAAAAGGTCATCATCAATATCAAGACCTTCGCCGATGGCCACCGGCCGCCTGATCTGGTCGTGCCTTCGATGCTGTAACACCTGCGACCAAGTCCTAGGCAAAATGCGTCATGTCGTTTTCCTGCCGCGAAATGTCGCGCGCGCGATGCGGGGCCGCGGATGCTCTGCGACAAATCGCCTGTGGAATGTCGCGCGCGAAAGGAATGGCAGGTCATGAAAACCCATGTGAAGGCTCTGGTCGTGGGCGGCGGAGCGGTCGGCTGCGGCATCGCGCTGCATCTGGCCCGCGCCGGTTGGGAGACGATGCTGGTCGAACGCGACGAGCTGACCTCGGGCTCGACCTGGCACGCGGCGGGTCTGCTGCCGCTGTTCAACATGGGCTACGCGACCAGCCATATCCATGATTACTCGGTCAGGCTTTATGCCGGGCTCGAGGCCGAGACCGGGCTGAATGCGGGCTTTACCCGCTGCGGCAACCTGCGCATGGCACAGACGCAGGAGCGCATGGATGAATACATGCTCTATTCCGCCACGGCCGAGACATTGGACATCGCGCATGAGTTTCTGACCCCCGCTCAGATCCGCGAGCGCTGGCCCCTGGTCCGCACCGAGGATCTGAAAGGGGCGCTGTTCCACCCGACCGACGGCTATATCAACCCCGCCGATGTGACGCAGGCCATGGCCAAAGGCGCGCGCATGGCCGGCTGCGCGATCGAGCGCAGGATACAGGTGAATGCCTATCGCTGGACCGGCAGCGAATGGATCGTGACTTGCGAGCGCATGGAGGAAAAGGGCGGCAATCTGATCCCCTCGGGCGAGATTTTCGAGATCCGCGCCGAGCATGTCGTGACCGCGACCGGCAACCATGCGCAGCGCAGCGCGCGGCTTCTGGGTATCAAGATCCCCGCGATTCCGGTCGAGCACCAATATATCGTGACCGAGCCCGACCCGGCGCTGGCGGCATGGCGCGCGGCGGGCAATCCCGAGCATCCGGTGCTGCGCGATGCCGACGCGAAATGGTATGTGCGCGAGGAACGCGGCGGCTGGATTCTTGGACCCTATGAGCGCAATGCCCCGGCGCGCTTCCTCTATGACGTGCCAGAAAGCTTCCGCGCCGATCTCTTCCCGCTCGATCTGGATCGGATCGAAGAGGAATACATGTCGATGATCCATCGCATCCCCAGTTCGGAAACCGTGGGTCTGAAGGACGATTTCAACGGCCCGATCTGCTACACGCCGGATGGCAATCCGCTGGTCGGTCCCGCGCCGGGCCTGCGCAACATGTGGCTGGCCGAGGGCTTCAGCTTCGGCATCACGGCGGCGGGCGGCACGGGCCATTACCTTACGCAGATGATGACGCAGGGCGAGGCCGAGATCGACATGGCGGCACTTGATCCGCGCCGTTTCGGCGGCTGGATGACAACCGAATATGCCGCGAAAAAGAACGAGGAATGCTACGAGCATGTCTTCGTGCTGCACCATCCCGACGAAGAGCGCGAAGCCTGCCGCCCGCTGCGCACCGCGCCCGCCTATGACCGTCAGATCGCGGCCGGCGCGCAGATGGGGCAGGTGAATGGCTGGGAGCGGCCGAACTATTACGCGCCCGCCGGTTTCGACGATCATGCCGCCCGCAGTTTCCGACGCGGTGGCTGGTGGCAATATGCCGTCGATGAAGCCAAGGCCGTCCGCGAGAGCGCGGGCCTGATCGACGCCTCGGCCTTTGCCAAGCATCGCGTGACCGGGGCGGGGGCCTCTGGCTTCCTGGACTGGTTCACGACAAACAGGCTGCCCAAGGTCGGGCGCGTCAACCTGACCTATGCCCTGACCGAAAGCGGCACGACGCGCAGCGAATTCACCATCCTTCGGCTGGCCGAGGATGACTATTACCTGATCTCGGCCGGGGCTTGGGCGGATTACGACGGCGACAACCTGCGCAAATGCGCCGAGGACAAGGCCGCCGAATTCGGCCCGATCATCGTGCAGGACATCACCACGCAATGGGGCGTCTTTGCCTTGGCCGGCCCGAGATCCCGCGACATTCTGGCCGAGATCGTGCGCGACGCCGACCCTTCGACCGTGCTGGGCAATAAACGCTTTCCCTGGCTTTCGATGCGCGAGATCGAACTTGGCATGTGTCCGGTCCGCGCCATCCGGGTGGCCTATACCGGCGAATTGGGCTGGGAATTGCACCACCCGATCGAATTCGGGCGCTACCTCTGGGATCTGCTGGTCGCGACGGGCGAGAAGCACGGGCTGAAGCTGGTCGGGGCGCGGGCCCAGAACTGGCTGCGACAGGAAAAATCCTATCGCGCCTTCGGGACCGAGCTGGGCCGCGACGCGACGCCGCTCGAGGCGGGGCTCGACCGTTTCGTCGATCTGGACAAGGATTTCCGGGGCAAGCAGGCCATGCTCGACAAGGGAATCCGGTCAGGCTGCGTGACGCTGCTGATCGACGGACCGGGTGATGCCGATCCCTGGGGCCGCGAAGGGTTGTTCATGGACGGGCAGCGGGTCGGACGGCTGACCTCGGGGGGATGGTCCGTGGCCCTCGGGAAATCCATCGCCATGGGCTATGTCCGCCCCGAATGCGCGGCGCCTGGCACGAGGCTCAAGCTGCGCATGCAGCGCGAGTTCTGGGATGCCGAAGTGGTGGCCGACAGCCCCCATGACCCCGAGAATATCCGCATCCGCCAGGACGGCTGATCAGCGCAGGCGGCGCAGCCGTCCGGTCAATTCCTGATGCAGGCTCCGGCGCTCTTCGGGCGACAGGAATGCGCCCAGTTCGATTTCGCGCCGGCCGTCGGTCAGGACCAGATAATCCGGAACCGGGCCATTCGCGCGCAGCGTCGCGCGCAGCCAGTAGGGATTGGTGCGCCAGATCCGGTCCGGGCGGCCGGGATCCGAGCGGGTAAGCACCAGTTCGGCGCGCGCGATCCGCATCACCTCCCGAGGCGCGCGATAGCTGCGGCGGATCGCGGCCCACAGCCCCCAGACTGCGATCACCGCAAAGGGTAGCAGGCCCCACAGCGCCGCTGTCCCAAGGATCGAGAGCAAAGGCAGCGCAAGTCCCGCGGCTGCCAGCCCGATGACCCAGGCAAAGCCCTTGCGCGGCAGCGAATGATGCAGCCACACCGTCAGAATGATAACGGCCCCGGAATCCTCCGGGGCCGTTTCGATCCATTCATAAGGCATGCGGGATCAATGCGCGTGGCTGCGATCCCAATCCGACGGCTTGGGCAGGATCTCGAACGTATGCTCGGGCGGCGGCGAGGGCAGGGTCCATTCCAGCGTATCGGCATGCTCGTTCCAATAGTTCGGCACATGGACGCGCTGCCCGGCGCGCAGCGTGTAGAAGACGATGCCGATGAAGAACAGGAACGAGGCGAAGGACAGATAGGCCCCGAGCGACGAGATATTGTTCCAGAACGCGAACTCGACCGGGTAGTCGATATAGCGGCGCGGCATGCCCTGACGTCCCAGGAAATGCTGCGGGAAGAAGATCATGTTCGAGCCGATGAACATCATCCAGAAATGCACCTTTCCGGCCCATTCCGGATATTGCCGGCCCGACATCTTGCCGATCCAGAAATAGACCCCGGCAAAGATTGCATAGACCGCGCCAAGGCTCATCACATAGTGGAAATGCGCCACGACGTAATAGGTGTCGTGATAGACCCGATCCAGCGGGGCTTGGCTCAGGACCACGCCGGTGACCCCGCCCACGGTGAACAGGAACAGGAAGCCGAAGGCCCAGAGCATCGGCGTCTTGAACTCGATCGAGCCGCCCCACATCGTTGCGATCCACGAGAAGACCTTGATCCCGGTCGGCACTGCGATGGTCATCGTGGCCAGCATGAAATAGCTCTGCTGGGTCAGCGACATGCCGACGGTATACATGTGGTGCGCCCAGACGACGAAGCCCAGGATGCCGATCGCGGCCATGGCCAGAACCATCGGCAGATAGCCGAAGATCGGCTTCTTGGCGAAAGTCGAGATGACATGGCTGATGATGCCAAAGCCCGGCAGGATGATGATGTAGACCTCGGGATGGCCGAAGAACCACAGGATGTGCTGATAAAGGATCGGGTCGCCGCCACCGGCGGGATCAAAGAAATGCGTACCGAAGTTGCGGTCCATCAGCAGCATGGTGATGGCACCGGCCAGAACCGGAAGCGCCAGCAGGATCAGCCATGCGGTGATAAAGACCGACCAGGCGAAGAGCGGGACCTTGAACAGCGTCATGCCCGGGGCGCGCATGTTCAGGAATGTGGTGATGATATTGATCGCGCCGAGGATCGAAGACGCCCCCGAGACATGGACCGCGAAGATCGCCAGATCCATCGAATAGCCCGACTCGGTGGTCGAGAGCGGCGGGTAAAGGACCCAGCCCACGCCCGAACCCATCTGGTCGCTCCCGCCCGGAGCGAGCAGCGAGGCGATTCCAAGGCAGACGCCGCAGACATACATCCAATAGCTGAGGTTGTTCAGCCGCGGAAAGGCCATGTCGGGCGCGCCGAGATGCAGCGGCATGAAATAATTGCCGAAACCACCGAACAGTGCGGGGATGACGACAAAGAACATCATCAGCACGCCGTGATAGGTGATCATCACGTTCCAGAGATGGCCGTTCGGCGTGCATTCGCTGGCGGCATCAGAGATGAAGCGCGCGCCTTCGAGGCACATGTACTGCACGCCCGGATGCTGCAATTCCATCCGCATATAGACGGTGAACGCGACCGAGATCAGACCGACAACGCCAGCCGTGAACAGGTAAAGGATACCGATATCCTTGTGGTTTGTTGACATGAACCAGCGGGTGAAGAAACCGCGGGTGTCATGCTGGTCGCCGTGGCCGTGAACGGCTGCGTCTGCCATGCTGAACTCCCTAAACATGCGCGGGCCGGCCGTTCGGGGCCGACGGACTCGGCTCAAGTTCTAGAACACAAAATCTGACCGGGCAATCGCGGCGAAGCCTGCGCGAGGCGTCCCAAGGCGTCGAAAACCGACCTTGGACCGCCCCTGTTGCAGGACCGCGACAGGTCGCGGATCAGTTCGAGGCCGGGGCCTCGGCTGCGGGGGCTGCGCCCGCTTCAGGCGAGTGTTGTGCAAGGAATGCAACCACGTCGGCCTGATTCTTGGCCAGCTTGAAGGTCATCTTGGTCTTGAGGGATTTGTCCCCGACCTTCTCTTCGACATATTTGTTCGGGTCGGTGATGTAGCCCGCCAGATCCTCGGTGGTCCAGACCTCGCCGGCTTCGCCCAGCTTGACCAGAGCGTCCGAGAACTTGAACCCTTCCAGAGCGCCGGCCTTGCGGCCGACCACGCCGTAGAGGTTCGGACCGACCTTGCCGCCCTTGACCACATCCGTGCCGTCCGGCGACTGGATCATGTGGCAGGCCTTGCATTTCTTGAATTCGTTTTCACCTTTGGCGGCGTCGCCCGCGTCCTGTGCCATGGCCGGCATCGCAAGCGCGATCGCAGCGAAAGTGGCGTAGATGCTGGTCTTCATGGCATTCCCTCTGGGTCGTTTTCCGGAACATGGATGGGACCTCTCCCTCCCTGATGTCGAGGGCTAGCATGAGAGACCCTGCCTGAATACCGTCAAAAGGTCGCAAACAGGGCAATGCAGACCCTAGGAACTGGATAAAATCAGTCCGAGATCGGCGGGAAACTGTTGGGGAAGGTCTGCATCAAGGCCGCGTCCAGATCCCCAAGCCCGACCGGATGGCCCAGATCCACGAGGCTGGTCACACCATGCCCCGAGATGCCGCAGGGCACGATGCCTGCGTAATGCGTCAGGTCCGGTTCGACATTGATCGAGATGCCGTGGAA
The DNA here is from genome assembly GCF_004522175.1 of Paracoccus ravus. Lineage (GTDB taxonomy): Bacteria > Pseudomonadota > Alphaproteobacteria > Rhodobacterales > Rhodobacteraceae > Paracoccus > Paracoccus ravus. The sequence continues at coordinate 198,202 of NZ_SDEB01000002.1, read as the reverse complement.
GCTGACCCATTTGCGCAGCTTGACGCCAATGGCGGCGATCTTGTCCTCGCGCGTCGAGCCGTCCAGCAGCGGTGCCTTGTCAGGACGGGCCACCCAGACGCCGACGCGGCCATCGCGGATCTCGCCGGTGACGTTGAACTCGGAGAGCGCGTCGATCACCCAATTCTCCAGCGCTGCGACAAAGGCACGGATGTCGCGCCCGCGCCGATTCAGGTCCAGCATGACATAGACGATGCGCTGGCCGGGTCCGTGATAGGTATATTGCCCGCCGCGCCCCGCCGCATGAACAGGGAAGCGGGCGTCGAGCAGGTCAGCCTCTTTGGCGCTGGTCCCTGCGGTGTAAAGCGGCGGATGCTCGACCAGCCAGATCAGTTCATCGGCCTCTCCGGCATGGATCGCGGCGGCGCGCGCCTCCATGAAGGCGACGGCCTCGTCATATTCGGTCAGTCCGGGGGCGGTGATCCATTCAGTCATGGCCCGTCATTTGGCGGCAATGCGAGTTAGGCGCAAGAGGGGGCAGGGGATCATGAATCCCGTTCAAGATCATTCTGCGGATGTTGAATTTCACTAATTGAACTTCAGCGATTATATAGACGGCTTCAATAGCCCGGATTCTGCCATGACCCTGCCTCTTTCCCCCGTTTTTGACGCCATCCGCGCCGCTGCGCGGGACCGCATCCTGATCCTTGACGGCGCGATGGGCACGCAGATCCAGCAGCTTGGCTTTGGCGAGGGCGATTTTCTTGGCCACGGTGGGGCTTGCGCCTGCGGTTGTCACCCGCCGGCACTTGGTGAGCATCCCCAACAGGGCAACAATGACCTCTTGATCCTGACCCAGCCCGAGGCGATCGAGGCGATCCATTACCGCTATGCCAAGGCGGGCGCAGATATCGTCGAGACGAACACGTTTTCCTCGACCACCATCGCGCAGGCCGATTACGGCATGGAACATGCGGTCTATGACCTGAACTTCCACGGCGCGCGTCTGGTGCGTCAGGCGCTCGACCGCGCCACCGCCGAAGATGGCCGCCCGCGTTGGGTCGCGGGCGCGCTTGGGCCGACCAACCGCACGGCTTCGATCAGCCCGGATGTGAACAATCCCGGCTACCGCGCGGTGACCTTCGATCAGCTGCGCGTGGCCTATGCCGAGCAAATCCACGGGCTGATCGACGGCGGCGCCGACATCATCCTGATCGAGACGATCTTTGACACGCTGAACGCCAAGGCCGCGATCTTTGCCTGCGAAGAGGTCTTTGCCGAGAAGAGCCTGCGCCTGCCGGTGATGATCTCGGGCACGATCACCGACCTTTCGGGCCGCACGCTTTCGGGGCAGACGCCGACCGCCTTCTGGTATTCGGTGAATCACGCGCAGCCGCTGACCATCGGCCTGAACTGCGCCCTTGGGGCCGAGGCGATGCGTCCGCATTTGGCCGAACTGTCTGGCGTCGCCGACACGCTGATCTGCGCCTATCCCAATGCCGGTCTGCCTAATGAGATGGGCCAATATGACGAATCCCCCGAGGATATGGCCGCCCAAGTTGCCGAATTCGCGCGTGAAGGTTTGGTCAATATCGTCGGCGGCTGCTGCGGCTCGACCCCCGAACATATCGCTGCGATTGCCCGCGCCGTGGCCGACATCCCACCGCGTGTGTTGCCGGAGATCGAGCCGCGCCTGCGCCTGTCGGGGCTTGAGCCCTTCGTCAAGACCGATGAAATTCCCTTCATCAACGTCGGTGAGCGGACCAACGTCACTGGTTCGGCTCGTTTCCGCAAGCTGATCACCAATGGCGATTTCGCCCCCGCTTTGGATGTCGCCCGCGATCAGGTCGAGAACGGCGCCCAGATCATCGACGTGAACATGGATGAGGGCCTGATCGATTCGAAGCAGGCGATGATCGACTACCTGAACCTGATCGCTGCCGAACCCGATATTGCCCGCGTTCCGGTGATGATCGACTCCTCGAAATGGGAAGTGATCGAGGCCGGTCTGAAATGCGTGCAAGGCAAGGCAGTGGTGAACTCGATCAGCCTCAAGGAAGGCGAGGAAGCTTTCCTGCATCACGCGAGCCTCTGCCGCCGCTATGGCGCCGCCGTCGTGGTCATGGCCTTTGACGAGGTCGGCCAAGCCGATACCGAGAATCGCAAGGTCGAGATCTGTTCGCGCGCCTATGATCTCTTGGTGAACAAGGTCGGCTTCCCGCCCGAGGACATCATCTTCGACCCCAACATCTTCGCCGTGGCGACGGGCATCGAGGAACACGACAATTACGGCGTCGATTTCATCAATGCGACGCGCCGGATCATGCAGACCCTGCCGCATGTTCATATCTCGGGCGGCGTGTCGAACTTGTCCTTCAGCTTCCGCGGCAATGAGCCGGTGCGCGAGGCGATGCACGCCGTGTTCCTTTATCACGCCATTCAGGCGGGCATGGATATGGGCATCGTCAATGCAGGGCAGCTTGCCGTCTATGACCAGATCGACGAGGGTCTGCGCGAGGCCTGCGAGGATGTGGTCCTGAACCGCAAACCCGCCAAGGGCGGCACGGCCACGGAAAACATGCTCGACATCGCCGAGCGGTTCCGCGGCGAGGGCGGCGCGAAAGCCCGCGAAAAAGACCTGACTTGGCGCACATGGCCGGTGGCGCAGCGTCTGTCGCACGCGCTGGTCAATGGCATCACCGAATATATCGACGAGGACACCGAAGAGGCGCGCCTTTCCGTCGAACGCCCCCTGCATGTCATTGAAGGTCCGCTGATGGACGGGATGAACGTGGTCGGCGACCTCTTCGGCTCGGGCAAGATGTTCCTGCCGCAAGTGGTGAAATCGGCCCGCGTCATGAAGCAGGCCGTGGCCCATTTGCTGCCCTTCATGGAGGCGGAAAAAGCTGGCAGTGGCGCGTCGTCAAGCGCGGGCAAGGTGCTGATGGCGACGGTGAAAGGCGATGTCCATGACATCGGCAAGAACATCGTCGGCGTCGTTCTGGCCTGCAACAACTACGAGATCATCGACCTTGGCGTGATGGTTCCGGCGACCAAGATCCTCGAGGTGGCCAAGGCCGAAAAGGTCGATATCATCGGGCTTTCGGGTCTCATTACCCCGTCCTTGGACGAGATGGTTCATGTGGCCTCGGAAATGGAGCGTGAAGGCTTCAACATCCCGCTGCTGATCGGCGGCGCGACGACGTCGCGCGTGCATACCGCGGTGAAAATCCACCCGCGTTATGCCAAGGGACAAACCGTCTATGTCACCGATGCGAGCCGCGCCGTCGGCGTGGTCGGCAACCTGCTTTCGGGCCAGAAAACGGCCTATGTCGACAATATCCGCACCGAATATGCGGATGTCGCGAACAAGCACGCCCGCGCCGAGGCCGAGAAGAAGCGTCTGCCGCTGGCCTCGGCCCGCGACAATGCGGTGCAGATTGACTGGACCGGCTTCGCGGCCAAGACGCCAGAATTCCTCGGCGCGCGGGTGATCGACGATTTCGATCTGGCCGAGATCGCGCGTTATATCGACTGGACCCCCTTCTTCCAGACTTGGGAGTTGAAGGGCGTTTATCCGCGCATCCTTGAGGATGAGAAACAGGGCGAGGTCGCGCGGCAGCTCTTCGCGGACGCGCAAGCCATGCTCAAGCTCATCATCGACGAGAAATGGTTCCAGCCCCGCGCCGTCATTGGCTTCTGGCCCGCGAACCGGGTCGGCGACGATATCCGTCTGTTCACCGGCGAGGATCGCGGCGAGGCGCTGGCGACGCTGCACACCCTGCGCCAGCAGGTCCATAAGCGTGACGGTCGCCCGAATGTCGCCATGGCCGATTTCGTTGCGCCAGCAGGTCATCGCGACTATGTCGGCGGCTTCGTCGTGACGGCAGGGGGCGAGGAACAGGCCATCGCCGACCGCTTCAAGGCGGCGCATGACGATTTCTCGGCGATCCTTGTTCAAGCCCTCGCCGACCGCTTCGCCGAGGCTCTCGCCGAGATGATGCATGAGCGAGTCCGTAAGCAATACTGGGGCTATTCCGATGAAAGCTTCGCCCCCGAGGAACTGATCGGCGAGCCCTATCCCGGTATCCGCCCTGCGCCCGGCTATCCCGCCCAGCCCGACCATACGGAAAAGACCACGCTGTTCCGCCTGCTCGATGCCACCGCGGCGACCGGGGTGGAGCTTACCGAATCGATGGCGATGTGGCCGGGGGCCTCGGTCTCGGGCCTCTATCTCGGCCATCCCGACGCCTATTACTTCGGCGTCGCGAAGGTCGAGCATGATCAGGTTCTGGACTATGCCGCGAGGAAGGGAATGTCGGTCTCCGAGGCCGAGCGCTGGCTCGCCCCGATCCTGAATTACATTCCGCAAGCGGCCGTTGCGGCGGAATGAAAAAAGGTTTGCGGCGGAAGCAAAAGACCCCTTTTCATCCCCCGCGCAACCGTCTAAGTAGCCCGTGCTACGAAGATGCGGTCGTGGCGGAATTGGTAGACGCGCAGCGTTGAGGTCGCTGTTCCCTAACCGGAGTGGAAGTTCGAGTCTTCTCGACCGCACCAAAGTACAGAAAGCCGCGCAGCCCCGGACGGGTTGCGCGGCTTTCGGTTTTTTAGCCCTTCATCCGCGTTTGCGACATAATTATGGCACGATTGCGTCCGGCAGCGGGGCAGTCCGGTCCGGGGCTTTCCAATTGCGCGGGCTTGGGCACGAAACGGCGCGTTGTGGACAGCGAAAATCGCGAGAAAACGGCAGTTTCGTGAGGCACTTGGCCGCACAAGCGCATCCGCGGTTGATGCGAAGCGCGCCGCAGCAGCAAAGCATCTGCCCGATTTGGGGGCAGCGCGGGCGTGCTGCACAAGATCTGCACATGCCAGTTGCCATACCAACGCGCCGCCGCATAGGCTCGGTTTGCGGAAAACAAAAACCACGAAAACAGGGAGTCCCGCATTTGGCAGTCGCAGCCGGTAACGACGCGTTCGTCGTCTTCGATCATGTGCAGAAAAGCTATGATGGTCAGACCCTTGTGGTAAAGGATCTGGATCTTTCCATTGGCAAGGGCGAATTCCTGACCATGCTCGGGCCCTCGGGTTCCGGAAAGACAACCTGCCTGATGATGCTTGCCGGTTTCGAGACCGCGACCCATGGCGAGATCCGCTTGGGTGGCAAGAACATCAATGACGTGCCTCCGCATAAGCGGGGCATCGGCATGGTGTTTCAAAGCTATGCCTTGTTTCCGCATATGACGGTGGGCGAGAACCTGTCCTTTCCGCTGGAAGTGCGCGGCATGAGCTCGGCCGAACGCAATACCCGAATCGCCCGCGCCCTGGACATGGTGCAGATGGCGAAATTCGCCAACCGACGCCCGGCCCAGCTTTCGGGTGGCCAGCAGCAGCGTATCGCTTTGGCGCGGGCGCTGGTCTTTGACCCGGAACTGGTCCTGATGGATGAGCCGCTGGGTGCGCTCGACAAGCAGCTGCGCGAGCATATGCAATACGAAATCAAGGCCTTGCATGACCGACTGGGGATCACCGTCGTCTATGTCACCCATGACCAGAGCGAGGCATTGACCATGTCGGACCGCATCGCGGTCTTCAATGATGGGCGCATCCAGCAACTTGCGCCGCCGCCGGTGCTTTACGAAAAACCCGAGAACAGCTTTGTTGCCGGTTTCATCGGCGAGAACAACGCGCTGCGCGGCAAGATCGAGCAGCTTGACGGCGGCAAGGCCCTGGTGCGTCTGGGCAATGGCGAGTTGATCGACGCCACTCCCGTCAATATCCGCGAGGCCGGAAAGCCCACCACCGTCTCGATCCGGCCCGAGCGGATCGAGTTCAAGCCCGATCTGATGCCCGCTGGCGCGCATACGCTGGAAGCCGAGGTGCGCGACGTGATCTATATGGGAGACATCCTGCGCGCCCGCCTCAAGGTCGCGGGGCAGGACGATTTCGTGATGAAATACCGCAATACGCTTGGCCAGGTGAAACTGTCCCCCGGCGAGACGATCCGCATCGGCTGGCATCCCGAGGATGCCCGCGCGCTGGATCCGGTCTGATTTTTCGCAATCCATTTCAAGTCCAACCTGAGGGAGCACTACATGAAACGGACGCTCATCCTGACTTCGGCGCTGGTGGCAATCGCCACGGGCGTCCATGCGCAGGACAAAGAGGTGAACCTGCTGAGCTGGGGCGGCGCCTATGGCAACAGCCATGTCGAGGCCTATGCCAAGCCCTTCGAGGCCAAGACCGGTATCAAGGTCAAGGTCGCCGATGCCGATAACCCGGCAACGCCGATCAAGGCGCAGGTCGAGGCCGGGAATGTCACGACCGACGTGGCCTCGGTCGAATATGCCGATGCGGTCCGGCTCTGCGACGAGGGCCTGCTCGAGGAAATCGACGCGTCGATGCTGGCCCCGGCGGCCGATGGCACTGCGGCCTCGGATGACTTCATCGCGGGCGCGGTGACCGATTGCTTCGTCGGCACCGATGTCTATTCGATGATCCTTGCCTATGACGACACGAAATTCACTGACGCCAAGCCCATGGGCCCGGCGGATTTCTTCGATACCGCCAAGTTCCCCGGCAAGCGCACCATGCGCAAGGGCGCGAAATTCAACCTCGAATTCGCGCTGATGGCCGATGGCGTCCCGGCGGCCGAGGTCTATCAGGTTCTCGGCACGCCCGAGGGCGTGGACCGCGCCTTCAAGAAGCTCGATTCGATCAAGAATGACGTGATCTGGTGGGAAGCAGGCGCACAGCCGCCCCAGCTTCTGGCCGATGGCGAGGTCAGCATGGCCTATGCCTTCAACGGCCGGATCTTCAACGCCGCGCAAGGCGAGGGCAAGCCCTTCAAGATCGTCTGGGACGGCCAGATCTATGAGATGGAAGGCTGGGTGATCCCGAAAGGCGCGCCGAATATGGAAGCGGCCAAGGAATTCGTCGCCTTCTCGACCTCGCCCGAGCCGCAGGCCCGTGCCGCCGAGTTCATCAGCTATGGCCCGCCGCGCAAATCGGCGGCCGCGCTGGTCGGCAAGATCAACGGCACCGAGGTCCCGATGGGGCCGAACCTGCCGACCTTTGCCGACAACATGACGAACGCGCTGGGATCGGATCTCGATTTCTGGGTCGATCACGATGCCGAGCTGAACGAGCGTTTCGCCGCTTGGCTCGCAAGCTGAGTTTGGGGCCGCGGCGGCATTCCCGCCGCGGCCAAATTCTGCGCGAAAGCGCCAAGAAACCAGCGGCCAATGTGCCGAAGATGCCAATAGGGAGTTAACAACGCGATGAAGAGAATACTGATTCTATCCTCGGCGCTTTGCGGTCTGGCCTTCGCGGCGCAGGCGGCCGAGGTCAATGTCGTCTCCTGGGGCGGCGCATACGAGAAATCGCAGGTCGAGGCCTATAACAAGCCCTTCGCCGAAAAGACTGGCATCAAGGTGAACATGATCGCCGCCGACAACCCGGCCACGCCGCTCAAGGCGCAGGTCGAGGCCAAGAACGTCACCGGCGACGTTTTCGACATCGAGGTCTCGGACGCGATCCGGCTTTGCGACGAGGGCGCTCTGGTTGAGATCGACCCGGCCTCGCTGCCCGCAGCCCCCGATGGCACGCCCGCAGCCGAGGATTTCCTTGATGGTGCGCTGCAGGATTGCGCGGTCGCGAATATCTTCTGGGGCACGGTCATTGCCTTCGACGGCAGCAAATATTCCGGCGAAAAGCCTTCGACCGCGGCGGATTTCTTCGATACCGCGAAATTCCCCGGCAAGCGCGGCCTGCCCAAGAACCCCAAGCGCACGCTTTACCTTGCGCTGATCGCGGATGGCGTCGCGCCCGACCAGATCTATGAGAAACTCTCGAGCCCCGAGGGCATCGAGCAGGCCTTCAAGAAGCTCGACACGATCAAGAAGGATGTCGTCTGGTGGGAGGCTGGCGCCCAGCCCGTCCAGCTTCTGGCCGATGGCGAAGTGGTGATGGCGACCGGCTATAATGGCCGTTTCTTCGATGCCATGGTCGGCGAGGGCAAGCCTTTCGAGATCATCTGGGACGGGCAATACATGGACATGGACATGTTCGCCATTCCCAAGGGCGCGCCCAACCCCGAGGCGGCGATGGAATATCTGAAATTCGCCACCGACACCCAGCGTCTGGCCGATCAGGCCAAATACATCGCCTATGGTCCCGCCCGGAAAAGCTCGACCGCGCTGGTGGGCATGTATCAGGACGGCAAGACCGAGATGGCGCCGCATATGCCGACCGTCGCGGATCACATGAAGACCGCCGTCATGGATGACCCGGAGTTCTGGGCCGATCACGCCGCCGAGCTGACCGAGAAGTTCAATGCCTGGCTCGCGGCCAGCTGAGTGCCTGCGCCGCCGCTCGTCCGGGTGGCGGCGCGTTTCTGACGACCGAAGACGTTGAAGGATCAGATGGCCCAAGCCCTTGACCCCCATGCCGCCATCGTGACCGAGGCCTCTGGCCTTGCCCCCGAGGGCGCTTTGAAGACCGCGGATGGACAGCCGCTTGCCCGCGCCCTTGCGCGCAGTTCGCGCCGCGCGCGACGCCGGGCCTTTTTGCTGGTTCTGCCGCTGCTGGCCTTTATCCTGATCACCTTCGTCCTGCCGATCGGACAGATGCTGCAGCGCTCGGTCAAGAATGACGGCTTTTCCGCGAATATGCCGCAGATCAGCGCATGGTTTCACGCCAATCCGCGCGGTACCGAACCCGATGAGGTGGCCTGGGGCGCGCTGGCCGCCGATCTGAAGGCCTCGGCCGAGGCCAAGACCATCGGTGTCGTCGGCACGCGGATCAATTACGAGATGGCGGGGACGCGCTCGCTTTTCACCTCGGCGGGGCGCAAGGTCCGGGACGGGCTCGCGCCGCCCTATCGCGAGGCGGTGCTGGCGCTGGACGAGAAATGGGGCGATCCCAAGCTCTGGTCGGTGATGCGAGAGGCCTCCTCGCCCTATACCGGCAATTTCTACCTCGCGGCGATGGACCGGACCCGCGACGCCGAGGGCAACATGGTGCAGGCCCCCGAAGAGCAGCGCATCTATATCAGGCTGTTCATGCGGACCTTCTGGCTTTCGGCGGTGATCACCTGCACGACGTTCCTTTTGGGCTTTCCGATCGCGCATCTCTTGGCGACCTTGCCGATGCGCAAGTCGAACCTGCTGATGATCCTTGTGCTTTTGCCCTTCTGGACCTCGCTTCTGGTGCGGACGACGGCCTGGATGGTGCTTTTGCAGCAGCAGGGCGTGGTGAATGACATTCTGGTCTGGCTTGGCGTGATCCGCGACGATCAGCGGCTGCAGATGATCTTCAACCAGACCGGCACGATCATCGCCATGACGCATATCCTGCTGCCCTTCATGATCCTGCCGCTTTACTCCGTGATGCGGACGATCAACCCGTCCTATGTCCGGGCGGCGCGGTCCTTGGGCGCGACGAGTTGGACCGCCTTCCGACGGATCTATTTCCCGCAGACCCTGCCGGGGCTGGGGGCGGGGGCGCTGCTCGTGTTCATCCTCGCGGTCGGCTATTACATCACGCCCGCTTTGGTCGGTGGCTCTTCGGGGCAGCTGATTTCCAACATGATCGCGATGCATATGACGCAGACGCTGAACTGGTCGCTGGCGGCGGCGCTGGCCGCGCTGCTTCTGCTGGGCGTGCTGGCGCTTTACTGGGTCTATGACCGCCTTGTCGGCATCGACAATCTGAAACTGGGGTAATCGACATGGCGCTTCCAACCTATGCGACGAAGCTGGAGCGGCTCTGGCATTACACCTATCTGGTGATCTGCGCGGCGATCTTTTTCTTCCTGATCGCGCCGATCGTGGTGGTGATCCCGCTGAGCTTTAACGTTGAGCCCTATTTCACCTTCACCGACAAGATGCTGTCCTTTGACGCGTCGGGCTATTCGATGCGGTGGTATGACAGCCTGCTGACTTTCGGCATGGCCAAACCCGAGGCCCCGCGCGATCTGAGCTGGTGGGCGGATGTCTGGCAGAATGCGAAATGGGTGCAGGCCGCGAAAAGCTCGCTGATCGTGGGCTTTTTCGCGACCATCGTCGCGACGGTGCTGGGCACGCTGGCGGCGCTTGGCCTGTCGCGTCCCGAGATGCCCTATCGTCGTGCGATCATGGCGATCCTGATCTCGCCGATGATCGTGCCGATCATTATCACCGCGACGGGGATGTTCTTCTTCTACTCGAATCCCTGCGAGCCGCTGACCTGGATCGGGCTGAATCCGCAATGCGGACGGCTGGCCGGGACCTATCTGGGCGTGATCCTTGCCCATGCCACTTTGGGGATTCCCTTCGTGATCATCACGGTGACGGCGACGCTGGTGGGCTTTGACCAATCGCTGGCGCGAGCGGCGGCGAGCCTTGGGGCGAATCCGAGAACCACGTTTTTCCGCATCATCATGCCGCTGATCCTGCCGGGCGTGATCTCGGGGGCGCTGTTCGCCTTTGTCACGTCCTTTGACGAGGTGGTGGCGGTGCTGTTCATTGCCGGTCCCGATCAGCAGACCATCCCGCGCCAGATGTGGAACGGCATTCGCGAGCAGATTTCACCGGCAATCCTTGCGGTAGCGACGCTCTTGGTGATCTTCTCGGTGGCACTTCTGACGGTGGTCGAGATGCTGCGGCGTCGCTCGGAGCGGCTGCGGGGCGTCACGCCGCATTGAGCGGCTTACACCCCGGCCCTGAACCCGCGGCCCTTCCGGGCGGCGTTTTCATGGCGGGCCCCCGCCGTCAGGGCAGGCCCCCTTACGGCAGGACCGAGATCCAGAACCAGATCGTCAGCATCGAGAGCGCGGTCGAGACCAGCACCGTCGAGGCTGCGACCCGCTTGGCCGAATTGTAGATCGCGGCGAAGAGATAGGCGTTCACCCCCGGAGCCATGCTGGCGGTGATGACGGCGGAACGCATCGCCTCGGTCGGCAGCTTGAAGAAAAGCCCCAAGGCGTAGGTCGTGACCGGGTGGATCACCAGCGAGCAGAGGCAGCACAGCGCGATGGCGGTGCTGTCGCCCTCGGGGCGGTAGCGGTAGAGAACGCCGCCAAGGCCGAACAGCGCCGCAGGCAGGGCGGCGCGCGCCATCATGTCGGCGGCGGCCCAGAAGCCCTCGGGCAAGACGAGCCCCGCCGAGAGCAGCGCGTTCATCACCGCGCCGCTTAGGATGCCGAGGATCAGCGGCGTATGCAGCACCCCACGCAGCGCCCGCATGGCGATCTGGCCGATGCGCAGGCTTTGGCCCTTGGCGCGGGTGACCTCCATCATGGTGATGCCGAAGGTATAGAGCAGCGGCGAGTGGATCGCGATGATCGCGACGTTTCCGGCCAAGGCCTCGTGGCCATAGGCGCGCTCCATGATCGGGATGCCGAGCAGCAGCGAATTCGAGAAGAGGCAGCAGAAGCCGATCGCCACGGCATCCTCAGGACTGCGCTTGAGATAGCTGCGCGCGATCCCCCAGCCGATGAAATAGGACAGGAACGCACCGGCATAGAAGGCGACCCACATGCCGATATTCACGTCCTTGGACAGGTCGAGCCGCGCCACATTGGTAAACAGAAGCACCGGCACGGCGAAGTTCTGGGCAAAGCGCATCAGCCCGTCGACAGCGACCTCGGTGAACATCTTTCGCCAGGCGACCAGATAGCCGAAACCGATGATGATGAAGACCGGAAGAATGACGTCGAAAAGGATTTTCATCTGAAGGTCAGCACCAATCCGTCATGGGCAGGAATGACATTGTCGGGCGTCTCACCCATGACATCGTCGTAATCGAGGTCGATATGCATGTTGGTGATCACGCCCCGCACGGCACCGGATTGCGCGATCCAGTCCAGTGCGAGGTCGAGATGGGCATGGCTCGGATGCGGCTTGCGGCGCAGCCCGTCGCAGATGAAGATCTCGGCCCCCATGATCGCGGGCCATGCCGCCTCGGGGATGTCCTTGACATCGGGTAGATAGACGAGTCCGCCATGGTCGCCGGGAATGCGAAAACCTAAGGCCTTGGTGTCGCCGTGATCGACCTCGAAGGGCAGCAGGTCGATCGCGCCGCCTTCTCCATGCACATGGATCGGGCCGTCGATCAGGTTCATGCGGCAGATCGGCGGATAAGAGGACCCCTCTGGCGTCTCGAACACATAGCCGAAGCGGCCGCGCAGGGCCTGTGCGGTGGCCGGATCGGCATGAAGCTCCATCATCCGGTCCATGTTATAGACGATCTGGCGCAGGTCATCGATGCCGTGGATATGATCGGCATGGGCATGGGTATAGACGACCGCGTCCAATTCGCCGACACCTGCATCCAGAAGCTGCGGCACAAGGTCTGGCCCGGTATCGATCAGCACGCGGGTCATGCCCAGAGGTCCCTTGCGCTCTAGCAGCAGCGCGCAGCGGCGGCGGCGGTTCTTGGGGTTCTGGGGGTCGCATTCGCCCCAGCGGTTTCCAAGGCGCGGCACCCCACCCGATGAGCCGCAACCAAGGATCACCGCTCGGATCATGCGGCGGCTTTCGCGAAGAGCCGGTCGAAATTCGCCGTGGTCTGGGCGCGGAACTCGGCCTCGGTCATGCCGAACGCCTCGGCGCAGATGCGGGCGGTATGGGCGACATAGGCGGGCTCGTTGCGCTTGCCGCGATGGGGCGGGGGTGCGAGATAGGGCGCGTCGGTCTCGACCAGAATGCGGTCCTTGGGCGCGGCGGCAAAGATCTCGCGGATCTCGGTCGAGCGCGGGAAGGCCGCGATGCCGGAAAGCGACAGGTAAAAGCCCAGATCCAGCGCGGTCTGCGCCAGTTCCGGCCCGCTCGTGTAGCAATGCATGACGCAGCCAAAGGAACCTACGCGATGCTCTTCGGTCAGGATGCGGGCCATGTCGGCATCGGCATCGCGGGAATGGATGATCAGCGGCAGGCCGGTGCGGCGCGCGGCCTCGATATGGATGCGCAGGCTTTCGGCCTGAATGGCGGCGCTTTCGGCGGTGTAGTGATAGTCGAGGCCCGTCTCGCCAATGCCGACGAATTTCGGATGGCGGGCGAGTAGCACCAGTTCCTCGACCGTGATCAGGGGTTCCTCGGCGGCATACATCGGATGGGTCCCGGCGGCGTAGAAGACGCCCTCATGCGCCTCGGCCAGGGCGCGCACTTCGGGCTCGTTCCTGAGCCGGGTGCAGATCGTGACCATGCGGCGCACGCCCACCGCATTGGCGCGCGCGATCAATTCGGCCTGCTGGCCGTCGAAATCGGCGAAATCCAGATGGCAATGGCTATCGACAAGCTCGGGGAGAGCGGTTTCGGTCATCAGGCAGGCTCCCCGTTTTTCAGGCAGGTCAGGTTACTTGCTGGTTCGCAAGCCCGATCAGCATATCCATCACCAGAGCGGAAGGGTCAAGATTGACCGCCCGGCCCGCGCGTGCCCGCGCCGAAAGTTCGGCTTGCGCTGCCGCCCAGATCTGCGCGGCCCTTTGATCGGGCGAAAGCCGGGTCAGCAGTTCGGCCTCGCCCTCGGCCGCCTCGGGCAGAGGGGCACCCAAGAGCCCGGTGCGGGCGGCGCGGGTCAGAAAACGGTCGAGAAGCGTCACGACAAGGTCGAAAGGATCTCCCTCGGCGCTGGGGCGGGCGGCGGCGACTTCGGAGATGCCAGCAGCGGCGCGGCGGTCGATCTCGGGGTAATCGGCAAAGAGGCGGATGATCTTCTGATAGAGTTCGACCCCGCCTTGGCTTGCGAGGCGAATGGCCTCTCCGGCCGAGCCACCGGCAAGTGCGGACAGCCGTTCGGCATCCTCCCCGATCGCCATCTGCTCAAGGATCGAGGCCATGTCTGACGGGGCAAGCGGATGCAGGCGTAGCTCGCGGCAGCGCGACCGGATCGTGGGCAAAAGCCGTCCGGGCTGATGCGCGACGAGGATCAGAACGGCATCCTTCGGCGGTTCCTCGAGCTGCTTCAAGAGCGCATTGGCCGCAGCCGGATTCATTTCGTCCGCCGCGTCGATAATGGCAACACGGTGCCCACCCTCCGAGGCAGACATATGGAAGAATGATTGCAGCTTGCGGATTTCATCCACGGTGATCTCGGCCCGGAGCCGACCGGATTTTTCGTCCAGGGGACGCCGCACGAGTTGCAGGCGCGGCTCGGAAAGGGCCCGGATGCGCCGAGCGACCGGGGTTTCGGGATCGGTCCAGAGACTGTCCGGCGTGCCGCCCGCCAAGAGCCATTTCGCCATGGCCCAGGCCATCGTCGCCTTGCCTGTGCCGCGCGGACCGGTCAGGAGCCAAGCGTGATGCAACCGGCCCGCGCGCGCCGCGGACAGGAAATCCGTCACGGCCTGAGCCTGGCCCTCGACCCCCAGTGCGTCGCGCGGATGCGGCGCGCCGGGTGCCCGGTCGGGTTCGGGGAGGGGCTCGTCGCTCATGGCAAGGCGGCGAGGACGCGGGCAGCCACGTCGTCCTGCGTGCCGCCGCCATCGATCACCCGGATTCTCTGCGGAAACTCCCTGGCCAGAGCAAGAAATCCCGCGCGAAGATCTTGCTGAAACGCAAGCCCCAGGCTTTCGAAGCGGTCCTCATTCCCGCCGCGCGCCTCGCCACGGGCCCGTGCGGTCGACGGATCGGTGTCGATGACAAAGGTAAGGTCCGGCTCGATCCCGATCACCAGGCGATGCAATTCTTCGACCAGCTTGCGGTTCTCGGCCCGGACCAGGCCCTGGTAAACGCGCGAGGAATCGGCGAAGCGGTCCGAAATGACCGTCTCGCCGCGCGCCAGAGCGGGTTCGATCAGGCGCTCGACATGGTCACGCCGCGCGGCCATGAACAGCAGAAGCTCGGTCTCGGGGGACCAGCGCTCGCCGCCGCCCTCGACCAGAAGCTTGCGGATCTGCTCGGCCCCTTCGCTGCCGCCCGGCTCGCGCGTCAGTGTCACGACTGCACCGCGCTGGCGCAGGGTTTCGGCCAGGCGACGGCATTGCGTGGATTTGCCCGAGCCGTCGATCCCTTCGAAGCTGATGAACATCGCCGGGTCGGTTCAGTTGCTGACGGCCTGGATCGCGTGCTGGCTCAGCCGCGATGCCGCGTTCTGCAACCGGCCAAAGACACCGGCCCGGCCGACATCGTCGGCGGCGAGCAAGGGCAGACGCGACAGTCCCGCGCCGGGGATGTCGACCAGCAATTCGCCGAGCTTGTCGCCTTTGGTGATGGGGGCTTCGATCGGGCCGTTGAACACGGCCTCGGCGGTCACGCCGGATTGCGAGCCAGCGGGCAGCAGCACCTTGACGCCATCCTCGGTGGTCAGGCCGACCTTGCCCTGATCGCCCAGCCAGACCGGGGCCTGGGCGACGATTTCGCCCTTGGGTACGATGGTGCGCATGGTGAATTGGCGATAGGCCCAGTTGACGATGCGCTCGGCCTCTTCGGCACGGGCGCGCTCACTGGAGAGGCCGGTGATGACAAAGATCACGCGGCGGTCGCCCTGTACGGCCGAACCGACCAGCCCATATCCGGCCTCCTGGGTGTGACCGGTCTTCAGCCCATCGGCACCAATCCCCAGCGCCAGAAGCGGGTTGCGATTGTGCCGGTTCGCCGGCGCGCGATTGTCAAAGCGGAACTCCTCGACCGCGAAATTCCGGTAGAGTTCAGGAAAGTCCTTGATCAGATGTTGCGCCAGAACGCCGAGGTCGCGCATCGACATGCGATGCTCGGGATGGGGCCAGCCCGAGGCATTGGCGAAATGCGAATGGGTCATGCCGAGCATCTTGGCGCGCTCGTTCATCTGGCGGGCAAAGGCGTCCTCGGTGCCAGCCAGCCCCTCGGCCACGACCACGCAGGCGTCGTTGCCGGACAAAACGATGATGCCCTTGATCAGATCGGCGACGGTGGGGCGGTCCTGCTCGTCAAGAAACATGGTCGAGCCCTGCATCTGGCGGGCCTTGGTCGAGACGGGCAGTCGGGTGTCCAGGGTGACACGGCCCTCATGCACGGCTTCGAACAGCATATAGACCGTCATCAGCTTGGACATCGAGGCCGGGGGCAGCGGCTCGTCGGCATTCTTTTCCATGAGAACCGTGCCCGTCGCGACATCATAGACCCAGGCGGCGCGGGCATTGGTGTCGAAGGCGTGCGCGGGCAAAGCGAACGCCATGACGAGGGCGATGATGCGAAGCGTCAGGAGGCGCATGAACTTTCCTTAAGGCCTGTCGGTTTGCGCCTATGACTATCGCAGCCGTGGCGCAGCCGCAACGCTGCACCGGGTCTCGGACGCGCCGAAATGCGACGCGCATCCGGCGACCTGCCGGGCCTTCAATAGCTTCGGATCAAGCCGACGAGGCGGCCCTGCACGCTGACCTTGTCCTCGGGAAGGACGCGGGTTTCATAGGCCGAGTTGGCGGCCTCCAGCGCGATCATTCTGCCCTTGCGGCGGTAGCGTTTCAGTGTCGCCTCGAAACCCTCGACAAGGGCCACCACGATGTCGCCATTCTCGGCGGTCGTGGTTTCGCGGATGACCACGACGTCACCGTCATTGATCCCCGCCTCGATCATGGAATCGCCTTTGACCTCAAGCGCATAGTGATGGTCCTGCGCGCTGAGCATGGTGCTGGGCACCGCGATGTGATGCGAGACTTCGGAGATCGCCTCGATCGGGACGCCGGCGGCAATGCGGCCCATCACCGGCAGTTCGATCGCCGAGACAGCCACCTCCAGCGCGCCCCGCGGTGGCGCTGCGGGCCGATCCGGGCTTCCCCCCGCGATCACCTTTGGAAGAAAACCCGCGCCCTTGCTGAGATTGTCGGGAAGGCGCAGGATTTCCAGCGCGCGGGCGCGATGGGGCAGGCGCCTGATGAAGCCACGTTCCTCGAGCGCGGTCACAAGGCGGTGAATGCCCGATTTCGACCGCAGATCCAGCGCCAGCTTCATCTCGTCGAAGGACGGAGGCACGCCGTCGCGCGCCATGCGCGCCTGAATGAATTCAAGCAGCTGGATTTGCTTTCTGGTCAGCATCGACTTTTCCTGCTCTGCCGCGAATGGCGTGATGTTCCTTGAATGTTCTAGAGCGATCAATCCCTTGCGTCAATCACTATGCCGATTCGCGTAAAGAAGCGGTTAATTGCGGCGGGATCAGAGGGCGATATACTCCATTTGCGCGCCCGCTTTTCGCGCGGGATCACCCGCCGGACGCAGCAGAAGCGCATCGGCCTCGGCCAGAATCCAGAGCCGCGCGCTGTCCTGATCCTCGAAAGGCTCGATCGCCGGAAGCGAGGTGCCCGGTTGCAGCCGCGCGCGCAGATAATGCTGGCGGTCGCCCTCGGGGGGCAGATCGCGGGCCAGCGTCGCGCGGGCCGGATCGGGGCCGGGCGGCAGGCCCTGCATGGCGCGGATCAGCGGCTGCATGAAGAGCTTCGCGCAGACGATGGCCGAGACCGGGTTGCCCGGCAGGCCCAGCATCGCGCTTCGGCCCATCCGGCCCGCCATCAGCGGTTTTCCCGGGCGCATCGCCAGCTTGTAGAAGCTGCGCGCCATGCCGAGACCCTCAGAGACCTTGGCGATCAGGTCGTGATCCCCGACCGAGGCGCCGCCGATGGTGACGATCAGGTCGACGCCTTCGGCCTCGGCGAAGCGGGCGCGCAGGCTTTCCTCGGTGTCGCGGGCCAGCGGCAGGATCACCGCCTCGGCCCCGGCCTCGCGGGCAAGGGCGGCGATGGCGATATCGTTGGAGCTGACGATCTGGCCCGGGCCGGGCTGCGTGCCGGGGCGGACCAGCTCGTCTCCGCCCGCCAGCACGGCCACCCTTGGGCGGCGGGCCACGGTCACGCGGGGCACGTTCATCGCGGCGATCAGGGCAAGATCCGAGGCGCGCAGGCCCCGCTGCGGCTGGAACGCGCCGCCGAGGGCGAAGTCATTGCCCCGGCTGCGGATATTGAGATTGGTCGATTGGGTGGTGACGGTGATCTGATCGCCCTCGCGGGTGACATGTTCCTGCATCACCACGCGGTCATAGCCCGCAGGGACCTCTGCGCCGGTAAAGATGCGGATGGCCGAGTCGGGAGGTGTTTCACCCGCGTAGGGCACACCTGCGGCAGAGGTGCCGATCACCGCCAGCGGTCCGGGGACATCGGCAGAGCGCATGGCATAGCCATCCATCGCCGAGGCGTCGAAAGGCGGCTGGGTCAGCCGCGCGATGACCGGAGCGGTCAAGGCCCGGCCAAGCGCCAATTCGACCGGGATTTCCTCGGTCTCGGGCGGGTTGGCGAGCGCAAGGACAAGGGCGCGGGCTTCATCGACGCTGATCATGGAAAACCCTTTCGCCATAGTCTTGGGGATGTTCAGGGGGCGCGGAATTCGCCCGATTTGCCGCCGGTCTTTGAGAGCAGTCGGATGCCCTCGATCCGCATGTCCTTCTGCGCCGCCTTGAGCATGTCATAGACGGTCAGGCAGGCGGTGGTGACGGCGGTCAGGGCCTCCATCTCGACCCCGGTCTTGCCGGCGGTCTTGACGGTGGCGGTGACGCGGATGCCGGGCAAGCTCTCGTCGGCGGCAAGCTCGACCGCGACCTTGGTGATCGGCAGCGGATGGCAAAGCGGGATCAGGTCCGCGGTGCGCTTGGCCCCCATGATGCCTGCCAGACGCGCGACGCCCATGACGTCGCCCTTGGCCGCGCCGCCTTGGGCGAGTGCCAGCGTCTCGGGGGACATGATCACGACGCCCTCGGCCACGGCTTCGCGGGCGGTCTCGGGTTTCTCCGAGACATCGACCATATGGGCCTGACCCTGGGCGTCGAAATGCGTGAGGCTCATGCCGCGAGGCCCAGGATGTTGCGGGTCGCGCCGGTCACATCGTCCTGCCGCATCAGGCTCTCGCCGATCAGGAAACGGCGGATTCCGGCATCGCCCATGCGGTTCAGGTCCTCGGGCGTGAAGAGGCCGCTTTCGCAGACCAGATCGCGTTCCGGCGGCACCATCGGCGCGAGGCGCAGCGTGGTCTCGATGCTGATCTCGAAGGTCTTGAGATTGCGGTTATTGACCCCGATCAGCGGCGATTTCAGGCGCAAAGCGCGCTCCATCTCGGCCTCGTCATGGACCTCGATCAGGGCGTCCATGCCCCAGTGGAAGGCGGCGTCTTCAAGTTCGGCGGCCAGCGCGTCATCGACCGAGGCCATGATGATCAGGATGCAATCGGCGCCCCAGGCGCGGGCCTCGGCGACCTGATATGTGTCGTAGAGGAAATCCTTGCGCAAGGCGGGCAGGTCGCAGGCGGCGCGGGCGGCGGTCAGGAATTTCGGCGCACCCTGGAAGCTCGGGCCATCGGTCAGGACCGATAGGCAGGCGGCCCCCCCGGCCTGATAGGCACGGGCCAAGGCGGGCGGGTCGAAATCGGGGCGGATCAGGCCCTTCGAGGGGCTGGCCTTCTTGATCTCGGCGATCAGGGCATGGCCGGTCGCGGCTTTCTCCGTTAGCGCGCGAGCAAAACCGCGCGGGGCCGAGGCCTCGCGGGCGGCAGTCTCGACCTCGGCCAGCGGGCGGGCGGCCTTGGCGGCGGCAATTTCCTGAAGCTTATAGGCTTTGATGCGGTCGAGGATATCCATGCGCGTTTCTACCTCGCGTCGGCTGTTTCTGAAAGGGCCCATTCGATTGGGGCATCGCCGCGCGCCGCCAGCCAGTCATTGACGCGGCTGAAGGGGCGCGAGCCGAAAAAGCCGCGACGGGCCGAAAGCGGCGAGGGATGGGCGGTCTCGATCACCAGATCCTGCGGGCGGGGCAGGCCCGCCAGCGCCTTCTGGGCATGCGCCCCCCAGAGGATGAAGGCCAAGGGACGCTCGGTCTGCGCGCGCACAACGGCCTGACGGGCGAGCTTTTCCCAGCCCCATTTGGCATGCACCCCGGCCTGACCGGGCAGAACGGAAAGCGAGGTATTGAGCAGCAGCACGCCCTGCCGCGCCCAATGGCTGAGATCGCCATTTTGCGGGGCAAGGCCAAGGTCGTCGTGCATCTCGGTATAAATGTTCTTCAGCGAGCGCGGCAGCGCGGTTTCAGGCGTCACCGAAAAGGCGAGGCCATTGGCATGTCCCGGCGTCGGATAGGGGTCCTGACCGAGGATCACCACGCGCGCGGCAGCAGGGGGCGTCAGGTCCAAAGCGGCAAAGACCCGCTCGCGCCCCGGCAGCCAGTCCTGACCATCGAGACGCGCCGAGATGTCTGGCCAATCCTCGCGGAAGAAGGGCAGATCGGCCCAATGTTGCGGCAGGCTCATGCCTCGGGCGCGCCGACATGCTTGGCGAGGGCGGCGAGCTTGGCGGCCGCCTTGCCGCTGTCGATCGACTCGCGGGCCATCTCGGCCCCCTCGCGCAGATCTGTGGCCTTGCCCGCGATCAAAAGCGCCGCCGCCGAGTTCAGCAGCACCGCATCGCGGTAAGCGCCGCTATCGCCTGCGAGCAGGCCGCGCATCGCGGCTGCGTTCTGGGCCGGATCACCACCAAGGATCGCGTCAAAGGGATGCTCGGGCAGACCGGCATCCTCGGGCGAGATTTCGAACTCGGTGACCTCGCCGTCTTTCAATTGCGCGACCCAGCTTGGCCCGGCGATCGAGATCTCATCCGTGCCGTCCGAGCCATGCACCAGCCATGCCAGATCGCTGCCAAGCTCGCGCAGGGTCTCGGCCATGGGGCGGTTCCAGACCCGGTCGAAGGTCCCGGTCAGTTGACGCCGGACCGAGCCGGGATTGGTCATCGGGCCCAGCAGGTTGAAGATGGTGCGGGTGCCAAGCTCGGTCCGCGCCGGGCCGACATGGCGCATCGCCGGGTGGTGCATCGGGGCCATCATGAAGCAGATGCCGGTCTCGGCCAAAGCCGCCTCGGCCATTTCGGGCGTGACCATGACGTTCAGGCCAAGATGGGTCATCGCATCCGCCGAACCCGACTTGGACGAGAGGTTGCGATTGCCATGCTTGGCGACCGGCACGCCCGCGCCCGCCACGACAAAGGCCGTCGCGGTCGAGATGTTCAGCGTGCCCTTGCCGTCGCCGCCAGTGCCGACGATGTCGATGGCATCGTCCGGGGCCTTGATGCGGTTCATTCGGGCGCGCATGGCGCGGGTGGCGGCGGCGATTTCCTCGACCGTCTCGCCGCGCACGCGCATGGCCATCAGGAGGCCGCCGATCTGGGCGGGGGTGGCCGCGCCCTCGAAAAGCGCGGAAAAGGCGGCCTCGGCCTCTTCGCCGGTCAGCGGGCGCTCGGCGGCGACCCCGATCAGCGGGCGGATATCGGAGGGCGTGCTCATGCGGCCGTCTCCAGATTCGCGCAGCGCCGCAGGAAGTTGCGGATCATGTCATGGCCATGTTCCGAGGCGATGCTCTCGGGGTGGAACT
Organism: Paracoccus ravus; assembly: GCF_004522175.1. Lineage (GTDB taxonomy): Bacteria > Pseudomonadota > Alphaproteobacteria > Rhodobacterales > Rhodobacteraceae > Paracoccus > Paracoccus ravus. Next base: position 176,876 of record NZ_SDEB01000002.1, on the reverse strand, counting down.
GCACGCCCTCGATTGGCAGGGTCTTGTGCATCAGCCCCATGATCGTGCCGTCGGGCGCGGTCGCGGTGACGCGCAGGCAATCGGGCAGGCTTTCGGGCTCGACGGTCAGCGAATGGTAGCGCGTCGCGGTCAGGGGCGAGGGCAGGCCGGTAAAGACCCCGGTGCCGTCATGGCTGATCGCGTCGGTCTTGCCATGCACGATGCGAGATGCGCGCACGACTTTGCCGCCGAATGCCTCGCCAATGGCCTGATGGCCAAGGCAGACGCCAAACAGAGGCAGGCCACGCTCGGCCGCGGCCTTGATCAGCGGGACGATGATCCCCGCCTGCGCCGGATCGCAGGGTCCGGGCGAGATCAGGATGCCCTCTGCGCCCATGCCAAGCGCCTCATCCACCGTCAGCGCGTCGTTTCGCCAGACCCGGACATCCGCACCTGCCTCGCCCATGTAGTGGACAAGGTTCCATGTGAAGCTGTCGTAATTGTCGATGAGCAGGATCATGGCCGGGCCTTGCATTGGGGGGTGAACCCCGGAAAATCTGCGGCTATAGATGGTGCAAAGCCGGCAGGGGGGTCAACCCCGCGGGAATAAAAACCGGGGCGGAGAGGACGTATCGCGGATGGCGAAGGGATTTTCTGCGGGACTGTTTCACGGCGTGCTGGTCAGCGGCGCGGCGCTGATCGCGCTGTCGCTGGGGATGCCCCTTGAACCGCCCCCGAAAGACGCGCCCGCAGCGCCCCTCGCCAGCACGACACCCGCGCCCGAGACGAACGCCGAGAGCCCTGCCGCCATGCCGCGCGAGCCTGTCGCGACGGAACGGCCATTGACGCCTGCCCCTGCGGATCTCGTCCCGGAAACGGGCGGGGCGGGCCAGGAGCGTTCCCCGGCCGAGCCGGTTGCGTCGGACGGGCGAGAGATCGAGGCCAGTGAGCTCCAAACCGCGACGCGCGACACCGCCGCGCCGCTTGACCTGCCCTCATCCCCGCCCGCCAAGCCCGAGCCAGCCGCCATGCCCCAGCCCGCCACGCCCGAGCCAGCAGCGCCCGCGCCCGCCATGCCCGCGCCGCCTGATGCCGGGACCGGGCCGCCGATGCCGTCCGAGACGCCTGCACCTGTTCCCGATCCCGGCTCCGATCTTGGTCCGGGGATCAACCTGTCCACCCCGCCCGATATTGGCGCGCTGCGCCTCGACGGTTCGAATTGAGAGATCCGATGCTGCCCCTGAACCCCGCCCTTGCCGCCACGTTCCGTCCCCCCGTCATGGAGGCGCGGCGCTGGCTGGAGGGCGTCAGCTTTTCCGCCGATTTCCCGCTGATCAATGTGAGCCAGGCCGCGCCGGTCGATCCTCCGCCCGAGGGGCTGCGCCGCGCCATGGCCGAGGCGGCGCTGAACCAGCCCGATGCGCATTTCTACGGGCCGGTCCTTGGCCGGGACGAATTGCGCGACGCCCTCGCGCGGACCTGGAGCCGGGATTATGGGGGCAGGATCCGGCGCGACGAAGTGGCGATCACCCAGGGCTGCAACCAGGCCTTTTCGGCGGCGATCCAGACGGTTGCGGGCGCCGGGGACGAGATCATCCTGCCGCTGCCGTGGTATTTCAACCACAAGATGTGGCTCGACATGCAGGGCATCCGCACGGTGGGGCTGCATTGTGGTCAGGGCATGATCCCCGATGCCGATGAGGCCGCGAAACTGATCACCGAGCGTACGCGCGCCATCGTGCTGGTCAGCCCGAACAATCCTTCGGGCGCGGAATATCCCGCCCAGACCCTGCGGGCGTTTTTCGATCTGGCCCGCGCACGCGGCCTCGCGCTGATCGTGGACGAGACCTATCGCGATTTCGACAGCCGCGCGGGCGCGCCGCATGACCTGTTCCAGGACCCGGATTGGGGCGATACGCTGATCCATCTCTACAGTTTCTCGAAGGCCTATCGCCTGACCGGCCATCGCGTCGGCGCGATGATCGCTTCGACCGCGCGCATGATCGAGATCGAGAAATTCCTCGATACCGTCGCCATCTGCGCCAGCCAGATCGGCCAGATCGGAGCGCATTGGGGGATGGAGAACCTGACCGACTGGCTTGCCAGTGAACGGGCCGAGATCCTTGCCCGCCGGGCCGCGATGGAGGCGGGCATGGCCGGGCTGGAAGGCTGGAAGGTCAAGGGCTGCGGGGCCTATTTCGCCTGGGTCGAGCATCCTTTCGACATGCCCTCGCCGGAACTCGCCAAGCGCCTCGTGCGCGAGGCGGGGCTGCTGCTGCTGCCCGGCACGATGTTCATGCCCGAGGGCGATGCCGAGGGCGCGCGCCATGTCCGCATCGCCTTCGCGAATGCCGACGTGTCGGGAATCGGCACGCTGATGCAGCGGCTTGCGGGCTTCAAAGGCTGAGGAAACCGGCGGTCTTTTGAGCGGCCGTGCCGCACCCGCAAGGGACGCGGCACTTGCCCGCAGGGGCTGTGCAGCCTAAAGACTGCCGAGGGACGAAACACGGGCAGGACAAATACATGCGCGGCAAGGGCAAATCGACCATCGTCTGGTTGCTGATGGGGATGCTGGTCCTGGGGCTTGGCGGCTTCGGCGTGACCAATTTCGCGGCCGGAACCGGCGATATCGGATCGGTGGGCGAGGTCGATATCTCGTCGCGCGACTATGCGCGCGCCCTGCGTGGCGAAACGCAGGATTTCGCGGCCCGCACCGGGCGCCAGCTGACCGCGGCCGAGGCCAAGTCGATCGGGCTCGATCAGGCGGCGCTGTCGCGTCTGGTTCTGGGCGCCACGCTCGAGGACGAAGCCATGCGGCTGGGGGTCTCGGTGGGTGACAAGGCCGTGCTGGATCAGATCAGCGAGGCCGAAGCCTTCAAGGGGCTGGACGGCAAGTTCGACCGTGCCCGCTATGCCGATACGTTGAACCGCGAGGGCATCCGCGAGGCCGAGTTCGAGCATGACCTGCGCATGGACCAGGCCCGCCTGATCCTGCAGCGCGCCGCCCTGGCAGGGGTCACTGCCCCCGAGGCCGTGACCGAACGCTCGTTGGGTTGGCTTCTGGAAACCCGCGACATCCACTGGCAGGAACTGACCGCGGCCGACCTGTCCGAACCGGTCGCCGATCCGGACGAGGCGACGCTTGAGGCCTGGCACAAGGCCAATGCCGACCGTTTCACCTCGCCCGAGATCCGCCAGATCACCTATGCCTGGCTCACGCCCGAGATGATCGAAAAGACGGTCGAGGTCGATGAGCAGGCGCTTCGCGATCTCTATGACCAGCGCAAAGAGGAATACCAGCAGCCCGAACGCCGCATGGTCGAGCGACTGGTCTTTCCGACCAAAGAGGCGGCCGAGGCCGCAAAGTCCCGGCTTGAACAGGGCGAGGTCACCTTCGAGCAGCTTGCGGCCGAACGTGGCCTGACGCTGGCCGATCTGGATCTGGGCGAGGTGGCACGCGAAGAACTGGGCGCGGCGGGCGAGGCGGTGTTTGCGCTGGACCAGCCCGGCGTCGCGGGCCCCGTCGCCACCGATCTGGGCCCGGCGCTTTTCTCGATGAATGCGATTCTCGAGCCGGTGAACGTGCCCTTCGAAGAAGCCCGCGAGGATCTGCGCGTCGAGGCGGCCGTGGACCGCGCCCGCCGCCAGATCGACGAGCAGTCCAGCAGCATCTCGGACCTGATGGCGGGGGGCGCGACGCTTGAGGATCTGGTCAAGGAAACCCGGATGGAATTGGGCCAGATCGGCTGGACCGGTGCGAATGAAAGCGCTCCGGGCAGCATCGTGGCCTATCCCGAATTCCGCCAGCGCGCCGCCGAAGTCTCGCAAACGGACTTTCCCGAAGTTTATGAATTCGAGGATGGCGGCATCTTTGCGCTGCGCCTCGACCGGGTCGATCCGCCCGCCTTGATCCCGTTTGACGAAGTGCGCGACCGAGTCCTGGAGGATTGGCGGCAGAACGAAACCAAGCGGCGGCTGCTCGCCCTCGCGGATGAGCGCAAACTGGCTGTCGAGACCGCAGCCGAGCCGCCGCAAAACCCGATCCCCGCAGCGACCGCCCCGGTGGCCCAGGCGGTCGGCGCGGCCTCTCCGGCGGTTACGGCGACCGCGCCCGAGGCTCCGGCCAAGGGTCAGGCCGTGACCGGGCTTGAACGCGGTGGGTTTATCGACGGGGCCCCGCAGGAGCTGGTGAGCCACGCATTCGAGATCAAGGCGGCGGGCGATGCCGAGGTCGTCGAGGCCGGGGATCGGGTCTTCCTGATCGCGCTCGACGCCATCCATGCCGCGAAGCTGGAAGGGCCCGAGATCGGCATGATGCGTGACGGGATCGCCAACCGGATCAGCGATTCCATGCGTCAGGATGTTTTCGATTACTTCACCCGCGCGCTGCAGGCGCAGTCCGGCGTGAGCCTTAACCAGACCGCGATCGACGCGGTGAATACGCAGATGCAGTGATGGACATCTCTCCCGAATTTCCCGATTTCGATCGCGGCTGGTCCGAGGGGCGCAACCAGCTTCTGACCATCCGCCTTGCCGCCGATCTGGACACGCCGGTCAGCCTGATGCTGAAACTGGCCGAGGCCGCGCCAAACAGCTTCATGCTGGAAAGCGTGACCGGAGGCGAGGTGCGGGGGCGGTTTTCCTTCGTCGGGATGAAGCCGGACCTGATCTGGGATTGCCGCGACGGCAAGGCCCGGATCAACCGCACGGCGCGCTATTCGGACGAGTTCGAGGAGGATCCGCGCCCGGCCCTCGAGAGCCTGCGCGCCCTGATCGCCGAGAGCCGCATCGACATGCCCGAGGGTGTGCCAGCGGGCGCGGCGGGGCTGTTCGGCTATCTCGGCTATGACATGATCCGGCTGGTCGAGCGCCTGCCGCATGAGAACCCCGACCCGCTGGGCCTGCCCGATGCGGTGATGATGCGCCCCTCGGTCGTGGCGGTTCTGGACGGGGTCAAGGGCGAGGTGCTGCTTTGCGCGCCCGCTTGGTATCAATCGGGCACACCGTCGCGTGCGGCCTATGCCCAGACCGCCGAGCGCCTGATGGAGGCGCTGCGCTCGCTCGACCGTCAGCCCAGCGAGCCGCGGGCCTTGGGTCACGATCTGAAGGTCGGCGAATTGCGCTCGAATTTCTCGAAGCCCGCCTATCTCGCGGCGGTCGAGAAGGCCAAGGATTACATCCGCGCGGGCGACATCTTCCAGGTCGTGCCGAGCCAGCGTTGGGCAATGGATTTCCCGCTGCCGCCCTTCGCGCTTTATCGCAGCCTGCGCCGGACGAACCCGTCGCCCTTCATGTTCTACTTGAACTTCGGCGGCTTCCAGATCGTCGGTGCCTCGCCCGAGATCCTCGTGCGTCTGCGCGGCGGCGAAGTGACGGTGCGCCCGATCGCCGGAACCCGCAAGCGCGGGGCCACGCCCGAGGAAGACAATGCGCTGGAAGCCGATCTGCTCTCGGATCAGAAGGAACAGGCCGAGCATCTGATGCTTCTGGACCTCGGCCGCAACGATGTCGGCCGGGTGGCCAAGATGGGCACGGTCAAGCCGACCGAGCAGTTCATCGTCGAGCGCTACAGCCATGTCATGCATATCGTCTCGAATGTCGTGGGCGAGTTGCGCGAGGGCGAGGACGCATTGTCGGCCCTGCTCGCCGGGATGCCCGCAGGCACGGTCTCGGGCGCGCCCAAGGTCCGCGCCATGCAAATCATCGACGAGCTCGAACCTGAAAAGCGCGGTGTCTATGCCGGCGGCGTCGGCTATTTCGCCGCGAATGGCGAGATGGATATGTGCATCGCGCTGCGCACGGGCGTGATCAAGGACCAGACACTCTATATCCAGGCCGGGGGCGGCGTCGTCTATGACAGCGACCCCGAGGCGGAGTTCATGGAGACGGTCAACAAGTCGAACGCGCTGCGCCGCGCCGCCGAGGAAGCCGCACGCTTCGTGCGCGGAAACGGCTAGGGTCGATCCGCGTTACTTTTGGGCGATTCGAGCCAGTTCCGTCGCGGGAAAGCCGGGCCTTTACAGGGGCCTGCGCCTTTTTGCCCGTGACGGTTTGCCTAATGCGCAGAAATCGTGTAGGTCTGAGCCGGCAACGTTCTTTCGACTGCACTGTTTCCTTCATTTGGTTCAGGCTGCTTTGATCTGACCGAGCCGCGTTGCTGCATCCCGTGAGCAACATCAACTGAAGGATTCACACGATGGCCAATGGCACCGTGAAATGGTTCAACCCCACCAAAGGCTTCGGCTTCATCGCTCCGGAAACGGGCGGAACTGACGTCTTCCTGCATATCTCGGCCGTTGAGCGCGCCGGTCTGCGCACCGTCGCCGACGGTCAGGCCGTGACTTTCGATGTCGAGCGTGGCCGCGACGGTCGCCAATCGGCAACGAACCTGGCTCTGGCCTGATCTTGTGCAGCCCGGCGCGAGCCGGGCTGTTCAAAGGGAGGCGAGAATGACAAAAGGCAAAGACCTGTTCCGATCCCCGGCCGCACTTGCGACGCCTTGGGATCGAACCAAGAGCGAAGCGCATCAGATCATCGACGAGGCGACCGAAAAGCGGCGGGCCTTGACCGAGACGCTGAAGGCCGCAAGGCTGGCGCGCGATGCAGAAAATCCCGTTTCCGAACAAAAGCCCAAGAAGTCCCGAAAGACCGAGAAACCGGCGCTGGACTGAGGGCTGTCAAGCTCTGGCCCTATGGCGTCAGGGATCGCATACCCGCGCAAGGCCTTTTGCCTTTGCGCGGGCTTTTCGTTTTCAGTCTTCGCCGCGATAGGGCTGGACATATTGCAGCGCCATGTCCCACGGGAAGAAGATCCAGGTGTCCTGGCTGACCTCGGTGACATAGGTCTGGACCATGGGGCGGCCCTTGGGCTTGGCGTAGACGGTCGCGAAATGCGCCTTGGGATACATCTTGCGGACATGTTCCAGCGTCCGGCCGGAATCGACCAGATCGTCGATGACGAGGATGCCGTCGCCATCGCCCATCACCGCCGGATCGGGAGCCTTGAGGACCTGGATCTCACCCTGACCGGCCTCGGACCCGACGCCCTTGTAGGATTTGACCGAGATCGTGTCGATGGTGCGGACGTCAAGCTCGCGCGCGACGATCATCGCGGGCACGAGGCCGCCGCGGGTGATCGCCAGAATGGCGCGCCATTCCTTGTTGTCCAGCCGCCATGCCAGCGCCCGCGCGTCGCGATGCATCTGGTCCCAGCTGATATGAAAGCCGCGTTCATGGGGCAGGCGATCATTCATTCATTTCATCCTTTCAGTGCTTGACGATCAGCATCAGGCCAAGCGCTGCCATGGCGAATGCCGCAGCCCGATCGATCCAGAATTTCGCGCCAAAATAGCGCTTTCTCATCACCGCTGTCGACATCAGAACGGCGACGAGCGCATACCAGAACAGCTCGGTGGCAAGACAAATTGCATAAATCAAGCCCTGACGCTGCGCGCTCATGGCCTCGGGAAAGACGGAAAGGATCAGAGCTGCGTAAAACAGCGCGGGTTTGGGATTCGAGAGGTTCAGCGCGATGCCGCCCCAGAAGCCCTTGCGCGCACCGTCTGCGGCCTCGGGCAAGGGCTGGGTCGAGGCGCGCCACAGGCCATAGGCGAACCACAGCAGGTAAAACCCGCCAAAGATCTTCAGAGTGACGAAAAGCGAGGGATGCAGCTTGAACAGCACCGCCAGCCCCGCAAGGGCAAAGACACACCAGAGCGAGGCTCCGGTCGCCAGTCCCAGCCCATAGGGCAGGGCGCGGGCGCGGCCATGCGCGAAGGCGGTCTGCACCGTCGCGATAATGGCCGGGCCGGGGGTCAGGATCGCCAGAGACAGCGCCGAGACAAGCGCGATGACCTGCTCGGCGCTCAAGGCATCAGTCCTTCTTGACCGCCGCGATATCGGGCGCGTCCACGGCCTTCATGCCGACGACATGATAGCCCGCATCGACGTGATGGGTCTCGCCGGTGACGCCCGAGCCGAGATCCGAGAGCAGATACAGCGCCGACTTGCCGACCTCGTCCTGGGTCACGTTGCGGCGCAGGGGCGAGTTCAGCTCGTTCCATTTCAGGATATAGCGGAAATCGCCGATGCCGCTTGCGGCGAGCGTCTTGATCGGACCGGCCGAGATGCCGTTGACGCGGATGCCGTCCTTGCCGAGATCCTCGGCCATGTAGCGCACAGATGCCTCGAGTGCGGCCTTGGCGACGCCCATGACATTGTAATGCGGCATGACGCGCTCGGCGCCGTAATAGGTCAGCGTGACCATCGAGCCGCCATTCGGCATCATCGCGGCCGCGCGGCGCGCCACGGCGGTGAAGGAATAGACCGAGATATCCATGGTCATCATGAAGTTGTCGCGCGTCGTGTCGACATAGCGCCCGCGCAGCTGCTCTTTGTCGGAAAAGCCGATGGCATGGACGATGAAGTCGATGGTCTCCCAGCGCTCGGCGATGGCCGAGAAGAGCCCGTCGATCGAAGCCTCGTCCGCGACGTCGCATTCGGCGATCAGGTCCGAGCCAAGCTGGGCGGCCAGCGGCTCGACGCGCTTCTTCAGCGCCTCGCCCTGATAGGAAAAGGCCAGCTCGGCCCCTTGTTCGGCCAAGGCCTTGGCAATGCCCCAGGCGATGGATTTGTCATTGGCGAGGCCCATGATGAGGCCGCGACGCCCTTTCATCAGCCCCAGTCCGGCTTCACTTGACATGATGATGCCCCTCGCGCTTCTACGGTTCCGGCAGGATTAGGACAACTGCAAGGAGGCATCAAGCGGTATCACCATGAGCGATCGGACCGGAATATTCGCGGGCGACGACCCGTTTGCCATCGCGCGGGCCTGGCTGGCCGAAGCGGAAAAATCTGAGCCCAATGACGCCAATGCCATCGCGCTGGCCACAGTCGATGCAACCGGCATGCCGGATGTGCGGATGGTGCTTCTGAAAGAGATCGAGGGCGCAGGGCAGGACGGCGCCTTTGTCTTCTATACCAATTTCGAAAGTGCCAAGGGCAGCCAGATCGAGGCGACGGGCGTGGCCTCATTCGTGATGCACTGGAAGTCGTTGCGCCGCCAGATCCGGGTGCGGGGCCATGTCACGCGGGTCGAGGGCGCATTGGCGGATGCCTATTACAATTCGCGCGCCCTCCAGTCCCGGATCGGAGCCTGGGCCTCGCGCCAGAGCCGTCCATTGGACAGCCGCGCGACCCTGATGGCGGAAGCGGCCCGGCAGGGTCTCAATTTGGGGTTGCGACCGGCGCGCCCGCCCTATTGGGGCGGATACCGCATCCGTCCGGTCCAGATCGAGTTCTGGGCGGATGGGGCGTTTCGCCTGCATGATCGTTTCCAATGGATTAAGGAAGTTGACGCTGCGGAAGCTTTTGGGGGCCAAAATCATTCCGATGACTTGGGGAAAAGAATCTGGCGGGTGCAGCGCCTTAACCCTTGATGCAAGGGGCGGATAGCTTCATGGTGACGCCCATATGACTAGACCAATCTGGCCCGGCGGATACACGCCTACGTTGTCGGAAGGCAGGAACGAAGGGCGGATGCAGGCATTGTATCTAAACATTTGAGAGCGGAATCGAGTGGGTAATGGTGACTGAGAACGACGATCTGCCCCGCGAAATCGTCGGGGTCGTCAAGTGGTTCGACGCCAGCAAGGGCTTTGGTTTTCTGACTGATCCCGACGGTGGGTCGGATATTCTGCTGCATGCGAATGTGCTGCGGAATTTCGGCCAGAGTTCCGTTGCCGAGGGCGCCGTGGTGCGCGCCCTTGTGCAGAAGACGGCGCGCGGCGTGCAGGCCATCGAGGTTCTCTCGATAGAAGCCTCGGCCAGCGATCCGATGCCGGCAATCGCCGATCTCTGCCTGGCTCCGCCCGATGAGGTGGCCCGCCTACCGCTGCTGCCCGCGCGGGTGAAATGGTTCGACAAGGCCAAGGGTTTCGGCTTTGCCAATATTTTCGAGCAGAAGGCCGATGTGTTCCTGCATGTCGAGGTCTTGCGCCATTCCGGGCTCTCGGATCTTGCCGTGGGCGAGGCCATCGCGCTCAGGGTCGTGAACGGCCGGCGCGGCTTGATGGCGGCGCAGATCCTCTCGTGGGAGCGCGCCGCGCAAGAGGTCAAGGAGCAGCTTCCCGGCGGTGGTCCCGCTCTGAGCAAGCCGCGCTTTGCCGCGGGCGCGGTATGAAAGCGGCGGCCATTGCCCTGTTCGCGGCTTTGGCGCTGCGTCCGGCGATGGCCGACCCCCTGTCCTGCGATCCCAACAAGGCGATTCTGCTGGGCGGGCCAGCGCCGGTCGAGATCCTCGTCGAGATTGCCGATGATCCCGAGGAACGCGCACGCGGGCTGATGTTTCGTAAGCATCTGCCGCCGGGGCAGGGGATGCTCTTCATCTACGAGCATCCACAGCCCGTCAGCTTCTGGATGCGCAACACACTGATTCCGCTAGATATCATCTTTCTGGACGCGACCGGCGAGATCCGTCACATCCATCCCGGTGCGCGGCCCTTGGATGAGACTTCCATCCCCGGCGCCGTCGTCGGGGATCCCGCGCCCGAGCGGCTGATGGTTCTCGAGGTTCCTGGCGGGGACGCAAAGCGGCTGGGACTTCGTTCCGGCATGGCCTTGGCCCATCCCGCTGTCCCGGCCGTCACGGCGCGCGCGCATTGCGGCGATTGAGCGGGCGATTAGCCCTTTCCCCCGCGCCGTGGAGGCGCTAGACAGGCATCCGTTCGGGGCGTAGCGCAGCCTGGTAGCGCGACGGTTTTGGGTACCGTAGGCCGGAGGTTCGAATCCTCTCGCCCCGACCAGCACTTAGCGAGCTTTGACGGCAGGCGGTTTGCAAGAGATTGCTTGTCCTGCCCACAAACTGGCCTGCCCAAATAGGGTGGTCCGGTTTCATTCTTGGTGCATGACGGGTCTTGGAACTACGGCTGGTGTGGCAGGCGCAACGAAGCTGGCCATCGCAGAGCCTCGGGAGTCGCAGGCCGGTAGCCAAGCGAGGAGTGCGGGCGTTTCGTATTGTACTCGGCGCGGGGTGCGTAGAGCAACTGGTCGCGGCACTTGGGGTTTTAGCTCTCGCAATCCCCGGCGTCCCAGAAAAAGTCCCCGGATTGTTTCCTGTTCCTCCTGCATGCCAAGGGCTTCGGGGTTTGATGAAAGCCGTTTTCGCGCCGCCCGCGACGATCCAGCTTCGGACGGCTACGGCAATGAATTCGGCGGGTCGAACATCCGGAGCGGGGACCGGCTGTGACGTAACGGCCCTGGCCCATGTCATAGCCGACCGCATCGGCGGCCCGTCTGTTCCCGGCAAGCCCTTTCGTCCCTTGCCCTTTTGCAGCGCCGCCCCTAGAAGGCCCGGTGATAAACTGTGGCAGCTGGGGGCTAGGGAATGCCGCTTCTGGTGATGAAATTCGGCGGCACTTCGGTGGCCGATCTCGATCGCATCAAGAATGCAGCGATGAAGGTCAAGCGCGAGGTTGAACGCGGCTACGACGTCATCGTTATCGTCAGTGCCATGTCGGGCAAGACGAATGAACTCGTGGGCTGGGTCGAGGCGACCTCGCCTCTGTTCGACGCGCGTGAATATGACGCCGTGGTCGCCTCGGGCGAGAACGTCACGGCTGGCCTCATGGCACTGACGCTGCAGGAGATGGATGTTCCCGCGCGCAGCTGGCAGGGCTGGCAGGTGCCGATCAACACGACCGCACAACATTCCTCGGCGCGTTTCGTCGATATTCCGCGCAAGAATATCGACACGAAATTCGCCGAAGGCATGAAGGTCGCGGTGGTCGCGGGCTTCCAGGGCCTTTCGCCCGAGGGCCGCATCACCACGCTGGGCCGGGGCGGCTCGGATACCACGGCCGTGGCCTTTGCCGCCGCCTTCGATGCCGAGCGCTGCGACATTTATACCGATGTGGACGGGGTTTATACCACCGATCCGCGTATCACCTCGAAAGCGCGCAAGCTCGAGAAGATTGCCTTCGAGGAAATGCTTGAATTGGCAAGCCTTGGTGCCAAAGTGCTCCAGACGCGCTCGGTCGAACTGGCCATGCGCTACAAGGTCCGCCTGCGGGTGCTCTCGTCCTTTGAGGATACGGACGAGAAATCCGGCACCCTGGTATGCGATGAGGATGAAATCATGGAATCGAAAGTCGTCAACGGCGTCGCCTATTCCCGCGAGGAAGCCAAGATCACGCTGGTCACCGTCGAGGACAAGCCCGGCATTTCGGCCGCGATCTTCGCGCCGCTGGCCGAGGCCGGGGTGAATGTGGACATGATCGTCCAGAACATCTCGGAAAAAGACTACGACGATCACCCCGGCAACGTGACGGACATGACCTTTTCCTGCCCGGTCAATCAGGTCGCCCGCGCCAAGAAGGCGATGGAAGAGGCCAAGGCCGCAGGCCATATCGCCTATGACGAGCTGGTCGTGGATACCGAGGTCGCCAAGGTCTCGGTCGTGGGCATCGGCATGCGCAGCCATGCGGGCGTCGCCGCCCACATGTTCAAGGCGCTGGCCGACGAGAACATCAACATCAAGGTGATTTCCACCAGCGAAATCAAGATTTCGGTGTTGATCGACCGCAAATATATGGAACTCGCGGTTCAGGCGCTGCATGATGCCTTCGAACTTGAACAGGCCTGAAGAATGAGTACTCGGGCCGTGATCGGAGGATCCGTGCCCGAACGCAAGGAAAGCGACTCGCGCAAGCTGCTTCTGCGTTTGCGCGAGATCCTGGCCGCGCCCGGAGACGGGCAGGCGCGTCTGGATCAGATCACCCATCACATTGCGGATTCGATGGGCACGCAGGTCTGCTCGATCTATCTGTTCCGCGATCCCGAAACGCTTGAACTCTGCGCCACCGAGGGGCTGAACCCGCAATCGGTGCACAAGACCCGCCTGCGTCTTGGCGAGGGGCTGGTCGGGCGCGTGGCGCGGTCCGGCCGTCATGTGAACACGGCGGACGCGCCCTCCGAACCCGGCTTCCGCTACATGCCCGAGACGGGCGAAGAGGTGTTTTCCAGTTTTCTGGGCGTGCCGATCCAGCGCGTCGGCGAAAGGCTGGGCGTGCTGGTCGTACAATCGCGCGACGTCCGCCAGTTCAGCGAGGACGAGGTCTACGGCCTTGAGGTCGTCGCCATGGTCCTGGCCGAAATGGCCGAGCTCGGGGCCTTTCTGGGTTCGTCCTCGGATGGCATGCCGCTGCAGCACCATTTTCCGATCATGTTCCGCGGCGGCACCGGGCAAGAGGGTGTGGCCGAAGGGCGTGTCTGGCTGCACGAGCCGCGCGTCGTTGTCACCAACCCGGTGGGCGAGGACCCGCAAAAGGAAAAGGCACGTCTGGGCGAGGCCGTGGCGATGCTGCGGATGACCGTCGACACATTGTTGGCGGATCATGACATGGGATCTGGCGACAGCGCCGAGGTGCTCGAGACCTACCGCATGTTCGCGCATTCGCGCAGCTGGCTGCGTCGGATGGAAGAGGCGATCGACCTGGGTCTCTCGGCCGAGGCCGCGGTGGAAAAAGAGCAAAGTCAGGCCCGCGCGCGGCTGGAAAGCGCCGCCGATCCCTATCTGCGGGATCGGCTGCATGATCTTGACGACCTGTCGAACCGGCTCTTGCGCATTCTGACCGGGCAGGGCCGGGATACCGGAGCCGAGATGCCCGTCGATCCGATCCTTGTCGCGCGCAATATCGGCCCGGCGGAACTGCTGGATTACGGCCGCAGACTGCGCGGCGTGGTGCTGGAAGAGGGTTCGGTCGGAAGCCATGCCACGGTGGTCGCGCGGGCGCTGGCGATTCCGCTGGTCATCCATGCCGATCGCATCACCTCGGAGGCGCTGAACGGCGACGAAATTCTGGTCGATGGCGATATGGGCATCGTCCATTTGCGCCCCGAAGAGACCATCACCAAGGCCTTCCACGACAAGATGGCGATGCAGGCCGAGGCGCAGAAACGCTATGCCGGTCTGCGCGACCTTCCCGCGACGGGAACATGCGGCACGACGATTCAACTCTACATGAATGCGGGTCTCATGGCCGACCTGCCGAGCCTTGAAAGTTCGGGGGCCGAGGGGGTGGGGCTGTTCCGCACAGAATTGCAGTTTCTCGCACGGACCCGCGTGCCCCGGCGCGGAGAATTGGCGGCGCTTTACAGCACCGTTCTTGAAAACGCGCAGGGCAAGCCGGTTCTGTTCCGCACGCTGGATATCGGCTCGGACAAGGTGCTGCCTTACATGAAGCCGCAGGACGAGCCCAATCCGGCGATGGGCTGGAGGGCGATCCGTGTCGGCCTTGACAAGCGCGGGGTGCTCCGGATGCAGCTTCAGGCGCTGATCCGCGCCTCGGTCGGTCGGCCCTTGCATGTCATGTTCCCCTTCATCACCGAGATGGGCGAATTCGAACAGGCCCACCGCCTGCTGATGGAGCAATTCGCCCGCGAGCAGCGCCTGGGTCATGAGGTGCCGACCGATGTCCGCGTGGGGGCAATGCTGGAAACCCCTTCGCTGGCCTTTGCCCCGAAGAAATTCTTCGAGATGTGCGATTTCATCTCGGTGGGCGGGAATGATCTGAAGCAGTTCTTCTTTGCTGCCGACCGCGAGAATGAACGGGTGCGTCGGCGCTATGATTCGCTCAGCACCAGCTTCATCAACCTGCTCGAGCAGATCCTGGACCGCTGTGCCGAAGCCCGCGTTCCGGTCTCATTTTGCGGCGAGGATGCGGGCCGGCCCATCGAGGCGGTGACTTTCGCCGCGCTGGGTTTCCGCCGCCTGTCGATGCGTCCGGCCTCGATCGGGCCGGTCAAGCATCTTATCCGCCGCATCGACTTGAACGAGCTTAGGCGCGTGCTGGACGAGGCGCGCGAGCGCGGCGATACCAATCTGCGACCCGCGGTGACCGACTGGCTCGCCCGGCACTAGATCCGCGGCTATTCAGCGCGATGCCATGGTGGTTGCTTCGAGAGATCATCCGACAGCGTAATGCCATGCCGTCTTTGCCTAGTGCAGGGCTTTGACCAGGAATTTCCGGTTCGCTTTGGGTGGGATGACGGCGCTTGCGCCCCATGCGTCCAAGCGGCAAGCCGCCAGTCCGTGCTGTCGGCCTTGTCTGCCGGCCGAGAGTCCATCCCACGGATCTCGGAGGCGTTCGGAAGCGGCCACCCTTGGCCCATCGTTCAAAGCCCCGGAACATGGTGTTCCAATTATCGAACCCGACGCCCCCCGCCAAACTGCGGCTCCCAGAAACAGGCGGTTGTCCCATCAGGCCTTCCTTTCGGGAGGCTTGAAGCAGAGATCAAGCGGCGTGGAAATCATGCAAGTCCTCCGGACTTCGTCCCGCGAAAAATTTCTCGCCGCCCTGCTCGGCCTGCGGGACGTTTGCTGCTGCAATGCGGAATTCCTTGCTGATTAAGCAATTGGCTTGAATGGTAGCCCATGAGGATGAAATTCAATTGCGCATTCTGGGCGAAAGTTTCGCAAATATTCCAGTTTCATTCACGCCCGTTTCACGGCGCAGGACTAGCCTGATTGCCGGATCTGTTTCGATTTCGTCGAAAAGACCAAGGAGGGTATTATGGCTATTTCAGACGAAACCAGTGGCGATGGTGTCCTGGGCGGAAGGGGCCTGGACGACTCCATCTATGGATATCCCCCCCGAGAGAGCGGGGCGGATGAGGAAAACCGCGACTCTGGCAAGGCATGGAACTGGAAAGACGTCCTGATCGGATTGTTCGGCGCAGAGGAAATGCTCGGCTCCGATGCCGCCAAGGCTGCGGTCCCGGGCGCGGCGCCTGCTGAAGACGACGGCTCGGACGCATTTCCCGGCTTTGGTGGCGAGGTTCTGGGCGCGGGGTCAATGGCGGCGGCTCCGGCCGAGGAATCCGAACCTTCGGACCCGGACATGACGGACGGTTCCGACCCGCGGGCCGAGAACGGCTCGGGTGATCCGGTCGTTGCTGTCGGCGCGACCGGCAATCAGGGCATCGACGGACTGATTCAGGGCAATCGCTGGAGCGACGGCGTCATCAGCTATTCCTTTCCCACCTCGGCGGCTCAGTATCAGGCAGGCCATGACGAGTTGTTCAGCAATTTTCAGCAAGTGAATGCCGACCAGCAGATGGCGACGCATTTCGCGCTGAACGCGGATAATTTCACGCAGCCTGTCGGGGCCGCCGGCTTCTCGGTCGAGGGCTTTACCAATCTGACGATCAATTTCGGCAGCGGCGGCGGAGGAACGATCCGCCTCGCCAATACCAGCAATCCCAGCACCGCCTATGGCTATTATCCCAGCAGCAGCGTCGAGGGCGGGGATATCTTCTTTGGCGGCTCGGGCAGAACGCCGGTGATGGGCAATTACCATTGGCACACCGTCCTGCATGAGATCGGCCATGCGCTTGGGCTGAAGCACGGTCAAGAGACCTGGGGCTTTGGCGCAATGCCGGCCAATCTGGATGCGATGGAATATACGGTGATGACCTATCGCAGCTATGTGGGCGATCCGCTTGTGGGCGGCTATTCGAACGAGACATTCGGCTATGCCCAGACTTATATGATGTATGACATCGCCGCCCTGCAGCATATGTATGGCGCTGATTTCTCGACCAATTCCGGAAATACCAGCTATGTGTGGAACCCGACCACGGGCACCACCTCGGTCAATGGCAACATTGTCATCACTCCCGGTGCCAACCGGGTCTTCATGACCGTCTGGGATGGTGGCGGGACGGATACCTACAATTTCTCGGCCTATACGACCAATATGACCGTGAACCTCAATCCGGGCTCATCCTCGCTGGTATCCACGGTCCAGCGGGCCAACCTGGGCGACGGCAATTTTGCCAGCGGCAATGTCTATAACGCCCTGCTTTACAACGGAGATACACGTTCGCTGATCGAGAACGTGATTGGCGGCAGCGGCAATGACACCATCTATGGCAACCAGGCCAATAACACCATCTGGGCTGGGGCCGGAAACGACCGCGTTCAGGCCAATGCCGGGATGGATACGGTCTATGGCCAGGATGGCAATGACGTCATCGTCGATATCCTTGCCATGTTCGACACCGAGAACGACTATTACGATGGCGGCGCGGGCATCGACACCCTCATCCATGATCTGAACTGGGTCAGCACCGTCGCCTTCAATCTCAATACCGGCTGGTCGACCTATAATGGCAACCGTGACCGTCTGTTGAATATCGAGAACCTCACGGTCGGTGGTGACGCATCGGTGACGGGCAGCAACGTCGCGAATCTGCTGATCGTGAACGGCTCGGGAGACAACGCGATAAACGCCCTCGGGGGCAGCGACACGGTCTATGCGGGCGGCGGAAATGACGTCATTACCGATACCGAAGGAATGGGTTCGGCCGACGATGATTACTACGACGGTGGCGCGGGCATCGACACCTTGATCCACGATCTGAACTGGGTCAGCACCGTCGCCTTCAATCTCGATACCGGCTGGTCGACCTATAATGGCAACCGCGATCGTCTGCTGAACATCGAGAACCTCACGGTCGGCGGCTCCGCCTCGGTGACCGGCAGCAGCGCCGCGAATATCCTGACCGTGAATGGCAGCGGAGCCAATAGCATCAACGCCCTCGGGGGCAGTGACACGGTCTATGCGGGCGGTGGCGATGACATCATTACCGACACGCAAGCCATGGGCGCAGGCGACGACGACTACTATGACGGCGGCGCGGGCATCGACACCTTGATCCACGATCTGAACTGGGTCAGCACCGTCGCCTTCAACCTGAATACCGGCTGGTCGACCTTTAATGGCAACCGCGACCGGCTGCTCAATATCGAGAACCTGACGGTAGGTGGTTCAGCTTCGGTGACCGGCAGCAGCGCCGCGAATGTCCTGATCGTGAATGGCACCGGGGCGAATGCGATCAATGCTCTTGGCGGCAATGACACGGTTAATGCGGGCGGCGGAGACGATATCATCACGGATACCGAAAGCATTTTCTCGACCGGTGCCGAGGATGATGTCTATGACGGTGGCGCGGGTATCGACACCTTCATCCATGATCTGACCTGGGTCAGCACGGTCGCCTTCAACCTGAATACCGGCTGGACGACATGGATGGGCGCCAATCGCGACCGACTGCTCAATATCGAGAACCTCACGGTGGGCGGTTCCGCCTCGGTGACGGGCAGCAGCGTCGCGAATATCCTGACCGTGAACGGCACGGGTGCGAATGCGATCAATGCGCTTGGCGGCAATGACACGGTCAATGCCGGTGATGGCGATGATACCATTACCGATACCGAAGGTATGGGCGTGGGTACCGACGATGTCTATGATGGCGGCGGGGGAATCGATACCCTCGTCCATACCCTGAACTGGGGCAATGGTGTCGCCTTCAACCTGACGACGGGCTGGTCCACATCAGGAGGCAACCGCGACCGGCTCTTGAATATCGAGAACCTGACGGTGGCAGGCGCGGCATCCCTCGTGGGCAGTTCCGTCGCGAATGTCCTGATCGTGAATGGCAGTGGCAAGAATGCGATCAATGCCCTCGGCGGCAATGATACCGTCTCTGCCGGTGGCGGAAACGACGTCATTACCGATACCGAAAGCATGTTCGCATCGGGTGCCGAGGACGATGTCTATGACGGGGGCGCTGGCCGCGACACCCTGATCCACGACCTGAATTGGGTCAGTTCCGTCGCTTTCAACCTCGATACCGGCTGGACCACGTTTAGCGGAAACCGGGATCGGCTGATCAGCATCGAGAACCTGACCGTCGGCGGAGCGGCCTCGGTCACCGGAAGCAACGCGGCAAACACCCTGATCGTGAATGGCACGGCAGCCAACACGATTATCGGCCTTGGCGGCAATGACAGGATCTACGCCAATGGCGGGGATGACAGCGTGACCGGGGACGGCGGCAAGGACCGAGTCTTTGCGGGCGATGGCAATGACACTGTGGCGGGTGGCGCTGGCAATGACTCGCTTTACGGCGACGCTGGCAATGACAGCATGACCGGAGATGACGGTAATGACCGCCTGTTCGGTCGAGACGGCAATGACACGCTGATGGGCAATGACGGGACGGACGTGCTCAACGGGGGCGACGGCAATGACCGTCTGGTCGGCAATGGCGGCAACGATACCTTGATCGGCGGTGCGGGGCTCGACACGCTGATCGGCTCGACTG
This sequence comes from Paracoccus ravus, assembly GCF_004522175.1. Taxonomy (GTDB): domain Bacteria; phylum Pseudomonadota; class Alphaproteobacteria; order Rhodobacterales; family Rhodobacteraceae; genus Paracoccus; species Paracoccus ravus. The sequence continues at coordinate 157,730 of NZ_SDEB01000002.1, read as the reverse complement.
GCGCGGACACGTTCCAGTTCCTCAGCGTGACCGATTCCAATATCGCGAATTATGATTTCATCTCGGGCTTCGATGGTGCCGGGGCAGCGGGAGGCGATGTGATCGACCTGGCCGGGGTCTATTCGGGCACACTGACCTTCGGCACGAGGGTCTGGGTCGAAGATGTCGGCGCGCATTCCTGGGTCCGGGTGAACACGGATGGCGACTCGGACGCCGAGATGACCATTCGCATCGCGGATGGCGGAACCTCTGCCTCAGCCTATATGGCAAGCGATTTCATTCTCTGATCGCTTGCAATGAGACAGGGCGCGGCTGGAAACGGCCGCGCCTTTTTCGTGCCGATACGAAGCGGGTTCAATCGGCTGTCCAGGGTTCTGTCTGATGGGGAAATGGCGGACCCGGAGCGATTCGAACGCCCGACCCCCAGATTCGTAGTCTGGTGCTCTATCCAGCTGAGCTACGGGTCCGCAACAGATAGGGGCATAGCTTGATCGCATCGCTTGCGCAAGCCAAGATGCCGTGCCTCTATCAATCCTGTCGAAACGACCTTGAAGCAAGGCATTCCGGAGAAAGTATTCTATGGCGGACCCGGAGCGATTCGAACGCCCGACCCCCAGATTCGTAGTCTGGTGCTCTATCCAGCTGAGCTACGGGTCCGCTGTGAGGCGGTGATTTAGAGACAGGTGCCGGGGGGCGCAAGGCCAAAAATCGCCATTTGCCCAAGACCGGCAAAAAAACTTTGACGACTTACACGAGGCCAGCTTCGTCGCGCATCGGCAGCGCGGCAAGGTCGCGCGGCAGATGCAGCGAGAACTGGGTCCCGTCCTGGTCGCTGCGCAACAGGTCGAGCCGGCCCCCGTGACTGCGCAGGAGATCCGCGGCGATCGCGAGTCCCAGCCCGGTTCCGCCTTTGCGCGATCCGCCCGAGAAGGGCTCGAACAGGTGATCGCGCGCCTTTTGCGGCAGGCCCGGCCCGGTATCCCCGACCCGGATCTGCCATTCGCTTTCATCTTCGCTCGCGCCGATCTCGATGGTTCCGGGCTTGCGGGTGATCTCGATGGCCTGTCGCGCATTCCGCGCGAGGTTGGACAGGACGCGGAACAATTGCTCGCGATCGGCGCGGATCATCATGCCAGCCGGAACATCGGTGAGAAATTCGATCGGCGGGGCATCCTCGGTGGTGGCGGCGGCAAGCGCCTCGGCCTCGGTGACTTCGGCGACCAAAGCGGCAAGGTTGAAGCGCGACAGAGACGGGGCGGGTTCCTCGGCCTTGCCGAAGGCCAGCGTCGTCTCGCACAGGTTCACCGCCCGGCTGATCGAATTCACCAGTTTCGGAGCCGCACGCCGCACCGCGGGGTCGGCGCTGGTCTCCAGCCGGTCCGCAAAGATCTGGGCAGTGGTGAGGATATTGCGCAGGTCATGGCTGATCCGGGCCACGGCCTGACCAAGCTGCGCCAGACGCGCCTTTTGCTTCAGCGACGAGGTGACGGTGCGCTGCATGGCGGCCAAGGCGGTCTCGGCCTCGTTCAACTCGGCCAGCCGCGCCGTCGGCGTGATGATCGAACGCGCATCCTCGGGGGCATTGGCATAGGCGGTCATGTGATTGATGACGCGGCGGATCGGAACCAGCAGCATCCGCTGGGCCGCAACGTTCAAGAGCAGCGCCGTCAGGATCGAGAAGGCGGCCGAAATCGCCAAGAGCCGCAAGCCATAATCCAGCATCTCACGCCGCAGGCTTGCCGTATTCATCGTGATCTCGATCAGTTGCCCGGCCTGGTTCACAGGCGCGCCGATGACGCGAATCACGCGATCCTCGTGATCGGTCAGCTGCGCGACCGCATCGCGCGCCGAGGTCCAGAAGCTCTGGTGCCGCAGGTCGTAGGTCGCGGCGATCGGCCCCGGAATCGGCGATGAGAGAACCAGTTGGCGAACGTCGTTGCGCCGCAGCACCACGTTGAACACATCGGCGTTTTCGAGAAGCTCGGCCTCGAGTTCCGAGGCCAGAGACTCATCTGTCGCCAAAAGCGCGAGGCTCGCGATCTGGGCCCGCTCGAGACGCGATTCGAGATAGTCGAGCCGATAATTGGCGAGGGAGGGCAGCAAGATCAGCAATTCGGCCAGAAGGACAAATATCCCCGTAAGCAGTGCGAATCGCCCGGAAAGGGTATTCAGGGACATGTCGGTGTTCTTGCTGCTCCAGTTCTGCGGCTGTGCCGGCTTCACATAATAATCGACCCGCTTCAGTTCAAACTTGCGTGACCGGGCACCGGTTCCGCGTTTTGCCGATGCGCGCCGATTTATTGGCAATGTGGTTGACTCGCAGCCGGGCTCCGACTATGCAGCGGGCCTCGAATAGACCGGCGCGTCTTGCGTGGGCTTTCTGCCCATACCCTGACCCGCCCTGACCCGGAGTTACAAGATGTCGAAACGCACCTACCAGCCGTCGAACCTGGTTCGCGCCCGTCGTCACGGCTTCCGTGCCCGCATGGCGACCAAAGGTGGCCGTCGCGTGCTGAACGCCCGCCGCGCCAAGGGCCGCAAGTCGCTGAGCGCGTAAGTCCTCGCCGAAAGGCGTGGGCTAAAGCGATGAGCAGTGCAGCCGAAGACGCCGCCGCTGACCGGAATGTCCCTGAGGGGCAACCGGACAGGGCGGCTTCCGGCGTTTCCGGGGGCGTGAAGTCCTTGAGGCCGGAGATCCTGCGCCAGCGGGCAGATTTTCTGCGCGCTGCCTCGGCACGCCGTCAAGGCATGCCGGGTTTTCTGCTGCAAGCCCGCCGCCGTGGCGAGGGGGAGCCTGCGGATACTGTCCGCGTGGGCTTTACCTGCTCGAAAAAGCTCGGCAATGCCGTGGCCCGCAACCGCGCCAAGCGGCGTTTGCGGGCGCTTGCGCATGAGATCCTTCCCGGCCGCGCCCGCGCGGGCTGGGATTACGTGCTGGTCGGTCGGCCGGGCGCCACGATCGAACGCGATTTCGCCGCATTGAAGCAGGATCTCGAACAGGCGATTGCGCGCGTGCATGGCGAGGGGAAGCCCAGCGGCAAGCCCGAGGGCAGGGGCCGGACATGAGCCCGGTTGCGCGCCTTATGGCCCTGCCGGTCCATGCCTATCGTCTGCTGCTGAGCCCCTGGGTCGGTCATGGCTGCCGTTTCCAGCCCACATGCTCGGTCTATGCGCTCGCCGCGCTGGAGCGCCATGGCGCGCTGAAGGGGGGCTGGCTGGCCGCGCGGCGCATCTGCCGCTGCCATCCCTGGGGCGGCGAGGGTTACGACCCGGTGCCGGGCACCGACCCGCAGGACTGACGCCCGCGCGTCATCCATGATATGAACCTGCGCGACAGCGCCAAGATCAGGACAGGACCGATGCGGGACGAGATCGAGATCGACGACGATTCCCATGACGAGGACATCCACCCGCTGTTTCGCGGCGCGCCCTCCTCGACCGAGTTCCGCAAGCTGAGAAAGCGCCTCGTGCGCGAAACACGCGCCGCGATCGAGACCTATGACATGATCAAGCCCGGCGATCGCTGGCTGGTTTGTCTTTCAGGCGGCAAGGACAGCTACACGCTGCTCGCGGTTCTGCATGAGTTGAAATGGCGCGGGTTGCTGCCGGTCGAGTTGCTGGCCTGCAATCTCGATCAGGGTCAGCCGGGTTTCCCGGCGACAGTCCTGCCCGAATTCCTGACCGAGCGTGGCGTGCCCCACCGCATCGAATATCAGGACACCTATTCCATCGTGAAGGAAAAGGTCCCCGAGGGTCGCACCTATTGCGCGCTCTGCTCGCGCCTGCGCCGCGGCAATCTCTATCGCATCGCCCGCGAAGAGGGCTGCTCGGCGGTGGTGCTGGGCCATCACCGCGACGACATTCTCGAAACCTTCTTCATGAACCTGTTCCATGGCGGGCGACTGGCCTCGATGCCGCCGAAGCTCCTGAACGAAGAGGGCGACCTGAACGTGCTGCGTCCGCTGGCCTTCATTGCCGAAGCGGATTGCGAGCGTTTTTCGCGCGCGATGAATTATCCGGTGATCCCCTGCGATCTCTGCGGCAGCCAGGAAGGCCTGCAGCGGATGCAGGTGAAAAAGCTGCTCGATGAATGGGAAAGCCGTGCGCCCGGACGCCGCAATGTGATGTTCCGCGCGTTGATGAATGTGCGGCCCTCGCATTTGCCGGATCCGCAGCTTTTCGATTTCGCCTCGCTGATCCCGAATCCGTCGAATTCTAAGGATTCGGGCGGTGCTGACGTGCCGGTGCTGCGCGAACTTTAACGGAACGAAAAGCTTCCTTGCCTAGGCTCGGGTCTGTCGGGACGATTCGGGGGCGAAAGATGGCAGGGATATGGAAAGCGGCGACGCTGCCGGGGCGGCGCGCGTCCGGGCGTGGCCTGCACGAACCGATTTCGGCGCGTGCTTCCGCGGCTTTCCTGTTCCATCCCCAGATATGCTGCGATTCTGGGCGGATCGCCGCATTTCGGCTGAGCGCGACCGGTCGTAGCGGTGTCGATCATGGGTCCGCGCTGCGCGAGACCTTGCAATATGGTCTCGCCGCGTTGCGCGGCTGGGACGGGTTGGGCGCGGTTTCCTTTCTGTCGATCGCGCTGCCCGAGCAGGCGCTTTGCGATCCTCTGCTGGCCGAAGATGTCCTATGGGAAATCGACCGGCAGGAACTGGCCCCTGACCGGCTCGAGATTGAGGTCATTGATCCCCATTTGCGCGGTACGGCGCGTGAAACGGCGACGCGGACCATGTGTCGACTGGCCATGAGCGGATGCCGGATCGCTCTGGGAGATTTCGGAATTGCCGGGGTCGGATTGGAAGAACTGCGCCGCGTTCAGGCGCGGCGGATGCGTGTTGGCCGCCGCTTTCTGGCTGGATGCGACAGCCGCGTCGCGCAGCAGCGCATGATTTTGGCGATCCTTGCTCTTGCAGAGCATCTTGGGCTCGAAACGCTGGGCGACGGGGTGGAGACAAGTGAAGAAAGAGGCTTTCTGAGCCAGATCGGGTTCACGGCATTGCAGGGTCCAGCCGTGGGTGCACCCTTGACAAGCTGCGAGGTCGAACGCCTTTTGCTTGACCAGCTTCGCGGAGCCGCATGGCCGGGCGCGCGCAGCCAATGCAGGGACGTGACGACCCCTTCGCAGAGCGCAAAGCAATTGCCGCAATGCCGCGCAATGGCCAATTTCCCTTGACCTTTGCTGGTCGCTTCTGTTGAAGCGGCGCGAACCCCCTTGGGGAGTCGCGCGACGAAGGGCTGGACGGAATGGAAGACAACAACCGCAATCTCATCCTGGCGATGGTGCTATCCGCCCTCGTCATTCTCGTCTGGTCGGTCTTTTTCGCGCCGGAACCGCCGCCTCCGGCGCAGGATGCCGCGCAGGTTCAGCAGGTCGAGGGCCAGAATGTCCCCGGTCAGGTCGCGACGCCTTCGGCCGCCGGCCAGAACGGTGCCGCGCCGACGCTGGGTGCCGCCCCGGCCAATGCCGATCCCAGCAGTGCCGCACCGCGCGTCCGGATCGAGTCGCCCGCGCTGAAGGGTTCGATCTCGCTGTCCGGCGGGCGTATCGATGATCTGGAACTGACCGGCTATCGCGAGACGCTGGATGACAGTTCGGCCTATGTCCGCCTGCTCTCGCCGACCACCGCGATCAAGACGCAGTCCGAAGGCACGCCCGTCGCGCCGGGCGCCAATCCCGAGCCGACCCTGCAGAAGCCCTATTACGCCGTCTATGGCTGGATGCCCGCCGCCGGGACCGACCCGGCTCTGGTCCCGGGCCCTGCAACCCTGTGGGACATCGAATCCGGCGACGCCCTTGCCCCGGGCAAACCCGTGACGCTGCGCTGGGACAATGGCGCGGGACAGATCTTCCGCCGCATCTACGAGCTTGACGACAAGTTCCTGTTCACCATCACCCAGACTCTGGAAAACACCGGCTCGGCGGCCTTTGCCGCAGCCCCCTACGGCATTCTGGCGCGGCATGGCCGTCCCGACACGCAGAACTATTTCGTCCTGCACGAGGGCGCTGTCGGCATGACCGATGGCAAGCTGCTGGAGCAGAAATACAAGAATATCGCCGAGCTTGACCCGATCGCGGGCGAGGGACATGCCGAACTGATCGAGGTTCAGGAGAACGGCTGGATCGGTTTTACCGATAAATACTGGATGACGACGCTGGCCCCCGCACCCGGCAGTTCCTTTACCGCCGTCGTGAAATACGCCCCCGGCGCGGATATCTATCAGACCGAGACCCGGATGCCGGTCCAGTCGGTTGCACCCGGCACCACCGCAACCACCGCGAGCTATCTCTTTGCCGGTGCCAAGGTCTGGGAAACGATCAATGGCTATCAGGACGCCCCCGGCATCGATCGTTTCGTCGATTCGATCGACTGGGGCTGGTTCTACTTCCTGACCAAGCCGATCTTCAGCCTGCTGCATTGGCTGCATGGCATGATCGGCAACATGGGCTGGGCAATCATCGCGCTGACCTTCGTGCTGAAGCTGCTGGTCTTCCCGCTGGCCCGCAAATCCTACATCTCGATGGCGAAGATGAAGGAATTGCAGCCTCAGATGGAGGCGATCAAGGAGCGCACCGGCGACGACCGGATGAAATACCAGAAAGAGGTCATGGAGCTCTACAAGCGCGAGAAGGTGAACCCGGCTGCGGGCTGCCTTCCGGTGCTCTTGCAGATCCCGATCTTCTTCTCGCTTTACAAGGTGATCTTCGTCACGATCGAGCTGCGTCACGCGCCTTGGGTCGGCTGGATCCATGACCTCTCGGCCCCGGATCCGTCGAGCGTCTGGAACATCTTCGGTTTGCTGCCTTGGGCGGCACCGGGTCAGGGCAGCTTCCTGCATAGCTTCACCCTGCCGGTACTGGCGATCATCCTCGGCATCTCGATGTGGATGCAGCAGAAACTAAACCCGGCCCCCGCCGATCCGGCGCAGAAAATGATCTTTGCCTGGATGCCGTGGATTTTCATGCTGATGCTGGGCGGCTTCGCCTCGGGGCTGGTGCTCTACTGGATCACCAACAACGTGATCACGATCGCGCAGCAATACACGATCATGTCGATGCATGGGCACCGCCCGGACTTCTTCGGCAATATCAAATCCGGCCTGCCCGCCCGCGCGAACAAGGCCGATGACAAGTCGAAAGACGGAAAATGAACGGACGGATCGCCCGGATCCGGCGCTACCCGATCAAGTCGCTCGGGGGCGAGGACATGGCCAGCGCGTCGCTTCAGGCGGCGCGACGGCTGCCGGGCGACCGGATCTGGGGGCTGCTCACCGAAGCTGGTGAGCGGCACGCGGGCGAGGGGCCAGAGCCCCAGCGCTGGCTGCCCAAATCCTGTTTCGTGCGCGGCGTGGCTTCGGCTGCGCTGCAAGCCGTTTCAGGGGGCTGGGGCGAGGGCGCGCCGGAAGGCCCGATCCGCCTTTCCCATCCCGACCAGCCCGATCTGACCTTTGACCCCGAGACCGAAGGCCAGCGCCTGATCGAATGGGTCTCCCCGCTCTGGCCCGCCGAGAAACCCGCGCCCACGCGGCTTGTGAAGGGCCCGACCGGTTGGACCGACGTGAACCAGCCTTGGCTTTCGATCCTGTCGCTTTCGAGCCTGCGCGATCTTGAGACGCGCCTTGCTCAGCCCTTGGGGGTCGAGCGTTGGCGTGGCAATCTCTGGGTCGATGGCTGGGAGCCCTATGCCGAGCGTGATCTGATCGGTCGGATCCTCACCATCGGCGAGATCGAGTTGCGTGTGACCGAGGCCATCGGACGTTGCGACGCGACCAGCGCCGATACGAATACAGGTCGCCTCGACAGCGACATGCCCGCCGCGCTGACCGGACAGTTCGGCAATCATCAATTCGGCATCTATGCCGAGGTGGTCTCCGGTGGTGAGATCGCCCTCAATGACGAGATCCGCGCATGAAGGTTTCCTTTCCCGTCGCCCCCGAACCCGATTTCGAAACCGCCGAGGCCGCGCGAAAACTGTTCGCCGGGCCGGTCGATTTCCTCAAGGGCGTGGTCGCCATGGACGGCTTGCCGCCCGCTGATCGCCCCGAGGTCTGCTTCGCGGGCCGCTCGAATGTCGGCAAGTCGAGCCTGATCAATGCCCTGACCGGGCGCAACCATCTTGCCCGCGCCTCGAACACGCCGGGCCGCACCCAGGAGGTGAACTATTTCACCCTGGGCGAGCAGGCCTATCTCGTCGACCTTCCGGGCTATGGCTTCGCCAAGGCCCCGGTCGCCGTGGTCGCGAAATGGCAGGCGCTGCTCAAGAACTACCTCTCGGGTCGGCCCACGCTGCGTCGCGCCTTCGCGCTGATCGATTCGCGCCATGGCGTGAAGGATGTGGACCACGAGATCATGAAGCTTCTCGACCGCGCCGCCGTGCCCTTTCAGGTCGTGCTGACCAAGGGCGACAAGATCGGCAGCCAGGCCATGGCCGCGACCATCGCGCAGGTCGAGGAGGCGTTGCAGAAGCATCCCGCCGCCTATCCGGAACTGGTCGTGACCAGCTCGGAAAAGGGCGAGGGCATCGCGACCTTGCGCGCCATCATCGCCGGGCTTGAGTAAGCCGTGGGCCGCCCATCGGCGGATGACAGGGACCTCTGATGAGAAAGCAGAACATGAACCGTGACTGGATCGCCACCGCTCGTACCCTCTCGGAAGCACTGCCTTATATGCAGCGATATTCCGGTGCGGTCGTCGTGGTGAAATTCGGCGGCAATGCCATGGGCGACGACGAGGCCATGGCCGAATTTGCCCGCGATATCGTGCTGATGCGGCAGGTCGGCATCCATCCGGTCGTGGTCCATGGCGGCGGCCCGATGATCAATGACCTGCTGAACAAGCTGGGCATCGAGAGCAATTTCGTGCGCGGCAAGCGCGTCACCACCCGCGAAACCGTGGAAGTGGTCGAGATGGTGCTCTCGGGCCTCGTGAACAAGCGCATCGTGCAGGCGATCAACGACGCGGGCGGCCGCGCCGTCGGCATCTCGGGCAAGGACGACGACCTGATGGTCTGCGAGGCGGACGATCCGGAACTGGGCTTCGTCGGTCGCCCGGTCGAGATGAATGTCCAGATCATCCGCGACCTCTACAATGCCGGACTGATCCCGGTCATCGCGCCCGTCGCGACCGGGATGGAGGATAACGAGACCTTCAACGTCAATGGCGATACCGCGGCGGGCGCCATTGCCGGCGCGCTCAAGGCCGACCGTCTGCTGCTTCTGACCGATGTCGCGGGCGTCAAGAACGGCTCGGGCGAGGTGGTGACGCAGATGAGCCCCGATCAGGTCCGCGCGATGATCGCCGATGGTACCATCGCGGGCGGCATGATTCCCAAGACCGAGACCGCCCTGAAAGCCGTCGAAGAAGGGGTGCGCGCCGTCGTCATTCTGGATGGCCGGGTGCCGAATGCCTGCCTGCTCGAACTTTTCACCGAGCATGGCGCAGGCTCGCTGATCCGCTCGACCGAGCCGCGCGTCAAGCCGCGGGGGCTGCGCCAGGGCGGACACGGTCTTTAGGGCGGGTCGGAAACAGCCCTTGCCGTTGCGCCGAATGCTATGGCAGGCTCGGCGCAACACCCCTCGGCGGCAAAGGCATATGCATGACTCCTCTCGGACATCGCCGGTTGATCCTAACCCGTCATGCCAAATCCTCCTGGGAGGAACCCGGCCAGGCCGATCATGATCGGCCGCTGAACGATCGCGGCAGGCGTTCGGCGCGGGCTTTGGGCGATTGGCTGGCCAGCCGCGGCTACGAGCCTGAAGAGGTGCTGTGCTCGACTGCGGCACGCACCCGCGAGACATGGGAGCGCGTCGCGATCGCGCCGCTTGAAGTGCGCCCGCATCTGCGGCTTGAGCCCGGGCTTTATCAGGCCTCGCCCGAGCGGATCATGGATATCCTGCGCAGCGCCCGCGAGCCGACCGTCATGCTGCTGGGGCATAATCCCGGCATTGCCGAATTCGCGGCCAGCCTTCCTGCGCGGCCTCTGCTTGATCCCGAGTTTCGCCGCTACCCGACCGCCGCGACGCTGGTGGTCGATTTCCAGATCGATCAATGGTCGGAATTGCAGCCCGGTCAGGGCAGCGTGCTGGATTTCGTGCGCATGGATGGGCGCGACTAAGCGGTCGGCAAGGGGCGGTCACCCGCCTCGCCCAGCCATCCGGCGGGAGGGACGCTCAGCAGTTCCGGATTGAGCCTTTCGAGTTCCGCGGTGAAGACCGACACGAAATCATCGGCCAGCACCCGGCCCGTCCCGCGTGAGATCGTGGTTCCGGCCTGCGAATCCGCGGCCATGACCGTCCCGAGATGGGCCGGATCGAATGACCTGCCGGTCAACTCCGCCAGTTCCTTGCAGATCCTTTCGGGCTGCTCCAGCATCTCGGCGTAATCCAGCAGCCTCAAATCCATGCCTCCGTCGCGGGCATGGCGCATCGTGCGGATCATGCGATCGAGCCGGTTCGCGAGCGTCGCCGGATTCGAGCCGAAATGCGTGCCAAAGGATTTGGCCCAGGGCACGGGATCGCGCACCAGAAAGTAGCTCTTGGAATCGGCATGCTGCGCGGCAAGCTGGGTGCAGATGAAGCTGACATGCGAGCGCAGCTTGACGGCGAAATAGTCGGGGCCGCCCTCGTTGCGGACCTTGCGGGCAAGATCGTTCAGGGCAACGCGCGCCAGCTTGTGACGCAATTGCTCATTGCGCCGAATTTCGGTCATCCGCACCAGATTGGTGAAGCTGTCCGGTTCCGACCAGGTCGGAAGTCCGGCTGCCTTGGAAATCTGCGAAAACAGGGTCGAGCCGCAACGTCCGATGGAAAAGACAAAGATGGGAATGGCGGGAAGTGTCCCTTCCCAGGGCGCAAGATGGCGGTAGGGCACGTCGATCGCCTCGGCAGCGTGCTGCCTGATCGACTGGTAATAGAAAGCGCCTTCGCGCGGATCCTTCAGCGCCGGCGTCCGAACCCAGACGGCCTCTTGGCGTTTCGGGTCGAAATGGTCGAGATGAAGCGTGTCGAAATCGGCGATGCGGCTTTGCCCGGCCCGGCGCGGACCGGAATGCAGCGTGTGCCGGTTCGCCATGGCCGTGGCGACGCCATTGGCCCGCAGGATCGGGCGGCGGGTCGTCGGGACGCGGGCTTTCCCCTCGCCGCGACAGGCAAGCGCGACATCGATCACAAGGTTCTGCTGGGGCGAAAGATGGTTCCGGGCCGATGCCAGCCGCGAGGCCAGGCGCTGGCGCTTCTTTTCGCCCATCTGCCCGATCTGGCTCGTGATCTGGCGGATGGTCAGGGCGGGACACAAGACCTTCTGTCCGACCGTCGCCTGGCTGTCCAGAAGATGAATGCTGCGGCTCTGGAAGCTGCTGCGATCAAAGAATTCTGGAAGGAGTTCGAAAAAATCGCCCAATCCGGAATCAGCCAAAATCGTGGAGAGCAGCGCCTGAACGGAGTCGCTACCTGCCATGTCCATGCCGGTGTCGAGCGACGCGACCGCGCGCGCAAGTCCGGCGGCGGGGAAATGGGCCAGTGCCAGAGGCTTGGTGGCGCGGGTGGATGCGTCCTCGTCATGCTCGGACGCGCGCTGTTCCACCCCTCCCGCGATCAGCGCCCTATCTGCGTAGTGCGCCAGCGCGGCGGCCAGGCCGGGAATGTCGGGAATGTGAACGTCGTCGCGGCAGAAAAGCAGCGCCCCTGTCCCGGGCTGGGCTGCCAGCGCGGCTTTCAGGGCATGGAGGATCTCGTGGCCCGGGCTTGCCGCCTGGGGCGGCGTCGCGACGGAGATCACGCCCGGCCAGCCATCCTCGGAAGCTTTTGCGGCGAATTTGTCCGGAACGGCAAGAAGGACGTGTTCCTGGCCCAGAGCGCGGGAAAATCTTTCGGCAAAAACGACTTCGCTGGGGCCGTAATTGCGCAGAAAAAGAAGGGCAGTCAATCCGGTAAACCTTTCAGCCAAGCGTGGAGTCCGACCGCAAGTCTGAACCGGCCGGCTCGATGGCCAGCCGGTTCGGATGCGCGTCAGGCCTCGGCCTGGGTGTCGCCCGCCTCGGCTTTCTTCTTGAGCTTGGCTTCCTTGGCCTCGGCCTTGATGCTGTCGAACTGGGCGATGATTTCCTGCGCCGCCTTCTGGCTGCGGGGGCCGGACTTGCCTTCGGCAAGCTGGCGAATCAGGGTGAATGCGACACGCTGCAAACCCTGGCGCTTCTTCTTCAATGTGTCGGCGCTTTCGATGCGCGCCAGCCGTTTTCCGGCGCCCCGCGGCTTGCGTGCCTTCTTGCCTTCCGTCTCGCCTTCGACCCCTTCGGCCAGCTCGATCTCGGGAATTTCTTTCGCTTCTGCTTCGGCCATCAGATTCACCTCTCGGTCCTATGCTGCCTGAACGCCTTGGGGCGCGATTTACCTAACCAACCCCTTGAAGGGATCGTCAAGTCACAAGCGCATAATAAGATTGCAGCGACGTGAAAGCCCCTCGATCGGCCGCGTTTTTCGGAACTTGCACGAAACGGGGCACAATTCCGCTTGGCCACCAGCCGACATTCCCGGTCTGGCATCGCACCGCAGGGGCAGGTGTTCCGAAGCGTTCAAGGTGGGGGAGAGGTAAAGAAAAGGCCCATCTTCCTAGAGAAGATGGGCCGGAATTCTTTGGTAGCGGAGGAGGGATTTGAACCCCCGACACAAGGATTATGATTCCTCTGCTCTAACCAGCTGAGCTACTCCGCCACGGAGTGCGCGCTATCTACGGCGAGTAGGGGGTGGGGTCAAGGGCAATGGAAAAGAAAAATGACGCGAATGCGTTATTTTCTTCGATGCGCCGCGAGCTTCCGCTGTGCTGTGGATAAGATGCGGAAATCACGGATGAAATCCCATCGGGAATGGGAAAAGGGCGGACGCATTGCGCGACCGCCCTTCGGGGATTGCCGATCTGTCCTGCGGCTTAGCCCTTGGCGCGCACGACCTGCAGCAGCGGCATGACATCGGACATGTCCGGTCCATGGGCTTGGCCGGTCAGGGCCTTGCGCAGGGGCATGAACAGGCCCTTGCCCTTGCGGCCGGTGGCCTCTTTCACCGCGCTGGTGAACTCGGCCCAGGTCGCGTCGGTATAGGGCGGCGGCGGCAGCAGCGTCATGGCCTGCGCGATGAACTCGGCATCCTCGGGATCGATCTGCGGTTCGGCGCCTTTCGAGAAGATCTCCCACCAGCCCGCGAGATCGTCGAGCCGGGTGATGTTCTGCGAGGCGACGCGCCAGAAGCGCTCGGCCTGTTCGGCGGGCACGCCCAATGCGGCGATGCGATCCTTGACCACCTCGAAGGGGCGCGACTGGTTCGCCTCGCGGGTCAGCGGCCAGAGATCCTCGGCATCGAACTTGGTCGGCGAGGCGCCGAATTGCGAGGGATCGAAATGCGCCGCAAGATCGTCAAGCGACATGCGCAATTCGACCGGCTGGGACGAGCCCAGGCGGGCCATCAGCGACAGCAGGGCTTCGGGGGCGACGCCGTTCTCGCGGAGGTCCTTGATCGACAGGGTGCCGAGCCGCTTGGACAGTTCCTCGCCCTGCGCGCCGGTCAGCAGGCTGTGATGGGCGAAGGTCGGCGGCTGGGAACCCAGCGCCCGGATGATCTGGATCTGGGTCGCGGTGTTGGTGACGTGGTCGGCGCCGCGCACGATATGAGTGACGCCCATATCCGCGTCATCGACCGACGAGGCGAAGGTGTAAAGCACCTGCCCGTCGGCGCGGATCAGCACCGGGTCCGAAACGCTGGCCGCGTCGATCGAGATGTCGCCGAGGATCCCGTCATGCCATTCGATGCGCTCCTGATCGAGCAGGAAACGCCAATAGCCGTCTCGGCCCTCGGCGCGCAGCTTGGCGATCTCATCGGCGCCAAGTTTCAGGCCCGCGCGGTCATAGACCGGCGGCTTGCCCATGTTGAGCTGCTTCTTGCGCTTCAGGTCCAGTTCGACCGGGGTCTCGAAGACCTCGTAGAGGCGGCCGGACCGGCGCAGCCCCTGGGCGGCCTCGGCATAGCGGTCGAGGCGGTCGGACTGGCGCTCGATCCGGTCCCAGGTCAGGCCCAGCCATTCCAGATCGCGCTGGATGCCGTCGGCATATTCCTGTTTCGACCGCTCGCGGTCGGTATCGTCGAGCCGCAAGATGAAGGTGCCGCCGCTCTTGCGCGCGATGAGGTAGTTCATCAGCGCGGTGCGGAGGTTGCCGACATGGATATGGCCGGTGGGAGAGGGGGCGAAACGGGTGATGGTCATCGAGGGTCTCCTGTCGGCTTCGCTCTTTCACAAATGCTGGTTTTTGTCCATATCGGGGGCCAGAGACGAGGATTGACATGCCCGAATGGAAAGACGCCGTCGCCCCGGATGCAGGGCTTATCGAAGAACTGGCCCGCAAGGCGGTCGCCGGTCTGCCCCCGGCCTTTGCGGGCCCGGCGGCAACGGTGGTGCTGCGGGTCGAGGATTTCGCCAGCGAGGAATTTCTGGACGAGCTGGAAATCGACGACCCGCTCGAGCTGACCGGGCTCTATGACGGCGTCCCGATGACCGAGAAATCCGCAAGCGCGCCGCAGTATTTCCCCGACACCGTCTGGTTGTTCCGCCGTGCCATTCTGGATGAATGGGCGAGCCGCGGCGATGTGACGCTGGCCGCGCTGGTCGGCCATGTCGTGATCCACGAATTCGCGCATCATTTCGGTTGGTCCGACGAGGATATTGCCCGGATCGACCGCTGGTGGGAATGATTTCGAACTTTTCATACATGGGATAATCTGGCAGCACTCCGGCTGATTTCGGGGATGAGGTGCATGACAGCGCGGATTGGACAGAAGGGGCGCGGAACCCCCCGGTGGCGCAGCGCCACACGGGCGATCGCCGCCCTGGTGCTGCTGCCCTTTCTCGCCCTGTCGCTGATCCATGCCGGGACCATGCCGGCCAGCGATGCGACAGGCCGGATCACGCTTGTCCTGTGCGGCAGCGACGGTCCCGTCGAGATGGTCGTTGCCCCCGATGGCACGGTCACGCCTGCGTCAGAGCAATCCCGCCCGGCCTCGGAACCGCCCGAATGCATCTGGTCGCTCCATACCCAGCCGGCCTTGTCCGACGCTAGCGATCCTGCCCCGGATCACCATCCGGTGGCGCAGCGCATCGCGCCCTTGCTCCGCAAGGCGCTGGTCCCGGCGCCCGGCTCGATCCCTGTCCCCGAGGCCCGCGCGCCCCCGCTCCTGTCGTGAAGCCATCACAGGCCCGATAGGGGCAGACTTCTTCGAACGGGAAATATCATGAAAAACCATATCATTGCCGCAACCTTGAGCGCTGCGACCCTGCTGTCTGTCGGCCCGGCGCGGGCGCATGCCACGCTTGAGACCGCCGAAGCCGCGGTCGGGTCGAGCTACCGCGCCGTCATCCGCATCGGGCATGGCTGCGACGGCAAGCCGACCAAGACGCTGCGTGTGCAACTGCCCGAGGGGTTCTACAGCGCCAAGCCCATGCCCAAGCCCGGCTGGACCATCAAGACCGTCACGGGGAACTATGCGCGTCCCTTTGACGATCACGGGCGGCAGGTCCGCCAGGGCGTGCGCGAGATCATCTGGTCGGGCGGCGACTTGCCCGATGATTTCTATGATGAGTTCGTCTTCCGTGGCACGGTCGGCCCGGATCTCGTGCCGGGCAGCACGATCTATTTCCCGACCATTCAGGAATGCGGCATGGCGAAAGCGGCATGGATCGACGTGACCGGCGCGGCGGAAGCTGACAATCCTGCCCCTGCGCTGAGGTTGACCGAGGCCAAGGCACCGGCCCATGCGCATGGCCATCACGACAGCGCATCGCATCCCGCCGCCGAGACGCGGGTGGGCGAAATCGTCGTCTCTGATGCCTATAGCCGAGCGACTCCGCCCGGCGCGCCGGTCGGCGGAGCCTATCTGACGCTGACCAATGCCGGCGCGGATCCGGATCGGCTGATCGGGGCCAGCACGCCCTTGGCCGGGCGCGTCGAGATCCACGAGATGGCGATGGAGGGCGAGGTCATGCGGATGCGCAAGCTCGATGACGGGCTCGTCTTGCCGGCCGGAGAAAGCGTGGCGTTGCAACCCGGCGGATTCCATCTGATGCTGTTCGACCTCAAGGAACCGCTTGTCGAGGGTGCGACGCTGGAGATGGAGCTTGAATTCGAACATGCGGGCATCGCGCAGATCAGCCTGACCGTGGGTCCGATGAATGCGGGAGGCGGGCATGGCGGCCACTGATTCCCTGCGCCGGATCCGGCTGCTACTCTGGACGCTGGTCGCGATCGCGGCTCTGGCGGGCGCGTGGTTCTGGCTGATCTCGCCCCGGCTCGATCAACTCGCGCAATCCGGGACCGACCATCTGGGCCGAGGGGCCTATAATCTGCAGACGACCGAAGGTTCTCCCTTCACGCAGGATAGTCTGAAAGGGCAGCCCTCGGCCGTCTTCTTCGGCTTCACGCATTGCCCCGATGTCTGCCCCACCACCCTGGGCGAGGTCGCGGGCTGGCAGGATCGGCTCAAGCAACAGGGCAAGGAATTGCGGGTCTTTTTCGTGACGGTCGATCCCGAGCGCGACACGCTGGACAAGCTGCGCGATTATGTGTCCTGGGCACCGGGCGTCACCGGCGTCACCGGTCCGCCGGAAGAGATCGCGAAAGCCGTCAAGGCGTTCCGGGTCTATGCCCGCAAGGTGCCGAATGATGACGGCTATACGATGGATCATTCCGCGATGACGCTGCTTTTCGACGAAGACGGGCAGTATTCCGGCCTGATCGGCTATCAGGAGGACCCCGCGCGCAGCCAGGCCGCGCTCGACAAGCTCATGGGCGGCTGAGGAAATCCCCTGACGGAAATCATGGCTCATGCCCCGCTCTCTTGACGTGGGGCGGGGCATGGCTAGCTTGACCGGGAAAAATGGAGAGCAATCATGGACCTGATCGAAAAGGCAACGACATTCGTGGGGGGCGTCATGGTGGCCCTTCGGCGCAAGAACTCGCCGGCGCAGCAAGCCATCGGCGGCAATCCCGAGATCCCGCAGGCCCGCGAGCAGGGCATCATGACGCTGAAGATGCCGACCGCGCGCGGCTGGCGCGAGGGCGAAAAACCGCAGGCCGCGCCGGGTCTTCGGGTCAATGCCTTTGCGACCGGCTTGCAGCATCCGCGCTGGATCGAGGTGCTGCCGAATGGCGACGTGCTGGTCGCCGAGGCCCTGCAAAGCGAGCGCCCGCCGCGCTCGATGCTGGATCGTGCGATGATCGCGACATTGCGGCGCGCCAAGGCCGTGGGGATCAGCGCGAACCGGGTCAGCCTGTGGCGCGATGCCGATGGCGACGGCGTGGCCGAAATCCGCGAGATCTTTGTCGAGAACCAGAACCAGCCATTTGGCATGGCGCTGGCCGGGGACACCTTCTATCTGGGCAATACCGACGGGGTGCTGGCCTTTGGCTATGATGCGTCCAGCGGCAAGCTGCAGGGCGAGGGCAAGCGGCTGGTCGAGTTCAAGCCCGGCGGCCACTGGACCCGCAGCCTGATCCTCTCGGCGGACAAGAAACGGCTTTATGCCGGCGTCGGCTCGCTCAGCAATATCGGCGACGAGGGCATGGCGGTCGAAGAAGGCCGCGCGGCGATCTGGGAATTGAATCTGGAAACCGGCGCGGCCCGGATCTTTGCCGGCGGGCTGCGCAATCCCGTGGGCCTTGCCTGGGAGCCGGTGACAGGCGCGCTTTGGACAGTGGTCAATGAACGCGACGGGCTGGGCGACGAGACGCCGCCGGATTATCTGACCTCGGTCAAGGATGGCGGGTTCTATGGCTGGCCTTATTGCTATTGGGGCCAGACCGTGGATAACCGCGTTCCTCAGGATAAGGCGCAGGTGTCCCGTGCGGTCCGCCCCGATTATGCGCTGGGCGGCCATACCGCATCGCTCGGCCTGTGTTGGATGCCCGAAGGGACGCTGCCGGGCTTTCCCGACGGCATGGTGATCGGCCAGCACGGCTCTTGGAACCGCGCCACGCTCAGCGGCTACAAGCTGATCTTCGTGCCCTTCAAGGATGGCCAGCCCTCGGGCCCGCCCCGCGACATCCTGACCGGCTTCTTGTCCGAGGACGAATCCTTCTCTTATGGCCGTCCGGTCGGCGTCGCGATCGGGCCGGACGGCAAGTCGCTCTTGATGGCGGATGATGTTGGCGACGTGATCTGGCGCGTCTCGGCGGCGTGATCCGCGCGCCAGCGCGATCAGCATTTGACATTTGCCGGCCCTCGGGGGCATGGGGGCCGGGACAGATGTGAAAGGTACACGCATGGACAGGTTCGCGCAGCTCGAGGAATTGCAGCAACTGGCGGACCCGGCGAAGGCGGCCGAGGCCGCGCGATATCACAAGGCCAGCCGGACATATCTGGGCATACCGGTTCCGGTGATCGACGCCTGCGCCCGCGCGTGGCGCGCCGATCTGGACATTGCCGGACGCGTGGACCTGGCGCGCCGCCTCTGGGACAGCGACATTCACGAGGCGCGGGTGGCGGCGGCCAAGCTGCTCACGCAGGCGCGAATCCGGCCCGATGACGAGGCCTGGTCGCTGATCGCCAGCTGGGTGCCGCAATTTGACGGCTGGGCGATCGCGGATCAGGTGATGAGCGCAGGCGGGCGCCGCCTGTTGGCCGAGCCGCGGCGGCTCGACGAGGTCGAGGAATGGCTGGACCATCCCAGTCACTGGGTACGCCGTGCCGCGCTGATCGGGACCTTGCCCTGGACCCATATCCGCAACCCCAAACCCGAGGACATGGCCCGGCGCGAACGTATCCTGAGCTGGCTGGAACGCCTGACCGAGGATCACGACGGCTCCATTCAACAGGCCATCGGCTGGTGGCTGCGCGAGCTTTCAAAGCATGATCCGCAGCGCGTGCGGGATTGGTTGGCGGCGCATGGAGAGAGGCTGAAGCCATTCGCGCGCCGCGAGGCCGCGCGCCGGTTGCCCGATCAGCCGGAATAGACCTCCAGCGCGGGCAGGTCGGTCAGGCTGACGCCCAGCATCTGCAAGGCGGGAAGCGAGACCTGACTGCCGCCACTGGCCGGTCCTCCCAGCGGGATCAGCCGGACATTCGCGGATTTTCCGTTTGCCGGGTTCACGATCCGGCCCTGACTTTCGGCCCCGACAAGCGGGGTCTTGATCCAGAAACCCGGCTGCGAGGGATCGCCCAGCGAGGCGATGGTTGTCCCGAGTTTCTGCCCTCCGGCCGAGGGGGCTGCGGCTTGCGCCTTTTGGCCGGCCGTCGTTGTGTCGAGTTCCTCCGCCGACTGCCCCGCCGCGACCCCGATGGTCGAGGCCGAGACGGTCCGGCCCGCGCTGCGTGGGGCGGTCGCACCGGCCATGGCCGCAGGCTCGGTCAGCACGATCGCGTCTGGCGATGTGCTGGCGCTGGAGGACGGGCTGGTCGGGGCGCTGTCCCCCTTGTTGCAGGCGGCAAGGGCCAGAATCGTCAGAAAGCCGCAACAGCGCAGCGTTGGCGTGATCATCGTTCCGGCCCTCGCGTTTCATCGGTTCTGGGGAAAGGCTAGCCGCCTGCCAAGGGCCATGTCCACCGCTTGTCGCCATCATGGTTGCGGCATTGTGAACCCATCGGCTGCCTTGTGCCGATGCGCGCGCCATCTTATCTTGGGGAAATGGATGCGCCGGCCCCTCTGATCGACCCTTTCGCGCGACCGATCACCTATCTTCGGGTCTCGGTGACGGATCGCTGCGATTTCCGCTGCACCTATTGCATGGCCGAGCATATGCAGTTCCTGCCGAAAAAGGATCTGCTGACGCTTGAGGAACTGGATCGGCTATGCTCGGTCTTTGTCCGGCTGGGGGTGCGCAAGCTGCGCGTCACCGGCGGCGAGCCACTGGTGCGGCGCAATATCATGGAATTCTTTCGCGCCATGTCGCGTCATCTGGGGCAGGGGCTGGACGAATTGACCCTGACCACCAATGGAAGCCAATTGGCCCGCTTTGCCGGGGAATTGGCCGATTGCGGGGTACGGCGGGTCAATGTCTCGCTCGATACGCTGAAAGATGATCGATTTGCCCGGATCACGCGCTGGGGGCGTCTGGAACAGGTGATGGAAGGCATTGCGGCGGCGACTTCCGCCGGGTTGCGGGTCAAGATCAACACCGTCGCATTGAAGGGTTTCAACGAGGATGAGTTGTTTCCCCTGCTCGACTGGTGCGCAACCGAGGGTCATGATCTGACCTTTATCGAGGTCATGCCGATGGGCGAGATGACCGAAGAGCAACGGCTGGGCCAATATTGGCCGCTTTCCGATCTGAATGCCCGGATCGCCGAGCGCTTTTCGCTGACCCCTCTGGCCGAGCGGACGGGCGGGCCCGCGCGCTATGTCAGGATCAATGAGACCGGACAGAAGGTCGGCTTCATCACCCCGCTCACGCATAATTTCTGCGAAAGCTGTAACCGGGTGCGCCTGACCTGCACCGGAGAGCTGTTCATGTGCCTTGGGCAAGAGGATCGCGCGGATCTGCGCGCGGCCCTTCGCGCCAGCCCGTCCGATGCGGATCTGTCCAATGCCATCCGCGAGGCGATCACCCGCAAACCCAAGGGGCATGATTTCGATTATTCCAGACAGCATGTCTCGGGCCAGGTTTCACGCTACATGAGCCATACCGGCGGCTGAAACCGGCATTTTCCATATCGCGGTGCTGCGATGGGGGCAATGAGCTGGCGAATGTTCGCGTGATGTTCCGTTCCAACTTGCCATTTCGCCCGTGATGCCTATCTCTTGCCCTTGGCGGAATCAGGACGTGACGATGGAACAGAAGTTCATCGAGGTGCGCGGCGCGCGCGAGCACAATCTCAAGAACGTGGATATGGACATTCCGCGCGACAAGCTGGTGGTGATCACCGGGCTGTCGGGTTCGGGCAAATCCAGCCTCGCCTTTGACACGATCTATGCCGAGGGGCAGCGGCGCTATGTCGAAAGCCTGTCGGCCTATGCGCGCCAGTTCCTCGACATGATGGGCAAGCCGGATGTGGACCATATCAGCGGTCTTTCCCCGGCGATTTCCATCGAGCAGAAGACCACCTCGAAGAACCCGCGCTCGACCGTCGGCACGGTGACCGAGATCTACGACTACCTGCGCCTGCTTTTCGCCCGCGCGGGCACGCCCTACAGCCCGGCGACCGGGTTGCCGATCGAGGCGCAGCAGGTGCAGGACATGGTGGACCGGGTGATGGAGATGCCCGAGGGCACGCGCGCCTATCTGCTGGCCCCCATCGTCCGCGACCGCAAGGGCGAGTACAAGAAGGAATTCCTTGAGCTGCGGAAGCAGGGCTTCCAGCGTGTCAAGGTCAATGGCGCGTTCCATGAACTGGACGAACCGCCGGTGCTCGACAAGAAGTTCCGCCACAATATCGACGTGGTCGTCGACCGCATCGTCGTGCGCGAGGGGATGGAGACGCGGCTTGCCGACAGTTTCCGTACCGCGCTGGATCTGGCCGATGGCATCGCTCTGCTCGAGACCGCACCCGCCGAGGGTGAGGCCGAGCGCATCACCTTCTCTGAGAATTTTGCCTGTCCGGTGTCGGGCTTCACCATTCCCGAGATCGAGCCGCGTCTGTTCTCGTTCAACGCGCCTTTCGGGGCCTGTCCGGTCTGCGACGGGCTGGGGATGGAACTGTTCTTCGACGAGCGCCTGATCGTTCCGGATCAGGCTTTGTCGGTTGCGCAAGGGGCACTCGCGCCTTGGGCCAAGTCGAAATCGGCCTATCTGACCCAGACCGTGAACGCGCTGGCCAAGCATTACGGCTTCGACAAGAAGACCCCGTGGAAGGACCTGCCCAAAGAGGTGCAGGACATGTTCCTGAATGGCTCGGGCAAAGAGGAAATCCCCTTCCGCTTCGACGATGCGGGCCGCGTTTACGAGGTCTCGCGCCAGTTCGAGGGGATCATCCCGAACATGGAGCGCCGGTTGCGCGAAAGCGACAGCGCATGGGTGCGCGAGGAATTCGAGAAATACCAGAACAACCGCCCCTGCGGCGCCTGCGCGGGATATCGGCTGAAGCCCGAGGCCTTGGCGGTGAAGATCGCGGGCGCGCATGTCGGCAATGTCACGGAACTGTCGATCCGCGAGGCCCTGGCCTGGATCACCGACGCGCCGAAGCATCTCTCGAAGCAGAAGAACGAGATCGCCCATGCCATCCTCAAGGAGATCCGCGAGCGGCTGGGTTTCCTCGTGAATGTCGGCCTCGATTACCTGACGCTCTCGCGCGCGGCGGGCACGCTTTCGGGCGGCGAAAGCCAGCGAATCCGCCTCGCCAGCCAGATCGGTTCGGGTCTGACCGGCGTGCTTTACGTGCTTGACGAGCCCTCGATCGGTCTGCACCAGCGCGACAATGACCGGCTGCTCGACACGCTGAAGGGGCTGCGCGATCAGGGCAACTCGGTCATCGTCGTCGAGCATGACGAGGATGCGATTCGCCATGCCGATTATGTCTTCGACATGGGGCCGGGTGCGGGGGTGCATGGCGGGCAGGTGGTGTCACGTGGCACGCCGGCCGAGATCGCCTCGGACCCATCCAGCCTGACCGGGCAGTACCTGTCGGGCACGCGCGAGATCCATGTCCCCGACGAGCGCCGCAAGGGCAAGGGCAAGGCGGTCAAGGTGATCGGCGCGACCGGCAACAACCTGAAAAACGTCACCGCCGAATTCCCGCTGGGCAAGTTCGTCTGCGTCACCGGGGTTTCGGGCGGCGGCAAGTCGACCCTGACCATCGAGACCCTGTTCAAGACCGCCTCGCTGCGGCTGAACGGCGCGCGCCAGACACCCGCGCCCTGCGAGACGATCAAGGGGCTCGAACTGCTCGACAAGGTGATCGACATCGACCAGCGCCCGATCGGGCGCACGCCGCGCTCGAACCCAGCGACCTATACCGGGGCTTTCACCCCGATCCGCGACTGGTTCGCGGGCCTGCCCGAGGCCAAGGCGCGGGGCTACAAGCCCGGTCGCTTCAGCTTCAACGTCAAGGGCGGGCGCTGCGAGGCCTGTCAGGGCGACGGCGTCATCAAGATCGAGATGCATTTCCTGCCCGACGTCTATGTCACCTGCGAGACCTGCAAGGGCAAGCGCTACAACCGCGAGACTTTGGAGGTCCAGTTCAAGGGCAAGTCGATCGCCGACGTGCTCGACATGACGGTCGAGGATGCGCAGGAATTCTTTCGCGCCGTGCCCTCGATCCGGGAAAAGATGGACGCGCTGGTCGAGGTTGGCCTTGGCTATATCAAGGTCGGCCAGCAGGCGACGACGCTTTCGGGCGGCGAGGCGCAGCGGGTGAAGCTGTCCAAGGAACTGTCGCGCCGCGCCACCGGCAAGACGCTCTATATCCTCGACGAGCCGACCACTGGCCTGCATTTCGAGGATGTGCGCAAGCTCTTGGAAGTGCTGCACAGCCTTGTCGATCAGGGCAATACGGTTGTGGTGATCGAGCATAACCTAGATGTCATCAAGACCGCCGACTGGATCATCGATATCGGCCCCGAGGGTGGCGATGGCGGTGGCCGCATCGTCGCGACCGGCACGCCCGAAGATGTGGCGCAAATCGCCGAAAGCCATACCGGGCGCTATCTTGGCCCGATGCTGGACGCCGCGCGCAGTCGGGCAGCCGAGTGAGCGCGAAGCTCTGGCAGCAGGTCGAGGGTGCGGGGCTCGCACTCGGTGGTATCATGGTCGCCGGTTTCGCCTCGCCCGGCTGGCCGGGTTGGGCGTGGGTCGCGGCACTTCTGGCGCCCGACCTGTCGATGGCGGGCTACGCGCTTGGCAAGCGGGCTGGGGCCTTCACCTATAACCTCGCGCATCTCTATGCGATGCCGTTCCTGCTGATGATGATGGGCGTGGCCTCGGGGCAGACCGGTCTGATCTCGGCCGGTGGGCTCTGGCTCGCGCATATCGGCGCGGACCGGGCCTTGGGCTTTGGCCTGAAGCTGCCTACGGGCTTTCGCCACACCCATCTGGGTCGCCTCGGCACGTCAAAGACCGAGTGAAATAGTTTGTTTTCGCATGGGCCAAAGCCTGGCATGAAGGCAATCCGGTGGCCTCGCCGCTTCCTTGTGGTTACAATGCCGAACATTGCGGCCCGCACCGTTGACCCTTCCTTTCGGCGGGGCTAAAGGGGCGTCAGCCAAACCCATCGCGGGCCGCCAACCGGGTTCCTGCGAGCGAAAGGGAGCCCAAATCCAGTGGAATACCTGCTGCAAGAATATCTGCCGATCCTGGTTTTTCTGGGAATGGCCTCCGCTCTGGCGATCGTGCTGATTCTGGCCGCCGCCATTGTCGCGATCCGCAATCCCGACCCGGAAAAGGTCAGCGCCTATGAATGCGGCTTCAACGCCTTCGACGACGCGCGGATGAAATTCGACGTCCGCTTCTATCTGGTGTCGATCCTGTTCATCATCTTCGACCTCGAGGTTGCGTTCCTGTTTCCCTGGGCCGTCGCCTTTCAGGGCCTGACCGAAGTTGCCTTCTGGTCGATGATGGTCTTCCTGGGTGTGCTGACGATTGGCTTTGCCTATGAATGGAAGAAAGGGGCGCTGGAATGGGCGTGATGACCGGTGCCAATACGGCCGGCGTGGATCGTGAATTCGCCACCGCCGAACTGAATCGCGAACTGCAGGACAAGGGCTTCCTGCTGACCACGACCGAGGACATCATCAACTGGGCGCGCAACGGCTCGCTGCATTGGATGACCTTTGGTCTGGCCTGCTGCGCGGTCGAGATGATGCAGACCTCGATGCCGCGCTATGACCTCGAACGTTTCGGGACCGCGCCGCGCGCGTCCCCGCGTCAGTCGGACCTGATGATCGTCGCAGGCACGCTGACCAACAAGATGGCCCCGGCTCTGCGCAAGGTCTATGACCAGATGCCCGAGCCGCGCTACGTGATCTCGATGGGCAGCTGCGCCAATGGCGGCGGTTATTACCATTATTCCTATTCCGTGGTGCGTGGCTGCGACCGGATCGTTCCGGTGGACATCTATGTTCCGGGCTGCCCCCCCACCGCCGAGGCCCTGCTTTACGGCATCCTGCAACTTCAGCGCCGCATCCGGCGCACCGGCACTCTGGTGAGGTAAGCCATGTCTGACGAAGCCCTGCTGGAACTGGCCGATCACATTTCGCTGCGCCGTCCGAACGACGTCGTCTCGACCGAATTGGCTTTCGGCGAAATGACCGTCAACGCGACGCTGTCCGGGCTGGTCGGCCTGATCGAGTTCCTGCGCAATGACACGAATTGCCGCTTCTCGACGCTGATCGACATCACGGCGGTGGACAACCCGGCGCGCCCGGCGCGCTTCGATCTGGTCGTGCATCTGCTGTCGATGTATCAGAACCACCGCATCCGCGTGAAGGTTCAGGTGCGCGAGGACGAGATCGTCCCCTCGCTCTCCGGTGTCTTCCCCGGCGCGAACTGGTACGAGCGCGAGGTCTTCGACATGTTCGGGATCCTGTTCTCGGGCCATCCGGACCTGCGCCGGATCATCACCGATTACGGGTTCCGAGGCTATCCGCTTCGCAAGGACTTCCCGACCACTGGTTATGTCGAGGTCCGTTGGAATGACGACGAGAAACGCGTGGTCTATGAGCCCGTGAGCCTCGTTCAGGAATATCGCCAGTTCGACTTCCTGTCCCCGTGGGAGGGCGCGAAATACGTGCTTCCGGGTGACGAGAAGGCGCCCGAGGCGAAGAAGTGACCGCAGCCGCGCAGATCTGCGCGCCACGCATCGCATGTAAGGGATGACCATGGACGGCGACATCCACAAGAACAGCTATGATGACGGCTCTGTCGACGCCCTGACCGGCGAGCAGAGCATCCGCAATTTCAACATCAACTTCGGCCCGCAGCACCCTGCGGCCCACGGCGTGCTGCGCATGGTTCTGGAACTCGACGGCGAGATCGTCGAGCGCGCGGACCCGCATATCGGCCTGCTGCATCGCGGCACCGAGAAGCTAATGGAAAGCCGCACCTACCTGCAGAACCTGCCCTATCTGGACCGCCTCGATTATGTGGCGCCGATGAACCAGGAACATGCATGGTGCTTGGCCATCGAGAAACTGACCGGCACGGTGATTCCGCGCCGCGCCAGCCTCATCCGCGTGCTTTTCTCGGAAATCGGCCGGATCCTGAACCACCTGATGGGCCTGACGACCGGCGCGCTGGACATCGGCGCGCTGACTCCGCCGCTCTGGGGCTTCGAGGCCCGCGAAGAGCTGATGGTGTTCTACGAACGTGCCTGCGGCGCGCGTCTGCACGCGGCCTATTTCCGTCCGGGTGGCGTTCACCAGGACCTGCCGCCGGATCTGCTGGACGATATCGAGGAATGGTGCGAGCGCTTCCCGCGCCTCGTCGATGACCTCGACACGCTGCTGACCGAGAACCGGATCTTCAAGCAGCGTTTGGTCGACATCGGCATCGTGACCGAGGAAGACTGCCTGAACTGGGGCTATACCGGCGTCATGGTGCGCGGCTCGGGCCTCGCATGGGACCTGCGTCGCAGCCAGCCCTACGAGTGCTATGACGAGTTCGAGTTCCAGATCCCGGTCGGCAAGACCGGCGACTGCTATGACCGCTTCCTCTGCCGCATGGCCGAGATGCGCGAATCGACCAAGATCATGAAGCAGGCGATCCAAAAGCTGCGCGCGGAACCCGCGGGCGACGTTCTGGCCCGTGGCAAGCTGACGCCGCCGAAGCGCTCGGACATGAAGCGCGACATGGAAAGCCTGATCCATCACTTCAAGCTCTATACCGAGGGCTTCAAGGTCCCAGCGGGCGAGGTCTATGCCGCCGTCGAGGCGCCCAAGGGCGAATTCGGCGTCTATATGGTCTCGGACGGCACCAACAAGCCCTGGCGCGCCAAGCTGCGGGCTCCGGGCTTTGCCCATCTCCAGTCGATCGACTGGATGTCCAAGGGCCATATGCTGGCAGATGTACCGGCGATCATCGCCACACTTGATATCGTTTTCGGAGAGGTTGACCGCTGATGCTGCGCCGTCTTTCCCCTGTTCAGCCGGACTCGTTCGAGTTCAGCCCCAAGAACCTTGAATGGGCGCAAGCCCAGATGACCAAATATCCGGAAGGTCGCCAGCAATCGGCGATCATTCCGGTCCTGTGGCGTGCGCAGGAACAGGAAGGCTGGCTGTCGCGTCCGGCGATCGAATATTGCGCGACCCTGCTCGGGATGCCCTATATCCGCGCGCTGGAAGTGGCGACCTTCTACTTCATGTTCCAGCTCTACCCGGTCGGCACCGTCGCCCATATCCAGATCTGCGGCACCACGACCTGCATGATCTGCGGCGCGGAAGACCTGATCCGGGTCTGCAAGGAAAAGATCGCACCGGCCCCGCACACGCTGTCGGCAGACGGCCGCTTCAGCTGGGAAGAGGTCGAATGCCTCGGCGCCTGCACCAACGCGCCCATGGCCCAGATCGGCAAGGATTTCTACGAGGACCTTACCGTCGAGAAACTGGCCGCGCTGATCGACAGCTTCGCCGCGGGCGAAGTGCCGGTTCCCGGCCCGCAGAACGGCCGCTTCTCGGCCGAGCCGCTGGGTGGCGCGACCACGCTGACCGCGGAATCGGGCGAGGCGCATAATGGCAGCGTCGCCATCGCGGTCAGCCTCGGCGACACGGTGAAGCGCATCGACGGCACCGAGGTTCCGATCACGACGCCCTGGGCGAAGTGACCGGACAGGCAAAGGATGTTATCTAACGGCTAGCGAACAGGGGCCGCGCCTCGGACAGACAGGAGAACGGCGGTGATGGAACGGACGGTCTGCAACAGGAACTGCTGGATCTCGGGCGCGATCGCGGGGGTCGTGGTCCTGCTGTTCACCGCCGGGATCGGCGATCTGGGGTTTTTCGGGGGTCTGTTCCTTGGTCTGCTGACCTTCTGGTTGTTCGGCGCGATGCTGGTCTGGCTGGTCTGCGCCGGACGCCCCGAGATGTGGCAGGCTGTTTCCGCCCGCGACTGGCGGCGCGAAGCGGCCGAGCATGAGCCCGAGGCGATGCTGGTCTCGGCCGGTCTGGCGGATCCGGTGACCTCGGCAAGCCAAATGCCGATCGTCGCGGGTGCGATGCCCGCGCCGAAGCCCACGCGCGAGCAGGTCCCGGTCATGGCCTATGCCGATCTGGTCGCGGATGAAACCCGCGCCGGGGATGTCGCGGAACCATCGGGCGCGGACGATCTGCGCAGGATCAAGGGCGTGGGGCCAAAGCTCGCCCTTTGGCTGAACGATAACGGCGTGACGCGTTTTGAGCAGATCGCCCGCTGGGACGCGCAAGAGGCTGCCGATTTCGCCGGCAGGCTGGGCCGGATGGGCAGCCGGATCGAGACCGATGACTGGGTCGGACAGGCCCGGCTATTGGCGGCCGGGGGCGACACCGCGCATTCTCGCGCGGTGGAAAGGGGCGAGGCCACTTGATGACCGGCCCGACAAGGGATAGCTCGTCGCGCGCGAAACGACCCGCGACGGTATCGGCTGCGGGCCAGATGCGGCTGGTGGCGGTGGTGATCGCCGTCACGATGCTGGTCTGGCTCGGGCTGCAATGGATGGGGGGCCGGATGGGCTGGCCCGCGAAATACGCCTTTCTCGCCGATCTCGCGGCGATGGGGGCCTTGATCTGGTCGCTTCTGGTGACCTGGCGGATCTGGCGGCGGCGCAATGCGCCCTCGCAGGGACAAGGATGAATTTGGGATGCTGAACGATCAGGACCGGATCTTTACGAACATCTACGGCATGGGCGATCGCAGCCTGGCCGGGGCGCGTAAGCGCGGCCACTGGGACGGCACCGCCGGGATCATCCAGCGCGGCCGCGATTCGATCATCAACGAGATGAAGGCCTCGGGCCTGCGTGGCCGTGGCGGCGCAGGCTTCCCGACCGGCATGAAATGGTCCTTCATGCCGAAGGAATCGGACGGCCGCCCGTCCTACCTGGTCATCAATGCCGATGAATCCGAGCCCGCGACCTGCAAGGACCGCGAGATCATGCGCCACGATCCGCATACGCTGATCGAAGGCGCGCTGATCGCCAGCTTCGCAATGGGCGCGCATGCGGCCTATATCTACATCCGCGGCGAGTTCATCCGCGAGCGCGAGGCGCTGCAGCTGGCCATCGACGAATGCTATGACGCGGGCCTCCTGGGCCGCAACGCCGCCGGTTCGGGCTGGGATTTCGACCTCTACCTGCATCACGGCGCGGGCGCCTATATCTGCGGCGAAGAGACCGCGCTGATCGAATCGCTCGAAGGCAAGAAGGGCATGCCCCGGATGAAGCCGCCGTTCCCGGCGGGCGCGGGCCTTTACGGCTGCCCGACCACGGTGAACAACGTCGAATCGATCGCGGTGGTCCCGACCATCCTGCGTCGCGGCGGCGAATGGTTCGCGGGCTTCGGCCGCCCGAACAATGCAGGCGTCAAGCTGTTCGGCATGACCGGCCACGTCAACACGCCCTGCGTCGTCGAAGAGGCGATGTCGATCCCGATGCGCGAGCTGATCGAGAAACATGGCGGCGGCGTTCGCGGCGGCTGGAAGAACCTCAAGGCCGTGATCCCCGGCGGCGCTTCCTGCCCGGTGCTGACCGCCGAGCAATGCGAAAACGCCATCATGGATTATGACGGCATGCGCGAGCTGCGTTCCAGCTTCGGCACGGCCTGCATGATCGTGATGGATCAGGACACCGACATCATCAAGGCGATCTGGCGTCTGTCCAAGTTCTTCAAGCATGAGAGCTGCGGCCAGTGCACGCCCTGCCGCGAAGGCACCGGCTGGATGATGCGCGTCATGGACCGCCTCGTGCGCGGCGAGGCCGAGGTCGAAGAGATCGACATGCTCTTCGACGTGACCAAGCAGGTCGAGGGCCACACCATCTGCGCGCTCGGCGATGCGGCCGCATGGCCGATCCAGGGCCTGATCCGCAATTTCCGCGAGGAGATCGAGGATCGCATCAAGGCAAAACGCACCGGGCGCATGGGCGCCATGGCCGCGGAGTAAGCGCCAATGGCCTTTTCCCTCAAATTTCCGGCAAGGCGGTCCCCCTCGGGGGACCCCGCGCGTTTGCGCGCCCGGAACGGGGGAATCACGGCCCTCTCGCGCCAAGGTGTGCCGGAAGGCAAGGCCCCCCATGTTATGACGATGCGCCATGACAAGGAGGTATATGCCATGAAACCGATCGCCCTTGCGCTGATTGCGGCCACGCTCCTGGCCGCGGGCCCCGCCGCCGCCCTCGAGCCGCTGGCACAGGAAAAATACATCAATGACCGCCTGATCGCCGCCCGCATCGCGGATCGCATCCGGCGGACCTGCCCGAATATCGACGCCCGCCTGTTCTATGCCTATGGCGAGGCGCGCAAGCTCAAGTCCTATGCCCAGAGCAAGGGCTATTCAGCCAAGCAGATCGAGGCCTTCCTGGATGACAAGTCCCAGAAGAAGCGCATCTATGCCGTGGCCGAGGATTATCTGACCCGCAAGGGCGCAAGGTCCGGCGACGCCGAGAGCTTCTGCCGCTTGGGCCGTGACGAGATCGCGCGCAAGAGCGTGATCGGCAGCCTGTTGGTGGCGAAATGAAGCGCTGGATGAACCGCATCGGGCTGACCTTGATGGCCGCATCCGCCGCCGCGATGATCGCGGCGGATGCTTTTGCGGGCGAGCCGTCGGACCCGTTCGTGGCGACTGCGGAGAAATTCTATCTCGAGTTCGACACGCTCGCGCCGACCGATATCGACTGCGACGCGACCGGGCCGGGCGTTCGCAGCTGGGTCACGCGCAATCTTGCCGGCAAGCCGATCCTGCGCATTACCGGCAATGCAAGCGATGCGCGGATCGACTGCTGGCGTTCGGATGGCAGCCGCTACACCACGGATGCCAATCGCGCGCTTTACTACAATACCGGAGAGGCGATCTACGGCACGGTCAGCTTCAACCGGAACAGCGATGCGATGACCGTGGTCCTGCGTCGCGGCTCTCGCGAGCGAATCCAGAAAGTCCTGCACCGTTCCTTCGTCAGGGTGAAGTGATGAGACGTGGGCAGATGGACAAGACAGCGGAACTGAAAACCGGGCCAGCCTTCGGCCAGCATTTGAATCGTGCGGAAACCGCCGGAGATCGTTCCGGCAAGGCGATGCTTCGCCACCGCGACGGATAAGGAAAGACAAGATGGCGGATCTTCGCAAGCTCAAGATCGACGACAGGATTATCGAGGTCGATCCGAACATGACCTTGATTCAGGCCTGTGAAGTGGCCGGAGTCGAGGTGCCGCGTTTCTGCTATCACGAGCGGCTGTCCATCGCTGGCAACTGCCGCATGTGCCTTGTCGAGGTCGTGGGCGGCCCGCCGAAACCCGCCGCCTCCTGCGCGATGCAGGTCAAGGACCTGCGCCCCGGTCCGGATGGCGCGCCCTCGGAAATCAAGACCAACTCGCCGATGGTCAAGAAGGCACGCGAAGGCGTGATGGAGTTCCTGCTGATCAACCACCCGCTCGACTGCCCGATCTGCGATCAGGGCGGCGAATGCGACCTGCAAGATCAGGCCATGGCCTACGGCGTCGATTTCTCGCGCTACCGCGAGCCGAAGCGCGCCACCGAGGACCTGAATCTCGGCCCGCTGGTCGAGACCCACATGACCCGCTGCATCAGCTGCACCCGCTGCGTGCGCTTCACCACCGAGGTCGCGGGCATCACCCAGATGGGCCAGACCGGCCGTGGCGAAGACGCCGAGATCACCAGCTACCTGAACCAGACGCTGGTCTCGAACATGCAGGGCAACATCATCGACCTGTGCCCGGTCGGTGCGCTCGTGTCCAAGCCCTATGCTTTCACCGCCCGCCCGTGGGAACTGACCAAGACCGAGTCGATCGACGTGATGGACGCGCTTGGCTCGAACATCCGCATCGACACCAAGGGCCGCGAAGTCATGCGCATTCTGCCGCGCAACCATGACGGCGTGAACGAGGAATGGATTTCGGACAAGACGCGCTTCGTCTGGGACGGTCTGCGCCGTCAGCGTCTCGACAAGCCTTATATCCGAGAGAACGGCAAGCTGCGCCCGGCCACTTGGCCCGAGGCTCTGGCCACCGCCGCCCGCGCCATGAAGGGCAAGAAAGTCGCCGGTCTGATCGGCGATCTGGTCCCGGTCGAGGCCGCCTTCAGCCTGAAACAGCTGATCGAAGGTCTGGGTGGCAAGGTTGAGGCCCGTGTCGATGGCGCGCGCCTGCCTGCGGGCAATCGCTCGGCCTATGTCGGCAATGCCGCGATCGAAGATATCGACAGCGCCAAGCGCATCCTGCTGATCGGCACCAACCCGCGCGAAGAAGCGCCGGTGCTGAACTCGCGCCTGCGTCGCGCTTGGGCCAATGGCGCGGATGTCGCGCTGATCGGCGAAGCCGTCGATCTGACCTTCGACTATGCGCATTTGGGCGGCGACCGCGCGGCCTTGGCGGCACTTCTGGACGATCCGAAAGTCTCGGAAGGCACTGAACTGCCGGGCCTGATTATCGTCGGCCAAGGCGCGCTGCGCGAAGCCGACGGCGAGGCCGTCTTGGCCAATGCGATGCGCCTTTGCGAAATCGCGAATTGCAAGCTGCTGGTCCTGCATACCGCAGCCGGTCGCGTTGGCGCGCTGGATGTCGGCGCTGTGACCGAGGGCGGGCTGATCGCTGCCATCGACGGCGCCGAGGTGATCTACAACCTGGGCGCCGACGAGGTCGATATCGATGCCGGTGCCTTCGTGATCTATCAGGGCAGCCATGGCGATCGCGGTGCGCATCGCGCCGACCTGATCCTGCCGGGCGCCTGCTATACCGAGGAAAGCGGGTTGTTCGTGAACACCGAAGGCCGTCCGCAAATCGCCATGCGCGCCAATTTTGCGCCGGGCGAGGGCAAGGAAAACTGGGCGATCCTGCGCGCACTTTCCGCCGAGCTGGGCGCGACCCTGCCTTGGGACAGCCTGGCGGGTCTGCGCCGCAAGCTGATCGAGGCGGTGCCGCATCTGGCCGCGATCGACACCGTGCCGCAGAACGAATGGCAGCCGCTCACCCGGTTCGACATGGGCCGCGCGGAGTTCCGCCTTGCGATCAAGGACTTCTACCTGACCAACCCGATCGCGCGCTCCTCGCCGCTGATGGGTGAGCTTTCGGCAATGGCGGCGGCGCGCAATGCGCCCTCGATGGCAGCGGAGTAAGGACATATGGCGGTTCGCCTCGCAGGAATTTTCGGGATCGGGCTTTTGCTGGCCGGTTGCGGCAATGACAGCGAACGGCCGCCCCAGAAGCCGTCAGAACTGGAAGTGGCCGTTCTGCAAAGCGATGCCGGTGCGCCGGACAAGAAGGTGTTGTCCAAGGGGCGGATCTCGACCAAATCGGGCGAGATCCTGATCCTTGAGCCGGACGGCTCGGTCAGCGAGGTCAACCTCGAGACCGATGCGGGGCAGGAGGCATTCGCGCTGAGCGAGGCCGATATCGCGTTGCTCAACAAGAATCTGGGTCTGGACCTGTCCGGCGTGCCGGATATGGGTCCGGTGCGCTCGCGCGGGATGACCGCGCAGGAAAAGGCCTTGGCCGCTTTCCGGGCCCGCACCAAGCCTTTGCGGCTGAACCTGCCCGCCAGTTTCGAGGCCGAACCCACGGATTTCCAGGGCGCGAGCGTCACGGCATGGCCCAGCAAGCGCAAGTCCGGGGAAAGCCTCGTGGAAGTGACGGCAAATCTGCGCAGTGGGGTGGACGCCGACACGGCGTTCGCCTATGCCACATGCGCGCTGGCCAATTGGGCGGATGCGAAGGGGACCCCCTACGCGCGCCACATCCGGACCCTGCGCGACAAACGCAATGGCAAGATGATCGTCGGCTCGGTTTTTACTCTGTCAGAGAAAAGACCGATGGGGCTGACGGTGATGACAACGAAAGACACCTTGCAGGAATGCAAGTCGCGCGGCATTCCCGCAGCGTGATGAGAGGGACGAAAGATCATGGCTGAGTTTTGGGCCTCATCCACCGGTTTCGCGCTGACCTTGCTGTTGCAGGGTCTGGCCGTCATTGCCTTCGTCATGGGATCGCTGATCTTCATGGTTTACGGCGACCGCAAGATCTGGGCGGCCGTGCAGATGCGGCGCGGCCCGAACGTGGTCGGTCCCTGGGGCCTGCTTCAGACCTTTGCCGACGCCCTGAAATATATCGTCAAGGAAATCGTGATCCCGGCCGGGGCGGACAAGTTCGTCTTCTTCCTGGCCCCGTTCCTGTCGATGATGCTGGCGCTGTTCGCCTTTGTCGTGATTCCCTTCGACGAGGGCTGGGTCATGGCCAACATCAACGTCGGCATCCTGTTCGTCTTCGCGGCCTCCTCGCTTGAGGTTTACGGCTCGATCATGGGCGGCTGGGCCTCGAACTCGAAATATCCCTTCCTCGCCTCGCTGCGTTCGGCGGCTCAGATGATCTCCTATGAAGTCTCGATGGGCCTGATCATCATCGGCATCATCATTTCTTCGGGTTCGATGAATCTGACCGAGATCGTCCATGCGCAAAAGGGTGATTGGGGGCTTCTGAACTGGTACTGGCTGCCGCATCTGCCGATGGTCGTGCTGTTCTTCGTCTCGGCGCTCGCCGAAACGAACCGCCCGCCCTTCGACTTGGCAGAAGCTGAATCGGAGCTGGTCGCGGGCCACATGGTCGAATATTCGTCCACGCCCTACCTGCTGTTCATGGCCGGTGAATATATCGCCATCTACCTGATGTGCGCGCTGCTTTCGCTGCTGTTCTTCGGCGGCTGGCTGTCGCCCGTCCCGTTCATCGCCGATGGCTGGTGGTGGATGGTCATCAAGATGTGGTTCTGGTTCTACATGTTCGCGATGGTCAAGGCGATCGTGCCCCGCTACCGCTACGACCAGTTGATGCGCATTGGCTGGAAAGTGTTCCTGCCGCTGTCGCTGGGCTGGGTGGTGCTGGTCGCGATTCTTGCCCGCTACGAAATCCTGGGCGGCTTCTGGGCCCGCTACGCGATCGGAGGCTGAGAGGATGTATTCCAACAAGCTAGCCGAGGCATTCGCCCAAGCCAGTGAGACCGACAAGATCGAGCTGGCCCATTTCCTCGCCAATAATCTCGACACGGCGGAACAATCGAAGGACGGCGCGCGCGTGCGCGACTATGTCGCCGCCTTCGACCGCTTCGCGGCACCCAGAAAAGGGGAGCAATTCTGATGGCCTTCGATTTCGCGCGGGCGACCAAATATTTCCTCATGTGGGATTTCATCAAGGGTTTCGGCCTTGGGATGCGTTACTTCGTCTCGCCCAAGCCGACGCTGAACTACCCGCATGAAAAGGGCCCGATCTCGCCGCGCTTCCGCGGTGAGCACGCGCTGCGCCGCTATCCGAACGGTGAAGAACGCTGCATCGCCTGCAAGCTTTGCGAAGCGGTCTGCCCGGCTCAGGCCATCACCATCGATGCCGAACCCCGCGAGGACGGCTCGCGCCGCACCACGCGCTACGACATCGACATGACGAAATGCATCTATTGCGGTTTCTGCCAAGAGGCTTGCCCGGTCGATGCCATCGTCGAGGGTCCGAATTTCGAATACGCGACCGAAACCCGCGAAGAGCTTTTCTATGACAAGGAAAAGCTGCTGGCCAATGGCGAGCGCTGGGAATCGGAAATCGCGCGCAACCTGCAACTGGATGCGCCCTACAGATGAGCGACGCGTTCACCAAGCTTTTCGCGCAGATGCTGGCCTCGAGCCAGGAAATGGCCCGTGCGTGGAACCCCGCGCTGGAACATTTCGACATGCGCGCGATGGAAAAGCTGGTGCCCGTCATGCCGGCGGACATGCTTGAGATGTGGTTCGGCAAGACTTTCAACCGCGAGGGGCTGGACGCGAAAACGCGTCTGCTTCTCACCATCGGCGCGATTACCGTTCAGGGCGCGCTGGCCGAGCCGCAATTGCGCATGACGATCCGTCAGGCGCTTGCAGTCGGTGCTACCAAAAACGAGATCGCCGAGACGATCTTTCAGATGAGCATGTTCGGCGGGCTGCCTGCGATGCAGAAGGCGCTCGAGATCGCCCAGAGCGTCTATGCCGAGGAGAACGAGGAATGATGACCTTCGCTTTCTACCTGTTCGCG
This sequence comes from Paracoccus ravus, assembly GCF_004522175.1. Taxonomy (GTDB): domain Bacteria; phylum Pseudomonadota; class Alphaproteobacteria; order Rhodobacterales; family Rhodobacteraceae; genus Paracoccus; species Paracoccus ravus. The sequence goes on along the minus strand of NZ_SDEB01000002.1, from coordinate 121,588 downwards.
ATCAGTGCCTGCGTCGCAGGCTTCATGGTCGTGATCAGCCGCAACCCGGTGCATTCGGTGCTGTGGCTTATCCTTGCCTTCCTTTCCGCCTCGGGCCTGTTCGTCCTGCAGGGCGCGGAATTCGTCGCCATGCTGCTGATCGTCGTCTATGTCGGCGCGGTGGCGGTGCTGTTCCTTTTCGTCGTGATGATGCTCGACGTCGATTTCGCCGCGCTGAAAGGTGAATTGGCGCGCTATCTGCCGCTGGCGCTGATCATTGGCGTGGTGCTGCTGGCGCAGTTGGGCATCGCTTTCTCGGGCTGGACGCCTGCTGAAGTGGCCGAAAGCCAGCGTGTCGCCCCCATCGTCGAGGGCGTTCAGAACACCCAAGGTCTGGGGATGCTGATCTATGATCGCTACCTGCTGAACTTCCAGATCGCGGGGCTGATCCTGCTGGTCGCGATGATCGGGGCGATCCTGCTGACCATGCGTCACCGCCGCGACATCAAGCGCCAGAACGTGCTGGAACAGATGTGGCGCGATCCGGCCAAGACCATGGAAATGAAAGACGTGAAGCCGGGGCAGGGCCTGTAAGGCCCCCCGCATCCAAGCCAATTGGGACCGCGCCGCGCGGTCCGTCCAGCGAACGGATTTTTCAACGGGTGAAGACCCGGAGGGACCAGGAAGATGATCGGATTGACACATTACCTAGTTGTCGGGGCGATACTTTTCGTCACCGGCATTTTCGGGATCTTCGTGAACCGAAAGAACGTCATCGTCATCCTGATGTCGATCGAACTGATGCTTCTGGCGGTGAACATCAACTTCGTCGCCTTTTCGACCCATCTGGGCGATCTGGTGGGGCAGGTCTTCACTATGTTCATCCTCACCGTCGCTGCCGCCGAGGCCGCCATCGGCCTTGCCATCCTCGTGGTCTTCTTCCGCAACCGCGGCACGATCGCGGTGGAAGACGTCAACGTGATGAAGGGTTAAGACGGCATGGAAAAGATCGTCCTCTTCGCGCCGCTGCTGGGCTCGCTGATCGCAGGCTTTGGCTGGCGGTTCATCGGCGAGAAAGCCGCGCAATATCTGACCACGGGAATCCTGTTCCTGTGCTGCCTGCTCAGCTGGGTGCTGTTTCTGGGCTTTGACGGCGTGCCGCGCCACATTCCGGTCATGGACTGGGTTGTTTCGGGCGATTTCGTCAGCGAATGGGCGATCCGTCTGGACCGCCTGACCGCGATCATGCTGATCGTGGTGACGACCGTCTCGGCCTTGGTTCACATGTATTCGCTGGGCTACATGGCCCATGACGATAACTGGGACCACCATCACGAGCATTACAAGGCGCGCTTCTTCGCCTATCTCTCGTTCTTCACCTTCGCCATGCTGATGCTGGTGACGGCGGATAACCTGCTGCAGATGTTCTTCGGCTGGGAGGGCGTCGGTGTCGCCTCGTATCTGCTGATCGGCTTCTACTACAAGAAAGCCAGCGCCAACGCCGCCGCGATGAAGGCCTTCATCGTCAACCGCGTCGGCGATTTCGGCTTCCTGCTGGGCATCTTCGGCCTCTACTGGCTGACCGGATCGATCGGCTTCGATGCGATCTTCGCGCAAGTGCCGGAAATCGCGCAGACCCAGATGCATTTCCTGTGGACCGAATGGAACGCCGCGAACCTCTTGGGCTTCCTGCTGTTCGTGGGTGCGATGGGTAAATCGGCGCAGCTTCTGCTGCACACTTGGTTGCCGGACGCGATGGAAGGCCCGACCCCGGTTTCGGCACTGATCCACGCCGCCACGATGGTGACCGCGGGCGTCTTCCTCGTCTGCCGCATGTCGCCGCTTTATGAATTCGCGCCGGATGCGAAGAACTTCATCGTGATCGTCGGCGCGACGACCGCCTTCTTCGCCGCGACCGTTGGTCTGGTGCAGAACGACATCAAGCGCGTCATCGCCTATTCGACCTGTTCGCAGCTGGGCTACATGTTCGTGGCCGCTGGCGTCGGCGTTTATTCCGCCGCCATGTTCCACCTGCTGACCCATGCCTTCTTCAAGGCCATGCTGTTCCTTGGTGCCGGTTCGGTCATCCACGCGATGCATCACGAGCAGGACATGCGGAACTATGGCAACCTGCGCAAAAAGATCCCGCTGACCTTCTGGGCCATGATGATCGGCACCTTCGCCATTACCGGCGTCGGCATTCCGCTGACCCATATCGGCTTTGCGGGCTTCCTGTCCAAAGACGCCATCATCGAAAGCGCCTATGCGGGCAATACCTATGCCTTCTGGATGCTCGTGATCGCGGCCTGCTTCACCAGCTTCTATTCGTGGCGCCTGATCTTCCTGACCTTCTTTGGCAAGGAACGCGGCGATCACCATGCGCATGAACATGCCCATGAGAGCCCGGCCATCATGACCATCCCGCTGGGAGTTCTGGCTGTCGGCGCGGTCTTTGCCGGTATGGTCTGGTATGGTCCCTTCTTCGGCGACCACCACAAGGTGACGAGCTATTTCCACATCCCCGGTGCGCATGAGACCGCCGAGGGCGAAGCGGCCCCCGCCGAGCATGGTGCGGCCCCGGTTGAGCATGTCGCGGCTGACACGGCGGGTGCCGAGCACGCTGCTCCGGCTGCGACCGAGCATGCTGCACCCGTTGCTGACGCTCATGCTGCCCCGGCTGCGGCCGAGCATGGCGCGACCGAACATGCCGAGGTTGCTGCCCCGGTCGGAGGTGCGATCTATATGGCACCCGACAACCACATCATGGACGAAGCGCACCATGCACCCGCTTGGGTCAAGGTCTCGCCCTTCATCGCCATGCTGATCGGTCTGTTCACGGCTTGGATCTTCTATATCCGCAGCCCGGAGCTTCCGGCGAAACTGGCGAGTGCCCAGCCCGCGCTTTACCAGTTCCTGCTGAACAAGTGGTACTTCGACGAAATCTACAACTTCATCTTCGTCCGCCCGGCGCAGTGCCTTGGTCGCATCCTTTGGAAAAAGGGCGATGGGGCCGTCATCGACGGGACGATCAACGGGGTTGCCATGGGTCTCGTGCCGCGTCTGACGCGCGCCGCGGTCCGGGTGCAATCGGGCTATCTGTTCCACTACGCCTTCGCCATGGTCGTCGGCATCGTGGGTCTTCTGATCTGGGTGATGATGCGGGGCGCGCACTGACATGACGAACCTTCTTTCCATCATCACCTTCCTGCCCATCGTCGCGGCAGGGATCATGGCCCTGTTCCTTCGGGGACAGGACGAGGCCGCCGCGCGCAATGCCAAATGGCTTGCATTGCTGGCGACCACGGCCACCTTCCTGATCTCGCTTTTCGTCCTTTTCGGTTTCGACCCGCAGAATACCGGGTTCCAATTCGTCGAGGACAAGGCCTGGATCATGGGCCTGCGCTACAAGATGGGCGTCGACGGGATCTCGGTCCTGTTCGTCATGCTCACGACCTTCATGATGCCCATCACGATCCTGTCGTGCTGGGAGGTCAAGACCAAGGTCAAGGAATACATGATCGCCTTCCTCGTGCTGGAAGGCCTGATGATCGGCGTGTTTACCGCGCTGGATCTGGTCCTGTTCTACCTGTTCTTCGAGGCAGGCCTGATCCCGATGTTCCTGATCATCGGCATCTGGGGCGGCAAGGATCGCATCTATGCGTCCTTCAAGTTCTTCCTTTACACCTTCCTCGGCTCGGTGCTGATGCTGGTCGCGATGATCGCCATGTATCGTATGGCGGGCACCACCGACATTCCGACGCTGCTGACCTTTGACTTCCCGCATGAGACCTTCCGCCTGCTGGGCGTGACGGTGATTGGCGGGATGCAGATGCTGCTGTTCCTCGCGTTCTTCGCCAGCTTCGCGGTGAAGATGCCGATGTGGCCGGTCCATACCTGGCTGCCCGACGCGCACGTTCAGGCCCCGACCGCGGGTTCGGTCCTGCTGGCTGCTGTTCTGCTGAAAATGGGTGGCTACGGCTTTCTGCGCTTCAGCCTGCCGATGTTCCCGGTCGCTTCCGAGATCATGCAGCCGGTCGTGTTCTGGATGTCGGCCATCGCCATCGTCTATACCTCGCTGGTGGCTCTGGCGCAGTCGGACATGAAGAAGGTGATTGCCTATTCGTCTGTTGCGCATATGGGCTATGTGACCATGGGGATCTTTGCCTTCAATCAGGTCGGCGTCGATGGCGCGATCTTCCAGATGCTGTCGCATGGTTTCATTTCGGGCGCGCTCTTCCTTTGCGTCGGCGTGATCTATGACCGCATGCATACCCGCGAGATCGACGCCTATGGCGGCCTCGTGAACCGGATGCCGAAATACGCGCTGGTTTTCATGTTCTTCACCATGGCGAACGTGGGCCTGCCGGGCACTTCGGGCTTTGTCGGTGAATTCCTGACGCTGATGGGCACGTTCCGGGTCAATACCTGGGTCGCGCTGGTCGCCGCTTCGGGTGTGATCCTTTCGGCGGGCTATGCGCTGTGGCTTTACCGCCGCGTGACGCTGGGCCAGCTGATCAAGGAAAGCCTGAAGACGATCGCCGACATGACGCCGCGTGAGCGCTGGATCTTCGTTCCGCTGATCGCGATGACGCTGATCCTTGGCGTCTATCCGCGCCTCGTGACCGACGTGACCGGCCCGGCCGTTGCCGCGCTGCTCAATGACTACAACCAAGCCCAGCCGGTGGTGGAAACCGCCGCGGCTGTGACAAGCCACTAGGGGGCGGAGATGACCTCGCTCGATTTCACGACCATTCTGCCCGAGGCGCTGCTGGCCGCCTATGCGCTGGCGGCCCTGATGGCAGGGGCCTATTTCGGCAAGGACAAGCTGGCACGGACTTTGCTCTGGACCACGGTAGCAGCCTTCCTGATCGTCGCCGCCATGATCGGCCTTGGCAGCCGCGTCGATGCGCTGGCCTTCCACGGCATGTTCATCGATGACGGCTTCTCGCGCTTCGCCAAGGTGGTGATGCTGGTTTCGGCTGCCGCCGTCCTCGCGATGAGCGTCGATTATCTCGACCGCCGCAAGATGCTGCGATTCGAGTTCCCGATCGTCATCACCCTTTCGGTCATCGGCATGATGCTGATGGTCTCGGCGGGCGATCTGCTGACGCTTTACATGGGCCTCGAGCTGCAATCGCTGTCGCTTTATGTCGTCGCGGCCATGCGCAAGGACTCGGCGCGCTCTTCGGAAGCCGGTCTGAAGTATTTCGTTCTGGGTTCGCTCAGCTCGGGCCTGCTGCTTTACGGTGCCTCGCTGGTCTACGGCTTCTCGGGCACGACGAACTTCCAAGGCATCATCAACGCGGTCCAGTCGGGCCACTTGTCGATGGGCGTGCTGTTCGGCCTCGTGTTTATGCTGGTCGGCCTGTCCTTCAAGGTTTCGGCCGTGCCGTTCCACATGTGGACCCCGGACGTCTATGAAGGCTCGCCGACGCCGGTCACCGCCTTCTTCGCCTCGGCCCCGAAGGTCGCGGCCATGGCGCTGATCGCGCGACTGGTCTTTGACGCCTTCGGTCAGGTCATCGGCGACTGGAGCCAGATCGTCGCGGCTCTGGCTGTGATGTCGATGTTCCTTGGTTCGATCGCCGGTATCGGCCAGACCAATGTCAAACGTCTGATGGCCTATTCTTCGATCGCGCATATGGGCTTCGCGCTGGTGGGCCTCGCTTCGGGTACGACGCTCGGCGTGCAGGCCATGCTGATCTACATGACCATCTATGCGGTGATGAATGTCGGCACCTTCGCCTTTATCCTGTCCTTGGAGCGTGACGGGACCCCGGTCACCGATCTCGCCTCGCTGAACCGCTTTGCATGGACCGATCCGGCCAAGGGGCTGGCCATGCTGGTCCTGATGTTCAGCCTCGCGGGTGTGCCGCCGACGCTCGGCTTCTTCGCCAAGTTCGGTGTGCTGAACGCGGCTGTCGATGCGGGCATGGGCTGGCTTGCGGTGCTGGGCGTGATCGCCTCGGTCATCGGTGCCTTCTATTACCTCCGCATCGTTTACTACATGTATTTCGGTGCCGAGAATGATGGCGTGACCAGCCGCATGGGCATGGTGCAATATCTTGCGCTGATGATCCCGGCCGCAGCGATGCTGTTTGGTGCGATCAACATGCTGGGCGTCGATGCTGCCGCAGGCCGCGCCGCCGAGGCGTTGGTCAACCCCGCAGCCGAGGCTGCCCCGGTCACGCTGCCGGCCGAGCCCGAACGCGTTGAGTGACACCTGGCCCGAGGGCGTGGGTCGGCATGTGCTGGCCCGCACCGACAGCACGAATAGCGAGGCCATGCGCCTCGCTCCACAGCTGAGCGGTCCCGTGTGGGTCATGGCACATCAGCAGGCGGCCGCACGTGGCCGCCGCGGAAGAGAATGGGTGATGCCGGCGGGGAACTTCGCCGGCTCGCTTTTCTTGCGGCCCAAGGGAGGGGCCGCGAGCGCCGCGCAGATATCCTTTGTCGCGGCTTTGGCGCTTTATGACGCGCTTGGCGATGCCTGCGGGCCTGCCGCGCGGCTTTCAATCAAATGGCCCAATGACGTGCTGCTGAATGGTGGCAAGGTCGCGGGCATCCTTCTGGAAAGCGTGGGATCGGGCCGTGAGGTTTCGGGGCTGGTCGTCGGCATTGGCGTGAATCTCTCCGCCGCGCCGGAGGCCGCCGCGGTCGAAGCCCGCGCCATCGCCCCGGTTTCCGTGCTGGGCGAGACCGGCTTCTCCGTCGGGGCCGAGGAATTTCTCGACCTGCTCGCCCCCGCTTTCGCGCGCTGGCTTGCCCAATTCGAGACCTATGGTTTTGCGCCGATCCGGCAGGCATGGCTCGCCCGCGCCGCGAAGCTTGGCGAGCCGATCGTGGCCCGCATGGCCGGGACTGAGAGCCATGGCGTCTTCGAGGGCATCGACGAGACAGGGGCGCTGGTCCTGAATACCTCCTCCGGTCGGCAGGTTCTTCCCGCCGCCGATGTCTTTTTCGGAGGCTAGGCGAGATGCTTCTCTGCATCGATACCGGCAATACCAATACGGTTTTCTCGGTCTGGGATGGCACGTCCTTTCGGGCGATGTGGCGCATTGCCACCGATCACCGCCGCACGGCGGATGAGTATTTCGTCTGGCTCTCGACGCTGATGAGCCTGCAAAAGCTCGATCTGAACATCACGGATTGCATTATCAGCGCGACCGCGCCCCGGGTGGTTTTCAACCTGCGCGTGCTCTGCAACCGCTATTTCGACACGCGGCCGTTGGTCGTCGGCAAGCCTGATTGCCTGCTGCCGGTTGCGCCGCGCGTCGATCAGGGCACGACTGTCGGCCCCGACCGGCTGGTGAATACCGTCGGCGCTTTTGACCGTCACGGGCCTGATCTGATTGTCGTCGATTTCGGCACCGCGACGACCTTCGACGTGGTCGATACCGATGGGGCCTATGTCGGCGGCGTGATTTCTCCGGGCGTCAACCTGTCGCTCGAAGCATTGCATATGGGTGCGGCCAGTCTTCCGCATGTCGACGTGACGATGCCCGCGAGGGTCATCGGCACCAATACCGTCGCCTGCATTCAGTCAGGCATTTTCTGGGGCTATATCGGCCTTGTGCAGGGGATCGTCGCCAAGATCCGGCAAGAACGCGGTCGCGAGATGAAAGTCATCGCCACTGGCGGGCTTGCGCCGCTTTTCGATCAGGGTTTTGATCTGTTCGACGCGATCGAGGATGACCTCACCATGCACGGCCTGCGCCTGATCCACGATTACAACAAGGAGATGGGGCATGGCTGAACGCCTGATCTATCTGCCGCTCGGCGGAGCCGGCGAAATCGGCATGAATGCCTATGTCTACGGCTACGGCGAACCCGGCAAGGAACGCCTGATCGTCGTCGATCTGGGCGTCACCTTCGGCGATATGGACACCGCGCCGGGCATCGACCTGATCATGGCCGACGTGGCCTGGCTGGAAGAGAACCGCAACCGCATCGAGGCGATCTTCATCACCCACGCGCATGAGGACCATGTCGGCGCACTGGGGCTTCTTTGGGGCAAGATCCAGAAGCCGATCCATTGCCGCCGCTTCACCGGCGCGATCGCTCGGCTGAAGATGGAAGAGATGGGCCAGCCCATCGACCAGATCCATATCCACGCCGCGCGCCCCGAGGTGATCTCGGCCGGGCCCTTCGAGGTGCAATTCGTTCCGGTCAGCCATTCGATCCCGGAAAGCTCGGCCCTGATCATCGACACGCCTGCGGGCCGGATCGTCCATACCGGCGATTTCAAACTCGACGGGACGCCGGTGGTGGGCGAGGCCTTCGACCCGATCCTGTGGCACGAGATTGCCAAGGAGCGGAACGGGGTCAAGGTGCTGACCTGCGATTCGACCAACATCTTCTCGACCCATCCGGGCCGCTCGGAAGCGGTGCTGGCGAACCCGATCCTCGACTGGGTCATGGCGCAGCGCCAGATGGTCGTGGCGACGACCTTCGCGAGCAACATCGCGCGCTTGCGCACCCTGTCCGAGGCCGGCATCGCCTCGGGCCGCAAGATCTGCCTTCTGGGCCGCGCCATGCGCCGGATGATCACCGTGGCGATGGAGACGGGCATTCTTGACCGTTTCCCGCCGGTCATCTCGCCCGAAGAGGCCGCCGAACTCCCGCGCAACAAGGTCATGCTGGTCGTCACCGGCAGCCAGGGCGAGCGCCGCGCCGCCAGTGCGCAATTGTCGCGCGGGCGCTATCTGGGGATCGAACTCAAAGAGGGCGACAGCTTCCTGTTCAGCTCGCGCACCATTCCCGGCAATGAGCGCGGGGTGATCCGCATTCAGAACCAGCTGAGCGAAATGGGCGTCGATCTTTATGATGCCGATGACGGGCTGTATCACGTCTCGGGCCACGCGAACCGGCCCGATATCGAGGCGGTGCATGAACTGCTGAAGCCGCAGATCGTGATCCCGATGCATGGCGAGCATATGCATCTGCGTGAACACGCGAAGCTTGCGGAAGCACGCGGCCTTGAAGCGGTCATCGCGACCAATGGCACGATGGTCGATGTCACCGGGCCGAAACCTCGCATCGTCGATCAGATCGATACCGGTCGCCTGTATCTGGACGGCACGGTGTTGATCGGCGCGATGGACGGGGTCGTGCGCGACCGCATCCGCATGGCGCTGAACGGCAAGGTCATGGTTTCGGTCATCATCGACGAGGATGACAATCCGCTGCCCGATGCTTGGGTCGAGCTTTCGGGCCTGCCGGAAAGCGGTCGCGCCGGGGTTCCCTTGGCGGGAAGCATCGAAAGCGAATTGGCGGAATTCCTCGAGCGTGCCGATGATCGCACGGTGATGGATGACAGCCGCCTCGAAGAAGCCATCCGCAAAGTGACGCGGCAGGTTTCGATGGAAGAAATCGGCAAGAAGCCCGAAGTTCAGGTCATCATTTCGCGTCTCGCTGCGGAATGACTTGACCTTATGCCGCGCCCTTTTTATGGGCGCGGCATGAGCGAATTCGATCCGAATCCCCCGCGCCGCAATTTCTATGGCCGCCGTCACGGCAAGACCCTGCGGCAAAGCCAGAAGGGCTACCTGTCCGAGGACCTCGGCACCCTGCGTCCGCGCGGCATCACGCTGCAGGACAATCCCGAACGTGCTGTGGTCCACCCCAGCACGATCTTCGGCGATGACCGCCCGGTCTGGCTGGAGGTCGGCTTCGGCGGCGGCGAGCACATGGTCCATATGGCCGCGCGCTATCCCGAGATCGGCATCATCGGCTGCGAGCCCTTCATCAATGGCGTGGCCATGCTTCTGGGCAAGATCCGCGCGGCGGGGGTCGAGAATGTCTCGGTCCATCCCGGCGATGCGCGTGACCTGATGGATGTCTTTCCGGAAAACTCGATCGACAAGGCGTTCCTGAATTACCCCGATCCTTGGCCCAAGGCGCGCCATCACCGCCGCCGCTTCGTGACGCCCGAGCACCTGATCCCGCTTGCCCGCGTGATGAAGCCGGGTGCCGAATTCCGCGTCGCTTCGGATATTCCCGACTACATCCGCCAGACCTTGGAAGAGGTGCCGGGGGCAGGTTTCGATCTGGTCTATGAAGGTCCGCAGGCTTGGGATGACTGGTACTCGACGCGCTATGAGCAAAAGGCGCTGCGCGAAGGCCGCACGCCGCATTATGTGACCTTCCGCCGTCAGGGCTGAAACTCACGGCGTAGATTGCAAGCCCCTTGCGTGACCGCTATCACCTTGGCGATCACTTGAGGGGCCTTTCCATGTCACATTCTGCCGAACCGCTGCCGATGATTGCCCGCCGCTCTGGCCCCTTGAAGGGCGAGGCGAAGGTTCCCGGCGACAAGTCGATCAGCCATCGCGCGCTGATCCTTGGCGCGCTCGCGGTCGGCGAGACCCATATCACCGGGCTGCTCGAAGGCCAGGACGTGCTCGACACCGCCAAGGCCATGCAGGCCTTCGGCGCGCAGGTCGAGCGCCTGGGGATCGGCGAATGGAAGGTCAACGGCGTCGGCGTTGGCGGTTTTGCCGAGCCCGAGGGCGTGATCGATTGCGGCAATTCCGGCACCGGCGTGCGCCTGATCATGGGCGCGATGGCGACCAGCCCGATCACCGCGACCTTCACCGGCGATGCCAGCCTGTCGCGCCGCCCGATGGGTCGCGTCACCGACCCGCTGGAGCTTTTCGGCTGCGAGGTCACCTCGCGCGAGGGCAAGCGCCTGCCGGTCACCATCAAGGGCGCGGCCGAGCCGGTTCCCGCCCGTTACAAGACCCCGGTCGCCAGCGCGCAGATCAAATCCGCTGTTTTGCTGGCCGGGTTGAACGCACCGGGCCAGACCGTCGTCATCGAATCCGAACCGACCCGCGACCATACCGAGCGGATGCTGGCGGGCTTCGGCGCGACCATCACCACCGAGGTTACGGATGAGGGCCATGTCATCACCCTGACCGGCCGTCCGGAACTGAAACCGCAACCCGTCGCCGTGCCGCGCGATCCCTCCAGCGCCGCTTTCCCGGTCGCCGCCGCGCTGCTCGTGCCGGGCTCGGAAATCCGTGTGCCGGGTGTCAGCCGTAACCCGACCCGCGACGGGCTTTACGTCACGCTTCTGGAGATGGGCGCGGATATCACCTTTGAAAACCCGCGCGAAGAGGGCGGCGAGCCTGTCGCCGACCTGATCGTGCGCCACGGGCCCCTGAAAGGCGTGACCGTGCCCGCCGAGCGCGCCGCCAGCATGATCGACGAATTCCCGATCCTGTCGGTGATCGCGGCCTTTGCCGAGGGCACGACGGTGATGCAGGGCGTGCATGAGCTTCGCGTCAAGGAAAGCGACCGGATCGCCGCGATGGAAGCGGGCCTTATCGCCAATGGCGCAAGCGTCACCTCGACCGAGGACAGCATGACCGTCCAAGGCAGCGGCGGGCTGAAGGGCGGGGCGACTGCGGTCACCCATATCGACCACCGCATCGCCATGTCCTTCCTTGTCGCGGGTCTCGCCTCCGAGCAGCCGATCAGCGTCGATGACGGCAGCCCGATCGCGACCTCCTTCCCCGACTTCCTGCCGCTGATGAAGGCGCTCGGCGCGGAGATCGCCTGAGCGAGCCCCGCGCCTGAGGGCTATCCCGTCTTCGCGACGGCGGGATAACCGAGCGTGGACAGACTCGCCCGGATCTCGTCGAGGATCGCGGGGTCGTCGATGGTGGCGGGCATCTTGAACTCGACCCCGTCGGCGATCCGCGTCATCGTCGCGCGCAGGATCTTGCCCGAGCGTGTCTTGGGCAGGCGCTGCACGACGCAGGCGGTGCGGAAGGCGGCGACCGGGCCGATCCGTTCGCGCACGAGCTTCACGACTTCGCGCACCACCTGCTCATGCGGCATCTCGACCCCGGCCTTGAGGCAAAGGAGCCCGAGCGGGGCCTGGCCTTTCAGCGCATCCGCGACCCCGATCACCGCGCATTCGGCGACGGCGGGATGGGTGGCCAGCACCTCCTCCATCGCGCCGGTCGAAAGCCGGTGGCCCGCGACATTGATCACGTCATCGGTGCGCGACATGACGTAGAGATAGCCGTCCTCGTCGATATAGCCCGCGTCGCCGGTCTCGTAATGGCCGGGGAAGCGGTCGAGATAGCCCTTGCGGAAGCGCTCCTCGGCATTCCAGAGCGTCGGCAGCGTGCCGGGCGGCAGCGGCAGGCGGATGGCGATGGCGCCCAGCGTGCCGGGCGGCACCGGCTCGCCCGCCTCGTCGAGCACCTGCACGTCATAGCCGGGCATCGGGACCGAGGGGCTGCCTAGCTTGACCGGGACGGTCTCGATCCCGATCGGATTGGCGGCGATGGGCCAGCCGGTCTCGGTCTGCCACCAATTGTCGATCACCGGCACGCCGAGATGCTCGCGCGCCCATGACACGGTCTCGGGATCGGCGCGCTCACCGGCAAGGAACAGCGCCTGCAGGTCATGCAGCTTGTAGCGCTTGATCCATTTGCCTTCCGGGTCCTCGCGGCGGATGGCGCGCAAGGCGGTGGGGGCGGTGAAGAAGCTCTTGATTCGGTTGTTCTGGATGGTGCGCCAGAAGACGCCGGGATGCGGCGTGCCGACGGGCTTGCCTTCAAAGACGACGGTGGTCGCCCCGGCGATCAGCGGGCCATAGCAGATATAGCTGTGGCCAACGACCCAGCCGACATCCGAGGCGGCCCAGAAGCGATCTCCGGCCTCGATATTGAACACGTTCTTCATCGACCATTGCAGCGCCACCAGATGGCCCGCCGTGTCGCGGACGACGCCCTTGGGTTGGCCGGTCGTGCCCGAGGTGTAAAGGATATAGGCCGGGTGATTGCCCTCGACCGGAACGCATTCAGCGGGACGCACGCCATATTGGAAGCCGTGCCAGTTGAAATCGCGGCCCTCGACCAGCTTCGCGACCTCTTGCTCGCGCTGGTAGATGACGCAGAACTCCGGCTTGTGGCTGGCCAGTTCGATCGCCTGATCTAGCAGAGGCTTGTAATGCACCACGCGGTCGGGTTCCAATCCGCATGAGGCCGCGATCATCGCCTTGGGCGTGCAATCGTCGATCCGGACGGCCAGTTCATGCGCGGCAAAACCCCCGAAGACCACGGAATGGATCGCGCCAAGACGGGCACAGGCCAGCATGGCGACGAGCGCCTCGGGGATCATCGGCATATAGATGATGACGCGGTCGCCCTTTTCGATGCCGCGCATCCGCAGCGCCCCGGCCAGCGAGGCGACGCGGTCCTGCAATTGGCGATAGGTGATGCCCTTGGTCGAGAGCGTGATGGGACTGTCATGCATGATCGCGACCTGATCGCCGCGACCCGCCAGGACATGGCGGTCGACCGCGTTCCAGCAGGCATTGACCATCCCGTCCGAGAACCATTCATAGATCGGGGCGTTTTCATCGAAGAGCGCCTTCGAGGGCGCGCGGACCCAGTCAATCGCCCCAGCCGCCTGCATCCAGAACGCCTCGGGATCGGCCTTCCAGGCGTCGTAGACCTCGCGATAAGCCATCCTCATTCCTCCTCCCCAAGGTTTGAAGGAATAATGCCCGCAGCAACGCTGCGGGCAAGGATGTTAGCGGTCGAGCCGAAGCGCGATGACAGAATGTCGCGGCCTAGCCGTAGGACCCGACCGGGGTGCCCGCGAGAACGCTCATGTTCAGAAGGCCGCGCGTCGTCACCGATTGCGTCACGATATGCGCCTTGTTGCCCATGCCCATCAGGATCGGGCCGACCTCAAGGCCATTGGCCTTCATCTTGAGCGCGTTGCGCACGCCCGAAGCGGCATCGGTATTGGCAAAGACCAGCACATTCGCTGCGCCTTCGAGCCGCGATTGCGGCATCAACCGCTCGCGCACCGCCGGATCAAGGGCGGCATCCATATGCATCTCGCCTTCGACCACGAAATCCACGCCCTTCGCTTCGAGGATCTCCATGGCGGCGCGCATCCGGCGACCGGAATCGGTGTCGAGATTTCCGAATTGCGAATGGCAGCAGAGCGCGATCTTGGGCGTCAGGCCGAAACGGCGGACATGGCGGGCCGCCCCGATGGTGATCTCGGCCAGTTGCTGCGGATCGGGCGTGTGATGGACCTGCGTATCCGCGATGAACAGCGGTCCGTCCTCAAGGATCATCAGGGACAGCGCGCCATGCGGCCGCAGTCCGTCGCGGGCGAGGACCTGATTGATGTAATTCAGGTGCCAGTGATATTGCCCGAAGGTGCCGCAGATCAGGCTGTCGGCCTCGTTGCGGTGCACCATGACCGCGCCGATGGCGGTGGTATTGGTACGCATGATGGCGCGGGCGACCTCGGGCGTGACGCCGCGACGGGCCATCAGCTCGTGATAGGTGCCCCAGTAGTCACGATAGCGCGGATCATTTTCCGGGTTCACGATCTCGAAATCGCGGCCGGGGCGGATCGGAAGGCCGGCGCGCTCGGCACGCATTTCGATGACTTCGGGGCGGCCGATCAGGATCGGAACGTCGGTGGTCTCCTCGATCATGGCATTGGCGGCGCGCAGCACGCGCTCATCCTCGCCCTCTGCAAAGACGATGCGGCGATGGGCGGTGGCGGCGGCCTCGAAGACCGGGCGCATAATCAGGGCCGAGCGGAAGACCGAGCCGTCAAGCTGGCGCTTATAGGCATTGATGTCCTCGAGCGGGCGGGTGGCGACGCCGGTTTCCATCGCGGCCTTGGCGACGGCGGTCGAGACGACGCCGATCAGGCGCGGATCGAAGGGTTTCGGGATCAGGTAATCGGTGCCGAAGGTCAGCGTCTCGCCGCGATAGGCCATCGCGGCCTCGGCGGAGGTGGTGGCGCGGGCAAGCGCCGCGATGCCCTCGATGCAGGCCAGTTGCATCTCGTCATTGATCGTGGTCGCACCAACATCCAGCGCGCCACGGAAGATGAAGGGGAAGCACAGGACGTTGTTCACTTGGTTCGGGTAATCCGAACGGCCCGTCGCGATGATCGCGTCTGGGGCGACGGTGCGGACATCCTCGGGCAGGATCTCGGGGGTCGGGTTCGCCAGCGCAAAGACAATCGGGCGCTTCGACATCTTGGCGACCATCCCGGGGGTCAACACGCCGGGGCCGGAGAGGCCAAGGAACAGATCTGCGCCGCCGATCACGTCATCGAGTGTGCGCAGATCGCTTTTCTGCGCATATTCCGCCTTTTGCGGCGTCATCTGCTCTTCGCGGCCCTCATAGACGAGGCCCGCGATATCGCAAAGCCAGACATTCTCGCGTTTCACGCCCAGCTTCAGCAGCATGTTCAGGCAGGCGATGCCCGCAGCACCCCCGCCAGTCGAGACGACCTTGATCTCGTCGAATTTCTTGCCCGCGATGCGCAAGGCATTGGTGGCTGCCGCGCCAACGACAATGGCCGTGCCATGCTGGTCGTCGTGGAAGACCGGGATGTTCATCCGCTCGCGGCAGATTTTCTCGACGATGAAGCAGTCGGGGGCCTTGATGTCCTCGAGGTTGATCGCGCCAAAGCTCGGCTCCATGGCGCAGACGATCTCGGCGAGCTTCTCGGGGTCGGGCTGGTCGAGTTCGATGTCGAAGCAGTCGATATTGGCGAATTTCTTGAAGAGGACCGCCTTGCCCTCCATCACCGGCTTCGAGGCGAGGGCCCCGATATTGCCCAAGCCCAGCACCGCCGTGCCGTTCGAGACCACGGCGACGAGGTTCCCGCGCGAGGTATAGCGCGCCGCGGTCGAGGGATCGGCCTTGATTTCCAGACAGGCCTCGGCCACGCCCGGCGAATAGGCCCGGCTCAGGTCGCGTCCATTCGCAAGCGGTTTGGTGGCGCGCACCTCGAGTTTTCCGGGGCGGGGAAACTCGTGGTAATCCAGCGCGGCCTGCCGGGCATTATCCTGCCTGCGTTCTTCCATGATGCGACCTCCTCTCAAGATGGTTCAGCGTTAAACTATTTTTGGCGCGGCGAACAGAGGGCGCGTCCGAATGGCTTGGACTTGCAACAGGCCGGGGCCGGGCGCAATGATGATCCGGCGAATGACGGCTATGTGAAAGGTGCGGGAATGACGCTTCTTGATGCGGCGCGCGACGTGCGCGAGCGGGCCTATGCGCCATATTCCCGCTTCAAGGTGGGCGCGGCGGTGCGCGGCGCCTCGGGGCAGGTCTATCACGGCTGCAATGTCGAGAATGTCGCCTATCCGGAAGGCACCTGCGCCGAGGCCGGGGCCATCGCGCTGATGGTCGCCTCGGGCGAGACCGAGCTCGTAGAGGTCGCGGTGATCGCCGACAGCCCGACCCCGGTGCCGCCCTGCGGCGGCTGCCGCCAGAAGCTCGCGGAATTCGGCCGTGCCGACACGCCGGTCCTGCTGGCGACGACCGGCGGAGTCACGCTGGCCACCACCGTTGGCGAATTGCTGCCGGGGCGGTTCGACATTTCGCATATGTCGGGTATCGAATGACGCAAGCCGATCCGCGTCCGGTGATTGCGGGGGTCCGCGACGGGCGCGGGCTGGATGAGGAGGGCGCGCGGCTGATCGCCCGGGGCCTCGCCGAAGGCTGGGTCAGCGATGCGCAGGCGGGCTCTTTTGCCATGGCGGTGCTGCTGGCGGGTCTGGGCGAGGGGGGGCGCGTCGCCCTGACCCGCGCCATGCGCGATTCCGGCCATGTGCTGCGCTGGGATCTGCCGGGGCCGGTGGTGGACAAGCATTCAACCGGCGGCATCGGCGATACGGTCAGCCTGATCCTTGCGCCACTTGTCGCCTGCTCAGGGGCCTATGTGCCGATGATCTCGGGGCGCGGCCTTGGCCATACCGGCGGCACGCTCGACAAGCTGGAGGCGATTCCCGGTTTCCGCACCGCCTTGCCCGAGGAAGAGTTCCGCCGCATCGTCGCGGATCTCGGCTGCGCGATCGTCGCGGCGGGGAAGGATCTCGCCCCGGCCGATGCGCGGCTTTACGCGATCCGCGACGAATCCGCGACGGTGGGCTCGATTGACCTGATTACCGCCTCGATCCTGTCGAAGAAGCTGGCGGCGGGGCTGGATGCCTTGGTGCTGGATGTCAAGCAGGGCTCGGGGGCCTTCCTGCGCACGTCTGATGCCGCGATGGACCTCGCCCGCGCTTTGGTCGCGACGGCCAATGGGGCGGGTTGCCACACGAGGGCCTATGTCACCGACATGGACCAGCCTTTGGCCCGCGCCGCCGGGAACGCGCTGGAACTGCGCGAGGCGATTGCCGTCCTGCAAGGCGGGCAGGGGGCCTTGGCCGAGCTGTCGCTGGCCTTGTCCGAAGCCTGTCTGGGCATCGTCGGCCTCGCGGGGGCCGAGGCCGCGCTGACCTCGGGCAGGGCCGCCGAGCGTTTCGCCCGCATGGTGGTGGCGCAGGGAGGTCCCGCCGACCTGATCGAGCGGCCCGACGCCTATCTTCCGCCCGCGCCGGTGATCCGCCCGATCCCGGCCCGCGGCCGGGTCGCGGCCATCGACACCGAGTCCCTCGGCCATGCCGTCGTGGCCCTGGGCGGCGGGCGGCTCCATGCCGGCGATCGCATCGATTCGCGCGTCGGGCTTGCGCAATTGCGGCGCATCGGCGAAGAGGCCGGTCCTGACCAGCCCTTGGGCTTTGTCCATGCCGCGAGCGATGCCGCAGCCGAAGCTGCCATCGCCACGGTGCAGGCGGCCTATCTGATGGGGGACGGACCGGCTCCCGGCCCGCTGATCCGCAACGAGGTTTCGCCCGAATGAGTGCCCAGCCTGCATCCCGCGCCTTCCTGATCGTGATGGATTCCGTCGGCATCGGCGGCGCGCCCGATGCGGCGCGCTTCTTCAATGGCACGGTGCCCGACACGGGGGCGAATACGCTCGGCCATATCGCGCAGGCCCGGCCCCTGCACATGCCGCATCTGGACGCGCTGGGGCTTGGCGCGGCCCTGCGCCTCGCCAGCGGCGCGGAAGCGCCGGGCCTCGGGGCCGAGCCGCAGGGGCTCTGGGGCGCGGCGAGCGAAGTCTCGCCCGGCAAGGACACGCCCTCGGGCCATTGGGAAATCGCGGGCGTCCCGGTGCCTTGGGATTGGCATTATTTCCCGGATACCCGGCCCAGTTTCCCGCCTGACCTTTCCGCCCGGATCGCGCAGGCGGCGGGAACGGCAGGCATCCTTGGCGACGAGCATGCCTCGGGGACCGAGATCATCGCCCGTCTCGGCAACGAACACCTGCGGACCGGCTGGCCGATCTGCTACACCTCCGCCGACAGCGTCCTGCAGATCGCCGCGCATGAAGAGGCGTTCGGCCTCGACCGGCTCTACCGGCTCTGCGAGGCGGTCGCTGCGATGGTCCATCCGATGCGGGTAGGGCGTGTCATTGCCCGGCCCTTCATCGGGGCAGAGGGGCAGTTCAGCCGCACGCCGAACCGGCGCGACTATGCCATCGCGCCTCCGGGCCGGACCATTCTGGATGCGGCAGAGGCGGCGGGCCGCGTCACCCATGCCATCGGCAAGATCGGCGACATCTTCTCGCATCGCGGCATCACTCATCTGCACAAGGGCAAGTCCGATGCCGATCTGGCAGAGCATCTGATCCGCCTCGCCGATGAAGCCGAGCCGGGCAGCCTGACCTTCGCCAATTTCGTCGAATTCGACAGCCTTTACGGGCATCGCCGCGATATTGCGGGCTATGCGGGCGCGCTCGAATGGTTCGACGGCATCGCCGGGCGGTTTCTGTCGCGGCTGCGGCCCGGCGATCTCGCGATCTTCACCGCCGATCACGGCAATGACCCGAGCTGGCCCGGAACCGATCACACCCGCGAGCGCGTTCCGGTGCTGGGCTGGGGGCTTTGCCCCCGCGCCATAGGGCAAGTGGGATTTGCCGATCTCGCCGCCTCGGTCGCGGCACATTTGAAGCTGGCCCCGGTCGGGCCGGGAAGGTCCTTTCTATGAGCATGCAAAAGAAGATCGAGTTGCACCTGCATCTGGAGGGGGCGGCCCCGCCCGCTTTCATTCGCGGCCTCGCCAAGGAGCGTCACCGTGAATTGCGCGGCATGTTCGACGACCAAGGCCGTTACAGCTATGGCGATTTCAACGATTTCCTGCGCGTCTACGAGGCCGCGACCAGCGTCGTCGAGGGGCCGGCCGATTATGCCCGGCTGCTCTCGGCGGTGCTGAACGAATGCGGCGAGCAGGGCGCGATCTATGTCGAGCTTTTCGTCTCGCCCGAATTCTGCGGTGGCGGTGATCTGGCCGCATGGCAGGACCATCTGGGCGCGATGGAAGAGGTCGCGGGTGAATATGCTCTGTCGGGCGTCGAAAGCCGCGCCATCCTGACCTGCATCCGCCATTACGGGCCGGACCGGGCGAAAAAGACCGCGATCTGCGCCGCCGAAACCTCGGGCGGCTGGGTTGCCGGGCTTGGCCTTGCCGGGGCCGAGGATATCGGCGAGGCCAAGGATTTCGCATGGTCCTTCGATTGCGCGCGTGAGGCAGGCTTGGGCCTCACCGCCCATGCGGGCGAATGGGGCGGGCCGCAATCGATCCGCGACGCGCTCGATCTCGGCGTCAGCCGCATCGGCCACGGCATCCGCGCGATCGAGGACCCGGCGCTGGTCCGCGATCTGGCCGAGAAGGGGATCACCCTCGAGGTCTGCCCCGGCTCGAATGTCGCATTGGGTGTCGTGCCGGATTGGTCTAGTCACCCGATTGCACGTCTCGCCGATGCCGGGGTACGCGTCACGGTCTCGACCGATGACCCGCCTTTCTTTCGGACCACGCTCTCGCGTGAATATGACATGCTCGCAGACCGGTTCGGCTGGGCGGAAGAGGAATTCCGCCAGATGAACCTCTGGGCCGCCGAGGCCGCCTTCTGCGACAATGAAACCAGGGACCGCCTGAAACAGGAGCTTTCATGACCCAGCAGCATCTGACCGTCGTCGATCATCCGCTTGTCCAGCACAAGCTGACCCTGATGCGCGACAAGTCCACCTCGACCGCGAGCTTCCGCCGCCTGCTGCGCGAGATCAGCCTGCTCCTGGCCTATGAGGTCACGCGCGAGCTGGAAATGACCACCGTCACCATCGAGACCCCCCTGCAGGAGATGCAGGCCCCGCTGCTGGAAGGGAAGAAGCTGGCCCTGATCTCGATCCTGCGCGCCGGCAACGGGCTGATGGACGGGATCCTGGAACTGATCCCGGCGGCGCGGGTGGGCTTCATCGGGCTCTATCGCGATCCCGAGACGCTGCAGCCGGTCGAATATTACTGCAAGGTTCCGAAAGAGCTGGATTCCCGCATGACCATCGTCGTCGATCCGATGCTGGCCACCGGCAATTCCTCGGTCGCGGCCATCGACATGCTGAAGCGCGAGGGCGCGAAGAACATCCGCTTCCTGTGCCTGCTGGCCTCGCCGGAAGGGGTCAAGCGGATGCAGGAGGCGCATCCGGATGTGCCGATCGTGACCGCTTCGCTCGATGAGCGGCTGGATGATCATGGCTATATCGTGCCGGGCCTTGGCGATGCGGGCGACCGGATGTTCGGGACCAAATGATCGGGCATTAACCCGCCGTTCAATTCTGTGGGCTATCCCGTCCACAGGATGGAACGGGGGCGGAAATGGTTCGTCTGGCACTCTGGCTGTTTCTTGCATGGCTTTTGCCGCTGCACGCGCGGGCCGAACATCGGCCCGCCGAAATGCCCCCACCGGATTTTCCGGCCCGGCAATATATCGACAGCAAGGGCTGCGTGTTCCGTAAGAGCGAAAGCGGTCGATGGGACGCGCTTCTGAGCCGCGACGGTGACCTGACCTGCGGATATCCGCCCTCGGCCACGATCCGGGGCCTGAACGGACGTCCCCGGCTTCGCATCCATGATCCCGATGCGGCCAAAAGCCGGGGGCAATTGATCGAAGAGGAACTGGCGAAAACCGTCTTTGCCCGGCTGGAACCGGGCGAATTGACAAGCGATCGCGACCCGTTGACGGCCCTGCCCGATATGGGCCCCGAACCCGTTCCCACCGGACCGCTCGACGAGCTGAAAGCCGAGATCAGGGCTGCTCCGGCGCTTGCTCGGGCGATGGGAATGGATCTTCACCCCAATCCGCGGCTATGCCGGCTGCTCGGAAATGATGACGTCGCAGCGTCGACGCGGCTTGGGCGAGATCCCAGCGCGGGCTATTGCGACGGGCTGTCACCGCTGACGCTGGCGCATCTCGTATTCGTGCGACCCGTGCCCACAGCCATACCCGTGTCCGCATCCACGCCCGTTTCGGTGCCCGCGCGTGACGCAGCTGCGCAGGTCCGGCCGGGATGCGGTCCCAAAGGAGAAGCACAATGCAAAAAGCCGCAAACCCGCCAGCCCCGCGACGTGAAACAGGCACGCGAAATCTCACGCGGCCTCGCCAGATCGGCCAGGCCCTCGACGACGATTCCAGCCGATGCCCGGCATGTCGAGATCGGCCGCTTTCCGAATCGTCGCGCGGCCGAGGGCATGGCCCGCCGCGCGGCCCGCCTTGGCTACCCCTTGCTGAGAGGACGCGCCCCGGATGACGACACAGGATCGGTGCTGTTGCTTGCCGGCCCCTTCGTGAGCCGTGGCCAGATCGCGCAAGCTCTGTTCCGCTTTCGCGAGGCCGGTTTCGCCCAGGCCGTGGCGCGATGAGCCTATTGGTCGCAGATCTCGCGCAGGGCCTGCCATTCCCGGACCGACAGGACCGGCTTGGGCGTCTGGGTCCGGAACGGATCGGCCTCGATCAGCCCCAGCACGGCCTCGCCCGTCGGGTCCAGCGCGCGGGCATAGGGTTCGCTCGATATTTCGGCCCGCGCGAAATAACCCAGGAGGATCTCGTCATCCGGCCGCGCCGCCGGGCGGGACAGCAGATATTCGCCATAGCCTGCCAATGCGGCCGGTTGCAGGCTGCCTTTTGTGAGCAGTTCGAATGTGGCGCGCGTTCCGGCAAAACGCAGCGCCTCAAGCAGAGGATCGGCGTCCAATGTCGCGGCCTGCGCGGCAAGGACATGTCCAGCCGCAATCTCGGGGCTGTCCGGACCGGCAATGGTATTCTGGCCGATCACCGTGACGGGACCGGGAAGCCGGCGGGCCGCCTCCAGCGTGCCGGGCAGGACGACGATATCGGCCTCGGGTCCGATCAGGCGCTGCGCGAGGCGGCGGCGCACCATGTCGCCCGAGGGGCGCGAGCAGCCGCTGCCCGTCGTCTTTTCGATCTCGGCCAGAACCATCTGGCCGATTTCGGCACGTTGCGCGGGGGGCGCAATATCCACCGCGTGGCGCAACAGGGCCGAGGGCAGCCAGAACAGTCCCGCGACCGCCGCACCCAGCAGAGCAAGCAGCAGCACCCAATGGCGCACCCGCGTCCGGCGCGGCCGGTTCGATTCGATGACGTGATGGACCTTTTCGATGGCCGAAATCATCAGGTCGTCCTCGATTTCGACCATTTCGCCATCATCGGCCCCAGGGGCGTAACGCGCGGGCTGTTCGCCGGGATTGAGCCGCATCACCGCGGGCAGGGACCAATGGGCAAGGGGCAAGTCCGAACCCGGATCGCTCAGCACCAAAGTCGCATCGCCAAACGAGACGATGACATCGCGGGCCTTGGCCGCGACCGTCTCGCGCCAGCGTCCCGTGGCCTCCAGCCGCTGATATTGATTAAGCGCCGTCATGCTCGCGCCACGGCCCCCCCGCTGCACGGAACCGAGCATAAGAGCCCCTTGGCAGGCGTCAACCAAGCGACGCTATGGGCGCATGAATTTAAGTCGCCTGCTCTGGCGCGAAACCGGGCGGTCATTTCGGGGACCGGGCGATCACACCTGCTCGGAGGGCAGGATTCCCCGCTCGCGCGCAAGATCGCGGATACGGTTCTGCAGCTTTTCGAAGGCCCGCACCTCGATCTGGCGGATCCGCTCGCGCGAGACTTCGTAGCGCGTCGAGAGATCCTCGAGCGTCATCGGATTGTCGCGCAGGCGCCGCTCCATCAGGATGTCCTTTTCGCGATCGTTCAGCACATCCATGGCCGAGATCAGCAATTCGCGCCGGGCCGACATCTCGTCGGCCTCGGCGAATGCCTCGGCCTGATTGGCGGTGTCGTCTTCCAGCCAGTCCTGCCATTGCGCCGCCGATTCGCCATCCGCCGAACCGACGCTCGCATTCAGCGAGGCATCGCCCCCCGACAGGCGGCGGTTCATGTCGATGACTTCCTGCTCCGACACGTTCAGGTCATGCGCGATCTGGGTGACATTCTCAGGGCGCAGATCGCCCTCTTCCAGCGCGCCGAGCTTGGACTTGGCCTTGCGCAGGTTGAAGAACAGCTTCTTCTGCGCCGAGGTGGTGCCCATCTTCACCAAGGACCAGGAGCGCAGGATATATTCCTGGATCGAGGCACGGATCCACCACATCGCGTAGGTCGCAAGGCGGAAGCCCTTTTCCGGGTCGAAGCGCTTGACCGCCTGCATCAGACCGACATTCGCCTCGGAAATCACCTCGGCCTGGGGCAGGCCATAGCCGCGATAGCCCATGGCGATCTTGGCCGCGAGGCGCAGGTGGCTGGTGACCAGACGCTGCGCCGCCTTGGGGTCCTCGTGATCGACCCATGCCTTGGCCAGCATATATTCCTCTTCCGGTTCCAGCAGGGGAAACTTGCGGATCTCCTGAAGGTAACGGTTGAGGCCCTGTTCGGGGCTGGGGGCGGGAAGGTTCTCGTAGCTGGCCATGTGAAATTCCTTATCCCGCGTCGAAGCGCGTCGATCCGAGGCGGGTCAATGTGAACGCGATCATGACGCGCCCGGTTCCGACAGGGAAGACCCCGCGCCGGTCATGCCACGCAAATGATCGAGAAGTGCCGCCATGTCGGCGGGCAAGGGGCTGGTGAAATTCAGTTTTTCGCCGCTGACCGGATGTTCGAAGCCAAGCTCCGCCGCATGCAGCGCCTGACGCGGAAAAGCCGTGATCGCGGCTGCTGCCTCGGCCCCCAGCGCCTTGACCGAGGGCCTGCGCGCGCCGCCATAGACCGGATCCCCGATCAGTCCCAGCCCGGCATGGGCCATATGGACGCGGATCTGATGCGTGCGCCCGGTTTCGAGCCGGCATTCCACCAGCATGACCGAGGGGGGCGCGCCGAAGCCCTCGATCAGCCGCGCCCGGGTCACCGCGTGGCGGCCCCGGTCGAAGCTGACGGCCTGCCGCTGCCGGTCGCTCGGGTGGCGTCCCAGAAGCGTCGTGATGCGCAGGACGCCGCCCGGCTCGAAAACCAGCCCCTTCAGCCCGCGCAGCCGCGCATCGGCCGGATCGAGCATACCATGCGCCAGTGCGAGATAGCGGCGATGGGCCGAGTGATCGGCGAATTGCTTGGCAAGACCCTGATGCGCCCGGTCGGATTTCGCCACGACCAGAAGGCCCGAGGTCTCCTTGTCGATGCGATGGACGATGCCGGGCCGCGCCGCGCCGCCAATGCCCGAAAGGCTGTCGGCGCAATGCGCCAGAAGCGCATTGACCAGCGTGCCGTTCGGCGCGCCGGGGGCGGGGTGGACGACCATGCCTGCGGGCTTGTCGACCACAATCAGATCGTCATCCTCATAGGCGATGGACAGCGGGATATCCTCGGGCTGGGCTTCCAGCGGCTCGGGCTCGCCGATCTCGATGTGATATTCGCCGGGCAGGGCTTTCGCCTTGCCGTCGGTGACCTGACCCGAGGGGCCGAAAACCGCCCCTTCGGCGATGAGCTTGGACAGGCGCGAACGGGAAAGGGCCGCCTCCTCTGGCGCGAGGCTGGCAAGGGCCTTATCTAGCCGGTCGGAAAGTCCCTCGGGGACGTGGATGAGGATTTCGGTCATGGCACGGGATGATAGGGCGGATCAGGGGCCCGAGGAAGCGCTGCCGATGCTGCGCTGGCTGCGTCTCCTCGTGACCTCGCTGGCCGCGGTGATGGGTCTGGGCATTCTGGCGATCGTGGCCTTGCTGTGGCTGCGCCTTTCCGAGGCGCCCTTGCCGCAGCTTCCCGACCAGATCGCTTTGCCCGATGGGGCGCAACCCGCCGCCATTACCTTTGCCCGCGACTGGATCGTGGTGGTGACGGAGGCGGGCGAGATCCTGCTCTACGACCAGCAGGGCCGGCTGAAGGATCAGGCGTCGGCCCCGGTCTCTGCGCCCTGAGGGGCCTTGCCCTCGAGCGCGTCCAGACGGGCCTGCAGCGCCGCATTCTCGGCGCGGGCCTTGATGGCCATCTCGCGCACGGCCTCGAATTCCTCACGGGTCACAAAGTCGCGATCCGCCAGCCAACGGTCGATCCAGCTGTTGAAGGCGGTCTGGGCCTCGTCCTTGGCGCCTTGCGCGACGCCCATCGCATTGGTCATCAATTTCGAGAGATCGTCGAAGAAACGGTTATTGGCGGTCATGGCGGGCCTTTCGTAATCGGGTTCCGCCCTATATGGCCCCGGCAAGGCCGCGGTTCAATCGGGCGGCGCATGTTGACACGGGTCCGGCGACAGCTAGCCTGCCCGCCGATGACGAGGAGCCCATGATCCCCTTTCCCGACATTTCGCCCGAAATCTTCACCATCAACCTGTTCGGTATCGAATTGGCGCTGCGCTGGTATGCTTTGGCCTATCTCGTCGGGCTGATCGCGGGGTGGCGCATTCTCGTCTGGCTGATGCGGCGCCCGGCGCTCTGGGGCGACCGCGCGCCGATGCGTCCCGAGCAGGCCGAGGAGCTTTTGACCTGGGTCGTGCTGGGCGTCGTCGCGGGCGGGCGGCTCGGGTTCGTTCTGTTCTACGAGCCTGCTTATTACTTGTCGCATCCCGCCCAGATCCTGCAACTCTGGCATGGCGGCATGTCGTTTCATGGCGGTTTTCTGGGCGTCGTGCTCGTCTCGTATCTCTATTGCCGCAAGCACGGCATCCCGCCCTTGCGTCTGGCCGATGCCATGGCGCTGGCCGCGCCGTTGGGGCTGGGGCTGGGGCGGCTTGCGAATTTCATCAATGCCGAGCTTTGGGGCCGTCCGACCGATCTGCCTTGGGGCGTGATCTTTCCGGGCGAGGCCGCGCAGTTTTGCCCCGGCGTGACCGGGCTTTGCGCCCGCCATCCGAGCCAGCTTTACGAGGCCGTCCTTGAGGGCGTCCTGCTGCTTGTCGTCCTCTTCGCGCTGGTGCGCCGGGGGGCCTTGCGCCGTCCGGGGCTTTGCCTTGGCGTCTTCGTCTTGGGCTACGGGCTTTCGCGCTTCATCGTCGAGTTCTTCCGTCAGGCCGATGCGCAATTCATCACGCCGGACAATCCGCTGGGCCATGTGCTGGGCGGCCCGGTCTGGGGCCTGAGCATGGGACAGCTTCTGTCCCTGCCGATGATCCTGATCGGGCTGGCCTTCATCCTGCGCGCGCGGATGCGGCCTCCGGTCGCCGAGGTCGCCGGGGCTGCTGCATGACGCCGCTCGCGCGCCTGATCGCCGCGCGCATCCGGCTTTCGGGGCCGCTGCGGCTGGATGAATATATGCAGCTTTGCCTGCTCCATCCCGAGCATGGCTATTACGCGACCCGCGATCCCTTTGGCGCGGCGGGGGATTTCACCACCGCACCCGAGATCAGCCAGATGTTCGGCGAGATGATCGGCCTGGCTCTGGCGCAAAGCTGGCTGGATCAGGGCGCGCCTTCGCCCTTTGTCCTGGCCGAGATCGGTCCGGGGCGCGGCACGCTGATGGCCGACATCCTGCGCACCATCCGCGCCGTGCCGGGAATGCGCGAGGCGGCGCAGGTCACGCTGATCGAGGCCTCGCCGCATCTGCGCAAGATCCAGCGCGAGAAGCTGGGCGAGATCACCCATCTCGATCAAGCGGGCGACTTGCCCCGTATGCCCTTGTTTCTTGTCGCGAACGAGTTTTTCGACGCGCTGCCCATCCGCCAGTTTCAGCGCCAGCCCGAAGGATGGGCCGAGCGCATCGTGGCCCTCGACCCCGAGGGGCGTCTGGTGCTTGGCCTTGCCGCGCCCGCGCCCGGTCCGGATGCGCCCTTGGGCGAGATCCGCGAGACCTGTCCCGCCGCCGCGCCCATCGTCCGCGAAATCGCGGGGCGGATCGCGGCGCATGGCGGCGCGGCGATCCTGATCGATTACGGCAATTGGGACGGGCAAGGCGACAGCTTTCAGGCGCTCCGCGCCCATCGCCCCGAGAACCCGCTGGAAAATCCCGGCGAGGCCGATCTGACGGCGCATGTCGATTTCGCGTCTCTGGCCTTGGCGGGGCAGGCGGCGGGGGCGCAGGTCTCGCGCATGGCGACGCAGGGCGAATGGCTCACACGGCTGGGAATCGCGGCCCGCGCCGAACGGCTGGCCCAAGCCGGGGATAGCGGGGCCAAAGCCGCGCTTCATCGCTTGACCGCGCAGGCGGAAATGGGTCAGCTATTCAAAGTTCTGGCATTCTGGCCGCCGAAGGCCCCTTTGCCCCCCGGTTTCGACGCCCTGGAGCCATATGCAGACCACGCTTGAGATCCTGACCCATCCGCTGCTCGGACCCGTGCGGCACGGCTTTTTCACTCGCAAGGGGGGCGCGTCCTCGGGGCTGTTTTCCGGGCTGAATTGCGGTTATGGCTCAAGCGATCAGGGTGAGATCGTGACCATCAACCGGACCCGCGCCGCCGAGGCGCTCGGCCTGCCGCTGGCGCGCATGGCCACCGTGCATCAGGTTCATTCCCCGGATGTGGCCGTCATCCGCGCCGGGGACGATCCGTCCTCCTTTTCGCATAAGCGGGCCGATGGCATCGTCACCGACCAGCCTGGCGTCGCGCTGGCGGTGCTGACCGCCGATTGCCAGCCGATCCTTTTGGCCGATCCGGAAGCCGGGGTCATCGGCGCGGTCCATGCTGGCTGGCGGGGTGCTGTCTCGGGCGTGATCGAGGCGACCGTGGGGGCAATGACCGATCTGGGCGCGCGCCGCATCCGCGCCGTGATCGGCCCCTGCATCAGCCAGAAATCCTATGAGGTCGGTCCGGAATTCATGGATGAGGTGACGGCAGAGGATCCGGGCCACCATCGCTTCTTTGCCGGCGGGCCGAATGGCAGGCCGATGTTCGACCTGCCGGGCTTCGGCCTGATGCGCCTGCGCGAGGCCGGGGTCGAGGCGGAATGGACACGCCATTGCACCTATTCCGAGCCCGAGCGCTTCTATTCCTATCGCCGCAGCACCCATCAGCACGAGGCGGATTACGGGCGGCTGATCTCGGTGATCGCCTTGTGAGATCGGCCCGCGGCCGGTTCAGCCAATGGCTGCGGCGCGGGTCTCGACCACCTCGAAGGGGACGCCCGGCTCATCCTTGGCACAGCGGATCACGAGGCTCGTCTTGACCGAGGCCACGTTGGGCGCAGCCGTCAGGTTTTCGGTCAGGAAGCGCTGAAAGCTCGGCAGATCCGGTGAGACGCATTTCAGGATGAAATCGATCTCGCCATTCAGCATGTGGCATTCCCGGACCAGCGGCCAGTCGCGGGCCAGCGCCTCGAAGGCCGAGAGGTCGCGCTCGGACTGGCTGTGCAGGCGGACCATGGCAAAGACCTTGACCTCGAAGCCCAGTTCGCCGGGGTTGATATCGGCGTGATAGCCGCGGATATAACCGGCTTCCTCCAGCGTGCGGACGCGGCGCAGGCAGGGCGGGGCCGAGATCCCAACCCGCCGGGCCAGTTCGACATTGGTCATCCTTCCGTCGGCCTGAAGCTCGGCAAGGATTTTCCGGTCGATCTCGTCTAGTCGGGCGCCGCTCATGTTTTTCCTCTTGGGCCGCAATCGGGCCGAATTCATGCCGGAAGCTACCTGTCCGGGTGATGTTGCGCAATATTATTTCCGCCGATGCGGCCAGCTTGGCGGCGCATTGCATGACGCGGCGGGGGTGATTACCTAGGGCGCGAATTCCGAAAGGTCCAGTTGTCATGTCCCACGCCCCTGCAAATTCCGCCCCTGACACCCTGCCCAAGCATACCCGCGTGCTGATCGTGGGCTCCGGCCCGGCCGGTTACACCGCCGCCGTCTATGCCTCGCGCGCCATGCTCGAGCCCGTCCTGATCCAGGGCATGCAGCCCGGCGGACAGTTGACCATCACCACCGAAGTCGAGAACTGGCCGGGAGAAACCGAGATCCAGGGCCCCGACCTGATGATCAAGATGGAAGCCCATGCCAAGGCCATGGGTGCGCGCATCTTCATCGACACGGTGACCCGGCTGGACCTGCAGGTGCGACCTTTCGTCGCCGAGCTGGATTCGGGGGCGAAAATCACCGCCGATGCCGTGATTCTCGCGACCGGCGCGCAGGCCCGCTGGCTGGGCCTCGACTCGGAGGAAAAGTTCAAGGGCTTCGGTGTCTCGGCCTGCGCGACCTGCGACGGCTTCTTCTATCGTGGCCGCGAGGTGGTGGTGCTGGGCGGTGGCAATACCGCCGTCGAAGAGGCGCTGTTCCTGACCAATTTCGCGAGCAAGGTGACCCTTGTGCATCGCCGCGACAGCCTGCGCGCCGAGAAGATCCTGCAGGACCGCCTGTTCAAGCATCCCAAGGTCGAGATCATCTGGGATCACGAGATGGCCGAGGTGCAGGGCACCGAGGCGCCGCTCGGCGTCACCGGCGTGCGCCTGCGCAACGTCAAGACCGGGGCTGAGCAACTTGTCGGCGCGGATGGCGTCTTCGTCGCGATCGGCCATGCACCCAGCTCGGAACTGGTCAAGGACCAGTTGGAACTGCATCACGGCGGCTATGTGAAGGTCGAGCCGGGCACGACCCGGACCTCGATCCCCGGCGTCTTTGCCGCGGGCGACCTGACCGACCATGTCTATCGTCAGGCCGTGACCTCGGCCGGAATGGGCTGCATGGCGGCCTTGGATGCCGAGCGTTTCCTTGCCGAATTGGGCATGGCGGGGGCGCCGAATGAAAATACGGCGGAAATTCCTGCCTGAGGCCGGGCAGGGTGACATCGTTCCGGGGCAGGTCGCTGTCCCGGAATGCAGGAGATGGGGGAAGCCCGCTCATCGAACAGCTTGTTCGCCGCAACTTCGCGCATTTTATGCTTTATGGGTCGCGGAAGCCGCGCTTTTCGAAAGCCGCGGTTGAAACGCCGGGACCGCATCGGTAATGGCGAAGGAAGGATGCCTCGCGTCATCACGGCGTTGCAAATGCAGGGCATCAGCCATGACGGCGCAGGAATGCCACATCAACTGTCGAGAAGCTTATGACATTGCCGAACCTTGCTCCGATTCCCGAACTCTATGTCAGCGCGGAATCCGCGCAGAAGCTCAAGGCCGAGGCCGGCAATATGCTGTCCTGGGATCTGACCCCGCGCCAGATCTGCGACCTGGAACTGCTGATGAATGGCGGTTTCCACCCGCTCAAGGGGTTCCTGACCGAGGCCGATTACAATGGCGTCGTCGAGGATATGCACCTCGCCTCGGGGGCGCTCTGGCCGATGCCGATCAACCTCGATGTCAGCCAAGATTTCGCCGACAAGGTCGAGCCGGGGCAAGATATCGCCCTGCGCGATCAGGAAGGCGTGATCCTCGCGATCCTGTCCATTACGGACAAATGGTCGCCGGACAAATCGCGCGAGGCCGAGAAGGTCTTTGGCGCCGATGACCTGGCCCATCCGTCGGTCAACTACCTGCATAATGTCGCGGGTCCGGTCTATCTGGGCGGCCCGATCACCGGCATCCAGCAGCCGACCCATTACGATTTCCGCGCCCGCCGCGACACGCCGAACGAGTTGCGCGCCTATTTCCGCAAGCTGGGCTGGCGCCGCATCGTCGCCTTCCAGACCCGCAATCCGCTGCACCGCGCCCATCAGGAACTGACCTTCCGCGCCGCGCGCGAGGCTCAGGCCAACCTGCTGATCCATCCGGTCGTCGGCATGACCAAGCCGGGCGACGTGGACCATTTCACCCGCGTGCGCTGCTACGAGGCGGTGCTGGACAAATATCCGCAGGCCACCACCCATCTGTCGCTTCTGAACCTGGCGATGCGCATGGGCGGCCCGCGCGAGGCGGTCTGGCACGGCATCATCCGCCGCAATCACGGCCTGACCCACATGATCGTCGGCCGCGACCATGCCGGCCCGGGCAAGAACAGCCAGGGCGAGGATTTCTACCACCCCTATGCCGCGCAGGAACTCTTCCGCAAGCACCAGGACGAGATCGGCATCGAGATGGTCGACTTCAAGCAGATGGTCTATGTCCAGGAGCGCGCCCAATACGAGCCCCGCGACGAGGTCGAAGAGGGTGCGACTATCCTTGACATCTCGGGGACCGAACTGCGCCGCCGCCTGCGCGAAGGCCTCGAAATCCCGGAATGGTTCAGCTTCCCCGAGGTGGTGACCCAGTTGCGCCGCACCTCGCCGCCGCGCAGCAAGCAGGGCTTCACCCTGTTCTTCACCGGGCTCTCGGGTTCGGGCAAATCGACCATTGCCAATGCGCTGATGGTCAAGCTGATGGAGATGGGCGGTCGTCCGGTCACGCTCTTGGATGGCGACGTGGTGCGCAAGCACCTGTCGAGCGAACTGGGCTTCTCGAAAGAGCATCGCGACATCAACATCAAGCGCATCGGCTATGTCGCCTCTGAGATCACCAAGAATGGCGGCATCGCCATCTGCGCCCCGATCGCGCCCTATACCGCGACCCGTCGCGCCGTGCGCGAGATGGTCGAGGCAGGCGGCGCCTTCATCGAGGTCCATGTCGCGACCAGCCTCGAGGAATGCGAGCGCCGTGACCGCAAGGGCCTCTACAAGCTGGCACGCGAGGGCAAGATCAAGGAATTCACCGGCATTTCGGACCCCTATGAAGAGCCGACGAATCCCGAATTGCGCATCCAGACCGAGGGCTTCGATGTCGATTACGCGGCCCAGCAGGTGCTGCTGAAGATCGAGCAGATGGGCCTGATCGGCGTCGAGTAAGCGCCGCTTCGTCATCAAAGGGGGCCGCGCCGGCGTTGACCGGCGCGGCCCCTTCGCCTATCGCGGGGGGATGAGCCAAGAAGGTGTGCAGATGTCCGATCCCGTCCTCATCCTGACCATGAAATGGGGCACAATCTACGGGGCCGAGGACGTGAACCGGCTTTACCGTCAGGTGAAGCGCCATCTGGACCGGCCGCATCGGTTCATCTGCTTTACCGACGATGCCGCGGGGATCGATCCCGGTGTCGAGGCGCTGCCTCTGCCCGAACTGGGCCTGCCCAAGGGCCATGGCGACACGCGTTGGCGGAAGCTCGCGTTGTTCCGCCCCGATCTGGGCGGCTTCACCGGCATGACGGCGCTGTTTCTGGATCTGGATCTGGTGGTGGTGGACGATCTGGGGCCGTTCTTCGACCTGCCGGGCAAGTTCTTCATCATCCGGGACGACGACCTGTTCCGGGCCAAGCCCCTGCGCAAGGTCAATCCCGGCCGCGACCGCTTCCTGCATTCGGTCGGCAACTCCTCGGTCTTTCGCTACGAGGTGGGCGCGCATAGCTATATCCTCGACGCCTATCTCGCCGATCCCGCCGCCGCGACCGCGGGCTACGAGATCAGCCAGCAATTCCAGTCGGCCCAACTGGCTGCGCATGGCAATCTGCATTACTGGCCGCGGGAATGGTGCGTCAGCTTCAAGAACCATTGCGTGCCGCGCAACCTTCTGAGCTATCTGGATGATCCCAAGCTGCCCGAGGGCGCGCGGATCGTGCTTTTTGCCGGCGCGCCCAAGATGGAGGATGTCTTCGCGGGGCGGGGCAGCAAATGGTATCGCCGCATCGGCAATATCGACTGGCTGCGCGAGGCCTGGCAGGGATGATCGCCGATGCTTTCCGGCGCTGGAAGCACGCGCGTCGCATCCGTGCAGCCGAGGCTGAGATCGCCGCGCGCGAGGTCATCGGCGCGCCGCATGGCCTGCCCTCCGAACTGGTCATCAGTCTGACGAGTTTTCCGCCGCGCTTTGGCAGCCTGCATCTGGTGCTGCGCTCGCTGGTCTCGCAGAGCCTGCGGGCCGATCGCGTGATTCTTTGGTTGGCCGAGGGCGATGCCGCGCAATTGCCGCAATCGGCCCGTGTCCCGGGCGTCGAGATCCGCAGCTGCCCGGACTGGCGTTCCTACAAGAAGATCATTCCGCTGCTGCTGGAATCGCCCGGCGCCCATATCGTGACCGCCGACGACGATGTCTATTACCCCGCCGACTGGCTGGCGCGGCTGGTGGCGCGGGTGGATTCGGGTGTCGTTTGTCACCGCGCGCATCGCGTTACGCTGCAGGACGGAAAGGTCCGCAGCTATGACGACTGGCGCCGCAATATCGAGGCCCCCGAGCGCTCGCCGCTGATCTTTCCGACCGGGGTCGGGGGCGTGCTCTATGCGCCGGGGGTGTTTCATCCCGAGGTGACCGATGTCGCGCTGTTCCAGCGCCTTGCGCCCTCGGCCGATGATGTCTGGCTATACTGGATGCACCGCCTGGCCGGATCGCGCCCGGAAAAGATCGGCGGCCGCTTCCGCATCACCGAATGGCCCGGCACGCAGGAACAGAATCTGCGCGGCGGCAATCTGGCCGGAGATGGCAATGACCGCGCGGTGCGCGCGATGATTGGCCGATACGGCTTTCCCGGCTGAGGCTGCCGATCACTCCTGTTGATGCAACCCTTGTGCTCTGGCATCGTTAAGCCACGACGAAGCCAGATTTTTCGGAACCATCATAAGGATGATCGCCATGACTGGACTAAGCCAGAATTTCAGAATTGCTGGGTTGGGGGCGGTCCTCGCCTCTTGCGCGATCCTGGCCGGCTGCGCCGACACCACGGATGAGGCCGCACCCGCCAATCGCAACCATTTCGTCGTGACTGTCTCGGACGGAAATCTGGTTGGGGTCTATGATCCGGCGAATTTCAGTCAGCAGGTGGTGCGGCAGGTTCTGGACCGGGGCTGCGTCGATGGCACGGTCGCGACCTACAGCGAGACGCCGACAGAGGGTGGTCTGACCGAATTCACCGCGACCTGCGGGCCGGGCGGCATCATTCAGGAAATTCCGGCGACCCAGACCTATCAGCGTGCCAGCACCCGTCCTGCCACGACCGAAGAGGTGGCTGCCGCGGATGCCGCGATCGCCTCGCCGACCGGAACCGCGACGACAGGCGGGACCATGGCCACGACCGTCCAGCCAAGCATGTAGAAAACACCGCGAAATCAAGCAAAAGCGCCGCCATTGGGGCGGCGCTTCTCATTTTTCCAGACATGTCGAATCAGTGGACGCTGACCGGTTCCAACTCGTTCTGGCGCGCCAGCATGAAGGCCATTTTGCGGTCCTTGACCAGCGCAAGGCGCTCGCCATCGATGCCATGAACGGCATAAAGCGCGTCCACATCCGGAACCTGGCTGCGCACCTCGTCGGGCAGGCTGTCAAGCTCGACCCGGCGGATATAGACGGTATTGCCCGAGGCCTCGGCCTCGAAATCGAATTTCTCGTTCATGTGCGATCCCCTTTCATTTGCGGCTGATCGGAATGGTCTGCACGATGCTGTCGGGAACAGCGCGACGCAGATCGATATTCAACAGGCCATTTTCCATGCCCGCCGAGACGACCTCGACGCCATCGGCCAGCACGAAGCTGCGCTGGAAGGCCCGCGCGGCGATGCCGCGATGCAGGAAGACCCGGTCCTCGTCGATCTCGGCCTGACGACCGCGAATCACCAATTGGCGGTCCTCGAGCGTGATCGACAGGTCGTCCTCGGAAAACCCGGCCACGGCCAGAGTGATGCGGAAACCGTTCGGCCCCTGATGTTCGATATTGTAGGGCGGGTAGCCCTCGGCCCCCTTGGCGGCCCGTTCGGCCAGTCGTTCAAGCTGGTCGAACCCCAGCAGGAACGGATGAGTGGCCAGACTGATCTTGGTCATATCCCCAAGCCCTTTGCATCAAAGCGACTGTCGGCCGGACCCCGAAGCGGCAATCCGGCAGATTGAATATGTGGGCGCAGGTAAGCATGCGCAAGTGCTGCGACAGCAAGGGCATTAACAGTGCGGAAGTGCTGCGTTATAACGGGCGCAGTCCAGCCCGAGGCCCGAAATGAACGCCCAGCACGAGATGTCCCATGAAGAGATCGCCCGCACGCGCCTTGCCGTGCTGAGGCGCGAGCATCGGGATCTCGACGAGGCGATCGCGGCGCTTTCGGATCAGAGCCTGACCCATTCGCTGACCCTGCAGCGGCTGAAAAAGCAAAAACTCGCCCTCAAGGACCGCATCTCGCGGCTCGAGGATGAATTGACCCCCGACATTATCGCCTGATCTCCCCGGCCTGCCCCCATCGGCTGATTGCATCTGGCCCGCGCGCGCATTAGGGCGGGGGAAACATGCGCGAGAAGGGGCGATCTCATGGAAAAACCCGTCGGAATCATCATGGGCAGCCAGTCGGACTGGCCCACCATGCGCGAGGCAGCCACCATTCTGGACGAGTTGGGGATCGCCTACGAGACCAAGATCGTCAGCGCCCATCGCACGCCGGACCGCTTGTGGGAATACGGCAAGACGGCGGTGTCGCGCGGCCTCAAGGTGATCATCGCGGGGGCGGGAGGTGCTGCGCATCTGCCGGGCATGATGGCCTCCAAGACCCGCGTGCCGGTGATCGGCGTGCCGGTCCAGACCCGCGCGCTGTCGGGGGTCGATTCGCTCTATTCCATCCTGCAGATGCCCAAGGGCTATCCGGTGGCGACCATGGCAATTGGCTCGGCGGGCGCGGCCAATGCCGGGCTGATGGCCGCGGGCATCCTTGCGATCAACGATCCCGAACTCGCCGCGCGTCTGGATGCGTGGCGCGAGGCGCTGTCGGCCTCGATCCCCGAGGAGCCGAAAGATGACTGAACTGAAACCGGGTTCCACCATCGGCATCCTTGGCGGCGGGCAATTGGGCCGGATGCTTTCCGTGGCCGCGAGCCGCCTCGGCTATCGCTGCCATGTCTATGAGCCGGGCGCCTCGCCCGCCGCCGATGTCGCCCATGCCGTGACCAATGCGCCCTATGAGGACGAGGCCGCCTTGCGCGCCTTTGCCGAAGGCGTCGATGTCATCACCTATGAATTCGAGAATGTCCCGACCGCCGCGCTGGACCTTCTGGAATCGATCCGCCCGATCCGCCCGAACCGCGGCGCATTGGCGGTCTCGCAGGACCGGCTGACGGAGAAGGATTTCCTCGCCGGGATCGGTCTGCGCACTGCGCCCTATCGCAATGTGGAAACCGAAACCGACCTGCCCGCCGCGCTGGCCGAACTGGGCGCGCCCGCGATCCTCAAGACCCGCCGCATGGGCTATGACGGCAAGGGCCAGATCCGCTTCAAGGATGCCGAGAGCCGCGACTGGACCGGCGCGCCCTCGGTGCTGGAAGGCTTCGTCGAGTTCTCGGCCGAGATCAGCGTCATCGTGGCGCGCGGTGCTGACGGTCAGGTCTCGGCCTTTGATCCCGGCCTGAATGTCCATCGCGAGGGCATCCTGCGCACCACCACCGTGCCCTGCGGTTTGTCGCAATCGCTGCTGACCGATGCCGTGCTGATCGCGGCGCGCATCGTGAATGCGCTCGATTATGTCGGGGTCATGGGGGTCGAGCTTTTCGTCACCCGCGAGGGGCTGATCGTCAATGAGATCGCGCCTCGGGTCCATAATTCGGGCCATTGGACTCAGGCGGGCTGCGCCGTCGACCAGTTCGAGCAGCATATCCGCGCGGTTGCCGGTCTGCCGCTGGGCGATGGCCAGCGCTATGCCGATGTCGAGATGGAGAACCTGATCGGCGATGACATCGACCGAATCCCCGATTTGCTCAAACAGCCGCGCACCCAGATCCATCTTTACGGCAAGGGCGATGCCCGGCCCGGCCGCAAGATGGGCCATGTGAACCGCGTTCTCTAGGCGCGACGAAATAATTCAACGAATCCAGACGGCGCGGGCATTTCACCCGCGCCGTTTCTGCATCTGCGAGATGAGATTCTGCGCTATACTGCGCCTGCAGCGAAACCCAAGCGGTAACCGAATTTTCGCTTTACACCCTCGTGGTTTGAGAACACGATATATGGTAGGCACATCCGGGAGGATACGCCGGGTGTAGTCGCAAACCCCAGCGAATGGGGACGGCCCACTCTGGAAAGGCAGGGGGAAGATGGCGCAGGTAGACTTCATCCACAGCGACGAGATCCACCCGATCGACATCGTCGAATGTGTCGCGGCCCATCGCGAATGGGACTTCGACCGTCTCGCCGAAGATCAGATCGCGATCCCGGTCGAGGGGCTCTGGCGGACTTACTCAATCACCCTCGCATGGTCGCCGCGCGAAGAGGTCCTGCGCCTGATCTGCACCTTCGACATGGACCCTCCGACCGAGCGCCTGTCTGCGCTTTACGAAGTGCTGAACCTTGCGAATGATCAGGTCTGGGATGGCGGCTTCACCTTCTGGGCGCAGCAGAAGCTGATGGTCTGGCGCTATGGTCTGGTGCTGTCGGGCGATGCGATCGCGAGCCCCGAGCAGATCGACCAGATGATCGGCAATGCGATCCAATCTTGTGAGCGCTTCTATCCCTGCTTCCAATTGGCCTGCTGGGGCGATGCCTCGCCCGAGGCGGCTCTGGACATCGCCATGTCCGAAGCCTACGGACGGGCCTGAGAGCCGCCCCTGACATCCGGTTCGGGCGGCGAAGCAGGGGGAATGCAATGGATATTTCGGCATTGAACGCGCGCGGGCTGGTCCTGATCGGCTGCGGTCGCATGGGCGGCGCGCTGCTGGATGGCTGGCTGAAAAACGGGCTCGAACCCGGCGCGGTGCATGTGGTCGATCCGAACCCGCGCCCGGAACTCACGCAGCTTGGCGTTTCGGTGAACGGGACCTTGCCGCAATCGCCCGCCGTACTGGTCATCGCGGTCAAGCCGCAGATGATGGCGGGCGTCTTGCCGCAATTGGCGGGCTTCGGTGCCGAGACGCTGGTGCTGTCGGTTGCAGCGGGGGTCACCATCGCGGCTTATGAGGCGGCCTTCCCGGCCTCGCCCATCGTGCGCGCGATGCCGAACACGCCTGCGGCCATAGGGCAGGGCATCACCGCGATCATCGGCAATGCCAAGGCGGGTGCGCCCGAGATGGATCTGGCCGAGGCGCTGCTTGCAACCGTGGGCCGCGTCGTCCGTCTCGAGGCCGAGGATCAGATGGATGCCGTCACCGCGCTTTCCGGCTCGGGCCCGGCCTATGTCTTCCACATGATCGAGGCGATGACCGGCGCAGGTATTTCCGAGGGGCTTTCCCCCGAATTGGCGCTGGCGCTGGCCCGGGCAACCGTCGCCGGGGCCGGGGCACTGGCAGTGCATGAGGACGAAGACCCCGCGAAACTGCGCGAGAACGTGACCTCTCCGGGCGGGACCACCGCCGCCGGTCTGCGCGAATTGATGGATGCCGAGCATGGCCTGCCGCCCTTGATGCGCCGCACCATCGCCGCCGCCGCCGCGCGTGGCCGGGAGCTTGGCAAATGAGCAAGCCGCAAGCCGCCCAGATCGGCTGGGACGATTTCGCCGCCGTCGATATCCGCACCGGAAAGATCACCCGCGCCGAGCCTTTTCCCGAGGCGCGCAAGCCCGCGATCAAGCTGTGGCTCGATTTCGGCCCCGAGATCGGAGAGCGCAAGTCCTCGGCCCAGATCACCCGCCATTACGACCCCGAGGCGCTGATCGGCAAGCAGGTGCTGGCGGTGGTGAATTTCCCGCCGCGCCAGATCGGCCCCTTCATGTCCGAGGTGCTGGTGCTGGGCCTGCCCGACGAATCCGGCGAGGTCGTGCTGATCACCCCCGACAAGCCGGTCCCGATCGGCGGAAGGATGTATTGATGCGCATACTTGTCACGCGCCGCATGACCCATGCGGCAGAACGCGCGCTTTCCGAGCGTTTCGATGCCAAGATCCTTGATCGCAAGGACGGGCTTTCCCCCGAAGAGGCGCATGAGGCCATGCGTGAATTCGACGCCATCATGCCGACCCTTGGCGACCGTTTCGCCGCCGAGGCATTCCAAGGCGATCTGCGCTGCAGGTTGATCGCGAATTTCGGCGCGGGTTATAATCATATCGACGTGGCTGCGGCGGCGAAGTCGGGGATCGCGGTCTCGAACACGCCCGATGCGGTGACCGAGGCCACCGCCGACATCGCGCTGACACTGATCCTGATGACCGCGCGCCGCGCGGGCGAGGGCGAGCGGCTGCTGCGCGCGGGCGGCTGGACCGGGTGGCAGCCGACCCAGCTTCTGGGCCGTCACGTCACCGGGGCGACGGTCGGCATCATCGGCATGGGCCGGATCGGCAAGGCCATTGCGCGGCGCTGTCATTTCGGCTTCGGCATGGAGGTGCTTTTCCATAACCGCTCGATGGTTTCGGCGCTGGATCTGCCGGCCCGTCAGGTCGAGGGGCTGGACGAGTTGCTGCGGCAATCCGATTTCGCGGTCATCGCCGTGCCGGGCGGGGCGGCGACGCGGCATCTGATCGGGGCGCGGGAATTGGCGCTGCTGGGGCCGCATTCTTTCCTCATTAACATCGCGCGCGGCGATGTCGTTGATGAGGCCGCTCTGGTCGCGGCGCTGCAATCAGGCTTGATCGCGGGCGCGGGTCTCGATGTCTATGAGCGCGAGCCCTTGGTTTCGCCCGCGCTTTGCGGGATGGAGAACGTGACCCTGCTGCCGCATCTCGGCACTGCCGCCGAAGAGGTCCGCACCGCCATGGCGATGAAGGCGTTGAGCAATCTCGTCGCCTTCTCGGAGGGGCGCGCCCTGCCCAACCCGGTGAACTGATGCGGCCTGCCGAGCGTGCCATGGCGCTGATCGAGGCCGGTATTGCCGCCGCCGATCCCGCCGCCGCGGTCGCGCGCGGCATGGCCGAAGTCTTGGCCGATCCGCCCGCGCCCGGCGGGCGCTGGCAGATCATCGCGCTTGGCAAGGCGGCGCGCGCCATGGCCGAGGCCGCCCTGCGGGCCTTGCCGGGGTCGGAGGCTCTGGTCGTGACCAATGCCGGAAACGACGCGTCGCTGCCCGGCGCGCGGGTGATGCGCGCGGGCCATCCCCAACCCGATGCGGACGGGGCGGCGGCGGCGGATGCGGTCATCGCCATTCTGCAATCGCTTGTGTCCGGTGACCGGGTTCTGGCGCTGATCTCGGGCGGGGGGTCGGCCATGCTGCCCGCGCCCGCCGAGGGCATGAGTCTTGCCGACAAGCAGGCGGTGAACCGGTTGCTGCTGGCCTCGGGGGCGGATATTTCGCAGGTGAACCTGATCCGGCAGGGCCTGTCGCGGCTGAAGGGCGGCGGCTGGCTGCGGCTGTCGAAGGCTCCGGTCACCGCGCTGATCCTGTCGGATGTTCCGGGCGACGATCTGCGGGTGATCGCCTCGGGGCCGACGGTTGCGCCGGTCGGGACCCGCGCCGAGGCCGCAGCACTCGCGCGGCATCTGAGCATCTGGGAGCAGATGCCGGAACCCGCCCGCATGGCGCTGTCCCGGCCCGACGATCCACGCCCGCTGACCGAGGCACGCAATATCCTCGTCGGCTCGAATGCGATTTCCCTTGCCGCAATGGTCGCGGCCGGGGCCGATCCCGCGCCGATCCCGCTTGAGGGCGATGTGCAGGATTGCGCGGCGGCGATCTGGGCCTTGGCGGGCGGATTGCGTCCCGGACAGGCATTGGCCTTCGGCGGCGAAACCACGGTGCGGCTG
The DNA here is from genome assembly GCF_004522175.1 of Paracoccus ravus. GTDB lineage: Bacteria > Pseudomonadota > Alphaproteobacteria > Rhodobacterales > Rhodobacteraceae > Paracoccus > Paracoccus ravus. The sequence goes on along the minus strand of NZ_SDEB01000002.1, from coordinate 81,001 downwards.
GTTGGCAGCGGCATGGGCGGGCGCAATCAGGAACTGGCCTTGCGCCTCGCGCTGCTGGCCGAGGATCGGCCCGCGCCTTTCGACTGGGCCTTTGCCTCGGTCGGAAGCGACGGGCGCGACGGGCCGGGCGAGGCGGCGGGCGGTTTGGTCGGGCCGGGGAGTCTGGCCGCGATCCGGGCCAGCGGTGTCGATCCGGTGGCGGCCTTGGGGAATAACGATTCGACCCCGGCTTTGCAGGCGGGGGGCGCGCTGGTCGTGACCGGGGCCACGGGAACGAATGTCGCTGATCTTGCGGTGCTGGTCCGGGCCTGAGCCTATTCGGCGGCAATGCGCGAACCGCCGGTCAGGCTGGCCGCGGCAAAACGCGCGCGGGCCACGCCGCCGAGATGGATCAGCCGCCCCGCCGAGATGGTCGCCTCGACGCGCCCGCTCTTGGCCGCGATCATGACCAGATCCGCCCGACAGGCCAGATCCAGCCGGCCGCGATCGGCAAAGCCCATGATCTCGGCCGGGCGCGCCGAAAGCATCGCCCAGATGCGCGGCAGATCCGCAAGATCCGCGCCGGAAAGCGACAAGGCGAGCCGCGCCAGCCTGTCGGGATGGCCATCCGAGACGATGGCATCGCCAAGCCCGCTGCGCAGCATGTCGTTCAGCCGGTCCTCATCCGCGGCGGAAAGCAGGACCGGATCGCCCATCGCCCCGGCGGCGGCTGCGGCGGAATGGGCGGCGGGGCAGGCGGCAAGGCTTGCGCCGATCATCGAATGTGTCTCGCGCATGGCCCCGCCGGTGTCGCCGATGCTGCCATAGCGGGTGGCAAGCGCATCGAAATGTTCCGCAAGTCGGCACAGGTGGCGTGGCACATCGCGCCGGTTTTCGGTGGCGGCCTTCAAGGCCAAGGCCAGATCATCTGCCGCCATGCCGATCTCGGTCGCGGCCTGCGCGAAACGCTGCGGATCGTGCTGCAAGAGGTCCGAGAGACGGGCAAGGTCGTTCTGGAACCAGCAAAGCTCGGGGCGGATCTCGTCGCAAAGCGCGGTCAGCCGCGCGGTCGTGTCGCTGCGACCGCTTTCGATCCTCAGCGCGGGACGCAGATCGGGGGCGCTGCCACGCTGCAGCAGATGCAGGAAATCCTGCGCCGATTCCGGGCTTTCGCTGCCGCCATCCCAGGCCCAATGCGGCGCGACCCATGCCGTGGTGATCCCGGCCCCGGCCGCAGCCACGCGACAGCGACGCAGCCGCATCGCCGCATCGCCCCCCGTCGGCGGCAGGTGGAGCATGTCCACGATGCCCGGCAGGATCAGAAAGCCCGACATGTCCACGGCAGGCAGCGGCCCCCGGGTGATGCGCCCTGCCGCGATCGAGACGGATCTCTGGCGCAATTCGCCCTCGCGCAGGATCGTGGCACCAACGAAACGGATAGGGGGAAGGATGGGCATGAACGTCTCGGCGCGGTTGTCGAACTGGACTATGCCCCTGCGGCATGAAACCTGCGTGACATTGCGGGTGCGATCAGGGGCCGCGCAGAGGAAATTCCTCGATAAGCACCATATGTCTGCTCTCATCCTCGCCCAAGAGCGCGACGCGATCGACCCGCAGGGGCGCGGCGATCAAGGGTGCAAGGGGCCTTTCCAGCGCGGCCAGAAGGGTGCTGGCCCGATTGGGCGGCAGCCCGTTCGAAAGCGTCAGGTGATAGCGGAACAGGTCCAGCACGAAAGGATAGCCCCAATGGTCCAGATGCGCGCGGGCTGTCTCGGGCAGGCGCTCGGGTTGCCGGCGTTCGCGCTCGGCGGGCGTGAGCGGGGCGCGCAGATCGTCGAGCCGGGTGACCAGCGCCTGTTCCAGCGCCAGAAGCTCGGGCGGCTGGTGGCGCGGCAGCAGGGCCACGAATCCCCAGTCCGCCCGGAGTTCCAGATCCAGCGCAAAGGGCGACAGGTGATCGCAGAGCAATTCCGTGCGCCGGGCAAGATCCGCGATCGCGGCCTCGGGGCGAAGCCGGAACGGAGCCTTGAGCGTGGCGTGAAATCCGTAGCGCATCGGCGTCGAGGTCAGGCTTTCGGCCCGATCGGGCAGTCCGGCTAAGGCGGGACGGGTCGGCTTTTCCCGCTGGCGGGCATCCCAGCCCAGCCAGGCGCTGCCGAAGGCGCCAAGTGGGCCATCGGGCAGGTGATACAGGGCAAAGCGCCTGAAATTCATCGGTTTCTCCTGCATTTCAGGCATGTCTGCCAGATGATGGGCGCAATCTTGCGGTCACGGCTTGCCCCAGGAACGGCGCGAGATTATGGCTAGCTCATCTGATCGACAATCAGGAATGCGGGATGAAATCCACGCTACGCTACTTGACCTGGCCCTTTATCGTGACCGGGGCGGGACTGGCCCTTGCGGCATTGATCGGCTGGCAATACTCGGGAACCGGCTCGGGCAGCCTGTCCTTTTTCCTGATCGCCACGGTGCTAGCGGTGCTGGAAATTTCGCTCAGCTTCGACAATGCGATCGTCAACGCAAACAAGCTCAAGCAGATGACGCCCCTCTGGCAGCGGCGCTTTCTGACCTGGGGGATCGTCATCGCGGTCTTTGGGATGCGGGTGATCTTTCCGCTTCTCATCGTGGTGATCGCTGCGCATCTCGGCCCGATCGAAGCCCTGCGCATGGCCGCAACCCAGCCCAGGGAATATGCCCGTATCATCCACGAGGCGCATCTGCCCATCGCGGGTTTCGGGGGCGCCTTCCTGATGCTGGTCGCGCTGAATTATTTCTTTGACCAGAGCAAGGATGTGCATTGGATCGCCGGCGTCGAGACCGCCCTGCGCAAGATCGGCGAGATCCGCGGCATGGAGGTGGGTTTCGTCCTCGTCTGCATGATGGTCGTCTTGCATTTCCTGCCCGCCGAGAAAGAGCATCAATTCATCGTCGCCGCGACATGGGGGGTCATCACCTATCTGATGGTCGATGCTCTGGGCCATGTGCTGGATCGCTGGGGCGGGGGGGTATCGGCCGGGGACATGGCGCGGGGCGGTTTCGGCGCGTTCCTCTATCTCGAGGTGCTGGACGCCTCGTTCAGCTTTGATGGCGTCATCGGGGCCTTTGCCCTGACGCAGAACCTGTTCCTCATCGCCATCGGGCTGGGGATCGGCGCGATGTATGTGCGTTCCATGACCGTCATGCTGGTCGAAAAGGGCACGCTCGCCCAGTTCCGCTATCTTGAACACGGGGCCTTCTGGTCGATCTTCGTGCTGTCGATCATTATGTTCATCCAGACCCTGACCCATATACCGGAATTCGTGACGGGGCTTCTGGGCGCAGGCTTCATCGCGGTCGCCTTCATCAATTCGCTGGAATGGCGCCGCCGTCACCCGGAATGGGCCGAGAGCGAATGAGAAAAAGGCGCCGCGAGGTGCGGCGCCTTATCGGAGTTCAGCCCAGAAGCGGGCTGGTGGCGGCCTCAAGCCAGCCGCGCGTGCTGTCCGCGACCAGCGGGTCAAGCTCGGTCCGCACCCATGCGTGATAGGCGTCAAGCCATTCAATCTCGGCGCGCGACATCAACGAGGGGTCGATCAGGCGTTTGTCGATAGGCGCGATGGTCAGGGTCTCGAAATCGAGCATGTCGCGGCCATCGACGCTGTCGGTCTTTTGCACGACGATCAGGTTTTCGATGCGGATGCCGTATTCGCCCTCGCGGTAATAGCCCGGCTCGTTCGAGAGGATCATCCCCGGTTGCAGCGGGATATCCGAGATGCGCGAGATCCGCACCGGACCCTCATGCACCGAAAGCCCCGCGCCGACGCCGTGACCGGTGCCGTGATCGTAATCCATCCCCTCCATCCAGAGCGGCGCACGGGCCAGCGCGTCGAGATGCGCCCCCGCGACGCCGCGCGGGAATTTCGCCCGCGAGACCGCGATCATGCCTTGCAGTACGCGGGTATAGGGCATCCGGATCGAGGGGTCGAAATCGCCCATCGGCAAAGTGCGGGTGATGTCGGTCGTGCCGTCGCCATATTGGCCGCCGGAATCGACCAGCACGATCTCGCCGGGAAGGATGCGGCGATTGCTGTCCTCCGAAACGTGATAGTGGTTGATCGCGCCATGCGGGCCCGAGCCCAGGATGGTATCGAAGCTGATATCCAGAATGCCCTGCGCCACGCGCAATTCTTCGAGCTTGCGGCAGATGTCGATCTCGGTCAGGGGCTTCTCGCCGATGCCGGGGGCCTGCGCGTCGAGCCAGCACAAGAGTTCGGTCACCGCCACGCCGTCGCGCAGATGCGCGCTGCGCATGCCCGCGATCTCATAGGCGTTCTTGGTGGCCTTCGGCATGATGACCGGGTCGAGGCTTTCGACGATTTCGGTCTTCATGCTTTCGATCAGACGGAAGACCTGCTCGGGCGCGGTGCCGGCATCGACCACGACCGGGCCGGTCAGGTTGGTCAGGGCGGGCGTCAGCGCCTCGGGCGGCAGGATCGTGACCTCGTTGCCGAGTGCCACGCGGATATCCGAGGAGAACTTGCGCGGATCGGCAAAGACCGCGACGCGGCCATCGGCCTCGACAATGGCAAAGGACAGGACGACCGGGTTCTTCGGCACATCCGCGCCGCGAATGTTCAGAAGCCACGAGATCGAATCGGGCAGGGTCAGCACCGCCGCATTGGCCTTGCCATCGCGCAGCTTTGCACCGATTCGCACGCGCTTCTCGGCGGCAGTCTCACCGGCAAGGGCATCGGGCCAGAGCCGGACCGCGCCGATCGGAGCCTCGGGCTGGTCCTTCCAGATCGCGTCGATCGGGTTGGTCTCGACCGCCACCAGCGCGATCTCGGAGCCGACGAGGCCGGCCTCTATCTCGCGGATCTCGCGGCGGGTATGCAGCCACGGATCGAAACCGATCCGGCCGCCCTCGGGCAGGGCCTTGCGCAGCCAGACCGCCGCTTTCGTCTCGGGCCAGTTGACCGGGGTGAAATGGCCCAGATCGATCTCGGATTTCACCTGAACGCGGTAGCGGCCGTCGATGAAAACGCCCGCCTGATCCGGCGTCACGATGGCAAAGCCCGCCGAACCGGTGAAGCCGGTGAGCCAGCCCAGCCGCGCATCGCGATCCGCGACATATTCGCTTTGATGCGCATCGGCACGGGGCACGAGGAAGCCGTCAAGGCCACGGGCTTGCAACTCGACACGCAAAGCGGCCAGACGCGGCACATGCTGGGCCGGGTTGGAATGGCTGTCGTAACTCTGGAACATGGGCACCCCTTCTTTTTCTTCTCAGGTGTATTTCAGCCGCGTCAGGCCCGGCGCATCGCGCCTTGGCCAAGCACGCGGGCACGTTTGCGCGGATCGGCCTCGAAAAGCGCGGCAAGCTGTTCGGTGATCGCGCCCGCCAATTGCTCGGCATCGGTGATCGTGACGGCGCGCTGGTAATAGCGGGTCACGTCATGGCCGATGCCGATGGCGAGCAGCTCCACCTGTTTGCGCTTCTCGATCATGGCGATGACATCGCGCAGGTGTTTTTCCAGATAGTTCGCCGGGTTCACCGACAGGGTCGAATCATCGACCGGCGCACCATCCGAGATCACCATGAGGATGCGCCGCGCCTCGGGACGGCGGGCAAGGCGGCGATGCGCCCATTCCAGCGCCTCGCCGTCGATATTTTCCTTCAACAGCCCCTCTTTCATCATCAGGCCCAGATTGGGCCGCACCCGCCGCCACGGCGCATCGGCGGATTTATAGATGATATGGCGCAGATCGTTCAGGCGGCCGGGTTGCGCGGGACGGCCATTCGCGAGCCATTGCTCGCGGCTTTGCCCGCCTTTCCATGCGCGGGTGGTGAAGCCGAGGATCTCGACCTTGACTTGGCTACGCTCCAGCGTACGGGCCAGAACATCGGCGCAGATCGCGGCGATCGAGATCGGGCGCCCCCGCATCGAGCCGGAATTGTCCAGAAGCAGCGTCACCACGGTGTCGCGGAACTCGGTATCCTTCTCGACCTTGAAGCTGAGCGGCGTGGTCGGGTTCGCGACCACGCGGGCGAGGCGTCCGGCATCCAAGACGCCCTCTTCCTTGTCGAATTCCCAGCTGCGGTTCTGCTGTGCCTGCAGGCGACGCTGCAGCTTGTTGGCCAGCCGCGAAACCGCGCCGCGCAGGGGCTCCAACTGCTTGTCGAGATAGGCGCGCAGGCGTTCCAACTCCGCCGGGTCGGCGAGGTCTTCGGCGCGGATTTCCTCGTCAAAGCTTTGCGCATAGATGCGGTAATCGGCGCTGGCATCGCTGACAGGAGGCGGGATGTCGGGCGGGCTTTCCGCCTCGGACATCTCGGCCTCATCGGCCATTTCCTCGTCGGACTGGTCATCCATGCTGACCTGCGCCTGACGCTCATCCTGCTGCTGCTCCTGCGTGCGCTCGGGGCTCGCCTCGGCATCCTCATCCTGCGACTGGTCGCGGGATTGGTTATCGCCCGATTCCTCGTCCTGCTCGGCGTTTTCCTCGGCCTCGTCTTCTTGCGGCTCGTCGGGGTCTTCGCCCAATTGGTCGCCATAGCCGAGATCGGCAATCACCTTGCGCGCAAGCCGGGCAAAGGAGGATTGGTCCGACAGTGCATGTGCGAGGTCCTGAATATCCCCGCCCGCCTGCTGCTCGACAAAGGGCCGCCACAGGTCGGCCACATGCTGAGCCGAGGCGGGCAAAGCGCGCCCGGTCGCCATCTGTCGCACGATATAGCCCGCAGCGACCGCAAGCGGCGCATCCGCCGGGGCCTTGATCTGGCCATAGCCCTTGCGGTCGGCCTCTTGCCCCAGCTTGGCGTCGATATTCGAGAGCGCGCCGGGCATGTCGCGCGCGCCAAGCGCCTCGCAGCGCGCGGTTTCCATCGCCTCATACAGGTCGCGCGCCATTGGACCTGCGGGCGCGTATTTCGCATGGGTCGCGGCGTCATGGTGGCGCAGTTTCATCGCCAGCGCATCCGCTGTGCCGCGCGCCAGCAGCACCTCGTCGCGTGTCATCCGGCGGCTGACCTGCGGCAGGCGCATCGTATCGCCCGAATAGCCCGGAGGATCGGCGCTGAAGGTGATGTTCAACTCATGCTCTTCAGCCAAGGCGCGGGTGGCCTCGGTCAGGGCCTTCTTGAACGGATCGGCGGGGTTGTCGGATTTTTTCATCACTGCACTCCGGCCTCGGCCAAGGTTTTGCGCCCGGTGGCGAGATCGGCCAAGACCTCGACATGGATTTCCAGCACGTCGATCACCGGGAAGCCCGGATCGCGGCCATCGAAAGCAAGCAGCAGATCGGTTCCGGCCAAGGCAATGGCTTCGGCCCCATTCTGCATCATCTCGGCCCCGGCAGCGAAGAACATCTGCCGCGCCTCGTCGCTGCAACGGCCATCGGTCGCCATGTCCTGATAGGTTTTGCCGACGGCGTCGAGGTTCGAAGGAACCAACATCTCGGTCGTGCTCATCTGCCCGAAAAGCCGCGTCTGCATGGCGCGCGCCGTGCCCAGAAGGCCAATCCGGCGATAGCCCTGCCGGGCGCAATACGCGTCCAGCGGCGCAATGGCCGAGAGCAAAGGCAGCGGGCTGAGAGGCTTCAGCTCCTCATAGCAGAAATGCGGCCCGATCGCCGGGATCGAGGCGAAATCCGCCCCGGCGGCTTTCAGCCTCCCGAGAAGACTGGCGAAAATCGTGGCCTGTTCGGCACTGCGATTGGCATGATTATTCGCAGCGACCTCGCGGATCTCGGCCTGAACCATCGTCAGTTCAAGCCGATGCCCCCGCGCGGCGGCAATCTCGGACAGTTTCTGGTAATAGGCGACGGTCGCCGCAGGGCCGAGACCTGCGATCAGTCCGACATGAAGCCCGGTCCTGTCCGCATTGCCCGTCATCACCCCGCCTTGACCGCCGCGCTTTCCGGCAGTTCCTCATCGAACAGGCGCTGGTAGAACTCGGCGACCGTCTGGCGTTCCAGCTCGTCGCATTTGTTCAGGAAGGTCAGGCGGAAGGCGTAGCCGATATTGTCGCCGAAGATGCGGGCGTTTTGCGCCCATGCAATGACGGTCCGGGGCGACATGACCGTGGACAGGTCGCCCTGCATGAAGGCGGTGCGGGTCAGGTCGGCCAAGGTCACCATCTGGTTGATGATCTTGCGGCCCTTCTCGGTGTTATAGGTCGGGTTTTTGGCCAGAACGATGGCGGCCTCGGCATCGTGGCTCAGGTAGTTCAGCGTCGAGACCAGCGACCAGCGGTCCATCTGGCCCTGGTTGATCTGCTGCGTGCCGTGGTAAAGGCCGGTCGTGTCGCCAAGGCCCACGGTGTTCGCGGTGGCGAACAGGCGGAAATAGGGGTTCGGCGTGATGACTTCGTTCTGATCCAGCAGGGTCAGCTTGCCGTCGGCCTCCAGCACGCGCTGGATCACGAACATCACATCGGCGCGGCCCGCGTCATATTCGTCAAAGACGATCGCGGTCGGGTTGCGCAGGGCCCAAGGCAGGATGCCTTCGTGAAAGACCGTGACCTGCTTGCCATCGACGAGCTTGATCGCGTCCTTGCCGATCAGGTCGATCCGGCTGACATGGCTGTCGAGGTTGACGCGCACGCAGGGCCAGTTCAGGCGGGCGGCGATCTGCTCGATATGGGTGGACTTCCCGGTGCCGTGATAGCCCTGGATCATCACGCGGCGATTATAGGCAAAGCCCGCGAGGATCGCCATGGTGGTATCGGGATCGAATTTATAGGTCGGGTCGATCTCGGGCACGCGCGAGGTTCGTTCGGCAAAGCCCTTGACCTTCATGTCGCTGTCGAGGCCGAAGACCTCGCGCAGGTCGATTTCCTCGGTGGGTTTCGCGTTCACGTCCAGCATGGTCAGGCCCTTTCGTCGCATCGGCGTCTTGATCGCGCATTCGCGGGGCAGGCGCAAGCGCCGCGCGCATCGGCGGAACATTGCCGCCCGGTTGCGTTGACGCCCGCGGCGAGGCTCCATACTCTCGCCCGCGACCGCCAGCTTGAGGAAATGCCCCTTGCCCGACGCGCGCAGCAATACCGTTGACGACCTGATCGCCAGGACCGCGAGCGGAGACCGCGAGGCCTTCGACGCGCTCTATGCGGCGACATCGGCGCGGATTTACGCCTTGTGCCTGTCGATCCTCAAGGATCGCCCAGAGGCAGAGGCCGCCCTGCAAAGAACCTATGTCGAAATCTGGCGACAGGCCAAGGCCCGCCCGGATCAGCCGCTGACCGGCACGAGATGGCTGACCACCCTCGCACGAACCCATGCGCTCGGGCGGCAGCGGCAGCGCCGGATCGAACTCGCCGAGGGCCAGCAGCCGCGCAGTGCGGGCGCGCTTGCCGCGCTTCCGGCCGCCACCGCCTCGGGCGCGCGGGCACCGGTCCTTGCAGCGCTGAACGAGGAAGAGGCGATGGCGCTTCGCGAGATCTACCTTGAGGGGCTAAGCTATCAGGATCTGGCCAGCCGGGAATCCGTCACGGCCGCCGATCTGCGGCGATGGCTGCGCGGAGCGCTGTCGCGGCTTTCGGCATGACGGGAATGAGTGCAGGGATGGAAGAGCAGCAAGACGCCCCGACCGACCTCGACGAGATCCTCGCCGCCGAACTCGCGCTGGGTCTCGTCGAAGGGGATGAGGCTCAGATGCTGATCGCGCGGCTTGCGCAGGATCCGGAATTCGCCGCGCGGCTGCGGGAATGGCAGGGGCGCATGTCCGGGATTGCGGATGATCTGGTTCCGGTCATGCCGCCGGCCCGCGCCCGCCAGCGCATCCGCGAGGAGCTGGGTTTCGTTGCCGCCCCGCTCAGCACCGAGCCGGACAGCCGCATCCATTGGTGGCAGCGCCCCTGGCGATTGCTGCTGGCGGTTTCTGCGGCGGTGGCGCTTGTCGGTGCGATCCTTGCAACAATGCCATAGGGCTTTTCGCGCCCCGGCGTGAACCCGCCTTGCCGGGGCGGCGTTCCTTCGCCACGGTGCGAATATGACATTGATGGGGATATCATGAGCGGATTGCTGGCGCTGCTGGACGACGTCGCGGGAATTGCCAAGATCGCGGCCGCGTCGGTGGACGATGTTGCAGGCCAGGCCGTCAAGGCAGGGGCAAAGGCCGCCGGAGCAGTGATCGACGATGCGGCGGTCACGCCGAAATATGTCCATGGCTTCTCGGCCGCCCGAGAACTGCCGATCGTGCTGAAGATCGCGCGCGGGTCGATTTTCAACAAGCTGGTCATCCTGCTGCCTGTGGCGCTGCTCTTGTCGGCCTTTGCGCCTTGGGCGATCTCCCCCTTGTTGATGCTCGGCGGGGCCTATCTGTGCTTCGAGGGGGCTGAAAAGGTCCTGCACGCGCTGAGCCATCACCAAGTCAACGAGCCACATCTGCAGGCGACCCCCGATGGCGGGGCGGGCCTCGAGGAAGAGCGCGTGAAGGGCGCGATCAAGACCGACTTCATTCTTTCGGCCGAAATCATGACCATTGCGCTGGCGGCGATCCCGGATGGCGATCCGATCTGGAAAGAGGCGTTGATCCTCGCGATCGTCGCGATAGGCATCACGGTTGCGGTCTATGGGTTCGTCGCGCTGATCGTGAAAGCGGATGATCTGGGCCTGCATCTGCATGAGAGCGGCGGAAACCTGGCCGGTCTGGGCCGCGGCATCGTCAAGATCATGCCCGGTTTCATGAAGCTGCTGACCATTGTCGGCACGGCCGCGATGATCTGGGTCGGCGGGCAGATCGTGGTCCACGGGCTGCATGAGATGGGGCAGCATCAGCCCTATCTCTGGGTCCATCACATGGCGGAAGCCGCAGCCCATGCCCTGCCCGCCGCACCGGGATTGGCGGCCTGGGCCACGACCGCCTTCTTCGACGGGATCTTCGGGCTGGTCCTGGGTATCATCCTCATTCCCGTGGCCAATCATGTCGTGTCGCCGACGATTGGCGCGTTGCGCGGTCTCTTCGGCATAAGCGCCTGATCCAATCCGTCAGCCGTGCTGCTCGGCGGCGACCGCCCCAAGCGCGGTCGCCAGGCCCCGCAGCGCATCGATATGGTAGACGGCGCCGAGGATCTCGGGGGATGCCCCGTCCTGCCGCACGATCGGGTAGAAGGCCGCGCCCGTGCGGTCGAACAGGCTGAGCGCCTCGCCCAGCGTTGTCTGATCCGCGACCATCTGCCCGTCCGCGACCATGTTGCGCAGAAGGTCGGCCGCGGGGGCGGTCTTGCTGCCGATCTCGCGCATCACTGCGGTCACGCGCATCTGCCGCGGCAGCCAGACCTGTGGCCCCTCGGCGATATGCACGCCCCGGCGCTTGAGTTGGGTCAGGAAAAAGGACCGCTCGACCATGCGTGAGGCAAGCGCGGTGGAAAGCGAGATCGTCGTCATCACCGCGATGCCGGTCTGCCAGTCTCCGGTCAGTTCAAAGACGATCATCGCCGTCGAGATCGGCGCGCCCAGCACCGCCGCGCCCACCGCGCCCATTCCGGCCAAAGCATAAAGCGTCTCATTGCCCGACGCATGGGGTGCGATCGCGGTCGCGAGAATGCCAAAGGCCAGCCCGGTCAGCGCCCCCATGACCAGTGCCGGTGAAAACACCCCGCCCCCCATGCGCCCGCCCAGCGTGATCGCCACGGCCACGGCCTTGACGAGGGCAAAGACCACCGCCGTCCACAGATCCAGACGGCCGGTCAACGCCGCCGAGGTCGCCTCATAGCCGACGCCGATGATATGGGGGTAGGGTATGGCGATCATGCCCAGGGCCGCACCGGCAAGGGTCGGCCGCAGCCATCGCGGCCAGCCGGTGCGGGCCATGATGCGGTTGGCGATGGTCTCGGCGCGAAAGATCCCCGCCATCAGCCCCGCCGCCACTAGGGCGCAGACCAGCCCAAGCAGCATGAAGGCGGGCAGTTCGATGTAAAAGCCCAGCCCTCCGCCTGCGGGCAGCTGAAATTCGGTTACCCCGCCATAGCGCATCCGGTTGATCACCGTCCCGGCCACCGCCGAAATGGCGATGGGGGCAAAGGCGCGCATGGCGAAATTGCGCAAGACCACCTCATGGGCGAAAAGCGCGCCCGCGATCGGCGCGTTGAAACTGGCCGCGACGGCACCGGCCACGGCGCAGCCCAGCAATTCCCGCCCGGTCACCGGGGTCGCCTTGATCCGGTTGGCGACAAGGGTCGAGATCACGCCGGCAAGGTGGACGACAGGTCCTTCGCGTCCCGAAGAGCCACCGGTTCCCAAGGTGATGACCGAGGCTGCGGCAGAGGCCAGCCCCTCGCGGATCTCGACGCGGCCGCCTTCGAGGGCCGCGCCCTCGATCACGTCGGCCACGGCCCGGACCCGGCCATCCGGTGTGAACCGGTCAAGGATCAGCCCGACGGCCAGCCCGCCCAGGATCGGGACCGCCAACACCCACCACCATGGCAGGTGGCCTGCGACGCTCGCCATGGTCAGATCGTCCGTTCCATAGGCCAGCCGCTGAAGCGTGCCGATGCCGATGCGAAAAACCAGCGCCGCAAGGCCAGCAAAGATCCCGATCAACAGCGCGATCAGCCAGAACTCGATCTGTCCCGGTCCTCGCGCCAGCAGAACGCTCCAGCCCCGGCGAAGATTTCGCCGCAGATGGCGATAGCCCTGCCGCCCCCAGCCTTTCGGCATATGATCCTGCCGCTTGTCCTGCATGTCGATCCAAGTTCCGCCTGCCGCGTTTATCCGGCCAATCTTGCCCTTGGGGCAAGAGCGGGATTATCAACCACCGAATGCTGTGAGGAGGACAGAATGCCGATACCCGATCAGGCCGCCGCTGCGCTGGGCCAATTGCTCGGCGCACGCTTTTCCCAATCCCAGGCCGATCGCGACCTGCACAACGAATCCGAAACCTTTCACCGCGCGCTACCGCCCGAGGCCGTGGTCTGGCCGGTTTCGACCGAGGAGGTCTCGGCGGTGATGCGGATCTGCCACCAGCATCGCGTGCCGGTGATCGGCTGGGGCACCGGAACGTCGCTCGAGGGCCATGCGCTCGCCACGCAAGGCGGCATCGTCATGGACCTTATGAAAATGGACCGCGTGCTGGAGGTCCGAGCCGAAGATCTGCAGGTCTCGGTCCAGCCCGGCGTCACCCGCGAGGCGCTGAACCTTGAATTGCGCGCGACGGGGCTGTTCTTTCCGGTCGATCCGGGCGCCAATGCCAGTCTGGGCGGGATGGCCGCGACCCGGGCCAGCGGGACGGCGGCGGTGCGCTACGGCACGATGCGCGACAATGTTCTGGCGCTCGAGGTGGTGCTGGCCGATGGCACGGTCATCCGCACCGGCACGCGGGCCGCGAAATCCAGCGCGGGCTATGACCTGACGGGATTGTTCGTCGGCTCCGAGGGCACGCTCGGCATCATCACCGAACTGACCCTGCGCCTGCATGGCCAACCCGAAGAGGTTGCCGCAGCGGTCTGCGCCTTTGCCACGCTGGAAGCGGCGGTCGAATGTGTCACCGCGACCATCCAGTCGGGCATTCCGATGGCCCGGATCGAATTCGTCGATGGTGATGCGGCCCGGGCCTTCAACCAATATTCCGGCAGCCAGTTGCATGAGGGGCCGCATCTGATGGTCGAATTCCACGGCTCGCCGACCTCGGTCAAGGACGATGCCGAACGGTTCGGGGAACTGGCCTCCGAATTCGGTGGCAAGGGCTTTGACTGGGCGACGACGCCCGAGGCGCGCGCTGCCCTGTGGAAGATGCGGCACGGCGCTTATCGCGCCTGTCTGGCCCTGCGCCCGGGCGCGACCGCAGTCGTCACCGATGTCTGCGTGCCGATGTCGCATCTGGCCGAGGCGGTCGCCGCCGCTGCCGCCGATATCCGGTCCGAAGGGCTTCTGGGGCCGATGGTGGGCCATGTCGGAGACGGAAACTTCCACTCGCAGCTACTGATCATGCCCGACAATGCCGAAGAACTGGCCGCCGCCAAGCGCGTCGCCCTGCGCATGGCCGAGCGCGCGCTGGCCGTGGGCGGCACGATCACCGGAGAGCATGGCGTGGGCATCGGCAAGCGCCCCCTGATGCATGCCCAGCACGGCGCGGCGATCGGGGTCATGTCGGCGATCAAGGCGGCGCTCGACCCCGAGAACATCATGAATCCCGGCAAGCTGATCCCGGAGCCCATCTGACCCGAGGAATGCGACCCTGACGCTTTCGTGACCGTCACGCCATCGTGACAGAAACCTGCGCCTTTGCGATAAAGACCTCAAGCGCCGGATACACGGGCGAGGGTAAGGGGCAGTCATGAAATTTCTGGGCAGAGTACTGGGTATCCTTCTGGTCGTCGCGCTGGCGGCCTGTGGAGGGGGTGGAACGCGGGCGCCGAAGGCGGTGGTGACGGGCGCGGGGGCGGGGCCGAAATTCGGCGATTCCGCGCCGCATGCCTGGGTCGGGGGGCATCCCTATGACCACATGGTCCATGGCATCGACATCTCGCGCTATCAGGGGGATATCAACTGGGCGCAGGTGAGGGGCTCGGGGATCAGCTTCGCCTTCATCAAGGCGACCGAGGGCGGGGACCATGCCGATCCGAATTTCCGCCGCTACTGGGCCGAGGCGGCGCAGGCCCGCATTCCCCGCGGTGCCTATCATTACTTTTACTTCTGCCGCTCCGGGTCGCAGCAGGCGGCCTGGTTCATCGCCAATGTTCCACGTGAACGCGGGGCGATGCCGCCGGTGATCGACCTTGAATGGACGGCCTCCAAGACCTGTCCGCGCCGCCCGCCAAGCCATGAGGTTCTGCGCGAGGCGAAAATCTTCAAGGACATCCTGCATCGCCATTACGGCCAACGGCCGATCATCTACACCACGGTCGATTTCTACCGCGACAACAATCTGGCCTCCTGGCCCGAAGAATTCTGGCTGCGCTCGGTCGCGGGCCATCCGCGCATCGTCTATCCCGGCCAGCGCTACAGCTTCTGGCAATATTCCGGCACGGGGATCGTGCCTGGCATCCGGGGCAATGTCGATCTGAACGTCTTTGACGGCAGTCCGGCCCAGTGGCGCCTATGGCTTCAGCGCCGACTGCAATAAGACGGCAAAGGCTTTGGGCCGAATTTGTGGCGCTCTATTTAGGGGCGCCACTTGCCATCGCGCTGTTCATGCCGGGGCATCTGCTTTTCGAGGCGCTTGCCCTGTTCAGCCTTGTCGGCCTCGGGCTCCTGTGGCGCACCGGAGGCTTTGACTGGCACAGCCTGGTGCGGGGCTGGTCGCGCCTGCCCTGGCGCGAGATTGCCGGAATGGCGCTCATCACCTTTGCCCTGGGCGTCGCGATTTTATGGTTCGGGCGCTCGGGCGCGCTTTTCAACATGCTGAAGAACCGCCCCGAGTTTCTGCTGGTGGTCTGGTGTTTTTACCCGATCCTCTCGGCACTGCCGCAAGAGTTGATCTTTCGCCCGCTCTTCTTTCACCGCTACGCGGCGCTGTTGCCGCAGGGCAGGGGCGCGATTGCGCTGAATGCCGGGATCTTCGCCTTTGCGCATCTGATGTATTGGTCGTGGATCGTGGCCGCCCTGACCTTTTTGGGCGGCTGGTTCTTTGCCCGCGCCTATCTGCGCTTTGGCTTTCCGGCGGCTTGGCTTTTGCATGCCGTGGCGGGAAACGTGCTGTTCACCGTGGGAATGGGCGCCTATTTCTACTCGGGCAACGTCGTGCGACCCTTCTAGAACTTGACTTCCTTGGTCTGGCGCGCTTGATGCGGGCGCTGAAACCAAGGGGAAATCAAGATGAGCGTCTATCGCAGCCATACCTGCGGCGAGCTGACCGCCGCGAATGCCGGGTCCGAAATCCGTCTGTCCGGCTGGGTCCACAGGGTCCGGGATCACGGCGGCGTGCTGTTCATCGACCTGCGCGACCATTACGGCATCACCCAGGTCATCGCCGACAGCGACTCGCCCGCATTCGCCGGGCTCGAGAAGCTGCGCGCCGAGACTGTCATCCGCATCGACGGCAAGGTCAAGCTGCGCGACGCCTCGCTGGTGAACCCGAAGCTGCCGACCGGCGAGATCGAGGTCTATGCCACCGACATGGAAGTGCTGGGCGCATCCGACGACCTGCCGCTGCCGGTCTTTGGCGATCAGGACTATCCGGAAGAAACCCGCCTGACCTATCGCTTCCTCGACCTGCGCCGCGAGACGCTGCACAACAACATCATGCTGCGCTCGAAGGTCGTGCGCTCGATCCGCAACCGCATGTGGGATCAGGGCTTCACCGAGTTCCAGACGCCGATCATCACCGCATCCAGCCCCGAAGGCGCGCGCGACTTCCTCGTGCCCTCGCGTCTGCATCCGGGCAAGTTCTACGCGCTCCCGCAAGCGCCGCAGCAGTTCAAACAGCTGATCATGGTTGCGGGCTTCGACAAGTATTTCCAGATCGCGCCCTGCTTCCGCGACGAAGATCCGCGCGCCGACCGCTCGCCGACGGACTTCTACCAGCTTGACCTTGAGATGTCCTTCGTCGAGCAAGAGGACGTCTTCGCCGCGATCCAGCCTGTCATTCAGGGCCTGTTCGAGGAATTCGGAAATGGTCGCCGCGTCGACACCGAATGGCCGCGCATTCCCTATGCGGAATCGATGCTGAAATATGGCAGCGACAAGCCGGACCTGCGCAACCCGATCGAGATGCAGATCGTCTCGGATCACTTCCGCGACTCTGGCTTCGCGATCTTCGCGAAGCTGCTTGAGCAGGAAGGCACCGAGGTTCGCGCGATCCCGGCCCCGACCGGTGGTTCGCGCAAATTCGCCGACCGCATGAACGCCTTTGCCCAACAGCAGGGTCTGCCGGGCATGGGTTACATCTTCTGGCGCAAGGCCGAGGATGGCTCGACCGAGGCCGCCGGCCCGATCGCCAAGGCGCTGGGTGCTGAAAAAACCGAAGCCATCCGCATCCAGCTTGGTCTGGGTGAGGGCGACGCCGCCTTCTTCCTCGGCGGCAAGCCCGAGAACTTCGAGGCCGTCGCTGGCCGCGCCCGCAACGAGATCGGCAAGGAACTGGGCCTGACCGACGAAGGTCAGTTCAAATTCGCCTGGATCGTCGATTTCCCGATGTACGAGAAGGGCGACGATGGCCGCATCGACTTCAGCCACAACCCGTTCTCGATGCCGCAGGGCGGCCTCGACGCGCTGTCGGGCGACCCGCTGAGCGTCAAGGGCTACCAGTACGACCTCGCCTGCAACGGCTATGAGCTGATCTCGGGCGCGATCCGGAACCACAAGCCGGAGATCATGTTCAAGGCCTTCGAACTGGCCGGCTACGGCCATGACGAGGTCGAGAAGCGTTTCGGCGGCATGGTCAAGGCTTTCCGCTATGGCGCTCCGCCCCACGGTGGTTGTGCTGCGGGCATCGACCGTATCGTCATGCTGCTGGCCGATGAGCAAAACATCCGCGAGGTCATCATGTTCCCGATGAACCAGCGCGCCGAGGACCTGATGATGGGCGCACCGTCCGAGCCCACCAATGAGCAGATGCGCGAATTGCGCCTGCGCAGCCTCCCGAAAGAGTGATTTCGGACAAGAACTTGAAACATGCCGAAAACCTTGGCGGTTTTCGGCAAATCCCTGCTGCAATGCAGCGCTGCCAAAAGCGTGAACTGAACCTGCGGCAGCTTCATGGCATAACGAGGCGAGTTGGATTTCGCTTCGGGTGACGCATGAACATCCCTTACCCCGAGATGGCAGCGATCAGGCTGGGTTTCGGCCTGTCGCCGCTGTCGCCGCCTCCCCAGACCGTCGATGAGGTTCTTGCCGGGCTCTCTTCCGTCGGGCCGGGCGCGGACGCGGTCAGCACCGAGATGGCGCGCGAGCAGGCGCTGAAATGGGACGCGTTGCGCAAGGCGCGCCGCGACACCGAGGACGGGCGCGAGATCTATCGCAAATATGACCGCGGGCTGGGACAGTTGCAGGTTCGCGACCTGCAGCGCCGTCTGGCCCGGGCAGTGGACGCGCACAGCGGGTTCGGCGAAAGGCTGGTGCAGTTCTGGACCGACCATTTCACGGTCAATCCGATGAATGGGTCGGGCAAGAACCCCCTTGTCATGGCCTTTGTGGACGAGGCGATCCGACCGCATGTCAATGGCCGGTTCGAGGACATGTTCGCGGCGGCGGACACGCATCCGATGATGCTGATCTATCTGAACCAGACGCAGAGCCGCGGGCCGAATTCGGCCGCGGCGCGGCGCAGGAAGGACAAGGGGCTGGGCCTGAACGAAAACCTTGCCCGCGAGGCGCTGGAACTGCATTCGATGGGGGTTGGCGCGCCCTATACGCAGGACGATGTGCGCGAGCTTGCGGAATTGCTGACCGGGCTGAGCTACAGCCCCAAGGACGGTTTCGCCTATCGCCCTCAAATCGCCGAGCCGGGGGCCGAAACGGTTCTGGGGCGCAGCTACGGAGGAAAATCCGGCAGTTTCGAGGATATTCGCGCGGCTTTTCGCGATATTGCACGCCGCCCCGAGACCGCGCGCTACATGGCGCGCAAGCTCGCGGTGCATTTCGTTTCGGACAATCCCTCGGATGAGATGGTGGGGGCCCTTGCGGGTGCCTGGCAGGACAGCAATGGCGATCTGCCGCAGGTCTATCGTGTCCTGGCCGAGCATCCGGAACTGGCCGCGTGTTTTCGGCACAAGGTGCGCCAGCCCTTCGATCTGCTGGCCGCGGGGTTGCGGGCATTGGGGATGACCGGCGCGCAGGTCATGGATCTGAACTTCAAGAACCTCGCCCAGACCTGCTTTGACCCGATGATCCGCATGGGGCAAAGGTGGTGGCGACCGAATGGCCCGGATGGCTGGCCCGAGGCGCCCGAGGCATGGCTTGCGCCGCAACTGCTGGCGGCCCGGATCAGCTGGTCGATGACCATGCCCAGGCGGATGCTGGAGCGCGTGCCCGATCCGCGCGAATTCCTGGGCACCGCGCTCGGCGGGACCGGTTCCGAGGCGCTGGCCTGGGCCGTGCCCAAGGCCGAGAGCCAGGCCGAAGGCGTCGGGCTGGTCCTGGCTTCGACCGATTTCAACCGCCGATAGGAGGCTCTTATGATCTCGCTCAACCGGCGTCTGTTCATGAAATCCGCCGCGCTGATCGGATGCTCAGCCGCGGCCCATCCGCTGATGACCTCGATCACCTTCGCGGCCTTGCCTACGGATAACCGGCTGGTGGTGATTATCCTTCGCGGCGCGATGGATGGGCTGGACGCCATCCAGCCCTATGGCGATCCCATGCTGGCCAAGCTGCGCAGCACCGTCTCGGTCGGGCCGGGGCAGGGGGCGCTGGATCTGGACGGGTTCTATGCCCTCCATCCCAGCCTTGGCCCGCTGATGCCGCTTTGGCAAAAGGGCGAGTTGGCCTTTGCCCATGCCGTATCCACGCCTTACCGCGACAAGCGCAGCCATTTCGACGGGCAGGACCTGCTTGAGGCCGGGACGGGCAATGACCTTCCGATCGACTGGCGCGTGGGAGGCTGGCTGAACCGGCTTTTGCAGGCCATGCCACAGGCAACGGCCGAGACGGCCTATGCCGTCGGGCTGGAACAGATGAAGATCCTCAGCGGCCAGGCGGCGCATATGGGCTGGGCGCCCGATACGACGCTGGCCATGTCGCCCCAGGCGCAGATGCTGCTCGATCACGTCTATCACGACGACCCCCTGTTCCGCGAGGCCTCGCGCGACGCTTTCGGCATCGCGGATAGCGGCATCGAGACCGAGCGCGGCAAGGGGCCGACGGCCGATGCCATGGCACTGGGGGCATTCGCCGCGACCCGGCTGAATGAAACGGCGCGTATCGCCGCCTTTTCCATCGCCGGCTGGGACAGCCATGCCAATCAGGGAAAGGTCATTGCGGGGGCGCTCGACAAGCTCGCCGCGGCGATCCTCGCGCTGCGCGATGGGCTGGGCCAAAACTGGGGCAGCACCACCGTTCTGGCTATGACGGAATTCGGCCGGACCGTGCGCGAAAACGGATCGGGCGGGACGGATCATGGCACCGGCGGCGCGCTGATCATGGCCGGGGGCGCGGTCAAGGGTGGACGCGCCTATGGCGATTGGCCGGGTCTGGGCGAGGGGCAGCTCTATGCCGATCGCGACCTGATGCCGACGCGCGACATTCGCGCCTATGCCGCCTGGGCGATGCGGGGCCTTTTCGGTACCGGGACCGATGCGCTGGAACGTCAGATATTTCCAGGGCTTGAACTTGGCAGCGATCCGCAGATGCTGGCCTGATCGCTTTTGCCCAAGAGGCCCGAATGACCGACCGCCCGCTCGGCGCGACAGTGCCGGATTTCATGCCTCCGCCTCTGCCCGGACCCGTTCTGCATGGCCGGTTCGTCGAGCTTCAGCCGCTGGATCCGGCGCGCCATGCCGAGGATCTCTATCTGGCCAATCGCGGCCATGACGCCCTGTGGGATTATATGCCCTATGGACCGTTCCCGGACGCTGCGGCCTATCTGAGCTGGCAGAAATCCGTCGCGGGCAAGCCCGACCCGTTCTTCTATGCGATTTGCGCAGTGGGTACGGCCAAGGTCCAGGGGATCGCCTCGTTCCTGCGCATCGACCGAGCCAATGGCGTGATCGAGATCGGGCATATCCAGATCGCGCCCGCCTTTCAGCGCAGCCCCGGTAGCAGCGAGGCGCTCATGCTGATGATTGGCTGGGCCTTCGAGCAGGGCTATCGTCGGGTCGAGTGGAAATGCAATGCCCTGAACGAAGCCTCGATTCGGGCCGCCGGGCGATACGGTTTCAGCCCAGAGGGGACGTTCCGCCAGCATATGATCGTCAAGGGCCGGAACCGGGACTCTGCGTGGTTCTCGATCCTGGACAAAGACTGGCCGCTCTTGCGGCCCGTCTATGCGGCCTGGCTTGCGCCCGGGAATTTCCGTTCGGATGGCAGCCAGATCTCGCGCCTGTCCGAATTGACGCGCGAGGCGCTTCAGGCCCGGGGAGCCGCGGACAGCCGGTCGTGAACCATGGTGCTGATCCGCGCGAGATCCATTGCCAGGGGCTGGCCATCGGCATGGTCGCGGGCAAGGGCGATCGCCGCATCCTCGAGCGGGCTGTCATGGGCCGAACGCGCCACGCCCGCCAGAAACCGCGCGATGTAGTCGATGGCGCTGACATCATCGGCCATCGCGAGGATCTGGGCGACATGGGCCAGATCCTCGCGCAGGGGCGTCTCGTCCGGCGTGACCAGGTCATCGGGCAGGGATCGCGGCCCGGCGAGCCGTGCTTCGACCGGCAGCGCGGACAGGATTGCGTGCTGGAATTCGGCAAGGCTTTCGATGGGCTTGGCAAGGAAATTATCCGCCCCCGCCTCCAGCGCCGCCGCGCGATGCGCGCTGTCCCCCGAGATGCCCAGGATCACCGGAACCCGCGGGCTGGCCTGGCTCAGATCGCGGATCATCTCGAGCCCGTCGCCATCGGGCAATCCGATATCGACGATGATCGCGCCGGGCCGGTAGGTCTGCAGATGCTTCAGCGCCGAACGCATCGAATCGGCGCGCCGGATCCGCGCCCCCGAGCGCAGGCACAGGAGCCGCACCGCTTCCGAGGCGAATCTGGAATCTTCGACCACCAGAACGGTCAATCCGCTGAGCGGGCGGTCGGGCAATGCCGCGCGCCATACCGGAATTTCGGTCAGGTCCTTCGTCAGATCGTCCGTCATCGCCAGAATCCTTCAAAAGAGATAATCTCTTTCATCAAATTCGTCCGATTCGCCTAAGAAGTCGTTAACCGCGCCGGGCGGGGGCGATTTTCCTTTTCGCCCGCAAGCCTCCATCCTAAAAACAGCCGAAACAGGAGGAGAAACCGATGATCGGAAGGCTGAACCATGTCGCGATCGCCGTGCCCGATCTGGATGCGGCGGCGGCGCAATATGCCCAGACGCTCGGCGCAACGGTCGGTGCGCCGCAGGATGAGCCCGCGCATGGCGTGACGGTGATCTTTATCGACCTGCCCAATACCAAGCTGGAATTGCTGCATCCCTTGGGCGAGAACAGCCCGATCAGCGGCTTTCTGGAAAAGAATCCCGCAGGCGGCATCCATCACATCTGTTTCGAGGTCGAGGATATCCTGGCCGCGCGCGATCAATTGGCCTCGGAAGGTGCGCGCGTGCTCGGCTCGGGCGAGCCAAGGATCGGCGCGCATGGCAAGCCCGTTCTGTTCCTGCACCCCAAGGATTTCAACGGCTGCCTGATCGAGTTGGAGCAAGTCTGATGAATCTGACCGGAGGCATCGTCCTTTACGCCGTATTGTGGTTTTTGGTGCTCTTCGTCCTTTTGCCGATCGGACAGCAAAGCCAGGCCGATGTCGGCGCGGTGACGCCCGGCACGCCCGCGGGCGCACCGCATGAGCCGAAGCTGAAGCGCAAGATGATCTGGGCGACGCTGATCGCGGCCCTGATCTGGGCCGCGATCGCCTATGTCATTCTTGGCGGGGTCATCACCCGCGCCGATATCGAGAACTGGGCCGGTTAACGCCTCTGGCCCAGGTGGAACAGATGGGTGAATCCCGCCGCGGCAAGCACCGGGACGACGATGTTCAGAAACGGAACGCTCAGAAGCAGAGCGATCAGAACGCCAAGCATCGTCGCCTGCCGCCCCATGCGTCGGCGTTCAGCGCTGGCCTGCTGCGGATGCAGGTGACGCTGCGCCGCCATCTGCAGGAATTCGCGGCCAAGCAGCCAGCCATTGCCAAGATAGAACAGAACCGGACTGAGCGGCCCCAGAAATGGCGTGAGGGCAAGGCTGAGAATGCTGACCAGCAGAACCGCGCCCATGATCGCCACGGATTCCCTCAGCCCGTCCCAGAAGGGCACGGGCAGGCCCTTTGCGCCGGGATAATGGATCTCTTCGACCACCTCTGCGACCCGCTCGGCAAAGAGCCCCGCGAAACCGGCCGTGACCGGTGCCATCAGGAAAATCGACATCAGCGGAAACAGCAGCAGCGAGCCCCAGGACAGCGCATTGCCCAAGGGCAGGGTGCCGATCCAGGGCAGGGTCAATGTCTCGGGTGAAAAGGCGCGGATCGCCCAGAAGGCCCCGGCCTGAAGCAGCACGAACAGCAGAAGTGTCAGCGCCACGCCCAGGACCAGCACGCCGAAGATCCGAGTTCGGAACAGATCGCCCCAGGCTCGGGTCAGGCTGGTCAGGACCATTACAGAAACACCGTCTTTGCCGCGATATCGGGGCGCGGTCGCTCGGGCGGGGTCGCGCCGCGCTGACCGATATGCACAAGTCCGACGACTTGCTCGCCGGGTTCCACGCCCAGATGGGCTTCGGCAAATTCGGACTGGGTGGCCGTGCCGGAAAGCCATGCCGCACCATAGCCCGCGGCCAGCGCCGCATTCAGCAATTGCAGGCAGACCGCGCCCGAGGACATGACCTGTTCCCATTGGGGGATTTTGGGGCTAGCGACCGGGGTCGAGACGACGGCCACGATGACCGGGGAATCGAATGCCGAGCGGGCCTTTTCGACAGCCGCCTCATCCGCGCCAGAGGCGGCGACATATTCCGCCAGCAGCGGCGCGAGACGGTCGAGCGTCGCGCGCTCCAGCACGACGAAGCGCCAGGGTTCGAGCTTGCCGTGATCGGGCACGCGACCGGCAATCGAAAGCAGGTCGAGGATCTCCTCGCGCGTAGGGGGCGGGCCGGAAAGCAGTTTGGGCGGATGGGAGCGGCGGCTACGCAGGAAGGAAAGAGTTGCGGGATCGCTATATTGCACGAAGGACCTCGAAATCTGAATGGGCATTGTTTGGCATCCGAGATGCGCATCTGGGCTGCGGGGGTCAAGCCCCGTCGCCGATCCAGGACGGGCGGCATCGCGTTTCACTTGATCCGCCCGGCCAAAATGGGTTTGTGAAAGTCATGACCGATCTGACTGAATATGCCCGCAGCGGTGCCGAGATCGCCGTGCGCGTCACGCCCCGCGCTTCCCGCAATGCCCTGACGCTGGACGGCGACGTGATCCGCATCCATGTCACCGCCGTCCCCGAAGATGGCAAGGCCAATGCGGCGGTGATCAAGCTCTTGGCGAAAAGCCTGGGCGTGGCAAAGTCGCGACTGGTCCTGATCCGGGGCGCCAGCGCGCGCGACAAGGTGTTCCGGATCGACTAGCGCCGCTCGAGGCGATAGTTGCCCTCTGGCAGATTCAGCGCCGCCCGCAATTCGTCGAGCTGCTCGATGGTCAAGACGATCTGCGCCAGTTCGCCGGTGTCGGGGTCATATTGCTCGATGATGACCCGATCGTCGAAACTCTGGATGACGACATCCTCGTTCAGGGGACGGGTCGCCGCCCCGCTGCCCCGGGGCAGCTCGTCGACCAGAGTGATGACGGTCGCGTCGAATTCATGCTCGATGGTGAACATATCGGGCCTTTCTAGGCAGTTGCACCTCAACTTTCGCGTGAACCGCACGGCGGGGCAAGTCCGGGCCTTGGCGCGGCATATCGGCTGCGGGTAAAGTGGCGCGACGCGCGGAAGGCTCCGCCGGAATAGCAGGCGGGAGATCTGGCATGTCGAAAATTTGCAAGGCGATGGCTTTCGCGACCCTGACGCTGGCAGGATGCGCGGTTCAGCCCGGCTTGCCGCCTCAGGTGCCCGCGCGCCCCATGCCCGCCACGCCGGTTGCCACGCCCTCTTACGGCAGTGACGCGCGCAGCTCTGCACGGTCCTTCATCGAGGTGATCAACCGGATGGAGCCCGCCGTCGAGCGTGAATGCCTGCAACGGCGCACGCAGCCCATCAATTGCGACTTTCAGTTCATTGTCGATGATCGCTCTGGCCTCGAGCCCAATGCCTTTCAGACGGTGGACGAGCAGGGACGGCCGATCATCGGCTTTACTCTGTCCCTGATTGGTGAGGCCCGCAACGGGGACGAGTTGGCCTTTGTCGTCGGGCATGAGGCCAGCCACCACATCTTGGGCCATATCGACCGCAAGAGCAGCGCAGCCGCGATGGGGGCGGTGATCCTTGGAGGGCTGGCCAGCGCCTATGGCGGCAATCCCGACGCCATCGCCAGCGCGCAGAAGATGGGTGCGCAATTCGGCGCGCGCTACTATTCGAAGGATTGGGAACTCGAGGCCGATTATCTGGGCGCGATCATCACGCAGAACGCGGGCTATGATCCGGAACATGGCGCGCAGTTTTTCGCGCGTATCCCCGATCCCGGCGACCGAATTCTGGGCACGCATCCGTCGCGGGACGCGCGCATGCAGCAGGTCAGCCGGGCCGTGGCAGATTACCGCTCGGGTCGGGTGCGGTAAAAATAGCCAAAGACTGTGGCAAGGATGCAGCAGCCCTCTTGGCTGATGCGCAAGATTTTGTTATACAAGGAGAATATTCCACACCGGGACGCTTAAACGCAGATCGAACGATTTGGTTCCCAAGAAAATTAATTTAGGTTAACGCATCGGCGAGGAGTTGCTCGAAATATTCCTTCCTTGAGCGAAGATTTGCCAATACCCTCCCCTTCAGATTGTAGCGGTGGCCCGCCGAAAATGGGGCGCGATTACCGGGGGAATATTGTGATCGGAGTGATTTTATGGAGTGATCGCGCGAGAGAAAGCGCGATCATCTGGTGCGAGGACCATGCGGCGCTGGCCTATCTGCGCGGCCGGGAAAATCTGATCATCGAAGATCAATGGCCGGAAGTGGGAGATCTGGTCGAGCTTGAAAGCGAGTATGTCGCGGAACATCGTCTGGCACGACGTGTCTCGCTGATGTCGCCCAGACAGCGTCCCGACTTGCCGGGGCTCTTGCGTGAAATGGAGACGTCGCCACCCGGCAAGCCTGCCTTGCGTGTGGTCTCAGGTGGCGAAGGGCGGAAGAAGCCGCTCCCGCTGCCGCTGAAAGTGGCGGCCGCGGGATAATCCGTCAGATGCCGCGCGCCAGCGCGGCCACCCCGGTCCGGGCCAGGTCCGAAAGGCCCAAGGGGCGCATCAGTTCGGCGAAAGCGTCCAGTTTCTCGGGTGTGCCGGTCATTTCGAAGACAAAACTTTCCAGCGTCGAATCTACGACATTCGCGCGAAAAATCTCGGCGATGCGCAGGGCCTCAACCCGTTTGTCCCCTTTTCCGGAAACCTTGAACAGACCCAGTTCGCGCTCGACGCTCGGCCCCTCGACAGTCAGGTCATGAACCTCATGCACCGGAATGATGCGGCCCAGTTGCGCCTTGATCTGCTCGATCACCGCGGGCGTGCCGCGGGTCACGATGGTGATGCGCGAGCGATGGCCCAGATGGTCCACCTCGGCCACGGTCAGGCTGTCGATGTTGAAGCCGCGCCCCGAGAACAGACCGATGACGCGGGCGAGCACGCCCGCCTCGTTATCGACCAGCACCGCGAGGGTATGGCTTTCGATCACTTGGGCGTTCGGGTCGCGCAGGTCATAGGCCGAATGGCTTGACGCGCCCTGTTCGATTTTCAATGCCGCCATGTTCTTGAATTCCTTGTCTTGAATCTCAGACCAGCGCGCCGCCGGCACCCACGATGGCGTCCTCGGTCGAGGCTTCGCCCAGAATCATCTCATTGTGCGGCTTGCCCGAGGGGATCATCGGGAAGCAGTTCTCGTGCTTCTCAACCATCACGTCGAGGATGAAGGGCCCGTCATATTCCAACATCTCCTGGATGGCGTCGTCCAGGTCCGCCGGGTCGCTGACCAGCCGGCCCTTGCAGCCGAAGGCCTCGGCCAGCTTCACGAAATCGGGCAGGCTCTCGGACCAGCTCTGGCTGTAGCGCTCGCCATGCAGGAGCTGCTGCCATTGCCGCACCATGCCCAGGCGCTCGTTGTTCAGGATGAACTGCTTGACCGGGGCGCGGAACTGCACGGCGGTGCCCATCTCCTGCATGTTCATCAGCCAGGAGGCTTCGCCCGCGACATTGACGACCAGCGCCTCGGGATGGGCGACCTGCACGCCGATCGAGGCCGGCAGGCCATAGCCCATGGTGCCCAAGCCTCCGCTTGTCATCCAGCGGTTCGGATCCTCGAAATGCAGGAATTGCGCGGCCCACATCTGGTGCTGGCCGACCTCGGTGGTGATGTAGCGGTCCTTGCGATGCGCGGTCAGGGCCTGCAGGCGTTCCAGCGCGTGCTGCGGTTTGATGGTTTTTTCCGAATTGCGATAGGTCAGGCATTTCACAGCCTTCCATTGCTCGATCTGGGCCCACCATTTCCGGACCCCCTCGGCATTGGTCTTGCGGCCGCGGGCCTTCCAGACCTTCAGCATGTCCTCGAGCACATGGCCGACATCGCCGACGATCGGCAGGTCGACATGGATGACCTTATTGATCGAGCTCGAATCGATATCGATCTGAGCCTTGATCGAGTCAGGGCTGAAATCCTTGACGCGGCCGGTGATGCGGTCGTCGAAACGCGCGCCGACGGCGATCATCAGGTCGCAGTCATGCATCGCCATATTGGCCTCATAAAGGCCGTGCATCCCGAGCATCCCGATCCACTTGCCGCCCGAGGCCGGGTAGGCGCCCAAGCCCATCAACGTCGAGGTGATCGGGAAGCCGGTGGCCTCGACGATCTCGCGCAAAAGCTGGCTCGCGCCGGTACCGGAGTTGATGACGCCGCCGCCAGTGTAGAAGATCGGGCGCTCGGCTTTTTCCATCAGCTCGACAAGGCGCGTGATCGCGTCGAGATCGCCTTTTTTAGCGGGCTGATAGCTGGGCGTCTCGATCTGTTTCGGGCCGACATATTCGCCGGTGGCGAATTGCACGTCCTTCGGGATATCGACCAGCACGGGGCCGGGACGGCCCGAAGTCGCGACATGGAAGGCCTTGTGGATCGTCGCCGCCAGGTCGTCGGTCTCCTTCACCAGCCAATTATGCTTGGTGCAGGGGCGGGTGATGCCGACGGTATCGGCCTCTTGGAACCCATCCGTGCCGATCAGGAAGGTCGGAACCTGACCCGACAATACCACGAGCGGGATCGAATCCAGCAGCGCATCGGTCAGGCCGGTCACTGCATTGGTCGCGCCCGGACCCGAGGTCACCAGCACGACACCCGGCTTGCCGGTGGACCGCGCATAGCCCTCGGCCATATGGACCGCGCCCTGCTCGTGGCGGACCAGGATATGCTTGATGTCGTTTTGCTGGAAGATCTCGTCATAGATGGGTAGGACCGCACCACCCGGATAGCCGAATACAGTGTCGACGCCCTGATCCCGCAGAGCTTCGATCACCATTCTTGCACCGGTCATGCTACGAGACATGCCCATCCTCCATTCGCTGTTCCATGCGTTCCGTGCAGGCCCATGCCTGCCGCCGCGCCGCCGGAACCTAGGGGGAGCGCCCATGAGGGTCAATGCCGTTTCGCCAAGAAAATGACCGCATCGCGCAAAAAATTGAAACTTAATTTCCGCGAGTAGGGGATTCTTGAAACTAACGCTGCTTGATCGGCAGGTTGATGCGCGCCACCTGCTCGACAATCGGATCGATCGACAGCGGGTGGATGTCGGAATTGTGCTGATCCGGTTCGCCGATCGGCTGCCAGACGCCGCCTTTGTAGATCTCAAGCGACGAAAAGCGGGCCTTGTAATCCATCTTGCGGCTGCCCGGCACCCAATAGCCCAGATAGATGAAGGGCAGATCGGCCGCACGGGCCAGCGCGACATGATCGAGGATGACATAGGTCCCCAGGCTCGAATCCCGCAGCCTGGGGTCGTAGAAGCTGTAAACGAGGCTCAGCCCGTCATCCAGCACATCCGTGAGGCAGACCGCGATCAACTGATCGTCCTGCGAGGGCGGCCGCCCCGGTTCGCCCAGCCGATATTCGATGACCCGGGTGCGGACCGGAGTTTCCTCGATCATCGCGGCGAACTCGAAAATATCCATATCCGCCATCCCGCCATCGGCATGGCGGTCGTCGAGATAGCGGCGAAAGAGTTCGTATTGCTCTTCGGTTGCCCAGGCGCTGGTCGCTTGCCGGCGCAGGTTGTCATTGCGCCGCAGCACGCGGCGCTGCGTGCGCGAGGGCGCGAAATCCGCTACCCGGATCCGCGCCGACATGCAGGCGACGCAGCTTTCGCAGCTTGGCCGGTAAAGCACGTTCTGCGAGCGGCGGAAGCCCTGACGCGAAAGCGCATTGTTCAGATCATTGGCTGAATCGCCTGCAAGGGCGGTGAACAGCTTCCGCTCGGCCCGGCCATGCAGATAGGGGCAGGGTTGCGGGGCGGTGACATAGAATTGCGGGGCATGGGGCAGGGTATGCCGCATCAGGTGGACTCCACCCGTGCCCGGCCGGCGGCCTTGCTTCGAAAGGTGACGTATCTGGCCAGTCTTGCGCGCATCGGCGGAAATGCCCAAGCAGTTTACTCGGAGTGGAAGTCGGCAAAGCGTAACAACAGATCTCGGCGAGTCCAAGCACGGAAAAGGCGAACTGCGCGCAAGGGTCGCATCCTGCCCCGTCGAAGAATGCCGCCAGTCGGTGTGGTTCGCAACAGGGCTGCGATTGACCTTGCCGGGGCGGCGGATAGGCTGCGGATATGACACTTGCGCAGAAGATCACCCGATTTCCGATTCCCTTCGATCCGGCCCGCGGTCAGTCGGCCCTGGACCTGCTAGGACCACTTGCACCCGAAATGGCGGCGCTGGTTCGCGGTGCGGCAGGATGCAGCCCCTATCTGGCGGGCCTGATCGCGCATGAAAGCGGGTGGTTGACCGCCGCTCTGGCCCAAGAGGGGGTGGGGCAGCATGACATTGCGCATCGCGAAACCGCGGGCTTCGAGGCGCTTTCGGCCGAGGATCTCGGCCCGGCGCTGCGGCGTGCCAAGCGGCGCGTGGCGCTTTGGACCGCGCTTCTGGATCTGGCCGGGATCTGGTCGCTCGAAGCGGTGACGGGGGCGCTGACGGCGCTGGCCGATCGGGCCACAGACCTCGCATTGCGCGTCCATGTCGAGCAAGAGCGCGCCCGCGGCAAGCTGCCCCGGACCCAAAGCGAGGCCGGCGGCATCACCGCGCTCGCCATGGGCAAGATGGGTGCGGGCGAGTTGAACTATTCCTCGGATATCGACCTGATCGTGCTCTATGACGAGACGGCCTATGCACCAGAGGATCAATTCGATGCCCGGGCCGCCCTGATCCGCGCCACCCGCCGCGCGGCGGCGACGCTCTCGGACAATACCGATCAGGGTTACGTGTTCCGGACCGACCTGCGGCTGCGCCCCGATGCGGCGGTCACCCCGGTCTGCATGTCCATTGCCGCGGCGCTGGCCTATTACGAGGCCGAGGGTCGCACCTGGGAGCGCAGCGCCTATATCAAGGCGCGGCCCTGCGGCGGAAACCTCGCGGCAGGCGCGCGTTTTCTGCACGAATTGACGCCCTTTGTCTGGCGCAGGCATCTGGATTTCGCGACCATCCAGGACACCGAGGACATGCGCCGCCGTATCCGCGATCACAAGGGCCTGCATGGCCGGATCGAGGCTTTGGGCCATAACATGAAACTCGGTCGGGGCGGGATCCGCGAGATCGAGTTTTTTACCCAGACCCGCCAACTGATCGCCGGTGGCCGCGATCCGGATCTGCGCGTGCGGGGCACGGTCGAGGGGCTGGCGCGACTTGCCGCAAAGGGCTGGATCCCGCAGGATGTCGCCGAGGAACTGACCGCGCATTACCGCGCGCATCGCGAAGTCGAGCATCGTATCCAGATGGTGAATGATGCGCAGACCCATCTCTTGCCGCAGAGCGCCGAGGGTCTGGCCAATATCGCGCATATGATGGGCGCGGGCGATGTCGCGGCATGGTCGGACGGGATCGTTGCGCGGCTCGAACGCGTCGAGACCCTGACCGCGAGTTTCTTTGCAAATGAGAAGCAGAGGGAATTGCCGAAGCTTGCGCCAGAGGCGCAGGCGATGGTCGAGCGCTGGCGTTCCTATCCCGCCCTGCGCTCGCAGCGGGCACGCCAGGTCTTTGCCCGGATCGAATCTGATCTTCTGACCCGGCTGATCGGCAGCGATCATGGCCCGGATGCGCTTTTGCGCTTTGATGCGTTCCTTTCGGGCCTGCCGGCCGGCGTCCAGCTTTTCTCGCTCTTCGAGGCCAATCCGCAACTGATCGACCTGATCGCCGACATCTGCGGTGTCGCCCCCGGACTCGCCGCCTATCTGGCGCGGCATCCGGGTGTTCTCGACGCGGTGCTGGGGGGCAGCTTCTTTTCGCCCTGGCCGGGGGCAGAGGGCCTGCAGCACCAGTTGCAGTTTCATCTGAACCAGGCGGCCCAGGCCTCGGGCGGCAGCTACGAGCGCGCGTTGGACGAGGCCCGCCGATGGGCCCATGAATGGCAGTTCCGCACCGGGGTGCATCACCTTCGTGCCCTGATCGACGCAGAAGAGGCCGGCGCGCAATATGCCGATATCGCGGATGCGGTTCTGGTCACCCTGTTTCCGATCGTCAGCGCGGAATTCGCGCGCCGGCACGGTCCCCCGCCGGGGCGCGGGGCAGTTCTGCTCGGCATGGGTTCCTTGGGGGCGCGCCAACTCAATGCGGGTTCTGATCTGGACCTGATCGTGATCTATGATGCGGATGGGCAGGACACATCCGAAGGGGCAAAGCCCCTCGCGCCGCGCGCCTATTATGCCCGGCTGACCCAGGCGATGATCACGGCGCTGTCGGCGCCAAGCTCGGCCGGACGGCTTTATGAGGTCGATATGCGGCTGCGTCCCTCGGGGCGGCAGGGGCCGGTCGCGACCTCGATCCAGTCCTTCCGCACCTATCAGATGGACGAGGCCTGGACCTGGGAGCATCTTGCCCTGACGCGCGCGCGCGCTATCGCCTCATGTGGTGCGGATGGCGCGGGGCTGGCCCGGCAGGTCGAGGAACTGCGCGTCGAGGTCCTGTCCGCAAGGGGCGGCGATTCGCGGGTCCTTTCGGATCTGGCGGAAATGCGCAGACGCATCTTTGCCGCCAAGGCCCCGGATGGGGAATGGGAAGCCAAGATCGGTCGCGGCCGTCTGCAGGACATCGAATTACTGGCGCAATCCTTAGCGCTGCGATCCGGCGCGTCGCCCCGGGCGGTCGCCGCCCAGTTGCGGGCCGGGTCCCGCAGCGGGCTGATCGACCGCCATGCGGCGGAAACCCTGGCCTCGGCCCGGCGGTTTCTGTGGAACCTGCAATGCTCGGGCCGGCTTCTGACCGAGCGCCCCCTGAACATGGAAAATCTGGGGGCGGGCGGTCAGGCCTTCCTGCTGCGTGAAACCGGGATGGCCGATCTGGCCGGGCTGTCGGCGAGGCTGGCCGAGGTTGTGGACAGCGCCGGGGGGATCATCGACAGGACATTATCCCAGACCGAACCGGCCCAGACCTGAGCCCCGGGCGATCCGTCAACCGACCTGTCCGATCAGGTCGAGTTCAACCGGACCGGGGGCCAGGGGCTGGCGCCGCGGGGCTTGGGCTTTTCCTTGCATCGGGATGAGTCGGGCTTTTGGTGGGGCCTCTGCCGGGGCGGCGGGCGCGTCGCTCGCGGCATCATAGATCCCGTGCTGGGTCTTGTCCCAATAGAAGGGTTTTCGAATGATTTCGTGCATCGCCTTCCAGGCGGCAAGGCAGCCCAAGGGGAAATAAAGGTGCAGGCTCGGAACCCAGGGCCAGAGATGGCGATGCTCCTTCCCGCGCACCGCCCACGCCGCGATCACCATATTGAGAACCTCGGAGGCCAAGAAAAGCGCAAGCAAGACGGGGATGATACTCCCGGCCATATGCCCTTCGAGCATGCTGCGAACCGGATGCGGCCAGCTGGTGCAGAGCAGCCAGAAGCTCCAGAGCACGGGCGCCAGCAGATATTGCGAGACCGAGGCCGCAAGCTGGACCTGCAGCGCGAGGAAGCGGCGCGGGCCAAGATCGCGCCACAGGCCCACAGGATCGCGCATATGCACGCCCCAGGTCATCGCGAAGCCCTTGAGCCAGCGCGAGCGCTGCTTGATCCAGGGCAAGAGCCTGCAATTCGCCTCTTCATGGGTGATGCTGTCGAGCATCTCGGTGCGGTAGCCATGCCGCACGAGACGGACGCCCAGATCGGCATCCTCGGTCACGTTCCAGGCGTCCCAGCCGCCGACATTCTCCAGAAGCGCGCGGCGGAAAAACAGGGTCGTCCCGCCCAGCGGCACGACGAGGTTCAGAGCCGCCGCACCGGCCAAGGTGCCACGAAACCACGCCGCATATTCCAGCGTGAAGGCGCGCGCCAGCCAGTTGCTGCGGGGATTGTAATAATCGAGCACGCCTTGCAGGCAGGCGACGTCGGGCGCGGCTTCGTGAAATCCGCGGGCGACCTTGTGCAACTGGTCCGGCTCGGGCCGGTCCTCGGCGTCCCAGATCCCGACGATCTGCCCCCGGCAGAAATTCAATGCATAATTCAGCGCACGGGGCTTGGTCTGCACCGGCCCTTCGGGAACGGTCACCACCCGCATCCAGCGCGGCAGCATGGCGGTTTCCAATGCCGCGCAGGTCACCTTGTCCGTGGTTTCGACCACCAGAAGGATGTCCATCAACTCGCGCGGATAGTCGAGCTGTGCGAGGCGCGAGATCAACCGCTCGGCGATATTGGCCTCGGCGAACAGCGGCACCATGACCGAGATCACGGGAAGGGGGGCGGTCATTTGCGGGCGCGCAAGCCGTCCCGAGGCGATTTCGCGCCGGATCGCGCCTTCTGCCGAACTGCGCTTGAGGATCGCGGCAAAGCTGAAGAGCTTGAGCAACATCGAGGCAAAGAGCGTCAGCACCGCCCAGAGGGTCAGGACCGCGATCACCGCGCCGGGCTTGAACGCAAGGCCAAGCCCGGCCAGCGCGACAAGGGCGATCGCCAGGCGTCTGGTTTGCCGTTCATCGCGGGTCCGGCAACTGAACGCGCCGGGCAGCCGCGTTTCCGCCTGCCGGGCCAGCAGGGTGCGGCGGGTCTGCAAAAGCGCCTCGCGCGCGGCATTCTCGGAACAGAGAAGCATCCGGAACTCGCCCATATCCCGAGGCAGCCGTTTCTGCAGGTCTGCAAATTCGTCGGGCCGCGCGGTGGCGATATAGGTGACGCCGCCGACCCGCCGCCAGGGCACAACGCCTTTGGCCAGGCAGAAGCCGGCACCCAATGCGTCGATCAGGCGCGGGTCCGGCGGCATTTTCACCAGATCGATGATCGGAGCACGCCATTGCCGTGTCAGCGCCCGGAGCAGGGCCGGTTCCTCGACCCAGCCATTGGCAAGAAGGATTTCGCCCAGCCGGACGGATTGCCGCTGGCGCATCGCAAGCGCCTTGAGCAGGTCGCGCGGCTGGACGGCGCCATCCTCGATCAGCATCTGGCCCAAGGGGCGCTGATCGCGCGTGCTGACCACGCCAGCCTCTGTCACGCCCGAGGCCATGCCGTCGAGGGTCAGGTCGATCGGTTCTGTCGCAAGCGCGCGGATGCTGGCCATCGTGATTCCCGTCCTATGCGCCCCCTGTTTTCCCCGCGAAGGGTTAAGGACGGGTTAAGCATGGCCGTGCCGCTGCCGGACCACGCCAGAGAAAGCGCAACATTTCATAAAAATCAGCGGATTGAGCGCGATCCCGGAGGGTTTGACCAGAATGTGACGGAAAAGGCGGCCCCGTTACGTCCGGGGCCGCCCTGCATGCAGAATGGGAAACCGGCCCCGAAGGCGCGGTCCGCATCAAGGATATTACGTCAGCGGCGGGCGCGCATCGCCTC
The DNA here is from genome assembly GCF_004522175.1 of Paracoccus ravus. GTDB lineage: Bacteria > Pseudomonadota > Alphaproteobacteria > Rhodobacterales > Rhodobacteraceae > Paracoccus > Paracoccus ravus. The sequence goes on along the minus strand of NZ_SDEB01000002.1, from coordinate 46,366 downwards.
GGCGAAACGGTCGAAGAGATAGGCGCTGTCCTGCGGGCCGGGGCTGGCCTCGGGGTGATACTGGACCGAGAAAACCGGACGGTCGGTCATGCGCAGCCCGCAATTCGAACCGTCAAACAAGCTGACATGCGTCTCGATCACGCCTTCGGGCAGGCTTTGCGCATCGACCGCGAAACCGTGGTTCATCGAGGTGATCTCGACCTTGCCGCTTTCCACGTCGCGCACCGGATGGTTCGCGCCGTGATGACCGTGACCCATCTTCACCGTCTTCGCACCCAAAGCCAGAGCCAGCATCTGGTGGCCAAGGCAGATGCCAAAGATCGGCAGGTCCTTTTCGAGAAGCGAGCGGATCATCGGCACGGCATAGGCCCCGGTCGCGGCCGGATCGCCCGGACCGTTCGAGAGGAACACGCCCTCGGGCTCATGGGCCAGAACCTCCTCGGCGGTGGCGGTTGCGGGAAGCACGATGACCTCGGCGCCGCTTTGCGCCAGCGAGCGCAGGATATTGCGCTTCGCGCCGTAATCCAGCGCGACGACGCGGAAGGGTTTCTGCTCTTCGGTCTTGCCGAACTCGCCCGGCCAGGCCCAGAGGCCTTCGTCCCAGCGATAGCTTTGTGTGCAGCTGACCTCTTTGGCGAGGTCGAGCCCGACAAGGCCCTTCCAGTCGCGCGCCTTTGCGACCATGCGGGCAATGTCGAATTCGCCATTCGGATCATGCGCCAGAACGACATGCGGCGAGCCCTGCTGGCGGATGGCGCGGGTCAGGCGGCGGGTGTCGATGCCACCGATGCCGATGCGGCCACGCTTTTCCATCCATTCGACCAGATGGCTGGTGGCGCGCCAGTTCGAGGGCTCGGTCGGATCCCATTTCACCACGATGCCCGAGGCGACCGGCTCGGGGGCCTCGTCATCCTGCTCGGTCACGCCGGTATTTCCGACATGGGGAAAGGTGAAGGTTACGATCTGGCTTGCATAAGACGGATCGGTCATGATCTCTTGGTAGCCGGTCATCGCCGTGTTGAAGACCAGCTCGGCAACGACCTCTCCGGTGGCGCCGAAGCCCTGTCCGTAGAAAACGGTTCCGTCGGCAAGCGCAAGACATGCAGTCGGTTTCTGGGCCATCGTCACTCTCTCCGGGTAAATCGGCGGGAACCTAGTGTCAGCGCCCCTTGGCGTCAAGGTACGAGCTTGCGCCTTGGGGCAGAAGGAACCGCTGCGCCGGGGACGGGTTGACGCGGGAGGCGAAGACCCGGCAATACGCCGGTTCAGTCACAAAGCGAGGATCACATGGGATTGCGCGAACGCATCACGGCAGACACCAAAGAGGCGATGAAGGCCAAGGAATCGGCCCGGCTGTCGACCCTGCGGCTGATCTCGGCCGCGATCAAGGATCGTGAAATCGCCGCACGCAGCGAAGGCGGGGACGAAAGCGGGCTTTCGGATGCCGATCTGACCGCCATCCTCTCCAAGATGGTCAAACAGCGCCAGGAATCGGCCAAGGCCTATGAGGAAGGCGGCCGCCTGGAACTCGCCGAGCGTGAGCAGGACGAAATCAAGGTGATTCAGACCTATCTGCCGCGTCAGCTTACGGATGAGGAAGCCCGCGCCGCCATCGACAAGGTCATTGCCGAGCTGGGAGCCGATTCCATTCGCGACATGGGGCGGGTCATGGCCGAATTGCGCAACCGCCATGCCGGACAGATGGATTTCGGAGCGGTCGGTCCGCTGGTCAAGGACCGGCTGATGGCCTGAGCATGAATGCCGGGGGCGAGGCCAGGCCTCGCCCCCTCCTGTCGCCAGACCCCCTCAGATCCGGTTACGGGACCGGGCGGGAGAATGTCCGCCCATCCGTGGCATTGAGGCCCTTGTGCCAGCGAATCGCCCGGCTTTCCTTGACTCAGGTCAAGAAACGGGGGGATTTCGGCGGCTGCCGGGCCAATCCAGTGCCGTCAGGCCTTGGCCGCCAGTTCGTCCCAGCAGGCCATGGCATGACCCGCATACATCACGCCGGGCCCGCCGCTCATCTGGATCGCCATCGAGATGACGTCGCCCAGCTCTTCGCGCGTGCCTCCGGCCTTCATCAGCCCTTCCACGTGAAACAGGATGCAGGGCTCGCAGCGCTGCACGATCGCCATGCCAAGGGCGATCATCTCCTTGGTGCGGTAATCCAGCGTGCCGCTTTCCTTGGCCGCTTTGGACAGCGCGCCGAAGCCCTTCATCGTGTCGGGAATGGCGCGGTTCATCACGCGCAGTTCGTTGCGCATCTCTTCGATCTTGTCGGAATAGCTCATGGCAGCCTCTCGTCGATCCGCAGCCAGTATGGTGCAACGGACGGGAAAGGCGAAATGATCCAGATCAATCGGTTTGGGTCAGGCGCGCTCGCCGCGCACCCAGGTGCCGCGCGTGACCGGCCGCCCGGCCACCAGTCGGAAGCGCATGAGGTCGGCGCGCAGGCCGGGTGCGATGCGACCGCGATCGGCAAGCCCGCCAGCGCGGGCGGGGTTGGCGGTGACCGTGGCGATGGCGCGGGGCAAGTCCTCCCAGATCTCGGCCAGGATCATCGCGCCGCCCAGCAGCCCGGCCGGGACGTAATCCGAGGAGAGGATGTCGAGATGCCCGGTCCGCGCCAGTTCCGCGGCCGAGACATTGCCGGAATGCGATCCGCCGCGGATCAGGTTCGGCGCGCCCATCATCACCATGATGCCGTGATCGTGGCAGGCCTGCGCCGCTTCGCGCGTGGTCGGGAACTCTGCCAGCCGGACGCCATAACCGGCCGAGCGTGCGACATGTTCGGCCGTCGTGTCGTCATGGCTTGCCAGCACCGCGCCCAGGCGGTGCGCGACCTCGACCGCCGCCGCCTCATGCGCGTCGCCGTAACGGTCGCGCAGGGCCTGCATCCGCGCGACATGCTCGGCAAAGGCCTCGTCCGACAGCTTGTAGCGGCCCTGCACATATTGCGCGAGTTTCGAGATATCGCGGAATTGGCGCTGACCGGGCGTGTGATCCATCAGGCTGATGATGCCGACGCGGTCCTCGGGGCCGAATTCATCGAGTTCCGCGATCAGCGTCTCCGAGCAGACCTCGGCGCGCAGATGCAGCAGATGACTGATCCTGAGCGCGCCCTCGCGCCGCAGGTCGATCAACTCATGGGCCAGTTCACGGGCGTATTTCTCGTAATCCTGGTCTGGGCCGTCGCTCACCACCGATCCCACGCGCATCGCGTCAAAGACCGTCGTGATCCCGCATCCGGCAAGTTCCGCGTCATGCGCGACGATGGCCGCGGCATGGGGCCAATCCACGCCGGGGCGCGGACGCATGTGCCGTTCCAGATTGTCGGTATGCAATTCGACCATGCCGGGAGCCAGGAAATCGCCGCTCAGGTCGATGGCGCCCGGGGGCACGGTGTCGCCGCTGCGGATCTCGGTGATCAGGCCGTTCTCGACGATCAGGGCACCCGTCTGAACCGTATCGGGCAGGATCAGGCGGGCATTGGCAAGGACGGTCTGGGTCATTCGGGTCTTTCCGGCTCGATCCCGGAATGGGTGGCGGATTGCGCTGGCAGCGTCAAGCGCGCTTGGCCGTCAGACGCAGAGTTCCGCCACCCATTGCGGCACCAGTTGCGACGCGGGGCCGATCCGGTGTTCGTCGAAATCCCGGCTGACGGCCGAGGCCGACAGGTTCAGTTCGACCGTTTTCGCGCCTGACCGGCGCGCATGCTGGGCAAATCCCGCGGCCGGATAGACCTGACCCGAGGTGCCGATTGCCGCGAACAGCTCGGCTGCCTCGACCGATTGCCAGATTTCCTCCATGTGATAGGGCGTCTCGCCGAACCAGACGATGTCGGGGCGGGTCTGCGCCTTACCGCAATGCGGACAAAGATCGAGCGATCGCATGGTCAGAGGCGCGGGCCAGCGCCTGCCGCAGGCGGCGCAAAGCGCGCAGAGCAGGCTGCCATGCATATGGATCACATCCGGGGAACCGCCGCGCTCATGCAGGTCGTCGACATTCTGCGTGATCAGGGTCACGTCATGGCGCAGCGCCAGCTTGGCCAAGGCCCGATGCGCGGCATTGGGCTGGGCGCGGGCCGCATCCGCCCGGCGCATGTTGTAGAACCGATGCACAAGCACTGGATCGCGCTGAAAGGCCTCGGGCGTGGCCACGTCATCGACGCGGTGATCCTCCCACAGGCCTTCCGTGTCGCGAAACGTCCTGAGCCCGCTTTCGGCCGAGATCCCGGCACCGGTCAGAACGGCGATGCGCATCTGTGGCCTAGCGCGCGCAATAGGCCTCGGCGGCCGAGGCGAAACGCATGTAGCGGTCCCAGAAGGCGTTGTCGGCGACGGTCTTGGACATGCGCACGGTCTGGGCCTCGTCCGCATCGGTAAAGAATCGCGCCGCACGCCGCTGGTCCGAGCGCGACAGCGTCTGGTTCGCGACCTGCTGAATACAGCCGCAGAGGTTGCGATTGCTCGCGCGTCGGTCGGATTTCGCACAGGCGCTGTCAATGGGGCCGGCAACGGCAAGCGGCGCGGTCAGGGCCACCGCGGCCGCGGCGATGATCAGGCGGTTCAACATCACTGTCTCCTCGGATCGGATCATGCGGCGGGGCTGGACACCCTCACGAGGCCGCGTCTTATCCGGCGAAGGTTAACAGGAAATGCGCTTTGGCTCAATCGCGCTGGTCTGGCCAGTCTTGGCGGGGTGGCGGAAACTGGCCGCAAGATGTGCCGTCACGCGGGTTCCGGACTGTATCCGGCATCGCGAATCACCTGCGCGGCCCGGGCGGCGTCGAGGCCCTCGATCTCGACCGAGCGGCGCGACAGATCGCTCTGCGCACGGCCCCCGGCCTCGGCGATGGCACGCTCGATGGCCGCGCTGCAATGGCCGCAACTCATATCTTCGACATGGAAGCGCATCGTCGTTCCTTTCCATCTGGACCGCCAGATCATCGCGGCATATGGCAGGCTCTGCAATTCCTACAACCGAGGTCCTTTCGATGGGCGGCGAAAATTTTCGTGCGGCGACGCTGATGCTCGTCTCGATGGTGCTGTTCGCCGTCGAGGACATGTTCATCAAGCTGCTGTCCAAGGGCCTGCCCTTTGCCGAGGTGCTGGGCATCATCGGCCTTTTGGGCTGGCTTTGTTTCTGGGCCATGCTGAAGATGCAGGGCGGGAACATGTGGACCCGTGACCTGATCCGCCCGCAGGTCGTGCTGCGCAATGTCTCGGAAGCCGTGGGCTCCATCGGGATCGTGGTGGCATTGGCGTTGACGGAACTGTCCTCGACCGCGGCGATCATGCAGGCGCTGCCGCTCGCGATCGTGCTGGGCGCGGCTGTTTTCTTGGGCGAGCCGGTCGGCTGGAGGCGCTGGACCGCGATCGGCGTCGGCTTCCTTGGGGTGCTGCTGGTCTTGCGGCCGGGGCTTGGCGATTTCCAGCCCGCCTCGCTGATGGCGCTGGTCGCGGTGATCGGCCTTGCCGCGCGCGACCTCGTCACCCGGCGCGTCCCCTCGCAGATCCACTCGCTGCAGCTTGCGGCCTCGGCCTTCTTTGCCATCCTGCTGGCCTCGATCGCGATGGGGATCGTGCTGGGGCAGGAATTCGTCATCCCGAGCCCGCTGCAGGCCCTGCAATTCGCGGGCTGCATAGCGGTCGGCGTCGCGGGCTATGCGCTACTGGTCACTGCCACCCGCATCGGCGAGGCTGCGGCGCTTGCGCCCTTCCGCTATGCCCGCCTCGTCTTTGCGCTGACGCTTGCCGTGATCGTCTTTGGCGAGCGACCCGATGCACTGACGCTCAGTGGCGCAGGTCTGATCGTCGCCTCGGGCTGCTACGCGATGTGGCGGGAGGCGCTCTTGCGCCGCCGCCAGCTTCGTGACGCAGGGCTCTCACCGCTGCGCAGCTGACCCTCGTGCGTTCCCTCTTCCCGCAAACCCATTTCCCCAGTATAGCCGCGCCATGACCGACCTTGATCTCATCAGAAACTTCTCGATCGTGGCCCATATCGACCACGGCAAATCCACCTTGGCCGATCGGCTGATCCAGATGACGGGCACGGTCGCCGAACGCGACATGAAAGCCCAGCTGCTGGACAGCATGGATATCGAGCGCGAACGCGGCATCACCATCAAGGCCAATACCGTCCGGATCGAATATCCGGCCAAGGATGGTCGCAAATATGTGTTGAACCTGATCGACACCCCCGGCCATGTCGACTTCGCCTATGAGGTCAGCCGCTCGATGCGCGCGGTCGAGGGCTCGCTTCTGGTCGTCGATGCCAGCCAAGGCGTCGAGGCGCAGACGCTGGCAAACGTCTACCAAGCGATCGACGCGGGCCATGACATCGTCCCGGTGCTGAACAAGATCGACCTTCCCGCCGCCGAGCCGGACCGGGTCAAGGAAAACATCGAGGACGTGATCGGCATCGACGCCCATGACGCGATCGAGATCTCGGCCAAGACCGGCCTCGGCATTCCGGACGTGCTGGAAGCCATCGTCACCCGCCTGCCGGCCCCCAAGGGCGACCGCAACGCGCCGCTGAAGGCCATGCTGGTCGACAGCTGGTATGATGCCTATCTGGGCGTCGTCGTCATGATCCGCGTCATGGATGGCGTGATCCGCAAGGGCGACCGCATCAAGATGATGCAGACGGGCGCGCTTTACGGCATCGACAAGCTCGCGGTCCTGAAGCCGGCGATGGTCGATATCGCGGAACTCGGGCCGGGCGAGATCGGCGTGCTGACCGCATCCATCAAGCAGGTCCGCGACACTCGCGTCGGCGACACCATCACCCATGAGAAAAAGGGCACCGACACGCCTCTGCCGGGCTTCAAGCCTGCGCAACCGGTGGTGTTCTGCGGGCTTTTCCCGGTCGATGCGAACGATTTCGAGGCGCTGCGTGACGCGATCGAAAAGCTCGCGCTGAACGATGCAAGCTTCAGCTATGAGATGGAAACTTCGGCTGCCCTAGGCTTCGGCTTCCGCTGCGGCTTCCTTGGCCTGCTGCATCTCGAGGTGATCCGCGACCGTCTGGAGCGCGAATACGATCTCGACCTGATCACCACCGCGCCCTCGGTCGTGTTCAAGCTGCACATGAAGGACGGCGAAGTGCGCGATCTGCACAACCCCGCCGACATGCCCGACCTGACCTATGTCGACCACATCCAAGAGCCGCGCATCAAAGCGACGATCATGGTGCCGGACGAATATCTGGGCGACGTGCTGAAGCTGTGCCAGGACCGTCGCGGCATCCAGATGGATCTGACCTATGCGGGGAACCGGGCCATGGTGGTCTATGACCTGCCGCTGGCCGAGGTGGTCTTCGACTTCTACGACCGCCTGAAATCGGTGACCAAGGGCTATGCCTCGTTCGACTACCAGATCAGCGAATATCGCGAGGATTTCCTCGTGAAGATGTCGATTCTGGTAAACGATGAGCCGGTCGATGCGCTGTCGATCATGGTCCACCGCGACCGCGCGGAAAGCCGTGGCCGCGTCATGGTCGAGAAGCTCAAAGAGCTGATCCCGCGCCACATGTTCAAGATCCCGATTCAGGCCGCCATCGGCAGCCGCGTGATCGCGCGCGAGACGCTCTCGGCGATGCGCAAGGACGTGACCGCGAAATGCTATGGCGGCGACGCCACGCGGAAAAAGAAGCTTCTGGAGAAGCAGAAGGCCGGTAAGAAGAAGATGCGGCAATTCGGCAAGGTCGAAATCCCGCAGACGGCGTTTATCCAAGCGCTCAAGATGGATGGGTGAGGCGGCCAAGAGCCCGTTTCATAAGAGATATGGCGATCTCATGTCCGAGACCGGGATCGCCAATTTGGATGAATGCTTAAGTAAATATCTGCGGCTACGGAAGTACGGAATTTATCCTCCTCCGCCACTTTCGGACGTAAGGTATATTCGTACATACGGACAAGTCGGCTGCAATTACATGCTCGCACTCGAACTGGCCGTTTGGGCGCACAATCTATTTTTGAATAGTTGCATTCAAGCGCGAGCGCTGTCGCGAGGTGAAACAGAGCATCTCGATCCTGTCATTTCTAGCCGATGCAGCATGTCGGGTTATCTTGAGCAGTTATTGGTTACTTTTCTGCCCGCAGCGGCGGCCGGACACGAAGTGTCTCTGCGTGCTCTGGCCCGCTGTGTTTACGAAGGCGAAAGAATGGCTACCTGGCTCGTGGGGAGCGACGATGCTGCGGTAGAAATGTTCGAGACCCGAAATAAGGCTGATCGCTACTGGGCCCGCAGCAAGGGAAAGTACACCAAACAGGCGCAGTCCTTTTGGAGTGAGCAATCAAAGCTTCCAGATGCGGCGAAGGTTGCTCGGGCGGAATATCAGGGCCGGGAATATGGCTACTTCTCCGAGGCCGTTCACCCCTCCTACCAAGCTGGCAACTATTACTTTCGCCATTTCGTCGATGTGGTACTCAAACCCGAGCGGGAACGTGAATTCGTTCACGCGCGCGTGTTTGACCTCGTGCTGGATGCGATCCTGATCTTTACAAACTTCGCGATGGCTATTCTGGAGCGTGAATTACTCGCGCGCAGATGGCCGTCACACCTGGAAACCGCGATTGCCTCGGCTCAAATGAGCCATGAATTGGTGCGATGCTCCAGCAGCTTATGGTCCGAGGTCAGAGCCAATCGAAGGCTTGGTGATTGGCATCACGCTTACTTCGTTCAGGCATGTCCAGATCTGCCATAGGGGTTCAGAGAGGCGGTCTCGCAAGATAAGGGGCCGCCCCGGGTTTCCACCTCGCGTCAATAGGGCGGGGGTGAAGCGTAGGGCTGTTGCCCGATCTGGGTCTGGCTGTTTGCCGCCTGATCGGTCAGCAGGGCGCCTGCGGTCTGCATGTCGCGGCCCGCGCCCTGCATGGTCTCGCAAGCGGAAAGGGCCATTACGGCCAGAATTGGCGCAAGGGGAATAAAACGGCGCATTGATTGCTCCTTGTCGTTGACTGCTCTTCGGGGATCGAGCCTAGGCCAAGCGCGGCGGGATTGCCGCTCACACAAGCGCGAGATGGGCGGATGATCGGCGGAAATGCCCGCTTTCCCGAGAGGATGCGCGGATGCCCGCCGAACGCTGGCGCGTCAGATCGTTAGGCATTGGTTAACCTGTTTCGCGGATCAATGGGACATGCGCCCGATGATCCTTGCCTTGCTTCTTCTCGCCTCCTGCGCCTCGCCCGCGCCGGAATATCTAGGTGCCCGGCGGCATGACCTCGACGTTGAAGACATCCGTTTTTCGGTCTTCGTAAAGCCGAACGAGGCCGAGGTGATCCGCCTTGGCTATCTTTCGCGCAAGGATCGCAGGCGCGTTCCCGACCTGATGATGCGCGCCGCCGAAGAGGCGAGCGGTTGCAAAGCCATCGCCAACAGTCTCAAGACCCGCATCCCCGGAGACACCGGAGAGGGCAGGGTCGGTTTGCGCTGTTAGCCGAAGAATTCGGCGACGGTATCGGCCACTTCGCTCGGGCGGTCGGCATGAAGCCAATGGCCCGATCCGGCGAGGAACCTGATCTTCGCCTGCGGAAGATGCGCGCGGATCGCCTCGACCTGTGGCTCGCGGACATAATCGGATTCGGCACCGGCCAGGACCAGAACGGGGCCGTCGAACGTGGCCTTGGGCGCATCCGAGGGCCACCCCACGAGGGTGGGCATCTGTTCGCGCAGGGTCGCGAGATTGAACTTCCAGCGCGGCGGGAGCGATTTCAAATCCAGAGATTGCAGCAAGAAGGCGCGCACACCCGGCGTATCGACATAGTCGCCCAGCCGGCGATCGGCCTCGGAGCGCAGTTTCAGGTCCCTCAGATCCACCGCCTCCATCGCATCGATCAGGGGAGTCTGCGTATGGCCATAGGCAAAGGGCGCGATGTCCAGAACCGCGAGGCGGCGCACCAGTTCGGGATGCGTCAGCGCCAGCATCATGGCGGCTTTCCCGCCCATGGAATGGCCCAGCACATCGGCCTGACCGCCCTGGGCGCGGATGATCTCTGCCAGATCGCCCGCCAAGGCGGGATAGCTGTGGTCGGGGTCGTGAAAACTGTCGCCATGGTTGCGCATATCGAGTGATATCACCCGTCGCGTCTCGGCCAGCCTGCGCGCCAGCCCGCCAAGGTTCTTTCCCGATCCGAACAGCCCATGTGCCAAAAGCACGGGGGCTTGGGTCGAATCCTCTCCGGTCAGGGTCATGTTCAACATCATGGCGGCACCGTAACGGCACTGGCGAAGGACTGCCAGAGGCGCTAGCCTCGAAAAAAAAGGGTGTGAGCATGATAGATGAAATCAGGCCCAAGGCAGATGAGGTGGCAAGCCTGATGGCGGCGCGTTTCGGCGGTGTCCGGCGCGGTCACAGGGTGGATCTGGGTGAGATGCTGAAGCGGCGCGGCGGTGCTCTGCCACGCAAGCTGCGGCGCGAGGCGCAGTTCATGGCAAGGGCCGATCTGATGGCCGGACATCCGAAACTGGCGCGGCAAGTCGATTTTCAGAAATTCGACACGGCCTATCGAGCTTTGACCGGCTATCTGCAGCCGCTGGGCCGGGCGGGGCGGATCGGAGGTGGCTTGCTGGGCGTCGCCGCGAGCATCGTCTTTGGTCTGATGATCCTCGGCCTGATCGCGCTTTGGATCGTGACGGCGCGCGGGCTCGTCTGAGCCCGCGCGACCGATTTCTTACATATCGGCGTAAAGCGGGAAGCGCGCGCAGAGCGCCTCGACCTCGGCCTTGACCTTGGCCTCGACCTCGGCATTGCCCTCATCGCCATTGGCGGCAAGGCCATCGACGACCTCGACGATCCAGCGGGCGATCTGGCGGAACTCCTCTTCCTTGAAGCCGCGGGTGGTGCCTGCCGGCGCGCCCAGACGGATGCCCGAGGTCACGAAGGGTTTTTCCGGATCGAACGGCACGCCGTTCTTGTTGCAGGTGATATGGGCGCGACCCAGCGCGGCCTCGGTCGCCTTGCCGGTGACGCCTTTGGGGCGCAGGTCGGCGAGGCAGAGGTGGTTGTCGGTGCCGCCCGAAACGATGTCGATGCCGCCCTTCATCAGCTCATCGGCCATGGCCTGCGCGTTTTTAACGACCTGGGCCGCGTAATCCTTGAAGCCGGGGCGCAGCGCTTCGCCAAAGGCCACGGCCTTGGCGGCGATCACATGCATCAGCGGGCCGCCCTGCAGGCCGGGGAAGACCGCCGAGTTGATCTTCTTGGCGATGTCGGCATCGTTGGTCAGCACCATGCCGCCACGCGGGCCGCGCAGCGATTTATGCGTGGTGGTGGTCACGACATGGGCATGCGGCAGCGGCGAGGGGTGCTGGCCGCCGGCCACGAGGCCCGCGATATGGGCCATGTCGACCATCAGGTAGGCGCCGACTTCGTCCGCGATCTTGCGGAATTCGGCCCAGTCCCAGATGCGTGAATAGGCGGTGCCACCCGCGACGATCAGCTTGGGCTTGCTTTCCAGCGCCTTCCTGCGGATTTCTTCCATGTCCAAGAGCTGGTCCTGCTGGCGCACGCCGTAGCTGACGACGTTGAACCATTTCCCGGACATGTTCACCGGCGAACCGTGGGTCAGGTGGCCGCCCGAATTCAGGTCGAGACCCATGAAGGTGTCGCCCGGCTGCAGCAGCGCGAGGAACACGGCCTGGTTCATCTGCGAGCCCGAATTCGGCTGGACGTTCGCGAATTCGCAGCCGAAGAGTTGCTTGGCACGCTCGATCGCCAGATTCTCGGCGATATCGACATATTGGCAGCCGCCATAGTAGCGCTTGCCCGGATAGCCTTCGGCATATTTGTTAGTCAGGACCGAGCCCTGCGCCTCGAGCACCGCCTTCGAGACGATGTTCTCGGACGCGATCAACTCGATCTCGTCGCGCTGGCGACCCAGTTCCTTGCGGATGGCGCCAAAGATTTCGGGATCGCGGCTGTCCAGCGTCTCGGTGAAGAATCCGGTATCGGTCATCTGGTCCTCATGTGAAGCGGCTTGCGCGCCTCATAGACCGATTTCTCGCGGCCCGCTAGGACGGATGCGACGCGGGCGCGGTAGATCTTCCATGGTATCGCGGGGGCTTGCGCCGGGCCGCGTCGGGGGCAAGATGGCGCGCATGAAGATGCATTTCATTTCCAGCAGCACCGAGACCGCCGCCGGCGCCGCCGAAACCCTTTCGGCGCGTTACGGTCATGTTCCGATCCGCGAGGCCGAGGTCATCGTCGCATTGGGAGGCGACGGGCTGATGCTGAACGTGATGCATCAGAATCGCGGATTGCCGGTTTACGGCATGAATCGCGGCACGGTCGGCTTCCTGATGAACAACTATTCCGAGGATGGCCTGCCCGAGCGCATCGCCGCCGCCGAGGAAACCGCCATCAACCCGCTCGCCATGACGGCGGGCACCACCGACGGGCACGAGCATTGCGCGCTGGCGATCAACGAGGTGAGCCTGCTGCGCGCGGGGCCGCAGGCGGCGCGCCTGCGCATCTCGGTCAATGGCCGGGTGCGGATGGAGGAACTGGTCTGCGACGGCGCGCTGCTCTCCACGCCCGCCGGTTCGACCGCCTATAACTACTCGGCCAATGGCCCGATCCTGCCCTTGGGCTCGGATGTGCTGGCGCTGACCGCGATCGCCGCCTTCCGGCCGCGGCGCTGGCGAGGTGCGATCCTGCCCAATTCGGCGACGCTGCGTTTCGACGTGCTCGACCCCGACAAGCGGCCGGTCATGGCGGATGCCGATTCGCGCGGCGTCGATTCGGTCCTGTGGGTCGAGATCAGGACCGAGACCTCGATCAATCACCGCCTGCTTTTCGACCCCGGCCATGGTCTGGAGGAAAGGCTGATGCGCGAACAATTCGTTTGAGGCTGGACGCCCGGCAAGGTAAAGGGCCGGGCATGAGCAACCAACCCGTCCTTCCGCCCGAAATCGCCCGCCGCCGGACCTTTGCGATCATTTCGCATCCCGACGCCGGCAAGACCACGCTGACCGAAAAGTTCCTGCTCTTCGGGGGCGCGATCCAGATGGCCGGTCAGGTCCGCGCCAAGGGCGAGGCGCGGCGCACGCGCTCGGACTTCATGAAGATGGAGCAGGATCGCGGCATCTCGGTCTCGGCATCCGCCATGTCGTTCGAATTCGGGCAATACCGCTTCAACCTCGTCGACACGCCCGGCCACAGCGATTTCTCGGAAGACACCTATCGGACGCTGACCGCCGTGGACGCCGCGATCATGGTGATTGACGGCGCGAAGGGCGTCGAAAGCCAGACCCGCAAGCTCTTCGAGGTCTGCCGTCTGCGCGATCTGCCGATCCTGACCTTCTGTAACAAGATGGACCGGGAAAGCCGCGACACCTTCGAGATCATCGACGAGATTCAGGAAAACCTCGCCATCGACGTGGCTCCGGTGTCTTGGCCCATCGGCATGGGCCGCGATTTCATCGGCGCATACGACCTGCTGAACGACCGCCTTGAGATCATGGACCGCGCCGACCGCAACAAGGTCGCGGAAACCGTGCAAATCTCGGGTCTGGACGATCCGAAGCTTGCCGATCACGTCCCCGCCGACTTGCTTGCCAAGCTGCGCGAGGAACTGGAGATGGCGCGCGAGTTGCTGCCCGCCTTTGACCGCCAGAGCTTCCTCGAAGGGCACATGACCCCGATCTGGTTTGGCTCGGCGATCAACAGCTTCGGCGTCAAGGAATTGATGACCGGCATCGGTGAATTCGGCCCCGAGCCGCAGCCCCAGCATTCCGCCGAGCGCGAGATTGGCGCGGAGGAAAAGCCCGTCACCGGTTTCGTCTTCAAGGTGCAGGCCAATATGGACCCCAAGCACCGCGACCGCGTGGCTTTCGTGCGCCTTGCTTCGGGCCACTTCGAACGCGGCATGAAACTGCTCCATGTCCGCTCGAAAAAGCCCATGGCGGTGTCGAACCCGGTCCTTTTCCTTGCCGCCGACCGCGAACTGGCCGAAGAGGCCTGGGCGGGCGACATCATCGGCATTCCGAACCACGGCCAGCTGCGCATCGGCGATGCGCTGACCGAGGGCGAGACGCTGCGCTTCACCGGCATCCCCAGCTTCGCGCCGGAACTCTTGCAGACCGTCCGCGCGGGCGACCCGATGAAGGCCAAGCATCTGGAAAAGGCGCTGATGCAATTCGCCGAAGAGGGCGCGGCCAAGGTCTTCAAGCCGATGATCGGCTCGGGCTTCATCGTCGGCGTCGTCGGCGCGCTGCAATTCGAGGTTCTGGCCAGCCGGATCGAGATCGAATACGGGCTGCCCGTGCGCTTCGAATCCTCGCAATTCACCAGCGCCCGCTGGGTCGCCGGGCCCAAGGACGATGTCGAGAAATTCGCCCAGTCCAACAAGGGCCATATGGCGCAGGACCATGACGGGGATCTGGTCTACCTCACGCGGCTGCAATGGGATATCGACCGCGTGAGCCGCGATCATCCCGAATTGAAGCTGACGGCGACCAAGGAAATGATGGTCTGATCGAAAACGGCGCCCTTGGGCGCCGTCCTTCATTCCGCCTCAGCCGACCGTCACGTCCAGCGTAATCTCGGCATTCAGCACCTTGCTGACGGGGCAGTTCTTTTCCGCCTTATGCGCGCATTCCTCGATCAGGCTGGCATCGCCATTGCCCTTGATCCGCGTCGTCAGATGGGCCGTCTTGATCGAGAAACCGCCCTCTTCCTTGGCCAGCCCGATTTCCGAACTGGTCTCGATCTGGACGCCGGTGACGCCTGCCTCTTGCAGGATCAGAGACAGAGCCATGCTGAAGCAGGCGGCATGCGCCGCGCCGATCAGTTCCTCGGGGTTGGTGCCCGGCAGCCCCTCGAAGCGCGTATTGAAGCCATAGGGCTGATCCTTAAGCGCGCCGGACTTGGTCGAGATAAGCCCCTTGCCGTCCTTGATGCCGCCTTCCCATTTCGCAGAGCCGGAATTGACGATCATGGTCAGTCTCCTTTTTGGCTGAGGTTCGCGGCCCAACGCGCGAGCCGTCGCGCGGTTTCATCTGCGGCAGATTGTCACGAAAGCGCCATCTGACAGGTTTGTCATTTCCGATTCCGCACCGACAGCGGCTTGATAAGCCACGCAAAGCAGGAGGAACATATGCGCAAATCCTTTACCGCCGCAGCGCTTGCCGCTCTGGTCGCCATGCCCGCCATCGCGCAGGACCATGCGGTGCACGCCATGGATCATGGTGCCGAGGCCGTTGCCCCCTCGACCGAGGGTTACATGAAGGCGATGGACAAGATGCATCAGGACATGGCCATCGAATATACCGGGAATGCCGATATCGATTTCATGCGCGGCATGATTCCGCATCATCAGGGCGCGATCGACATGGCCAAGGTCGCGCTGGAGCATGGCGAAGACCCCGAGGTGCGCAAGCTCGCAGAAGAGGTCATTCGCGCGCAGGAAGCCGAGATCGCCATGATGCAGGAATGGCTGAAAGCGAAGGACAAGACCGAGTAGGGGCCCGCGCCCCAGCCCGTCACAAAAGCCGCTCTGCCTCCTGAATGGCAAAGCGGTCGGTCATGCCGGCGACATAGTCCAGCACGACGCGGGCGCGGCCGGTCTCGTCTCCGGCCGCCTCAGCCGCCGCCAGCCAATGTTCCGGCATCTGCGAGGGATCGTTCAGGAATAGCGGGAAAAGCCCGTTCAGCATCTCGGTCACACGCTGGCGTTCGACCACGACCGAGGGCGCGCGGTACATGCGCTGGAACAGGAACAGCTTGATCGCCTTGAGATTCTGGTAAAGCGGCTTCGAGAAGCGAATGATCGGACCGTCCATGTCGCGGATGTCCTGCACCGATTGCGGCTGCAACGCGGTCAGGCGGTTCTGGGCGACGGCGATCACATCCTCGACCATGACGCCAAAGACGCGGCGCAGGGCCTCATGGCGGCGGCGCATGGCGTCAAGACCGGGATGCAGGCGGTCGACCTCGGCGAAGGCCTCGCCGACGACGGGCAGTTCCGCCAGATCCTCTTCGGTGAAAAGCCCCGCGCGCAAGCCGTCATGCAGATCGTGATGGTTATAGGCCACGTCATCGGCGACGGCGGCGACCTGCGCCTCGGCGCTGGCATTGCCGGAAAGCTCGAGATCCCATTCGGCGTTCACCTCGGCCAGCGCATAGGGCAGGTCGCCGGTGACCGGGCCGTTATGCTTGGCGATGCCTTCTAGGCTTTCCCAAGTCAGATTGAGCCCGTCGAAATCGGCATAATGGCGTTCCAGCTTGGTCACGATCCTGAGCGCCTGCGCATTGTGATCGAAGCCACCATAGGGCTGCATCAAGGCCGCCAGCGCGTCCTCGCCGGTATGGCCGAAGGGCGGGTGGCCAAGATCATGGGCCAGCGCCACCGTCTCGGCGAGGTCCGGGTTCAGGCCCAGCACGCCCGCGATGGTGCGGGCGACCTGCGCCACCTCGATCGTATGGGTCAGGCGGGTGCGGTAATAATCGCCCTCATGCTCGACAAAGACCTGCGTCTTGTGCTTCAGGCGGCGGAAGGCCGAGGAATGGATGATCCGGTCGCGGTCGCGCTGCCACGGGCTGCGAAAGGTGGACATGCGTTCCGGCCAGTGGCGGCCACGGCTGTCTTCGGGTTTGCAGGCATAGGGTGCAGTCATTCGTCCGGCATTCCTTGCGAGGTCTTCACCTGAAGCCTATATTTCAGATTCACGGACGGAAACGAGAACGCAGCATGAACATGGACCTGAACCTGCCTCCCAAGGTCACATCCCGCGCCTTCGCGCGTCTGGCCGAGATCAATTCCAGCGGCCCGGCCCGGCCGCTGCGCGTCGCGGTCTCGGGCGGCGGCTGCTCGGGATTTCAATATGATATCCGCCTTGACGAGGCGGCCGAGGATGACCTGATCCTTGCCGCGGACGGGCAAAGCGTCGTGGTCGATCCGGTTTCGCTGCCCTTCCTTGCGGGGGCGGTGATCGACTTCACCGACGAATTGATCGGCGCGCGCTTCGTGATCGAGAACCCGAATGCCAGCTCGTCCTGCGGCTGCGGCACGTCATTCTCGATCTGATCTGGCCTTAGGCTTTGCGCGCGGCTAGTCTCGCGCGCATGAAAATCGCGACCTTCAATATCAACGGCGTCCGCGCCCGCATCGAAACCCTGACCGGCTGGCTGAGCGAGGCGCAGCCCGATGTCGTCGTCCTGCAAGAGATCAAGACCCAGGACGAGGCCTTCCCCGCCGAGCCGATCGCGGATCTGGGCTATCATCTGGAGACCCACGGGCAAAAGGGCTTCAACGGCGTCGCGATCCTGTCGAAGCTGCCGCTCGAGGATGTCATGCGCGGCCTGCCGGGCGACGAGGGCGACGAGCAGTCGCGCTATATCGAGGCGACGGTGGTGGGCCAGAAGGCGGTGCGCATCGCCGGGCTTTATCTGCCCAATGGCAATCCCCAGCCGGGGCCGAAATTCGACTATAAGCTCGCATGGATGGAGCGGTTACGCGCCCGCGCCCGCGTGCTGCGCGAAATGGAAATCCCTGCGGTGATGCTGGGCGATTACAATGTCATCCCCGAGCCGCGAGATGCCGCCCACCCCGAGAAATGGGTGAATGACGCGCTATTCCAGCCCGAAAGCCGGGCAGCGCTGCGGCGCATCATCCATGATGGCTGGTCGGATGCGGTGCGACTGCGCGATCCGGACAATACGCGCGGCCCCTTTACCTTCTGGGACTACCAGGCGGGTGCCTGGCAGAGAGACAACGGGATCCGGATCGACCATGTGCTGCTGTCGCCGCAAGCCGAGGATCTGCTGATCGACCTTGGCATCGACCGCGACGAGCGGGCCAAGGACAAACCCAGCGACCATGTCCCGGTCTGGGTCGACCTCGACGCCTGATTTCTAGACACGGTTCTCGTCACCATCGCCGCGCACTTCGTCATCATCGCCGAAGCGCGCGTCATCGTCATATTCATCCTCGCCTTCGCCGACATATTTGGACGACAAGGCGATCGAATGATTGTCATGCGACGGGTCCATGACGATATCCGAGGGGATCTCGCCCGCGAGCCATTCGCGGATCTCATCCCTTGTCTCGGCGACCTCCTGGCCTGTCACTTCGCAGATATAGCGGATGAAGGCGCGCTGGTCGCCGTCGATCTCATCCAGATCGCCTTCGTCTGCCTCGGGCCATTTCTCAAGGATCGCCTCGAAGAAAGCTGGCCAGTTCTCTTGGACATGTGCCCATTTCATCAGTAACCTGGTCCTCCCATCATGCCCTGTCCCCAGCGCGCGACGCCGGTGATGTCCTCGCCCACGCCGGCGACAGTGTTACATCCGGCCAACGCCAGAAGGGTGATAAGGGTTGCGATGCGCGTCAATCTCAATTCCTTTCCTCGTGCCACCATGTTTCTGGCATGAATCCCGGCCAGTCGCCATAAAGCGGTGTATTTTCAGGGTAATGCAGGTCGGATTTGTGAGCCAAACGAGAAATTCGTGAATAGCTGACCGGTATGACATAGCGCCCTGCCGTCAGCACCCGGTCCAGCGCCCGAACGGCGCTGCGATAATCCTCGAGGCTGGAGGCGCGGGTCATCTCGGCGATCATCGCCTCGGCGGCGGGGGATTTCATGCCCATCCAGTTGCGGGTTCCGGATTTTTCCACCCCGGCAGAGCCCCAATACAGCATCTGCTCATTGCCCGGAGACAGCGACAGGCCGCGTTCATACCAGGTCATGTCGAATTGGTAATTGTTCGTGCGTTCGACATATTGCGCGGAATCGAGCAGCGTGACCTGCGGGCGGATCCCCAGGTTTCGCAGGGATTCGACATAGATGTCGACAATCTGGCGCATCTCCGAGGCCGAACGCATGGCGCTGCCCGACTGGTTCAAGAGGATCTCGAAGGCAAAGGGGCGGCCCTGCGCATTGCGCAATTCGCCCTGCTGCACGGTCCAGCCCGCTTGCGCGAGCAGGTCCAGCGCGGCGCGGATGCCTTTGCGGTCGATATGGCGTTCGCCGCCTTCGGGCAGGGCATAGCCCTCGAGCGTGCCGAGCGGCAGGTCGGCGGCAAAGGGGGCGAGAAGCTCGGCCTCGCGGCCGGTGGCGGGACCGGGCTGCATCGTCAGTTCCGAATTCGAGAAATAGCTGGTGATGCGCGGGTCCTTGCCCCCCGACAGCGTCATATTGATGAAGCGATAGTTGAAGGCGTCGATCAGGGCCTGCCGCACCCGCCAATCGGCGAAGGCCGGGTTTCGCGTGTTCATCACCAGACCCATGATCCCCGAAGGACGCTGATGCGGGATCTCGGATTTCACCACACGGCCGTCGCGCATGGCGGGGAAATCGAAGTCCCGGTCCCAGCGCGCGGCGACGGATTCGCGCCAGATGTCGATCTCGCCGGCCTTGAAGGCCTCGAACATGGCATTGGCATCTCCGAAATAGTCGTAGCGGATCTCGTCGAAATTATGCATCCCGCGATTGACCGGCAGATCACGGCCCCAATAATCCGGGTTTCGACGGAAGGAGATGGCGCGCCCGGGATCGACCTTGTCGATGATGTAAGGCCCCGAGCCGATGGGCGGCGTCAGGCCGGACTGGCTGAAATCGTGACCTTCCCATTGCGCCTTTTTCAGGATGGGCCGCATTCCCATCAAAAGCGCCAGTTCGCGGTCCACCACGCTGAAGGTGAAGCGGACCGAGCGCGGGCCGGTCTGCTCGATCCGGGCGACCTTGGCCCAGACACCGATGTAGCGCGGATGGCCCTTGGTCCCCAGCGTCTGGAAGGACCAGAGCACATCCTCGACCGTCACGGGCGTTCCGTCCGAGAAACGCGCCTCGGGACGCAGGGTGAACTCGACCCATGTCCGGTCCGGATCGGTCTCGACCGTTTCGGCGAGCAACCCGTAAAGCGTGAAGGGCTCATCGATCGAGCGCGTCATCAGCGTTTCGGCCAGCAGGCCCGGCTGGGTGAAGATAGGAAAAACCGGGTTCCCCATCAGAATCCAAGGATTGAGCGAATCGAAGCTGCCGGATTCCGCCAGTCGAATCGTGCCGCCCTTGGGCGCATCGGGATTGGCATAAGGCAAATGCGAAAAGCCCGGTTCCAGCGCCGGTTCTCCATACATTGCAATAGCATGTGACGGTTCGGCGGCACTTGCCAGCGGCATCGCTGCAACACACACGCCCAAGGCGAGTACCCGCCAGATCGCGGATTCGTTAGAAAATTTGAAGAATCTCATGCTCGATCGCCCTGTTTTTCGGGTCGCTGGTTTTGCCCGGGATCAGATTAGCGATCCATTCGCCCTGTGGCAAACTTACCCATTGGACTCATCTGGCGAAAAGCGTATAGATAAATCACTGCTCGATAGGTTTCTTGCCTGTATGAAACCTGCCTCATGACTGGCGCCCGCCTTGTGCGGGCGTTTTTTTTATGGCTTGTCGCTCCCCTCCGCCACCTTGTGCAGTTGCAGCATTTTCCCCATTCTGCCGCCGTGACGCATTCGGAGGAGACAGGTCATGTTTGCAAGGTTCCTGACGGGCAAGATGGCGGTGGTGACCGGCTCGAATTCGGGCATCGGACTGGGCGTCGCGGTCGAACTGGCCAAGGCGGGCGCGGATATCGTCCTGAACAGCTTCACCGACAGTCCCGAGGATCATGCCCTGGCCAAGAGCCTCGCGGCCGAGCATGGCGTCACCGCGCGTTACATCCGGGCCGATATGTCGAAAGCCGAAGAGTGCCGCGCGCTGATCGAGACGGCCGGGCGCTGCGACATTCTCGTCAACAATGCCGGCATCCAGCATGTCGCTCCGATCCCGGAATTTCCGGTTGAGAAATGGGATGCAATCATTGCGATCAACCTCAACTCGGCCTTTCACACCACGGCGATCGCCTTGCCGATGATGCGCGCGGCGGGCTGGGGTCGGGTCATCAACATCGCCTCGGCGCATGGATTGACCGCGAGCCCTTTCAAATCGGCCTATGTCGCGGCCAAGCACGGCATCGTCGGCCTGACCAAGGTCACCGCGCTGGAAACCGCGACCGACCCGATCACCTGCAACGCGATCTGCCCCGGCTACGTGCTGACGCCGATCGTCGAGAAGCAGATCCCCGACCAGATGAAGACCCATGGCATGAGCCGCGAAGAGGTCATCGCCAAGGTCATGCTGCAGCGGCAGCCCTCGGGGCAATTCGCCACGGTCGAGCAGATGGGCGGCACGGCGGTCTACCTGTGCTCGGCCGCCGCCGATCAGGTCACCGGCACGACGATTTCCGTCGATGGCGGCTGGACCGCCCTTTAACGGCGGCGGACCAGCTCACGCAGGGTGAATTCGGGCCCCTCGCCGGGAAGCCGGCGGCGCGCCAGCTCGATCCATCCGCTTTCGTCGAAGCGGGGGAAGAAGGCGTCGGCGGCCTCGATCTCCAGCGCGACCTCGGTCAGCATCAGCCGGTCGGCCAAGGGCAGCATCTCGCGATAGATCGCCTCGCCGCCGATGCCGTAGATGCGGCTATAACCTGCCTCCTGCGCCAGCGCGATCGCCTCAGGGCCAGATCCCGCGACGTTCTCGGCCAGCGCATGATCGCGCGAGACGACGATGTTCAACCGGTTCTTCAGCGGCTTGAAGGGCAGGCTGTCCCAGGTCCGCCGGCCCATGATGACAGCCCCGCCCGTTGTTTCGCGCTGGAACATCTTCAGATCCTCGGGCGAATGCCAGGGGATCTGGTTGTCCTTGCCAATGGCGGAATTGCGGGCGCGGGCGACGATCAGGGTCAGCATCAGACCGCCACCGGGGCCTTGATCGCCGGGGCGGGATCGTAATCGAGAAACTCGAAATCCTCGAAGCGGAAATCGAAGATCGACTTGACCTCGCGGGTGATGCGCAGCCGGGGCAGGGGGCGCGGGTCGCGGGAAAGCTGGGTCGCCACCTGATCCATATGGTTCGAATAGATATGCGCATCGCCCATCGTATGGATGAAATCGCCTGGCTCGTATCCCGTGACATGGGCCAGCATATGGGTCAGCAACGCATATGAGGCGATATTGAACGGCACGCCCAGGAACATGTCGGCCGAGCGCTGGTAAAGCTGCAGATGCAGCTTGCCCTGTTGGATGCGCACCTGCCACAGCGTATGGCAGGGCGGCAGCGCCATCCGATCGACCTCGCCGGGATTCCAGGCCGAGACGATCAGGCGGCGCGAATCCGGGGTCTTGCGGATGCGCTCGACCAATTCGGCGATCTGATCGACTTCGCCCGTGACGACGCGCCCATCCTCTTCGCGGAGGGTCGGGAAATGCCGCCATTGATGGCCATAGACCGGCCCGAGGTCGCCATTCTCATCCGCCCATTCGTCCCAGATCGAGACACCGTTTTCCTTGAGGTAGCGGATATTCGTCTCGCCCGAGAGGAACCACAAAAGCTCATGCACGATCGATCGCAGATGCAGTTTCTTGGTGGTGACCAGCGGAAACCCTTCGGCCAGCGGATAGCGGCATTGCAGCCCGAAATGCGAGATCGTTCCGGTCCCGGTGCGGTCTGTCGACGGCATGCCCTGGTCAAGGACTAAGCGCAGCGCATCCAGATATTGCCGCATCGGGGATTCCTTCCGGTTCAGATTGCCATCGCGAACTAGCGCATAGCGCGGTCGAATTCCAGCCGCTCGGCGTCAGGCGGGCCAGTCCGCGGCAGCCGCATTGACCGCAATCTGATAAAGGCTGGTCGTCGCCGTAATGAAGAGCCGATTGCCACGCGCCCCGCCGAAACAGATGTTCGACACGACCTCGGGGACCAGGATCTTGCCCAGCAGAACCCCGTCCGGGGCAAAGACATGCACGCCATCCGCCGCCGAGGACCACAGGTTGCCATTCGCGTCGCAGCGGATCCCGTCGGGCCGCCCCCGGTCGATCAGGGCAAAGTCGCGACGGTTTGTCAGCACGCCATCCGGTCCCAGATCGAAGGCGCGAATGGCTGGCGGAGCCTCGGGGTCCTGGCTTCCGCCGGATTCGGCGACGTAAAGCACCTTTTCATCGGGCGAGAAGCACAATCCGTTCGGCTGGACGAAATCGGTGATCACGGCACGCGGCGCGCCGCCCCCGGGCGGCAGGCGATAGACGAAGCTGCCCTCCTGTTCGGGGTCCGCTTTGTAGCCCTCGAGATTCGAAAGAATGCCGTAGGTCGGATCGGTGAACCAGACGCTGCCATCCGAATGCACGATCAGGTCATTGGGCGAGTTCAGACGCTTGCCGCCGTGATGCGAGGCGAGAATCGAGCGGCTGCCGTCATGTTCGGTGCGCACGACCCCGCGCATCCCGTGATGGCATGTGACAAGGCGGCCCTGCGGATCACGGGTGTTCCCGTTCGAATAATCCGAATCCTCGCGAAAGATCGAGCAACCCGTCTCGGCGGTCCAGCGCATCATGCGATGGGCGGGAATGTCCGAGAAAAGCAGCATCTGGGCCGCCGGGAACCAGACCGGACCCTCGGTCCATTCGAAGCCGGTCCCGATCTGGCGCAGCTGTGCATTGGCATGGATCAGCGCGCGAAAGCGGGGGTCTCGCTGCTCATAAACGGTCATGGACGGCTCCTGTCTCTTGTGATGGTCTCACAGCATCAAATGCGTTCAAGATAGGCAAGCGGGTCAGGCTGGATCATGTCCCTGACCGCCTCGACGCGCAGCATCGAGCGCCGCCGCGAGATGCGCAGATGGGCGACCAGCGCGGCCTTTGCGCCTTCCAGATCCCCAGTGCCCATACGATTGACGATTTCCAGATGCTCGCCCAGGAAAGGTTCCGTGCCGAATAGCTCCAGCGTCAGCTGATAGAGCATGTGATGCGCGATCAGCAGGGATTGCGGCAGTCGCAGCGCCCGGATCAGCGCGTCATTGCCGCAATGGGACAGAAGCTCGACGTGAAGCTGGTGTTCAAGCCGGTCCAGCAGGGCGGCATTGCGCTCGGCTTCGGGGGCCATCGCGGCCTCTAGCTCGGCCTGCATCGCGCCCAGCATGTCAGCGGGCAGATGCGGCAGCGCCTTTTCCATGGCCACGGGTTCGAGCAGCCAGCGCAGTTCGAACAATTCGTCGATGTGATGCGATGTCAGACCCGGAGCGAGCCAGCGGCCGCTGTCATCCTTGCGCAGCAATCCGCGATTCTGCAGTCTTGCCACCACATCGCGGGCGACGGTGCGGCTGACACCGTAATGGCGGGCAAGCTGCGCCTCGTTCAGACGCCAACTGCCAAAGGACGTGCGGGAAACCACTTCCATCTCGATCTCGGGATAGAGCATTTCCCAGCCGGGCTGCGCGACAAGCTGCGGGCGTGACAATGCCGGGCCGCCCGTGCCGCCCGGCGCGGAGCCCTGGACCTGATAGCGCCCCGAGGACAGCCGCAAAAGCAAACCCACCGCCGCCAGGTCCTCGAGCGCGCGGCGCGCAGGGGCGCGGCTGATCCCGAAGCGCGCCGCAATCCCCATCTGCGTCACCATCGTCCCATGCGGCAGAGCGCCCGCCCGAATCTCGCGGGAAAGCATCTCGGTCGCCTGCTGATAGAGGCGGGGGGCAAGGCGGCTGATCTCGGCCATTGTGCGATGATCCTTGCTATGGATACTGTGTGCAAGAGACAATTGAGGGGGAGACAATGACCGGAGATTATGTCGGACTGCGCGAACTGGAACGATTTTGCCGTGCAGCCTTTCTGGCCTCAGGGGCGAATGAGGCGACCGCCGTCGCGGCCACGCGATCCATGATGCATGGCACGCGTTTCGGCGTGGACAGCCATGGCGTCCGCCTCCTGCCACATTACATCAAGGCGCTCGAAGGAGGGCGGTTGAACTGCAATCCCGAGCCGAGAAAGGTCGGCGGCTTCGGCGCGGTCGAGGTGCTGGATGCGGACCACGCCCAAGGCGCGCTGGGCGGCTATACGGGGATGGAACGTGCCGTGGAACTTGCGCGGCAATTCGGTCTGGGTGCCGTCGCGATCCGCAACAATTCGCATTTCGGTCCCGCCGGGGCCTATTCGCTGGCTGCTGCCGAGGCCGGGTTCATTGGGATAAGCTTTTGTAATTCAGACAGTTTCGTTCGCCTGCATGATGGGGCTGCGCGTTTTCACGGGACCAATCCGATCTCGGTCGCAGTGCCGACCCCAGGCGGCGACCCGTGGTTCCTGGATATGGCGACAAGTTCGATCCCCTATAACCGGGTGCTGCTCTATCGGAGCCTCGGGCAGGACCTGCCCGATTCGGTCGCCTCGGACCCGACCGGCCGGGACGTGACCGACCCCCAGCTTGTCGATATGCTGGCACCGCTCGGCGGGGCCTTTGGCTTCAAGGGCGCGGCACTGGGTGGGGTGGCCGAGATCTTCAGCGCCGTGCTGACCGGCATGAAGCTCAGCTTTGACATTCTGCCGATGGATGGCCCGGATTTCGCGACTCCGCGTCAGATGGGCGCGTTCATGCTGGCCCTGAACCCCGAGGCATTCCTGGACCGCGACCAGTTCCATGCGGGAATGTCTCG
Source organism: Paracoccus ravus (assembly GCF_004522175.1). GTDB lineage: Bacteria > Pseudomonadota > Alphaproteobacteria > Rhodobacterales > Rhodobacteraceae > Paracoccus > Paracoccus ravus. The sequence goes on along the minus strand of NZ_SDEB01000002.1, from coordinate 20,908 downwards.
ATATGTCGAGAGCTTGCGCAATTCCCCGGCCCGCGAAGGATGCCGCGTCATGGCTCCGGGCGATAGGGAATGGGATGTTGCACGCGACCGCGAACGGAACGGGGTGCCGCTCGACCCGACGACGGCGCAGCATTTCCACGAACTTGCCCGGCGTTTTGATATCGCCCCGGTGGCCTGACCAGTTCCCGCAGAGGGTGGTTTTCCTACACCTGAAAAATCTCTTGACCGGTGCGGAAATCGAACCTTAATCTGAAACTGGTCAAACCAGTTTTGGCCAAACGCCGCGAGGAGGCGGCGTTGCGGAGGAAAGATGCTCAATGACCCGCGCCCACGCCGGCAGTATCGGCAGGTGGCTGATCAGATCATGGCGCTTGTCGCCAGCCAGGAACTCGCACCCGGAGAGCGGCTGCCCTCCGAGCGTGATCTGGCCGAATTGCTCAGCGTCTCGCGCCCGTCGCTGCGAGAGGCGCTGATCGCCCTCGAGGTCGAGGGGCAAGTCGAGATCCGCATGGGATCGGGCATTTATGTCGGTGCCGGTCCGGCTGCGGGCGGCGCGGCCCCTATAGACGCCGAGGGCCCGCTGGAAATCCTTCAGGCGCGCAGCATCGTCGAGGCGGCGATCGCCGAAGAGGCCGCGCGCCATGCTTCCCCCGAATTGATCGCAAGGCTGGACGACAACCTGCGCGAGATGGGGGCCGCGCTCGAGGACAGGCCGAGGCTGGTCGCGCTGGACGGGCAATTTCACATCCTGATCGCGGCCGGGGTGGGGAACTCGGTCCTCGCCAACTTTACCCAACAGATCTACGAGAAACGGCTTTCCGCGCTTTTCATGGAATTTTCGAGCCGTTTTGAAGGACCGCGCACCTGGCGCCTGGCGCTTTCCGAACATGGCGCGATCCGCGATGCCATCGCCGATGGCGACGCACCTGCCGCGCGCGAGGCGATGCGCCACCACCTGAGTGAGTCGCAGCGAAGATTTACCGAAAGCTTTCTGGTGGAACGTCACCAGCAAGCCTGACTGCCAAGAAGACTGAACTCAACGCTACTGGGAGGAATGCATGAAGTTCACGATGAAGGGCCTTTTTGGGGTTGCCGCCATGCTGATGGCCAGCACCATCGCAGCCCATGCGCAAACCGCGCTGAAATGGGCCCATGTCTATGAGACATCCGAGCCGTTCCACACGGAATCCGTCTGGGCCGCCGAAGAGATCGCCAAGCGCACCGATGGCCGCTACAAGATCGATGTCTTTCCCGCATCGCAGCTGGGCAAGGAATCCGACATCAACCAGGGGCTCAAGCTCGGCACCGTCGACATCATTATCTCGGGCTCCAGCTTTGCCTCGCGCGATTACAAGCCGATCGGGGTGACCTATTACCCCTATATCTTCCGCGATCCCTCGCATCTGATCGCCTATACGAAAAGCGATGTCTTCAAGAAGCTCGCGCAGGGCTATGAGGACGCGACCGGGAACCATATCACCGCCGTGACCTATTACGGTACGCGCCACACCACCGCGAACAAGGACATCAAGGCCTGCGCCGACATGAACGGGCTCAAGATCCGCGTTCCGGACGTTCCGGCCTATCTGGCGATGCCGCGCGCCTGCGGGGCGAACACCACCCCCATCGCCTTTGCCGAGGTCTATCTGGCGCTGCAGAACGGCACGGTCGAGGCGCAGGAAAACCCGCTCACGACCATCGAGGCCAAGAAGTTCTACGAGGTTCAGAAGAATATCGCCCTGACCGGCCATATCGTCGATCACCTGAACACGGTCGTCTCGAAACAGCTTTGGTCGAGCCTCTCCGACGAGGACAAGCAAATCTTTACCGAGGTCATGCTTGAGGCCGCCGAGCGCGGCACCAAGATCGTCGAAGAGCGCGAGGCCGCGCTGGTCGAGAAGTTCAAGGGCATGGGCATCGGCGTGACCGAGGTCGACAAGGCCGATTTCGAAAAGACCGTGCTGGAAAACGTGAAGCTCGAAGATTTCGGCTATGTCAAAGAGGACTGGGAAGCCATCCGCGCGGTCCAGTAACCCCCATTTGCCCCGGTGTCCCTGGCACCGGGGTTTTCCCGAACCATTACCGGAGCCAGTGACATGGCAGACCAGCAGCACGCCCCCGTCAGCGTGGAAGAAATGGCGCATGCCTTCGAAGAGCATGGCGGTCCCGTCGATCTTTCGCCCTATGCCATCGAGGACTGGCTCACGCTCGTGGTGTTCTGGGGCATGGCCCTTTGCGTCTTCCTGCAGTTCTTCACGCGCTACGCATTGAATAACAGCCTGGCCTGGACCGAGGAAATCGCGGCGAACTGCCTGGTCGTGATCGTTTTCCTGGGGTCGGTCATGTGCGTCCGGATGTGCCGCCATATCATCGTCGACCTGCTCTATAATTTCCTGCCGCAACGGGTGGGCCGCTGGTTGCAGATCGGGGTGGACGTGATCTCGATCGGCTTCTTTGCCTATATGTCCTGGCTGATGTGGCGCTATATCGGCATCGTCGGCAGCGAGCGCATGGTCACGATCGACCTGCCGCGCGGCTATGTGTTCTACACCGTCTTCGCAGCCTTCGTGCTGATGCTGCTGCGCGCGCTTCAGAACTTCGTCCGCGACCTGACCCACCGCAAGACCGTCCGCGAAGAAGCGGCCGAGTCCGGCTATACGGGGATCTGACCCATGCTTCTTCTGATCGGTTCATTTCTGGCCCTGATGATCATCGGCGTGCCGGTGGCGGTGTCGATGGCGGTGGCCTCGCTCGCCTATCTGCTGACCTATAATGTCGCGCCCGACATCATCGCGGCGCAGCGCATGATCGCGGGGGTCGAGAGCTTCCCCCTGATCGCCGTGCCCTTCTTTATCCTGGCCGGGAACCTGATGAATATCGCAGGCGTCACCGGCCGGATCTATCACTTTGCCCTGTCGCTCGTCGGCTGGATGAAAGGCGGGCTCGCGCAGGTCAATATCATCGGCTCGGTGGTGTTTTCCGGCATGTCGGGGACGGCACTGGCCGACGCCGCCGGCATCGGCACGATCGAGATCAAGGCCATGAAGGATCACGGCTACCCGGTCGAGGCCGCCGTGGGGGTCACCGCCGCCTCGGCGACGCTGGGGCCGATCTTTCCGCCCTCGCTGCCCTTCGTGATCTACGGGATGATGGCAAATGCCTCGATCGGGGCGCTGTTCATGGCCGGCATCCTGCCGGGGCTAGTGATGACCTCGCTGATGATGCTGACGGTCTATATCTTTGCCCGTCGCAAGGGCTGGGGCTCGGATACGCCCTTTGAACTGCGCCAGCTTCTGGGCGCGGGGCTTGAGGTGCTGATTGTCCTGTGCTTCCCGGTCGCGATCTATTTGCTGGTCATGGCCGGTCTTTCTGTGAACATCGCCGTGCTGATCGGGCTTGCCGCGCTGATCGCTCTGGACTGGTATTTCGACTGGCATGCGGTCATGGCGCTGATGGCCCCGGTCCTGCTGATCGGCGGCATGACCATGGGCTGGTTCACCCCCACCGAGGCCGCTGTCGCCGCCGTTCTGTGGTCGCTGTTTCTGGGCCTCGTGCGTTACCGCACGATGACCTTCCGCACACTTGCCAAGGCCAGTTTCGACACGATCGAGACAACGGCCTCGGTGCTGTTCATCGTCACCGCCGCCTCGATCTTCGCCTGGCTGCTGACCGTATCGCAGGCGGCCACGCTGTTCTCGGATGCGATGTTCGCGCTGACCGACAATTGGTGGACCTTCCTCTTGATCGTGAACGTGCTGTTGCTGATCGTGGGGGCGTTCCTCGACACCATCGCCGCGATCTCGATCCTTGTGCCGATCCTGATGCCGGTGGCTGCGCGCTATGGCATCGACCCGGTGCATCTGGGGCTGATCGTGACGCTGAACCTGATGATCGGGCTGCTGACGCCGCCGGTTGGCATGGTGCTCTTTGTTCTGTCACGCATCTCGAAACTCTCGGTCGAGCGCACGGCCTTGGCGATCCTGCCTTGGATGATTCCGCTCATTGTGGCGCTGCTTCTGATTACCTTCATCCCGCAACTGACGCTCTGGCTGCCGACGCAGCTTGGCCTGATCCGATAGGAGGTCGTCATGCAAACGCGTGTCGCGCGTCTTTACGGCGCGCATGACCTGCGGGTCGAGACGGATCGGGTCGCCCCTCCCGGCCCCGGCGAGGTTTTGCTGCGCATGGCCGCGGGCGGGATCTGCGGCTCGGATCTGCATTACTACCATGATGGCGGTTTCGGCCCGGTCCGGGTGCGCGAGCCGATCATCTCGGGGCATGAGGCATCGGGCCGGGTGGTTCAGGCGGGCGAGGGGGTGGATCTGGTCCCCGGCACGCTGGTCGCGGTCAGCCCGTCCCAGCCCTGCGGGGCGTGCGAATATTGCCAGCGCGACATGCCGGTGCATTGCCTTGACATGCATTTCATCGGCAGCGCGATGCGCCTGCCGCATGAGCAGGGCATGTTCCGCGATCTTCTCACCGTGCCCGCGCGTCAGGTCCATGCCTTCCCCGAGGGCGTGACCGAAGGCGAGGCCGCCTGTTCTGAGCCTCTCGCTGTCTGCTTGCATGCCGTGGCCCAAGCCCCCGACCTTTCCGGCAAGCGGATCATGGTCACCGGGGCCGGGCCGATCGGGCTGTTGGTCCTTGCCGCTTTGCGGCATGCGGGTGCACGCGAGGTCATCGTCACCGACCTGACCGATGCCGCGCTGGAGCGCGCCCGCGCGATGGGCGCGACCAGCACGATCAATGTTGCAACCGACGCCACAGCACTGGAGCCCTTGCAAAAGGACAAAGGCCAGATCGACCTGATCTTCGACTGCTCGGCAGCGGGTCCGGCGCTGCGCACCGCCTTTGCCGCAATCCGCCCACGCGGCACGATCATTCAGGTCGGCGTCTCTGGCGACATGACCATCCCGTTGAACGCGCTGGTCGGCAAGGAGATCATCTGGCGCGGTTCGCAGCGCTTCCATCCCGAATTCGCCGAGGCCGTCCACCTGATCGGCACCCGCGCCATCGACGTCCGCCCGATCATCAGCCACAGCCTGCCGCTGGAACGCGCGCGCGAGGCGTTCGAACTGGCCTCGGATCGCAGCATCGCCTGCAAGGTCCAGCTGACCTTCGCCTCTGAGGAGAGCTACCGATGAAATACACATGGCGCTGGTTCGGCCCGGTCGACAAGGTCACCGTCCGCGACGCCCTGCAGGCCGGGGTGCATGGCATCGTGAGCGCGCTCCATCACGTCCCGACCGGCGAGGCCTGGACCGTCGAAGGCATCCGCCAACGTCAGGACGAAATCCTTTCCGGGGGCCTGACATGGGACGTGGTCGAAAGCGTGCCCGTGTCGGAAGACATCAAGACCCAGACTGGCGACTGGCGCGCCCATGTCGCGAATTGGCAAGAGACCCTGCGCAGCCTGTCGCAATGCGGCATCCGCACGGTCTGCTACAATTTCATGCCGGTGCTGGACTGGACACGCACCGACCTGCGCTGGGAAACGCATCAGCAGGCCCGCGCCATGCGCTTCGATCTGCCCGATTTTGTAGCCTTCGATCTGCATATCCTGAAACGCCCCGGCGCGGCTGAGGACTATCCCGAGGCCCTGCGCGACGAGGCCGCCCGCCGCTTCAAAGCCATGTCCGATGCCCGTGTCGCCGAGCTTGGTCGCAATATCGGTGCGGGGCTGCCCGGCTCGGCGGATGGCTATTCTCTGAACCAGCTTTTGGCCAAGCTGCGCACCTATCAGGGCATCGACGCCACGCGCTTGCGGGGCAATCTGGTCGATTTCCTGTCGCAGGTCGTCCCCGTCGCCGAGGAAGTCGGCATCAACATCTGCGCGCATCCCGATGACCCGCCATGGCCGCTTCTGGGCCTGCCGCGCATCCTGTCGACCCGCGAGGATTACGCCCATATGCTGGGGCAGGTGGATGCCCGCGCGAATGGCGTGACGCTCTGCTCGGGCTCACTTGGCGCGCGTCCCGACAACGACCTGCCGCAAATCACCAGCGATTTCGCCGACCGCATCCATTTCGTCCACCTGCGCAACGTGACGCGCGAGGCCGACACCACGCCCTGTTCCTTCTTCGAGGATGAGCATCTCGAAGGCGGCACCGATATGGTCGAGGTCATCGCAGCACTTCTGGCCGAAGAAAAACGCCGCCGCGAGGAGGGCCGCGAGGATCACATGATCCCGATCCGCCCTGATCACGGGCAGGAGATTCTCGACGATCTGACCCGGGGTGCGCAGCCCGGCTATCCCGCCATCGGTCGTCTGAAGGGCCTTGCCGAATTGCGCGGAATCGAGCGCACGCTGTCGCACCCGCGTTTGGGGGCCTGCGCATGAGCCACCTTTCCTCGCAATCCGTTCTGCCAGACACGGTCGCCGCGCCGGAATTCGACCGCGCGACGCTGCTGCCGGGCATCCTGCATCTGGGCTTCGGCGCGTTTCATCGCGCGCATCAGGCGGTCTACACCCAACGCGCGCTGAACCTCGATCCCGAAGCTTGGGGCATCATCGCGGTGAACTTGCGCTCCGCAAGCCCGATCCGTGAACTTGAGGCGCAGGACGGGCTGTATACCGTCATCACGCGCGGTCCCGATGGCGACAGCGCCGAGGTGATCGGCGTGACCGAGGATTGGCTTTGCGCCGCCTCCGACCTGTCCGCTCTGCTTGACCACCTCGCCGATCCGGCGATCCGCATCGTGACGCTGACCGTGACCGAAAAAGCCTATGGCGTCGATCCGGCTTCAGGTGGGCTGGACCCGGCACATCCGTCGATTGCCGCCGATCTTGCGAATCCTGCGACCCCTTCGGGCGCGGTCGGTCTGCTGGTCGCGGGCCTCGCGCGTCGTCGCGCTGAACGGGTTGCGCCGTTTACTGTGCTGACCTGCGATAACCTGCCCTCGAACGGGCGGGTGCTGCACCGGTTGGTCACGGAATTCGCCGCCATCGCTGATCCCGAACTCTCCGACTGGATCGCGACCGAAGTATCCTTTCCCTGCACGATGGTCGACCGCATCGTCCCCGCCGCGACCGAGGACACCCGTGCCCGTGCGGCGGCGCTGCTTGGCGTCGAGGACGCCTTGGCGATCGAGACCGAGCCTTTCATCCAATGGATCATCGAGGATGAGTTCCCGCAGGGCCGTCCCGCTTGGGACAAGGTCGGCGCGGTCATGGTCGCCGATGTCGAACCCTATGAAAAAATGAAGCTGCGGATGCTGAACGGCACCCATACGCTGATCGCGCATCTGGGCATTCTGAACGGGCTGGAACATGTTCGCGATGTCATGGCCGTGCCTGCTTTGGCGGCGCAGGCCCGCGCCCATATGCAGGCGGCGAGGGCGACGCTGGACCCGGTGGCGGGGATCGATCTGGACCGCTATGCCGATGATCTTATGGCGCGTTTCGCCAATCCGGCGATTGCGCATCGCAATATCCAGATCGCGATGGATACCAGCCAGAAACTGCCCCAGCGCATCCTGTTACCTGCCGCCGACGCGCTCGCCGCTGCGCAGGATATCGCCCCCTTTGCCCGAGTGGTGGGGGCATGGATTGCGGCTTTGCGCCTGCGGGGGCAGGCCGACGACCCCCGCCGCGCCGAATTGCTGACAGCCGCGCAGGCCGATGACCCTGCCGCCGCGATCCTCGCGCTTCCCGGCCTGTTCCCGGCTGCTCTGGCCGGCAACGCCCTGTGGCGCGATGCGGTCGGCGCAGCCTTTTCGCAATTCTCGACTTCGAAAAGGAGCGCATGATGAAAGCGCTGATCTGCGAAGAACCGGGCCGGCTGGCCCTGATCTCGCGCCCCGAACCCAAGCGCGGCGAGGGCGAGGTGCTGGTCCGCATCCGGCATGTCGGCATCTGCGGCACTGATTTCCATATCTTCGGCGGCAAGCATCCTTTCCTCGAATATCCCCGCGTCATGGGGCATGAGCTTTCCGGCACCGTCGAGGAAGCGCCCGAGGGCAGCGCGCTGAAGGCCGGGGATGCGGTCTATATCGTGCCTTACCTGTCCTGCGGAACCTGTCAGGCCTGCCGCATTGGGCTGACAAATGCCTGCTGCAATATCAAGGTTCTGGGCGTCCATACCGATGGCGGGATGGCCGAACTGATCTCGGTGCCCGCGCAGAACGTCATCCCGGCGGACGGTATCCCGTTGGACGATGCCGCGATGATCGAGTTTCTCGCCATCGGCGCGCATGGCGTCAAGCGCGGCGGCATCACCGCGCGGGATCGGGTGCTGGTGACGGGCTCTGGCCCCATCGGCATGTCCGCGATCATCTTCGCCAAGGCGCGCGGCGCGCATGTCACCGTCATGGACACGCGCGAGGATCGTCTGGCTTTCGCCCAGTCCGGCCTTGCTGCGGATGCCGTGCTGTTCGCGGATCAGGAGGCCGAAACGAACGCCGCCAACCAGACCAATAACGATTGGTTCGACGTGGTGATCGATGCGACCGGAGCCGCGCCTCCGATCGAGCGCGGCTTCGGTTTCCTCGCCCATGGCGCACGCTATGTGCTGCTTTCGGTGGTGCGGCAGGATATCCGCTTCTCGGATCCCGAATTCCACAAGCGCGAGGCGACACTGATCGCCAGCCGCAACGCGCAGCCCGACGATTTTGCCGAGGTCGTGGCGCAGATGCGGTCAGGCCGGGTGCCGACCCGCGCGCTGAACACCCATCGCGGTTCCCTCTCGGACGGGGTGCAACTATTTCAGGATTGGTCGCGCCCCGAGGCGGGCGTCATCAAGGCCATCATCGACCTGTAAGGAGCGAAGCCATGACAGCGCCACGCATCATCCGCCTGCGGCCTGAAGACGATGTCGTCATCGCCACGCAACCGATCCCCGCAGGAACGAGCCTGCCCGAGGAAGGCATTACCACGCTTGGCGACATCCCTCCCGGCCACAAGATCGCCACGCGCGACATCGCGGCGGGCGAGGCGGTGCGCCGCTACAACCAGATCATCGGGTTGGCCTCGACCCTGATCCGGGCAGGCGAGCATATCCATGTCCATAACCTCGCCATGACCGATGTTGAGATGGATCACGCCATCGGCGTCGATGCCCGGCCCACGGCTCCGGCGAACGAACCGATGACCTTCATGGGATATCGTCGTCCTGACGGGCGGATCGCGACGCGGAATTATATCGGGATCATTTCCTCGGTGAATTGCTCGGCGCGGGTGGTGCGCTCGATCGCAGATCACTTCCGCCGCGATATCCGCCCCGAGGCTCTGGCCGATTTTCCGAATGTCGATGGGGTCGTGGCGCTGACCCACGGCATCGGCTGCGCGGTGGATGGCAAAAGCGAATCCATGCGGATCGTGCGCCGGACGCTCTCGGGCTTTGCCACGCATCCGAATTTCGCCGCCGTGCTGTTCATCGGGCTTGGCTGCGAGACGAACCAGATCGCGGATATCATGGCGCAAGGCGGTCTGGCCGAGGGGGCCAAGCTGAAAGCCTTTACCATTCAGGACCAAGGCGGCACGACCAAGACCATCGAGCATGGCATTGCCCAGATCAAAGACATGCTCGCGGCAGCCAATGCCGTGACGCGCGAGCCGGTGCCGGTCTCGGAACTGGTCGTGGGCCTGCAATGCGGCGGTTCCGACGGCTATTCCGGCATCACCGCGAACCCGGCGCTCGGCCATGCCGTCGATATCCTCGTCAGCCATGGCGGCACGGCGATCCTGTCGGAGACGCCCGAAATCTATGGCGCAGAACACCTGCTGACCCGCCGCGCCGAGACGCAGGAGGTCGGCGAAAAGCTGATCGCCCGCATCGACTGGTGGAAGGAACACACCGCCCGCGGCGGGGCCGAGATGAACAACAACCCTTCGGCCGGGAACAAGGTCGGCGGGCTGACCACGATCCTTGAGAAGTCGCTGGGCGCAGTCGCCAAGGCCGGGACCACCAACCTGCGCGGGGTCTATGAATATGCCGAGCCGGTGACCGAACACGGCATGGTCTTCATGGATAGCCCCGGCTACGATCCGGTTTCGGCGACGGGGCAGGTGGCCTCGGGGGCAAATCTGATCTGCTTCACCACCGGTCGCGGCTCGGCCTTTGGCTGCGTGCCGGCGCCGTCGCTGAAATTTTCGACCAATACGGCGACGTGGCGGCGGCAAGAGGACGATATGGACCTCAATTGCGGCACCATCATCGAGGGCGAGGCCACCATCGAGGAACTGGGCGAGGTGATCTTCCGCATGATGATCGACTGCGCCTCGGGGGTGAAATCGAAAAGTGAACTGCTGGGCTATGGGCAGGATGAATTCGTGCCTTGGCAGATCGGCATCGTGACCTGATCGGGCTTGGCGCAAGGGACATCGCAGGCTATGACATTCCTCCGAACTTGAGGAGCCTGACGATGGACACCACCGACCGGATCGCCCGTACGATTGCCAATGAAATCAATGCTTCTGCGGCGCAAGTTGCAGCGGCGACCGAGCTTCTGGATGGCGGTGCGACGGTGCCTTTCGTCGCCCGTTACCGCAAAGAAGTGACCGGCGGGCTTGACGATACGCAGCTGCGCAATCTCGCGGAAAGGCTGGCCTATCTGCGCGAGCTTGAGGCCCGCAGGAAGGCGATTCTTGAATCGATCAAGGGGCAGGGCAAGCTGACGGATGAGTTGACCCGCGCCATTGTCGGGGCCGAAACCAAGGCCACGCTGGAAGATATCTACCTGCCCTATAAGCCCAAGCGCCGCACCAAGGCGATGATCGCGCGGGAAAACGGGTTAGAGCCGCTTTTGCGCGCCATTCAGGACAATCGTGGGGCAGGTCCGGCGGCGCTGGCGGCCAGCTACCTGACCGAGAATGTCGCCGATCAAAAGGCCGCGCTGGACGGCGCGCGCGATATTCTGGTCGAAGAGCTTTCCGAAAATGCCGATCTTCTGGGGCGTCTGCGCGGGTTCATGCAGACCGATGCCCAGATCACCGCGAGGGTCACGCCGGGCAAAGAAGCCGAAGGCGCGAAATTCAGCGATTATTTTGACCATACCGAGAAATGGTCCGCCATTCCCGGCCACCGCGCCTTGGCGATCCTGCGCGCTGCCAAGGAGGAGGTTCTGACAATCGAGATCGCCCCCGAGCCGGAAACCGGCGCGGCGCGGGCCGAAGGTATCGTCGCCGCTTCACTGGGAAATCTCGGACAGGCTCCGGGCGATCAATGGTTGCGCAAAGTCGCGGGCTGGGCGTGGCGGGTGCGGCTTTCGAATACGATGTATATCGATCTGCTCACCGATCTGCGGACCCGCGCCCATGCCGAGGCAATCCGGGTTTTTGGCCGCAATTTGAAAGACTTGCTGTTGGCCTCGCCCGCCGGGCCGCGCGTGACCATCGGGCTTGATCCGGGCATCCGCACGGGCGTCAAGCTGGCCGTGGTCGATGCGACCGGCAAGCTTTTGGACACGGCGACGCTTTACCCCTTCCAGCCCAAGAACGACCTGCGCGGCGCCGAGGCGGCGCTGGCCGCGACAATCCTGCGCCACAAGGTCGAACTGATCGCCATCGGCAATGGCACCGCGAGCCGTGAAACCGAACGTATGGTGGCCGATGTCTTGAAGCGCCTGCCCGCAGGGGTGAAAGCCCCGGTCAAGGTCATCGTCAGCGAGGCAGGGGCCTCGGTCTATTCGGCCTCGGAACTCGCGGCGAAGGAATTCCCCGATCTGGACGTGTCGCTGCGCGGCGCGGTGTCGATTGCCCGCCGTCTTCAGGACCCGCTGGCGGAACTGGTCAAAGTGCCGCCGGAATCCATCGGCGTCGGCCAGTATCAGCATGACGTGGACCAGCGCCAGCTTGCGAAAACGCTCGAAGCAGTGGTCGAAGATGCGGTGAACGCGGTCGGCGTCGATCTGAACACTGCCTCAGCGCCGCTGCTTTCCCATGTCGCGGGGCTTGGCCCGTCGCTGGCGCAAAACATTGTCGCTTACCGCGATGCCAAGGGGGCCTTTGCCTCGCGCGCGGCGCTGAAAAAGGTGGCGGGGCTGGGACCGCGCGCCTTTGAACAATGTGCGGGGTTCCTGCGTATCCGCGACGGGAAAGAGCCGCTGGATGCCTCCTCCGTCCACCCCGAGGCTTATGGCGTTGCCCGCAAGATCGTCGCGGCTTGCGGGCGCGACATCCGCCAGATCATGGGCGATGCTGCCGCGTTAAAGGGCATCCGAGCCGAGCAATTCGTCGACGACAGCTTCGGTTTGCCGACCATCCGCGACATTCTGTCGGAACTGGAAAAGCCCGGCCGGGACCCGCGCCCGAGCTTCGTCACCGCGAGCTTTGCCGAGGGTGTCGAGGATATCAAAGACCTCAAGCCCGGCATGTCGCTGGAAGGCACGGTCACCAATGTCGCGGCCTTCGGCGCCTTCGTCGATATCGGGGTGCATCAAGACGGTCTTGTCCATATCAGCCAATTGGCCGACCGCTTCGTCAAGGACCCCAATGAGGTCGTGAAGGTCGGCGACGTGGTCCGCGTCCGCGTGACCGAGGTGGACGTGCCCAGAAAGCGTATCGGCCTGACCATGCGCAAGGATGGCGGGACCAGCGCCCGCGAGGCGCAGGCAGAGCGCAGCCCCAAATCCCAACCCGTGCGCGGCCCGAAAACCGCGCAGCCCGCGGCATCCTCGACGCCGGGGGCACTTGGGGCGGCCCTGTTGAACGCGCTGAAAAAACCCTAAAGCGTCAAGAGCGTGGCGCGGAACTCGGGGTCTGACAGGACCACCTCTTTCGCGCCGAGGCGCGCGGCGCAAGTCAAGGCGCGCGAGGTCTGTGCTTGCGCGAATTCGACCGCCGCCGCCAGATTTCGGCCACGCGCCCGGGCGGCGACTACCAGTCCCGCGAACAGATCTCCTGTGCCTGCCAGCGCGACAGGCAGGCGCGCCGTTGGGTGTCGGCTGATCCCGTCCGGCCCCAAGACGACGCTTTCGAGCATCCCTGCTTCGGTTTCCACCAACTGACATCCGGTGGCAATCAGGCTGGCTCCCGGAGACATTCCCAGCGATTTTGCGGCGCGGGGCAGGTCGGCCAGCGTCTCGATGGGCTGGCCGGTCAGATAGGCGATCTCGAACGGGTTGGGCGAGGCGATATCGGCCTGCGGCAGCAGTTCGTCGCGCAAGATATCGGCGATCGCGACCGGGACATAAAGGCCGGGAACCTCGTCTCCCATGACCGGATCGCAGAAATAGATCAGGTCGGGATTTGCCTCCTTGGCCTTGGCGACAAGTTCGGACAGCATCAAGCCGACCTCGATCGAGCCGATATAGCCACTAAGGATGACGCTTGCGCGTTGCGGCAGACCGCGCTCCCAAACGCCTTGAATAAGATCGGCAAAGAAATCGGCTGGCATCGCGCGACCGCGAAGCGTCGGATAGTCGGGCGTATTGGAAAACACCACGGTCGGGATTTGTGCCACCTCCAGCCCGGCCGCCTGCATCGGAAAGACCGCGGCAGAGTTTCCGACATGGCCCATCACGACCTGACTTTGCACCGAAATCACCAGCGGCGGGGTCATGCGCTGCCCTTCAATCGACGTGTCCAATCCTCGATGCGGCCGCTGTCTAGCCGGTTCTGCGCGTAGCGCCGCCAGTTCTCGGCCAGCACCTCAAGATCCGCGATGCCGCGCAATTCGGCTGCATTCATCCGGTCGATATAGAAAGCGTGCCAGATGCGATGCAGGCTCCAATCCGGGGCGATGCGCTCGACCAGTTCCAGCGCGTCTTCCGGCGCGACAAGACCGGGCTCAAGCACGCGGTAATACCAGCCGGTGCGGCCAGAACCCTGCACGCGCCGCGCCATGTCCGGCACGCCAAGGCGCTGGGTCAGCTTCCAGCAGGGCTGGCGACCCTGACTGACCTGCACCAGCGCACTTCCCATCCGAAAGATATCGCCCACCGCCACACTTGTTTCGATGAGCCCAAGCGTCGAGATATTCTCGCCAAAAGCCCCCGGCGCGGCCAGAAGGGGCAGCGGACCCAGATCGGCCTGCCAATCGGCATAATGCTCACGCGGGTAGTGATGCACGGCCTTTTCGATGCCGCCATGCACGCGCAGATCGGCTTGCTCGTCGCCCTCGAGACCAGTGGGGCCAAGCTGCAAGGTCCGATCCACCGGGGATTTGGCAATGCCGCTCAGCCGGGCCGAGCCGGGCAGAGGGGCCACTCGGCCGGTCAGCAAGGTCATCTTGAGCATCGAAAGAAACCGCCATTCAAAAGAAAACGCCCGCCGAAAGCGGCGGGCGTCAGGATCAGAAATCCCAGTCTTCGTCTTCGGTCGCGACGGCCTTGCCGATCACATAAGACGAGCCCGAGCCACTGAAGAAATCGTGGTTTTCGCTATCCGGCGACAGCGCCGCCATAATCGCGGGATTGACCTCGCAAGCGGCGGGCGGGAATAGTGCCTCATAGCCAAGGTTCTGCAGCGCCTTGTTGGCATTGTAATGCAGGAAGGCCTTCACGTCCTCGGTCAGGCCGATCCCGTCATAAAGCTCGGCGGTGTATTTCTGCTCGATGTCGTAAAGATCAAAGATCAGCGCGAAGGCGAAATCCTTCAACTCCTGCTGCTTCTCGGCGGACAGCTTCTCGGCGGCGCGCTGGAACTTGTAACCGATGTAATAGCCATGCACCGCCTCGTCGCGGATGATCAGGCGGATCAGGTCTGCGGTATTGGTCAGCTTCGCGCGCGAGGACCAGTACATCGGCAGGTAGAAGCCGGAATAGAACAGGAAGCTTTCCAGGAAGACGCTCGCGATCTTGCGCTTCAGCGGGTTCGAGCCCGCCTTGTATTCCTCAAGAATCAGCCGCGCCTTGGCTTGCAGATGCGGGTTTTCCTCGGACCAGCGGAAGGCTTCGTCGACCTCCTTGGTCAGGCACAAAGTCGAGAAAATCGAGGAATAGCTGCGCGCATGAACGGCCTCCATGAACGAGATATTCGAGAGCACGGCCTCTTCATGCGGGGTCTGGGCGTCGGGCATCATCGAGGGCGCGCCGATGGTGTTCTGCACGGTGTCCAGAAGCGTCAGGCCGGTGAAAACGCGAATGGTCAGCTCGCGCTCTTCCGGGCGCAGGGTGGCCCAGCTTTGCACGTCATTCGACAGCGGCACCTTCTCGGGCAGCCAGAAGTTCACGGTCAGGCGGTTCCAGACCTCGAGATCCTTCTCGTCCTCGAGGCGGTTCCAGTTGATGGCGCGCAAGGGGGTCCGCAGCAGTTGATCCTTCATCCGAAGAACCTTTCTTTCTTGTTCAAATATCCTCGGGGGTGTGGGGGCAGACAGCCCCCACCGCGACGGCCGATCACAGCGAGCAGGAAACGCAGCCCTGCACCTCGGTTCCTTCCAGCGCGGTCTGGCGCAGGCGGATATAGTAGATCGTCTTGATGCCCTTCTTCCAGGCATAGATCTGGGCGCGGTTGATGTCGCGGGTGGTCGCCTCGGCGGGGAAGAACAGTGTCAGAGACAGACCCTGATCGACATGCTCGGTCGCGGCCGCATAGGTGTCGATGATCGCGTCGGGGCCGATCTCATAGGCGTCGCGGTAATATTCGAGGTTCTCGTTCGACATGAACGCCGCCGGGTAATAGACGCGGCCGATCTTGCCTTCCTTGCGGATCTCGATCTTGGCGACGATCGGGTGGATCGAGCTGGTCGAGTTGTTGATATAGCTGATCGAACCGGTCGGCGGTACGGCCTGCAGGTTGCGGTTGTAGAGGCCATGCGCCATGACCTGTTCCTTCAGCGCCGCCCAGTCGGCGCGGGTCGGAAGCTGGATGCCCTCGAAGACGCGGGCGACATCGGCCATCACCGGCAGCCAATCGCGGTTGGTGTATTTGTCGAAGAACGAGCCGTCGGCATATTTCGACTTGTCAAAATCCTTGAAGGTCGCGCCATGTTCCTGTGCCAGCAGGTTCGAGGCGCGGATCGCGTGATAGGCGACGGCGGCGAAATAGACGCTGGTGAATTCAACTCCTTCGGGCGAGCCGTAATGGATGCGCTCGCGGGCAAGGAAGCCATGCAGGTTCATCTGGCCGAGGCCGACGGCATGGGCCTCATCGTTGCCGCGACGGATCGAGGGCACCGAGTCGATCGAGGACATTTCCGACACCGCGGTCAGGGCGCGGATGGCGGCCTCGACGGTCGCGCCGAAATCCGGCCCGTCCATGGTCGCCGCGATGTTCAGCGAGCCGAGGTTGCAGGAAATATCCGTGCCCAGATGCGAATAGCTCAGGTCCTCGTTGAATTCCGAGGCCTCGTTGACCTGCAGGATCTCCGAGCACAGGTTCGACATGGTGATGCGCCCGTGAACCGGGTTCGCCTTGTTCACCGTGTCCTCGAACATGATGTAGGGATAGCCGGATTCGAACTGGATCTCGGCCAGGGTCTGGAAGAATTCGCGGGCGTTGATCTTCTTCTTCTTGATGCGCTTGTCATCGACCATCTCGGCATATTTCTCGGTGACCGAGATCTCCGAGAAGGGCACGCCATAGACCTTTTCGACGTCATGCGGCGAGAACAGGTACATGTCCTCGTTCTTCTTCGCGAGCTCGAAGGTCACGTCGGGAATGACCACGCCGAGGCTCAGCGTCTTGATGCGGATCTTCTCGTCGGCATTCTCGCGCTTGGTGTCGAGGAAGCGCAGGATGTCGGGGTGGTGCGCGTTCAGGTAGACCGCGCCCGCGCCCTGGCGCGCGCCGAGCTGGTTGGCATAGCTGAAGCTGTCCTCGAGCAGCTTCATCACCGGGATGACGCCCGAGGACTGGTTCTCGATGCCCTTGATCGGGGCGCCGGCCTCGCGCAGGTTGGTCAGCATCAGGGCGACGCCGCCGCCGCGCTTCGAGAGCTGCAGCGCCGAGTTGATCGAGCGCCCGATCGATTCCATGTTGTCCTCGAGACGAAGCAGGAAGCACGAGATCAACTCGCCGCGCGATTTCTTGCCCGCGTTCAGGAAGGTCGGGGTCGCGGGCTGGAAGCGGCCCGAGAGGATCTCTTCCATGAAGCTCATCGCGCGCGTCTCATCGCCGCGCGCCAAGGCCAGCGAGACCATCACGACGCGGTCCTCGTAGCGCTCAAGATAGCGCTGACCGTCGCGGGTCTTCAGCGTGTAGCTGGTGTAATATTTGAACGCGCCGAGGAAGGTCGGGAAGCGGAACTTGCGCTTGTAGGCGGCATCCCAGATCGCGCGCTGGAAGTTCTTGGAATATTGATCCAGCACTTCGGGCTCGTAATAGCCCTCCTCGACCAGGTAATCGAGCTTCTCATCCAGCGAGTGGAAGAAGACCGTGTTCTGGTTCACATGCTGCAGGAAATACTGATGCGCTGCCTTGCGATCTGCGTCGAAGCGGATGCGGCCCTCACTGTCGTAAAGGTTCAGCATCGCGTTCAATGCGTGATAGTCGAGCTCGGCCTTTACGCCATCATCAAGCATTCTGTCCCCCAGAATTTTTCAAGGCCCGACTGCACGCGGGCAACATCAAGATCGGTTCCCGCCAGTTCGAAGCGATAAAGCAGCGGGATATTGCATTTGTCAGAGATGACCTTGCCCGCGAGGGCGAAGGTCGTGCCGAAATTCCGATTGCCTCCGGCGATCACACCGCGCAGAGCCGCGCGGCGGGCAGGATCGTTCAGGAAGCGGATCACCTGTTTCGGCACGGCACCCCGACCCTCGCCATCGGCAAAAGTCGGGCAGATCAGCACATAGGGCGAGGCCGGCTCGGGCATCGCCTCGGCGGGCGAGGCCGGGATTCGCTCCGCATCGTAGCCCAGCCGCGCGACGAAGCGCGCGGTATTGCCTGATGCCGAAGAGAAATAGACCAGCCCGCCCATCGCGACCTCAGGAGAGGCGGCCGATCATGTCCGGACGGAAGCCCGCCCAATGTTCTTCGCCGGCGATGACGACCGGGGCCTGGCGATAGCCGAGCGAGGTGACCATCTGCATGGCGGCGTCATCCTCGGTCAGATCCACGACGTCATAGGCCAGACCACGGGCATCAAGCGCGCGCGTGGTCGCCGTGCATTGCACGCAGGCTGGTTTGGAATAGACGGTGATGCTCATGCCTCTGGTCCCTTTTCTTTGTCACGGTTCTGCAGGCAACGACGATGACCGGAAATCCCGCGGAAGTGCTCGCCGGAACCAGTCATTCATGAACTACCTACAGTTACATTCGCGTCTGAGATTCGACCGGATTTCTTTCGAAATCGCATCCTCTCGTCGGCGCGTTCCCCCAGTATATAGACATTGAAAGGGCTTCGCTACCCATATCTTGTGGTCTAAATGCAGAACTCAGACCGGATCGGATAACAGATGATTCTCTGCCCCAGATGCGGATAAGCGCGCAGCGCCCCTGCGCACGCGCGGCTTTTGACCCAATCCGGCGATCTCGCCAGCGGTCGAGGGGGCAGGTTCTAGCCCCCGCATTTCGATCCGTCCACATCAAAAATCGCGCGGGAATCGTGCCCTCAGGTCATCGACCTGTTCCGCGGTCAGAGGGCGGGTCCGCATCCCCTGCAGGGCCAGAAAAAGCTTTGCCGTCTCTTCAAGCTCTTCGGTCGCGTAAACCGCATCTTCGAGCGATTTTCCCGCCACGACCGGACCGTGATTTGCCAGCAACACGGCATGGTGATCCGAGGCCATTTCCTCGACCGCCCTGGCCAGATCCAGATCGCCCGGCGCGAAATAGGGGATCAGCGGCAGGCGGCCGACTCGCATGACGTAATAGGCAGTGAGCGGCGGCAGCACATCGCTATGGTCGATGTCATGCAGGCAGCTGACCGCGACCGAATGGGTGGAATGCAGATGCACGATGGCGCCGGCGCGCGGGCGCTGGCGATACATCGCCATATGCAGGAAGCTCTCCTTGGTGGGCTTGTCCCCCGAAATGAGGTTTCCCGCCTCGTCGAGCTTCGAGATCCGCGCCGGGTCGATCGCCCCCATGCTCGAGCCGGTCGGCGTCATCAGCCAGCCCTCCTCGGTCCTGACCGAGATATTGCCGGAAGACCCGAAGGTCAGCCCACGATCATAAAGCGATTTCGCGAGGCGCGCGATCTCATCGCGCTGGCGGGATTCGGTCATTCCAGCATCTCCAGAGCCTGCACGAACATGTCGGGCGCGCCGAAATTCCCCGATTTGAGGCAAAGCGCCAGATCGCGCCCCGCGACCCTTGCGCCGCACCATGGAACGCCAGGGCAGACCTCGGGGCCGATCTGCAATGCGCTGATCCCAAGGCCCGAGATCACTGCGCCCGAGGTTTCGCCCCCGGCGACGAGGAAACGCGAAAAACCGATCGCGAATAGCCCTTGGGCAATCGCGGAAAGCGTGTGCTCGATCATCTCGCCAGCCGCCATCACGCCATAGCGGCTTTGGTTGCGGGCGACTTCTTCGGGATCGGCAGAGCCATGGATCAGGATCGGCCCGGATTGCGCCTGCGCCCAGGCAAGAGCCTCGGCGGCGATGTCCTCGCCCGCCGCGACACGGTCGATCTCGATTCGGTAATCGGGCCAGAGCGGCGCGACATGGGCGATCTGGGCGCGAGTCGCCGCCGAGCAGCTTCCCGCAAGCACGACGGCGCGACCGGGGGCCGAAGGGAGGGCAGGGGCAAGCGCCGCCCCCAGGGCCCCGGCCTCGCGCAGGTTCTGGGGCAGGCCCATCCCCACCGCCGAGCCGCCGGTGACCAGCGGCATATCGGCCAGCGCCCGGCCAAGGCTCAGCATGTCCTGATCCTCGACGGCATCGGGGACGGCATAGCGATAGCCCTGCGCGGAAAGTGTGGCAAAGGCCGCGCGGATCGCCTCGGGGCCCTGCCGGACGATCTGCAAGGGAATGAGGCCAGTTCGACCGCAGGCCTGCGCATCCATCAAGCGGATCAGGTTTGAGTCGCGCATCGGCGTCAGCGGGTGATCCTTCATCGGGCTTTCGGCCAAGGGCAGGTCGCCGACGAAAAGCTGACCCTTGTAGATGGTGCGGCCATTTTTCGGGAAGGCGGGCGAGATGACGGCAATCTCTTGCCCCAGCGCCTGCATCAGCGCATCGGTCACCGGGCCGATATTGCCCTGGGGCGTCGAATCGAAGGTCGAGCAATATTTGAAGAGGATCTGCCGCACGCCCTGCGACCGCAACCAGTCCAGCGCGGCGAGGGATTGCGCGACGGCCTCGGTGGGCGGAATGGTGCGGGATTTCAGCGCGATCACCACCGCATCGGCATCGGGGGTCTCATCCGGCGCGGGCAGGCCGATGGTCTGCACGACCCGCAGCCCGGCCTTGACCCAAGTGCTGCACAGATCGGTCGCGCCGGTGAAATCATCGGCAATCGCACCGAGGATGATGGCCATGGATCTCTCTCCCGTTTTCCCCGGCCGATATAGAACCGGGCGGGGGGATCGGGTCAACGGATGTTCATCAAGAGGCCCGCAGCGCGTGTCGCGCGTTTAATATGCGCGCCCAGCGGGCAGCCCATGGCGGCACAAGCGGATAAACTCTCGCATCGGCACGCAGATAGCAGTGCCGTTGAGCCGGAAATCTGGTACCGGGATCGCCTCATTCGTGACCGGAAAATCACTGCGTATCATCGCGCGGGCAGTCGTAATGCGCGGGCATTGCCCGCCGCGAATTGCTGCCCATTGGGCTCGAGCCATGCTTGCAGGGATTGGCCCTATGATGCCGCGGGCGGTCGTGGATTCGTCCGGTCCGAATGCGCCGAGATCGCCGGAATGGCCCCGCGCAAGACGGGACGCTGACACCTTCCATTACAGTTGCATTTTTCGCTTCAATCTGAATCAATGCGCTACCATGAGTAAGTTAGGGATCATGGATTGCGGGGTTGTCGGTCGAAGAGACGCTTGAGCTTTGGGCGTCCTCGCTACGTGAGGTGAAGGCTCGAATTCGGCCGCTGTTTTCGCAGGAACGGGTTGCGGCATCGGCCGGTCAGTTTTTCGAC